>CANMOU010000002.1:135000-932028 GCA_947499555.1 uncultured Roseovarius sp.
CAGTAGAACTTAGTCAGGTCCATGCCGTCGTAGAGCGACGCCACTTCGTCGGCATAACCATTGAACATAAGAGTGTCCTGTCGCCGCGCAAACAGGCCAGTGCCCAGTACGCGTTCGCTGGCCTGACTCCAGCGGGGATGATCCACCGTCGGGTTCACGTTGCTATAAAACCCGTACTCCCGCGCATTGGCTTTGTTCCACGCGGTCGGTGGCTCCTTGTCGGTGAGTGTGATGCGGACAACCGATTTGATCGACTTGAACCCGTACTTCCACGGCACCACAAGCCGCAAAGGCGCGCCGTTCTGGTTGGGGATGTCCTTGCCGTAGATACCCGTCGCCATAATGGTCAGCGGGTGCATTGCCTCATCCATGCGCAGCCCCTCAACATAGGGCCAGTCAATTACTGGGTACCGCACACCGGGCATTTCATCTGGCCGATAAGCGGTCTCAAAGGCCACGTATTTTGCTTCTGACTGAACGCCCGCCAGGTCCAGCAGATCCGCCAGCTCAAAGCCATTCCAGGGCACCACCATCGACCAGGCTTCAACACAGCGGAACCGGTAGATCCGCTCCTCTACAGTCATTTTGGCCATGATGTCATCAAAGGCATAATCGCCCGAGTTGTCGACAAGCCCGTCGATTTTCACCGTCCAGGGCTTCGTCGTCAGCATATGGGCATATTTCGACGGATCATCCTTGCGCGTGCCAAACTCATAATAGTTGCAATAGCTGGTGATATCCTCCCAGGCGGTCGCCTCCAGGTCTTCGGCATGCGCCTGCGTTGCAGCGATACCCGCCAGCCCGAGGCCCGCCGCCGTTCCCGCAAGGATCTGGCGACGGTTGAGATAGGCGCTCTCATCCGTCACGTCACGATCGGTCAGGGTGTTCTTCCAGCGATTGGCCATGCGCAAGCCTCCGGTAAATTCGGTTTCATCGTCTTTGACCTAACAGGTGCGTGCCTGTCAGCACAAAACAAGTCCGCTCACAATGAGTTCGGTTCCTGTAACATTCGCCTCAAAGCCCCAGGATTCCGGGGATCTCCGTCATGTCCGTCACGACGTCGTCGCAAACCGGATTTAGCTTTGTGGCATCGGTCACCAGGGCAAAGCCGATACACCGCATGCCCGCAGCCCCGGCGGCAAGGGCACCGGATGCGCTGTCTTCCACAACAACGCAGTTCCGTGGTGCGACGCCAAGTTCAGTGGCCGCATGCAGATAGATATCAGGCGCTGGTTTGGGATTCGCGAGATCTCTGGCCGAGTAAACATGCGGGCGAAGCTGATCCAGCAGACCCACGGCAGCCAAGGTGATTTCCATTTTGGCGACAGGACCATTCGACCCCACCGCCATCTTGATGCCTGCATCGGCCAGTCGCCGGACAAGCGCACTTGCGCCCGGCACGCTCTGGGTCTGCGTTTTCAGCGCCTCAAACATGACCTGGTAAAACTGGCCCACCCAATCCTCGGGCAGGTCAGCGCCGCGCGCAATCGCGCCTTGGGCCACCAACTCCATCGGCCCTGCGCCGTAGATATCCGCCGCCTCCTGCTCAGAGATATCCAGACCTCGGGTTTGCATGTCTTGCCAGAACAAGCGCGCGCAAACCATTTCGCTTTCCACCAGCACACCATCGCAGTCGAACAGAACGGCCTCGATCATCGGTCGCGTCACGGGTGTTGCGCCGCATCATGGCTGGGCCGAAACTTGTTCATTGCAACAGACGTGCCATCCGGCTGAACGATCCGCACATGCCGCCGCCGCATCAGGCGCGGCTCACCCACACCGACGGAATGCGCGATGGTTTCCACCTCTTTGATGATCTGCTTCGCGTAATTGGCCACCTTCTTGTACTTGTCCTCAACCACAAGACCGGCCTGAAGGTGTTTGTCATGCGTCGTGATCCCGGTCGGACAGGTGTTCTTGTTACATTTCAGGGCCTGGATGCAGCCTAGCGAGAACATGAAGCCGCGCGCCGACGTCACGAAATCCGCACCCGCACAAATCGCCCAGGCCACGTCACCGGGGTTGACCAGCTTGCCCGCGGCAATGACGCGGATACGCTCCTTAAGCCCATACCGGTCTCGAATATCGACCATCCGGGGCAAGGCCTCGCGAATGGGCATTCCAACCAGATCCATAAGCGGCATGGGCGCGGCCCCCGTGCCGCCTTCTCCGCCATCAATCGTGATGAAGTCCGGCGCGCTTTCAATACCACGCTCGATAATGAGCTCAAACAGGCTGTCCCAGGCTTCGCTGGAACCGACCACTGTCTTGAACCCGACCGGGCGGCCCGTGACCTCGCGGATATGGCCGATAAAATCGAGCAGTTCGCCAAAATCATTCACCTCGCGATGCCGGTTTGGCGAGATACTGTCTTCACCTGCATGAATTCCACGGATCTCTGCAATTTCAGGCGTGATCTTCTTGCCGGGCAGGATACCGCCCTTGCCCGGTTTTGCACCTTGGGCCAACTTCAGTTCGAACATCTTGACCTGCGGGTTCTTTGATACCTCGCGCAGCTTCTCGTCGCTTAGCGCCCCGTCCTTGGTCCGCACGCCATACTTCGCCGTGCCGATCTGGTAGACGATGTCGCACCCACCAAGCAGGTGATAGGGGCTTAGACCCCCCTCGCCGGTGTTCAGCCAGATCCCCGCCTCTGCCGCCCCCCGGCTAAGCGCCTCGACAGCCGGACGCGAGATCGCGCCAAAACTCATGCCCGAGATATTGAAGATGGACCCAGCCTTGTAAGGGATCGCCGCGTAGGGGCCGATCTCCATCGGCTCGGTCTTGGCAAACTGATCTTCCAGTGGCGGAAAAGCAGCCGGCACAAAAATGGGCGTGCCCGGCACATTCAAATTCCGGGTCGACCCGAAGGCGATTGTATTTCCCTTTTCTGTCGACGCATGCGCCACCCAGTCCCGCTGCGCCCGGTTGAACGGCATTTCTTCACGGTCCATGGCAAAGAAATACTGGCGAAAGAACTCCCCCAGCGTGGTGAACAACCCCCGAAAACGCCCAATGACGGGATAGTTGCGTCGAATGGCATCGCCGGTTTGCGTCTTGTCGATGATGTAGAAAAGAAGGGCGGCCAAGAGCAAAGCACCCACTACCAGTGCAAAAACAATTGCCAATATCGCGAGCACATCGAAGGCGTATGTCATCAAGACAACCCTTGGCTAGGAAGACCGTATATCTGTTATGCCACAGTGAACTTTTGCCACAAGCCCATAGCCAACCCCAAACACCCCGACGACACGCACGCGTTGAGGCATCCAGCTGACAGAAGCCATGGCCAACTACGGCAAATTGCATCAGCAGTTGATTGAGGGCATTCAGCCCGTGTGCTATTGTCTCAGAAAATACAAAGTTGGCCGTCAGGAGCCGAGGCAGTGGCAGAACCCCAAGCGATTGAAGCGCGGCATGATTTGTCCCATCGACGTTATCTGGCAGAGCGCATGTGTGATCGGCTTTCGGTGGATTTCGCTAAGGTTTTCCGGCTTCAGTACGTTGTCTGCAAAGCGGCAGGAGAAGCTCCGGCCGGCTACCTGACATATCCGGTTGGATCGTGGTTCGTGCATTGCTGTCCCAACCTTCCGGTGACAGTTCTCGAAGATGCAAATGGCGCAGTGATCGGTTTATGTTTGGGATTGGCAGTCGATCAGAACGGCGAACTGTTGCAGGCGAGTTATCAGATACCGACGCCACTAAGCAAAAAGCGGTTTCTGGATCATGCAGAAGATCACGTCACTTGGTTTGCCGGTCGATATGTCGTCTTTCTGTCCGATGGCTCTCAAACGCGAGCCTATTGCGATCCTGCGGGTTCACTTTCGCTCGTTTACAATGCCAAAGAAAAGCTCGTTGCAGCATCACTTCTCTTGGCTCTACAACGAGATCTGAAGCCCAATCCCGACTACTCACTTGAAGCGATCTGTGGCCTCGCCGATCCTGGCAGCCTGAGCCTGAAGAGTGAACGGGCGTCGACCAAAGGTGGTTTCAGCTTTGGCGCGACTGCCGACCCTGACGTGCGACGGCTAACACCAAATTTCTCGCTGTCACTCGAAGATTTCAAAGAGACACGCTTCTGGCCAAAGCCGGATCATGACTTTCGGATTGCCTCACGGCCCCCGAAAGACGTCGGAAAAGAGCTTACGGCGCGGTTGGGACGTGTTTGCAATAGCCTGGCATCCCATGGATCCGTTCAGTTCGCACTTTCCGGCGGTCTCGATTCCCGAATGTTGCTGGCGTCGGCCGTTGCAGACGGCTTGCACGAAAACATATCTCTGCACAGCCATGCTATGAGCTGGGCCTCGATGGTCGATACAAAGGCTGCGACGCTTTTGGCGCGTGACATCGGTCTTCCAATACATATCGAAGAACCCAAAGGTGGGTACCGCAAGGACATGAGTACTGGTGAAGAGCAAAGTCGCGCGGTCCTGGAACACGATCTTTCAAGCGGATTTGTTGGCGCCCTAAACAACCAAATTCGGCGTGGTGTCCTAAAGTGGATTCCCAATGATGACGTCTGGATGCGGGGCAATATGCTTGAGTTGGTCAGTGCAATCTGGTGGCCACGACCGGGCCAACTTGACCAAATCGACCAACTTCAGTTCGCCGTAGACAAATGCCAGGTGAATTTTGGCGACGATGCACAACTGGCACATCGACGTGCGCAAATGACCGATTGGATGACCAACCTTCCCTCAGCTGCGCAGGAAATTTTTCACGATTTCAACTATATCGAAAATACGCTGCCCTACACGCAATCGGGGCTCCTAAGCGTCAATCATTGTTTCTATGTGGCCCCAGCCTGCGACAGGCGCATTTTCGCACTGGCCATGGAAGTCGCTTTCTTGAAAAGACGTCGCAAGCGGCTCTACCGCCATGTCTTACTGCAGTCGGTCCCAAGTTTTTTTTCGGTGCCAGGACCCAAAGACGCCGCTGCGCAGCTCGAAAAGGAAAGCGCGCTTTAGTTACTTCTTGTGGATCACAGCAACTTGGTCTCGGCGGTTCTTCTGATACCGAACGGTCTCAACAATGCAGCCAGAAATATCCTCGGAAAGCACGTTAAATTCCGCCGCTATCTTTGGGTCGGAATGCTGAAACTCTCTGTGGTCCAGCCAGCTCCGGAAAAGCGCCGCGGTTTTCGTGATGCCCGGCTTTTCGTAGGTATCGGGCTGCCACCGCAAATCCTCGATCACGTAAAGCCCGCCTGACTCCAGTTGCGGGAAGATCTCCAGGAAAGCGTTCTGCTGATGGTGGCTGGCGTGGCTGGCATCATCAATCACAATCGTGGGCGCTGGATCGATCTCGTCAATCGCATCGGCGATCTGATCGCGATCATCCATATCGCACCGGTGAAACTCGAACCGTTCATGTTCGAACCAGGAAAAATCCGACACGTCGAGGCCATGGATCTTTGCCTTGGTGAAATACTCAAGCCACATGCGAATTGACGGCAGGTCGGTGGTCACGCGATCAGCGCTCTTGCCATGTTCCGGTCCGCCGATCAGCAACCCCATTTCCAGGAAAACGATGTCCTGGTCCCGATAAGGATGAAAGAGCATATGATAAAGCTCGGTATACCGATGCTTGGTCGATCCTTTGTCCGAGCCATAACGATCCGCCAGATCGGTCAGGTTTTCGCCACCTTTACCGGTTTTGATTTTCGGCTTTGCCTTGGCAACCTTCTCAGCGGCTTTCAAAGCTTCTTTCTCTTCTCTCGACATAACTGGTGCTGCCTCGCAATCAATCTTGTGTTTGGTCAATGCCGCATCCATCCAGCTGCCAGGTTCGGGCATGCCGCCATGTTTCGACAGAAACTCGCGCACGCGCCGCCCATAGAAGTGAACGGAGTAGGTCTCATCGGTGATAAGGCCTTCGACCTTTTCCTTGGCCCAGCCGCGCATCAGAATGCGACGTTCCCGAAACCCGACGGGGTAAAGGCCCGGTATCTGGAACGCATATTTGCTCTCGCCGGTCTTGTGCAAATAGTGGGTCACAGCCTGCGGTCCCCAAACACCCCAGCGCATCTCGCCCACATGCACCGGCGTGCCGTCATCTTTCAGCGTCTGAAGCCGGGTCTTCTCTTCCTCGGGGTACCATTCGGGAATGCCGTATTCATCCTCGGTCATGTCCAGAAGCTGGCCAAGCGCCTCGCTGTCCGGGGGCAGGCCAAGAACGCCACCATTGATGTGATGTTTCGACTCCCAGCCAAAGAAGTGCCCCGTCTCGGTTTCAAAGGGCTTGACGCAATAGGCATCCAGATCGGCCCAGATCATCCGGTCATTCTGCTGCAACAGGTGATAGCGGAAGACATCCGAGAAGAGCGCCAGGCTCCCGGTGCGACCGTGCTGAATGAAATTGTCAATCTTCAAAACCGCATCACCATGCACAAGCTCTACGCCTTCGGGCACGTTCTGCACGTCCTTGTAGTGGTAGAGTTTGACATGATGGCCCGCGTCCAAGAAGGATTGTGCGCACAGCACTTCGACATAGCTCAGCGCCCCTTCGACCCAGAGCATTCCAATTTCATAGTCGCGGCTCATGCGTGTTCCACTTCGATCAGTTTGACATCCGAGGTGCCTCGTATCTCGGCCACATCGCGATCATACATGCGCAGCAGATGTGTCCGTTCAGACGCTGTCCAGGGATCGTAACCGCCATACTCCGAACCACGCGGATACTTCTCCTGCAACGCGACGCGTTGTGCCAATGCCGTCTCGGCCCCGTCGCGATAAATAGCTGCAATCAGCTCTTCAATTGCGCGTCCGCTGGCCGTGGGACGCTTATTCTTGTTCTTGGGTTGCTTGAATTTCCCGATATCAACCGTGTCACCACAAAGATTTGCCAGTATGTCCTGACTGATCTCCTGAAAATCCTCATACCGCCAGACATAAATCTGCGCCTCGGGGAAAAACCGCGTCACTGTACTGAGAACTTTCGACCAGTTAGGCATGTGCTCCATCACGCGCTTTCGCATAATGCTTTCATCCACGAAATTCGCGCTTGTGACAGATCTGAGATACTCCACATAAGCCGATGCAAAAAAATCAGCGTAGTTTCGAATCCCCAGATGCACTTCGCGCACCGGCCACGGGAACTGTTCTGAAATCTTACCGATCAACTGCTCACGCCAGAGGTACAAAAGCCCGCGTTTCACGCAGTGCCCGCAATGCCCTGCAAGATTTTCATCTGAAAATATAACGCGTTTTATCTTGCCCTTTGGCTCCCAAACGCTGTCAAAAAAAGCCCCGGTTTTCTCCAACAATGCAGTGTCGGTGTATTTCGTGCGGTAGTTTAAGCCCTGGTCTTCATAGACCTTAAGCTGGCACGGTACCGTCAATTCCTTCCGCGTCTCCCGATGATGCACATAACGCACACCCTGACGCTCCAGATAGCCCGCATTGCGACTGAGTACCGACTGAATATGGCTGGTCGCGGTTTTGTGGAACCCACCATGCAGGATGACATATGGCTCGGTCATCCCGCCATCTGCTCCTTGATCAGCGCAGCGCTTTCTTCCGGGGTCGTGCCGGGTGGATTTATCCTTTGCAACAACTCATGAAACGCGGCCCAGTCGGGCATGGATTTAAGGGTCGCGATCTTGGCGCGATGCCAGGCGCAGGCCTCCGCGTGCAGCCGGGCCAAGGCCTTATCCTGCAAAAGACCGTCAAACTCCGCCTGGCTTTGCTCAATCATTGGCAAGAGGGAGGTATCCTCAACCATATTGAGGTTCATATCCGCCCAGTATGCCACGCCCTGATCACGGTCCACATGGTTGGTGCGTCCGCGATCCCGCTTGACCAGGAAACTGTCGACCGACCGCACCGAATAGTGGTGCAGTCTTGCGAAATCATGTTTGAAGCCGCCCCAGGCCGACCAACCGGTCTGAAAATAGGCCTCTGGCATGTCCTGCCCACCTGCGTCTTTCCAGATAAAACCGTCCGGCCGCCCATGGTCGAACTTCGGGCGATGCACTCCAAAGCGGTTTGACCCCCGCCCGGGACGAAACAGCGTCTTAAGACCCAGCGCGCGATACTTGCCGCGATAGTCTTCCGGCGCGCTCCAGGTGAATTGTTCAAGCACCGGACGGTCCTCGTACCGGACCTGCTCACCGCAGCCGAAGATCTTCCAGCACAGCGAAATCGCGTCCGACGCGCCGGTCGCTTCAAAGAGATCGGGCAGGCGCCGATCACCCACGCGCACGTTGAGAAACTCGTCGCAATCGGCGCAGATCACCCAGTCGCATTCCTTGTAGAGGTCATCCTTCAAGGTCTTGCGCAGGGCCGATCGTTGCGGGCTCAGACCCTTCTTGAACTTGTTCTCCACATGCTTGGCCAGCCCAAGTTCCTCAAGGCGTATTGCAATCTTGTCCGTGCCATCGTCGCAATCATTGGTGAAGATCAGGAAGTCGGTAAATCCAATCGACCGGTGATAGGCCACCCATTCAAGCATGAACGGCCCCTCGTTCTTCATCGTCGTGACGATGCCACACCGGTCGTTTCTGCGGGGGCGCAGGTTTTCGGGGGCCGCCACGGTTTTGACCTTGGTCGCGGCGCTTGGCACCGGCGTCTCGGCCTTTTCATTAGGCTCACTGCCTTGCTCAACCGCAACCGCGCGCTCGGCACGCCGCGATTTCGCCCGAAGCCGCTTGCGAAAAACCTGGGTAAAGCGTTCGGAAACCTCGTTACGGCCCTTTTCGTTGAAATACCCCACGACCGCGCCACGATACCAGCGCAGATCCCTGCGCCCGCGGTAGAGGCGATAAAATTCCACCTCCTCCACTTCGTCAAAAATGGCCGCCTGCATCACCGGTTTCAGCGCATCGATCTTGCGCAGGAAAACGGCCGTCTTGTGGCTGGAATGGCGGCAGTTGAAGATCCGAATATTGTCGCCTTCAAAACGGCTGACATGCAGTTTGTCGAGCCCGTGATAAGGATCATAGAAGATATTCACCCGGCCCAGACCCGCCGTCAGCTTTGCCGCATCCGAAAGCGGCAGGGTCCAGTCCTGCCGCCGCCCGCCTTCATAGCGCGTCTCCCAAGGCACGATCTCGGTATCAAGCGTGCTTTGCGGATTGATCGAAATGACATGCGCGCCAGGCACCAGAGAACCAAAGGCGATGGCGGCGAAACCGCCCATGGACACACCTGTGAAAATGACTCGCTCGTAGCCGTCGAAAAATCCCTCATCCGCCAGCTTCTGAAACCGCTCGATCAGATCGGCGTCGCGGTACCAATCGGCCACATGCGCCATTACGCCCAGATGTGAGATGTTGATTTCCTTGGCAAATTTGAAAGCCCAGGGCGCGCGGCCCGGGCTCTTGTCACCGACATTCGAAAGGTTATCAAAAGTGACGAGAAGCCGTTTCACAGGCCTGCGGACGAACAAAAGGGAATGCCGAAGCCGACGCTCCAGAAATCCGTCGCCGTCCCCGCCGGGACGCAACTCGTCAAACCAGAGAGGTATCTCCGGCGCGTCTGATGTCTCGGTGTCCTGCTCCGCCATGACCCGGTCTGTTATCAGCTACGTTCCAAAGCCCGGTAAACAAAGACGCAAACCCGGCCAAACTGCCTTTTTCACACTATAGGCCTGCGGGGCAAACCGGTGCAACACTCGTGTTGAACCACAAAAACTGTTGCCATTAAAGAAACAATCCTTCTCGATTGTTTCGCGTTTCTTTCTTGTCACAAATACCCCGGGGCTTGGGGCAGCGCCCCAAAGGCTGCGTGCCTTGAACGCAATCCTACCTGCGCGACGCAGGCGCTCCATAAGAAAACCCCCGCCAATCGCGTGGCAGGGGTCTCTTGGTCTCGTAGGATGCGCTAGTGCACCACGGCATCATCGGGACGTTCGCGGTTGGTCGACCCGACCCTGTCGCCAATGATCAACCCGTCCGGTCCGGCGCTGACCGGCACGGTGCTGCCGTCAAGGATATCCCCGGCCAAAAGCGCCTCGGCCAGCGGATCCTGCAGCGCCTTCTGGATCACCCGCTTCAGCGGCCGTGCCCCATAGACCGGATCATAGCCCTCATCGGCCAGCCATTTCTTCGCCGCTTCATCCAACTCCAGCGTGATTTTCCGCGCCGCAAGCCGTTTGAGCAGACGGGCCAACTGAATGTCGACAATCCCGTCCATCTGGCCACGGTTGAGCCGGTCAAAGACCACGATCTCATCCAGCCGGTTCAGGAACTCAGGCCGGAAATGCGACCGCACCGCATCCATCACATCGCGCCGCGCATCGCTGGCATCCGCACCTTCGGGCAACTGGCTTAGTGCCTGGCTGCCAAGGTTCGATGTCAGAATGATCAGCGTCTGCTTGAAATCGACCGTACGTCCCTGACCATCGGTCAGCACACCGTCGTCCAGCACCTGCAGAAGCACGTTGAAGACTTCCGGGTGCGCCTTTTCGACCTCGTCAAAAAGCACAACCTGGTAAGGCCTGCGCCGCACCGCCTCGGTGAGCACACCACCCTCATCATAGCCCACATATCCCGGAGGCGCACCGATGAGACGGGCCACGCTGTGTTTCTCCATGAATTCCGACATATCGATGCGCACCATGGCGCTGTCATCGTCAAAAAGAAACTCGGCCACGGCCTTGGTCAGCTCGGTCTTGCCCACACCGGTCGGCCCCAGGAACAGGAAACTGCCCAGTGGACGGTTCTCGTCATTAAGCCCCGCCCGCGCCCTGCGCACTGCATTGGCCACCGCCTTCACGGCTGTGTCCTGACCAATCACCCGGCCATGCAGCTTGTCTTCCATACCCAGAAGCTTCTCGCGCTCGCCTTCCAGCATCTTCGCGGTGGGAATCCCGGTCCAGCGTTCGACGACCTGCGCAATCTGCTCAGGGCGCACGGCCTCTTCCACCATCATGCCGGTTTCCTCGGCTTGCTCAGCCTGGGCCAGTTGCTTCTCAAGCCCCGGGATCACGCCATAAGACAGCTCGCCCGCCTTGGCGAGATTGCCCTCGCGCTTGGCATGGTCAAGTTCGATCCGGGCACGATCCAGCTGCTCCTTGATGTCGCGCGCACCGGCAAGCTTGTCCCGCTCCGCCTGCCACTGGGCTGTCATCTGCGATGACCGCTCCTGCATATCGGCCAGCTCTTTTTCAAGCTTCTCCAGGCGGTCCTTGCTTGCGGCGTCGTCTTCTTTCTTCAAAGCCTCAGCCTCGATCTGCTTCTGCAGGATCTCGCGATCCAGCGCATCCAGCTCCTCGGGCTTGGAATCCACCTCCATGCGCAGGCGCGATGCCGCTTCATCGACAAGGTCAATCGCCTTGTCCGGCAGGAACCGGTCAGTGATGTAGCGATGGCTCAGCGTCGCGGCTGACACCAGCGCACTGTCCGAGATCCGCACCCCGTGGTGCAGCTCGTACTTTTCCTTGATGCCGCGCAGGATGGAAATCGTATCCTCGACGGTCGGCTCCTCGACCACCAAAGGCTGGAACCGCCGCGCAAGGGCCGCATCCTTCTCCACATGCTTGCGATATTCATCGAGCGTCGTGGCGCCAATACAGTGCAGCTCACCGCGCGCCAAAGCAGGCTTGATCAGGTTGGCGGCATCCATTGCGCCTTCGGATTTGCCCGCACCCACAAGCGTGTGCATCTCATCAATGAAAAGGATGATCTCGCCCGCCGCTGCCGTGACCTCATTGAGAACCGCCTTGAGCCGCTCTTCGAACTCTCCGCGATACTTCGCCCCGGCAATCAACGCACCCATATCCAGCGCCAGCAGCTTCTTGTTCTGCAGACTTTCGGGCACGTCGCCATTCACGATCCGCAAGGCAAGACCTTCGGCAATCGCCGTCTTGCCCACACCTGGTTCACCAATCAGAACCGGGTTGTTCTTCGTTCTCCGGCTCAGCACCTGCATGGAACGGCGAATTTCATCATCTCGGCCGATAATCGGGTCAATCTTGCCCTCTTCGGCCCGTTTGGTCAGGTCCGTCGCGTATTTCTCCAGTGCCTCATAGGTGTCTTCGGCACTGGCCGTGTCCGCCGTACGCCCCTTGCGCACATCATTGATCGCCGCGTTCAGCTCCTGCGCACTCACGCCGCCCTGCTCAAGCGCATCGCGCGCCGGGCTTTTGACAACAGCCAGTGCGGTCAGAAGCCGCTCAACCGGAACGAAGCTGTCACCGGCTTTCTTGGCAACCTTCTCGGCTTCGTCCAGAACCTTGGCGGTTTGACTGTCCATATAGACCTGTCCGGCATCACCGGTGACTTGTGGTATCTTTCCAAGTGACAATTCCAACGCCTGGAGCACGCCTTGCGGTTGACCGCCGGCGCGACGGATCAGGTTGCTGGCCAACCCTTCTTCGTCATCCATCAAAGCTTTCAGAATATGTTCGGGCGCCAGCTTCTGATGGCTTTCCCGCATTGCGATCATTTGCGCGGCCTGAATGAAGCCACGTGACCGCTCGGTGAACTTGTTCAAGTCCATCCTCGATCTCCTTCTCTTAAGCGTATCCCCCTTGGCGCACCCAGCATTAGGCATGCGCCGGTCGGGACCCTCAGGGAATAAAATGGGAACTTCATGCGTTCACATCAAGACCTACGGCAGATGTGAGGGAAAGGTCATGATGGGGCCAGTCATTTATCGCTCTTCAATAGGCGCGCACAAAGGCGTGACTCTCTATTGCAATAGAACCGAACCGGTCCCATTTCCCACAGAGTTATCCACAGGCAGCCAAGCCTGAATAATAAGGAGCAGTACCATGATCATCGAAGCCCTGGCCTACGACACGATCCGCTATAATCCAGAAATTGAAGGCTTTGAGGCCTCCGTTCGCATCCGCGACGCGCTGTGGGTGTATAACTACCCCGTGCATATCAAAGCACCCCTGCACGCAGATTATGCACTGGTCGCCCGCAGCCTGATACAAAAGGCCCGCGCCGAGCACCGCGCGCAATCCCGCAAGCTGCGCTCGCAAACCCTCAGAGCCGCCCAACCGACAGCCCTCGCCGCCTGATCTTCCGGCGCGATGACGATGGTGGGTTGACCCACAGGCTGAAGGCCGCAAAAAGACGAAGACTTTTTGCCAGCCGGAGCCGCCTGTTATGTCACCCACCTCGCCGTCCGATGACCGGCTGATCGTCGCTGCCGATCTGCCCAACGCCCTTGCCGGGCTGCAACTGGCCGAGCAGTTGGGCGACGCGGTGTCCTTCTACAAGATCGGGTTGGGGATGCTGACCGGCGGCGGCCTCGCGCTGGCCAATGAGCTCAAGCAGGATCACGGCAAACGCATTTTCCTCGACCTCAAGCTTTTCGACATCGGCGCGACAATCGAAAACGCCGTGCGGGGGCTGGCACAGTTCGACCTTGATTTCCTTACCGTCCACGGCGACCCGCATGTGGTTCGCGCCGCCCGTGAAGGTGTGGGGGGCAAGGAGATGAAAATTCTTGCTGTGACGGTCCTGACCTCGCTTGACCGCGCCGATCTTGACGCCGCTCTGATCACACCCGGCGACATTCCCGATCTCGTCACCACCCGCGCCGCCCGCGCGTTCGAGGCCGGGGCGGATGGCGTCATTGCCTCGCCACAAGAAGCGGCCATGATCCGTGCTCTGCCCGAAGCGCATGGCAAGCTCATCGTCACCCCCGGCGTGCGCCCGGCGGGCAGTGCCTTGGGCGATCAGAAACGCGTCGCCACGCCGGCACAGGCGCTCAAAGACGGGGCCGATCACATCGTGGTGGGCCGCCCCATCTGGGCCGCCCCAGATCCACGCGCCGCCGCTCAGGCCATCTTGCAGGACATGAACAGCTGACTGCTTCTTTCAGTGTTCTCTAAATGCCCAAATCCCCGAACCGCACCCAGGCCCTTTCGCCCGAGGGTCCAGCGGCGTAGACTATCCGCACAACCGATCTGATGGTCCCATGCCTGCCTTTTGCCGCGAATGTCTGCATGCTTTTGAAAGTGGTGCGCGCTGCCCCGCCTGCCGCAACCCCCGTGTGCTGTCCCATCCCGAACTTTTCGATCTGTCCATCGCGCATATGGATTGCGACGCGTTCTATGCCAGCGTGGAAAAACGCGACAATCCCGAACTTGAAACCAAGCCGTTGATTATCGGCGGTGGACGGCGCGGCGTGGTCTCGACCGCCTGCTATATCGCCCGGATCCGCGGCGTGCGCTCTGCCATGCCCATGTTCAAGGCGCTCAAGCTCTGCCCAGACGCGGTGGTGCTCAAGCCGCGGATGAGCGTCTATGCCGAGGTCTCAAAACAGATCCGGGAGATGATGAAAGAGCTCACGCCGGATATCGAGCCGCTGTCGCTCGATGAGGCGTTTCTCGATCTCTCCGGCACCGTCCGCCTGCACGGGGCGCCGCCTGCCATTATGCTCGCCCGGCTCGTGCGGCGCATGAAGGACGAGCTGGGCCTCACCGGGTCCATCGGTCTCAGCCACAACAAGTTCCTGGCGAAAATTGCCTCTGATCTCGACAAACCGCGCGGCTTTTCGGTGATCGGCAAGGCGGAAACAGCCGATTTCCTGCACGATCAGCCGGTGACACTCATCTGGGGCGTCGGGCAGGCCACGCGCGCCTCGCTGGAAAAGGCCGGTATCCGCCTTTTCAGCGATCTCTTGCGGTGGGAGAAAACCGATCTCGTTGCCCGGTTCGGCGCCATGGGCGACCGGCTCTGGCATCTCGCTCGTGGACAGGATCGCCGCCGCGTCTCGGCCAATGCCCCGGTCAAGTCGATCTCAAACGAAACCACCTTTTCAGAAGATACAATCGACACCGACATCCTCGACGGCCATATCTGGCGGCTGGCCGAAAATGTCGCGGACCGGGCCAAGGCGCGCGCGCTCGCAGGACGGGTCGTCACGCTCAAGCTTAAAAAATCCGACCATTCGATCCTGACACGGCGGCTCGCCCTGCGCGATCCCACGCAACTGGCGGACACAATCTACCGCACCGCCCGCGCGCTTTACGATCAAGTCGATCCCAACCAGCCTTACCGGCTGATCGGCGTGGGCATCTCCGATCTCTTGCCCGAGACCGTCGCCGATACCTCAGGCGACCTGCTTGATCCCCAAGCCGTACAACGCAGCAAAGCCGAACGAGCCACAGATGAAATCCGCGCCCGTTTCGGCTCGGATGCCATCCTCAAGGGTCGCTCGCTAAGATAACGATGCTGAAGCTCGATCACCTGACCGTTGTCGCGCCAACCCTGACAGAAGGCGTCGCGCATGTCCGAAACTGCATCGACATCGATGTGCCTTTCGGAACGCGTCACCTCTATATGGGCACGCATAACCACCGGCTCCAACTGGGCAACAAAACCTATCTTGAAATCGTCGCCCTTGATCCTGCGGGGCGCTCCCCAGGGCGCGCCCGATGGTTCGGCGTTGATGACAAGGCGCAGGTCCGCCGCGACTGGGACGCGGGCCGCCGGCTGCGCGGGTGGGTGGCAAGCACGGTTGATATTGACCACTACGTTTCCCATGATCCCGCAATTTTTGGCGAGGTGATCGACCTGCCGTTAGACGCGCCCGCTTTCGCATTTTCGATCCCGCGCGACGGACATCTGCCCTTGGATGGCGCGGCGCCGTCGCTCATCGACCACAAGAACGATCCAACATCGATGGCAGAGATCCCGGATCTGGGCGCGCGGCTCCGCAGCTTCTCCGTCTTCCATCCAGATCCGGAAGACCTCTGCGCGCTCTATCAAAGGCTTTCGGTCGAAACACCCCCAGCGGTCCGCAGCGGCGGGGAACTTCGTTATGAGGCGCAGATTGAAACGCCCTCGGGCATTAGAACGCTCACCTGAACGCCCTGCACCAAAGAGATGGGGATCGTCTTACTCCGCCGCCAGCGGCTGCGCCTCCGGGCGGCCAATCCGCGCGATATCGGCGATGATCGCCTGCAGTCTGCGCTTGAACGTGGCAAACTCGGCATGCGGGCGGATGGTTTTTTCATCCATGTAAAGCGCCCGATCAATCTCGATTTGGATCGCGTGCATGTTTTCCGCCGGGCGCCCGTAATGTTGCGTGATGAACGCACCGGCAAAAGGCGTGTTGCGTGTCACGGCGAAACCCGCATGCACGAACGCGGCCTCGATCTGGTCCACCATCCGTTCACTGGCCGCCGCGCCGAACCTGTCGCCCAGAACCACCTGAGGCCGCTTGAGACCCGTGCGGACAACCGAGTCCATCGCCTCATGCGGCATCGAATGGCAGTCGATCAGGATAGCCTCGCCAAACATCTCATGCGCCTGCGCCATCTCGGCCTTCAGCGCGGCATGATAGGGCATCCAGTACCGCTCAAGCCGCTGCTTGGCCTCGGCCAATGTCAGCTTTCCACGGTAAATCGCCTGCCCATTGGCCACGACGCGCGGCACAACGCCAAGGCCTGAAGACACGCGCGGATTGTGACCGCCTTTGCGCACCCCTTCGATCAGGGCGGGGTCAAGCTCTTCCGCGCTGCGGTTAAGGTCAACATAGGCGCGCGGTGCGCCAGCGGTGATCAGAGACGCGCCAAACTGAGGGGCCACATCGAAAAGCTTGTCAACATAGGCATCTTCGGAACTGCGGATGGCCTGTTCGTTCAGCACCGAGCGGCGCAGAAACGACGCCGAATAGGCCCGCCCGCTATGAGGCGAGGCAAACACCACGGATGTGGTCCGACGATCCGGTCTGGTCAGCGTGTATGCAGCGTTGGTCATCATGTCTCCTACACGCCATAATAGTGCGAAAATGGCAATCTAAAAGCCCTTGATCCAGCCTTCGACTCCTTTTATAGACACGGCTCACCGGCGCGGTTTCCCGCGCCCCTGTTTATTTGGGGCATGTGAAGCTGTGGCGTGAACGGGCGATTAGCTCAGCGGTAGAGCACTTCGTTGACATCGAAGGGGTCACAAGTTCGATCCTTGTATCGCCCACCATATTCGCTGCTTCGGCTTGATCGAAGCACCCGTAACCCGGCGCCCCCCGCGCCACGACAAAGGAGACGACCGATGAAGGTCAAGAACTCGCTGCGGTCTCTGAAGAACCGCCACCGCGATTGCCGCGTCGTGCGCCGCAAAGGCCGCGTCTACGTGATCAACAAAACCCAGCGCCGGTTCAAAGCCCGCCAGGGCTAAACCGTACCGTCGCTGACGTGACAGACCCCGCCGATCCGGCGGGGTTTTTCTTTTGGGCACGGCAAGAACAACCCTCAAGCCGCCCTCCAACCTCATATCTGCAGAATTTCCGTTTTTGGCACGCATACAAGATCTGCCCTGTTGCGCAGCGCACGCCACATTTACACATGCAGGTTTTGCCACCTTGGTCGACCCCGCACCGACGCAATACCGATGTGATACCGACGTAATACCGACGTCGGGATTCGAGCAAAATAAGGCCGTTAACCTTTTGGCGCCGCAGTCATGTCCATAACCCAGATTTCGCAGATGAAGTCAGGCTCGGTTGTGGGCATCATCTGAAACGGTGCACCACGCTCCAACACGGACAGCTGACCTGCTGCCTCCAGCTCGGCCAGAACGGCGGCATAGCCATTCTCATCCCAAGTGCCCGTCACAACGGCAAAGACAATCTTGCCGTCCGGCCTTACCAGACGCGCATATTCCCGCAGGGCCGCACAGGGCACCTGCGTTGTCGTCCCGCAAGTCACCAGCGCATCTGCGCATCCAGCGCCAAGCTTTGTGGGTTTGGTCAGGTCGCATTGATACAGCTCGCGATAAACCCCTTTTCCGGCCGCTACGGCCAGCATCTTTTCGGAAAAATCCAGTGCAATCAGGTTGTTGAACCCTTCGCGCATAAGGGCTTCACCGACAAGCCCGGTCCCCGCCCCGGCATCGACGAGACACATATCCGGCCGAAGATGCCGGGCCGCCGTCTTGGCCAGTTCAAGGGGTGCGAGATAATCGTCGACCGAACCGACATCGCCATCATAATGCGCCGCCCAGATATCGTAGCGTCGGCGCATCTCCTGATTGGTGGGTGCGCGGATCACCCAATCCACGCGCGCTGCCTGCGTTTCGGGTAGTTCATCCTCACTCATCTTCGCGCCCTCCGTCCTTAGCGCCCTTGGCTCCGGTCATATCCGTTCTCACCCGGGCTTTGCCAATCTCCCAAAGCACCTTCCAGCGGGGCGAATACCTCGATCTTGAGCGGAAAACAGGCCGCCGTATCACTGGAATGCTCAGATGAGCAATCCCCGCCCGGGCACGCACTCAGCGCGCCCAGAAGGTCAATTTCCGCAAAGAATTCAATGTGATCACCGGGGCGTACCGGACTGGCTTTCATGAAGTATTGCCCGGTGTCGCGGGTAAAACCTGTGCACATGAAGACGTTGAGCACATCATGCACATGCGGCTCTGCCTCCTGAAGCGACAGGCCCAATTCATCGGCCAAAGCCCGCGTCAGATTGGAGTGGCAGCAATGGTGATACTGGCTGCCTGCCAGCAGGTTACCGGTATAGGGGTCACATCGGGTGCCGATCACATCATGAACCGACCCGCCATAGGCGTCGATCCCATACCAGCCCAGCGTATCCTCGGTGATCGTCGCCATCGGCCGAAGATAAGGAAAGCTCGACCACATGCGTTCCCCGGTGGTGAGATGCGTACCATGCAATGCCCGGCTCTTGCCCGAGTAGAACCGTTCGGCCAAGTTATTGGCATTCCACAGATTCAGGTCCCCAACCTGCGGGCCTTCGACGCTGCTGATGCGGAAAAACTGCCCGGCAGCCACCCGGAAACAGGCCGCATCGCGTGGCGCTGCAAGAACCTCTGCCACCTTCTCAGCACCAGACCGCGCTGTGCGGTAGCGTTCCATATCCGGTAGAGGCAGGGTCTCATTGGGATAGCAGATCACCGGCTTGACGGCCCGGCGGGCCCCGGCATCGGGTGGCGTGGTCATCGTCAGTTACCTCTTATGCGGCGCATGGCAATCTGAAGGCGCTTTGCCTTCAGATGTAAAGACCTCGGCGCCGCATGCCGCACACCGAAACATCACCTGCCCGTCCCTTTGCCCGGACCGCACCTCGCGCCAGCGACAGGATCTTGTCCGACGATTGGCAAGGACAACGACCAGCACAAAGGCAATGACCAGCCCGACACCGACGATCATGACAAGGCGTCGGCCAGAAGATCACCATAGGCGAAAACCGCAGGCTGCCCTCCGGTATGCCAAAAGAGCACACGCTTGCCAGACAGCCTTGGAGCTTGTGCCAAAAGGCCCGCCATCACCTTGCCGGTATAAACAGGATCTAGGACCAGTCCTTCTGTTCGCGCGGTCATGCGAAGCGCCTGCAGCAATGGCTCGGAGAGCTGACCGTACCCCGGCGCAAAAGCGGTATCATCGAGCCGGATATCATCTGGTTTCACGGGATTGGCCTGCCCCATAAGATCGGCCAGATCTTGTAACCGTTTCGTCACCCGCGCCGTTTGCAGCTTTGCATCCCTTCGCACGCAGATACCCGTCACTGGGGTTTGATCCCCAGCGGCACGCAGTCCGTAAAGAACACCGCAATGCGTGATGGCCGATCCCGAGGCGAGGAAGATCTCATCGAAGCTTTCGCCTTGCCCAATCAGTTCGAGCGCTGCATCGACATAGCCCAATGATCCGGTCGGCGGCTGGTCTGCTGACAACGGCACGATGAAGGGGACTTCACCTTCCGCGCTTAGATCATCCGCCAGTAGTCTGAGCTGCGCATCAGCACCTGCCTCGTCTTCCCCTTCGGAATAGGTGTGCAGTGTTGCGCCAAACAACCGGTCAAGCAGGACATTGCCATTCTCGCGGTAAAGCACGCCTTTGCCAGAGACGCGATCTTCAAGCTGGATATGACAGCCCATACCAAGCTTTGCCGCCATCGCCGCCGCGGTGCGGACGAAATTCGATTGCACCGCGCCTGTTATGAGAATCTGTGTCGCACCCTGCGCGCGTGCCTTGCCAAGGTAGAATTCCAGTTGCCGCACCTTGTTGCCACCAAGCCCAACGCCCGTGCAGTCATCCCGCTTGACCCAAATTTCAAGGCCAACTTCCTTGCTCAGGTTGGGCATCTGCTCGAGCGGCGTTGGCAGATGGCCCATCCGGACCCGAGGAAATCTGGAAAGATCATCTTTCAGGAACATGTCCCATGTTCGACATGGCAATAGTCGGCTTGTCAACCGTGGCGCTTGGCTGCGCGGGTCGCTCCCCCAGGATCCGCGCAGCACGCCCCCTCGCCACAAACCTCAGATGACCAACACATCGAGCGGCGGGAACCCGTTGAAGCCGATACTTGAATAAGAAGAGGTATAGGCTCCGCAATTTCGAATGAAGACACGTTCACCTGCTTGCATGCCCAAAGGCAGGTCCATCATGCGTTTTTCATAGAGCACATCCGCACTGTCGCAGCTTGGTCCCGCAACGATACACGGCCCAAGACGCTCATGATCACGTGCGGTGACGAACTGGTATCGGACCGCCTCTTCCGCCGTCTCCGCAAGGCCCGAGAATTTGCCGATATCAAGGTAAACCCAGCGATGAAGATCATCGGGCGATTTGCGTGACACCAGCAAGACTTCCGCAGCAATCATGCCCGCCTCCGCAACAAGGCCTCGACCGGGCTCTGCCATGATCCTTGGAACGTCGCCAAACCGCTGTGTTACCTGCGCCATGACCTTGGAGGCATAGGTGGCGGGATCGTCGATGTGGTCGCCATAGTAGGCCGGAAACCCGCCGCCAATATTGAGAAGATCAAGCGCATGGCCAGCGGCATTGGCCCTTTTCCAGATACCGGCAACCGCATCGAGTGTTGCCGCCCACATTTCAGCCTTGCGGGTTTGGCTGCCGACATGAAATGACAGGCCAGCGGCGCGCAAGCCAAGGGCCTTGGCATAGTCCATAAGCGTAATCGCATGTGATTGCGCGCAGCCGAATTTCCGGGTCAATGGCCAGTCCGCACCTGATGGCTCGACGATCAGGCGAATATAGACTTCGGCACCAGGCGCATGAGCGGCAATCTTATCGAGTTCTTCCTCGGCATCCGCGGCAAATAGCGTGACACCGACTTGATGGGCAAATGCGATATCCGATGCGCGTTTGACAGTGTTGCCAAACGAGATTGCGCGCGGCGCGGCGCCTTGCGACAAACAGAGTTCGATTTCGCCTCGGCTGGCCGCATCGAAATGTGCCCCGGCCTTTACCAGCTTTGCGACAATCTCGGGCGCGGGGTTGGCTTTGACGGCGTAATGGATATGCGCCCGACCCAGGCCGCGCTTGAGCGCTCGGAAATTCTGCAGAACGATCTCGGTGTCGATCACCAATGTCGGACGATCAAAAAGATGCGTGCGCAAGAAGGTTTCAATATGGTGGCTATTCGCGTGACGGATTTCCCCCGTCACATCGGTTACAAGAGCAGTCATGGCCATCTCCAAATGACACAAATCGGCAGGAAGCCGTAAGTTTCAGTTCAGAGACGTTACCGTCGCTACGTAACCTGTGGGGGTGCACCTTTGGGACAGAGGCGCGTGCGTTGGCGTCTTGAGCGGGCATGTGTACCTAAACGCTGAGTCGTTCAAGAAGGACGTCACAATATTTTTTCGACATTGGCTTTTGTGATAAAAAGAGCGCTGCCCGCGCTTAAGCATTTTGCCCTGCGACGCGCCCCGAAAAGATGCAACCGCCCAGGAATGTGCCTTCAAGAGCGTTGTAGCCGTGGTACCCGCCACCGCCAAACCCCGCGACCTCCCCAGCGGCGAAAAGCCCGTCAAATACAGATCCACCAGGTTGTAGCACGTGACCCTGCAAATCGGTGTGCAAACCGCCAAGCGACTTCCGCGTCAGGATGTTGAGCCGCACCGCGATGAGCGGGCCATTCTCGGGGTCGAGGATCGCATGAGGTTTCGCCGTGCGAATAAGCCTGTCACCGCGATAGGCCCGCGCCTGGCGTATGGCGATAATCTGAGCGTCTTTGGCGAAGGGATTGTCCAACTGAGCATCGCGCGCAGCGATTTGCGCGTGCAGATGTGCGCCGTCCAGCGGTGTCTCAGGCGTGATCTGGTTCATGCCATCGACCAGTGCCTCCAATGTCTGCGCCACGACAAAATCCTCGCCGTTTTCCTTGAACGCCTCCACCGCGCGGGTCGCACCTTTGCCCAAACGCTCCTTCAATACAGCGCTCCATTTCCCGGATGTCAGATCGGGATTCTGTTCGCTGCCTGAAAGCGCGAATTCCTTTTCGATGATCTTCTGGGTCAGGATGAACCACGAATGTGCATGCCCGGTGGACAGGATACGACGCAGCGTGGACAGGGTGTCAAAGCCGGGCAGACAGGGTGCCTCCATCCGGTCGCCCAGGGCGTCAAACCACATCGAAGACGGTCCCGGCAGAATTCGGATGCCGTGGTTCGGCCATATCGGGTTCCAGTTCTGCAATCCTTCGCAATAATGCCACATCCGATCCTCGTTGATCGCTTGCGCACCAGCGGATTTCGCAATCTCTTGCATCTGGCCGTCCACGTAGTCCGGCACGCCCGAAACCATGCGAGATGGGGGAGGCCCAAGCCTGTCGGTGGGCCAGACCGCACGGACTTTGCCGTGATCCCCTCCGATCCCACCAGACGCCACAATCACGTTTTCGGCCTCAATCTCGAACGTGGCTTTGGTTTCACGATTGGTCGAGGCACCGCGCACCGCCGGATCCTCTGCCAACACGCCCCCCTGCAAGCCAGTCACTTTGCCATCGGTCATCACCAGGCCCGTCACCCGGTGCCGAAAGGCAAACTGCAACTGGCCTGCCGCTTCTGCCTCTCGGGCAAGTTGGACGAAAGGCCCGATGATTCCTTCTCCGGTGCCCCAGGTGATGTGGAAACGCGGCACCGAATTGCCATGTCCGTCTGCGGCGCTGCCGCCTCTCTCGGCCCAACCCACAACCGGAAACCAGCGCAGCCCAATGTCGTGCAGATAGCTGCGCATCGGACCAGCGGCAAAATCGAGATAGGCGTTGGCCCAGGCCTTGGGGTTGGTATCTTCGGCGCGGTCAAACGCGGCACTGCCCAACCAATCCCTTTCGGCCAGATCGCGACTGTCGCGAATGCCCATGCGCCGCTGTTCGGGTGTGTCGATCATGAATAGCCCGCCAAGCGACCAGAAGGCTTGACCGCCAAGAGATTGCGGGCCTTCCTGATCAATCACCATAACCTTGCGTCCCCGCTTGGTGGCTTCAAACGCAGCAACGAGGCCGGACAGGCCGCCCCCGATGATCGCTACATCCGTCTTGTCTGGCATGTCGTTGCCTCCCGTTGCGGGCCAGACTATCAGGCCCGGCCCGCCTTTGGGAACAAGACGTTGCGTTACCCTGCCGGGGCCGGAGCCTCTGGCGTTCTTGGCTCTGCCCGGCGGAACCAGCCCCGACGCGGATTCTGACGCGGCTCGCCATACCAATTCTCATTGCGTGTCGCGAACATCGTGCCAGCTATAGCTGCAAAGAGCAGAATCGATCCGGCCAGAAGCGCGTAATCGGCGCTGCGCAGGATGAGATAGAGCACGCCGTAAAGCACGCCCAGCAGGACCGCGACAACCAGTGTTCTCTTTCCCAGTTTCAGAGCCGTCGCGGCGAAGGCTGTGACAAGTCCAACGGTCGCGCCACCTGCAATGAGATAGGCCATCGCAAACCCGACCTGCTCTGAAAGCGCGAGCATGAGCAGAAAGAAGGTCGATTGCGCCAAGCCGATCAGGATGTATTGCACCGGATGCGTGGGGCGTTTGGTTTGCCCTTCGACAAGAAAGATCGTCAGGAACGTCAGCCCAATGAAAAGCACACCGTAGCGCGCCGCACGATAGGCCTTCTGGTAGAAATCATTGGGACGGTAAAGCCCAACCCCAAAGCTTGTCTCGTTGCGCGCCAGTTCATCCTGATCTTCGCGGCTGATCTGCGGCAGGGCGCGGGCGAGATGCGGGATGACCCATTCAGCGGTAAAGCCACTGTCAGTGATCTCGCGCGTATCGGGCAGGAACGCGCCCTGAAACTCGGGATGTGGCCAGTCCGAGCGCAGGACGACCCTCGTTTCCCGGCCCACCGGCGTAAAAGACACCGCCTCGGCCCCGTTAAAGCCCAGCTTGAGCGTGTAGCCGGTAATCGACCTTGGATCGCCAGTGGCCGCCCGCACGCCACCAACCCAGCGATTGTCGCTTGCGGCGGGTTCCATCGCCAGACTGCGCCCATCGGCCAGAAGTCGCGTCTCGCCACGCAGGGCCCGGTTGGAACTTACATTGATGCGCAGTTCTGCCTTGTCCCAAAGCAGAACCTCTTCACCTCTCAGAACTGTCTCGGCGGCCTCGGCGGGAAAGTCAAAACTCATGTCAGACTTTGACGTATAGACCGGCACGGCAAAGATACCCCGGCTGCGTTCTTGCGTGGTCTTCTCAACCTCTATGTCAAGCTGGTCCGGCAAGATGTAGACAGGCGCGCGGCGCAGGGACTTTGTAACGGTCTTGAACTGGAAAACAGGGCGGTCCTTGGCGTCCAGTTTCTGCTCTCCGGTCAGCGGATCAATAACCTCGCTTTTTTCGCGGACCGTCACGGTTTCTTCAACCGGGATGATCAACACCGGGCCTGAAAGCTTTTGCGCCCCGCCCCATTCATGGCCGACCGAACTTATGGTCTGGCGATTGTAGTCGGCACGGCTGTCGATGATAGCGCCAACAAAGAACACGGGAATGGTCATCAGCAAGACCAATAGCCCCACGATGATAAAGCGAAGCCCGGCGGATCGGTGCATGGAAATCTCCTGTCATGGCTGTTCCGATAGCACTGATTTGCCCAATTCGCGTGCAGTGCACTGCTATGATTTTGCGCAGTTTTCGCGCAGTTCAGGGGTCTTGTGCGACCATGCAACTGCATGTAGGCTCGGACCATGAGCAACCTGCCCCAACAACAAGCCATGTGGCACGCCCTTTCGCGGGGCTACACGCACACACGCGGGGCACTTGAGGCCGCGCTCAAGTCAGAAGACCTGCCGAGTCTTGAGGTTCTGGATGCGCTATCGGCCCTTGTCGCGAGCGATCAGGCAATGACGGCCAAGGACCTCGAAACTGCGCTTCTGATGCCGCAATATGGCGTCTCCCGACTGCTTGACCGGATGGAAAAGGATAAGCTGGTCAAACGGGTGGCCAACCCAGGTGATCAACGATCAAAGCTCTTGAAAGTCACCGAAGCAGGAATCGCCGCGCAAAGCCGAATGGAGACGCTGCGCGATACGGCCCTTGCCGAGTTTCTCGAAACGCGCGCGCGCCCAGGGCAACTCAACCGAATGATCCGCCTGCTTGGTCTGCTTGATGGGGCGGAAGACGCGGACTAAACCGCGCGCTCTAGCATCATCTTCTTGATTTCCGCAATTGCCTTTGCCGGGTTCAACCCCTTGGGGCAGGTCTTGGCGCAATTCATGATCGTGTGGCAGCGATAAAGCTTGAAGGGATCTTCAAGATCATCCAAACGCTCGCCCGTCGCCTCATCGCGGCTGTCAATGATCCAGCGATAGGCATGCAAAAGAGCCGCCGGCCCCAGGTATTTGTCACCGTTCCACCAGTAGCTCGGGCAGGATGTCGAACAGGACGCGCACATAACGCATTCATAAAGCCCATCCAGTTTCGAGCGATCTTCGATCGACTGCTTCCATTCCTTCGCCGGGCGGTTCGTCTTGGTCTCCAGCCACGGCATGATGGATGCATGCTGGGCATAGAAATGCGTCAGGTCCGGGATCAGATCCTTGATCACCGGCATATGCGGCAGCGGATAGATCTTCACATCCCCCTTGATCTCATCAAGCCCGTAGATACAGGCAAGCGTGTTGATCCCGTCGATATTCATAGCACAGGAGCCACAAATGCCTTCACGGCACGAACGCCGGAAGGTCAGCGTCGGATCAATCTCATTCTTGATCTTAATGAGCGCGTCCAGAACCATCGGGCCGCATTTGTCCATGTCGACGAAATACGTATCGACAGAGGGGTTCTTTCCGTCATCGGGGTTCCAGCGATAAATCTGGAACTTACGGACATTCGTGGCGCCCTCCGGCTTTGGCCAGGTCTTGCCCGTCGTGATCCGGGAATTCTTCGGCAGGGTCAGTTGAACCATGTCTCTTTCTCCGATCAGCCGCCCAAAAGGGTCAAGCCATTCTCTGCATAGCATTGTACCGCGTCAGGGCGGGTTGAAATCTCGAGCACCGTCTCAGCAGTTTCCGGCGTGATCTCGGTCACCGATGCCCGCGCGAGGCTTAGGATCTCTCCGGCAGATGCGGCGTCAATGACACAGTCAGTGACAGGTGCGATGTTGATGCCGGGAAACCGGGCCTGCATCACTTCGTTGACGACGGATTTGGCCTGCTTTCGCGCAATGGAATCCGCAGCGTCATTGGCCGCCGTGCATCCCGCAATCGCGAGCGTCAAGATGGCAAGGATCACCCGCATCAGAATGTGCGCTCCTTGGGCGCGATCTTCTTGAGGCTGATGCCGCCTTCGGCCTCTGTTGTGAGCGGGTCCTCGATAATCGGGCGGTAGCTCAGCTCAACGTTGCGGCCATCCACCCGGGCCACTGTATGGACGCGCCAATTCTTGTCATCGCGCTTGGTGAAATCTTCATGCGCGTGCGCCCCGCGGCTTTCCTTGCGCGCCGCGGCCCCGGCGATTGTGGCAAGCGCATTGGGCATCAGGTTGGTTAATTCCAGCGTTTCCATCAGGTCGCTGTTCCAGACCAGCGAGCGATCGGTCACTTGAAGATCATCCATCTTCGCCGCAATCGCGTCCATCTTCTCGACGCCTTCGGCAAGCGTTTTCGACGTGCGGAACACGGCGGCATCGGCTTGCATCGTGCGCTGCATTTCCAGACGCAAATCGGCAGTTGGCGTCGCGCCATCCGCATGCCGCAGACCGTCAAAGCGATCCATTGCCTTGTCGACCTGGCTTGTGTTGGTCGCGGGCACCGCGCTGTCGCGATCCACAACCTTGCCGGCGCGAATGGCGGACGCGCGTCCAAAGACCACAAGGTCAATAAGCGAGTTTGATCCCAGACGGTTTGCCCCATGTACGCTGGCACAGCCGGCCTCTCCCACGGCCATCAGGCCCGGCACAACGGCGTTGGGATCCTTCTTGGCGGGGTTCAGAACCTCGCCCCAGTAGTTCGTCGGGATACCACCCATATTGTAATGCACCGTCGGCAGAACCGGGATCGGCTCTTTGGTGACATCCACGCCTGCGAAGATACGCGCGCTTTCCGAGATGCCGGGCAGACGCAATTGCAGCGCCTCAGGCGGCAGGTGGCTCAGATTTAGGTGAATGTGATCACCCTCTGCACCAACGCCGCGCCCTTCGCGAATTTCCATCGTCATTGAGCGGCTGACATAGTCACGCGGTGCCAGATCCTTGTAGTTGGGCGCATAGCGTTCCATGAACCGCTCGCCTTCGCTGTTCGTCAGATACCCGCCTTCGCCGCGCGCACCTTCCGTGATCAGACAGCCCGAGCCATAAATGCCAGTGGGGTGGAACTGCACGAACTCCATATCCTGCAAAGGCAGGCCCGCGCGCGCCACCATGCCCCCACCGTCACCGGTGCAGGTATGGGCCGAGGTGGCGCTGAAATAAGCCCGGCCATAGCCGCCTGTGGCCAGCACCACCATCTTGGAATTGAACACGTGGATGGTGCCATCGTCGAGCTTCCAGCAGACGACACCGGTGCAGATGCCATCATCGCTCATCATCAGGTCGATGGCGAAATACTCGATGTAGAACTCGGCATTGTTCTTCAGGGACTGGCCATAAAGCGTGTGCAGAATGGCATGGCCGGTCCGGTCCGCAGCTGCACAGGTGCGCTGCACGGCGGGGCCCTCGCCAAACTCCGTGGTGTGACCACCAAAGGGACGCTGATAAATCTTGCCTTCTTCGGTGCGCGAAAACGGCACACCGTAATGCTCTAGCTCGTAGACCGCTTTTGGCGCTTCACGGGCGAGATATTCCATCGCGTCCGTGTCGCCCAGCCAGTCACTGCCCTTGACCGTGTCATACATGTGCCACTGCCAGCTATCGGGGCCCATATTGCCAAGGCTGGCAGCGATACCGCCTTGCGCCGCCACCGTGTGAGAGCGGGTCGGAAACACCTTCGTGATACAGGCCGTGCGCAAACCCTGCTCTGCCATGCCGAGCGTTGCACGCAAGCCCGCACCGCCGGCTCCAACGACCACGACATCATATTCATGGGTTTCGTATTCGTAAGTTGCCATGTCGTCTACTCCGGTCTCACAGCGCCAGCCGTGCGATGGCAAAAAGCCCTGTCGCCATGGCCCCGTAACTTAGGCAGGTGACCAGGATGATGGTGATTTTCTGCGCCGTGCCGTGCACGTAGTCCTCGATGAGAACCTGAGCGCCGTCCGAGAAATGCTTAAAGCCCACGATGATGGTCAGGGCCGCTACAATCGCCGGGAAAGGCCGGGCAAAATAGGCCGTCACGTCTTCGTAAGAACCGCCCAGCGTCGCGCCGAAGGTGAAGATAAAAAGCGGTATCAGAATAAGCAGTGCCACGCTTTGCACTTTCATCGACCAGAAGTGATGCACGCCCGATTTGGCCGATCCCATGCCGACGGCCCGTTTGCGATCTGTCAGATATCTCATGCCTCGACCCTCAAAGAATGAACGCTGTGACGAGTGTCAGAACGACAGAGCCGCCGATGACCACCCAGCCGAGTTTCTCGGCGGTTTCGATTTCGAGCATCATGGCGTTGTCCCAGATCAGATGCCGCACACCGGCTAGCGTGTGATACCAGAGCGCCCAGAGCGACAAGAACATGACAAGATCACCAAACCATCCCGTAACGACGGCGTCAGCCACCGCGAAATACTCAGGAGAGGTTGCTGCGGCCAGAAGCCACCAGACCGTCAGAAGTGCCGCGACAATCAACGCATTCCCGGTGATACGGGTCAGGATTGAGGTGATTGACGTAAGCTGCGGTCGGTAGATGGACAGGTGCGGCGACAGAGGACGGTTCCCGCGGTTAACGTCTGCCATGAAGTTTCCCTTCCTTTACCGACACCAAGCGAGTCCCGTATGGAGACGCTAGGGCCGAATTTCTTTCTTGTAACCAACCTAATGCTGCCGGTGCAAACCCTCAATCCGACAAAACTGCTGGCATTTGGTCGCAATCAGGAATTTGTGATCACGTTATATTTTCAGTGATCACAAATTGGGGCTCTGAGAATCAGGCCGTTGACCGGATATCTGTTTTGTTACCTCTCTCAAGAGCTTGCGCCGCATGCGCTCTGGATACTCATCGTAGGTATTCGATGTGATCACAAACGCGCCGTTGCCCAGGATGACATTCTCCCAAAAATACTCAGTTATCATCGGTTCGGCGCCTTCAATCACGAGCGCGTTCACGACGATGTTTGATGCCGCAAGCACGTCGTGAACCTCTTTTGGGGCGACGCCTTCGTTAGATGACCCATCTCCGGAAATATCGATCACCCATCGATTGCAATCCGGCACATTTGCGAACTGCGCAGCGGCAAAGCTCAGCGCCTCGCCAATGGCTGTCGAGAAATTCCGCCAAACGCGCGGCGTGGATTCAACGCGAACGGCGAACGCCTCCAGCACATCGAAGTCCGTCATCCGGGTCCACGGTGTCACGACCCTCTGGCGAGAGGCACCCGTCCATTGCAACACCATGACCGCAGCCTCACCAGCGACCAGCGCTTCGGCAACTGTGCCGTCGCGCAATCCCTCGGCAAGGCCCTGCATTTGAATGCGGTATTCTTCATGATCAACCGAGCCTGACACATCAACCGCCAGAACCAGTGCAATTTCGCAGGCCCGCGTCGAGATGGCAGCGCAGCACAGGAAACAGACAAGAGACAGGCGAAAGATCATGACCGCAACCATGGCAAGCTGGAGCGGACTTGACCAGCCGGGATCCCGACCGGTGCATCACATTGGCATGAGGGCCCAATAATCGAGATCAAGCAGGACATCGGGCGCATACCGGCCATCCTCGCCCTTCAGAGCGAAAGGCTCACCGCCCTTGCGCGCCACAAGACGCAACCGCAGGGCACCAACACCCGGAACATGCGTCTCTGCTTTTTCTAGCACCTCGGACCAGGCCTTGATCGTATCGCCGCTATAGCAGGGGTTGGCGTGGGCGCCCGCATTAAGGCCGGCAACGATCTGAGCATTGGCCAAACCATTGAAGCTAAGTGTACGGGCCATTGAAATGACATGACCGCCATAAATCAAACGGTGTCCATCCTCGCGAACCGTTGCATCAAAATGCACCTTCGCGGTGTTTTGCCAAAGGCGCGTGGCCATCATGTGTTCGGCTTCTTCCACGGTCACGCCATCGACATGGTCGATCTGCTCACCGACGTCATAATCCCCCCAGCGATGCGGTTCCCCCGCGAGGGCAAAATCATAATCGGCAAAGCTCAGGCCCTCGGGCACGATCAAGTCATCAACGCGCAAGGCCGGCTTCAGATCGGGAACAACTGTCTGCGGCGCGGGCGCATCCTCGTCCGCTTTGCGCACCATCACCCAGCGCACATAGTCGATCACGACCTCATCGCGTTGGTTCATACCCTTGGTGCGCACCCAGACGACACCCGACTTTCCATTGGAGTTTTGCTTCACGCCGATCACTTCAGAGGTCGATCGCAGAGTGTCGCCGGGATAGACCGGCCTGAGCCACCGGCCCTCTGCGTAGCCAAGGTTGGCAATCGCATTGAGCGAGATATCCGGCACCGTCTTGCCAAAGACCACATGGAACGCCGCGATATCATCAAGCGGACTTGCGCACAGGCCACAGGCGCGGGCGAACTCATCTGACGAATAAAGCGCGTGACGGGCAGGATAGAGCGCGTGATACAAGACCCGCTCGCCACCCGATACGGTCCGCGGCACAGCATGGTGAATCGTTTCGCCGACGCTGTAGTCTTCAAAAAACCGGCCCGGATTGGTCTTGACCATGCTCATTGCTCTCCAAGTTTGATGTCTGGGCTGTAAGTGCCGTCGACCTCTTTCGTCACGGCCTGGCCGCACCGCATGACCCCGTTTGCTGCATCAAACGCGTAGGTCGGGTCGCCATGCAGGCTCCAGCCCGTGTTCAGGGCGGCCGTAACCTTATGGCAAAAGTCGGATGTGTCATCGGTGGACAGGAAGCGATAGAGTTTCATGTTTTTATCCAAAGACAGGGTAGCCAAGCCACATATGGATCCCAGCGATCACGGCGAATACGACCACTGTACCGACGAGCGCCATAACCTCTTTCGATTTCGGGGCGGGCTCGGGCGGTGTCCAGTCCGGGACGGCCTTGTTGATCAGGATCATCTGAACCACGGCCCAGGCCAAGAGCCCACCAAACAGGATGAAAGACGGCACATCGCCGTTCACGAGAAGATGGGCCAGCGCCCATACCTTCACTGCGCCCAGCATCGGGTGGCGCATCCGGCGCGCCAGAGCAGTTTTCATGCCCGAAGCCGCAAACATATAGACAGAGACCAGCATCAAGAGATTGTTGATGCCCACAAGTGCAGGGCTGCGGCCCCAAAACACGGCACCGTCGGCCATCCCGTAGCCCTTGCTCATAAGCCAGATACTCAGCACCAACAAAACGGCGATAACGGCTTTTCCCGGAACCTCGCCAAGCGCCGTGCGCAAGCTGGGCGCTAGCCGCCTCATCAGATGCGCCCCACTCCAAAGAAGAAGCCCAAGTATCAGGTAAAGCATAACGTCTACTCCGCTGCCATTTCCGCAATCGCCTGCGATTTCGCAAGAATGCGCTGCGCGGCGACGACGTGAAGGTTCTCGACGATCTGCCCATCAACCACGGCGACGCCAAGACCTTGTTTCTGGCTTTCCTCAAAGGCTTCGATCTGACGTTTGGCCAGATCAATTTCGGACTGGGTCGGCGCAAAGGCCGTGTTGGTCACGTCGATCTGTGCCGGATGGATAAGGGTCTTGCCGTCAAAGCCCAGATCGCGGCCCTGCTCGCATTCCACCTTAAGGCCGTCGCCATCCCGAAAACGGTTATAGACACCGTCGATCGCGACAACGCCGCGCGCCGCCCGTGCCGCCATGACGATCATCTGCAAAGACGCCTGAAGCGGCATCCGGTCCGGGCGGTAGCGGCATCCAAGTTCTTTTGTCAGATCGTTTGTGCCGGTGATAAGCCCTGTCACCTGCCGGTGCGCCGCAATCTCTCGTGCGTTGAAAACACTCGCGGGCGTCTCCATCATGGTCCAGATCGGCATGTCAGGCCCGACCATATCGGCAAGGCTATCCACATCTGAATAATTGTTGACCTTGGGCAGAAGAATGATGTCAGCCCCGGCATTGCCTAGAACACGCACATCCTCGAAACCCCATTCGGTGGTCAGCGCGTTGATCCGAACCACCTTCACACGGTTTCCGTAGCCGCCATCACCAAGAGCCTGCGCAAGCGTTTGTCGTGCTTCCGCCTTCGCATCAGGGGCGACCGCATCTTCGAGATCAAAGATGATCGCGTCTGTTGGCAGGCTTCTTGCCTTCTCAAGCGCCCGTTCCTTTGAGCCGGGAATATACAAGACTGAACGATAAGGGTGCGTCTCAAGGTCCATCGCGACGTCTCCTTTTCCATGACGGCGGAAATTTTCTTGCGCAGCATTGCCACTTTTTGCGCGAAAAGTTCAAGGATTTTCCCGCCGCGACGCAGAAAGACGGAAACGAAACACAGGCGAACGTCGCGTTAACCTTGTTTTGGTAGCCATGGGATCACGCTTTGAGACAACCAAAAGGCAGGGACACAGCTCAGAAAGGCAAGAACGATGAAGTTGAATGCAATCATGACGAGCGCCGCCGTCGCGGTCTGCCTGGCAAGCCCATCCGCTGCGTCAAATTGTGCCCCGCGCGAGATGGTCGTGGAAAAACTGGCCTCCAAATATGGCGAATCCCGTCAATCCATGGGCCTTGGTGCAAACAATGCGGTGGTCGAGGTTTTCGCCTCGGAAGAAACCGGCACATGGACAATTACCGTCACCTCGGTGCACGGCATGACCTGCCTGGTTGCCAGTGGTCAGGCCTATGAGGCGCTGGCCGATGTGCTTCCGACGGAGGGCAACGACGCGTGACTAGCCGATTTCATGCATACATTCCGCATCGGCTGCACGAAACACCGCTGATCCAGCGAATTCTTTTTGGCCCCTAGAGAGGTTTGGCGGACAACAATACTGATCTTTTGTTATCGTGTCGGATCACAAATGCGCTCTGCTGCGGCGCAGCGGACTTGCGCCAAGGGCCGTTTAGGACTAGGCCGTTGCGCAACATTCCAACCGACCGGAGACCATTGCAATGGCCAGACCCAAGATCGCGCTCATCGGTGCAGGACAGATTGGCGGCACACTCGCCCATCTTGCAGCGCTCAAAGAACTTGGCGATGTCGTTCTTTTTGACATCGCAGAAGGCATCCCCGAGGGCAAAGCGCTCGACATCGCTGAATCAGGCCCCTCTGAGGGGTTTGATGCCGCACTCAGCGGGACACAAAGCTATGCCGACATCGCGGGCGCGGATGTCTGCATCGTTACAGCTGGTGTGCCACGCAAACCCGGGATGAGCCGGGACGACCTTCTGGGCATCAATCTCAAAGTGATGAAGTCCGTCGGCGAAGGTATCCGCGATCATGCGCCAAATGCCTTTGTGATCTGCATCACCAACCCGCTTGATGCGATGGTCTGGGCCCTGCGCGAATTCTCCGGCCTGCCGCATGAGAAGGTCTGCGGCATGGCCGGCGTGCTTGACAGCGCCCGTTTCCGCCATTTCCTCAGCCTTGAATTCGAAGTGTCGATGAAGGACGTCACAGCCTTCGTTCTGGGCGGCCATGGCGACACGATGGTGCCGCTGACGCGCTATTCCACAGTCGCTGGCATTCCACTTCCGGATCTGGTGAAGATGGGGTGGACAACGCAAGAGAAACTTGACGCGATCGTGCAGCGCACGCGCGACGGCGGAGCCGAGATCGTTGGCCTTCTAAAGACCGGATCTGCCTTTTACGCGCCCGCGACATCAGCCATCGAAATGGCAGAGGCTTATCTCAAGGACCAGAAACGCCTTCTGCCCTGTGCCGCTCATGTTGAGGGCAAGTATGGGCTCGACGGATTTTATGTTGGTGTTCCGACCATCATCGGCGCGGGCGGCATCGAGCGGGTCGTTGAGATTAAGCTCGACAAAGATGAGCAGACCATGTTCGACAATTCGGTGAATGCGGTAAAAGGTCTGGTTGAAGCCTGCAAAGGGATCGACAGCTCTCTGGCTTGATCCTGATAAAGGCACATGTCTAAGCTGAAACGCACAGGCCTCCGGGTCTGTGCGTTTCTTTTTTGCTTTGGAGATTGATTTGATCCGTTTTTTCAAACTTGGCATAGCCGCAACGTTCGCTCTCGCCACGACCGTCGCGCCTGATGGCGCAAAGGCACAAACCCTAGCCGATAACGGGCTTGCACCGACGATTGAGCGCCTCGCCTCTGACGCCGATGGTAATCCATTCCTGCTTGGCATGTTGCAAACACTTCGGGCCGTAGAGAAGACAGTGCAATCGCAATATGAATATGGTCTGGGTCAGCGTATTCCGCTTCTGCCTGTCTTGCGCGCGGCTACGGGCGTCGCCCCAAACCCGAACGCCAAACCGTCGACCCCCGGCACATTGTCCCAAATCATGCGCCAATTCTCAGATGACATGGAGACAGCACGTGCCACGCTCCTTTCGGCGAAGAATGACGATATCGCCGCTTTTGAGCTCAATTTGCAGGATTTATGGTTCGATGTGGATCAAAACGGCCAACGCGCTGACCAGGAAAGAGTTGTCGACATTCTCGGTGCCTTGGTGATCGGTGGACGCGCCTATGCGCAGTTTCGCCAATCCGAGGCAAAGGACGAGGCTTTGGAAGTTCGCTTTGACACCGCTGATCATGCCTGGCTGGTGGCCTATACCCATATGCTTTCGGGCTTTGCGCATCTCTATCTGGCATTTGACCCTGAGCCGGTTTTTCAAAGACTGGAAGACGAACGCGCGGCACTTGGGAACGCACCGGAAATCCCCAATATCTACGATCAGGCAGAATTGGCGAAAGAGTTGTCTGAGCTTGAGGCGGAAGAGGCACAGATCAAGGCTGATACAGATGCCCTGCAACAAAGCCTCAACGCAAAGAATGACGAATACCGCGCGCGTCTGAACGAATTGCGGGAAATGCCCGATGGTGCAGAAAAAGACGCGCTCCAAGAGACTGTTGATGCCATGCAGGAAGAAAACAGGGCGCTGGGAAGAGAGCTCAGCGATCTGCGCCGCAGTCTTCAGTTCATCCGCAACGAGAAACGCTCTATTGAAGCCAAACAACCCGGAGCGGTTGGCGGTTTGCAGGCATTGGCACAATCCCAAACCGAGACCTATGATCTTATCTATGTCGTGATCCGCTCGCTCGACCAGGAGCCTGATCCGGGTCATATCCGCGCGGTGCGCGACAACTGGATGGGCATGATCGAACAAAATCGCATGTTCTGGGCGCGCCTTGCAGACGAGACAGACAATGATCGCGAATGGATCCCCAATGCACAGCAGACCTCTGCTCTTCCCATTGAGATCCCCGAAGGCGCACCAGAAGCCTGGCAGGCGATCCTGTCGGATGTTGAAGCTGTTCTGCAGGGGAAGCTGTTGATCACGCACCCTCTTTTGCCGGCCGGTTACGGGATCAGTCTTCCGGCCTATGTCGAAGATCCCGGGCCGTTTTCGCCGGTTGACTGGATTCATGGCATCGGGGCCTACCGCTATGCTGCAAAGGGGCCGCGTCTTACGGCGCAAAGCTGGAATGCCTTTCAAAGGTTGACTAATGGAAACCCCGGTGGTTTCGCGATCTTCTTCAACTAAATCGCGATTGGCGCTGTACACTCAGGTAGGGCGCAGAACCTTGAAACTACGCTTCGATTCGGTTTTGGGCCATCGATACAATTTGTGATCACACGTCTTAAAAGTGTGATCACAAAAACTAGTTTTTTGTCTGAATTTCCGTCAAACCCCTTATAACGCGCAACCGCCCTGTCTATACCCAAAAGAGACTTATCAAGACGGGATTGTGCGATGAACATTCACGAATATCAGGCGAAATCCTTGCTCCGCTCTTATGGCGCGCCGGTCTCTGACGGCCGTGTCGTGCTGCGGGCGGAGGAAGCCAAAACCGCTGCGGGCGAACTCGACGGTCCGGTCTGGGTCGTCAAGGCGCAGATCCACGCCGGCGGCCGCGGCAAGGGCACGTTCAAAGAGGCCGAGGCCGGAGATGGCGGCGGCGTGCGCATCGCCAAATCCGTGAGTGAGGCCGCCGAAGAGGCCAAGCACATGCTCGGCCGCACGCTTGTCACCAAGCAAACCGGCCCGGCGGGCAAACAGGTCAACCGCGTCTATATAGAAGACGGCGCAGGCATTGAGAAAGAGTTCTACCTCGCTCTTCTTGTTGATCGCGGCACCTCGCGCATCAGCTTCGTCTGCTCCACCGAGGGCGGCATGGATATCGAGGAAGTGGCCGAAAGCACGCCAGAAAAAATCCTCAGCTTTAGCGTTGATCCCGCCACGGGCTACCAGGCCTTTCACGGTCGCCGCATCGCCTTCATGCTCGAACTCACCGGCGGCGCGGTCAAGCAATGCGTCAAGCTGATGGGCACGCTCTACAAGATGTTCCTCGAAAAAGACATGGAGATGCTCGAGATCAACCCACTGATCCTGACCACGAGCGGCGATCTGAAATGCCTCGATGCGAAGATGGGGTTTGATTCCAACGCAGTCTACCGCCATGCCGACATCGCCGAACTGCGCGACGTGACCGAGGAAGACCCCAAGGAGTTGGAAGCCTCCAAGTATGATCTCAACTATATCGCGCTTGATGGCGAAATCGGTTGCATGGTCAACGGCGCGGGTCTTGCCATGGCGACAATGGACATCATCAAGCTTTACGGTTCGGAGCCTGCCAACTTCCTCGACGTTGGTGGGGGTGCCACTAAGGACAAGGTGACCGAAGCGTTCAAGATCATCACCTCCGACCCACAGGTCAAAGGCATCCTGGTGAACATCTTCGGCGGTATCATGCGCTGTGACGTGATCGCCGAGGGCGTGGTGGCGGCGGTGAAAGAGGTGGGCCTCAAGGTCCCGCTCGTCGTCCGGCTTGAGGGCACGAATGTCGAGAAGGGCAAAGAGATCATCAACACTTCAGGCCTGGATGTGATTGCGGCAGACAATCTGAAAGATGGCGCCGAGAAGATCGTGAAGGCGGTTAAGGGGTGAGGACCGGTCCGGCGCAGCCGGTGGAACGTCCAGCGGACGTTTCAAGGTCTGAAGGGGCGGAGCCCCGGAAACCCCTCGAAGAGACAACGCGGGCATACCGCAAATAAACTAAGGAGCCACCACTATGGCAGTCCTCGTAGACGAAAACACCAAAGTCATCTGTCAGGGTCTCACCGGCTCACAGGGCACATTCCACTCTGAACAGGCCATCGCCTATGGCACCAAGATGGTTGGCGGGGTGACCCCCGGAAAGGGCGGGCAGACACATCTGGATCTGCCAGTCTTCAACTCTGTGCATGAAGCGATGCATGAAACCGGCGCCAATGCATCCGTTATCTATGTCCCTCCCCCCTTTGCGGCGGATTCCATCCTTGAGGCCATTGATGCCGAGATGCCGCTTATTGTGTGCATCACCGAAGGTATCCCTGTCCTCGACATGCTGCGCGTCAAACGCGCGCTGATGGACAGCACGTCCAAGCTCATCGGCCCCAACTGCCCCGGCATCATCACGCCCGATGCCTGCAAGATCGGTATCATGCCGGGCCATATCCACAAGCGCGGCTCCTGCGGTGTGGTTTCGCGCTCTGGCACACTCACATACGAGGCGGTGAAGCAAACCTCCGATGTGGGTCTTGGCCAGTCCACTTGTGTGGGCATTGGCGGCGACCCCATCAAGGGCACCGAGCACATCGATGTGCTGGAATGGTTCCTTGCCGATGATGAGACCGAAAGCATCATCATGATCGGCGAAATCGGCGGGTCTGCTGAGGAAGAGGCCGCACAGTTCCTGATCGACGAGAAAAAGAAAGGCCGCTGGAAGCCCACCGCTGGTTTCATTGCTGGGCGCACCGCCCCTCCCGGCCGCCGCATGGGCCACGCCGGTGCCATTGTCGCGGGCGGCAAAGGCGGTGCCGATGACAAGATCGAAGCCATGCGTGCGGCTGGGATTGTTGTAAGCGAGTCCCCGGCCGGTCTGGGCGAAGCTGTGCTGGAGGCGATTGGGTAATGTTCCCGGTCAAAGCCGTAGGCCGGGCATTCGCTTGGCACGCAACCCTGATAGTTTCGGGTGCGGCGTTCCTTTTGGTGGCCGCACCCGCCGAGGCGGGCGAATGGGGTAAAATCGCCAAAAAGGCCATCGCGGCTTGCACGGAGGCCGCGCCGGAAGAGTTCGACGCCAATCTGGCATCTGCCGGGTTCGAGCCGCTGACCGAGGCGCAGGTGAACCGCGTCGGCGCACAGCTGACATATGCCGAACGCCTCACCGCCTATTCCCAGACAGGCCAGGCGCCCAACCCGGCCCTGCACGCCAATGCGGCTGAGATTTTCACCGGCATCGTCGCGGCCATCGCCGAGAGCACCGATGACGGGCAGCGGATCTATGTCTATCCCGAGGACAACACGTTCTTCATCATGACGTCTTCGGTCGAACCGGCGCATTGCGGCTTTACCCACGTGGCCACACCCGATCACGGGGCCCTTCGCGCCGATGCGTTTGATCCCAACGCGGGCCTCAAGGATCCCGATCAGACCATCGAGCAGGATTTTCTAACCGATCTCATCTCCGTGCCAAATGGGGAAGATCAACCCTTTATCTTCTTCCGGCAGTTTCGCCCCAAAGACGGCGCCAAAGAGGCTCTGGGCGACGATGCCATCGTATCACAATGGGGCATCAGGCCCTGACGCAATGCGCGTCTGTCACCAGGGGAAAGACACATGACCGACCAATCTCCAAATGACCAGTTCCACGCCTCCTCCTTCATGCAGGGGCACAATGCGGAATATCTGGAACAGCTCTATGCGCGTTATGCCAATGACCCAAACGCCGTCGATGAGGCTTGGCAGGCGTTTTTCCGGGCCATGGGCGATGATGAGGTGTCGGTCAAGCGAGAGGCCGCCGGGCCATCCTGGGCCCGCCCCGACTGGCCACCGCAACCCAATGACGACCTGACCGGCGCCCTGACCGGCGAATACCCGCCCGAGGTTGAAGCCAAGAAGGCCGGTGACAAGATCAAGGCCAAGGCCGCCGAAACCGGCGTCGAGGTGTCAGACGAGGCCATCAAGCGCGCCGTTCTGGACAGCGTTCGCGCCCTCATGCTCATTCGCGCCTACCGTATCCGGGGCCATCTGGCAGCCGATCTTGACCCTCTGGGTCTGCGCGAAACGCCCGTCCGGCCCGAGCTTGACCCGCGCTCCTACGGGTTCACCGAAGCGGATCTGGACCGGCCTATATTCATCGACAATGTTCTGGGCCTGCAGGTCGCCTCGATCCGCGAAATACTCGCCATCGTGAAGCGCACCTATTGTGGCACCTTCGCGCTTCAATACATGCATATCTCAGACCCCGAGCAATCCGCCTGGCTCAAGGAGCGGATCGAGGGCTATGACAAGGAAATCAGCTTTACCCGCGAAGGGCGGAAGGCGATCCTCAATAAGCTGGTTGAGGCGGAAGGCTTCGAGAAATACCTGCATGTCAAATACATGGGCACCAAGCGGTTTGGTCTTGATGGCGGCGAAAGCCTTATCCCGGCGATGGAGCAAATAATCAAACGCGGCGGGCAGTTGGGTGTCACCGAGATTGTGATCGGCATGCCCCACCGTGGCCGCCTTTCGCTTCTGGCCAATGTGATGGGCAAGCCCTATCGCGCGATCTTCAACGAGTTTCAGGGCGGCAGTTTCAAACCCGAAGATGTCGATGGATCGGGCGATGTGAAATATCACCTCGGCGCGTCCTCAGACCGCGAATTTGACGGCAACACCGTGCACCTGTCGCTCACCGCAAACCCAAGTCACCTTGAAGCGGTAAATCCGGTTGTCCTTGGCAAGGTCCGCGCCAAGCAGGACCAGATCAACGATGCGGATCGCACAGCCGTGATGGGCATCCTGTTGCATGGCGACGCGGCCTTTGCAGGACAGGGTGTAGTTGCCGAGGGCTTTGGTCTTTCCGGTCTCAAAGGCCACAAGACCGGCGGTACGATGCATGTCGTTGTGAACAACCAGATCGGCTTTACCACGGCACCGCATTTCTCGCGCTCCTCGCCCTATCCGACGGACATCGCACTGATGGTTGAAGCGCCGATTTTCCACGTGAATGGCGACGATCCCGAGGCGGTTGTTCATGCCGCGCGCGTGGCCACCGAGTTTCGCCAGAAGTTCCACAAAGACGTTGTTATCGACATGATCTGTTATCGCCGGTTCGGCCATAACGAGGGGGATGAACCGATGTTCACCAACCCCGTCATGTACAAGAAGATCAAGACGCAAAAAACCACGCTCGCGCTTTACACCGAAAGGCTGGTCAAGGATGGTCTGATCCCCGAAGGTGAGATCGAGGATATGAAGGCCGCGTTCCAATCCTACCTGGCAGATGAGTTTGAGGCCGGGAAGGAATACCGCCCCAACAAGGCAGACTGGCTTGATGGCAAGTGGTCACATCTCGACCGCAAGGACGAAGACTACCAGCGCGGCGCCACCTCGATCAAGAAAAAGACCTTCACCGAAATTGGCAAGGCGCTGACAACCGCACCGGCTGATTTTCCGCTGCATAAGACCGTCTCGCGCCTGCTGGAAACCAAAGCGGCGATGTTCAAAAGCGGCGAAGGGTTTGACTGGGCCACGGCAGAGGCGCTTGCCTTCGGCTCGCTCCTGCTCGAAGGCTATCCGGTGCGTCTGGCGGGCCAGGACTGTACGCGCGGCACGTTCAGCCAGCGCCATTCAGGCCTGATCAATCAGGACACCGAAGAGCGCTATTACCCACTCAACAACATTCGCCAGGGCCAGGCGCAGTACGACGTTATCGACTCGATGCTCTCGGAATACGCGGTTTTGGGATTTGAGTATGGGTATACCCTGTCGGAGCCAAACGCGCTGGTCATGTGGGAGGCGCAGTTTGGTGATTTCGCCAACGGGGCGCAGATTATGTTTGATCAGTTCATCAGTTCCGGCGAAAGCAAATGGCTGCGCATGTCGGGCCTTGTCTGCCTCCTGCCGCATGGGTTTGAAGGACAGGGGCCAGAACACAGCTCGGCCCGGCTTGAACGGTTCCTGCAGATGTGCGGACAGGACAACTGGATCGTGGCGAATTGCACGACACCGGCGAACTATTTCCACATTCTGCGCCGCCAGTTGCACCGCACCTTCCGCAAACCGCTCATCCTGATGACGCCGAAATCGCTTCTGCGCCACAAGATGTGTATCTCCAGGACTGAGGATTTCGTCACCGGGTCAAGCTTCCACCGTGTGCTGTGGGATGATGCGCAGCACGGCAATTCCGACACGAAACTGAAGCCTGACAACAAGATCCGCCGCGTGGTAATGTGTTCAGGCAAGGTCTATTTCGACCTTCTGGAAGAACGCGACAAGCGCGGTCTGGATGACGTCTATCTGATGCGGGTTGAGCAGTTCTATCCCTTCCCGGCCATCTCGATGGTCAAGGAATTGGAACGCTTCAAAGGGGCAGAGATGGTCTGGTGCCAGGAAGAACCCAAGAACCAGGGTGCATGGACCTTCATCGAACCCAACATCGAATGGGTGCTGCAGCGCATCAAGGCCAAGCACACCCGCCCTGTATATGCCGGTCGCCCGGCCTCGGCCTCGCCTGCGACCGGTCTTGCCAGCCAACACAAAGCTCAACAAGAAGCGCTGGTCAACGCCGCGCTGACGATCGAAGGATAAGACCCCATGACCACCGAAGTCCGCGTCCCGACCCTGGGCGAATCCGTCACCGAGGCCACCGTCGCAACCTGGTTCAAAAAGCCCGGCGATGCCGTGGCAGCCGATGAGATGCTGTGCGAGCTGGAAACCGACAAGGTCACCGTCGAAGTGCCCGCGCCCGCTTCTGGCACGATGGCAGAGATTGTCGCCAAGGAAGGGGAAACCGTTGGCGTTGACGCGCTTCTGGCCACGATAAATGAAGGGGCGAGCGCAGGCGACACCCCGGCCCCCAAAACTGCGCCCGAAGCGAAACCCGACAAGCCTGCCGCGCCCGCCTCAGGTGGCGGCAGCAGCATCGATGTGATGGTGCCCACCTTGGGCGAATCCGTGACTGAGGCGACCGTGTCGGCCTGGTTCAAATCCGTTGGCGACAGTGTGTCCGCCGATGAAATGCTCTGCGAGCTGGAAACCGACAAGGTCTCGGTCGAAGTGCCCGCGCCCGCCTCGGGCACCCTGACAGAAATCCTCGCGAAAGAAGGTGACACCGTGGCCGCTGGTGGCAAGCTTGCTGTCATATTCGGCAGTGGTGGCGCTGCAGCCCCCGCGCCCGCACCAGCTGAGGCGACCCCGGCGCCTGCAGCGGCCACGGGCAAAGATGTCGAAGACGCACCATCCGCCAAAAAGGCCATGGCCGAAGCCGGTCTTTCGGCAGATCAGGTTCAGGGCACAGGCCGCGATGGCCGCGTGATGAAGGATGACGTGGCCCGCGCCGCTGCCGCTGCCTCTGCAGCACCAGCCCCGGCCGCCGCCCCTGCTACCGCGCCGCGCGCGCCAGTCTCTGCCGATGATGCCGCGCGCGAAGAACGGGTCAAGATGACCCGGCTCAGACAGACCATCGCCAAGCGTCTCAAGGACAGCCAGAACACGGCGGCCATGCTCACCACCTATAACGAGGTGGACATGACCGAGGTCATGGCGCTGCGCTCTGAGTACAAAGACGAGTTCCTGAAGAAACATGGCGTCAAGCTGGGCTTCATGTCTTTCTTCACCAAGGCCTGCTGTCACGCGCTCAAGGAAGTGCCCGAGGTCAATGCCGAGATCGACGGCACGGATATCGTCTACAAGAACTTTGTGCATATGGGCATCGCCGCCGGCACGCCCACGGGCCTTGTGGTGCCCGTGATCCGCGACGCAGACCAGATGAGTTTTGCCGCCATCGAGAAAGCCATCGCCGAAAAAGGCGCCCGCGCGCGGGATGGCAAGCTCTCCATGGCCGAAATGCAGGGCGGCACGTTCACCATCTCCAACGGCGGAGTCTATGGCTCGCTGATGTCGAGCCCCATCCTCAACCCGCCGCAATCCGGCATCCTCGGCATGCACAAGATCCAGCAACGCCCGATGGTGGTGAATGGAGAGATTGTCGCCCGACCCATGATGTATCTTGCGCTCAGCTACGACCACCGGATCGTCGACGGCAAAGGAGCGGTGACGTTCCTTGTGCGGGTGAAAGATGCGCTGGAGGATCCACGGCGTTTGTTGATGGATTTGTGAGGCAGAGGTGGGGTGAAACCCCACCCTACATCGCCGCTCGAATGTTCCGTAGGGCGGCGTTCCACCCCGCCAAAACACGAGTGGCGAAAGCTCTTCGAAGCGGAAGGTTGGATTGGCTCGACAAGGCCGAAGGGGTGATTGATGGACTTGGATGAAGCCACAGACCGAATGACATATTTATTGAAAGATCATACCGTCGAACATGTGTCGCAAGACAGCTCAACGCATATGACCACAAAGTTCAAGAAAGGCCCTGTTTTGCGGATTGGACTAATTCAGGATCAGGAACTGGAGTTAGACTGTACGGTAACGGCGGACGTTGATACCGATGAAAGTTGGATCGAACTGGCCGAGGATCCATCAGGGCCAAGGCCAATTCGCAGATGACCCCTGAACTCACCGTTCTCACCCTCGCGGCCCTCCTGCAGGTCCTGCAATTCGTGCTGATGTCCATCCCAGCCAATCTGGAACTTGGCCCCGGCAAGACCACCTCGGCACGGGATCGCACCAAACTGGGCGGTTCGCTGGAAGACCAGCTCAGCGAAAAAACCGCCCGCCTTTACCGCGCGCTCAATAATCATTTTGAAGGGCTGATCCTCTTCACCATCGCCTGTGCGGTCATCACCCTGTCGGATCAATCCACCGGCTTCACCGCCGCCTGCGCCTGGACCTATCTCATTGCACGCGTGTTCTACATCCCGGCCTACTATCTTGGACTGCGACCCTGGCGGTCGCTCATTTGGATGGTGGGGTTTGGTGCAACAACCCTCATGCTTCTGGCGGCGCTGTTTTGATCTTTCTTTTTGCCAAAAATATCCACGCGCAACCTTTACGCCGGGCGTTGCACTCGACATGCTCACCAAAAGCACCGACGTGATACCGACACAATACCGACGCGATACCGACGTCGAACATCCCAAGGAGAACACCCAATGGCAGCCTATGATGTGATCGTAATCGGTTCGGGTCCGGGCGGCTATGTGGCGGCCATCCGCTGTGCGCAGTTGGGCCTGAAAACCGCCTGCGTCGAGGGGCGCGAAACACTTGGCGGCACCTGCCTGAATGTCGGGTGTATTCCGTCCAAAGCGCTGCTGCATGCCTCACATATGCTTCATGAAGCGGAGCATAATTTCAGCACCATGGGTCTTAAGGGCAAAGCACCCTCTGTCGACTGGAAACAGATGTTGACCTACAAGGATGACGTCATCGGCCAGAACACCAAGGGCATCGAATTTCTCTTTAAGAAGAACAAGATAGACTGGCACAGAGGCTGGGGCTCTATTCCCGATGTTGGCAAGGTCAAAGTGGGCGACGAGGTGCATGAGGCCAAGAACATCATCATCGCCAGCGGGTCAGAGGCGTCGCCCGTCCCCGGGGCCGATGTGGTGGTGGACGAAAAAGTCATCGTGACCTCCACCGGGGCACTGGAACTGGCCAAGATCCCCAAGAAATTGGTGGTGATCGGTGCCGGCGTCATCGGGCTTGAAATGGGCAGCGTCTACGCCCGTCTTGGCACGGAGGTCACTGTCGTGGAATTCCTCGACGCGATCACGCCCGGTATGGACGGCGAGGTGCAGAAAACCTTTCAACGCATGCTCAAGAAACAGGGGATCACCTTCATCATGGGGGCTGCCGTGCAGAAAACCGAGGCCACGAAGACCAAGGCCAAGGTGCATTACAAGCTGCACAAGGATGACAGCGACCAAGTGCTTGACGCCGATGTGGTCCTCGTGGCCACTGGCAGGCGTCCCTATACCGAGGGTCTCGGGCTAGAGGGTTTGGGCATTGAGACCAGCAAGGGCGGCCAGATCAAAACCGATGATCATTGGCAGACTAACGTCAAAGGCATCTATGCCATCGGCGATGCGATTGACGGCCCGATGCTTGCGCACAAGGCCGAGGATGAGGGCATGGCCGCCGCAGAGGTCATTGCGGGCAAACATGGCCATGTGAATTACGGCGTCATTCCGGGCGTGATTTACACCCATCCCGAAGTGGCCAGCGTCGGCAAGACCGAAGAACAGCTCAAGGATGAAGGTCGCGCCTATAAGGTCGGCAAGTTCTCCTTCATGGGCAATGGCCGCGCCAAAGCTGTGTTCGCGGGCGACGGGTTTGTGAAACTTCTGGCCGACAAAACCACCGACCGTATTCTCGGTGCACACATTATCGGCCCCGCAGCGGGGGATCTCATTCACGAGGTTTGTGTTGCGATGGAATTTGGAGCCTCAGCCGAAGACCTGGCGCTGACCTGTCACGCGCACCCGACCTACTCAGAAGCAGTCCGCGAAGCAGCGCTGGCCTGTGGGGACGGCGCGATCCACGCCTGATCTGACGTGACCTGACCCGACTTGGCTTGCGGCGCAGAGTCTGTGCAACAGCCTGAATTTTAGGGTATTTCCGTCAATCTTTGGCCACAAAACAAAGCCTGAATGCGCATCGAAAATTTGGATAGGAGTTCATTTTCGATGCGTAATTTTATGATGGCTCTCCTGGCCACCACCTGTCTTGTCGCCTTCCCCGACCCGGCCGAAGCCCGGCGCGGCGGGTCCGAGCACCAGGAGCTGTTATTTGTCGCCGACACCAAGATTGTCGAACAGGGCGTGCCTTATTCCTTGTGCATTCTTGTGAATGAACGCTCGGCTTTTGGCATCAACCTCTTTCGTAGCGTTGAGACATATGCCCTGGCCGAAAACAAGTGTGATACGAAGTCCTACTATCCAATGTCGGTCGAAGATATCGCTGAGGCCAAAGAGGCGGGTATGATTGATAACGTGATCCCCAACGAGCCTAGGCTGTCTACGTCAAACCTGATTATGGGCCACATAGGCTGGCTATTGGTGGCGGGTGTTCTGGCATTTGCAGCCTATGGTGCGCTGAAAGCCCGCAAACGCCGCCAGGAACGTCAGGGTATGATGGGCGAGGCCTCTCCCGCTGCTGTAGCGATCCTGGATGCCATGTGTCATGCGGCCAAGACGGACGGGCATATTGATGCCTCTGAGGTCGCCGCCATTGCCGATGCGGCAGAGCGGATGACCGGCGAGAGCTTTGATCCGGCAGAGGTCGCTAAAATGGCCGAACTTGCCGAGGGCAAACCCACGGACAAAGACTTCAAACGTCTCGTCAAGGGGCGCACAGCGCCAGAGTTTGAAGTCATGATGCGTGGTGTTCTCATGGTTGTTGCCGCCGATGGCCGGTTGGCGGACAGCGAACAGCAGTTTGTCGGTAAACTGGCAAAAGCTATGCGGATGTCTGGCGAGCAAGTGCAGAATATCCTGCGTGACGTGGTTGGCTCGGCGCAGGGACGGCCAGCGGAATAACAGGTGAACCTGTGGCTTCGCCTCAGGGCGGGGTCACCACATGGTTTTAGCTGCGCGTGCCCGCCAGGCTGCGTCATATTCGGCGCCGCCCTCTTCGCCGTCCGAAGCCTCAGCTAACATTTCACCCACTGTGGGCAGGTCAGCACTGTCATCGCGTAACCAGATCTCCGCGCGCATCGGCGCGCGGGCGCATTGGGTGTAAATCTCGGCGATCTTGATCACGATCACCGTGGCAGGCTGGCGTCCCTTGCGCTCGAACCGGGCGCGCAGGCCCGCATCAGCGGTCAGCCGCGCTTGACCATTAACCCGCACCACCGTGTTCGATCCCGGCACCATGAACATCAGCGACACGCGCCCGTCCTCGACGATGTTGCGCAGGGAATCGAGCCGGTTGTTGCCGCGCCAGTCGGGCATGGCCAGCGTCTTTTCATCAAGCTCGGTTACCACCGGGCCGTCATCGCCGCGCGGGCTGCCATCGGTGCCATTCGGTCCCACTGTACTCAGCAGGCAAAACCGGGATGTCATAATCCATTTTCGGTAAAGCGGCGTCAGGCGATGCACGACCTTCCGCAAAGACGCGGCCCCGGGCTGCCCGTAAAGCGCCTCGAGCGAGGCTATGTCTTCAAGATACTCCATCCAGATCAAATCCCGCCTCGCGCATCAGCCGGTTGGAATTGGTCTCAATCACCTCTTCCAGCTCGGCCATGAACACCTCTTTTTCCTTGCCCGCCGGAATGCGGGGCAGAAATTCGACAACCGCCAGGCCGGGTTTGCGCATGATGCCCTTGCGCGGCCAGAAGACGCCGACATTCGTGGCCACCGGCACGCAATCTTGCCCGGTTTCCTCGTAAAGAATGCTAGAGCCGATCTTGTAGGGCGCCCTCACGCCCGGTGCGATGCGCGTGCCTTGAGGGTAGATGATCAGTTGTCCGGGCGTTTGGTGACCGTTCGCCACATCCTCGACCATTTTCTTGATGGCCTGGCTGCGCTTACCACGATCCACTGGCACACAACCCAGACGCAAACCGTATTGACCCAGAATGGGCGCATACATCAACTCGCGCTTCATGATGAACTTGCCCGCAGGGACCGCGTTGAAGATCAGGATGATATCAAGGAAGGACTGGTGCTTGGCCACGATCAATACTTCGTCCGCGGGCGGCGTCCCGCGCACTTCCGTGCGCAGACCCACCATCCAGCGCGCAGTCCAGCGCACCCAGACACACCATGTTTTACACGCAACATTGGCCCCACGGCGGCTAAACAGGGCCCAGGGCAGAAAGAGAATACCGAATGGCAGCATCATGAAATAGATCTGCGCGACAAAGACCGCCGAGCGAAGCCACTGGACTGCGTCCCTCATGACAAATCCTTCAACGTCTTGCGGGCCGCCGCACGTGTTGCGGCAAAAGACACCGCTGCGGCCAGAGGGGGGATCACGATCAGCCATAGCCACTGCCAGCCTTGAAACCCGAGGCCGGTCAGGAACCCACCTTCTTCCTGCGCGGCAGGCAAGAAGAAAACAGCCAACCCCCCCAGAAAAACGCCAGCGGCGGCCCCGAGCAGGGCTCGCAAGGTAAACCGGCGAACGAAGGCGCGGGCAATATAGCTGTCACGCGCGCCGACAAGGCGGAGGACGGTGATCACCTGCGTGTTGGCCGCCAGGGCCGAATTTGCCGCAAGCGTGATCATCGCCGCTGTGGTGCCCGCGATCAGAAGAAGCGACACAAGACCTAAGGTTCGCAGCCGAGAGGCCGCATCGACAAGCGGCCTGCGCCAGCGGGTATGATCATCCAGAACCGCACCGGGCACTTCGGCAGCAAGCCGCAGGCGCAAGCCCTCGGCATCAAATCCGGCGCCCTCTTCGATCACCTCGATAAGCTGCGGGATGGGCAGGGTCTCGACCGGCAAATCCGGGCCGAACCACGGCTCCAGAAGGGCACGCTGCTCTGCCTCGTCCAAAGCGCGAGCTGATGCGACACCGGACGTGGTGCCAAGGACACGCAGGGCCGCCTCTGTCTGCGCTTGAACCTGTCCATCGGGCGCGGAAATGCGGATCGTCGAGCTTTGTGCAAGCTCCGAGCCCCAGCGATCCGCCAACCGCCCGGTTGCCATGGAGAGCGCGACGGCAAAAACGGCAAGAAACGCCATCGCCGCCGCGCTGAAAAGCGTGAGCGAAGCGGTGTAGCCCGTTGGTGGAACGACGCGGTCGGCCTGAGTATCACCGGCCACGAAATCCATGATCTTGGACACGTCCATCTTCACAGATCGGCCCCCGCAAGCTGGAGGCGCTGATTGGAGATGCGCAAAACACGCGCCTGAACATGTGTTTTCGCGGCCCGGATCAGGGCAAGATCATGCGTGGCCACCATGATCGTTTTACCCATCCGATTCAGTTCAATGAGCAATCGCAGAAGGCGTTGGGACATTTCCCAATCGACATTGCCGGTTGGCTCGTCGGCGAGAATGGCATCGGGTGACATGATCACCGCGCGTGCCAGTGCCGCGCGTTGCCGCTCGCCGCCCGACAACTCCGGCGGCAGGGCGTTCGCGCGGCTCTTGAGGCCAACCCAGGTCATCAATTCGCTCAGATTGGCCGACTGGCTTAGCAGATCACGCCCCGAAACCACCAAAGGCAGCGCAATGTTGTCCGAAACATTCATGTGATCCAGAAACTGGCAATCCTGATGCACAACTCCGATCCTTCGACGCGCCATGGCGATGTCATCGCGTTCCATCGCATGCACATCCTGGCCAAAAAGGCTGACCTGACCGCCGGTTGGGAAGAGCGCGCCGTAACACAATTTTAAGAGCGTTGTCTTACCAGATCCGGATGGTCCGGTGAGAAAGTGAAACGAACCGGGCTGCAGCTTGAGCGAGATATCACTCAGCAGTTCACCGCCACCATAGCTGTAGGCCACATTGTCCAGCTCGATCAAAGTCTGTGCCCCCGTTTCATTTGTCCCTACATGCCCCACGAGACACAGTTGTGCAACGATCACGAAGACCAAACCTTTGCTCTTTTCGGCTGACGCGTTTGCCCCTATGGTCTGAATATTCCCTAGACGCGCACGGGCCGTGCCGTAGCGCCAAGCAAAGGTTGGTCATATGCGGCTGATTTGCCCGAACTGCGGGGCACAATATGAAGTACCGGACGAGGTGATCCCGACGTCCGGGCGCGACGTGCAGTGTTCGGATTGCGGCACAACATGGTTTCAGAACCATCCCGATCACGTCCCCGAACCGGAAGAAGAAGCTGTCGATGACTGGCAGGAAGAATTTTCCGAAGAGGAGGAGCCCGATAGCCCTGAGCCCGATGACACGCCCTCTGTCGACGAGATTGCGGCGTCTGAGGTAGCTGAGGAAACCACCGACGAGGACGGCCCATCGGACGTAGAGCGGATGGTCGAAGCGCATGCGGATACGACCGAAGAGTTCGAAGAAGACTACGAAGATGACGAGGCGGATGAGGACCCATCGACGCCTGAGGAAACAACCGCATTTTCCCGGCAGCTCGATCCGTCTGTCGCTGAAGTTCTCCGTGAGGAGGCCGCTTTAGAGGCCAGCGCACGCGCAACGGAGCAACATGGAAGCCTTGAGACCCAGCAGGACCTCGGGCTTGAAAGCCATGAAAGTGCCGCGCAACAAAGATCAGAAGAGGCGCGCAGCCGTATGGCGCGCCTACGAGGAGATGAGGCCGCCGAAGATCTGGATACGATGGCCGAGTCAGAGCTGGATGATCAGGCCTCGCGCCGCAATCTGCTCCCGGATATTGACGAAATCAATTCGTCGCTTGGCCCCGACCAAGCGCAAGAGACCGCGGCGGCCTCTGCCGATCCTTCGGCTGTGGCCACACATCAGAAAAGTGGGTTCCGCACCGGGTTCCGGCTTGCAATCGTCTTGGCAGTCTTGGCGCTGCTGCTTTACATCTTCGCCCCGCAGCTGGGGAATGCCGTGCCACCATTGGCCGAGCCGATGGCGCAGTATCAAGGCATGGTCGATGGCTGGCGGGCCGCGCTTGATGGCGTCATCAACAACTTCGCATCGTCTTTGTCAGAGGAGTAACGGCTAGCCGTCTGGCCCACTCTAGAAGCGGTCCAGAAGCCTGCGCAGATAGTCCAGCTCGATCTCCGGGCGTCCGGTTTCGCCCGAGCGGCGTCTGATCTCGTCCAGCAATTCTCCTGCACGGCGATAGACATCATCCCGCGCCGTGAATTCACCCTGATCTCCGGCCAGACCGCGCTGTGAGCGGCCCAGCGGGTCGCGCTCGCCGAACTGCCCGAGGCTCTGGCTCTGTGCCTGACCTTGTCCCGGCTGACCCTCATTATTCTCGGCCATGGCTTCGCCGAGGTTTCGCATACCCTCGCGCAGGGCCTCCATTGCCTCGGCCTGACGGTCGATGGCCTCGGGAAGGTTCTCGCCCCGCAGCGCGTCTTCCGCCCCGTCCATGGCGCGTCCCGCCCGATCAAGAGACTCCCGCGCCGAATCTCCGGCTTCTCCGCCTAGGCCTGGCAGGCCGTCTTGCTGGCGCTGAAGCTCTTGTCGCAAAGCGCGCTGACGATCTGCAAGGCTCTCGGCCAGTCCGCCGCCCTGCTGGCCTTCTGCGGTCTGGCTATCGCCTTCTCCGGACCCCGGCTGCTGGCCTTCACCCTGACCTTGGGTGCCTTCATGGCTTTGACCCTGTCCCTGACCGCCATTCCGGCCTTCATTGCCTTCCGCCTCGCCAGCCTGAGCACCGGGGTTGAATTGCTCCTGAAGATCGCGGAAGGCTTCATCCGAGAGGCCCTGCTGATTGCGCAACGTTTCCGCCAGCCCTTCCATGGCCTGCTGGCCGGGACTGTCGCCATTCTGACCTTGCCCTTCCGTGACCTGCAGGTTCTCCATCATCTGCTGGAATTCTTCGAGCGCCTGCTGCGCCTCGGCAAAGCGGCCCTGCTCCATCAATTCCTGGATCCGGTCCATCATGTCCTGCAGATCCTGCTGGTTGAGCGTCTGCATGTTTTCCGAAGATTGCTGTTCGCCACCTTGCTGGCCTTCGCGCTGCGCCTGCTGGCTGCGCTGGCGCAGGTAATCCTGCGTCGCGTCGCGCAACTCCTGCATCAGCCGGGCGATTTCCTCATCACTCGCCCCGTTGCGCATCGCCTCGCTCAAACGCTCTTGTGCCGCGCGCATACGTTCTAGCGCATCACCTATGTCACCGTCTTCAAGCAAAACCGCGAGATCCCAAAGCGCCTCTGCGATCTCGGCCTGGCTTTCATCGGTCAAGCCGTTATGACGCACAAGCGTCTCAAGCCGCCGCAGGATGACCCGCATCCGCAGATAGGCGGTGTCACTGCGGAACAATCCATCTTCCGGGGCATAGGACACCGCGCGCAGAATTTGAATGACGCGCTTTCCATTGCTCTTGGCCCAAAGCAAATCACGTCGCTGTTCGATGACAGACGCAGCGACCGGATCGAAAAAGCGCCGCGCGGGCAGGTCCATCAGCAAAACGTCACTCACACCCCTCTGCGCGGATGCGTCGCTCACTTCCAATCGCAGCGTGACAGGCAAATGCGCCCAGGGATGCTGTGAGAGGTTTTCGATCAGCGCCTCGGCAAAATCATCCCGCCCGCCGGTGATCGGCATCGGCAGATCAAGCACGATCGGCTCTCGCGGATCGGGGTCTGCGACAAGCCCATGGCGCCGGTCCACCGCTGCCAGATCAAGCTCAAAGGTCGCCGTGCCGCTTTCGACGCCATAGTCATCGCTGGCCTCGAAGGCCTGGCTCATCTGGCCATCGAACGTCACGTCAAGCTCTGCGACATTCGCCGTTACGCTTGGCGGCGTGTCCGGGGTCGCGGTGACCGCCCATTCGCGCCCACCGGGGCCATCAATGCGCAACGTGCCATCGGTTGTGATTTCAAATTCCTGTTCGGTATCGGTGGCGGCCCCCACATCATCGGTCCGGCCCGATACCGTCTCGGCCACGCTCAGATCACCAAGCTCGGTGTAAAGCCGGATCGTGACCCGGCTGCCTTGCGGCACGCGAAAGCTCTCTTTCTGATCGTTCAGATAGAGGCTGGGCAGATTGGTGTAGGCCGGCGGCTCTATCCAGCCTTCCCAGGTTGGGCCGGTGACAACCTCGGCGCCTGTACCAGCGGCAAGTTGCGTCACCGATCCTGCGCGCCAGACCGATCCGAACAGCATCGCGACAACAAGACCCAAAAGCGCCACGTAGCGCAGCCCAAACGGATCGCGACGGGACAGTTTCAGATCAGGCTCAACCGCTTTTGCCTGTGCCGCGCGGTCTTCCATCCGCTTGAGATGCGCGCGCCACAGCTGCTCAGAGCCAAGATCGCCTTCGCCGATTGCCTGCTGGTCCGCCAGCGCCGACAACGGATGCCCCGGCAGCGCACCATCCATGCGGTCAATCGCCTGCTGACGATCAGGCCAGCGGAACCGTCTTGCGCCCATGAGGACAAAGACAAGCGCCGCCAGGGAGGCAAGCAGGCCAATGATCCAGACAGCTTCGACCGGGGCAAGCTCATGCAGTCCAAGCATCAGCGCCGCAGCAACCGCTATAACAACACTCCAAAGAGGCCAGAAAGCATGCACGATACGCTCGGCAATCAGCCCCGCCCATGTCAGCGACAGCGGTCTGCGTAACCGTTTCAAGACTGGCGTCAGACGTCTCTGACTTTGTGCCATAGGCGTATCCCTTATTGGCCCAGCGCAGGCATTGCGCTACAGCCACTCAGGGATGGTATCGCGATTTATCATCTCGTCAAAGGTCGGACGGGGCCGAATGACGGCAAATTGATGCTCATTCACCAGAACTTCCGGCACGAGAGGCCGGGTATTGTATTCGCTGGCCATCACAGCGCCATAAGCGCCTGCACTGCGAAATGCCACCAAATCACCCGCTGCCACAGGTGGCATTACCCGTTCTTTGGCAAAGGTATCGCCAGATTCGCAGACCGGGCCGACTATATCGAACTTGGCCTGCTCAACACCCGGGCTGGGCTCCAGAACGGGGATAATATCGTGATAGGCATCATACATGGCCGGTCGGATCAGGTCATTCATCGCGCCATCGAGAATCAGAAAATCGCGGCCTTCGCCTGATTTTACGTAGATGACCCTGGTCACAAGAATGCCGGCATTGCCGGCCACAAGCCGCCCTGGTTCGATTTCGACCTCACATCCCAGATGTCCAACCGTTTCCTTGATCAGCGCGCCGTACTCCACCGGAAGCGGCGGGGCTTCGTTTGACCGCGTATAGGGAATGCCCAAGCCCCCGCCCAGATCAAGACGGCTGATCTCATGCCCGTCGGCGCGCAGCATCTCGGTCAGTTCCGCCACCTTTTCATAGGCCAGCCGGAACGGCGCCAGATCGGTCAACTGGCTGCCGATGTGAACATCGATGCCAATAACCTTCAGACCGGGAAGCGCCGCCGCCAGGGCATAGACCTCTCTGGCGCGCGCAATCGGGATGCCGAACTTGTTTTCGCTTTTCCCCGTGGCAATCTTGGCGTGGGTCTTGGCGTCGACATCGGGATTGACACGTACCGTGATCGGGGCCTCGACCCCCATTGCGGTTGCAACTTCGCTAAGCGCCTGCATCTCCGGTTCGCTCTCGACGTTGAACTGACGGATGCCGCCCTCAAGCGCCAGCCGCATTTCGTCCCGTGTCTTGCCGACGCCTGAAAAGACGATCCGCTCCCCCGGTACGCCAGCCGCCTTGGCGCGCAGGTATTCACCACCAGAGACCACATCCATCCCGGCACCGACATTGGCCAGCGTCTTCAGGATTGCCAGATTGCTCGCGGCCTTCATCGCGTAACACACAAGATGCGGCAGCCCGTCGAGCGCTTCGTCGAAAAGCCGGAAATGACGGGTCAGGGTTGCCGTGGAATAGCAATAGAACGGCGTGCCTACCTGGGCCGCAATCTCTGCCACAGGCACGTCTTCGGCATGCAAAGCCCCGTCATTATAAAGAAAGTGATCCATGCCGCTTCTTCTTGGCCAAAATGCTCAGTCGCCCGCCGCGCTGCGGTGGCGCATTCTCAAAAACAGATAGAGCGGCAATCCGCAACTGACGCCGATGCAAAAGGTCGCCGGAATGGCCACACATCCCAGCCAATCGCGCCGTCGCCCGGCTTCCCAGATGATCCAGAGCGTGAGGGCCACCGCCGCGATGGTGAGGTCCCAGACCAGACCGCTGGTGGCGGGATTGACGTGCCAGGCATCCACCATGGCCATGATGTCATAGCCGTTTTCGTCAAACCATTGCAGGAAATAGGCCATCGGGTGGATTGCGCCCCAAATGGCCAGCGCCAAGAAGAGATATTTCAAAAGAAGGTTCCCAGTGTCAGGCTGACATTGCCGCGATGAAGTGTCGTGGCCACGCCCCCGCCCACGCCGCGTGATCCGCCGGACAGGACAACAGAGGTTGACGTGGTTGTTTGCGGGGCGTTCTGGGACACGGTCTCATCGGTTTCGGCCTCATCAACCGCCGGCGCTTCCGCCTGACCCGGTGGAATAGGCTCTCCGTCCACGCCGCAGGCCACGAGTGCCAGCAAACTCACAGAAGCAAACCATGTTCTCATTTCAGCGCCTCCTTCCAGCGCGCGACCTGTTCACGCACACGGACTGGTGCGGTGCCACCATAGCTTTGGCGTGAAGCAACAGAATTGTGCACGCCAAGCACATCATAGACCGTTTCGTTGATTTCGCCATGCACGGTTTGCATGTCGGCAAGGCTTAGCTCTGGCAGGTCGCAGCCTTGCGCCTCGGCCTTGGCCACCAAAGCGCCGGTGATATGATGCGCCTCGCGGAACGGCAGGCCCAACACGCGCACCAGCCAGTCGGCCAGATCGGTGGCCGTGGAAAAGCCTGATCCGGCCGCCGCCTCAAGGCTTTCTCGATTGGCGCTCATGTCGCGCACCATACCGTTCATCGCCGCCAGCGCCAGCATCAGATTGTCAGCGGCATCAAAGACCTGTTCCTTGTCTTCCTGCATGTCTTTTGAGTAGGTCAGCGGCAGGCCCTTCATCACTGTCATAAGCGCCACGTTGGCCCCGAAAATCCGGCCAATCTTGGCCCGGATGAGTTCCGCGGCATCTGGATTTTTCTTCTGCGGCATAATCGAGGACCCAGTCGAGAACCGGTCAGACAAGGCCACGAAGCGAAACTGCGCCGAGGACCAGATCACCAGTTCCTCGGCCAGACGGCTCAGATGCATGGCACAGATGCTCGCCGTGCTGAGAAATTCGAGCGCAAAGTCCCGGTCGCTCACCGCATCAAGGCTGTTGGCGGCGGGCCGGTCAAAGCCCAGCGCCTCTGCCGTCATTTCCCGGTCAATCGGAAAGGATGTGCCGGCCAGTGCGGCGGCACCCAGCGGACTTTCGTTCATCCGCGCGCGCCCGTCCCGCACCCGGCTCAGATCGCGGCCAAACATCTCGACATAGGCCATCATGTGATGGCCCCATGTCACGGGCTGGGCGGTCTGAAGATGGGTGAAACCCGGCATGACCCAGCCGGCACCAGCCTCGGCCTGGTCCAAGAACGCCTCAATGAGCGTGATCAGCCCTGTTTCAAAAGCGTCAAACTGATCGCGCACCCACAGCTTAAAGTCGGTGGCGACCTGATCATTACGGCTGCGCCCCGTATGCAAGCGCCCAGCAGGCTCGCCAATCACCTCTTTCAGGCGGGCTTCGACATTCATGTGGATGTCTTCCAGCGCCGTGGAAAACTCAAACGATCCGCTTTCAATTTCTGACAAGACCGTGAGCAGGCCTTCCCGAATGGCCTCGGCATCCTTATCAGTCACTATGCCTGTGCTCGCCAACATGGCGGCATGGGCCCTTGAACCTGCGATGTCCTGAGCCGCCATACGCTTGTCGAATCCGATTGAGGCATTAATTGCCTCCATAATCGCATCCGGCCCAGCGGCAAAACGGCCGCCCCACATCTGGTTTGAGGTCTTTTTTGTCATGTCCCAGCCCCTCGGAGGCCCTATGAATGTAAAGTCCTTGGTCCTTTATATGGCCCTTGCCTTCGGTGCAAACGCCGCGCTTGCGGATTCTGCGTCGATTGCCGATTTGCGCGACGGGGACATGAGAAAGCTGGTCGTGCATTCCGAACCACGGGCAGTGTCGGACACACCGTTCAATGCCGAGGATGGCGGCCAGATGTCGCTCAGGGACTTTGAGGGCAAGGTTGTCGCGGTGAACTTCTGGGCCGTCTGGTGCGCGCCGTGCCGACATGAGATGCCGATGCTTTCGGACTTGCAGACCGAATTGGGCGGCGATGATTTTGAAGTTGTCACCATCGCCATGGGTCGTAACGCGCCGCAAGCCATGGTGCAGTTCTTTGGCGAGATCGGCGTAGAGAACCTTCCACTGCACGCCGACCCGCGCATGGGTCTCTCGCGCGAGATGGGTGTTTTTGGCCTGCCCGTCACGATACTTCTGGATCGCAACGGACAGGAAGTGGCGCGGCTGCAGGGGGATGCAGAGTGGAACTCGGAAAGTTCCAAGACCATCATCCGCGCGATGATTGACGCAGGTGCTTAACGGCTCTGCGCTTCGTCCCCGAGCTTCGGAGCAGTGGCCTCTGATACGGGGCTCGTGAGCGGTGTTGTGCGGCCTTGTGTGACCTCGGCGTCAGGCTTGGGTGACGTCTTGTCACCAAAGGCCCCGTCTGCGGGCCAGGTTCCCGGGACATCAAAGGATGATGTGGTGGCCATGACGGCGGCGGGGCCTGCGCCGATTGCGATTGCAATGACACCTGCGGTCATAAACTGTTTCAACATGTAGAGACTCCTTTTCGGACTGTGTGAGGCTCAACATGTGATGGGCGGGGGCGGTCTTCCCTTCGGTTTCGAAATCGCGCGGTATTTTTTGGAATTGAGGCGCTTTATGCAGAAATCGAGGCGTATCCGTCGAGCTGCTGACGTCTGAAATCCGTGGGCGTTTGACCTGTCATTGCGCGAAACGCCTTGTTGAAGGGCGCAAGAGAGGCAAAGCCGCATTCATAGGCGATCTCAAGGATCGTCTGATGCGCACGGTCAGGGGCGGCCAGAACGTCTTTGGCGGCATCAATACGATAGCCATTGACGAAAGTCGCGAAGTTCCGAAAGCCGAGATCCTGGTTGATGGCCTTGCGCAGACGGTGTTCCGGCAGGGCGAGGTGTTCGGCCATGGCCCCGATGGTAAGCCCTTCGCGCCGCCAGAGCTCTTCCTGCATGGCCAGTTCGATCCGGTCCAGGGTCTGTTTGTCCACCAAACGAATGCTGGCGGCGACCGGTTTGGCGCGGAGTGCTTCATGGGTCCAGATATCGCTGCCTGGGCGCAAGGCCCAATGGGCAAACACCACGGCAAAAGCCAGAAGCGCCATGGCATGAGCGGTGCCGTACCATTCCGGGCGCGCCGCGGCGTCGATTGACAGGTCAAGAATGGACTTCGACACTCCGAAAAGGGCGACCGCACTAACAAACACCACCCGAAAAGAGCGCCGCGCCTCGACCAGATCGCAGGCGGCGGTTCGGATCACCACAACCAGCAGGCCTAGGTAAAGCGCAAGATCGAGAGCGACCTGAAGCAGGCCCAGTGAGAGCGGCGAAAAAGCGAGCGCGGTGATCGAGGCCGCAAGCGCGAAAAGGCCAAGCCACGCAACACGCTGTTCCTTGGGTTCGAGGAAAATATCCAGCACGAACCATGTCAGGGCAAGCGGCATGAATTCCTTGAACACCAGCGCGATGTTTTGTGCCTGCGGCGACCAGACGGTTCCCATCCCCTGCTCAACCGCCATAGCAGCAGAGAGCGATACGGCGATGGCCCCAAGCGAGTAGGATTTCAGCCGTGTCTCGCGGCCAAACCACAGGATGATGAAGCACAGCATGCAGACCCCAATCAGGGCACCGCGGATAAGAAGATCAATTTCGGCCAGCACGAGCGGATCCTTCTGTGACACCTGCCCTATATATGAAGGCTAAGTGGTGTTGGCTTATCGATTTCTCAAAAACGGTCACTTTTCGAGGAATCGATGACCTACGATCCTCCTCGGGCCGCTTGCCGCAGAGCGTGAAACTGGCTAAAGCCTCGGCTCATGTTAGATGAGGCCGACGATATCCATCCGCTGTTTTCCGGCGCGCCCAAAACCACCGAGTTCCGCAAGCTGCGCAAGCGGCTTGTGCGCAATGCGCGCGAGGCCATCGAGGCCTACAGGATGGTGGAAAAGGATGCGCGCTGGCTTGTGTGTCTGTCGGGAGGCAAGGACAGCTATACCCTTCTGGCCATTCTCCATGAGCTGAAATGGCGGGGGCTTTTGCCAGTCGATCTTCTGGCCTGCAATCTTGATCAGGGGCAGCCGGGCTTTCCGGCGACTGTGTTGCCGAAGTTCCTTGAAGACATGGGCGTGCCGCATCGGATTGAGTATCAGGACACCTATTCCGTGGTGGTCGACAAGGTGCCGCAGGGGCGAACCTACTGCGCACTCTGCTCGCGACTGCGCCGGGGGCATCTTTACCGGATCGCGCGCGAAGAGGGTTGTTCGGCGGTGGTGCTGGGCCATCATCGAGATGATATTCTTGAGACTTTTTTCATGAACCTCTTTCACGGCGGGCGGCTTGCCACGATGCCACCGAAGCTTGTCAATGAAGAAGGGGATCTGTTCGTTTACCGACCGCTGGCCCATGTGGCCGAGGAAGATTGCGAGCGCTTTGCCAATGCGATGAATTACCCGATCATTCCCTGTGACCTCTGCGGGTCGCAAGACGGGCTGCAGCGCCAGCAGGTCAAGCAGATCCTCGATGGCTGGGAGGCGCGCAGTCCAGGGCGGAGGCAGGTGATGTTCCGCGCATTGATGAATGCCCGTCCCTCGCATCTGCTTGACCCCAAACTCTTCGATTTTGCCGGACTTGAGCGTCGATCGGTCAAATTTGATGCAAATGACGCAGGTCTGCCGCGTCTGCGTTAAATGCATGTTGAGACTAGCCAATTAGCTTTCGGTCCAAATGCAGGGCGGAAACGGATGCATCGTCGCAACTTCAATCTGGGTAATCGCTGGAAAGTACCATCTGTGCTGGCAAGCCCGCAAGCTCTGGCACTCTGGCCTGCCGCGACCTTGGCCCTTGTCTGGTTTGGTGGTCAGCCGGTTCTTCTGATCATACTCGTCATTCTGCCATTGTTGCTCGCGCCTCCGAAATTTTTCGAACAAAACAAGAACAATTCTAGAAAAACCGATGGCTTTGAAAATGCGGTCGAAGACGCGCTTTCACAGGCGGCGCGCCGATTCAGGAAAACCGCCTGCATGATCGCGGAAATCGACAGTTTTGAGCAACTTCGCGATCGCTTCGGATTGTCGGACACAGAAGATATTCAAGTAAAGCTGGCAACCCGCCTCGTTCTTGCCATCAGAGATTGCGATCAGGTGTATCCTCTGGCACCGGGTCAGTTCGGATTTGTGATTGACCCCGTGCGCCAGTTTGATGCCGACATCGCCTTGCAAATGGCCAAACGTGTCCAGGATGCTTTGCAGGAACCCATCTCGGTTGGGTCTGCGACGGCACATGTTTCGGTTTCAATAGGTGTCTGTCTGGAAGGTTCGATTCGCAGTCGGACGAGCCTGGAGCTGATCGACGCGACTTTTGCCGCGCTCATGGACGCGCGCCGAAACGCGCCGTCGGCGATCCGGATGTACAGCCCCGGCCTGCTTCATGCCACAGCAGATGAAACAGACGGGGAAGAAGAGGTGCTTCATGCGCTGAAGATGGGTCAGATCTGCGCCTGGTTTTAACCGCAAGTGTCCACAGACACCGGAGAAATTAGCGGATTTGAGGCGCTCGCACGGTGGGAGCATCCAGAGCGCGGCGTTATCCCGCCCTCGGAGTTCCTGCCGATCATTGACCGGCTTGGAAAGGCCCATCCGCTGGCCGACAAGATTCTCTCCGACGCGTTTCAGGCCTTGCAGAAATGGGAGTCGATGGGCGTATTCATCGCGCAGGTGGGCGTGAATTTCTCGCAAGAGGTTTTGCGTGATCCGAAGCTTGTGGATCGCATTGCTTTTCAGCTCGACGCGTTTGACCTTGAACCGGACCGTCTTGCCGTGGAGATTTTGGAAAGCGTCTTCTCGTCGTCCGAGGATGACACGATTACCACAAACCTCCGACGACTGGCCGCGATGGGATGCCAGATTGATCTCGATGATTTCGGAACGGCCAATGCCTCTATCTCCACCATCCGGCGGTTCGCCGTCAAACGGCTGAAAATTGACCGGTCTTTCATTTCCAAGGTGGATTGCGATCCGGAGCAACAGCGCATGGTGAACGCGATACAGCTCATGGCCGAACAGCTTTCCGTCGAAACGCTGGCGGAAGGCGTGGAAACAGCAGGCGAGCATGCCATGCTGGCGCAGCTTGGCTGCCAATATGTGCAAGGATATGGCCTTGGCCGCCCGATGCCGTTTGAGGCAACGTTTGACTGGATCAAGACCCATCAGGCGCGCCAGCAGAAACCGCCGAAGATCGGGCAGGCATAACCCTTTGGCGCATCCGAAGCCGATCAAGCCACAAGGAATCTGCGCATACCCCTTGACCTTTGGCCTCGCACTCTGTTGAACCCCCGGGGTGACAAACAGCGATTAGGTGGTCATCTGCGATGGATGAACAGAACAAGAATCTTCTGATGGCAACAGGTTTGAGCCTGCTTGTCATTGTAATTTGGTTCGCACTATTCCCGCCGCCCGAGCCGCCGGAAAACACAACACAGACCGGCGAAACGACGACCGAGAGCGAAACCGTCCCGGCCGGGGACACCGCCCTCGTTCCGCAATCGGCCGGAACGACGACCGGGGAAGAGACTGCTACCGCGCCCGAGGCCGAACCAGATGCAGACGAAGCGCCACGTGTGGATATCGACACGCCAACGCTGCAAGGGTCTGTCTCCCTGCGCGGCGGACGGATCGATGACCTGCTTCTCAAGAAGTACCGCGAGACCTTAGAGCCGGACGCGCCAATCGTCACTCTTTTGTCGCCTATTGGCAGTGATCACGCCTATTACGCGCTTTTTGGCTGGGCACCGGGCAGCGGGTTGAGCCCCGATCTGGTGCCGGGGGCAAATACCATCTGGTCGGCGGTACCCGATGCAACGCTGACGCCGGAGACACCTCTTGTCCTGACATGGGACAACGGGGCGGGCCTGACCTTCCGGCGTGAGATGCAGGTTGATGACCGGTCCATGTTCACCATCACGCAATCGGTTCAGAACACCGGTGGTACGGCTGCGACGGTTGCGCCTTATGGCATTCTGGCGCGACATGGCGAGCCCGGTGACCTGAAGAATTTCTTTATTCTGCATGAAGGCGCAATCAGCATCACCGACGGTGAGCTTGTCGAGACCGACTATGACGACTTTGAAGCCTTCGGCGCGCAGCAAGACGTCACGCTGGCCGAAAGTGGCTGGACCGGATTCACAGACCACTACTGGATGACGGCCCTGATCCCCGGACAAGCCGAGGGCGCGCAGTTCAGCACATTTCAGGATCCTGCGCGAAACATCTATCAGACCAATATCAAGCAGCGCACCGCAACGGTCGAACCCGGACAGGAACTGGCCGTGACAACCCGGCTTTTCGCCGGCGCCAAGGAATGGGACACGATCCGCAGTTACCAGAACGAAGAAGGCGTCGAGAAGTTTCTCGACTCCATCGACTGGGGCTGGTTCTTCTTCCTGACCAAGCCGATCTTTGCGGTGCTGCACTGGCTCAACGTGCTGATCGGCAATATGGGCTGGGCGATCATCGCGCTTACCTTCATCATCAAGCTCGTGCTCTTGCCGCTGGCCTATAAATCCTATGTCTCGATGGCGAAGATGAAAGAGCTTCAGCCCGAGATGGAGAAGATCAAGGAGCGCGCCGGAGACGACCGTCAGAAGCTGCAGCAAGAGGTGATGGCGCTTTACAAGAAGGAAAAGGTCAACCCGGCCTCGGGGTGTTTGCCGATCCTCTTGCAGATCCCGATTTTCTTCTCGCTCTATAAGGTGATCTTCGTCACCCTTGAGTTGCGCCACGCGCCCTGGATCGGCTGGATCAAGGATCTGTCCGCGCCCGATCCATCTTCAATCTACAACCTCTGGGGCCTGCTGCCCTGGACCGGGCCGGAACCGGGCTCGCTTCTTGCGCTCATCTTCATAGGAATCCTGCCGCTGCTGCTGGGTATTTCCATGTGGCTACAGCAGAAACTCAATCCGGCGCCAACCGATCCGACACAAAAGATGATCTTTGCCTGGATGCCTTGGGTCTTCATGTTTATGCTGGGCAGCTTTGCCTCGGGTCTGGTGGTCTACTGGATCGCCAACAACGTGATCACCTTTTCGCAGCAATACCTTATTATGCGCAGTCAGGGCTACAAGCCGGACGTCTTTGGCAACATTTTGGAAAGCTTCAAGAAAAAACCCAAGCCGGAGGATAAATGATGGCCATGGTGGCGGCTCTTTGGCGCCACCCCATCAAGGCGCATGGGCGAGAGGCGGTTGACCGGATCACCTTGCGTGAGGGCGAGACGATGCCGGGCGACCGGCAATGGGCGGTGGCGCATGAATTGTCCGAGGCGGATGGAGCGGAATGGGCGCCTTGCGCCTCGTTCACCCGTGCGGCCAAAGTGCCGGCCTTGATGGCCATCACATGCCAATCACATGCCAATGGCCAGAATCTGACGCTGTCCCATCCCGAGCTGGACGATCTGGTGTTCGACCCCGACCGCGACGGATCGGCGTTTCTGGCGTGGGTTCGACCGCTGATGCCCGCCAACCGGGCGCAGGCCGCGCGTCTGGTGCGCAGCCAGAGCCAGGGGATGACGGACAGCGACTATCCCACGCTCAGCCTCTTTGGTCTTGCCGCGCATGACGCCGTCGCTGAGGTCCTGCAACAGGATATCTCGGTTCATCGCTGGCGCGGCAATCTGCACTTGTCAGGCCTGCAGCCCTGGGAAGAGTTCGAGTGGATCGGCAAGACCGTTCGGATCGGAGCGGCGGAGCTAAAGGTCGAGGAACGTATCGAGCGCTGCATGGCAACGGCGGCCAACCCCGAGACGGGTATTCGGGATGCGGATACGTTGGGCGTGCTGAACGGCACGTTCGGCCATCAGAATTTCGGCGTCTATGCTGTTGTGACCAAGACGGGCGAGATCAGCGTCGGCGATGCGGTCGAGGTGATCTGATGGCCTTGCCATTTCCGATCACGGAACCACCCGACACGGCGAGCGAGGAAGCCGGGCGCAAGCTTTTTGCCGGGCCGGTCGATTTCGTCAAAGGTGTTGTCGCCATGTCGGGCTTGCCGGATGCGGACCGGCTTGAGGTATGTTTTGCGGGGCGCTCGAATGTCGGCAAATCAAGCCTGATCAATGCGGTGACCGGACGTAAGGCGCTTGCCCGCGCGTCGAACACGCCGGGGCGCACGCAAGAGATCAACTATTTTGATTTGGGCGGGCAGAGCTATCTGGTGGACCTACCAGGGTATGGCTATGCCAATGCGCCGCTCGACAAGGTGAAGAAGTGGCAGGCCCTGCTGAAGCAGTACTTGTCGGGCCGCGCCACGCTTCGGCGCGCCTTTGTCCTGATCGACAGCCGACATGGCATCAAGCCGGTCGATGAGGAGATCATGGCGCTTCTCGATAGCGCGGCGGTGACGTTTCAATGCGTGCTGACCAAGGCCGACAAGCTGAAGGCCAATGGTCAGGAAGCCGTGCTCAAACAGGTGCGCGAGAAACTGTCAAAGCACCCCGCCGCCTTTCCGGAACTTGTGGTGACGTCTTCAGAGAAAGGTGACGGCATCCCGACGCTTCGGGCCATCATAGCCGGGCTCGAATAGCGCAAATGCGCTTGGCAAGCCGGTTTCATCCGCGCTAGAGGGGGCATTCGAGGGACGGCATTGATGAAGAAAAGAGACATGACCCGGGACAATATCGCCACCGCGCGCACGCTGAGCGAGGCGCTGCCATATCTGCAACGCTACGATAATGCGATTGTGGTCATCAAGCTTGGCGGTCACGCCATGGGCAGCGACGAAGGTATGGAAAGTTTTGCCCGAGACGTGGTTCTGATGCGCCAGGTGGGCGTCAACCCCGTGATCGTGCATGGCGGCGGGCCGATGATCAACCGGCTGCTGGACAAGCTTGATATCAAGTCTGAGTTTGTGAACGGCAAACGGGTGACAGACGAGGCCACGATGGAAGTGGTTGAGATGGTTTTGTCGGGCCAGGTCAACAAGCGGATCGTTCAGGCCATCAATGCGCAAGGTGGCAAAGCTGTGGGGCTGTCGGGCAAGGATGCCAACCTGATCACCTGCGTTCCGACGGACCCGGCGCTTGGGCTTGTCGGCACGCCTGATCATGTCGATCCGGCGATCCTTCACACGCTTTTCCGCGATGACACAATCCCTGTGATTGCGCCGCTTGGCGCGGGCCGCAATGGCGAGACATTCAACATCAATGGTGACACCGCGGCCGGGGCCGTTGCCGCGGCCTTGCAGGCCGACAGGCTTCTGCTTTTGACCGATGTGGATGGTGTGCGCGGGGCTGATGGCGCAATTCTGACCGAGCTGTCCTCGAGTCAGATTGAGCAGCTCACCAAAGAAGGCGTCATCGCCGGAGGCATGATCCCCAAGACAGAGACCGCGCTTGACGCGCTGGCCTATGGCGTTCGAGCGGTCGTTATTCTGGATGGCCGGGCACCCAATGCGGTTCTTCTGGAGCTTTTTACCGAACATGGGGCGGGCTCTCTTATTCGTGCTGGGTAACGAGTGGTGCGGTGCTCTGACGCGCTTGCGCGTTTGTGAAGCATGATCGCTTGTTCTGCGCCGCGTTTTGCTTAACCTTCAAGGCATGGAACATGAGATGGCCGTCCGCCTTGGGGTCTTTATCGGCCTCTTTGCTGTCCTCGCGCTGATCGAGGCGTGGGCGCCAAGGCGTGTGCGCTCACAACCCCGCAGCACGCGCTGGACGACAAACTGGGCGATCATTATCCTTGATACCGTGACGTTGCGCCTTCTGGCCTTGGCGCTGCCATTGCTGGCTGTTGGTGCGGCGATTGACGCGCAAAATCAGGGCTGGGGCCTCATGAATGCGCTGGATTTGCCGCTTTGGCTGGCGGTCATTCTGACCGTCTTGATCTTTGATTTTGCCATTTGGGCCCAGCATCTGATCACCCATAAGATCCCGGTCCTTTGGCGGTTTCACCGGGTTCACCATGCTGACCGCGATATCGATGTGACCACGGCGATCCGGTTTCATCCTGTGGAAATCGCCCTCTCGATGCTGCTCAAGATCGGGTTGGTCTATCTGCTTGGACCCCCGGCCATCGGGATCATCATTTTTGAGATCGTCCTCAACGGCACAGCGATGTTCAACCATGCCAATATCAAACTGCCGCTGTGGCTTGATGCTGTCGTGCGGCGTGTTCTGGTGACGCCCGATATGCACCGGGTGCACCATTCCGACCAGCGCCACGAACATGACAGCAATTATGGCTTCGCGCTTTCGATCTGGGACCGGATGTTCGGCACGTATATCGCGCAGCCGGAGAAGGGGCATGATGATATGACTATTGGTCTGGAATGGCAGGATGACCGCCCGTCAAAACTCGGCTGGTCCCTTGGCCTGCCGTTTCTGCGCAAATGACCTTCGAAGACATCCAGCGGGCGTGCCGCTCTGTTAGTCTGGACATCGCTGGCGCTTTCCACCCAAACGCAGAGGATGGTGCACCGGAGGGATGCCAGACACTCTTGCTGCTCAGCCCAGCCGAGCCGGGGTTTTGGAAGACGTTGACGGAAAGCCCCGAATGGCGGCAGTCCGATCCTGTGGACCGATGGTCTGAAAGCGTGATCGGCAATCTTGCGCGCCAGGTGTCGGGTACGGCCCTGTTCCCATTCGGTGGGCCGCCCTATCAACCCTTCATTCGCTGGGCCGCACGCTCTGGCTCTGCCTGGGTGTCGCCTGTCACCATCCTGGTACAGGCCAAAGCGGGGCTGATGGTTTCCTACCGTGGCGCAATCGCGCTTGCGCGCCGACTTGATCTGCCTGCTCTGCCGACAAAGCCGTGCGAGACATGCCTAAGACCCTGCCTGTCTGCCTGCCCGGTCAGGGCCTTGTCAGCCGACGGCTATGATCTTGAGGCCTGTCATGCGTTTCTCGACACAAAGGCAGGCCAGGATTGTATGACGCGAGGCTGTGCGGTGCGAAGGTCTTGTCCGGTATCGCAGAGCTATGGCAGACTGGAAGAGCAATCCGCCTACCATATGTCGGTGTTCCATAAATAAATGCCCAAACTCATTCTCACGCGACACGGGAAATCAAGCTGGGATGACCCGCTGCTTTATGACCACGACCGCCCCCTGACACCGCGCGGCATCAGATCGTCGAGAGCCATCGGTGCCTGGTTGTCAGGACAAGAGCTTTTGCCCGATCAGGTGCTTACCTCTTCGGCGACGCGGGCCCAGATGACCGCGGAACTGATTGCCGAAGAGGTCCGGTTTCGAGGCGATTTCAAAGCAGAGAGCGGGCTCTATCATGCCTCGGCCGATACAATGCTCAAGCATCTGCGGCGTGCCACGGGACAGGTTGTGTTGATGATCGGTCATAATCCAGGCATTGCGGATTTCGCGATGCGCCTTGTCTCAAACACGCCAAACCATCCTCGATTCATGGATTACCCGACCGCAGCAACCCTTGTGGCCGAGACACCAGACGATTGGAAAGATACGAGTTTTGACGGGTCTCACGCGCTTGATTTTGTGGTGCCACGCGAACTATTGGATGAATAACGGGCGTCGCCAGCGCCCTAATTTTTTTAAAAATCTCTGAGAATAGACAGTGCTTTGCAGCCGCCGGTTAAGGCCCTGTTAGGACCTATGAAAACATTGTGTCGACTATGTGGTAAGCCTTTGGCAAGGCCGTTGGACTCAGTGAACATAGGTATGAGAGGATGAGCAAGGAAAGCCTTACTTGGGAAGTGACACCCGATCTTCTGGGTGTGCTGGATTCAGAAGCGAAGTTTATGCGCACGAACCCTGCATGGTTCGCGACACTTGGCCGTACGCCGGAAGATATCGAAAGCCGGTTGTTTTTTGACTTCATCCATCCGGATGATTTGGCGATCACCGCGAAGGCCTTTGTCGACGTGCAGCGGGGCAAGCCTGTGTTGGGATTTGAGAACAGGTACCGACACAAAGATGGCTCGTATCGTTGGTTGTCGTGGAACGCGGTTCCCGAAGGTGATTTGTATATCTGTTCCGCACGGGATGTGACCTCTGCCAAGAAAAACGAGGATGCGCTTGAAAAGGCCGAGGCAGATGCGGAGCTTCGGGAACAATTCATCTCCATCCTGGGGCATGACCTGCGCAATCCGCTCGCCGGCGCGATTTGCTCGATTGAGTATCTCGAGCGCGAAGACCTGTCGAAAAACGGGAAAGTCATGGTCGAAACCGCCAACCAATCCCTGCAACGCATATCGCGGCTGATTGATGATGTACTGGATTTCGCGCGCGCCCGTCTGGGTGGCGATATCGGGGTCAAACCACAACATGAGTCGCATCTGAAACCCACCCTTCGGCAGACCGTCTCTGAAATCAAAATCGCGAACCCTGATGTCCATTGGGAAGAGATTTACGATTTTTCTGATCCGGTGACATGTGATCCGGATCGTATCGGGCAACTTGTGTCCAACCTTCTTGGCAATGCGATTTTTCACGGCGACCCAAGCGAGGGTGTGCGCATCCATGCGCGTGACGCCGGGTCCAACCTGATGATCTCGGTCACCAATCGGGGCGGAACGATCCCGGAGAAAGTGCGGGAGAAGCTTTTTGAACCCTTCAGCCGACCTGAACCCGGAAGCAGCCAGAATGGCCTCGGGCTTGGGCTTTTTATCTCGAAGAAGATCGCTGATAGCCACAATGGCGATATTGAGGTGACGTCTGAGCGCGGAGAAACCACGTTCACCCTGATCCTCCCACGCGGTCGTGCGCTGTTGTCTCTGGTACCGCAACCAGACGCCGATGGCATTCGCAAGACCGGATAGGCAACCGGCGCCAGCTTCGGCTGGTGGCATTGGCAGGTGAGGCGCTCAAGCCATCACTGACAAAGAAACGGCCACCAGAACGGTGGCCGTTTCTTTTGATTGAAGCCGAGTTCAGTGACCGAGAATTTGGCTGAGGAACAGCTTGGTCCGGTCGCTCTTGGGATTGTTGAAGAACTCTTCTGGTTCGTTCTGTTCCACGATCTGGCCCTGATCCATGAAGATCACGCGATTGGCCACCTGGCGGGCAAAGCCCATCTCGTGGGTCACGCAGAGCATGGTCATGCCCTCTTCGGCGAGTTCCACCATGGTGTCGAGCACCTCTTTGATCATCTCGGGGTCAAGCGCCGAGGTGGGCTCGTCAAAGAGCATGATGCGAGGCTTCATGCAAAGCGAGCGAGCAATCGCCACACGCTGTTGCTGCCCCCCTGAAAGCTGACCGGGATACTTGTCCGCCTGCTCCGGGATCTTCACCTTGCCCAGATAGTGCATGGCGACTTCCTCGGCCTCTTTCTTGGGTGTTTTGCGCACCCAGATCGGAGCCAGCGTCAGGTTCTCGAGAATTGTCAGATGCGGGAACAGGTTGAAGTGCTGGAATACCATGCCAACCTCGGACCGGATCGTGTCGATGTTCTTGATGTCCGACGACAGCAAGGTGCCATCCACCACGATCTTACCCTGCTGATGTTCCTCCAGCGCGTTGATGCAGCGAATGAGCGTCGATTTGCCAGAGCCCGAAGGCCCGGCAATCACGATCCGCTCGCCGCGGTAAACGGTCAGGTCAATGTCCCGCAGGACGTGGAACGACCCGTACCATTTGTTCATGTTTTCGATCTGGATCGCGACTTCGTCGCTGACTTGCATTTGAGCGGCTTCCGCCATTGGGAACCCTCCTTTTAACGATGATCTGTCGCAAGCTCACGTTCGAGCCATTGCGAGTATTGAGAAATGCCGTAGCAGACGACGAAGAAGAGGAGCGAGGCAAAGCCGAAAAGCTCCCAGTAAACGCCATTCCACTCGGTTGAGGCCAGGATCGGACCCCGGATCATGCCGAGAAGGTCGAACATGGAGATGACCGACACAAGCACAGTGTCTTTAAATAGTCCGACGGCCACGTTCACGATCCCTGGGATCGAGATCTTGAGAGCCTGCGGCAGGATGATCAGTCGCATCGCTTGCGGATAATCAAGACCAAGGCTGTCAGCGGCTTCGTACTGACCCCGTGGCAGAGCGGCAAGTGCGCCTCGGATCACCTCGGCAATATAGGCCGAAGAGAACATCGTGATCATGATGATCACCCTCAAGATCAAGTCAAAGGTCGTGCCTGGTGGCAAGAAGTAAGCCAAAACCACGTTTGCGACAAAGAGCAATGTGATTAGTGGAACACCTCGAACGAACTCAATAAAGACCACGCAGATCCATTTGATGATCGGCATGTCCGATTGGCGGCCCAAAGCCAACGCGATGCCCAAGGGCAAAGACAGTGACACACAGACCGTGCCGAGGATCAGGTTGAGCATAAAGCCACCCATGTCCCGAGAAGGTACCGCCGACAAGAGCGTATCGCCAGCTGACACCGAATTGGTGATTATGCCACCAACCCACCATGTGACCAGAGCAGCAGCAATCGCGCCAAAGAATCCGACGGCGAATGAGTTTGCCACGAACCTTGACCAGACGAGATAGCCGGCCACAAAGCCAAGCAAACCAAAGATCGGTGCCAAGACTGGCCCACCCCAAATCAGCCAGAAGGCGATAAAGGGATAGAGCCCCGTAAACAGCAGCATCTTGCTGGGCAAGTACTTGTAAAACATGACCGGCGCGACTGCGATAAACAGCAACGCAAATGCCAGTGTCGGGCGCCAGTATTCGTCGTTTGGATATTTGAACCCAAACAAAAGCTGATTCCAGCGTTCCGTCAGGACGGCAAAACAGCCGCCTGTCGCACCTTCAAGCAATTCGCGACACTCACGAATAGACGACGCATTCCAGACCCCGTTCAATATCCAGGGCATTGAAGACATCAGGATGAAGTAAATCGCGATGAAGGCAAAAACGGTCAGGGCAGAATTGGCAACACCTGAAAACAGGTTCTCGCGCCCCCACTTGATAATGCCCGTTTGTGTCGCAGGAGGAGCCTGTTCCGGAAGCATGTCGGTACGTACGAACGCCTCTGTTCGCTGGGATGTTGTATCTGACATATCAGCGCTCCTTCAGCTTCACGGCGTTATTGTAGATGTTCATGACGCCCGAAATGGATAATGAGATGACGAGATAGAACAGCATGAGTAGGAGGACACACTCGATAGCGCGGCCCGTCTGGTTCAGTGTGATGCCTCCAAGCGTGCCAGTGATGTCCATATAACCCACGGCAATCGCCAGAGAACTGTTCTTGGTGATGTTGAGATACTGCGAAATCAGCGGCGGGATAATCACCCGCAGCGCCTGAGGCAGGACCACGAGGTTCATGATGCGCCCGGGGCGCAAACCTAATGAGGCGGCGGCCTCGGTCTGACCCTTGGAAATCGCCTGAATCCCTGCACGCACGTTTTCGGCTATAAACGCGCCGGTGTAGATGGCCAGAGCAAACCACAAGGCGATCAATGAACCGCGAACCGTAATGCCATCGGTAAACCGGAAATTCGCGAGGTAGGGCGTGTCAAAGGCGATAGGAGCATTGTCCTTGACATTTGTAGCAAGAGCGACGGCGCCGGTTTCGACAGAAGATGCAAAGTTGGCTGCTTCTGAAGCAGGCACAACCAGCATGTTGCAGCTTCCGGCAGCAAACGCGGTTTTCGCGTCATCCATAGAGAAGAACCGCGTGCTTTTCATTTTGACTGCATCGGGGTTTGTCAATTCCATCGCTGGAAGACCTAGGAGCATTTTCTTGCCCAGGGCTGACGCTGTGGAGTCAGTGACAACACAGTAGTTGATATTTGTTTTATCGGTGACAAGACGTTCGCCAAATTGCTCCAGCGATACATCCGCAGCTGCGATCTCTGAAGGAACAATGATCCGGTTTTCCACCTGACCAGCGGTCAAAGAAAACGCCTGATACACGAGGATGGTCGGAACAATCAAAATCGCCCAGCCAACCCAGCCGGGAAGCTCCTTACCTTCGTCATAAAGCTTCTTGGTGCGGTATTTCCCGTAGAAAACCATGCCTGCGATCGAAGCCAGAAGTGTCAAGACAACCAAGAGGCCACCTGTTCCAAACACCAGACCCGGCACAAAGACACCTTGGCTTGTAAAGGCCAAAGAATCCAAGAGCATTGAGCTGGTCGCGTCTTCGCCACGGAATGCCCTTGGTGAAGGAAGAACAGCTGTCATGACCGTAAAGATGATGATGATCCAGATAAGCACAGGCACGTTGCGAAACGCTTCGACGTAGATCGCCATGAGCTTGCTCACGAGCCAGTTCTTGGACAGGCGCAGAACGCCAGCGGCCACGCCCAGAATTGTGGCTGTTACACAAGCCAAAAAGGCGACAAGCAACGTGTTGAGGATGCCGACAATAGCGGCGCGCCAATGCGAACTCTGGCTTTCGTATTCGATCAGCCGCTGGTTTATATCGTATCCTGCGGGTTCCCCCAAAAACTCGTACGAAATGTTAAGCCCAGCAGCGCGCAAGTTTTGTACCAGGTTCGAACCCAGGTAAGCGAACAAGGCAACCAGTACAATCAGCGCGATGAACTGAAACGTGTAGGAACGATAGCGTGTATCGTTCAGCAACATTGACAGGCGAAACGACTCCTGTGGAGGGTCGGTCATGGTTGTCATCTGAGGTGTCCCCTTGCCGGCCCGGATTATTTGATGCGCTTTTGCGCGGTGGGCCGATCATTGCTTTTAGAAAAACAAAGGGCGCGGTATGACCGCGCCCTTTGAGGTAGTGATTTTAGCGGAAGGGCGGCGAGTAGAGCAGGCCGCCTTCGGTCCACTGTGCGTTCAATCCGCGAGCCAGACCAACAGGTGTATTTTCACCGATGTTCTTCTCGAAGATTTCGCCGTAGTTGCCACCGGCCAGAGCTTTCACAGCCCAGTCGGCGTCAAGGCCGAGCATTTCGCCCAGGTTGCCTTCGGTGCCGAGCAGACGGTTAACCTCTGGGTTGTCACCAGCAGATGCTGCCAGTTCGCTGACATTTGCACTTGTCACGCCCAGCTCTTCAGCTGTGATCAGCGCGTTCAGCGTCCAGCGCACCACGTCACCCCATTCGTTGTCGCCATGGCGAACAAGCGGGCCAAGCGGCTCTTTCGAGACAATCTCGGGCAGAAGCACGTGGCCTGCCGGATCTTCGAAAGCAGCACGTGTCGCAGCCAGACCGGACGCGTCTGTCGTGTAGACGTCGCAAGCACCGGCGAGGTACTGCTGTTGTGCTTCAGCGTTGGTTTCGATCGGAACCGGCTCGTAGCTGATGTTGTTGGAGCGGAAGAAGTCCGCCAGGTTCAGCTCTGTTGTTGTACCGGTTTGGATGCAGACGGTTGCGCCGTCCAGATCCTTAGCCGACGAAACGCCGAGATCTTTCGGAACCATGAAGCCTTGGCCGTCGTAGTAGTTCACGCCGACAAATTCGAACTTCAGGTCAACGTCACGGCTAAAGGTCCAGGTGGTGTTCCGGGCCAGCATGTCGATTTCGCCCGAGGCCAGCGCGGTGAACCGCGTCTTGCCTGTGGTCGGAACGAATTCCACTGCTGTTGGATCGCCAAGGACGGCTGCTGCGACAGCGCGGCATACGCCAACGTCGAAACCATCCCAGTTGCCGTTTGCGTCAGGTGCTGCGAAGCCCACCAGACCGGTGGTCACGCCGCAGTTCAGCTTGCCACGTGCTTTCACGTCGTCAAGTGTACCTGCCGAGGCGACACCAGCAGCTGCAGCCATGCCGGCAACAGTAAGCGCGCCAAAAATTACGGATTTTTTCATGTTTACCTCTTCCTGATATGCCCGCCCTTCCCTGGGCGGTTCAATCGGCCCTTCCGGACCGGGCGATACTGTGAAGGGTCATTCCCCATGTCAGTGCCCGAGAGTGTGTGTGGATTCACCTCAGAAGGTCAAGGCCTTTGGTGATAAAAACATGCAGCCAGACAGGTTGTTTCCGTAGAGGAAACCAATGTTTAGCAGAAATTTCGTCTATTTATTTGCAAGATCATAAAAATTCTTCGCATGTCGAAATTCGCCCAGTTTGTGCTGTGCAAGTTCCTCTGCCTCTTCATCGACGCCCCAGAGCTCTTGCTGCCAAATTTCATCGACTCTGGACCAGTGCCACAAGGTATCTGGGTCTGCGAACTCGTGAAGTGCCGCGAATCCGATGACCAGAGATCCCGAAAGCCCGACCAGATCGTGAAAGGCGGTCAGCGTGAACGCGTCCATCTGTGCAACCCTGGACGCCAGTCTCTTGATGGTTGTGGGATCTTGTGGGCGATGCATGACACCAGACACCGGCACCAGTCTTGCGTCAAAAACCTCTGCCGCCCAATCCAGAAGAGGATCCCAAATCTCGGCTTGGCGTTTGACAAGAGCGTCCGGGCTGTCCGCCCGGTAGCACAAAAGATCCGCATCTCCGTAGGCGGCCACCAATTCGGCGACTTCGGCATGTTGGACCCTGACCTTGTCGATGGCCGCATTGGCCGAGCGTGTCATTGGCATGGAACGTGGATCGATCGCACCCTCCTGCGCCTGCCATTCCAATGCAATGGCTTCTGCCAAAGCAGTGGAAGGCAAGATAAGCTCTGCCTTGCCGGGGGTTTTAACAGGCCGCGCATCCAGCTCGATGCCATACCCACCGTTGCGCTTCACAACCATGGCCTCGGCCCAGAATCGCTTGGCTTTCCATTCACTCATTCGGCACCAGCCTTCCAGACCCGTTCGATGGCAGCTGGCAAATCCGTAAATCGGTCCACAATCTGGCGAGCTGCCGCAAGGCGCGCCACGTCATGATATCCCCAGCTGACGCCGATCCCGGAAACACCGGCGGCCTGGGCCATTTCCATGTCAAAACTCGTGTCGCCAACCATTACTGCATGATCCGTTTCAACCCCAGCCTCCGAAAGGGCCGTTTCGATCATTGAGGGATGGGGCTTGGAGGGATGGTGGTCGCTGACTTGCTGCGTCACGAACATATGGCCCAGAGCATGGGCCTCTAGAAGCTTGTCGAGTCCGCGGCGGGACTTTCCAGTCGCCACGCCCAACAGGACGTTTTCTTGTGCATGAAGCTGATCAAGGGCCTCGCGCGCTCCGGGATAAAGCGGCGAGGTGTCAGCCGCGCCGGTCTTGGCGCGCAGGCTGATATAGGCCTCCTTGTATCCTTCGACCATTCGTGCATGCGACTGGCCTGAAAGCTCTGGGGCCAGATGCAAGACCGCGCGATCAAGCGACAGGCCAACAATGGACAGGATCGTTGCCCGATCCGGCACGGGCTGGCCGACCGCCTCGAAAGCAATTGTCATGGCAGCGACAATGTCGGCCTGGCTGTCGACCAGTGTTCCGTCGACATCGAAAATCACGAGGCGCAATGGCTTTGTCATCCGTCAGCCTCAAATGGATCCGGCGGAGCATCTTGAGAGCGCCACTGAAAGGTAGACCATGTCCAGCTCATATGATCCGGTAAGGATGCGGTCAGCGTCAGGTCCGCACCAGTGACAGGATGCGAGATTGTGAGCGACCGGGCATGCAGGTGCAGTTTCCGGCTGATATCGCCGCCAAGCTGCGCGCCCCAGCCATCACCAAGGTTTTCCTGGCTCGACCCGCCATATTTGCCGTCGCCCACAATCGGATGACCGATCTCCGCCATATGAGCCCGCAGCTGATGCGTGCGCCCGGTGACTGGCACAAGAGCCACCCAGGATGTCCGCGTGCCGGCGTTTTCAAGAACGGCATAATCGGTGATCGCGGGTTTGGCCCCGGGTGTGTTCTCGGTCTCTCTTGGATGCAGGCAGAGCATTTTCTCGCCTTCGCCTTTGGACCCGTGTCCGGGGGCTTTGACAAGCCCGAAGCGGATTGTGCCCATGCGCGGGGTGGGCACGCCAGCAATCGCGGCCCAGTAGATCTTGCGCGTATCTCGATGCCGGAACGCCGCGGTCAGTTTTGCGGCTATGGACCGGCTTCGCGCCATGAGCAGCACACCTGATGTGTCCTTGTCGAGACGGTGCACCAGCCTTGGGTTCTCCGTCATCTCAAACCTCAGGGCCTCCGACAGCCCATCGACATGGCGTGTCTGCTTGCTTCCGCCTTGGACGGGCAGACCCGGTGGTTTGTTCAGTGCGATGATGTGGTCGTCTCGGTAAATGACCGCGCCTTGGATCATCTTGGTGTCGGCGTCAGAGATTTTGGGGCGCGCCGGGGCGGGTTGCTCAATTTCCGGCAGGGGCGGCACGCGCACTTTCTGCCCTTCCTCAAGGCGCGTGCTGGCTTTGGCCCTCGCGCCATCGATGCGCAGCTCGCCTTTGCGGCACATTTTTTCGATGCGCCCTTGCGGCACATGTGGAAAGCGCCGCCGCAACCAACGGTCCAACCGCTGATCGCCTTCGCCGTCGGCGACAGTCAGTGTCTGGACACCGCTCATGCCCAAACTGTCCTTGCCAGCCATACGCCCAGCGCAAGACCAAGGATCGACAAGATCACCGACGCCAGAACGTAAAGTATTGCCTGTGCCACTTCGCCTTGCTCGTAAAGCGTGAAGGCCTCGAGCGAGAAGGCCGAGAAGGTGGTGAACCCGCCCAGAATTCCGGTCATGAGAAAGGGATTGAGATATGTCAGGTCACGCTGAAACGTATAGACCATAACAAGCCCCATCAGAAACGAGCCAAGAACGTTGACAGGCAGAATGGCAAGCGGAAAGCTGACGCTTGCGAAGCGGGCGACAGCAAGCCCGATGCCAAAGCGCAGTACAGAGCCGATGGCCCCGCCCAATCCCACCTGAATTAAGGTCATCACCATGGCCGCGTCTGTCGCCCGTGGCCTGTCCTTTGTCAAGTTCGGCAGGGCGCATCAGGCGGTTGCAGCCCTGTTGCGAAACGCCATAGTGTGCCGGGACTTGTTCAGGAGCTTTTTCATGCAGAATCCGGAAGCCTTTCTGCGCCGCCTTTTTGATCGCGCCGTCGAGGTGGCCGATCCCATGCAAAGCCTTGCCGCACATCTGCCATCCAAACCAGATGGTCGGCTTCTGGTCATCGGCGCCGGCAAGGCCAGTGCGCGTATGGCCGAAGCGGTCGAGGCCGAATACGGATCCTGCGAAGGCCTTGTGATCACGCGGTATGGGTATGCAAGGCCCTGCCGGGGCATCGAGATCGTCGAGGCGGCACATCCGGTTCCGGACGCGGCTGGTGAAGCTGCGACGCAACGCATGCTCGCATTGCTGGAGCACTGCGGAGAGGATGACATGGTGCTCGCGCTAATCTCTGGCGGAGGTTCGGCCCTTTTGACCGCCCCTGCGGAAGGGATCACCTTGGCCGAGAAGCAAGCCCTGACGGATAGGCTTCTGGCCTCGGGCGCGCCGATCGGTGATATCAATGGCATTCGCAAGCAGATTTCGGCTGTGAAAGGCGGCAAGCTGGCAGCGGCGGCCTATCCCGCGAAAATGCTTGCTCTGATGATTTCCGACGTGCCCGGCGACAATCCTGGTGACATCGCAAGCGGGCCTACGGTTGGCGACACTGGCGATGCCGCGCGGGCGCTTGAAACCCTGTCACGTTGGGATGTGCAGCCACCGGAGTCCGTTGCGCGGTTCCTGCATGCGGGCGGCGCACCACTGGCCCCGGATGACGAAAGGCTGAGTCGGGTGACCAATGTGATCTACGCAGCGCCCGCGCAATCACTTGAGGCGGCAGCGGATATCGGCCGCGAAGCTGGGTGTGACGTGCGCATGCTTGGCGATTCACTCGAGGGCGAAGCGCGCGATGTGGCTGCCGCGCATGCCAGGCTTGCGCTGGAGGTTCAAAAAGAACTTGGACCGGGCGACGCACCGGTTCTGCTATTGTCAGGCGGCGAATTGACGGTCACGCGTCGTGGCGACGGGATTGGCGGGCCGAATGCGGAATATGCGCTGGCCATGGCCCTGGCACTTGACGGAGCGGATGGGGTGCATGCCCTTGCCTGTGACACGGACGGGGTTGATGGTGCGGCAGAAGTTGCCGGCGCCACAATCGGCCCGAACACTTTGAAGAAAGCGATCTCGAAAGGTGTCAGCGCAGAACGAGCCTTGGAGACCAATGATGCGCACGGTTTCTTCGAACGCATCAGTGATCAGGTTGCCCCCGGACCCACGCTCACAAATGTAAATGATTTCCGCGCTTGTCTGATACAGGCGAAGGCATGACCGGGAGGCCCGACTTGCTCCGGCGCAAATCCTTTCTGGTCCTGATAGCCATGCTTTGCCTCTCATCTGTTACGGCAAGCCAGGCGGACGAGGCTTTGAAGGCCGACGAAATTGACCGCCTTCTGCGGGGCAACACGATAGAGGGATCTTGGTCTGGCGCGGCCTATACGCAGTATTTCAGAGACGATGGCCAGACCATCTATCTACAGGCAAACAGACGCCCGGAAATTGGCCGTTGGCGGGTGAATTCGCAGACCGACCAATATGAGAGCTGGTGGGAACAGACCGGCTGGAACGGGTATACGATCTTAAGAACTGACACCGGATATGGGTGGCAAAGAGGTGCGAAGACAGAGCCATTTACGGTTCTTTCTGGCAAAAAAATCACATGGTAGAGATCTATGTCCTTCTACTCGATTTCGTCTCATGATCTTGCAGCGCCACCACAAATTGTAGATTTTGTGCATTTGCGCCACATTGTGGACATATTTTGTCCAAATTGGAGACAAAGTTTTTCCATCGCCAAGATAGACCAATATTAACATTTCTGGCAGACTAGTGATGCCGGGGTTCCGCTTCGAAGACATCAGATATCGCTTATTTTATGATCATCTGAGGGCCGGTATCCCAGCATGATTACTGAGTGTGGGCGCCGGTCGGTGCTAACTGTCCGGTTTGCCACGTTAACAAGTGGAGAAGACCGATGACGAAGACAATTGCTGCCTCATCCGAAAAAGATGGTCTTAAACTTGACCAAAAGCAGGTCGAGGCGCCGACGACCAAACCGGTGACCAAATCCATCACGGTATCACGGCAGGTGTTTAACGATTTTGCCTGTATCTGACCTCCCGTCGGAATTCTGAGAGTCTGACGTATATTTTATCAGTATCCGGGGTGTTCCCGGTGTGGTGGCGCTGAACTTTCAGCGCCACTTTTTTAGGGCCTCAACGCGGGCAACCCGATTCCCGTGGCCTCAAAACCGCCATCGACGGAAATGATCTGTCCGGTCACATAACTGGCCTCTGCCGAGCAGAGAAAGACGATGACATTCGCGATTTCGTCTTCGCTGCCATACCGGTTGAGCGGGATTGCGTCATGGTAGGCATCGATAATGTCCTGGGTGTGGACCGCCATAGCAAGCTTCGTGCGCACAGGACCCGGGCAGACACAATTCGCACGAATTCCCTTTTCTCCAAGCTCCACTGCCTGTTGCTGGGTGAGCGCCATGACACCTGCCTTGGATGTCCCATAGGCTACGCGCAGCGTCGAGGCTCTTAATCCGGAGATCGAAGCGATGTTCACGATCGCGCCCTTTGCGGAAGCCAAAGCTGGCGTCAGTGCCTGGGTCACCATGAAGACGCCATCGAGATTTGTCTCCATGACGGTGCGCCATCTCGCCAGGCTTGTCTCTTCAATCGGCCCGAAATCCGCAACACCTGCGTTGTTGATAAGCGCATCCACCGTCTTGAACCGGGCAGACATGTCGCGCACCTGATCGGGGTCCGAGATATCACATGAGACAGGCGTCACATTTTCCAGAGCCGCGGCCTCTGACATCAAGGCGGCCTCATCCCGGTCAACCATGACCACCTGCCACCCCTTTCTCAGGAAAAGCTTCGTGGTCGCCAACCCGATGCCGCGTGCCGCGCCTGTTACGATAGCGGTTTTCATGTCAAAGCCCCTTACGTCGAAGACGTGATTTTTCGCGCCTCTTCTAGAGCAACCCTGCAGCGTGGAGAACGCTTATTCGGCGACGGCATCTTTCACGTTCTGGCGCGCAAACCCGACGCGTCCGATGCTTTCATAGGCGTCAAATCCCGCGCGTTTGGCATCCTTGACGGAATAGATATTCCGAAGATCGGCAAGGCGCGGCGTGTCCATCTTGCGCGCGATACGCTTAAGGTCGAGCGCGCGGAATTCGTTCCACTCGGTCAGCAGCACAACCAGATGCGCTTTGCTGACGCATTTGTAAGGATCATCGACCCATTGCACGCCGGGAAGGCGTTCTTCACCCTCTCGCTGCCCTTGCGGATCGCAGACGCGAACCTTTGCACCGCCTCCGACAAGAGCGGGCACAATGGTCAGCGACGGGGCTTCGCGCATGTCATCCGTGTTCGGCTTGAAGGTGGCCCCAAGCACGGCAACCGTCTTGCCATTGAAAGAGCCATCACACATGTCAAAAAGCTTGTCGATCATGCGGCGCTTGATCTCTTCATTCACTGCGATCACCGTTTCGGTAATCTGAAGCGGCAGCCCGTGTTCCTGTCCAGTCCGCGCCAATGCCCGCGTGTCTTTCGGAAAACAGCTTCCGCCATACCCGGGCCCGGCGTGAAGGAACTTGTTCCCGATGCGGCCATCAAGGCCAATTCCGCGACTGACCTGTTTGACATCTGCGCCGGTGCGCTCGCACAAGGCGGCAATCTCATTGATGAAGGTGATCTTCGTCGCGAGAAAGGCGTTTGCCGCGTATTTGATCATCTCTGCGGATTCCAGATCCGTGGTCAGGATTGGAAATTCCCGCAGGTAGAGCGGCCGGTAGATCTCTTCCATGACCTCTGCGGCGCGCTCTGTCTGGACACCGACGACCACACGATCCGGCTTCATGAAATCCTCGATCGCCGCGCCTTCGCGCAGGAACTCCGGATTGGAGGCAACATCGAATTCCAGCTCCGGATTGGCTTTACGGACGGTCTGCTTGACCTGCCGGTTGGTGCCGACAGGTACCGTCGACTTGGTGACGATAACGATGTAGTCACTTGCCGTCCTCGCGATCTCTTCCGCCGCCGCCATGACGTAGCTGAGGTCTGCGTGGCCATCCCCCCGACGGGTCGGCGTGCCAACGGCGATAAAGACGGCTTCGGCACCATCAAGTGCCTCTGGCAGGTCCGTCGTGAAAGACAGGCGGCCCGCATTGACGTTCTTTTCCATCAGCTGCTGAAGACCTGGCTCGTAGATCGGAACCCCGCCACTGTTCAGCATGTCGATTTTCGAGGAATCCTTGTCAACGCAAACGACATCATGGCCAAAATCTGAAAAGCAGACGCCGGAGACCAATCCGACATAACCTGTTCCAATCATTGCAATCTTCATCGAAATCGTCCTGCACTCAAAATTTGATCTTTCTTATGATCTGCGACGCTCATGTAGTCAATGAAGCATGGCAAATTCGGGCCATTCGATGCGAACTGGGTGACAATCATCGCCGACGCGATCCATTGGACAGCCGTTGGCGAGACAGGTAAGACAAATCAATGCGCGCAGAGCAGCGTGAGCGAACAGGTGAGCGAATGAACAAAGATTTGTTTGGAACCGATGGCGTGCGTGGTCGCGCCAATACCTGGCCGATGACGGCTGAGCTTGCGCTGAAACTTGGGGCTGCTGCGGGCCGGTATTTTCGCCGTGATACCCAAGACCACCGCGTCGTCATCGGCAAGGACACCCGCCTTTCTGGCTATATGATCGAATACGCGCTGACAGCAGGTTTTGCGTCAACGGGGATGAATGTCTTCCTTTTGGGTCCCGTGCCGACACCGGCAGTTGGGTATCTGACACATAGCTTGCGGGCGGATGTCGGTGTCATGATCTCCGCCAGTCATAACCCGGCCGAGGATAACGGGATCAAGCTGTTTGGACCTGATGGGTTCAAGCTTTCCGATCAGGCCGAGGCGGGCATTGAAAAGCTGATGACCGATGGGGTGAGCCTCGCGGCGCCTGAAAACATCGGGCGTGCCACGCGGTTTGAAGACGCGCGCGGACGATATGTTGAGTACGCCAAGACAACCTTCCCATCCGGGCGGCGGCTTGATGGGCTGAAGATCGTTGTCGATTGCGCAAACGGTGCCGCGTATCGGACCGCGCCTGCTGTGTTGTGGGAACTGGGCGCTGAAGTGATCCCGATTGGTGTGGAGCCAAACGGGCGCAACATCAACGCGGAGTGTGGCTCTACTCATCCCGAGGCCGCTGCAAGAAAGGTGATTGAAACAGGTGCGCATCTTGGCATTTGCCTTGATGGTGACGCGGATCGCTTGGTGCTGGTCGATGAAAAGGGCCAGGTTGCGGATGGCGACCAAATCATGGGCCTGATTGCCACGCGCTGGGCTCGCGAAGGGCGATTGAAGGGCAACGCGCTTGTTGCGACGGTTATGTCCAATCTCGGGCTTGAGCACCATCTTGTAGACCAAGGCATCGAGTTGAAACGGACCGCCGTTGGTGACCGATATGTGGTGGAAACCATGCGTGCCGATGGCCATAATCTTGGCGGCGAACAGTCCGGGCATATTGTGATGACCGATTATGCCACCACTGGTGACGGCCTGATTGGAGCGCTGCAATTCCTGGCCGGTATGGTGGAAACAGATCAAAGGGCGAGTGATCTGGCGCGGGTGTTCACTCCAGTTCCGCAGTCCCTCATCAATGTACGTTTCAGCGATGGTCAGACACCCCTTGAAACGGAGCAGGTCCAAGATGCCATCACGACGGGTGAAAAGGCCTTGGGTGATAATGGACGTCTTCTTATCCGGAAATCGGGAACAGAGCCTCTTATACGAGTGATGGGGGAATGCACCGACGAGGCGCTTCTGAACTCGGTGCTGAACGATGTTGTCGAAGCGGTGAAGAGCGCGACAAGCTGAACGCGAGAAAGCGTCACAAATTTTAATAATTTGGAAGGACTTCCCATTCTACTGTCCGGTCAACTGATCTGGCAGATGCGTTTATCCTTTTGCAGTGCATGATTGCGCCCCCTGTCAGGCACCCCATCGAGAGGGCGAGACCATGTGGCGCGGGCTGAAATCTGCCTTTCTTCGTTACACCCATGAGCATGGCAGGCTGAGCAAACCCGGCGTCGCGCTGATCACCCATTCGGGGAAACCCATCGGTCATATCGATGCCATTCGCCTTTGTCGGGGCAGGTTTGAGATCGAAGGGTGGGCCGACGCAGATCACATCGCGCTTGTTCGCGGCGACGAACGTGCCGCCCTTGCGCCCAGCACCCCAAGACCTGATGTAAGTTCCAAATTTGCCGATATGACGGGCCGGACACCGGGGTTTCGCCTTGACCTTCCGGTGGGGCCTGCAGAGTGCTTTCTTGTCAGTCGGAAAGGTGAGAAGGAATGCGCGCAGCGTATCGACTTTTTTGATGATGCCGACATGGCGCGTGTCAGGCGGCGCCTGATACGGCCTTTCTTGGGCGCCTCTTTTCGCGCGCTGCCCGCTTATCTGAGATGGCGTTTGAAACACCATCCAGAGGATCGTGCCGCGATCAAGGACAGCCTCGGTCTTGGCGAGGAGACGCCCACGGATCGGATGACGCCGTTTCTCTTTGCTGTCGATGCCGGAGACGAAGACCCCGCCTCTTTGATGTTGCCGAAAGAGACGGTCACAATCGTTCTGCCGGTCTTCAACGCGATGGATCTTCTGCCTGAAACTCTCGATCGTATTCTGGTCCATACCGACCTGCCGTTTGAGCTTATTATCATCGAAGACTGCTCTACCGATCCGGCGGTCCGGCCGTTTTTGCGCAATTGGGTCAAATCGGCTGGTGCGAGCAGCCGCCAATACGTTCACCTTCTGGAAAACGAAAAAAATCTTGGCTTTATCGGTTCGGTCAATCGCGGGTTTGAAAAGGCCATCAAACTGGGGCACCACGTTCTTTTGCTCAATTCCGATGCCTTTGTCCCGAATAACTGGGCCAGTCGGCTTGTCAGGCCGTTCGCTGAGCACCTTCGCGTGGCCAGTGTGACGCCCATGTCAAACGACGCCGAGATTTTCAATGCGCCGGTTCTTTGTCGCGCCTCGGTGCTTGCCAAAGGCGTGGCCGACGAAATTGACGCGACCGCCGCACAGTTCGTCCCAGATGCCGCATTGGCAGACGCGCCAACCGGTGTTGGTTTTTGCATGGCCATGCACAAAGACGCCCTGCGGCTTGTTCGGACATTCGATCATACCTTCGATCCGGGCTACGGCGAAGAAGTGGACTGGTGTCAGAAACTGACGTTAAAGGGCTGGCGGCATCTTGGTCATGGCGGCATCTTTGTCGAACACCGCAGCGGGACATCATTTGGGTCTGAAAAGAAAGCCAAACTTGTTGCCGCGCACAATCAGATCGTGTCGAAGCGCTATCCGGACTATGATCAATCGGTCCAGAAATTCATTGCAGAGGATCCACTGACCGCGCCACGTCTGGCGCTGGCCCTGGCCTGGGCACAGGCCAGCTGCGCGCAGACGATCCCAGTCTATATCGGCCATTCTATGGGAGGCGGTGCAGAGCTTTATCTCAAACAACGCATCGGAAAGGATCTGAGAAAGACCGGCATCGCGATAGTCATCCGCGTGGGCGGCGCACATGCCTGGAATATCGAGCTGCATACACCGCTGGGCGTCACCCAAGGGGCCACGGCGGCTGTGGCGTTTGTCGAACGTCTCATGTCGCTCATTCCAAACCGGCGGATCATCTATTCCTGCGGTGTCGGAGCCTCGGACCTATTGGAGATACCAGACGTCTTGTGCAGGCTTGCCGCCAGCCCCGGCTCTGAGCTTGAAATCCTCTTCCATGATTACTTGCCGCTCAGCCCGTCTTACACACTGCTCAACAGCCGGAATGAATATGCGCCTGCAAGTCCTGAAGGCTCCGTTGACCCGGCGCATACCTATTGCAAACCGGACGGTACGACTGTCTCTTTGGCTGAGTGGCGGCACAGATGGGGCAAAGCGATCCGGCACGCCGATGATCTGACGGTGTTTTCCGACAGCAGCCGAAAGATCTTGTCAGATGTATTTCCCGTCAGCAAAGAAAAGATCCGCGTGATGCCGCATGCTGTCGCGCTCAAGCAGCGGCGCATGGCACCAGGCCGCCACACCGACGGCAAACCGGTGATCGGCGTTCTGGGGGCAATTGGGCTTCAGAAAGGGGCGAAGATCCTGCAGGATCTGAGTGCGCTTCTGGATCAAAGCCAAGACGCACATCTTGTCGTGCTTGGCTACATGGATCCCGCTTTTCCGCTTGCGACAAGCGCTGCGATACACGGGCCCTACGAGGTTCGCGATATCCCGGAGCTGACGAAACGTTATGGTGTGAGTTGCTGGTTTATCCCATCGATCTGGCCGGAAACCTTCTCTTACACAACGCATGAAGCACTGGCGACCGGTCTGCCGGTTTGGAGCTTTGATCTTGGGGCACAGGCGGATGCCATCAAGCGGGCCTCGGTGATGTCCGGTCAGGGTGGCACGATTCCGCTTCGGCCCGGAGAACCGCAAAGCCAGATGATCCTCGATGCACTCCTTTCCTCCTGCGAGACCACGATATGTCCACAGTCGCAGTCCGCATAGCGGCGCTCGCCGCAAAGGGCATTGAAGTTCTTCCACGCCCGTCAGGCAAGATGATACAGTTGCCAAGGCAAACCCGGATAGAGGCACCTGCCAGTCTGAAATGGACGCAGTATGGGCTTTCGCTCAAACTTGGGGCCTTCTCTTATCAGGTGTCGGGCTATTGCGCCGCGGCCGAGATCGGGCGTTATTGCTCGTTTGGCGAAGAAGTTCAGATCGGGCGCCAGAACCATCCTCTTACCTGGGCCTCAACAAGCCCTGCCTTTTATCTGAAAGATCGGCTTTTCGATGTTAGCGATGGGTTTGCGGGCGCAAAAGCGTTTGCAGGATATGAGTTTCAGAACAGTGCGCCACCGACGAGTATTCAGAAGACGACTATTGGCCATGACGTATGGATCGGGCACGGCGCCTATATCGCTGCGGGCGTGACCATCAGCAACGGCGCGATCGTTGCCGCAGGCGCGGTTGTTGCCAAGGATGTGCCGCCCTACACAATCGTCGCAGGCAATCCGGCCGTTCCCAAGAAGGCCCGCTTGCCGACCGAGTTGATCACGGAAATGCAGGTCAGCCGGTGGTGGCGCTTTGCGCCCTGGCAGTTGTCCCATCTTGATATGTCAGACGTCCCGGCCTTCCTCAAAGGCGTGGCAGAGATGAAAGACGTCCCGCCCTTCGCACCAAGTTGCGTCGATCTCAGCGCGGGTTTGCTATGAGCACACTCGTCTTTCTCCACGTGCCCAAGACCGCAGGCCAAACCGTGCATAACGAGCTTCAAAGGGCGGTTGGCGGAGCGGCACATGTCTCACCTGTCAGAGTGACGGCGCAGGCGGTTGGCGGTCGGCAGATGCCGGATGGCTACCGGCTTTATTCCGGACATATCGATTGGACGGAGGTCGAGCTTCTGCCGGCGGATCGATTTGTTTTTACCATCCTGCGCGACCCCAAGGAACGCATTGCCTCATTTTATCTTTACATGCGCAAGCAGGCGAAACTGGCGACGCCGGAAGCGCTTTTGCGACCTGAAAACATCGGCAAGCGCATGGCGCTCGACCTGAGTGCTGACGACTATTTTTTTGGTGGTCCACCCGATTGGCACCGGTTTGTGCGCAGCATGTATGACAACTTCTACTGTTCCTATTTTGCCTCGCGGCAAATGGATGGGTGGCACCGACTAAAATGCCTGCCGAAAGATGAGCGCCTTGCGCGTGCCCTGACTGGTCTGGCCTCTCTTTCGGCCGTCTACCGGATTGAGGGTCTCGATCAGCTTGAGTGCGATATCCGGGCGCTTTACGGCGTCGAAATCCGGCTGACCGGAAACTACTTCAATACCGGCGGACACATCGCCAATGAGAGCCGGTGGTCCAAACTTTGTGCACGGTTTGAAAAGGACCGTAGTATTGCGCGGCTGGCCGAGTTTACAGCTCTTGATGATCTGGTCATGCAGCAGGTTTTCTCGGGCGAGCCTTCATCCCTCATTGACGATCTCTCTGTGAAAGCGTCTTAGGAAAACCAAACCAATCGCCATAAGCAAGAGCGGCAGGTAAAGCAAGTACGCGCGCGAGACATAGGCCGCGTCGTACCCGGCGTAAAACCCTTGACGCATGATCCCAACAATATGGATCAGTGGGTTGTACCAAAGGTAATCGTCATAAGGTGCCGGGATCGTTTCGAGCGTAAAGAATACGCCCGATACAATGAAAAGCGGTCGCGTCAGAATGGACCACGCGCGTTGCCAGATGGGAAAACGGCAGAAGGCGAAGGCGTTGATGACGCCCACGCCCAACGCCAGAAGCGCCGCGAAAAACAGCGCCTCCGCAATCAGGCCAATGTCCGGCGTCAGACGCGTGTCGAAGATCAGGAGAATGGAGACGAAGACGACGGTGGCAACGGTCAGTTGGGTCAGGATGTTGATGAAAAACCGCGCCAGAATGGCATCGATAAAGGTTACAGCCGGATAGGCCAGAAGCGGTTTGGAAAAGAGCAGCGCAAGAGCCACCTTGCCAGATACGTCCGTAAAGAGCAGAAACGGAATGAGACCGGTGGCGTAGAATATCGGGAAATTCACGCCCATTGAGGGGGCCTGAAACCCGGTGGAAAAGATCAGGGTCAAAAGAGCGATCCCCGCAACAGGTTCGATCAGGGCCCAGATATATCCGCCCGGTGAGCGCCCATAGGTAGTGGCCATTTCGCGCAACATGAGCGCGAGAATTGCGCGTGCGCTGGCCCAGGGCCGACCGACGCCGCATTGCAGGGCATAGTCACTCATCTTCGACGATTTTCTTCAAATTCAACGATTGGTTTAGGTTTCGTGCGTAGCACTATCCTCGCAATGTCTTGAGGAAGTGTTGTGACGCTTACAAAGCTCAACCCGGTCCCTGTTTCACCGCCTGCCCCGGCGCCTGTCCAAACGACGGTGATGCCCATTGTCCCTCCGGTCGCGGCCCCCGCGCGTCGGCAAAAGCGCCACCGCTTGGTCATGCTCAGTTTCATTGCCCTGGTCATTCTTCCGACCCTGGCAACAGGATACTATCTTTGGAACATCGCGGAGGATCAGTTCACGTCGACCGTCGGGTTCTCGGTGCGCCGAGAAGAGGTTGCGTCGCCCATTGAAATGATCGGCGGGATCACTGACCTTGCCCATTCAAGCTCTTCTGACACGGATATCCTTTACGAATTTCTGAGCAGCCAGACGATGGTTGAACGGCTCGATGCGCGGCTGGATCTTGGTGCGATCTGGTCAAAACCCAAAACCGATCCGATCTTTGTTTTTTCGCCCGGTGGCACGATTGAAGATTTGGTTGATCACTGGTCGCGCATGGTGCGCATTTCCTATGACACGTCATCCAAGCTGATCGAAATCAGAGTGCATGCCTTTACGCCCGACGACGCGCAGACCGTCGCGGCCGCGATTTACGAGGAAAGCACCGTTATGATTAACCGGCTAAGCGATATTGCCCGTGACGATGCCGTGCGATACGCCCGCGACGAGCTTGTCACGGCGCTGGAACGACTAAAGGCGGCCCGTGAGGCGGTGACGCATTTTCGAAACCTCCACCAGATTGTTGATCCCAATGTCGATATCCAGACGCAGGCGGGACTTTTGGGAAATCTGCAATCGCAACTGGCCGAGGCACTGATCAGCCTCGACCTACTGGTGGAGACAACGCGCGATTCTGATCCGCGTATCAAGCAGGCGAAACGCAGGATTGAGGTGATCCGAAACCGCATTTCAAGCGAGAAGCGCAAGCTGGGTATCGCGGATGACGGCACCAAGGCACCCGATGCGTTTGCAACGGTTTTTGGGGAGTATGAACGTCTGGTGGTGGATCGCGAATTTGCCGAACAGACCTATATCTCGGCGCTAAGCGCCTTTGATGCCGCGCAGGCAGAGGCGCGGCGACAAAGCCGCTATCTTGCAGCACATATCGCACCCACTCTGGCCGAGCGCGCGCTTTACCCACGCAGAGCGCTATTGCTTGGTATGACAGCTTTGTTCCTGGTGCTGACATGGTCGATCATCGTGATGATCGGGGGATCCATCAGGGACCGCAGGTAATCGGACGTGACGACAGATGGTTATCCTGGAGAATCTGACCAAAGCGTTCCAGACGCGCGACGGACCCAAGATTGTGGCCGATCAGATCAATGCGGTCTTCCCGCCAAACCGTGCCGTGGCGCTGCTGGGCCGTAACGGTGCGGGAAAAACCACCCTGCTGAAGATGATTGCGGGCACTCTGAATCCAAGCTCCGGTCAGATCCGGCGGGCCGGATCTGTTTCCTGGCCGATTGGGTTTGCAGGGTCGTTTCACGGCGATCTGACCGGAGCGCAGAACGTGCGATTTGTGGCCCGCATTTACGGCGTCGACACACGTGAGCTTGTCGCCTTCGTTAAGGATTTCGCAGAGCTTGGCCCGCATTTTCACCATCCGTTTCGCAGCTATTCGGCCGGTATGAAATCGCGTCTGGCTTTCGGGGTGTCGATGGGCATCCCGTTTGACACCTACCTGGTGGACGAGGTCACATCCGTGGGGGACGCCGCCTTTCGCAAGAAAAGTGCCGCCTATTTCGCGGAACGGCTGAAGACATCCGGCGCGATCATGGTCTCGCACGGGGTCGAACAGCTTCGCGCGCTTTGCGATGCCGGCGCGGTTCTGGAGCGCGGCAGGCTTCATCTTTTTGAGGACGTCAACGAAGCGATCGCCCACCATCTGCAAAGTATCGCGCCCTGACTTTGCCTGATCTCGCTCATAGCCAGCCCATAAACCCCGCCATGTACAAAGTCACCGTTCCAAACCGGGCCTGGCGTTTGATCCCCAGCGCGCGCAAGACGCGCACCCGGTTCAAGCCGGGCCGGGGTTGTGCTTCAAAATAAAGTTGCAATATCCGGCGCGCCGAAGGATCGAGCAACCCGCGCCTGTTCCAGAGCGCCTTGGCATTTTGGCGGACCCATGTTTGGTAGGCGCATTTTCTCAAGCCATTGAGGCGCTTCAAAGCCGCGCGGATCCCGCGCGGCGCACCAATTACATTCGCGGCGTGTTGGCGATAGTTGAGCACAGCCCGATCATCGATCAAGACGCGCCCGCCGGTTCCCGAAATGACCTGATAAATCCACCAGTCATGGAACGGGACATCGGCAGGAGCGCCAAAATTGCGGACAGTCCGAAGCGCCTCCGGCGACAAGACAGCGCTATGTCCGCTGACGATATTCTGGACGATTGCGTTGCAGAAATGCGGATCTGTCACCGGAACCCTCGAGCGCCCGATCGGGTGCAGATCCGGCCCGGTGTGAATGCTTTGCGCGCCGTAAAGGACCGCCTTTTGTCGATCATCGCCAATGACGCCCAATGCGCGCGAATGCTTGTCGCGGAACCACACATCATCCTGATCGGATAGCGCGACATAGCCATGTGGGAACTCCGGATGGCACAGCAAGGACAGGAAATTCTGACATGCGCCTTTGCCCGGCCCCTTGATCAGCCGGACGTCATGGGTTTGTCCATGCTGCCGCCGGAACGCGCGCAGGATGTCCCATGTGCCGTCCGTGGAGCCATCATCGCTGACCCAAAGCGACCAGTTTTCATGTGTCTGGTCGAGATAAGACGTCAACTGCTCGGTCAAATAAGGCGCGCCATTATACGTACAAAGCGCGATCGTAACATGTTGCGTAGCGGTCGGCATACTGGGGTTCAATTCATTGTTTTAATTATATATTTACGCCATGTACGGTGCCATACCCACATTAAAATTTACTCTATTCGCCAGATCAACGCCTCGTTTTCAGCCTCAAATTGCTTTGCTTTTGAGGCATTCGGTTAGGACGATTTTTAGTGTTGAGGCTTTGGTTGTGTACTTTTCTCATGAGCGCCGCGTTTTGCCATCGGCAGGTCAGGCAACGTCAGGGTTTTCGGACGCCGAACTTTTTTTAAAGAATGGCCAGATTTGGCTGTCCGCGACCTCGGCAGATGGCGACGAGGCCCTAAGCTGGCAGATCTCAGGCAGCGTTTCTCAAGGCCAAACGACGGCCTTTCCGGCAGGATCAGGTTTGTCCGCACCGGTTAACCTAGAGACCGGGTCTCTGGATGGTTCTGACATTCTTTGGGCTTACGGTTTGAATGATCAGGGTTTCACGGCTTACTCGGTCAACAACAATGGCGGTCTCGACCCCCTCCTGACGGCAGGAACGGGGCGCGGTGCCGTTCTTTCGCTGGTGCACGATGTCTCTGGCGCACAAGAGCTTATTTATACAACAAGTCGCGAACGCGGTGAGATCGATATCTGGCAACGCGCGGGCAACAACATCACCTTGTGGCAAAGCATTCCGACCGCGCAGACCCCATCGGGCTCGGATGACCTGTTGCTGGCGCAAGCGCAAATCGGGTCAAAGACGTTCATCCTGTCGGTCTCGAGTGCAGGCAATACCATCAACAGCTATGCGCCGGACGCCAGTAACGGTCTGGCTTTGCGTGATACGGTGGGGGCACAGAACGGGTTTGGTGTTGGCACACCATCTGCGATTGAAGTCGTGCAGCTTGACGGTGAGACGCTTGCGATTGTGGCGTCTTCGGGCAGCAGCTCGATTTCCGTCCTGGCGATTTCGGCAACTGGCATGATCGAGGCCCGTGATCAGGTTATCGACGATCTCAACAGCCGGTTTGACGGCATCTCGGAGCTTGAGGTCGTGACACTGGGGTCCCATATCTACATTCTGGCCAGCGGTCAGGATGATGGTTTGAGCCTTTTGACGTTGCTGCCCGGTGGCAGGTTTGTCCATCTTGGAAGCGTCGAGAGCACGCTTGATGCCCCTCTAAACGATCTCACATCGCTGACTGCCCTGCACGAGGCCGGAACGCTGCACCTCTATACAATCTCCGAAGGGGACGCCGCGGTTGACGGATGGAGCGTGAATGTCGACCCCGGCGCAATCCTGCACGCCCCAACGGGTGGCGGCACGACCACGGGCACCGCGCAGGACGATATCCTGATGGGGTCTGATAACGCCGACCATCTGAACGGAAGCTCGGGACGCGACATTCTTTTTGACGGAGAAGGGTTCGACACGCTGACCGGTGGCTCAGGAGAAGACATCTACATCCTGACCCGGGACGGCACGCATGACCGGATAAACGGGTTTGAGCTTGGTGTGGACAAGATAGATCTGAGCAGCTGGGGGCGGATCTATTCCAAGTCATCCCTGGGGTTTCAGGAACTCAGCAACGGTATCCGGATCACATACGGTGCGGAAACACTCGATGTTTTGTCCTCGGCATCCACGACGATCACCGAAGAGATGCTTACCGATGCGGATTTGTTCGGGCTTGGCCACGTTGACGTGGCGCTCTCAGTGGGATCAGAGATCTGGGAAGGCACTGCTGCCGATGAAGTCTTTAATGGCAACCTGGCAGGGGACGTGCTTGCCGGGTTGGGCGGTGACGACACGCTGAATGGTGGCGGCGGCAATGACACGCTCAATGGCGGCGATGGGGCCGACAACCTGATCGGGGGCGATGGGATTGATACCGCCGACTACACGGGATCGTCAGGATCCCTGCGGGTGGATCTGCTTTTCTCTTCGGTCAACACCAATATCGCGGCCGGAGATACGTTTGACAGCATCGAAAACCTGATCGGCAGCCAGGGGCAGGACAACCTGCGCGGCACGCTGGAGGACAACCTGATTCAGGGGATGCGCAACGTCGACTTCCTTTATGGGCGCCGCGGGGAAGACACGCTGATGGGGGGGATCGGCGATGATGTCCTTTTTGGTGGTGTGGACGGGGATGTTCTTGATGGCGGGCCTGGTCGAGATCGCGCGCAGTATTCCGAGAGCCTGACGGCGGTGACGGTCGATCTTGCCAATCCAACACTCAACACCGGCGAAGCGGCGGGGGACACTTTTGTTTACATCGAAGACCTAGCAGGGTCTTTTTACGACGACGACCTCTTTGGTGACAGCGCTGTGAACCGGCTTTTTGGCCGCGAAGGGGCCGACAGGCTTTTTGGACGAGCGGGTGACGACTATCTCAATGGCGGTGCTCATGCTGACCGGCTGGATGGCGGTGCGGGAAATGACACGATGCGCGGGGGCACGCATAACGACACGTTCGTCTTCAACGGCGGGATGGACAATGTGGAGGACTTCACATCGTCGCAAGGCGATCTGATTGCCCTGGAAGAATCCTTCATTCCGCAAGTGGCCGGGTTGAGCGCCCAGCAGATCGTGGAGACGTACGGCTCTGTCACCGGCGGATCGGTCTTGCTGGATTTTGGCGGTGGAGACAGCCTGCTGCTCATGAACTACTCAGATCTCAATGATCTTTCTAACCATCTGTTTTTATTCTGATATATACCAGAAATCAGATCAGAACGGTCTGTTTACCGACGGTTTAGGTTTGGCGAACAGGTTTTGGCCATCTTGCTTCCCGAGGTGTACCATGTCCGAACAGACACCGGCCCTGTCACTGCCGCTGATCCAACCGTCTCAGGCCCAGAAACACGTCACCCATAACGAGGCGCTCATGCGGCTTGATGCGTTGGTGCAGGCGGTTGTTCTGACGCGCGACAGCGCCTCGCCGCCAGGCAGTCCCGCAGCCGGTGATTGCCATATCGTGCCCGCAACAGCGACTGGCGCGTGGTCGGGTCAGGATCATGCACTGGCGTATTTCGACGGCGCGGCTTGGATCTTTCTGACGGGCAAACCTGGCTGGCGGGTTTATGTTCTGAGCGATCAGCAGACGGTGGTGTGGGATGGGACGGATTGGACGGGTGAGTCCACATCACTCCAAAACCTCGATGGCGTGGGGATTGGTACCAGTTCCGACAGCACAAACCGATTGGCTGTGGCGTCTGAGGCCAGCCTGCTGACCCATGATGGTGCCGGTCATCAACTGAAGGTCAACAAGGCCCTCGAAACAGATACCGCCAGCCTGCTGTTTCAGACCGGCTGGTCGGGGCGCGCCGAGATGGGCACCACCGGAGACGATGACTTTGCCATCAAGGTAAGCGCCGACGGCGCAGCCTGGCACACGGCCATGCAGTTTGACCCGGCCACTGGTCTGGTTACCGGTGACGCGGTGCAGTCCGATGCGACCGATACGACCACGGGCCGGTTGATGCGCGCCGATTTCGGCTATGGGCCAGGCAATCTTTTGGGGTCGGTTTCGGAGAATTCCGGTGTCCCGACAGGCGCTGTTATCGAACGGGGCAGCACCGTTGGTGGGGAATTCACGCGCTTTGCCGATGGCACGTTGATTTGTCAGTTTGGTGCGGCGCTGGGATATGTAAGCGCTGGCCTGTGTTCGGCGGTCTGGACCTTTCCGACTGGCTTTGCGGCAGGCACCACGCCGCAGGTGCTTGGCACAATCGACAGCGATGCCTTGGCGATATCGGCCCCGACTGTGACAGTTGCCGGTTTGTCGGGACTAAGCGTATCAGGTCTGGGCGCGTCATCCGTGACATTGAACATCCACGCTTTGGCAGGTGCGCAATTCACCAGCGGCGAGAGCGTTCCCCTTGGCGTGACGGCGATCGGGCGCTGGTACTAGGCACGACGCTTCTACGCTTCGCCAAGCCGCCCCAGAAGATACCGGCCATAGTCGTTCTTCTGGAATTTCTCGGCGCGATTGCGAAGCTCGTCTGCACTGATCCAGCCTTGCTCGAAGGCGATCTCATCCGGAGAGCCAGTCTGCAGCCCTTGCCGTTCTTCCAGAGTCCGCACGAAATTGCCCGCGTCCAGTAGGGAGCCATGCGTGCCGGTATCAAGCCAGGCATAGCCGCGACCCATGCGTTGCACATCGAGCAAACCATCTTTCAAGTAGCTCTCAAGCAGCGTCGTGATTTCAAGCTCGCCGCGATCAGATGGCTTGACGTTGCGTGCGCGCTCGGGTGCAGAGCCATCAAGGAAGTAAAGCCCGGTGACGGCATAGTTTGATGGCGGCTTGGTCGGTTTTTCGATGATCTCCGTCACCTGGCCATCGGCGTCGAAGCCAACAACACCGTACCGTTCCGGATCGGCCACGTTATAGCCAAAGACAGTCCCACCGCTCTCGACCTGATCGGCCTCTTGCAACAGCTTGGTCAGACCATGACCGAAGAAGATATTGTCCCCCAGCACCATGGCCGAGGCATTGCCATCAAGAAAATCGTCAGCCAGTAAATAGGCTTGGGCCAGACCATCCGGTGAAGGTTGTTCGATATAAGTGAGATCAAGACCCCACTGGCTTCCATCATCGAGCGTGCGTTTGAATTGCTCTTGATCCTGAGGCGTGGTGATGACCGCGATATCGCGAATGCCGGCAAGCATGAGGACGCTCAGCGGGTAATAGATCATCGGCTTGTCATAGATGGGCAGGATTTGTTTTGAGACGCCGATTGTGATCGGATAAAGCCGGGTTCCGGATCCGCCTGCGAGGATAATGCCCTTGCGAGATGTCATAGCCTGTTCCTTTGCCGCCCCCGGATTTGGGTTAGCCTAAAGAGGCCAATTCTGCCAGCACCTCGGCCAGATCGGCCTTCCAGTCTGGCCGTTTGATGCCAAATTGCTGCTCTGTGCTGGTGCAATCCATTCGCGAATTGCCCGGGCGTGCAGCCGGTGTTGGATATTCCGAGGTCGGAATTGGGTGGATCATCATTTGCTTGCCCGCCTGCGCGAAAATCTCGGTAGCAAAGCCATGCCAGCTTATGTCGGGGGCACCCGAGAAATGGTAGGTACCGGATTTTTCCGGTCCGGTCTTGATCGCTTCAGCGATATTCAAGCAGGCCTCGGCAATGGACCGCGCCGAAGTGGGTCCACCAATCTGATCGTCGACGACGTTAAGTTCATCCCGGGTTTGCGACACACGCAGCATGGTTTTGACAAAGTTATTGCCATGCGCAGAGAAGACCCAGGATGTGCGCAGGATGGCATGGGTTGCGCCACTTTGGCGGACAAGCTCTTCTCCTTTGAGCTTGCTGCGGCCATACGCGCCAAGCGGATTGGTGTCCGCAGCGGGCGTGAAAGGGGCGGTGCCCTGCCCGTTAAAGACATAGTCGGTTGAGATGTGGACAAACGGAATGCCGAGTTTGGCACAGGCCCTGGCCATTGCGCCTGGTGTGTCGCCATTCACCACGTTTGCCAGCGCCTCTTCCTCTTCCGCGCGATCGACAGCGGTATAGGCTGCGGCGTTGATCACGGCACTTGGTTGCGCGTCCAGAATGACATCCGCGCAGGCGGCGGGATCGGTGAGATCGGCCTGATTTCGACCGAGGCAGGTGGCATCGGACAGTCGCCCCAACTCTTTGGAAACCTGACCGGTTTCTCCGAAGACAAGGAATGCCATGTGCCTATCCTGTTCCAAGGCGTTTGCCGACGCCGTCGCGATCCAAAAGCGCCTGCCACCACGCCTCGTTATCTAGATACCATTGCACCGTACGTCTTAGCCCCTCTTCAACAGTCACGGAAGGTCGCCAGCCCAGTTCTTCGCGAATACGGCTTGGATCGATGGCGTAGCGCGCATCATGTCCCGGCCGGTCGGTCACAAACTCGATCTGGTTCGAATAGGGCTTGCCATCTGCGCGCGGGCGCAGGTCATCGAGTATACCGCACAGCGTTTTCACCAGGTCCAGGTTCGAACGCTCATTCTCTCCGCCAACATTGTAGGATCGACCAAGTTTGCCTTTCTCGACCACCAGCAAAAGCGCATCAGCGTGGTCCTCTACGTAAAGCCAGTCGCGAATGTTCGAGCCATCGCCGTAGATTGGAAGCGGCTTGCCCGCCAGCGCATTCAGAATGATCACCGGAATGAGTTTTTCGGGAAAATGATACGGCCCGTAATTGTTGGAGCAATTCGTTAGAACAACTGGCAGGCCATAGGTTTCGTGCCAGGCGCGAACAAGATGATCCGATGCGGCCTTGGACGCCGAATAGGGGCTGCGCGGATCGTAAGATGTGTCTTCGGTGAATTGCACCGAAGGATCGGCGGGCAGAGATCCGTAGACCTCATCGGTAGAGATGTGGTGAAAACGGAACGTATCGGGCCTGTCTGCCTTGACCCAATAGCTGCGCGCGGCCTCCAGCATTTTGTAGGTACCGGTGATATTGGTCTCGATAAAATCACCCGGCCCGTCGATGGAGCGATCCACATGACTTTCGGCGGCGAGGTGCATGACGACATCGGGCTGGTGCGTCTCGAAGATCCGGTCAAGCGCGGCGCGGTCGCGGATGTCTGCGTGCTCAAATGTGTAACGGTTGCTTCCGGCCACCTCCGCCACGTTGTCGAGACAGGCGGCATAGGTGAGCGCATCAAGATTGATCACGTCATGTCCGCGCGCCACGGCAAGTCTCACGACCGCCGATCCGATAAAGCCGGCCCCACCGGTGACAAGGATTTTCATGCTCATCAATCCACGTAAGAAAAGGGTGTCTCGAAATCGCGCAAGAGCGGCGCAGCGGCATCTTTTTCTGACAGAACAGGCGTACTATCAAGTCCCCAGTCGATGCCGATGTCCGGGTCGTCAAACCGAACCGCGCCGTCACATTCCGGCGCATAATAGTCAGAGCATTTGTAAACGATTTCGGTGTCAGGCGTCAGAGTGGCAAAACCGTGCAGGAAACCTTCGGGGACAAGCAGCTGTTTGCCATTCTCAAAGCTGAGTTCGTACCCCACCCATTTGCCGTAGGTCGGGCTGCCCTTGCGAATGTCGACGGCCACGTCGAAAAGCGCGCCACGTCCACAGCGCAAAAGCTTGGCTTGGGCATGAGGCGGCGACTGAAAATGCAGGCCTCGGACTGTGCCTTGCTCTTTGGACAAGGAATGATTGTCCTGCACAAACTCGACATCAAGACCGTGCTCGGCCATGCGCGCCTTGTTCCAGCTTTCACAGAAAAAACCGCGGTGATCGCCAAAACGGCGCGGTTCAAGAAGAAAAACCCCTGGCAAGGCGGTCTTGGAAACCGTTAACATTCAAACCTCTTAAGCGGTGCAGACCGCCTATAAACTGCCCGATGTAAGGCAAAAAACTTCATAGTCATGACGCAATTCATAGTCAAAAACGGCGATGGTTGTCACGCAAAGGAGGCGTGATATACCGAGCGCACTATTTGACGTAGAAGGATTACGCTGTCCATGGGTCGGATTAAACCAGCCATTCTTTGCGGCGGTACGGGCACACGTCTCTGGCCCTTGTCACGCAAGAGTTTTCCGAAACAGTTTTCCGACATCGTGGGCGGGGAAAGCCTTTTTCAGGCCTGTGCACGCCGTCTTGCGGACGCTGGAATGGACGCGCCTTTGGTTCTGACGAATTCGGATTTCCGCTTTATCGTCACCGAACAACTGATGTCGGTGGGCATTGATCCGGGCGCGGTTCTTATCGAACCTGCCCCGCGCAACACCGCGCCCGCCGTGCTGGCGGCTGCGCTTTATGCGCTGCAAGACGATGCCGAGGCAATGGTGCTTGTTGTGCCCTCAGATCACGTGATCGCCGATCCCAAGGCCTTTGCCAGAGCCATTGAGACGGGCCAAAAGGCGGCAGAGGCCGGGCAGATTGTGACATTCGGCATCACGCCGGGCTATCCGGAAACCGGGTACGGCTATCTGGAACTTAAGACCGCGCCGGATGGGTCCGGGGCGCCCATTGATCTGCGCCGGTTTGTGGAGAAGCCCGATCTGGGCACGGCAGAGGATATGGTAAAGAGCGGCACCTTCCTTTGGAACGCCGGTATTTTCCTCTTCTCGGCCAAGGTTATTCTTGCTGCCTATGAGGCGCATGCGCCTGAGATGTCGAAGCTCGTGAAAGATGCGGTGAGCGGCGCTGAAGCCGACCTTGGATTTTTGCGACTTGCCTCGGAGCCTTGGGAGAAATGCGAAGACCTGTCCGTGGATTACGCGGTCATGGAGAAGGCCGGAAATCTGTCCGTTGTCCCCTATTCCTCGCATTGGTCTGATTTGGGAAGCTGGAAAGCCGTGTTGGACGAAAGCGACCGGGATGACAATGGCGTGGCGCTATGTGGCCCGGCAACGGCGATCGACTGCAAGGATGTGCTCTTGCGTTCGGAAAGTGACGGGCTGGAGCTGGTGGGCATCGGACTTGAGAATGTCATGGTCGTGGCGATGCCCGATGCGGTTCTGGTGGCTGACAAGGATCGGGCGCCGGATGTGGGACAGGTCGTTAAGGCTTTGAAGGCAAAGGGCGTTTCTCAGGCCGAGGAATTTGCCCGCGATCATCGTCCCTGGGGGTTTTTTGAAACACTCGCTCTGGAAGGCCGGTTTCAGGTCAAACGGATCGTGGTGAAACCCGGCGGTCGGCTATCACTGCAAAGTCACGTGCACCGTGCCGAGCATTGGATCGTTGTCGAGGGCACGGCTCAGGTCACAATTGGCGAGACGGTCTCGCTGGTGGCGGAAAACCAATCCGTCTATGTGCCACTGGGCGAAAAACATCGGCTAGAGAACCCCGGTAAGGTGCCTGTGACGATGATTGAGGTGCAGACAGGCAGCTACCTTGGAGAAGACGACATCGTCCGTTACGAAGATGTCTATGCCCGTGGTCAGGGCGCCAGAGGCTGACACTCTAGGATTTCTCCAGACGACGGCTTGCAGTGGCGGTAAGGTCAACGTCGCCATTGCGCATGACCACACCAAAAAGCTTTTCTGCCTCGTCGGCCGTGTAACGCCCCAACCGCACATCTTCGGCAACCTGATCGGGATCACGTTCAAGCGGATTGCCGTACCCGCCGCCTCCGGGCGTCTGTACGCGCACGCGATCCCCCGCTCGCAGAGGGATATCCTGTTCCTTGGACAGATGCTCTGGCGTGTAGGGTTCGCCGTCGCGCCAGACTGTGACTTTGTTGGGCGTTCCATCTTGGCCTCCAAGCGCCCCTTGAGGCCCGAAACGACCATGGTCCATCACAAAGCTTGCTTTCGCATGGCCGCGCCGCAGTTCGAGCTCATAGTCAAGCCCAAAGCCGCCACGCATCTGACCTGCGCCACCTGACCCCTCATGCAACGCATAATGGTGGTAGAGAACCGGAAAAGCCTGTTCCATGATCTCAACGGGTGGTGCCTTTGATATCCCGATTGTCGAACAGCCGTTGCTGATTCCGTCGCCGCCAGACCAGCCCCCGTAGCCCCCGCCGGAAAGCTGGTACATGACAAAGTCCCGGTCTTTCTGCGGATCGTATCCGCCAAGAGCGAAGTTGCCGCTTGTTCCGGCAGGGGCCGCTGTGACGCGGTCCGGCAAGGCCACGACCAGAGCGGCGAAAACCGCCTCGGCGATGCGCTGGCTGACTTCGGCGGCGCAGCCCGAGACAGGGCGGGGATACTGCGCATCAAGAAAGGTTCCCTCAATGCCGGTCACGTTGAGAGGCTCAAAAGCGCCAGCGCTAATGGGCACTTCGGGAAAGATATGCCGCATCGCAAGATAGACAGAGCTGAGCGTTGTGGCGCGTACGGAATTCATCGGGCCCAGGCACGGCGCGGAAGACCCGGAGAAATCGAAACTGAGCTGATCACCCGCGCGCGTCACCGCGAGCTTGATTTCCAATGGCTCATTGACCACGCCATCGCTGTCAACCCAGGCCGTCGCCCGATGCGAACCCTCCGGGATTTCAGTGATGAAACTGCGCATTTGCTCTGCCGCGCGATTGCGCAACTCTGCGATCGCCTCTTCCACGACATCATCGCCGTAGCGATCCATCAAAGCGCTCAGCCGCTCTGCGCCCAGATCGAGCGCAGCGGCCTGCGCCTTGACGTCACCGATGCGTTGGTCAGCAACACGGATGTTGGAACAAATGATGGCATAGATCTCGGGATCCATCCGCCCCTGTTTGAAGAGCTTTACGGGTGGCAGGCGCAGACCTTCCTGCTCGACCGATGTTGCAGATGCGGAAAAACCGCCCGGAACGGCACCACCGGTGTCGGGCCAGTGGCCGGTGTTTGAGAGCCAGCAAAAAAGGCGGTCACCGCGATAAAATGGTCGGGCAAAGCGCACATCCATCAGATGCGTGCCGCCCAAGTACGGGTCATTGACGATATAGATATCGCCGGGCTGTGGCGTACCGGCCCGACCGCCTTTGATCATCTCGATCAAAGTCCGCGTGGAATACTGCATCGTGCCGACAAATACCGGCAATCCACCTGCACCCTGAGCTATCAGCGCCCCGTCTTCGGCGCCGTATATACCGTCAGAGCGATCATTTGCCTCGGCAATCACGGGCGAGAAGGCCGCCCTTGAGAAGGCCAGGTCCATCTCGTCACACACCTGCTGCAGCCCAGCCTGAATGACCGAAAGCGTGATTGGATCAAGTGCCATCGCGACCCCCGATCTCAATGAGGATATTCCCATTGCTGTCGCCCCGCGCGATGTCATCCGGCTCGACAAGCACGGTCGTGTCCATCTGTTCAATGATTGCCGGGCCAGCGCAGGTGAACTCCAGCGGCAGGCTGTCACGCCAATAGACAGGGGTGTTGTGCCAAGCCCCGCCAAAGCAGACGCGACGCGCGCCCGTCTGCGCGGCTTCAAGAGATGATAGGCGGCCATCGGGGTCGATCAGGCTTGACAGATCAAGCGGCGGACGGGCCCCGATGACCGAGCAATTGACATTCACGACCTGAGCCCGAATTTCGGCAAGTTCGACACGGAACCGGTCAAAATAGACTTTGGCGAAGCGTGCGTGCAATTCCTCAGGCGCGATGTCCGGACTGCCAAGCGGCACCCGAAGGAGATGTGTCTGTCCGACAAATTGCATATCGACGCTGAAGACACTGCGTATGCTTTTGACCGGCAAGCGCTCGGCCTTGACAAGCGCTTCGCCTGCGTCGAGCTGTTCTTTGAACACGCCTGCCAGCTCAGACTGCGTGAGCCCGTCGAGCGGCCTGTTGATCGTGCGCACGAAGTCGTGGCGCAGATCTGCTGTCACGCAGCCCAAGGCGTTGGTGATCCCAGGCCGGGCGGGCACCAGGACGGTGGGAACACCCAATTCCCGGGCCAGAGCGGATGCATGGAGCGGCCCGGCACCACCGAACGCAAACAAGGCGAAGTCGCGGGGATCGGCACCAAGCGACAAGGAGACCATGCGGATCGCGCCCGCCATCTTGGTGTTGGCCATCTGGATGACGGCCAGCGCGGCCTCGGTCACGTCAAGGTCCAGCGGCTTTGCCAGTTTCTCGGCAAACATGCGCGCGACGACATCGTTGATCGCGCCACCGGCCTTCACAACACGCTCGGGGTTGAGCCGTCCAAGTATCAGGTTTGCATCGGAAATCGTTGGCTCGCGCCCGCCTTTGCCGTAACAGATTGGCCCGGGATCCGCCCCGGCGCTTTGCGGTCCGATCTCAAGAAGGCCCGAAGATGTCACGCGTGCTATTGACCCGCCGCCTGCACCGACAGTGCGGACATCCACCATCGGCACATGTATCGGCATCGCATATTCAATTTCGATCTCGTTCGAAACGGCAGGCTCAAAGCCGCGCACCAATGCGACATCTGTTGATGTCCCGCCCATATCGTAAGTGATCAGGTTCTCGTGGCCCGTGGCACGCGCCGTGTAGGCGGCCGCCATCACCCCCGAGGCCGGGCCGGACATGACAGTTTTCGCAGCCTCTTGGGCGACCGTGCGCGCCGAGGCCATGCCCCCATTGCCGTTCATCACAAGGATTTCGCCAGGATAACCTGCATCGCTGGCTTCCCTGGTCAGTTTTTGCAGATACCGGTCCAGAATGGGCTGCACGCTTGCATTGACCGCAGCAGTGACACCTCGTTCAAACTCGCGCGATTCCTGCAATATGGCGTGTCCCAGGGTGATATGGCTGTTGGGCCAAATCTTTGAAAGGATCTGACCGGCGCGTGTCTCGTGACCTGGGTTGGCATAAGCGTGCAGAAAATGCACCACGACGGACTCGCAGCCCCGCTGCAACAGGTCCTCGGCTGCATGACGCAAGGCGTCTTCGTCCAGGGGAAGAATAACCTTGCCATCTGCATCGATACGTTCGGGCACTTCAAGGCGGAGGTCGCGCGGAATCAGGGGTGTGAAATGCCCTGTCATACCGTAGGCTTGTGGCCGCGTCCGGCGCCCAAGCTCCAAAACATCGCGAAAGCCCTGCGTCGTGATCAGACCCGTGCGGCTTAGCTTACGTTCCAGAACAGCATTGGTGGTTGTCGTTGTGCCGTGGATGATCAGGCTGAGCATTGCCAGATCACAGTCTGCATCCCGCAGCGCCGCCATGACGCCCTGAGCCTGGTTTTCAGGCGTTGTGGGAACCTTTGAAAGCCGGACCCGCCCGGTTGACTGATCGAGCTGAACCAGGTCCGTAAATGTGCCACCCACGTCGATGCCGGCAATCAATTCATTTTGAGAGTCGCCCATTTTATGCCTGAAGTTCGAAAGTCGAAATTAGCCTTTTGGATGTCCGCTAAAAAGTCAATCTTTCCGGGCGGTTTTGATGATTTCTATGACCTTTGAAATGACGGCCGATTGAAACCACTGATGCGCTCGCGCCACGCGGGGAGCGCAACACATGCTTTCCCCCAGCTTTCGTCAATACAGGGGCGTATCCTATGCTAGATACTTATCGCAAGCGGCCAGGGTTACGTGCCGTGGGTATACAGAGAGGACACATACATGCTTTCGGAATTCAGAGACTTCATCGCCAAGGGCAATGTCATGGACATGGCCGTTGGTATCATCATCGGCGCGGCCTTCACCGCAATTGTGACATCGCTTGTTGGCGACCTGATCAATCCGATCATCGGCCTGTTCATGGGCGGGATCGACTTCACCAACAACTACGCCGTTCTGTCAGGTGACGTGGCCGAAGGGTCATCGCTTGAAGCGGCCCGCGAAGGCGGCGCGGCGGTCTTTGCCTATGGTGCCTTCATCATGGCCATCATCAACTTCCTGATCATAGCCTTCGTCGTGTTCATGCTGGTGCGTTACGTCAACAAGGTTAAAGACGAGGCTGCAGGCAAAGAGGAACCTGCCGAAGAGGAAGATGCCGGCCCAAGCGAACTGGACGTGCTTCTGGAAATCCGCGACGCACTCAAGAAGTAATCGCGACCATATCTGAACAGAAGGCCCGCCAGTCGCGCGGGCCTTTTTTGCGTGTGTTCGGAAAGGAGAGCTGTGCGGGACGGGGTGAACGCCCCGGAACTTCGGCGGCCTACGGCGAGACCCGCAACACCCGCACGGCATCAAGCCCATCGGCCTCTGTCACCGAACAGCAGATGCTCTTGAGCGTCCGCGGCTCTTCGTAATTCCACGGTCGCCCCCGGTGCAGCACGGCGCGTTCGTCCCAGATGAGCACATCGTCCGGTCTCCAGACATGAGTGTAGACATATTCCGTCTGTGTACAGAATTCGATTGCGCGGTCGATCAAGTTCTGCGCCTGCGCCCCGCCCATGCCCTCAATGGCAAAGGAGTGCGAGGCGATATAAAGCGCCTCCTCTCCGGTCACCGGGTTGGGCCAGACTGCGCGCCAGGGGCGGTCGGGCCAGCGTGTCATCTTGGGCTGTCGTGCCAGTTCGGCCGAAAGCCGCGCGCGGGAATGCGAAAGCCGGTGCCAGATGATGGCGTCCTGCAAATGGGCGCGCAGATCATCCGGCATATCGGCCCACTCCGCGCGGGTTGACGCAAGCTCTGTCTCGCCCCCGCTTGAGGGCACGACGCGGGCCGTCAGTATGTTCACTAGCGCCGGAATAGGCAGGAACGTGCTGTCGGTGTGCCAAAGCATATTGGCCTGCAGATCAAGCGTATGCAGCCCCTTGGGGTCGGTGACCCCATCCTTCGTCTCATTAGAGACGGCAGAGACCTCGAATGCCGTATCGTGCCCTGCCATCGCCTCTCGGTTTTCCAGCGGACCAAACAATGTTGCAAGACGGGTGTGATCGTCATCACTCAGGGATTGCGCCGGGAAGAGCAACGCCGAGTGGCGCTCAAACGCATCGCGAATGTCCGGGTAAAGATGGGTCGCTGTCACCTCGCGCAAGTCGACGCCTTCGATGACCTTCCCGAAACGCGGATGCAGCGAGGAGATGTCCATCAGTCGGGGTCCCCATCCTCTGAGGCGGCGGGCTTGCCGGTGTAAAGCAGAAGGCCGACCGAGATTACAAGAACCACGCTCACGAAAACGGCAGGTGAGCCCAAGCAGCCTTCGGCAATTGCGGCGGTGCGGACGCCCCCGGTCGGGTCCCAAAAGGTGAAGGCCCCGACAAGGAAACTCCAACCCACAAACACCACCAGCGCCCCCCAACTGCTGCGCAGGCGAAAGACAATGGCCGAGCCAATCAACAAGACAAGGGCGAGCGGGCTTGCAAACAGCCAAAGCGCCTCTTGCCACGCACTTACGGGCAGACCATTCCAGTCTGGCCGGACCTTGTCGCAGACCTCGGCCCATGCGGGCAGCGGCGTGCAGGCCAAACCGACCAGCGGGGTCAGTCCTCTTCGAAAGGGTCCCATTCGTCTTCCACTTCGGGCAAGGCATCAACCTGCGCATCCAGCGCAAGGTCTTCGGGCGTCTTGATCGAAACAATCTTCGCATCCGCAAACGTAGCGAAGACGGCCTGAACGAGCGGGTGCGCGCGGGCCTCTGCCTCGAGCGCATTTTGGGCCACATCGCGACGTTCGGCTATGGTCTCGCCGCCGCCTTCATTTACAACCGAAACCGCCCAGCGACTGCCGGTCCAGCTTTGCAGGCGAGCACCGAGACGTTGGGCCAAATCCTGCGGGGCAACGTCGGTCGGCACAAATTCGATACGACCGGGCTGATAAGCCGCGAGCCGCAGGCAGGTTTCCACCTCGACCAGCAGCTTCACGTCGCGATGCGCCCGGATGAGTTCGACCACATGTTCAAAGGTCGGGTAATGCGCCAGCGCGGTGTCAGACCGAGGGGCCAGCGCCGTTGTGGCACCGGTGGGTTGCGCCTGCCCCTGCGGTGCAGAGGGGCTGGGCTGCGGAGGCGCTGACTTCGCCGTGCCCGGCGCTCGTGCGGGCCGGGTGCCACCGCCGGGACCGCTTGGTGCAGGTCCGGTGGGCGGCGCATCACGCAGCTTGCGCACCAGTTCTTCGGGGCTGGGCAGATCGGCCACATGCGTCAGCCGGATGATTGCCATTTCCGCAGCCATCATGGCATTGGGAGCGCTGGCCACTTCCTCCAGCGCTTTCAAGAGCATCTGCCACATGCGGGTCAGCACGCGCATCGGCAGCGCTTCGGCCATGGCCGCGCCACGGGTCCGCTCATCAGGGCTGATGGTTGGATCTTCGGTGGCGTCAGGCGTGATCTTCACCACGCTCACCCAATGGGTGACTTCCGCCAAATCACGCAGCACCGCCATGGGATCAGCCCCGTCGGCATATTGCGCCGAAAGCTCGGTGAGAGCGCCGGCGGCATCGCCTTTCATGATCAGATCGAAAAGATCCATCACCCGACCCCGATCTGCGAGACCCAGCATGGCGCGCACCTGCATCGCGGTGGTTTCTCCCGCGCCATGGGAAATCGCCTGATCAAGCAGCGAGGTGGCGTCGCGAGCAGAGCCTTCGGCGGCGCGGGTGATGAGCGCCAAGGCATCCTCGGCGATATCGGCCTTCTCCGCATCGGCGATTTTGCGCAGAAGTGCGATCATCACCTCTGGCTCGATCCGGCGCAGATCGAACCGCTGACAGCGGCTCAGAACGGTGACCGGCACTTTGCGAATCTCGGTGGTGGCAAAGATGAATTTCACATGTGCCGGCGGCTCTTCCAGCGTCTTGAGAAGCGCGTTGAACGCGCTGGTCGAGAGCATGTGTACTTCGTCGATGATGTAGATCTTGTAGCGCGCCGAGGCAGCACGGTAATGCACAGAGTCGATGATTTCGCGGATGTCATTCACACCCGTCCGGCTGGCCGCGTCCATTTCCAGCACATCGACATGCCGTCCTTCCATGATCGCGGTGCAATGTTCGCACTGACCGCAGGGATCGGTCGTCGGCCCGCCCTGCCCGTCCGGTCCGATACAGTTCATGCCCTTGGCGATGATCCGCGCGGTGGTGGTTTTGCCAGTGCCGCGTATGCCCGTCATGATGAAAGCCTGCGCGATACGGTCGGCCTCAAACGCGTTTTTCAGCGTGCGCACCATCGCGTCCTGACCCACAAGGTCGGCAAAGGTTTCGGGCCGGTATTTCCGGGCCAGAACCTGATACGCGGTGTCGGGGGTGTCGGTCATGCAAAGCCTTGAGCGGAATCGGTCGCGGTTCAACCTAGATTGCACGCCCTCATTGGTCCACCGCCGATCTTGCTCAGAGGCTCCACAAAATCGCACCTGTCGCAAGGGTCGCAATGGTCAGGACAACGGCAAACAGAGTGAAGTTCTTTGTCGGCATGGCCTCGGCATCGCGCTCTTGCAGCCGTTCCATGGTCTTGCAGGCCTGTCGCCGCGCGGCCCAGTAAATCAGGATTGCAAAAGCAAGAAACAGGCTGGCGACAGCCTTGGCCGCCCATGTCGGCTCGAACGCACCAAAGACCGCCTTTAGGCCAATAGCCACACCAACCGCACCCAGCCCTGTCCCCATCCAGGCGCTGAAGGTGCGCTCATTGGCCATAATAGTGCGGTCTTCGGCCCAGTTGGTGCGCGCCTGCGCTTTGTCGTCCTCGTTTGTCATGTCCTCAAACTAGAGCGTCCACGGCAAGGCTGCGAGGCCTATTTCTCCCTCTAGGCACAATTGGGCAGACCTGTTTTAATGGCCCTACTGGTTTTCGAGGAGGTGGGGGGTGCCATGCGGTTAAGAGGACTTCGGCGCAGCCGGAACATTGAAGACAGACGCAGGTCAGGCCGAGGCCGAAGCGCGGGTGTTGGCGGTGTCGGTCTGCTTGTGATCGTCGCAGTAGCCTATTTCGCTGGCGTTGACATCACGCCGCTGCTTCAAAATGGCGGCTTGCAGCAGGAAAGTTCGGGGCCTCGTGAACTGAGCGCCGAGGAAGAGCGCGCGGCGGAATTCACCTCGCAGGTGCTGGCCACAACCGAGGACGTCTGGGTGCAGATTTTCCCGCAACAGGTTGGACAGGAATACCGCCCACCGGTTCTGGTGCTCTATTCGGGCGTCACGCAAAGCCCCTGCGGCGGGGCGTCTGGAGCGACGGGGCCGTTTTACTGCCCTGCGGACAAGAAGGCCTATCTGGACACAGAGTTCTTTACCACGCTCTCGCAGCAGCTGGGCGCGCGGGGGGATTTTGCCGCCGCTTATGTGATTGCCCACGAGGTGGCGCATCATGTGCAGAATGAGCTGGGGATCCTGCCGCAGGTGAGCCGGGCGCGGCAGGCCGCCGGGCAAGCCGAGGCCAACGCACTGACCGTGCGGCTGGAACTACAGGCCGATTGCCTGTCGGGTATCTGGGCGCGGGCCGTTGGAAGGCTGATGGAACCGGGAGATTTGGAAGAGGCGCTCAACGCGGCGCGCAAGATCGGCGACGATCATCTGCAAAAGCGCGCCGGGCGTGTGCCACAGCCTCACACCTTCACCCATGGCACGTCCGAGCAACGATCGCGCTGGTTCGCCACAGGCTATGAAAGCGGCGACATGCGCAGTTGCGATACGTTTTCGACCAACCGGCTTTGACCTGCGCGCCAGATGTCGGATTTTGTCATATACGCGTTGCCGGTGGCCGGTGGTATTCTTGGCATCGCGCCGCTGCCGGGACGTGGCGGTGGCTGGGCTGATGATCTGGCGCATCTGAAGGATTGGAAACCGGCGCTGGTGATCACCATGACGACGCCGTCAGAGCAGGTCAGCCACGGCCTTGGCGACATGGGCGTCGATATTCAGGACAGCGGCACGCGGTGGATCCATTTTCCCGTTGAGGATCTGGGCACGCCCCGACCGGAACAGATCGAGGATTGGCATGTGGCGAGCAAGACCGTGCTGGCCGCGCTTCAGGGCGGTGGCCGGGTTTTGATCCATTGTTTCAGCGGCTGCGGCCGCTCGGGCATGGCCGCATTGCGATTGATGATCGAGGCGGGCGATGCGGCGGAAGAGGCTTTGCAGCGCTTGCGGACGGTACGCCCCTGTGCGGTAGAGACCGACGAACAGATGGCCTGGGCTTTGAGCGGGACCTAACCGCAAATGTTTCGCATGCGAAACATTATTATTAACAATGGGTTAACACATACAGCATTCAATCGACGCAGGCGTCTCGGAACAGGCCCGGAACAGTGACCGCCCGAGCCGTGTCGGCGGCGCGTAACATCGTTTTGCCCCGATTTTGCTTAATTGATGCCAAGGAAATGGGGTTTTCAACCTCTTGTTGCATCTCTTTGCGACCGTGAGTTCCTCGTGCAGGACAGTGTGTCCGGATCACCTTTGCAAACAGGGCGCGTGCGCCCGCAGAGCCAAAAACAGGACCCGAGGAGGACATCGTCCTGCAAAATAATGGCCTAAACCCAACCACAGGCCCCTGAGACTTGCGATGATTCAGATCAAACGGCAACTGAAAGACTTTGCGCAATCGGGCCTTGAGCTGTTTTGGCAGCGCCAGGCAACTCTTGCCGGGGCAACCTGTCTTGCCGCCTATTACATCAATATTCAAACCGCTCTGATCTGCTACGCTTTTTGCCAGGTTTGTGAACTTCTGGACTACAGCGTCGCCAAACGGGTGCTGGCCTGGGACGGCAAGAACCGGGGCGACGCCGTTCGGTATCTAAAGAAGCTGTCTATCACGTCAACGCTATGTGCGTTGTCGATTGTCCTCTACATTGTACTGATGGCCTTCGCCGAAGGACCCTCGCTGCATATGGGCCCTTTGTTCTTTCTGTTCGCCGCAGCGCTCTATTCTGCGATGAACACCTGCCAGATTCCCAGGATTCTGACTATCCGGCTTTGCGTCTATTCGGCGGCATTCGTTTTCATTCCGGTCTACGATATCTGGGTCGTGCGCCCGCCTCTGGACTCCGATCTCTGGAAACAGCTCGGCATCGTCTTGTTCGTGCTCTATTTCCTGATCGAGTGCTCACGAAAGTTTCTCGAAAACTACATGGCACGGTTGAAGCATTTGCGCGAGCTGCGCATCGAAAGGGATCGCGTCACCGATGCCTACAAAGTACAATCCCAGTTCATTGCGATTGTCAGCCACGAGTTGCGAACACCCCTGACATCCGTCAAGGCCTCGCTCGACTTGCTCAACGACGACAAGCTTGGGCGTCTACCCAGTGAGCTCAAATCCATTGCCAAACTGGGGCAGGCCGGGGGCAATCGGTTGGCTGTACTGATCAACGACCTTCTGGATTTCCAGGCGCTGAAATCTGGTGAAGTGACGCTTGATATGGCGAGCATAGACCTTGGTCAATTCGTTCGCACCGCTGTGGCAGAACACTGCGCCCTGGGCGGCGAACGGGACATTACGATCAAGGCACACACGCCTGAGGTTGCCGTGACCGTGAACGGCGATGCGCGCAGGCTGATGCAGGTGTTGTCCAACGTTTTGTCAAACGCGATTAAGTTTTCGCGGGACGGCGGAGTGGTGGATGTGAGTGTCGAAAAATCTGAGGCTGAGGCGAAAATTCTCATCCGGGATAATGGCATAGGGATCCCAGAGAATTCCAAGAACATTGTCTTTGCCCCTTTTCAGCAAATCGCTTGCCCCGACAAACGCGACCATGGGGGCACGGGTCTTGGTATGAGCATCGCCAAGAGGATTCTAGAGGCCCATAAAGGAACCATCGACTACACCAGCGAAGAAGGTGTGGGGACGACGTTTGAGATCGCGCTGAACTTGCGTGATCAGAATGCCCCCCTATCGACCGACGGCGAGACATTGAACTGCGCGGCTGAGTAGGTGCCGGTCGTCGAGTCTTTCCTGACGGCAAAATGTTTCGCGCGCGAAACGCTCTAATGAGTTGGTAAGGTTTGGGATTTTAGAGGTAGGCCGGGGTTCACCCCGGCTATGCTGGGCGTTTCGAATGGTGGGGTGGATCCCCATCCTACGGGGGTGTTCTTGCAGGCCGGGCTTTTGCCCGAATATCCGACGCAGATTTGCCGGGATGAAGCCCGGCCGACTGTGGCCCATGGAGGGAAATGTGAGAGGCTGGACAACGACCCAAGCGGGGCTCGTTACGGCTGCTTCCTTCCGGACCTGACCGGGTTGGCGAGGCGCTCGCCCGCGCCAACCTCTCAACCTTTATCTAAGCTGTCACGCGTGGATTCGCAAGATCAGCTATCCTGAGTGAGTTTCACCACATTCGCATCGGCCTCGGGTGCGAGTTCCTCGAAATCGAAATTGTCCAGCCGCCTTGCGCGTCGTCCGGCCTTGTCAGCTGAAATCTTGATGTCGGAAATATCCTTGGAGGCCTGCGAGAAATGCCGGTCGAGGTTTTCCACCCGCGTGCCGAGCCGTTCCACATCGGCAAAAAGCAGGCCCAGCTCGCGGCGGATGGCGCCCGCCTGTTCACGCATCCGCGCATCCTTGAGGATCGCACGCATTGTGTGGAGCGTTGCCATGCAGGTGGTGGGCGAAACGATCCAGACGCGCTTGTCGAACCCCTCGCGCACAAGCTCGGGGAAATTGGCGTGCAGCTCGGCATAGACCGCCTCGGAGGGCAGAAACATCAGCGCGCCATCGGCTGTTTCACCGTCGAGGATGTATTTCTCGGAAATGTCCTTGATGTGTTTCTTCACCGATGTGCGCAGGAACTTGGCGGCCTCATTGACTTCCCAGTCGGTGGTGGCGTTGCGCAGGGCCTCATAGGCCTCCAGCGGGAACTTGCTGTCGATGGCAATCGGCCCGGGTGGATTGGGCAAGTGGATGAGGCAGTCAGCGCGTTTGCCATTGGAAAGCGTGGCCTGCAGCGTGTAGCTGTCCTTGGGCAGGGCTTTGGATACGATGTCGTTGAGTTGGATCTCGCCAAAGGCCCCGCGCGTTTGCTTGTTTGACAGAATGTCCTGAAGCGTCAGCACGTCGCCCGAGAGCTTGGTGATGTTGTCCTGCGCCTTGTCGATGGCGGTGAGGCGTTGTTGCAACTCGCCCAGCGTCTGGGCGGTGCGCCGGGCAGAGCCTTGCAGGTTTTCATTCATCTGGCCGGAGACTATAGAGAGGCGTTTCTCCATCAATTGCAACATGGCGGTCTGGCTTTGCGCCTGAGCCTCGGACACGTGGTGCAGGCCCCCGGCAAGCCTTTCCTGCCCGTCGCCCAGGCTTTGCACGCGTTGACCCAGCTGACTCATCTGCATGGCCAGCGGCGCCATGGCCCGGGCCGAGCGTCCGGACGCGCGGGCCGAGAGGATGAGCAGGATCAGCATCAGGAGGACCACAGCGAGCCCGGCCAGGGTGGCCAGGACAAGCGGATCGTTCAGATCATAGGTGGTACCGGCGATGGTGATCATGTGCGTCCAAAGAGTTTTTCGATATCGGAGAGTTTGAGTTCTACGTAAGTGGGCCGGCCATGGTTGCACTGACCGGAAAGCGGCGTGGCCTCCATCTCGCGCAAAAGGGCGTTCATCTCGTCAGCCTGCATGCGGCGGCCCGAGCGCACGGAGCCGTGACAGGCCACGCGGCTGAGGATGGCGTCGATGCGGGTTTTCAAAGCTTCGCTGCCGCCGGTATCGGTGATCTCATCAAGGATGTCGCGCAGGATGGCATTGGCATCGCATGTGCCAAGGATGGCCGGGGTTTCGCGCACGGCGACGCTGCCGGGGCCAAAGGCTTCGATGATCAAGCCAAAGCGGGCAAGGTCCTCGGACACGTCCAGAAGCGTGGCCGCTTCATCGGGGTTCATCTCGACGATCTCGGGGATGAGCAATGCCTGCGTTGCGACGCCGCTTTCGGCCATCTGGCGTTTCAGCTTTTCATAGACGAGCCGTTCATGGGCGGCGTGCTGGTCCACGATGACCATACCGGTTTCGGTCTGGGCGATGATGTAGTTCTCATGGACCTGCGCGCGGGCCGCACCGAGGGGGAGAGATTGGGCGGCGGGTTGCTCGGGCTGCGCCACGTCATCCGCCACCGCCGGTTCGACGCGTGCCGAATACGCGCTTTGCATCTCTGCAAAACCGGGGGTCTCCTGGGGGGACTGGGCCTGATAGCTGGCGGCGCGTGCTGTGGGACCGGGGCGATCCATCTGGTAGACGCGCGCCGTTGTCGGCTCAGGCCGCATCGCGCCCAAAGCGGCCCCGGCCACGGTCGAGGACGCGCGGTGTCCGGCCTCGGCCAAGGCATGGCGCAGGCCCGAGACGATCAGCCCCCGCGCCAGTCCCGGATCGCGAAAGCGCACCTCGGATTTGGCCGGATGGACGTTCACATCCACAAGCGTTGGGTCGCAATCAATGAAGAGCGCCGCCACCGGGTGCCGATCGCGGCTGAGCACATCCATATAGGCGGCGCGCAGGGCCCCGTAGAGCATTTTGTCCCGCACAGGCCTGCCATTGACGAACATGTATTGCGCCACTGCCGCGCCCCGCGAATAGGTGGGCAGAGCCGCGTAGCCGGTAAGATGCAGCCCCTCGCGGGTGGCATCAATGCGCAGCGCGTTCTCGGCGAACTCACGGCCCAGCACCTGCGCCAGCCGTCCCCGCAAGGCATCGAAGAGATCGCCGGTCTCGGCATCGGCACGAAACACTACCCGCGGGTCACGGCCCTCGGACAGATCCCGCAGGGTGAAACCAATGAAAGGCTCGGCCATGGCGAGGCGCTTGATGACATCGGTGATGGCCTGCGCCTCGGCCCGGTCGGTGCGCATGAATTTGAGCCGCGCGGGCGTCGCGTAGAAAAGATCACGCAGAGTGACGACCGTGCCCTGATTGAGCGCGGCAGGTCTGGGGGCCTCTGCCCGCCCCCCTGCGACAGTGATTTCAACCGCATCTTGGCCTGCTGCCCGCGAGGCAATGGTCAGCCGGCCCACGGCGCCCAGGCTGGGCAAGGCTTCGCCGCGAAAGCCAAAACTGGTGATGTTGAGCAGGTCCGACCCGTCGATCTTTGACGTGGCATGGCGGCTGAGCGCCAGGGGCAGATCGGCCTCGGTCATGCCGCAGCCGTCATCGGTGACCCGAATGAGCGTCTTGCCGCCATCGGCCACGTCGACCGAGATGCGCCGCGCGCCAGCGTCAATGGCGTTTTCCACCAGTTCCTTGACTGCAGAGGCAGGACGTTCGACGACTTCACCGGCGGCAATACGGTTTACCGCCACCTCGTCAAGTTGCCGGATTTCGGGGCGATTTTCGCGTATATTGGGTTTTCTCTGCTCCATACCACAAGACTTAGCATGGTCTGACGCGATTCGGAAACGGCAATGCGACCATGCAACGCTCTGCCGAAACAGGTTTAAAATCCTTGATGCTGCGGCGTGGCTCGCCTATTTCGACGCCATCACGCACTTGCAGATCGGATCCCCCATGCCCGCGCTTCAGCGTATTGACCAAGGTCTTATGGCGCTTATCGGCTTCTTGCTGGTTTTGACAGTCGGTATCTACCTCATCAGCACTGACTATTTCTCTTTGCGCTTTGCGGCCGAGGACGGGCTGGTGGAATATGGCACGGCGATTGCGCTTTTCGTGGCCTGCCTGATCCTTATTCGCAACGGTCTTGGCATGCGCGGGCGAGCGACGAAGCTGGCGATGGGGCTGACGTTTTTCTATGCTCTGGCGTTCTTTTTCGGAGCGGGCGAGGAGATTTCCTGGGGACAGCGTATTTTTGGCTGGGAGACCAGCGAGGCGATGAAGGCGATCAATCGCCAGGATGAGACGACGATCCACAATATCGAAATCGGCGGTGTCGCGCTGACCAAGCATCTTTTCGGGCCGGTCCTGACCGTGACGATCCTTTTATATCTGGCTGTGCTGCCGTTTCTTTACCCGCGCAGCGCCTTTGTGTCGGGTTTCGTGAACAAGATCGCTCTGCCGGTGCCCGGGGTGCGTCATGCGGTGTTGGCGGTTCTGGCGAGCATCGTGATCGCGGTCATCAGCGCCGACCGCAAATGGGAGGTCTACGAGCTGGTCTTCGGCCTGCTGGTGATATCGATCTTCCTGCTGCCACAGAACAAAGAGCACACGCAATAATGCCTAACGGGGATAAACCCCGGCCAGTTTCCCCGTTACGACCCGCCGTCTCTTTCCGATAGTCCCTGCCAATAGGCGCCTGAACATCAGGCGTTTGAAGACGGAGGGACACCTATGAATAAGTTAGTGGCCGAGTTTATCGGCACATTTACCCTTGTCCTGTTTGGCTGTGGTGCCGCTGTGATTGCGGGTGCTGATATTGGCCTTACAGGGATCAGCTTTGCGTTTGGGCTCGCGCTCATTGGCATGGCCTACGGGATCGGCCCGGTTTCGGGTTGTCACATTAACCCGGCTGTTTCGCTCGGCGCAGTCGCCGCAGGCCGGATGGAGATGGGCGTCGCGATTGGCTACATCATCGCGCAGGTTGCGGGCGCCATCGTCGCTGCGCTGGTACTTTTGACGATAGCCAGCGGCAAGGCCGACTATTCTGTGGCCGAAAATGGCCTGGGTCAGAACGGCTGGGGCGCGGGTTACCTGGGCGAATACACCATGATGGCCGCCTTCCTGTTCGAAGTGATTGCGACCTTCCTGTTCGTCGTGGTCATATTGGGCGCGACCGGCGGCGGCGCACCGACCGCAATGGCCGGATTGGCCATCGGTCTGGCATTGGTGGTTATTCACCTTGTGGGCATCAACATCACCGGCGTTTCGGTCAATCCGGCGCGATCAGTCGGGCCTGCTCTTTTTGCAGGCGCGACGGCGCTGAGCCAAGTTTGGCTGTTTGTCGTGGCGCCAATCATCGGCGGTGTTCTGGCCGGTATTTTGTTCCGGTCGGGCCTGCTGGACAGCGAAGCGTAACACGCACGCTCAAAGAAATGGGCCTGCCAGCGAAATGCCGGCGGGCCCTCTTTTCAGAGAATTTCATCCTCATCATACAGTGGGGCGGCTTCGAGATCGGCGACCACGCCTTCGGCCACAGCCTCGGCGGCGGCTTTGGGAGTTTCGGCCACGTGAAAAAGCGCCTCACCTTCGTAGACAGCAGGCATGTTGGTCCGGCCAATGACGATGCCCGCCACTTCGCTCAGGACTTCGCATTCGGTTTCGCCCAAAGGATCGGTCACAGCGCCCAGAACGGTGCCGGGTTCCACCGCATCGCCGATGCCGACGTAACCGCGGAAGACACCGCCCACGGGCGCGCGATACCAGGCTGACTTGCTGGCAAGCACTGGCGCGGCGCGCTGTTTCGGCACGCCTTTTGCGCCGATCATATTGAGTGCATGCATCACCCGCAGACACCCCGAGACACCCGCACGCACTGCCAGTTCGTCAAAGCGCAGCCCCTCGCCGCCTTCATAGAGCAGCACGTCAACGCCTTCTTCTTCCGCGGCCAGCCGCAGACTGCCTTCGCGCAGCTTGGATTGCATCATCACAGGCGCGCCAAAGACCGTACCCAGATCCCGCAGCCGGTCATTGCCCGGGGTGAGGCGGATCTGTGGCAAGTTGCTCCGGTGGATGGCCGCGGAATGCAGATCGATCCCGGCATCAGAGCGGCGCACCACTTCTTGCATGAAAATATGCGCCAGGCGCGACGCCATGGAACCTTCCGGTCCGCCAGGAAAACACCGGTTCAGATCGCGCCTGTCGGGCAGGTATCTTGCGTGGTTGTGAAAGCCGAAGCTGTTAACGATGGGCACTGCCAGAAGCGTACCTGCGAGACGGGCAAGCGGGCGCGCCTTGAGCAGGCGGCGCACGATTTCCACGCCGATCACCTCGTCACCATGGATGGCGGCAGAGACAAACAGGACGGGGCCGGGCCGTTTGCCATGCACCACATGCACCGCCAGGTTCACCGGCGTATGATCAGAGAGCGTGCTGACCGGAACATCCACGGTCTGGCGCGTGCCGGGGGCGACGGTTTGTCCGGCAATGTCAAAGGCTGTTCGAGCTGTCATGTTGCGGAGCGATAAGCAAAAAAAGAGGCCCTGTCTATCATTGACAGGGCCTGTGTTTTGGCCATTCGAGAGAACCGCAAGGCGCGTCTCAGCCGGGTAGTTTCGTCATCCGCAAATAGGGCAGCACGGCGTCATACTCGCCGAATTTCGCCTTGGCGTCGTCGTTGCTGACGCTGGGTGGGATGACGACATCCTGTCCCACGGTCCAATCCGCAGGCGTTGCCACACCGTGATTGACCGTTGTTTGCAGCGCGTCGAGCGCACGCATAACCTCGCCAAAGTTGCGGCCCACGGTCATTGGGTAGGTCATGGTAAGTTTCAGTTGCTTGTCGGGGCCAATGATAAAAACCGAGCGGACAGTGGCGCTATCGGCCGGGGTGCGGCCATCGGGCAGGTAGGCCTCGGCTGGAAGCATGTCGAAGGCTTTGGACACTTCCAGGCCGTCATCGGCAATGATCGGGAAACCGGGATGCGCACCGCCAGCTTTTTCGATGTCGCCTTTCCATTTCTTGTGATCTTCAACACCGTCGACGCTGACGCCAATCACCTTCGTGCCGCGTTTCTCCCATTCATCCGAAAGGCGGGCCACGGCGCCGAACTCTGTGGTGCAGACCGGTGTGAAATCCTTGGGATGCGAGAACAGGATTGCCCAGTTGTCTCCGACCCAGTCGTGCAGGTCGAAACTGCCCTGATCTGTGGTGACGTTGAGGTTGGGGATGGTATCATTGATGCGCAGGGCCATGGCTGCACTCTCCTTCTGCAGTACCGGGAATCGATTTGGCCAGCATACGCCGCAGCCAGCAAATTGACACCCATGCACTTGCAGAGCTTTGCCGCCGGTGATTAGGTGCGCGAAATTGCGCTTTTTGGCTGTGCACGACCCACCGAAGAACAGGAGTTCCAAATGATTGAGAAAAAGCAATTCTATATCAACGGTGCCTGGGTGGATCCGGTTGACGGCACCGATCATGCGGTGATCAACCCCTCCAATGAAGAGTCATGTGCGGTAATTTCACTGGCGGGGCCCAAGGATGCGGATGCAGCGGTGTCAGCCGCGAAAGCCGCCTTTCCGGACTGGATGCAGACCCCCGTTGCAGAGCGTGTCGCACTGGTGGAGAAGCTGGGCGAGATCTACAGGTCGCGCGGCGAAGACATGGCTCAGGCGATCAGCCTTGAGATGGGCGCACCGATAGAGATGGCGCGCAGCCAGCAGGTTGGTGCAGGCAGCTGGCATCTCAAGGCGCTGGTCAAGGCCGCGAATGAATTTCACTGGATCGAGCCGCTGGGCGCGCATGCCCCAAATGACCGCATCATTCACGAGGCGGTGGGCGTCGTGGCGATGATCACGCCCTGGAACTGGCCGATGAACCAGATTTCGCTCAAGGTGATCGCCGGGCTGATCGCGGGCTGTACGATGGTGTTGAAGCCCTCCGAGGAATCGCCGCTTTCGGCCATGCTTTTTGCCGAAATGGTTGATGAGGCTGGGTTTCCGAAGGGTGTCTTCAACCTAATCAATGGGGATGGTGCGGGGGCTGGCACGGCCCTGACCGGGCATCCGGATGTGGACATGGTGTCCTTCACAGGCTCCAGCCGGGCGGGCAAGCTGATTTCCAAGAATGCGGCTGAGACGCTCAAACGGGTGAGCCTGGAACTTGGTGGCAAGGGCGCCAATCTGATCTTTGCGGATGCTGATGAAAAGGCTGTCAAACGCGGTGTTCTGCATTGCATGAACAACACCGGCCAAAGCTGTAACGCCCCCACGCGCATGCTGGTGCAGCGCGAGGTGTATGATCAGGCGGTTGAGACCGCTGCCGAGGTGGCCAGTAAGGTCACTGTTGGGCCAGCATCCGAGGACGGCAGACACATTGGCCCGGTGGTCAACGAGGTGCAGTTCAACAAGATCCAGGACCTGATCCAGAAAGGCATTGATGAAGGGGCACGGCTTGTAGCGGGCGGCACGGGGCGGCCTGACGGGCTGAACCGGGGCTTTTTTGTCAAACCAACAGTCTTTGCCGATGTGAACAACGACATGACGATTGCCCGTGAAGAGATATTCGGGCCGGTCCTGTCGATCATTCCGTTTGATAGCGAAGAGGACGGCCTGCAGATCGCCAATGACACGCCTTATGGTCTGACCAACTATTTACAAACTACCGATCCCGCGCGCGCCAATCGCTGCGCCCGGGCGTTGCGCTCGGGCATGGTGGAAATGAACGGCCAGGGGCGCGGGCTGGGCTCGCCTTTTGGCGGGATGAAGCAATCCGGCAACGGGCGCGAAGGCGGCAAATGGGGGCTTGAGGACTTTCTGGAGGTGAAGGCGGTTTCGGGTTGGACCGAAGGCGCGTAGAGCGATGACAGTCCACGCCTTTGTGTTGCACCTTGTTCGCGCCACGGCGCGACGGGAGAACGCTCAGGTCTTGCTTGAAGATTGCAAGAATGTCGGCGAGATCACCGGGGAAATCTGGCCCGCAGTTGACGGCAATGCCATGTCGGATGCTGACCTTGCGGCGGTCGTGGGAACCGGGCTTTTTGAGCCTGTCTATCCCTTCTTGCTTAAGACCGGCGAAATTGGCTGTTTCCTGTCGCACCGCCAGATCTGGGCCGAGCTGCAGACCCGCTCTGCCGATGCCGCGCTCATCATCGAAGATGACGCGGAGATCGATCCGATGCCGTTCCTTGCGGCATTGGAGCTTGCACAACGGCATATCGAGAGGCTGGGTTACATTCAGTTCCAGACGCGCGCGCCCAAGGCCAATGCACATCTTGCGGATACATCCGGAGGGGCGCATCTTGTGGTGCCGCAGGAGGGCGGGCTGCGCACCACCGCGCAGATGGTCAGCCGTCGCTGCGCGCATCGATTGCTGCAGCGCTCCGAGACCTTTGATCGCCCGGTTGACACCTTTGTTCAATCGCATTGGCACACCGGGTTGCGACCAGCAATGATCCACCCATCGGGCATTCGCGATATCGCCGACTCGCTTGATGGCTCGACCATTCAATCAGGCAAAAAGCCCCTGCTGGAAAAACTGAGCCGCGAGATTTCGCGCAAGCGCTACCGGTCTGCTGTGGCCCGTTTGTCGCGCAGAAGTGCCGCCCCGACCGAGGGCGGGTTTTCAGATGTCACGTGATCGCATCATCACGCGCCTTTTTGGCGGGGCTGGCAATCAGCTTTTCCAATATGCAGCGGCACGCGCCATGGCTGACAGGCTGTGCTGCCCCCTGCAGGTGGATGCCCGGTATGTAGCGGGATCAGCCGATCGAGGCGATTGCTTTGCACATTTTGCCAATGCGCGGTTCCAACGCGAAGGGGATTTGCCGCCAGCAAAATCGGATGGCTGGCTGCGCTACGGGTTTTGGCGTGCATTCGGGCGATCCCCGCGTCTCTACCGGGAAAAGGGTCTTGGCTACGATCCGGTTCTGGCCGAGTTGGGGGCCGGGACATACCTGCATGGCTATTGGCAATCCGAACGGTATTTTGCGAAATCCGCCGATCAGATCCGGGCTGATCTCCGGTTCACGACGCCGCTCGATCCGGCGAATGCGGAGATGGCCGCTCAGATCGCCGAAGCGTCGATGCCTTTGGCGTTGCATGTAAGGCGCGGGGATTATGTGGCGTCCGGCGCCTATGCCGCAATGACATCCGAATATTACCGGCAGGCGGCCCAGCATGTCGATGCGTCATCTGACAACAGTCCGACCTGCTTCGTATTTTCCAACGATCCGGCCTGGGCACGCGACAATCTTGATTTGGGGTTCGAGACCGTGATCGTTGACATCAATGACGAGATGACGGGTCATTTTGACCTCCATCTGCAATCACTTTGCGCCCATAACGTCATCGCCAATTCAACCTTTTCGTGGTGGGCGGCGTGGCTTAATCCGAACCCCGACAAGATCGTGATTGCGCCGAAGACCTGGTTCAATGACCCGAGGCTTTCGAACCCCGACCTGATCCCGGACGGTTGGACACGCCTCTGATCACACGCGGCATCTTTTCCCGGATCGCCAAAGCCACTAAAGAGCGATCATGAGTGAGCTCTCTGATATGGCCAAAGCGCGGTTCATCGCGGAAACCGTGCATAAGCGTGATATCTTTTCGGAAACCATTTCAGGCAAGCTGGAAGGCTACCCGGAGTATCCGGTGGTCCTGCGCAAACTCGATGATGTGCCGTTTTATGCGCGACCTTTGGCGCGGTGGTTGGCGCGCAAGGAGGTTCGCGGGCTCAAGGCGGTGCAGGGCATTGAAGGCTGCCCGGTTCTGTTGCGCGCCGACCAGGTCGGACTTCTGCGCAGCTGGACCCAGGGCACGCCTCTGCAACTGGCCAAACCCACCGATCCGGCATGGTATCGCGATGCCAGGCGTCTCTTGCGCGAGATGCGCCGCGCGGGTGTGACGCATAACGATATTGCCAAGCCGCAGAACTGGCTGATGACGCCGGAAGGACGCGCGGCGGTGATCGACTTTCAGCTCGCGTCGGTGCATCACCATCACGGCAAACTTTTTCGGGTCAAGGCACGAGAGGACCTGCGGCATCTTCTGAAACAGAAGCGGGCCTATGCGCCCGAGCTTTTGACAGCGTCCGAGCAGCGGATGCTCAACCGGAAATCCCTGCCCTCGCGGGTCTGGATGGCCACGGGCAAGCGGCTTTACAATTTCATCACACGGCGCCTGATGAACTGGTCTGACGGTGAAGGCACCGAAGATCGGATCGAACGCGATGGCCCGGCGTTGCGCGACGCGTTGCTGGCGAACCCCAACGTATCGGATCTGGCGCTGTGCACTTATGCGCTGCCGGCCAAAGGGGTGGGGATTTATGCTTTTGTGGAAAGCTCGCAAACGCCTGAGGCAATTGCGAAAATCCTCCCAAACAACAGACCTGAGCTGCTTCAGACCGTCAAGGCGCTGCCGCGCCATATAGATGGCGCGCCCCGGCTGGATGCCCTGCAACTTGTTGCCACCAACCGGCTTGATGAGCTTGCGGTGCTGATTGCGGCAGAACCCGGGCTGAAAGCCACGCTTGACCCGATCATCGCCGGGCGGTTGAACCTGACCGACAGGGTTCTGCGCGCCTAAAACGGTGCAGGGACACGAAAGCGCAAGCCCGCGCCGCCATCAGGGTGACGCAGGCGCAACTCCTCGGCGTGCAGCATCATGCGTTCGGCCTCCAAAGCGGCGCCTTCGGCATATAGTGGATCACCCAGTATAGGGTGGCCGAGCGCCAGCATGTGCACCCGCAACTGATGGCTGCGCCCGGTCTGCGGCATTAGGCGCACGCGCGTTTCGGCAATGCCATAGCGCTGGATCCGCCAGTCTGTCACCGCCGGTTTGCCGGTCTCGTGGCAGACCATCTGGCGAGGTCGGTTCGGCCAGTCGACAATGAGCGGCAGATCAACTGTCCCGGTCTTCGGCTCAAGCCGCCCATAGACGCGGGCCAAATAGGTCTTTTTGACCTGCCGTTTTTCAAATTGCAGACCCAGATGGCGCTGCGCATGCGCGGTCTGCGCGAAAACCATCACGCCCGACGTGTCGCGATCAAGCCGATGCACAAGAAGGGCGGTTGGAAACGCCTCTTGCAGGCGGGTCAGCAGGCAATCGGCCAGATGCTCCCCTTTGCCCGGAACCGACAGAAGCCCCTGAGGTTTGTTGACCACAAGAATTTCGTGATCCTCATGCAGCACATCCAAGGGCGTATCGGGCGGGGCATAGTCGGTCATGGCGCCGGGGCTACACTATTGGAGTGCAAAACGCACCCCGGCTTCTTTCTTGTCTCAAATACCCATCCAGCGTGACGCTCAGGCCTTCACGCGCTCGGATTTGGGATCATACATCGGCCGGAGCGACGTCTCGGCCTTGACCCGTGTGCCCGCGACGTCGATCTCGTAGCTAGAGGCCAAGACCTGATCGGCGGTTTCGCCTTTGCAGGGCACATATCCCAGTCCCATCGCACCGCCGAGATGGTGGCCGTAATTGCCAGAGCTCAGGTAGCCCACGATCTCGCCATCCCGCACAATGGGCTCATTGTGATAAAGCAGCGGCTCGTAATCGGTAAGCTTGAACTGTACCAGCCGGTTGCTAAGGCCCTCTTCCTTCTTCTTGAGGACGGCATCGCGGCCAATAAAATCCGGTTTGGCGGTTTTCACAGCGAAACCGAGACCGGCCTCAAGCACGTGATCTTCGCAGGTGATGTCATGGCCGAAGTGCCGGAAGCCTTTTTCGATCCGGCAGCTGTCCATCATGTGCATACCGCAAAGCCGCATGCCGAAATCCTGACCCGCTTCGGTAATGGTCTCAAAAACATGACCGGCCATGTCGGCAGAGACGTAGATCTCCCACCCCAGCTCACCGACATAGGTGACGCGGTGCACGCGGGCGAGGCCCATGCCGATCTCGATCTCTTGTGCGGTGCCAAACGGGTTCACGTCATTCGAGAAGTCGTTTGGCGACACCATGTTGAGCAGATCACGAGAGCGCGGGCCCATCAGAGCCAGAACACCTTCTCCTGCGGTCACGTCGGTGATCACAACGGAAAACTCGCCGCGATGGCGTTCCATCCAGGTCTGATCGGCCAAACGTGTGGCTGCGGGTGTGACCACAAGATAGGCGGTCTCTGAGAGGCGTGTGACGGTCACATCCGCCTCGATCCCGCCGCGGTTGTTGAGAAACTGGGTGTAGACGATCTTGCCCACAGACACCGAATAATCACCGCCGCCCACATAGTTCATAAAGGCCTCGGCATCGGGCCCTTCGACACGGATCTTGCCGAAGGAAGACATGTCGTAAAGACCTACATTCTGGCGGATCGCCATATGTTCTTCGCGCACATTGTCGAAGAAATTCTGACGCGACCAGCTGTACTGATACTCCGGGTCCTGGTTGCCACGGGCAAACCAGTTGGCCCGTTCCCAGCCGGCCAATTCGCCCATGACCGCGCGTCGTTCCAGCAACTGATAGTGGAACGGTGACCGGCGGATGCCGCGCGCGGTTTCCTTCTGGCGATATGGGAAATGATCGGCATAAAGCAGACCAAGCGTTTCCTTGGCGCGCTCCACGAGGTAGTGCTTGTTGCCCTGGAAAGGTTGCATGCGGCTGATGTCGACATCACCCAAATCAAAGGGTTTTTCGCCCGCATCCATCCATTGGCTCAGTGCCATACCTGCGCCACCGGCGGATTGGATCCCGATCGAGTTGAACCCTGCTGCGACCCAGACATTGTCCATCTCGGGTGCAAGGCCGAGGTGGTAGGCATCATCGGGTGTGAAGCTTTCGGGGCCGTTGAAGAAAGTGTGGATGCCCGCCTCGGCCAGCATTGGCAGCCGGTTGACCGCCGCTTCGAGGATCGGCTCGAAATGGTCGAAATCCTCGGGCAGCTGGTCAAATTCAAAACTGTCAGGAATGCCCCGCATACCCCAGGGCTTTGCGTTGGGCTCAAAAGCGCCCAATAAGATCTTGCCCGCATCTTCCTTATAATAGGCGCATTCGTCGGGAACGCGCAGCACGGGCAGCTGTTTGAGACCGTCGATGCCTTCGGTCACGATGTAGAAATGCTCACAGGCCTGAAGCGGCACGTTCACGCCCGCCATGCGGCCCACCTGGTGGCCCCACATACCGGCGCAGTTCACGATCATGTCGGTCTTGATATGACCCTGTTCCTGACCGTCGTCACTGGCCCAGTCGACACCGGTGACGCGGCGGCCATCCCGGGCGATGCCGGTCACTTTGGTGCGTTCCTTGACCAGCGCACCGCCCTGCCGCGCGCCTTTTGCCAATGCAAGCGCGATGTTGGCTGGATCGCCTTGCCCGTCCTTGTCGAGATAGACTGCGCCGGTCACATCATCGACGTTGAGATGTTCGTAGCGCTCCTTGACTTCGGCAGCGCTTATTTCTTCGACATCGACACCAAAGGCGCGCGCCATGCCCGCTTGTCGGTAAATCTCTTCGCGGCGTTCTTCCGTGAGCGCCACGGTGATCGACCCACAACGCTTGAACCCGGTGGCAACACCGGTTTCAGCCTCCAGATTGCCGTAAAGTTCCTGGCTGTACTTGGCCAGTTTGGTCATGTTGGCGGTTGCGCGCAGCTGTGCAATCAGACCTGCGGCGTGCCATGTCGTCCCACAGGTGAGCTGCTTGCGTTCGAGCAAGACAACGTCTTTCCAACCCAGCTTGGTCAGGTGGTACGCCACCGAACAGCCAATCACACCGCCACCGATAATCACGACGCGCGCATGCTGAGGAAGAGTGCTCATTTTCATTGCCTCCGGGTTGGGATTCGCACCGCCGCAGACGATGGCATGCAGTTGCTCTGAGGCATAGTGGAAATGCGTCGAGCGGTGACGGAAATCAGTCTTTTTTGTTGGATTGTGCCGAATGTCGGCTGCGCCGCATCTGAAGCGGGGTGACGCCAAAGAAACTCTTGTAAAGCACGGAGAAACCGCCGGAGAAACCACAGGCCAAGCCGATCTCCCGCACCGACATGGCGGTGTTCAGAAGCAGGTTGTTGGCACGCGCCAGCCGCATCTCGCGATAATAGGTGTTGGGCGTGGTTCCAAGCCGCGCCTGAAAGCGGCGTTCAAGTGAGCGGCTGGACAGGCCCAGCTGCTTGGTAATGGCCGCCACCGACAAAGGCTCTTCGATATTGTCCTGCATGATTTCGATGGCCCGGTCCAGAACCCGATCTCCTGTCGCCGTGCCTGCGGTGCCACCGAAGGGCTGACGCGTGCCAAAATCGCGGATGCGCTCGTGCAGGAAGACATTGGCCACAGTCATGAGGACCGCCGAGGACACATGCCGCCCGATTACGGACAGCACCACATCAAGGGTGGCTCCCATCCCTGCGCAGGTGACCACCTTGCCATCTTCGCTGGCCAGCGCGTTGTCGGCATCAAAAAGCCCGGTGCGTTCCTTCATGATCGCCGAGTTTTCCCAGTGGGTGGTCAGATGCGCCCCTTTCGGACCGCGCTCTTTGATGTAGCGGCTGGCGGCTTCGGCCAGAAGGAAGACCTGAATATTGCGATTTGTGTAGCGGTCAATCACGCTGCCCAGCGACAGTCCGGGATTGTCCTGGTCGCGATTGCCCACGACAAAAAGATAATCACAGTCAGGCTTTTGCGTGAAGGGCTCTGTGTCAACGCTGGCGCCGCTGGGACTTGAGATCAAGCCGCCCTGCGCTGACCGGCAGGTCCACGAAAACCGTGTCTTTGCACTGATCCGGTTGGCGATACGCAAGGCATCGGCCAGCGCCGCAAACTCGGTCAGCACAAAACCATCCGCGAGCACGATGTCGAAATGCCGGGTGGCTTCGGTCGTGCTGTCTTTCTGGGAGCCATGCTTGGAGAGGGCGTGCGCGTTCATCTCTTACACGATCCTGTGCCCGGCGGCTGTCAATTGCTGGGCAAGTTCCGCGATATGGTTCGGCCCGACTTCGCAACACCCACCGACGATGCTTGCGCCTTGTGCGACCCAGCCCATCGCGAAGGCAGCGTAGGCCGCTGGGCCCAGATCCGCGCGCTGTTCCAGCGCATCGACGGTTGGAAACTCTGACAGGAACCCGTCGCTTATCTTGGTAAAGGCGTTGGCATAGGCACCGAAGGGACGCCCGAAAGACTTCACGATGTCCAGAGCGGCCCCCACCGCCTCGGGACGAGAGCAGTTCACCAACACCGCATCAGGCGCATATTTCGCGACGGCATCAGCCAAGTCCCCGACCGGCTCGCCCGAACGCAAATGCGTTCCATCGAAATCATCGACCGAAACAGCCAGCCAGACCGGAACGCCATGACCTGTTGACGCCGCCATTGCAGCCTCGGCATGGGCCACCGATGAGGCGGTTTCGATCAGAAAGAGATCAACGTGATCCTTCATGTGTGCAACGGGCTCGGAATAGGACGCGACCGCCTCTTCGAAGGGTGGGAAAATATCGGGTCTGTAGGAGGCAATCAGCGGCCCGAGCGAGCCCGCGATGCGGCCCTCACCTCCGGACGCGGCCCGTGCCTTCCGTGCCGCCCGGACGGCGGTCTCCGTCAAATACCCTGTCTGGTCTTCAAGCCCCACCCGTTTCAAGCGGTCCCGCAAAACCGCGTAAGTGTTGGTTGTCGCGACAGTTGCCCCGGCCTTGAAGTAATCGAGATGCACCTCGCCCACGAGCTTGGGGTGATCGATCATCACTTGCGTCGACCAAAGTGGCGTCGGACGGTCACCGGACCGAATGACCAACTCCTGGCCGATTGAACCATCTAGCAATGTGATATCAGCCATGCGGGTCTCTCCTCCTCACGTTTGCGCGTCGATCTGGCCGGGCACCAGCACGAGTTTGCCGGGATGACGTTTTGACATGAATTCCGCTTGCGCCGCCTTGATGTCCCTCAGGGCGTAAACTTTTGAAATCAATGGCTTGACCTGACCGTTCCGCACCTGCTCGACAAGCTCCGAAAAGACCTCAGATGGCTGGTAGGTGCAGCCATGAATAGTGATGTCCCGCAGGTAAATACGGCGCAAATCTGCCTCGATGACGGGGCCGGCAATGGCCCCGGCAACGGCGTAGTGCCCACCGGGTTTCAGAGCGTCGATCAGTGCCGACCAGCCAGGTCCGCCGACAAGGTCGATCACCGCGTCAAACCGATCGGACGGTGGGGTCTCTTCCCGGTCCAGGACATGCACCGCGCCCGCAGTTCGAACCACATCAGCCTTGGGGGCAGAGGCGACACCGGTCACGTCTGCACCACGCGTCCTGGCCAGTTGCACGGCGGCCATGCCCACGCCACCCGACGCGCCGGTGATCAGGACGGATTGTCCCTTACGAACACCTGCGCGATGCAAAAGACCGGCAGCCGTGCCGAAAGCGCAGGGAATGGCGGCCAGTTCAACATCGCTTAACGGCGCATCGGTGACGTCATAAAGGTCGCCTTCCGGTACCACGCAATATTCAGCGAAGGCGCCATTATATTCTGATCCAATGGCCACGAACCCGACCGGGTTTTCCGGCGTGGGGCGCGGCTGGTTGATGGGGCAGATCACACGCTGACCTTTGGCAAGGCGCGTCACACCCGCACCCAGTTCGACCACCTCGCCGCACAGATCACCGCCCTGGACCAGCGGGAAATTCAGCGCGCCGGACCATCCACCGTTTTCGACATTGTCCTGCAAGTCGCCGGTGGCACCGGTGACGTCGGAGGAATACCAGCCTTCGCGGGTGTTGATGTCGGTGTTGTTGACGCCAGCGGCCAGAACCTTGACAAGCACCTCGCCCGCTCCCGGGTGCGGCACCGGGATATCCTCGCGCCATTCAAGCATCTCCAGCCCGCCATGGCCCAGAAGATAGACGCCGGACATGGCCACGGGCACCGTCATCGTTTTGCCGCTCCGTCGAGGTCTTTCAAACCCAGAAGCACCGCGGCCCCGATCATCAGCGCGCCGGAGGCGCGATTGATCCAAAGACCTGTGAGCGCCTTGATCCGACCCAGGCTGCGCGCGGCCGTCCAGCCCCAGAGCAGAAGCACGAGACCATCGACCACCAGATAGGTGATACCGAGGATCAGGAGCTGCGGCAGAACGGGTAGGGTGGGGTCAATGAATTGCGGGAAAAGCGCGCCGAAAAAGACCACAGCATAGGGATTGGCCGAGGAAGTCAGGAAACCCTGACGAAAGAGTGCGCCGCGCGGTGCCGCGTCCGGCGAGGCGGCCCGTTCCTTGGACAGCATGAGGCGAAGTCCGATCCAGACAAGGTAGGCCACGCCTGCCCATTTCACGACCCAAAGCGCATTGGCATTGGCTGCGATGACAGTTGTCAGGCCGAAGGCCGCCAATGTCATCTGCACCGCGTTCGCGCTGAGATCTCCGGCCACTGTTGCCAGAGACTTGCGCAGACCATGGCGCAAGGTGTTGGACATGATCAGCAGCTGACTGGTGTCTGGCGGTGTTGCAAAAAACGCCGCCAGAACGCCAAGATAGAGGAGGTAAACCTCCAGATTCACGCCCGGATCCGCTCGTTCTCGGGATCCCACAGAGGTTGATCCGGCTGCACCGTGGCCTTGCGGCGCTCGCCAAAGATCTCAACCTCCAATTCAGTGCCCGGGTTGGCCAGATCTGCGCGGATCGTGGCCAGCGCGACGCTTGCGTTGATCCGGTAGCCCCAGGCGCCCGATGTGGTTTCGCCCACCACATCGCCATTGAGCCAGACGGTGGACATATAGGGCGCATCGGCAAACCCGGCATCCACGATCAGCGGGACAAAAGCTTTCTTTCGGCCACGCTGTTTTTCGGCCAGCAGCGCCGCCTTGCCGGTGAATTCCTGCGGCTTGTCGAATTTGACGAACCGCTCCAGCCCACCTTCGAGCATGGAGTAGTCGGTCGAAAGATCGCCCTTCCATGCGCGGTAGCCTTTTTCGATCCGCAAGCTGTTCAGCGCATACATGCCAAAGGGTTTTGCGCCAGCGTCGAGAATGGCTTCGAAGATCGCCGGCATGTCTTCATTAGCGGCATGCACTTCCCAGCCAAGCTCACCGGTAAAGCTTACACGGATGAGGAAGGCTGGCTTGCCCGCGACGGTCGCATGCTGATGCGTCAGCCAACCTTGAGACAGGTCGGCGTCGGTCAAACCCGAGAGGACATCGCGGCTTGTGGGACCTGCCACCAGAAGCGCTGACCGCTCGGTTGTGGTTTCCGTGACGGTTACGCCTTCGGGCGCGTTTTGCCGGATGAGGTCACCATCGTGCCACTGAGCCGGGGCCGCCGTGATGAGAACGAAGTCATCCTCATCCAAACGGATGCAGGAGAACTCCGTCAGGATGCGACCACGGCTGTCGGCGCGGTAGACAAGGTTGATACGCCCGATCTTCGGCAGACCCCCTGTCACAAAGCCGCGCAGCCATTCGTCGGCGCCCGGACCTTGCAGCCGGAACCGCGAGAAGCCGGGCAGATCCAGAACACCGCAGGCATCGCGCACCGCTTCGCATTCTTCCTTGATGCGTGGCTCCCACGGGCCGGTGCGGCCCCATGTTTGCGTGCTCTCCTCGGACGTGTCATCGCCGGGTTTGGCATACCAGTTGGCGCGCTCCCAACCGTTATAGGCGCCCATGACGCCGCCCAGCTCGCGGACCTTGGCATCGTTCGGGCCAAGCTTTTTGTCACGGCCCGCTGGCCATTCGTGCCAGGGGAAGTGCATGGCATATTCGTGGCCATAGGTTTCAAGTGCCTTGGACAGGCAATAGTCGTGATCACAGTAATCGGTGTAACGGCGAGGATCGACGGCCCACATGTCGTCCTCGGTTTCGCCATGCATGATCCATTCGCTGAGGACCTTGCCCGCGCCACCGCCCTGCGCGATGCCGAAGGTAAAGGAATGGCCCTCAAACGCGTTTTTGACACCCGGCATCGGGCCCACCATCGGAAGGCCATCGGGCGCATAGGGGATGGGGCCGTTGATGTTACGGCCCACACCAGCCGTTGCCAGCAACGGCATCCGCGCCATGGCGTCCTCGATGTACCATTCCAGCCGTTCCAGATCGTCTGGGTAAAGCTGAAAGCTGAAATCTTCCGGCATAGGGTCGTCCGGCGTGACCCAATGCGCCTTGCAGTTCCGTTCATAGGGTCCAAGGTTCAGACCCGTCTTTTCCTGGCGCAGGTAGTAGGACGTGTCCACATCGCGGATCATCGCAACTTTCTTGCCGTTTTCCTTGGTCCAGGCTTCGAGCTCGGCAATTGGCTCGGTCAGGAAATACTGGTGCGACATGACCACCATCGGCACGGTGCGTCCGCCGAAAGGTTTGAACATCTCACCCACCCGCTGCGCGTAGTAGCCTGCACAGTTGGCCACGTATTCGCAGCGGATATCGCCTTTCTCGGTTTTCACGATCCACTCGTCGCCGTCTTTATCGATGCCGACAACAGGACAGAAGCGTTCAATGCGACCGCCAGCATCGCGAGCGCCTTTGGCCAGGGCCTGGGTCAACTGCGCCGGATCAATATCACCATCCAATGGATCCCAAAGACCACCGGCCAGATCGTGGGTCTCCATGAACGGGTTGTATTCCTGCAGTTCTTTTGGCGTGCAGATATCCATCTGCAAACCCTGGTAGCGGCCCATACCCGCCACCCGTTCAAATTCCTGCATCCGCTCTTTGGTGTGCGCCAGACGGATGGCCCCGGTGACGTGATAGTTCATCGGATAGTCCACGTCGTCGCCCAGCGTGCGGTACATCGCGGCACCATAGCGCTGCATGTTCATCACAGCCCAGGATCCCGCAAAGTTGGGAACATTGCCCGCCGCGTGCCAGGTGGACCCGGCAGTCAGCTCATTTTTTTCCAGAAGGATACAATCTTTCCACCCAGCCTTGGCCAGATGGTAGAGCGTCGAGGTGCCAACCACCCCGCCGCCAATGATGACAACCCGTGCTGTCGTCGGCAAATCCGCCATGTTTTTTTCTCCCATAGTCCTGCGCCCCGGTTTGCGAGGCCGCGTCGATTACAATTTCAATCCCATACCAACCGCGCCGCGAGGCCCCCGAACATGATGGCCGAGATACGGTTGAGAAGTTTTGTTTTGGCCTTCAGGACATGTGCAAATGCGCCTGCCGCCGCTCCGAGGCACAGCGAAAATACCGCGCCAAATACCATGAAGATGATCCCCAGTATCAGGACCTGCATCCAGATCGGTCCAATGGACGGATCAGTGAATTGCGGAATGAAGGCGAAGATGAAAAGCGCCGTCTTGGGGTTCAGAACGTTGGTCACAAACCCCCGCCTGACAGCTCGCCAGACATCCGGCGCGGCCTGTCCCTCGGCCAGATCACCGCTGGCGCGCCATGCCTGCACGGCCAGCCAGACCAGATAGGCGGCCCCCGCAAAGCGGATTGCATCATAGGTCCAGGGAAAGGCCAGAATAAGCGCTGAGACCCCTGCCGCTGCCATCGCCACATGCACCGCAATGCCCAGGTTCACACCCATCGCCGCCGCCATGCCGATCTTTGGTCCACCTGCGATCCCGCTGGCCGAGACAAAGACAAAATCCGCCCCCGGCGTGATGTTGAGCAACAACCCCGCCGCGATGAATGCCGCAAGCATGCCTGGATCAAACCCTGTCAGAACCTCCCACATCACGCGCGCTCCTTTTGCGGCAGACCATCTGCAATGTCGTAGTAGTCGCCCTTGTCAGCCACGAAGATATGCCCGGACATGCGTCCGCCTGTCGGTGTGTCGATCAGGCCGGCTTCGAGGCTCAGCCAACCATCCACCCCTTCGAACCATAGCTTTGTGCCGCAATTTGCACAAAACACCCGTCTGGCTCCGCTGGGGTGCTCGAAGTTTTTCAGATGCCCTTGCCGTACCCAGCGCGGCGGTCTTTTATCCACATCAATGCTGGCCGAATGATGACCGGAATACTTGCGGCATTGCGTGCAATGACAAGCTGTGACCGGTCCGGCCGGCGCATCCAGTTCAAAAGCATTCGCGCCACAGAGACAGCTTCCGGTGATCATGATTGCGGCAACCCATCGCTGATGTCGTAATAGTCGCCCTTGTCGGCTGTGAAAATGTGCCGGTCTAGCTTGATCCCAGTCGGCCCGTCGATACATCCCAGCGAAAAGCTGATCTGATCCTCGTCATGCGCCGTCCAGAACAGGAACGAGCCGCAGCGCGCACAGAATCCTCGCTTGGCCACACTACTCGCCTCGTACCACGTCACTTCGCCCGTCACATGCAATCCGTCCGAGGCCACATTGGCCGAGGCCCAGTGATGCCCCGATTGCTTGCGGCATTGCGTGCAATGGCAGGCGCTTGACTTGCCGCGCAATGGGCCATCAACCTCAAAGGTCACGTCACCACACAGACAACTTCCCTTAAACATTTTCCACTCCGCTGAATTCCATGTGCTGCGGCAACCCATCGGCGATCTGATAGTAATCTCCCTTGTTCTTCACAAAGACATGCTGCGACAGGCGCAGCCCTGTTCCCGGCTCCAGGCTGCCTGCCGAAACCACGGTTCGCGCCTGTCCGGCGGGCTTCCAGAACAAGGTCGAGCCGCACAGCTTGCAAAACCCACGCCGCGCCGTGCCGCTGGCGTCAAACCAGGACAAGCCGTCCTGGCGTTCGAACTGCAGCGCATCATCCTGAACCGAAGTCGCCGCCCAGAAATGTCCGGTCTGCTTACGGCATTGGCCGCAATGACAGCCCAGGACGTCGCGCATGGGACCGTCAATGGTGAAAGCCACAGCTCCACACAGGCAGGACCCTTTGACCATCACGCCCTCCTCTTCATGACTTCACCGGTGTTGCGGCGCTGGCCAGCAGGACGCCGTAGATCACGAAACACCCTGCGAGAACCCGACGCAGCCAGACGTTGAACACCGCCCCCAACGCGGCACGGCCGATCCCGGCACCAAGCGCGGTGTAGCCGATGTAGCTGAGCGCCGTGATACTGAGCGCGGTGGGAAAGATGACCCACATCTGGCCCCAGATCGGAACATCGGGCTGTACGAACTGGCTGAAGGCGGCGAGATATCCCGCAACGCTTTTGGGATTGATCGTGGCAATCGCAAAGGCGCGCCAGTAGATGCGACGCCCATCCGGTTCTGCCATCACGACCGGCTGTTTTGCGATCACCCAGCCGCGAATGCCCAGATAGATCAGAAAGCCCGCCCCGATGATTTTTGCCATCTGGAAGGCTGTGGGTGACGCCGCAATCAAGGCCGTGACGCCGGCGGCAGAGAGTGTCAGAAAGAGGGTCGCTTGCGTCAAGATCGCCGCAACAGCCCAAAGCCCCCGCCGGAACCCGATGGTCATTCCGTTGGTAATGCAATTCACGGCATTGGGGCCGGGGGTCGTGACAAAGAGAACCCAGAAAACCGCAAAAACCGTCCAAGCCTCGAAACTCATCCGCCGCCCCCTTAGTAAACCGGTGGCGCGATCACCCAGATCACGACACATGGCTTGTTGTAAGGGTTCGCCCAGCTGTAGATCTCATGCCGGATGCGGAAGCTGTCGCCGGGGCCAACGCTGAATTCGCGCCCGCCGATGGTCAGGTCAAGCTGGCCGGAGACGACATAGCCCATCTCCTGAGTTGGGCGGTTGGCGGGTGTTTGCATTGCCGAATGCGGCTGAAATGTCGAATGGATCATCTCAAAATCGTCGGCCAGATCCGGCGAGAGCAACTCTTCGATCAGGCCTTCCTCACCAGACCCCATCGGGCGACGCGTCCCGGCGCGCACGATCGTGCCCTGCTCTTCCACCGGTGCGCTGGCATGGGCAAAAAGAAAGGACATCGGCACGCCGAGGCGTTCGGACATGCCGCGAAGATCGGAAATGGATGGCTCGGACAGATCACGCTCTACCTGGCTGAGCCAACCCACAGAGCGCCCCAGCCCTTCCGCCAACTCGGTCAAGGTCAGGCCCCGGGCCTTGCGCAAGGCGCGTAAATCCGCCCCAAGGCTGCGCATTGCGGATATCTGACTTTGTTCCATTCAGGTGGCGCACATATGAAAATTTCCCAGATTTTTTCACGATGTGTGATTCTGATGAAAAAATCAAACAGAATTTCACCAACGGACGATCGCCATCAAGTAATTTTACCCACATTACAAAAACTATGTTAAGTTGCCTAAATACTTGAATAATAGACACTTAGTTGAGGATTTCCCGATGCGATTTTCCCCCACTTTCGCGCTCCTTTTTTCTTTTGCCTGCGCGGCAAACGCCCAGATGAATGAGGTTGATCAGTCCCTGCGCGACGCTTTGGAAAGCAACCCAGATTTTATTGCCGATCTGCCCAAAGGTCACGTGATCCGCAGCTTCGAACGGACTGGCGGCATCACTGCGGGGCCGTTGATCTGGGGACCAAACCCGAACGATTTAGAGGTTCGCGTGGTGGCCATCGGTTCAGAAACAAGTGCGAATTGCGACGTGACGCAGACACAGCAATATCCGGGCGGCCTGACAAAAACCTACACGCAGAAAAACACGCTCACGACCACGGTCGGAAGCCGTTTTTCGCAGTCTTTGAATGTCGATGTGGACTTGCCCGGCGTGGGCAGTTTCGGCACCTCAATGGAAGCTGAAATTTCGACGGAAACCGGCAAGGCCAAGGAAACGGGTGACGCGCTGGAATACACGCACAGCTATATTGCGCTGGTCGACCCTCGGAAATACATCGTCGCGCAACTTCAGGTTTTCGAACAAAAAATCGAAGGGCAACCTTTCGAAGTCGACATCAAGATCGCTGATGCTGCGTTGGTCACACATGCGCCCGGCGTGCAATGGCTTCCCAAGTCTGCCGCGAGCGCTGCTGCTTTGGTCATCGCCGGAACCGAGAAAGATAGCAATGGCAATCGCCGCGAACTGGCGATCTGCCGTGCTGAGTTGGAAGAAACAACGCACCCGGGCAAAGTTGTGGATCGCCGATGCAATTTTGGCTATGGCGGTGACGAGAAACTCGCATCTCGGTACGAAGTTCTTTCTCTGCCGAAAGGAAGTTACCGCTGGGTCAACCGCGACGACTTTGAAGAGGACAATCCGGCAAGTTCGGTCACCAATGGCGACACGACAGGCGTGATCGCGGGCAAAGAAGAGCGGGTTGACCGGTACGACGGTCAGCTTCTGGTCTGCCGAGCGGAACACAAGGGCAGCTACCACCCGGGGAAACTTGTCGACAGTGAATGCATGTTTGGGTATGGCGGCAAAGAGATTGAGAAGAAGAAGTATCAAGTACTTGTTCTCAAAGAATTAAATGAGACAACAACCAACATTCGCCTTTCTCAGTACCTGCCGAAGGAAATGCTGAGCTTCCGATTGAAGGGCACGTTCGAGGGAACCCGCGCGCTTTCCTCCACCATAGTGCTGAGCCAGCAACTTCCGGTAACGGAAGAGCTTTGTCCGGCAGTTATTGGCGAAGTAGACCCGGCCAATACTGAACCCGTTGCGCTGCCGCGCGAGGTCAACATCACTAGCAAACCGGTCGTCGCGGACGATGGAGAATATGCCTCGGCGGCGAGCGACAGATCCGCAACCGGAGACGAAACGTCGCCGGAGGAACCACTGATTGAGGGGACCTCACTCTCCAGTGTGGAGCTTGAGCCCGGGGTGAAACCGCTCGACTGGAATATTCAAACTTTGCGCCTCACACGTCCCTTCATGCGCGGCACAGACGTTCTTGTTGTGCAAAAAGCTCTGACTGCGGCGGGCTGGCCGGTATTGGAAGACGGCGTCTACGGAGGTTACACGACGCGGGCGGTGATGCTTTTCCAGCGCGCACATGGGCTTGAAGTGGATGGCGTCATCGGGCCCGATACGGAACGCAGACTGGGGCTTTGATCCCGTTCATATCTAGAGCCTCGACTACTTTGGCCTGCTGAACACAATCCGCTGTCAAAGGCGGCCAAACACGTCGTTCAGGATGGCTGACAAGGCGGCTGAGTCGTTTGCATCGAATGCGGCTGGTTGGTCACTGTCGATATCAAGGACGCCAAGAAGCTCACCCTTTGCGTTCCAGACCGGCAAGACGATCTCTGCCCGGGTCGATGTGGCGCAGGCAATGTGACCGGAAAAAGCATCCACGTCATCAACCAATTGCACCTCTCCGGTCTTTGCCGCGGCACCGCAGACGCCACGATCAAAGGGGATGACAAGACAACCATGACCACCCTGATATGGGCCTATTTTCAGAAGGTTAGGCTCTGTCACACGGTAGAACCCTGTCCAGTCGAAACGATCATCTGCATGGTGTAGTTCGCAGACGACGGTTGCCATAAGGGCCACCGTATCGGTTTCTCCTTCGGTGAGGGCGGCGATGGTTTTGGACAGCTCTGAGTAATCTGCGCGGGCCATGTTCAGACCCGCTCAATCGCAATCGCGGTGCCTTCGCCGCCGCCGATGCATATCGCGGCGATACCCCGCTTGAGCCCGCGCGTTTCCAGCGCATTCAAAAGCGTGACCATGATCCGTGCGCCTGACGCGCCAATCGGATGGCCCAAGGCACAAGCCCCGCCATGCACATTCACCTTCTCACGCGGCAGGCCCATCTCTTGCATGAAGGCCATCGGAACGACCGCAAACGCCTCGTTCACCTCCCAAAGATCGACTTCGTCTTTCGTCCAGCCGATTGCGGCCAAAAGTTTCTGCGCGGCTGGAACCGGTGCTGTCGTGAACCATCCGGGTGCCTGCGCATGGCTTGCATGGCCGACGATCCGCGCGCGGACGTTAAGGCCGCGCGACTGCGCCGCCTCATCAGAAGCCAGAAGCAGCGCGGCGGCGCCATCGCTGATCGAGCTGGAATTGGCAGGCGTGACAGTGCCATCTTTCCGAAACGCGGGCTTGAGTTGTGGAATTTTCTCTGGCCTTGCCTTGCCGGGCTGCTCGTCTTCGGAGATGGTGACGTCGCCCTTGCGCGTCGATAGCGTCACGGGCGTGATTTCGCTCGCAAAGGCACCGGATTTTTGCGCCTCCAATGCGCCTTCCAATGATCCGATCGCATAGGCATCCTGGGCCTCTCGGGTGAACTGAAACTTCTCGGCGCAATCTTCGGCGAATGTGCCCATGAGGCGGCCCTTGTCATAGGCATCTTCAAGACCGTCGAGGAACATATGGTCGATCACCTGCCCGTGGCCAATCCGGGCACCCCCGCGCATTTTTGGCAGCAGATACGGCGCGTTAGACATGCTCTCCATCCCGCCGGCGATCATTGCATCGGTGTTTCCCAGCGCAATCTGATCAAAGGCGATCATGGCGGCCTTCATGCCGGAGCCACACATCTTGTTGAGCGTCGTGGCGGGAACCTCTTCGCCCAAACCGCCGTGAAAAGCCGCCTGCCGGGCCGGGGCCTGGCCCTGGCCGGCGGGCAGCACGCACCCCATGAGCACCTCATCAATCGATTTGGCTTTGGCATCCGCAAGCGCCGCGCTGATTGCAGCTCCGCCAAGAAGCGCGGCTTCGACACCGTCAAAGTCACCCTGAAATCCGCCCATCGGAGTGCGTGCAGCACCTGCAATCACCACGTTCTTCATCGACATCTCCATTTCCTTTGGCCCTGCATACAGAATGGTAAGGAATGAGGTCTAGCCTCTGACGTGATTCATTTCGTCTGGAGGTCACATGCAGCTCAGCAGTGTTTTTGAAAATGACAAGCAGATCGTCTCGGTCGGGGCCTCTCGGATTGATGCCGCCTCTGCCATTCAATTCAAGGACGCGATGCGCGCAACAACCGACACCGATGCGTCGCATGTCGTTCTGGATCTGTCGCGAGTGAAGTTCGTGGATTCGAGCGGCTTGGGTGCGATTGTCGCAGTCATGAAACAAATGGGAGAAAGCCGTCAGCTGGACCTCGCAGGGCTTACGCCGGATGTCGAGAAAGTCTTTCGCCTTACCCGGATGGACTCGATCTTTCGAATTCACATGACGGTCAACAAGGCCGTTCTTGGAAAGTCGGCCTGAAATTGTTCCTTTTGATCTGAAGTCACATCTCGGAGTTCCGCATGAAGCCAAGACGTGTCCGCCGCCCGCTTGAAAACCCGGTCCGGATTATCGCCATCACGCTCAAGGCGCAGAAAGACACCATTTCCGAAACGCTGCAAAACCTGCGTGCGACGTTTTTGGAAAGCGGCGTCGAAGCAGATGTCGTGGGGCGCCTGGAGGTGGCACTGGCCGAGACGCTTAACAATATCGCGGAACATGGCGGGCATCCGCGTGATGAAGATGCGATACGTCTTACCGCCCGCATCTCGGATGGCGAGGTTCTCTTACAAATCCGTGATTCCGGCAATCCCGTTCCAGAACAACATGTGAGCTCCCCTGCTCTGCCGGACAATTCCGGCCCGCTGCAAAGCCTGCCGGAGGGGGGATTCGGGTGGTTTCTGATTCACAAGCTGGCAGATAATGTGAAATACGCGCATGACGGCACCGAAAACCATCTAGAATTGGTGTTTTTGCGCAAGTGAGACACCAGACCGGGGGAATGGTCACAAATTCGCCTCACTCACAGCGAAAAACCGCCGAAATGAATCGCGAAAACTGTACCTGTAGCTGCATATAGCTTCCCTCGGCGCCGCGTTTTTACAGCCCCCACCCAGTGCGCGGCGTCGAGGACTTAACCTCCCAAACAATTGGCATTTCCAGGCAACGGGCCTAGTGTCGTTTCGACTTCGAAATGACAGGGACCACGATGCGCGATTTTCACCTTCCCGGACGCTCGGCGACCTATGCCACGAATGGCATGTGCGCGACCTCTCATCCGTTGGCCGCACAGGTCGCCATCGATACTCTGTCGCGCGGCGGCAATGCCATGGACGCCGCGATTGCCGGTGGCGTTCTTCTGGGGATTTGCGAGCCGCAAATGACGGGCATCGGAGGGGATTGCTTTGTCCTTTACACACGCCCTGGCAGCGCCGAGATCCACGCGCTGAATGGATCAGGCCGCGCCCCGGCTGCGGCGGATGCCGACGCGCTTCGCGCCGCCGGCCATTCAGAAGTGCCGGTCTATAGCGCGCATGCGGTGACCATTCCCGGCGCGGTCGACGCTTTTTGCCACCTGTCCGAGACCGAAGGAAAGCTAGGCCTGGATGCACTTCTCGCGCCAAGCATCCACTATGCCGAAGCAGGTGTGCCGATCGCGCCGCGCGTGGCCGATGATCTGCCAGAGGCGACGGCCTGCCTTCAGGGGCATGGGCGCACGTGTTTTTCGAACAATGGAAAAGCCTTTGGCGTTGGCGATGTGTTTCGCGCGCCCGGTCAAGCAGATGTTCTGCGTCGCATCGCGCAGCACGGGCCCGACGCATTCTACACCGGCGAAGTTGCCGAAGACATGGTGCGAACCCTGGCTGAACTGGGTGGTGCGCACAGCATTGAGGATTTCGCAGCAACCGCCTGCCTGCCAACCGCACCAATCAGCGGGCCTTATAAGGGTGTGGACCTTTTTGAGCACCCGCCCAACGGACAAGGTGCAACCGCAATCCTGCTGCTGAACATCCTATCCCATTTCGACATTGCGACGATGGACGCATTTGGCGCAGAGCGAGTGCATATTGAAGCCGAAGCGACAAAGCTTGCCTATGATGCGCGCAACCGCATCATGGCGGATCCTGATCACACGACGCGACTCGCGCATATGGTCTCACCAGAGACGGCGGCCAAGCTGGCCGCCCTGATCGACCCCAAGCGCGCGATGGAAAGTGCAACACACATTTCGGAAGCCGTGCATCGCGACACGATCTACATCACCGTGGTGGACAAGGACCGAATGGCGGTGTCGCTCATTTATTCCATTTTCCACGGCTTCGGATCGGGCATCGCATCCGAGAAGTTCGGTATTCTTTTCCAGAACCGCGGTGCCGGGTTCACGTTGGAAAAAGGGCACCCCAACGAGTTTGGCGGCGGCAAGCGACCAATGCACACGATCATTCCCGGCATGCTGGTCGAGGACGGGCAGGTCAGCACTCCGTTTGGCGTGATGGGGGGCTCTTACCAATCCACCGGCCACGCGCGATTTGTGTCCAATCTTCGTGATTTCGACATGGGTCTTCAGGCGGCGCTTGACGCTCCGCGCGCTTTTGCCGATGCGGGCGAGCTGAAGGTCGAGAGAGGCTATGCGCCCGAGGTGCATCAGACCCTTGCCGATATGGGCCATAACGTCATTGTGCCGGCGACCGCCATTGGCGGCGCACAGGCTATCCGGATCCGCAAGGACGGAGTTCTGGAAGGCGCATCCGATCCGCGAAAAGACGGCTGCGCCCTAGGGTACTGAGCGTCCTAGTTCAGCTGGAAATGAAGCGGGTAATGGCCATCCTCAAAAGGCCCAAACATGTCCGGGATATCCGGATGATCAACGGGTTCCCCTGAATAATCAGCGATCAGATTCTGTTCGCTGACGTAAGCCACGTAATAGGTCTGATCATTTTCCGCCAGAAGATGATAGAACGGCTGATCCTTGATCGGACGGCTTTCTTCGGGAATTGAGTCGTACCACTCTTCCGTGTTGGCAAATTCCGGGTCGACATCGAAAACGACGCCACGGAAAGGATGCTTCCTGTGACGTACGATCTGACCCAAATAATATTTCGCGCGCGTTTTTAACATATCTACTAGCCCCTACGCGGCTACACTACTTCGTTCAATACCCATTTGTCCAACCCTGCGACCCGTGTTTCCGGGAAACAGTTTGTGAACGTGCAGACCACAATATGTCGCGAATTGAACCTCATTTCCGGGATTCCCTCTGTGACGATTTTGAGGTAAAATGAATAAAAAAATAATGAGGTTGAGGCAGATGAAGCGGTCTTTACGATCCCTTATGGTATTGGCGTCTTTGGTGGTTCTGGCATCCTGCGGAAGCCGGAGCGGTGGTCCGCCACCAGGAAATCTTGAAAATGCCTGTTCGATTTTGGCGCAAAAACCGCAATACTTGCGGGCGTTTCGCGCAGCAGAGGCGCGCTGGGGTGTTCCGGTGCATGTCCAGATGGCCACGATTTACCAGGAAAGCAAATTCGACGCAGAGGCGCGCACACCCTTCCAATGGAGCCTTGGTGTTATCCCGATGGGTCGTCAGAGTTCGGCTTACGGCTACAGCCAGGCGCTTGATGGAACCTGGGAAGAATACCAAAAAGAGACCCGGAGTTTTGGCGCACGTCGCAACGACATTCGCGATGCCGCTGATTTCATGGGCTGGTACATGTCCCAGTCGAACCAGCGTCTTGGCATTGGGCTGGCCGATACAAGGAACCAGTATCTGGCCTATCATGAGGGCCGTACGGGATTTAGCCGTGGATCTTACAACGCCAAGCCCTGGCTCTTGCGGATCGCCGATGATGTTGCGGTGCGCTCTCGGACCTATCAGGCACAGCTAAATGCCTGCGGCGCCTGAGATTTCTGGCTATTGACGATCCGCCCCGGAGGCCCCTTTGCCGGGGATGACAAAGCGATCGTCGCCCAGGCTCACGCCCTTGGCGAGTTCCCCTAAGACAACCGTGGTGCGGCTTCCTGCGCCATCGTTGATGACCCATTGGCGCAATTCGACAGGGCTTGCAGTGAAAACAAGTTCGATGCTGCCATATTCGGGATTATCCGGGTCTTGCGCGCGCACGGTGGTGGTCTTGCCATCGCTGACATGACCCGTGACCATGCGCGCGCGGCTAAGGTCAACCGTGCGTGCGAGGATGATTTTCAAAGGTGTCCGGTGCAGCGGATAGGCCTCGGGGCTGGTGTTCGACTTGCCATCGACAACGCCCACCGTATCGCCATCCGCGACGACAAGAATTTGCTCTGGCGGATTGTACTCGAACCGCACCCGTCCGGGGCGCTTGATGTAGATCTGCCCGGTCGAGATGGTTCCATCATCATTGATTTGAGTGAACTCGCCGGTGGCCGTCTTGAAGCCGTTCAGATATTGCGAAATCTCATTCAAAGACAACTTCTCCGCAAATGCGGGCGCGGCGACGAAAAGACCAAGGGCGAAAGCAACAAACCGCATAACGGCACCTCTTGTTTTTACTGCTCAGCCTGAAAGATAGGGGCTTGGCCCCTGATATGCGATAACAAAGCGGAATTATAGCAACGTTTGCGATGTTACTCGTCTTGCGGCACCTGAAAAGTCAGGTTGGCCCAAAGCGTTTCCCAGACGGCATCCAGATCTGCGGCCAGGTCCTTGTTTGGCTCGCGAATAACGACGGCGTCCAGCATATATTCCCCACCCGGCTGCACCGGCACAAAGGCCTTTCCGTTTGCATCGGTGCGATGAAGTGTGATCGTCACGTCCTTGCCGATGCGCTCAAACATCTCGACCTGCGCATTGGCGCGGGGATTGCCTTGATAAAAGACCTGCACCGCCATCTCGCCCCAAAGATCATCAGTGTAAGGATTGTCGAGAGCCACAATTTCAGTTTCCAACCCGAAGGCGCGGTCCGTCCCGCCCCCCTCGCCAACAGCGATGAGCGACTTGGCGTAGCGCGAGTAGGCCTCGATGAAACTGTCCTTGGGCAGACCACGCGTGTCATGCGCAGCGATAGCGGGCAGAAGATCTTTGTGGCGGGCAAACTTTTCAAACTTTTTGAAGTCGGTGTACTTCAATTTCTGATCGGTCGAGACATGGATCAGAATATGAAGACCGGCTGTCTCCGTCGTCAGGTTGACCGATGGCAGATCTCCCAGACGTCCCGGAACGGATGAGACCTTATCACCGTCCGCCACGTCGAAGCGGCGAAACTTGTCCGGATTGTAGATACTGCGGCTGCCCTCGAAGGCCTCACCCACTTTCACCTCGGCCACAAGAGGCTTGCCGGTGTCGAGTTGATAGGAATCGGGTTGCAAAAACAGCTCATGTGCCTGAACTGTTGCCGACATCATCAGCACCACGGCCAGAGAGGACCATCCTCGTCTCATGACAAAATTCCTCATGCATTCGATCCTGTCTTCGTTCTGGGCGAAGTCAAGACAAGCCTTGGTGATTGGGTTTGCCGTGGTCTGGAGCAGCATGACAGTGGCGCATGAAGTTCGCCCGGCGGTGGCTGATTTCACAATCGGGGACGGCCAGCTCGACATCACGATCCGATTGAATGCGGAGGCGATTTTGGCCGGCGTGAACCTGTCGGAGGTCGAGGATACCAATGACAGCGCGCAGGCTGCGGATTATGACGCGTTGCGCGCAATGTCAGATGATGGTCTGCAGGATGCGTTTCAGCAAGCGTGGCCCGCATTCGCCGACGGGCTGACCCTGCGCGCCGGAGAGATCACGTTAACGCCACTTCTGCGCGATGTGGAAGTTGTGCCGGAAGACAACATCGAGGTCCCTCGCGACACGATTGTTGTTATCGCGACACCGCTGCCGCCGGGCGACACGGCGGTGCAAATCGGCTGGGGGTCGGAGTTTGGCACGCTGGTGCTGCGGCAATCCGAGACGGTGAAGGAGCCATTTACAGGAATCATTGAGCCCGGCGCGCTTAGCCCGCCGTTACCACGTGATGGCAGCTTTGAGGAAAGTGGCTGGCAGAATTTCACGCGATATCTGATCTCGGGCTTTGATCACATCATTCCCAAGGGGCTTGATCATATTCTGTTTGTTCTGGGCCTCTTTTTCTTCTCGATGCAGATGCGTCCGCTGCTTATTCAGGTTTCGGCCTTCACCGTGGCGCATACAATCACGCTGGCTCTGGCAACTTTGGAGATCGTCAATATCCCCGGAAGTATCGTTGAGCCGCTGATTGCGCTGTCCATCGTTTATGTTGCGGTTGAGAATGTATTTGCCCGCCGCATGACCCTTTGGCGTCCGTTTGTGATTTTTGGTTTTGGATTGTTGCACGGGCTCGGCTTTGCATCGGTACTGGGTGAGTTTGGTCTGGAACCCAGCCGATTCATTGCGTCACTGATCGCCTTCAACATTGGCGTTGAAGTGGGGCAACTGACCGTGATCGCAGCGGCCTTCCTCGCGGTTGGGCTTTTGTTTGGGCAGAAGGAGTGGTACCGCGCGCGGATTGCCATTCCGGCGTCTTTGGTGATCGCTCTGATCGGGGCGTATTGGAGCTTTGAGCGGGTGTTCTTGTGAAGAAGGGGCACCTTGAAGCGCCCCTTCTTTCGAGTCTTTAGTTTCTGTAGATTTTACTGTGGCTCGGGCACCAGGATCTCGCGCTTGCCCACATGGTTGGCGGAACTGACGATGCCTTCATCCTCCATCTGCTCCACAAGCCGCGCGGCCTTGTTATAGCCGATGGCGAGCTTGCGCTGGATGTAAGAGGTCGAGCATTTGCGATCTGTGATGGCAATCTGCACGGCCTGATCATAAAGCGCATCTTCGCCATCCGTGTTGCCACCGGTGAGACCCAGAACAGCATCAATATTGCTGGCTTTTTCTTCCTCGGGGCCGTCTTGCACGCCGCCCACATATTCCGGCGGGCCAAAAGCCTTGAGATGGTTCACAATCTCTTCGACTTCTTCGTCGCTCACGAACGGCCCGTGACAGCGGGTGATCTTGCCGCCCCCAGCCATGTAAAGCATGTCGCCCATACCCAGAAGCTGCTCGGCCCCCATTTCTCCGAGGATCGTGCGACTGTCGACTTTCGAGGTCACCTGAAAGCTGATCCGCGTGGGGAAGTTGGCCTTGATCGTGCCGGTGATCACATCGACCGAGGGGCGCTGTGTGGCCATGATCAGGTGAATGCCCGAAGCACGCGCCATCTGTGCCAGACGCTGAATGCAGGCCTCAATCTCCTTGCCCGCGACCATCATCAGATCGGCCATCTCATCGACGATAACGACGATGTAGGGCATTTTTTCAGGTGCGAATTCTTCGGTCTCAAAAACCGGTTCACCCGTTTCATCGTCAAAGCCTGTCTGCACCGTGCGGCTGAACATTTCGTTCTTGGCCAAGGCGTCGGCAACCCGGCCATTGTAGCCGTCGATGTTACGCACGCCCATCTTGGACATCTTGCGATAGCGATCTTCCATCTCGGCCACCACCCATTTGAGCGCGACAACCGCCTTTTTCGGATCGGTCACAACCGGCGAGAGAAGATGAGGAATGCCGTCATAGACGGAAAGTTCGAGCATTTTTGGGTCGATCATGATCAGCCGGCATTCTTCCGGTGTCAGCTTGTAGAGCAGGCTGAGGATCATGGTGTTGATCGCTACGGACTTACCGGAGCCGGTTGTCCCGGCAATCAGCAGGTGAGGCATCTTGGCTAGGTTCGAGACAATCGGATCACCCCCGATATCCTTGCCCAGCGCCAGCGGCAGTTTTTGATTGCCGTCGCCGAAATCACGGGTCGACAGGATTTCGCGCAGAACCACCATTTCACGGTAGTCATTGGGAAGTTCAATACCGATGACCGAGCGGCCTGGGACGGTGCTGACCCGTGCGCTGAGGGCTGACATTGAACGTGCAATGTCGTCGGCCAGACCGATCACGCGGCTGGCCTTAAGTCCCGGGGCCGGTTCGAGCTCATACATTGTCACCACAGGGCCGGGGCGGACGCTCACGATCTCACCCTTGACGCCATAGTCATCGAGCACGTTTTCCAGCATGCGCGCATTTTCTTCCAGAGCCTCATCACTGAGGTGATGACGCTGAACCTGTCCGGGATTGGACAAAAGGCTCAGAGGCGGAAGTTCGTATTGGACCTTTGGTTTGTCTTCGAGTTTCAGTGCAGGCTGCGCTTCTGCGCGCGCCTGGCTTGATTGCTGCGGCGCCCGGCGCGGCGGGTGCTGCACCACCTTTTTTGGCTCAACGGCAGGCATGGCTTGTGGATGCGACGCGGCAGAGCCGGTTTCGAAATACTGCGTGTCGAACCCATCATCCTCGTCGATGCCATATTCCGGCAGTTCAGGGGCCGCAGGGATCGCTGCCTGCGCCGCGGTAAGCGGCGGCTCGGCCGGGAAGTCCTGCGTCACGCCATGGTTGAGGATCAGCGGCTCGGACCCCTGACCAAGCTCTTCGGGATAGGTTGGCTGGCCCATGCGCACGCGGCTCTTGATCACATCGGTGATCTTCGCTTTGACACGTTCGGTCGGCGCAGTTGAAGGATCGAAGATGGGATCAAACTCGGGCATGTCCTCGGCAACCTGCCGATCAGCGCGACGCATCAGAGAGGGCATACGGGACAACAACCCGCCGGTTTTCTCCGCAGCAACAGGCTGAGTCGGCATCGCGACAACATTCTCGGCATGGGCCATCGGCACTTCGGGCGCGGTCATGACGGGGGCACGACGCACTCGGGGCTCTGGCACAGCAGCTTCGGCGCGGCGCAGTTCTTCGGCCTCAGCCCGATCTGCAGCACGGCGTTCGCGCCAGTCCGCGGTCTTGGCCCGAAGGGATTGTGCGCCTCTTGCGCCATACGTGGCGGCCTGACCCAACCCAGCCATGATCATTGCATAGGTCATGATGACGCCGACCAGCAAAAAGCGGAGGATGGTGGTGACTTCAAAACGAGTGAAACCCAGGACGAATGCGCCAAGAACCAGCATTCCGGCGCCCAGCATCAGTGACAGAAATTTCAGCCCGAAACTGGCTCCCACAGGCAGGATTCCAAGGACCGTGCCCAGAACCGTATCGCCGAACAGCCCGCCCAGTCCAAAACTATGCGTGGCCGACCATGCCTCTCCGGGCATCAGAGAGGAGGCATAAAGCGCCAGAACAGCGATCCAGATCGGTGCAAAGATCAACCGACCGATTGCGCGCTCTTCCCCCTGATGGAATGTGAACCGCAGCCCCCAAAGGCCAAGGACGATGGCAATGCCCCAAGCCCCCCATCCTACAATCATGAACAAGGGCGCTGCAATCGACGCACCGATCCGGCCAAGCATATTCTGAACAGGCGCATCTGTGGCGGACATCCAGCTCGGGTCGTCCGGGTGGTAAGAGCCGATCAGCATCGCGGCCATGACCCCTAACCCCAGCAGGGCCAAGCCCAAAAGCTCTTTTCCCCGCTTTTCGATAGCCTCGGCCATCGTGCTGTCCAAAAGTGGGTCGCGTCCGCGCGTCTGAAATGCCATGTCTGCCTCGTCCTCGTTATGTATAAAGGCAGTCGCGCAGCCGTTTCAGACCGTGCGCCACCTCTTCTTTTGGGGCCACCAAAGCGGCCCGGATATATGTTTTGCCGGGGTTGCCACCCGCAGCGTCCTGACTGAGATACGCGCCGGGCAAAACCCGCACACCCGTCTCGGTCCAAAGCTTCAAAGCCGCTTGTTCGCCGTCATCAACAGGAAGCCACAGGAAGAAACCGGCCTGCGGCGGCCGGTAGCCCGGCACATCGCCCAGAATGTCATCGGCCAGATCAAACTTTTCCTGATAGAGGCGGCGGTTGTCTTCGACATGCGCCTCATCCTGCCAGACGCGCGTCGCGGCTTGCTGCAACGGGTTGGGCAGCGGCGAGCCCGCGTAAGAGCGCAAAAGCCGAATGCGCTTGATGCACTCCGGCCCAGCCGCCACAAACCCGCAGCGCAGCCCCGCGAGATTTGAGCGTTTCGACAAGCTGTTGAAGACCACAATACGCTCGGGGTCCGTGCCCGATTGCGCCATCACCTCCAGCGCGCCGGTGGGCGGTGTGTCACGATAAATCTCGGAATAGCACTCGTCGGCGAATATCTTGAAATCGTGTTTCTCGGCCAGCGCCATCAGGTTCTGCCAATACTGGGCATCCGCCACGGCACCCTGCGGATTGGACGGCGAACACATGTACGCCACGGCCACCCGGTTCAGAGTTTCTACCGGCAGGCTGTCAAAATCGGGCAGGAACCCGGTTTCCGCTGATGTGGGCAGGAACATCGGCTCCGCCCCCACGCTCAGGGCGGCCACCATGTAGCACTGATAAAACGGGTTCGGCAGAAGGATGATCGGCTTTAGACCGGCTTTGATTTCCGGGCAAAGCGCCATCATGGAATTGTAGAGCCCTTCGCGCGTGCCATTGAGCGCCATGATGTTGCGATCTGGGTCCAGCGTCACGCCAAAGCGTTTCTTGATCCAGTCGCACATGGCCCCGTTCAACTCAGGCAGGCCTTCGTTTTGCGGATATTTGCGAAAACCTCCGGCATGTTTTGCGATTTCATCCGTCACCCAAGCGGGAAAATCATGCTGCGGTTCGCCGATCGTCATATGCACGGCATCGCCACCTGCCGGATGCGCATCCAGCAAGCTCCGCAGACGCGGAAACGCATATTCCGGAAGGTTCGAAAACCGCTCGGGAAACATCAAAACTGCCTCAGTTCTACGAGATCGTGACCGTCTCGTTTGATTGGAAACTACAAAAGCACGTGGAGTCCGTCCAGCAAAACTCGGCTAAGGGGCAGAGAAATGTGGCATTTTTGGCAGACCTGGTTCCGCGCCTCGCCGACGCGCCCCTTTTGGTCGGTTCGATCGATGCCCAAATCGCCCCCTGAGTCGCTAGCCCAGCGCGATCTCGGCGGACCGTGCCACACGCAAAAGACGTTCTTCTTCAAACGGTTGCCCGAAAAGCATCAGGCCGCAGCTTGGCACGGCTGTTGGCAAAGACACCGCACATAGACCCATAAGATTGCCAATGCGTGTGTTGCGCAGCGCCAGAAGGTTTTCTTCAACGTAATAGGCATCATCCGTCATCAGCCGATCGACATTCGGTGGCAGGGTCGGTGCCGTGGGTGCCAGAACCGCGTCATAGGGCGCCACACGCGCAGCCCATGTTGCACGCAGCGCATCAAGCTTTTGCCAGCCTGCAACATAATCGTACGCCAGAAAATCTTTGCCCGAGCGAAACCGCTCAAGGATAGGGGCAAACATCTTGTCTGGGTTGACCTCGATCTCTTGGCTCCATGTACCGTAGGCCTCTGAGGTGAAGAGCAGGCTGGAGAGCGGCATCGCCTCCGCGACTTCCGGGGCTTCCAGCGTTTCGATAACGGCGCCTGCGTCCTTCAATTGGGCGACGGCGGTCTCGAAAGCCCTTAGCGGCGCGGCGCGCATGTCATCCAGCGCGACAGTTTGCAGAACGGCAAACCGCATACCATTGAGTGACGCACCTGATAGATCAGCGGCCTTGCCACCTTCGAGCGCCGCAAGCATGAGCGCACAATCCTCGACCGAGCGCGAAAGGGGGCCCACCGTGTCAAACCGTGCACAAAGCGGCACAACCCCATTGAGCGATACGCGTCCCGACGTAGTCTTGAGGCCAACCAGATCATTCCAGGCCGATGGAATGCGCACCGAGCCGCCCGTGTCAGACCCGATGCCACAAGCGGCAAGTCCAAAGGCAACGCTGGCCGCAGCCCCCGAAGAAGAGCCGCCCGGCACCGCCTGAGGATCATTGATATTGGGCGATGTGGCGGTCATCGGGTTAAGTCCCAGACCAGAAAACGCCAATTCGCTCATATGGGTTTTGCCAAGGCAGACCAGACCCTGAGCCGTTGCGTTGCGCACAACCTCTGCGTCCCGGTCCGGCACCCGCCCTTCCAAAAGCTTGCTGCCGGATTCCGTTGCAACGCCAGCCGTATCAAACAGGTCTTTCCAACTTATCGGCACACCATCAAGGGGCCCATGGCGCAACCCGGCGCCCGCGCGCTCCTCTGCCGCCTTCGCTTCGGCGCGGGCACGATCATGGGTGACGGTCGAATAGACCCGGTCCCGCTCGGGATGTTCGTCAATCGCGGCAAAGTAAGTCTCCGTTAGCGCGACCGGCCCGATCTGGCCCGCGTCAATCCCACGACCCAGGTCCGCGGCACTCATCTTCAGCCAGTCCTGCATGACATCTCCCCGAGCGTCCTGATTTGGGTCGCATCAAGGCAGATGCGGCAGGTCAACGCAAGGGCGCGGCATCGCATAGACAATTGGGCCAAGCCACGCATATTGAGGGGCATGACAAATCAATATGATATCGCAATTGTCGGTGGCGGCCTGACAGGCCCTGCCCTGGCCCTCGCGCTGGCCCAAACTGGCAAGAGTGTTGCTATCATCGACAGCCTGCCACAGACGGTGCGCAAAAATGCAAGTTTCGACGGGCGGTCTTATGCGCTGGCACTGGCATCGGTCAGGTTGCTGAACGCCATCGGCATTTGGGAACGTGTTTCCGAGAATGCCCAGCCGATGCTTGAGATCAAGGTGACGGACGGACGTGCGGGCGAAGGGGCCGCGCCGTTCTTTCTGCATTTTGACCATGCCGAGATTGAAGAAGGCCCGATGGGCCACATGCTTGAGGACCGCTATTTGCGCCGCGCGTTTCTAGAAGCGATGAAAGCGCATTCGGGTGTAACGCAAATTACCGATACGGTCGTCGGGCAGGCGGATCAGACCAACGGGATAGAGGTCAGCCTGGCCTCGGGTGAAGTGCTTGAGGCGCGCATGCTCATCGGTTCGGACGGGCGTCAGTCCGGTACCGCGGAGCGCGCCGGTATCTCGAGGACCGGCTGGGATTACGGGCAGACCGCTTTGGTCGCCGCCATTGAGCATGCGTTGCCACATAATGGCGTTGCTCATCAGTTCTTTATGCCTCCCGGGCCGCTGGCGATCCTGCCATTGCCCGGCAATGTCAGTTCCATCGTCTGGTCGGAAACGGCTAAGACAGCCACGCGTTTTGCGGCGTTGTCGGATGCAGAGTTCATGGAAGTCTTGCGGCCGCGCTTCGGTGATTTCCTTGGTGATATCGCCCTGCGCGGCAAACGCTACACCTATCCGCTGGGGCTAAGCCTGGCCAACAGTTTCGTGGCAGAGCGCGTGGCATTGATCGGCGATGCGGCGCATGGTTTGCACCCGATTGCCGGACAGGGGCTAAATGCGGGGCTGCGCGATGTCGGCGCTTTGGCGCAGGTGATATCCGATGCCACCCAACGCGGCGAGGATTTTGCAGCAGCTGACGTTTTGGCCCGATATCAGCAATGGCGCCGGTTTGATACGACAACACTCGCGCTGACGACCGACCTCACGAACCGGCTTTTTTCCAATAACAACCCGCTTTTGCGCTTTGCCCGGGATCTGGGCATGGGGGCGATCAACAAGGTGCCTGCGCTGCGGCGTGGCTTTATCCGCGAGGCAGCCGGGCTGACGGGCGATTTGCCAGACCTGATGAAAGGTTAGCCGCGTCGGAGAATTCGGATGACAGTATCGCCATAGCTGCGTTCATCAAGTTGAATCAGGCCTGCAGGCACCGTCACCGCACGGCTTTCCTCCCAGATGACGAGCGCATGATCGGTTAGCCAACCGCCGTCCAAAGCCGTGTCCAGAGCAGCTTCTCCCATCCCCTTGCCATAAGGCGGGTCGAGAAAAATCACATCAAAGGCCGTTTCCGCCTGCCCCAGTTTTCGAGCATCGCGATGTATCAAGCGGCACTGCGCTTCGACGCCGCAAAGCGCCATGTTCTGGCGCAGGATACGCTGTGCAACGCGACCATTCTCAACAAAGGTCGCTGTTGTCGCACCGCGCGACAGGGCCTCGAGGCCCAATGCGCCAGTTCCAGCATACAGATCCAAGATAGCGGCGCCGTGAACGTGCTCTGCAAAACGCGACATCAGCACATTAAAGAGGCTTTCGCGCACCCGGTCCGAGGTTGGTCGTAGGCGTGCGGCCTCATCGCCTTTGCCAATAGAGGCCAGTTTTCGCCCCCGGAATGCGCCGCCAATGATCCTCACGCGCGCAAGAGGGTCTTAAGATCGGCATCCGGATCTGCCACCACATCTGCATCAGCTGTCTTGCCGCTATCGATAAGACGCTTCCCAACCATGTAGGCGCGCGCATCATTCGCGGCGTCCACGGCCAACAGTTTGTCACCTTTGAAGTACCAAAACGAAACACCGTTCTCGGCTTGGCGCGTCACAACCCGATCATAGCCTGTATTGAGCCCGGCGATTTGCAATTTGACGTCATACTGATCGGACCAGAACCACGGTTGCGGCACATAGGGCTTGTCGGCACCTAAGAGATTCTCAGCGACACATTCGGCCATATCGATCGCGTTGGGCACGCTTTCGAGCCGCAGACGATCACCGCCATGAGGAAAAGAGGCGCAATCACCGGCCGCCCAGATGGCTTCGGCACTTGTTCGCCCCATCTCATCAACCTTGATGCCATTTTCGATCTCGAGGCCCGCGGCTTCTGCCAGATTGGTTTCGGGCACGATACCCACGCCGACGATGACGAAATCCACCTCGAGCTCCCGCCCGTCGCTCAGCCGCGCACCACTTACACGACCCTCTCCCAGAAGTGTCTCAAGACCAACGCCTTCGGCAATCTCAACCCCATGGCCCTGATGAAGCGCCCGAAAAAAGTCAGACGTCTCTTTCGCAGCGACGCGTTGCAAGATGCGGGCCGCCATCTCAACCAAAACGACATTAAGGCCCTTCGATGCCGCCACAGCGGCGGCCTCAAGCCCGATATAGCCGCCCCCGACAATCAAGACGCTCGCCCCAGGCGTAAACTCGGGCGCCATCGCGTCAACATCCTCAAGGTCACGAACAACATAAACGCCATCAAGCGCGCGCCCGATGGCGGCAGGCAAGCGACGCGGTGCTGACCCGGTTGTCAGGACAAGTTGATCATATGAGAGCGTCTCGTCCTTCAAGGCGACAGATTTCGCGACAGGATCAATCGAGGTTACCTCGGCGCCAAGCCGCAGGTCGATCTCATTCTCTGCATAAAAGCTCTCCGGCCGCAGGTAGAGGCGTTCAAGCTCCATTTCGCCCAGCAGGTACTTCTTTGACAACGGCGGACGTTGGTAAGGTGGCGCAGGTTCGGCCCCGATCAGCGTCAGCGCCCCGTCATACCCAAGCGCGCGAAGCTTGGCGACAAGCGAACTGCCCGCCTGCCCGGCCCCAATGACGACTATTCCCGACATGTCTCTCTCCGATTTGAATGGCAACCGCCGATGCACAGCCTATAACTACGGTCAAAGGAACTGCAATTGATAGACAGGATGCGACCATGACCCTTTCCACTGGCGACAAACTTCCCGATGCAACGCTCTTGCAACTGGGCGCAGATGGCCCCGAAGGCGTCGAACTTTCAAGCAAGACTTCTGGCCGCAAGGTTGTCATCTTTGCCGTGCCGGGGGCTTACACGCCCACCTGCCATTCCGCCCACGTCCCAAGCTTTATCCGCACCAAGGACGCGTTGGCGGCAAAGGGCGTTGATGAAATCATCTGCGTGTCGGTGAACGACCCGTTCACGATGAAGGCCTGGGGCCAAGCGACCGGGGCAATTGACGCTGGCATCACGATGCTCAGCGATGCAGACTCAAGTTTCACCAAAGCCATTGGCATGGATTTCGATGCGCCGCCTGCGGGCCTTTTTGGCCGGTCCAAGCGCTATGCGATGGTCGTTGAAGATGGCGCTGTGACGCTTTTCAACGCAGAAGAAAGCCCAGGCGTCTGCGAGACCTCTGCGGGCGAAACGCTTCTCGACGCGCTCTGAGCACAAAGATCCTGAGCCGGGCAGTGTGAGGTCCGGCTCAAGCCTTGGCCAAGACATCCATCTTTTTGGCCAGTTTGATATCAAGCACACTCAGACCACCGACATCATGGGTGCTGAGCGTGACCTGCACAGTTTTGTAGACATTGAACCATTCAGGGTGATGGTTCCATTTCTCGGCCCAGATCGCGGCGCGGGTCATGAAGCCAAATGCATCGACGAAATTCCCGAATACAAATTCCCGGCAGATAGCATCGCGCCCCTCAACCATTGCCCAGCCGTTGGCCAGCAGGCTTGCAAGTTCATTTGCCCGCTCTGCGTCACTGAGTTTTTCGGTCATTGCTGTTCCTCCTGATTTGCTTTTTTGAACGGCCCGTAGGCCGTCAGGATTTCAATATCTTCTGAAACCGCTTGCCGCTCTGCTTCCAGGTAATGCGCCACAGCGTCGCCGAAAGACGGATCCCGAAACCAGTGCAGAGAATGGGTTTCCACCGGCAAATACCCTCGCGCAAGTTTGTGCTCGCCCTGCGCCCCGGCCTCAACCCGGGCCAGGCCGTTGGCAATGGCAAAATCAATTGCCTGATAATAGCAAAGCTCAAAATGCAAGGCCGGATACTGCGCCGTGCAACCCCAGTACCGGCCATAAAGCGCGTCGCGTCCTATGAGGTTCATGGCGCCCGCAACCGGCATGCCGTCCTGAAGGGCCAGCACAAGCAAGATATCATCGCGCAACGTGTCATGTGCGATATCAAAAAACCGCCGCGTCAGATAGGGCATACCCCATTTCCGCGCGCCCGTGTCCTGATAGAAGGTCCAGATTGCATCCCAGTGCGCGGCTTCGATCCCATCTCTTGTCAGTTGGACGATTTCAAGCCCGCTGCCCTGTGCCTGCGCGCGTTCCCTGCGAATGTTCTTGCGCTTGCGCGAACTTAGGGATGCGAGGAAATCATCGAAACTCTGATAGTCATTGTTGAGCCAGTGAAACTGCTGCGTCGTGCGCGGCAAAAGACCCATCTGTGTTCCGGCTTCCCGCTCATCTTCGGTGCAGAAAGTGACATGGAAAGATGACAGGCTGTGCCGGTCGGCCAATTGAACAGCCGCCTGCACCAGCGCCTCTTGACCAGGTCTTTCATAACCGGGACGCGTCAGAAATCTTCGCCCGGTCACAGGTGTGAAGGGTACCGCCAACTGCAGTTTTGGAAAGTAACGTCCACCAGCGCGCTCATAGGCATGCGCCCAATTGTGATCGAAGATATATTCTCCCTGGCTGTGGGATTTTGCATAAAGCGGCGCGCAAGCGATGATCTGACCATCCATCTCTGCAGTCAGATATTGCGCTTGCCAGCCCGTCCCAACGCCGACCGACCGGCTGTCGTCCAGCGCTTTGAGAAAACGGTAAGTGGTAAACGGGTCGACAGGCCGACCGTCTGCGGCCTCCGGGCAGGCGCAGGCATCCCAGTCCTCGGCCTTGATCTGGTCAAGGCTTTCGCAAACGCTGACAATGACAGATGTGCCGTCCATGCCGACCTTCTTTATCCTTCATGTCAAATTGGGCCGTGCCGGGCGGGCTTCAAGACGGAAGCTGTGCCAGGTAGGATTCAAAGGTCACATTGTCGGCAACCTGGCGCGCAAGTGCCTCTTGTTGCGGCGTTCTGATTGTCCAGCAGAAGATATCCGCGCCCTGCGCCTTTAGGTCAGCCACTCTGGGACGCAGAAGATCATCGGCCTGGTGACTGATGAAACTGGCCTCGACGCGGTCAAAATCCGGAATATCCCGCAAGCGCGCGCGAATGGCATCGGTCAACTCGGGCCAGTTTTTCTCTCGATACGGGCTGGTGACCAACCCGCGTGGGATGCCAGGCGCGAGATCACGCAGCTTTGCCACCATCTCGGGATTGAATGACATCAGGCCAACGGCTCCGGAATAGCAATGTAGCGCCGCCACGGTCGCGGCCTCCAGCCGCCCGTCTGTCACGCCCATCTGCCCGTGCTGATCTTTCAACTCAATCAGCATTGGCACCCGACCGGCCACAAGATCAAGCATCTCAGACAAAGTCGGGATGCCCTCGTCTCCGCCGGTCAATGCGATGTTGCGTAGTGCGTCGGCATCTTGCTCGATTACGAGGCCGGACTTTGACGTCAACCGGTTCAGATCATAGTCGTGAAACACCATCGCCGCCCCATCGCGGCTGAGTTGCAGATCGATCTCGATCCCGTACCCATGCGCGATTGCCGCCTGCGCAGCGGCACAGGAATTTTCCGGTCGGCCATCCGCCACATCGTGCAGCGCGCGGTGGGCCAGCGGCGCATCAAGTAAAGACCGGTGGAGCCGGGTCATTTGATCTGGAACACACCCTCGATTTCAACCGCAACCCCGAACGGTAAGGCGGGCGACGAAACCGCAGCACGGGCATGTTTGCCGGCATCTCCAAGCGCTTCACCAATGAAATCCGAAGCGCCGTTTATCACTTGCGGCTGGTCTCCAAAATCCGGCGTCGAGTTCACAAATCCACCAAGTTTGACGACCCGCTGCAGCCGGTCAAGATCACCGCCACAGGCCGCCTTGACCTGAGCCAGAAGGTTGATCGCACAGGCCCGGGCGGCACGTGCCCCTGCTGCGATATCAAGGTCATCGCCCAGTTTACCGGTCATCAGCGTGTCACCCTCTTTCGGCAATTGGCCAGAGACATAGAGGATATCACCCACTTGCACGTAAGGTACGTAATTGGCCGCCGGTGCAGGTGCATCTGGCAGGGTGACCCCCATCTCCGCCAGTTTGCTTTCGAATTTTCCCATTTCGCTGTCCTCCCGGATTCGTGTTGCCGGGGACGCTAGCCGCAGTCTTTGGCAAAGAAAATCGGGAATCTGCCGAATTGGCGAATAATTGTCCGTTCCTAGCACGGGGTCGTACAAGCGGTGGATCGCTTATTCGCGAAAGGCTTTTGAGAAGTAGTCACTCAACGGTTTGATCAGGTAAGCAATTGGGGTCCGGTCCTGCGTGCGAATGAAAGCCTCAACCGGCATGCCAGGAATGAGCGTGACATCGGCTGGCAGGCGGGCCTGCTCTCCTTCGCTCAGGACAATTTCTGCGCGATAAAAGCTTCGGTTCGTGCGTTCTTCCTGAAATGCATCTGCCGAGATCTGCGTGACACGTCCGGTCAGCTCTGGTGTCCGGCGTTGATCCAAGGCCGAAAACCGCAGGATGACCTCCTGTCCGAGAAAGAGCTTGTCTATATGTATGGGCTCAACCCGTGCATTGATGATCAGCGGGCGGTCTTGCGGCACGATGTAGAGGATGGGATCAGCCGGTCGAACGACCGAGCGCAGCGCGAAGACCTGAAGGTCATAGACGATGCCCGAGACCGGCGCGCGGATATCCAGCCGCTCCAGCTGCTCGATCAGTGCCCGGCGCTCCTCCAGAAGCTCCAATTCGCGGTATTGTTGATCGCGTAGTGTTGCAATGGCCTCTTCACGCCGGGAAGACGCCAGTTGCAGGACCTCGATATCGATCTCGGTCATCCGCCCCTCGGCCTGGGCGACGCGCGCCGCCAGATCACCCATCTGCCCTGAAAGACGCGCACGTTCTCTTTGCAAGGAGAGCACGCGCGTTGCCTGCGCGAGGCCCTGATCCAGCAGCGCCTGCTGATTGCCAAGTTCCTGTTCGATAAGATCCAGTTGCTCGTGGAGCGCGATCCTCTGAGCCGTCAGCCCTCTGATCTGATCGGCAATCTGGCGGTTTTGTTTTTCCAACTGCGTGATTTCTTGCTGCGTTGTGTAAGACCGCGCCTCCAAAAGACGCGCCTGTCCGCTCAGCAGACCAGAGACATCCACATTGGCGGCCGCCACCTGTTGAAGAAGAGGGTCAAATGAGATTTCGGCAGTTTCGTCCCGTTCGGCTTCAAGCCGGCCCCGCCGCGCCATGAGTTCGAAAAGCTGGCTTTCGGTGATCGCGAGTTGAGAGCGCAATTCCGTCGGATCTAGACGCAGCAAGACGTCTCCGGCGGTCACAAAATCCCCTTCGTCCACACCGAGAACGGCAACAACGCCACCATGGGGGTGCTGCACAACCTGCCGGTTTTGATCAACCTCAATGCGACCTTCTGCGACGATTGCACCGGAAATTTTGGAAAACGTCGCCCAGGTCCCAAAGCCGCCCAGCAAAAGCAGCACACTTGCGGCACCGATGTAAAGCGGGCGCCGCACCGACCAGGCATCCCTGCGGCGGGCCGTCATTGCACGCCCCGCAAACCAGTGTTGCCGATCACATCCAGATGGTTCTTCACCATATTGCGCAGCACATCCTCTTTTGGCCCAAACGCGCGCAGCCGTCCATCGTCAAGCATCAGCAGCTTGTCGCATTCCTGAATGGCGGCCGGGCGATGCGCCATGATCAGGATTGAGCGTCCCGCTTCCTTGAAGCCCCGGATGGCGCGGTTCACGGCATCGCTGCCTTCGTTGTCGAGATTCGAATTGGGCTCATCAAGCACCAGCATCACCGGATCGCCATACATCGCCCTTGCCAGCCCGATCCGCTGCATCTGCCCCCCCGAGAGCCGCCCGCCCGCGGGGGTCACCCGCGTGTCATATCCATCCGGCAATTTGAGGATCATCTTATGCGCATCGGCTTTCTTGGCGGCCTCCACGGTCTTCGCCGGATCCGGGTCGGTGGCCAGCCGGGCGATGTTTTCGGCAATGGTGCCGTCAAAGAGCTGGACGCGTTGCGGCAAGTACCCGACCAGCGCTCCAAGTGTGCTGGCCTGATATTGATCCAACGTGGCGCCATCCAGGCGAATCTTGCCGCCCATCGGTGACCAGACCCCTGTCAGCGCTCGGGCCAGGGATGACTTTCCAGCACCTGACGGGCCGATGACGCCGATTGCCTCACCGGGATTGACAACAAAGCTGACGCCGCGCAGGGACGCCTGTTTTTCGCCCGGCGGAAAGACGGTGAGTTGATGCACTTCGAGATGCGCTTGAGGTCTGGGAAGAGGAATCTTCGCCCGCTCCGGCGGAACTGATCCCAGAAGATCCGCCAGCGAAGACCAGCCTCGCACGGCCCGATGCACGGCGGGCCACTGCCCAACCGCCAATTCAACCGGAGCCAGCGCCCGGCCCAAAAGAATCGACCCCGCAATCATTGCACCCGGCGTCAACGACCCTTCCAGCACAAGGAATGCCCCAAGGCCCAGCATCGCGGATTGCAGGAACAGCCGGAACGTCTTTGTCGTCACGCTGAAGGTGCCAAGCAAATCAGAAGACTGGATTTGCGATTCCAGAGCGATGTCGCGGGTTTCCTTCCAGCGGTCAAAGGTCGCGTCCCGCATCCCCATGGCCTGGACCATTTCAGCCTCACCGCGAATCTGGTTGGCAATCTTTTCCGCCGCGACCGAGGCCGAGTTGGAGCGCGCCGTTGGTCGTCGCGTAACAGTCTGATTGAGAAACGCGACCGCGACAAGCGTGAGCCCGCCGACAATCGCGAAAGCACCGAGCAAAGGATGAAAAACCCAGATCCCCAACAAGAAAATTGGCGTCCAGGGCATGTCGAATGCGGCCATCAGAACAGGTGACGCCATAAGCCGCTGCACGGATTCTAGATCACGCAAGCCTGTTTCGGTGTTGTCGTCCGGGGCAACTGCCGCCTTGCGAATAACTGCATCAAACACCCTGCGATCCAGACGTGCCTGAAATCGGGCCGCGACACGGCCCATGACTCGACCCCGCGCGTAATCCAGAAACCCCATCATCGCATAGAGAAACAACACGAGCGCGGAAAGCGCGATCAGTGTCTCAACCGACCGGCTGCCCAGTACCCGATCATAGACTTGTAGCATGTAGATCGGGCCGGTCAGCATAAGCAGATTGACAAAGAAGCTGAAGACACCGACGCTCCAGTACAAGACGCGGCTTTGTCGACGCGCATCTCGAAGCTCATCAAGACCGGCTTCGTGATGGGCATTGGTCATTTGCATGTCGTATGAGCCGCCTGACGCCAACTGTGCTTGAAATGGTGGGCCGGTCCGGCCTAAATTGAGTGTCACCGAACTGCCACATGCCGCTGTGGACATACTTCGTCTTCTGGGCTTGTGGACTCGATTGAGTATGTATGTGCTGAACTGATTTAAAGATTCCTTAAAACGTGGTTTATTCTCGTCTCTTTCACCCTGGCCTTGTGCTTCGCTTGCTGCTGGCCCTTTTGCTGGCGCTGTCTTTGGCTGCCTGCGCGAAACGTCCTGCGGGCCTGCCTGTTGATGCTGTTTACGACCCTTACGAGCAGCAGAACCGGGGCGTGCACGAATTCAACCGTTCACTCGACAGAAACTTGGTTCGGCCTGCTGGCCGTGGCTATTCGGATTTTCTTCCAGATGACATCGAAGACGGGATCGGACGGTTTGCGTTTAACCTGTCTCTGCCGCGTTCCATCGTGAACAGCATCCTGCAGGGCAATATGTTGGCGGCAACCGAGGACAGCTACCGCTTTCTCATCAACAGCACGATCGGCCTTGTCGGTGTTTTTGATGTTGCGTCAGATTTGAACATGCCAGAGGCCAATGATGCGGACTTTGGACAGACACTGCATGTCTGGGGTGTGCGGGAAGGCGCCTATGTTGAATTGCCGCTTCTTGGGCCATCAACCCAGCGTGACACCGTCGGACTCGTGGTAGACATCTTTACAAACCCACTAACCTATATCCTTGATTCTCCGGAAAATTATTACGGAACAATTGCATCTGTTTCGTCCGGTCTTTCAAATCGTGGCCGGTTCTCAGATACAATCGACTCGGTTCTGTACGAAAGCGCCGATAGCTATGCGCAGGCGCAGTCAATCTACATCCAGAACCGGAGATTTAAACTGGGCAATGGCACTGGCGGGGCCTATGCTGACCCCTATGACGAACTTGCGCTGCCACCAACAGAGTTGCCTGATGTTGAATAAGTTAAACCGCCGTCACCTTGTCTCGCTCATCGCTGCTGGAGCAGCCACAGCCGCGCTGCCCGTTCCGGCATTTGCCTTGACAGAGGCGCGCGCGAAGGCGCTCGTGGACCAGGTTGTCGCGGAAATCAATCGTGTGATTGCGTCCGGCAAATCCGTCAACGCGATGATTCGTGATTTTGAGCGGATCTTCAGCCGGTATGCCGACGTAAGCATCATCGCCAGATCAACCCTGGGACAAGACTCGCGCCGGGCGAGCAATGCGCAGCTCCGCGCCTTCACCTCGGCCTTCCAGAGCTATATCGCCCGCAAGTATGGCAAGCGTTTCCGCGAATTCATCGGTGGCCGCATCGAGGTTCAGGGCGTGCGCAAGGTGAAGTCCTGGCACGAGGTTCAGTCGCTTGTTTATCTCAAGGGCTCCTCGCCTTTCCGGGTACTTTTTCTGGTATCTGACCGCTCCGGGCGCGACCTGTTCTTTGACATGGTCATCGAAGGCGTCAGCCTGCGCCTGACAGAGCGTACAGAGATTGGTGCGATCCTTGACCGCAACAAAGGCAATATCGACGGCCTGATCGCTGATCTGAAAAAAGCCGGCTAGGGCTGATCCTGATTTTCGGTCCTGATTAACGTCCGAACAGGTCTTTCAGGAATCTTTCAAATTGGGTGTCTCGACGTGGTCTGTTCGGCTGACGTTGAACTGGTTGCGGCTTGGGCTGCGGTCGTAGCATCGGCAAGGGCTTTGGATCGATGCCTTCATTCACACGCACCATCGTCTCACGCCAGATTTCGGCCGGAAGACCTCCACCCGTGACCCCGGTCAGCGGTGTGTTGTCGTCATAGCCCATCCAGACGCCAGCCACGTAATCGGCTGTGAACCCCAGAAACCAGGCATCACGCGCCGCCTGTGTCGTGCCGGTCTTGCCCGCAGCTTCCCGGTCGGGAAGTTTGGCGCGCGAACCCGTTCCGCCATGCACGACGTTATACATCATCCAGGTCAGCTCTCGCGCTGCGGCCTCTTGGATCACACGTTCACCAATACCGCCGCCCGTGCCCATAAGTGGCGTTTCTTCGCCCCTGAGTTTCAGATCGATCAGGCCGTAAGGCGTTACCGAAGACCCGCCATTCAGGATACCTGCATAAGCCCCGGTCATCTCGAGCAGCGTGCTTTCCGATGCGCCAAGGGCCAAAGCGGGCCCATCTGCCAGTTCGTTATCTATGCCAAAATCCGTGGCAATCTGGCGCACAAGGTCCCGGCCCATGGCTTCGGACACTTTCACCGCAGGGACATTCAAGGATTGGCGCAAAGCCTGCTGCAAAGAGACAAGGCCGCGATATTTCTTGTCGAAATTCGTGGGGCACCAGCGGCCCGAACCCGGAATGTCCATGCAGTAAGGCTCATCGACAACGGTAGAATCGTAATGATGGCCAAGCTCCAGAGCCGTCGCATAAACAAAGGGTTTGAACGTGGAACCCGTCTGCCGCTTGGCCATTGTGGCACGATTGAATGCACCAACAACCTGCGACTTGCGCCCGCCCACCATGGCCCGCACGGCCCCATCGGCAGACATGACAACAATGGCCGCCTGTGCCTCTGATCCTTCGCGCACCTTGTTCTCAAAGACCCAATCAAGCGCCTCTTCCGCTGCACGTTGCATTCTTTGATCCAAAGTGGTGCGGATGATCACATCCTCGGTGGTGTCGCGGGTAAAGAACTCCGGCCCGGATTCCATGACCCAATCGGCAAAATACCCACCCGCCTGTGCTTGGGCAGCTTGGGACAGTGTCGCTGGATTGGCTTGTGCCGCTCTGGTTTCGGCATCGCTGAGATAGCCCTGTTCGTTCATCAGCCGAAGAACCGTTGCCGCGCGGTCCTGAGAGCGCTCCAGATTGGTTGTCGGAGCCAGACGCGTGGGCGCAGTCAGAAGTCCCGCCAGCATCGCGCCCTCTTGCGGCGTTACCGTCGCAGCCGCTTTGCCAAAATAGCGCTGCGCCGCCGCTTCAACGCCATAGGCCCCCGCGCCCATGTAGGCCCGGTTGAGATATATCGAAAGGATTTCGTCCTTGGTATATTTCAGCTCCATCGCAAGCGCATAAACCGCTTCCTTGGCCTTGCGTGAAATCGAGCCCCGCCGGCAATCGCGGACATATTCGGCCTCAGACTCCCAGGCATCAGCCTCGTATTCGACACCAAGACACAAGAGCTTCGCCGTCTGCTGCGTGATTGTCGATCCGCCATGGCCGGAAAGCGGCCCCCGCCCTTCGCTCAGGTTGATCTTGACGGCGCTGGCAATCCCGCGCGGGCTAAGACCGAAATGCCGGTAGAAACGCTTGTCTTCGATCGCCACGACGGCGTTGCGCAGATGTGGGCTGACGGTACTTGCCGTTACCACGCCACCAAACTGGTCGCCCCGCCAGGCGAAAACCTCTCCTTCGCGGTCCATCAGAGTGACCGACCCTTTCGCGCGCCCATCAAGCAAAGCGCTTGCATCGGGCAATGTTGAAAAGACATAGCCAACCGCCAGACCCAATATGATGGAGGCCAATGCGCCGACCCGCCAGGTGATTTTCCAGAACAGCCTCAGAAACCAGCCAACGACACGCTGAAAGAACCCGATCAGCCCTTTGCGCGGCGGTCTCGCCGCTCTGCGGCGCGGTTTCGCTGACTTCTTGCGTGACGTGGAGGCATGCGTCTTGGCCGACTTGCCTGTCGGTTTCTTGTAACGTTTTTCCGCCACGAGTCGTGGTGACTTTCGCCCCGATTTTGTCATGCCGAACCTGCCCGGTCTTATCGCTTTTGGCACAGTCTATCCTGCCCGGAGATGAAAGTAGAGACCAATAAGGTCAAGCCCTCGCTCGATTCTTATCTGATTAATATTTATGCAACTTGCTTTTTTTGCGCATAATTTGTGCAATCGAGGCGTTTTTCCCGGCCCGCTCTACCTTGGAAACCCTTTCCGCATCCCTTTCTTCGGTCAATTGCTGCGGTGGCAACAAACCCGGCCTCTACTTATGAAAGGGACATCTGTGAAACTCATCATCGCGACCATCAAGCCATTCAAGCTTGAAGATGTACGCGAAGCGCTGACGGGGATTGGCGTACGCGGCATGATGGTGACCGAAATCAAGGGCTTCGGCTCACAATCCGGTCACACCGAAATCTATCGCGGCGCGGAATACGCCGTAAATTTCGTACCGAAAATCAAACTCGAAATCGCAGTCGCAGACGCAATGGCCGACCAGGTGGTCGAAACCATCGCAAGCACCGCACGCACCGGCAAGATCGGCGACGGCAAGATCTTTGTTCTCGATCTTACCCAGGCGATGCGCGTCCGCACAGGCGACACCAACGAAGAAGCGCTCTAAGGCGCTCAAGACAAGGATTACATTCGATGAATAAGAAACTCCTTTTGACAACCCTGTTTGCCGCCGCTGCCGCGCCGGTCATGGGTTCTGCGCAGGAGGCCGCTGCGGCCGTTGCTGCTGACGAGTTTGTTTGGATCATGAACTCGCTGCTGTTCCTGATCGGTGGCTTCCTGGTTTTCTTCATGGCTGCGGGTTTTGCGATGCTTGAGGGCGGCTTGGTGCGATCCAAGAATGCGACAATGCAGATGACCAAGAACGTGGCGCTCTTCTCAATCGCAGCCATCATGTACTGGGCCATTGGCTACAATCTTATGTACCCGCTGGGCGATTGGGCCATTGAAGGTTACTTCTCGGCACTGTTCCCGTCCGTCGGTGTACTAGAGGCGGTTGGTGTCGATCTGGCGAACGCCGATGATGCGGAGTATGCCTCAACCGGGTCAGACTATATCTTCCAGCTGATGTTCTGCGCCGCCACGGCTTCAATCGTATCTGGTGCTCTGGCTGAACGCATCAAACTGTGGCCTTTCCTGATTTTCGCGGCCATCCTAACCGGCTTTATCTATCCACTGACAGCCTCCTGGCAGTGGGGCGGCGGCTGGCTTTCAACCATGGAAAACCCGTTCAACGACTTTGCTGGTTCGACTGTTGTTCACGCCTGCGGCGCGGCAGCAGCTTTGGCCGGTGCTATCGTACTCGGTCCACGGATTGGCAAGTACAAAGACGGCAAGGTGGTTCCGATGCCCGGTTCGAACCTGCCGATGGCGACGTTGGGTATGTTCATCCTCTGGCTCGGCTGGTTCGGCTTCAATGGTGGCTCGCAACTGGCAATGGGGTCTGTCGGTGACGTCGCTGACGTCAGCCGCATCTTCTCCAACACCAACATGGCGGCGGCGGCCGGTGCAGTTGCAGCTCTGATCCTGACGCAGGTCATGTACAAAAAGCCCGACCTGACGATGATCCTGAATGGCGCACTTGCCGGTCTGGTGTCGATCACGGCTGAACCTCTGGCACCCACGCTGTTCCAAGCGCTGCTCATCGGTGCTGTTGGTGGTGTCATTGTGGTGGTCACTGTTCCAATGCTGGACAAGATGAAAATCGACGACGTCGTCGGTGCCATCCCTGTGCACGGTTTTGCGGGCATCTGGGGCACACTCGCCGTGGTCATCACGGGCAGCTATGATGGAGACGCAACCATCGGGGGTCAGCTGATCGGCATGGTGGCCATCATCGGTGCAACCTTTGTGCTCTCGCTGATTGTCTGGTTCATCCTCAAAGCCGTCATGGGCATTCGTGTCGGCGAAGAGGAGGAAATCAACGGTCTGGACATGTCAGAGCTTGGCATGGAGGCCTATCCAGAGTTCTCCAAGGGGTAAACTCCTTCTCCTTCCGGATTACCTCTTAAGACTAGCCCGGGCGTTCGCGCCCGGGTTTTTTTGTCTTCGGAAACATCAGACATTGCGGCGCAAGTGACCGCGCCATAGATTCGTGCCATGCGCCGCGCTTATTCTGATTTCGAGTATCTTGTTGCCCCTGCACGCCCCAGCGCGACACCGCTGCGCCTTATCCTGGGATTGGTCCTGTGTGTTGCGCTGATTTTCACGTTTGTGATGCTCACGTCCGCGCTGCTCAACTCGGCCATGACGGAAGAGGCCCGCGCGACGCTTGACAGCTCTCTCAACGCGGCCAGCGATCCCACCGGCGTGCTCGGCAATCTCTACATTTTCAGCTTCGTTTTGGTGGCACTCAGCATCACCCTGCGCCAGGTTCACGGCCGCAGCCTTCAAAGTGCTGTGGGCCACTGGCCAACAGCCGTCTCGCAGTTCAAGCGCGCCTGTCTTTACCTGGTCGGGCTTTACGTCGTCCTGATGGTCCTGATGCCAAGTGAGTCCGATATCGCGCCGCAGTCCAACGTCGCCTTCGGCACATGGTTTATGTATCTGCCGCTGGCCCTTCCGGCGCTGCTTATACAGGTTGGGGCCGAAGAGCTGCTTTTTCGCGGCTATATGCAAAGCCAGCTTGCCGCGCGTTTTGGCCGCCCGCTCATCTGGATCCTGGTTCCGTCAGTGACCTTTGGGCTTTTGCACTACGATGCGGAGCTGAACGGGGACAACGCCTGGCTTGTCGTGCTTTGGGCCACGGCCTTTGGCATCGCCGCCGCCGATCTGACAGCGCGCGCAGGCACACTCGGGCCGGCAACCGCGCTGCATTTCTTCAACAATTTCTATGCCATTTTCGTAGCCGCACCCTCGGGGTATTTCGACGGCATGGCACTCTATACCTATCCCTTTGAAATGAGCGACACCCGCGCCATCTGGACATGGGCACCGGTCGATCTGATGATGCTCTTTGTCAGCTGGCTCACGATCCGCCTTGCGCTGCGCCGCTGATTGCAATTCGGTGCCAGCCCCATTATTTCAGAGAAAGTGACGGGAAAACAGGGACAGCCGCGCCGATGAACTGGATCACCAATTATGTGCGTCCGCGCATCAATTCGATCTTCTCACGCCGCGAGGTGCCCGAGAACCTTTGGTCGAAATGCGATGAATGCGGCACGATGCTCTTTCACCGCGAACTCAAGGAAAACCTGAATGTCTGCACCTCTTGCGGACATCACATGCCAATCACCCCGCGTGACCGGTTCGCAACCCTCTTTGATGGTGGCGCCTTTGCCGAGATCGAGGTGCCTCTACCCGCCGCCGATCCGCTGCAATTCCGCGATCAGAAGCGATATCCCGACCGGATGAAGGCATCTCAGAAAGACACAGGCGAGAAAGAGGCCATGTTGGTGGCCACAGGCGAGATCGGGCGCACACCGGTGGTTGCGGCGGCGCAGGATTTTTCTTTCATGGCCGGGTCGATGGGGATGTATGTGGGCAACGCCATCATCAAGGCCGCAGAAGAATCGGTGAAGCTCAAACGCCCGCTCATTCTGTTTTCGGCAGCTGGCGGCGCGCGCATGCAGGAAGGTATCCTGAGCCTGATGCAAATGCCCCGGACGACAGTCGCGGTTCAGATGCTCAAAGAGGCCAAGCTGCCCTATATCGTTGTGCTGACGCATCCGACGACCGGAGGTGTCACTGCCTCTTATGCCATGCTGGGTGATGTGCATATCGCAGAACCCAACGCGCTCATTTGCTTTGCCGGCCCCCGTGTGATCGAACAGACAATCCGTGAAAAACTGCCCGAAGGATTCCAGCGTGCCGAATACCTGCTCGACCATGGCATGCTCGACCGTGTCATTCCGCGCGTTGAGATGCGCGATGAGCTGATCACCGTCACGCGCATGCTGATGGGCTTGCCGCCCGCGGTGAAGGGCGACCTGCCCGCGCCGGATGCAGATGGCCCAGAGCCGCCAGATGCCTCTGAAACGACAGCAGAAGCCGAGAACACAGCCGAGACAGCGGACGTCCAAAAGACATGAGCGCAGCCTCATCCGACGCCATCCTTGACCGGATGATGTCGCTCCACCCCAAGATCATCGATCTGACGCTGGATCGTGTCTGGCGCTTGCTGGAGCGATTGGGCAATCCTCAGGACAATCTACCGCCGGTTATCCACATCGCGGGCACCAATGGCAAAGGCTCGACCCTGGCCATGATCCGGGCAGGCATCGAAGGCGCAGGCCTGCGCGCACATGCCTATACCTCGCCTCATCTGGCCCGGTTCCATGAACGCATCCGTCTGGCCGGAGACCTGATTTCAGAGTCGGACCTGACCGCCGTGCTTGACGAATGCTATGCCGCCAATGGCGATGCGCCAATCACCTATTTCGAGATCACAACCTGTGCCGCCCTTCTGGCCATGTCGCGTGTAGAAGCTGACTACACGCTGCTTGAGGTCGGGCTTGGCGGACGCCTGGACGCGACAAATGTCATTCCCAAACCCGCGCTCACGATCATTACGCCGGTGTCCATGGACCATGAGCAGTTCCTTGGGGACACGTTGGCGAAAATTGCGGGCGAAAAGGCTGGCATTCTCAAACGCGGCGTGCCTTGCGTCGTCAGCCCGCAGGCGGATGAGGCACTGTATGTGATCGAGGCCAGGGCGCGCGGTCTTGGCGCACCTCTCTTGGCCCATGGCCAACACTGGCATGTCAGCGAAGAACGCGGTCGGTTGATCTATCAGGACGAGACAGGTCTGCGCGATCTGCCGCGTCCAAACCTGCCCGGAACGCATCAGCTTGAAAATGCCGGTGCTGCCATCGCGGCTCTGCGGTATCTCGGTCTTGGCGACGCCGCTCTGGAGGCTGCCGTGTCGCGGGCGTACTGGCCTGCGCGTATGCAGCGCCTTGCGACCGGCCCGCTTCTCGACATGGCCCCAGATGCAGAGCTTTGGCTCGACGGAGGCCATAATCCCGCAGCGGGGCAGGCCCTTGCGCGGCACCTCGCATCCCTGCCCAAAAGACCCACGCATCTTATCTGCGGGATGCTCAACACCAAGGACATCGCCGGTTATCTCACGCCGCTCTCTGAGCAGGCAGACAGCCTGACTGCTGTCTCCATCCCGGGAGAACAGAACACTCTGCCGGTCGAGGTGACAGCCAAAGCTGCAGCCGAAGCGGGCTTTGAAAGCCACACCGCCGCCAGCATAGGCGACGCGCTTGAGCGGATTGTAGGGGACACGCCAACGGCCCGTATCCTGATCTGCGGCTCACTTTACCTCGCGGGGCATGTCCTAAGGGAAAATGGCTGACAATCCGGTCCTGATTAGAAACGCAGAACCTTAGGAGAGCCACCTGTGCTGCGGCTTTTCCAATGCGGACTGACCGGAAAACTTTTCAAGCCCCGGCACCTGCGCTAGCGTCGGGCCAAGAGGGGAGACTGCGTATGAGCACACATGGCTATGAAGGTGGCAGGCTGGACTTGCCATTCGTTGGCATCTCCACCTTTGGCAAACGCCCCTATCTGAGCGATTGGAGCGCCATTGACGCCGATGTGGCCATCCTCGGCGCACCGTTTGACTTTGGCACCCAATGGCGTAGTGGCGCGCGGTTCGGGCCGCGCGGCGTGCGCGAGGCCTCGACGCTCTTCTCCTTTGGCCATGCCGGGGCCTATGATCATGAGGATGACGCCACCTACCTGCCCGGTGATGTTCGGATCGTGGATATTGGTGACGCAGATATCGTGCACACCGACACCATGAAATCCCACGCCAATATAGAGGCTGGCGTGCGGGCGATCCTCAAGGCCGGCGCCCTGCCCGTGACCATTGGTGGCGACCATTCGATCAACATTCCCTGCGTCAACGCCTTTGAAGGTCAGGGAGACATCCACATCCTGCAGATCGACGCGCATCTCGATTTCGTCGATGAACGTCATGGCGTTCGTTTCGGCCACGGCAACCCGATGCGCCGCGCCGCCGAGAAACCTTATGTGACCGGCCTGACCCAACTTGGTATCCGCAATGTCAGCTCGACAGCCAGGGAAGGGTATGAAGATGCCCGGGCACGTGGCTCCGACATCCTTTCGGTCCGGCAAGTGCGCGCTTTGGGCCCCGAGGCGACCGCCAGGCGCCTGCCCGATGGCGCACGCGTCTACATCACCATCGACATCGACGCCTTCTGTCCCTCGATCGCGCCCGGCACCGGCACGCCCAGCCATGGCGGTTTCTTGTATTACGATGTGCTGGAAATCCTGCAGCAGGTGGCAAACCGCCACGAGGTGGTGGGCATCGACCTTGTCGAAGTGGCCCCTGACTATGATCCGACCGGATCGACTTCGACCCTTGCGGCCCAAGTGCTTCTGAACCTGCTTGGCTTCATTTTCCACGCCCGCGCTCAGAAGTAGGCCGGGGTTCACCCCGGCAGGCCCTCTACCGCCGCGCGCAAGGCGGCATAATCCCCAAATCCAAATCGCGCTTCAATCGTCTCGGCCCATTTGGAGGCGAAGGCGGATTTTATCTCTTCGCTCACCAGCAGTTTCCCTGCCCCGGACTGCCCCGTGCTTACCTTGGAGGCCACGCTGCCCCGCGGCAGACCACAGGCCGCATCGCGCGCCTTGCGTGTCAGATGGTCATCAAACTGGGTTTCATGGGCCTTCATGAATTCAAACGTCGCCTGTGCTTCGGCGACAGCAACGGTCTTGGCATCTGAAATGTCCAAAAATGCGGCCACCTGCGTGACCGTACCCTGCAGTTCCCCCTTCATCGTCTCGTAAGTCAGCAGCAAGACATCATCCCGGTCCCGAACCGCCCACCATGAGGCCAGATGCGACCAGTAATCGCGCCCGCCCCGTTCATTAAGAAAGTATGTGGCAAAATCATCCAATGAGACCGAGCCGGTTTCAAAAAACCACCCTTCAAAGAAGCGAAAGAGCGAGACCATCGCGTCGACGGGATCGCGCAGCACCACGATGTAACGGCCACCTTTGGGGATGTCGCCCCAGTTCAGATGGCTCTTGAAGACACGGAAATCGCCCGGCTGTTCGTCAAACGGCAGACCCAGATCATGCGCCATCTCGATCCAGGGTGTGACCGAGGTGATCTCGTCAAAGCTCATGTCCCCACCGGTGCGAAGCCCATGCACGATCTGTTGCATCCAGGTGGTGCCGCATTTGGCAAAGGGCGAGATGAACACATCGCTGGCCCGAACCGGATGCGCCAGCCCCCTGGCCTTGCCCTCAGGTGTCATGAACCTCTCAAGTGCACCCTTCATGCCCTCGATGTCGGTCGGCCTTTGAAGATCCTGAGAATCAGTCATCTTCTTGTCCGGAACCGGATCGAAGCCGCTAGGACCCCAAGGATTGCACCGTAAGATACGCCGTAGCGCCAACAAGCCGCCCTTCAACCCGCCATGGGTTGTCAGCGCATCCAGCGCATATTGGCTGCATGTGGGCTGATAGCGGCAATTGTGGCCCACCCAGGGACTGAACAGAAGCCGATAGGCCCTCACCGGCAAAGCAAGAAGATAGGCCAGCGGGCTCATGGCGCACCGTGCAACTTCTCGAGCGCGTGTCGCAGGTCGCGCAGAAGGGCCTCGAAATCACGCGCGGCGGTCGCTTCGGCACGTCCGATCAGCACGTAATCCCACCCGGCGCGTCCTTCGGTGGGCAACACTTTGCGCGCGACTTCACGCAGTCGCCGCTTTGCCCGGTTGCGCGCGACCGCATTGCCGACTTTCTTCGAACAGGTATATCCAACGCGAATTGTGCCCTCGGCGTCGCCCCGGTCCCGGCCTTGCACCATCATTCCCGGCATGCCCTGCCGTTTCGCCCGCGCCGCTGCCAGGAAATCGGATCGTTTCCGGAGGGTCTCCAGACAAACGGACACCGCCGGGGGCGTGTTCCCCGCTTGCGCAGCAGGGGCCTCCGGCGGTGTCATGTCCGTTTGTCCTGATGGGCGCGTGTTTACGCGCTCAGGCTCTTGCGGCCACGGGCACGGCGCGCGTTCAGAATCTTGCGACCAGCCTTAGTGGCCATGCGGGCACGGAAGCCATGGCGGCGCTTGCGCACCAGGTTCGAGGGTTGATAGGTGCGTTTCATCGCTCCGATCTCCGGTCAGGGGGCACAGCGCAGGAATCGCGCGGCACCCGGAATACGTCGTGAAGCCCGGTCTATAGGGGGCAGATTTTGCGAAGTCAAACCCAAGCTGGCGCTTCTGCAACAAATTTGCGACGAAATTTCCAGTCAATGTTTCATTCCTGCAAGAAAAGGAGCGATAATGGGATGTTTCCATCACCCGTGATCACCCCCGCGTGAGCGCTATAGCGCCAGACTGGATCGAGACGCATTTACATGGCAAGCCACCGCAACGGGAAAGCATCGGACAGCGACATGGAAAATGTAAACCAGGGCAGCAAGCCTTCGATCCTTCGGCATGCGCCTCTCGCCATAATCATACTAGCGGCTGCCATTGGCTACTTTACGCTTGGCGATTATCTGTCGTTCGATACGCTGAACCAGAACCGAGAGCAGCTTCTGGACTTCCGCGACAGCCATTACGCCCTCATGGTGCTTGGCTTCATCGCGATCTACGTCGTGATAGTCGCCTTTTCCCTGCCCGGTGCGGCCGTGGCTTCGGTCACCGGAGGATTCCTATTTGGCCTTGGCCTTGGTGCCTTTTTCAATGTGACCGCCGCCACACTCGGAGCGATTGCCATCTTTCTGGCCGCGCGCTGGGGATTGGGCAAGACATTGGCAGCCAAGATGGAGGCCTCGGACGGCTCTTTGAAGAAAATCAAGGACGGCCTGCGTGAGCATGAGGTAAGCGTGCTCTTCCTGATGCGGCTTGTCCCCGTGGTGCCTTTCTTCGTGGCAAACCTGCTGCCTGCTCTCGTCGGCGTGCGGTTCATCAACTTCGCCTGGACCACATTTTTAGGCATTATTCCTGGTGCACTGGTGTTCACATGGATTGGCGTCGGCCTGGGAGAGGTATTTGACCGTGGCGAACGCCCTGATCTCTCTCTTCTGTGGGAGCCTCAGGTGATCGGCCCGATTCTGGGCTTGTGTGCCCTCGCTGCCCTGCCCATCGTGATCAAAGCGATCCGCGGCAAGAAAGGCATCTAAATCATGTCAGACCTGAAAGCAGACTTGCTGGTCATCGGCGCCGGCTCCGGCGGGTTGTCCGTCGCGGCAGGCGCGGTCCAGATGGGGGCCTCCGTGATCCTTCTGGAAGGTCACAAGATGGGCGGGGACTGCCTGAATTACGGCTGCGTGCCCTCCAAGGCGCTGATTGCCTCAGGCAAGGCCGCCTATGCACAGTCGCATGCCTCGCCTTATGGCGTGGCGGATGCCAAGCCCAAGGTTGACTACGCAGCCGCCAAGGACCATGTGGCTGATGTCATTGCCACGATTGAGCCGCATGACAGCGTCGAGCGTTTCGAAGGGCTGGGCGTGAAGGTCATCGAGGAGTTCGGCGAATTCATCTCGCCGACGGAAGTGCGCGCAGGGGACCACACCATCACGGCCCGGCGCATCGTGATTGCCACGGGCTCCTCGCCTTTGGTGCCTCCGATCCCCGGCCTCGACACCGTGCCCTACCAAACCAATGAAACGCTTTTTGACCTGCGAGAGCAGCCAAAGCACCTGCTGATCATAGGCGGCGGCCCCATTGGCATGGAAATGGCACAGGCGCATATTCGGCTGGGCAGCAAGGTCACCGTCATTGAAGGCGCGAAGGCACTTGGAAAAGATGATCCCGAGCTGGCGAAGATCGTTCTGGACCAGCTCACTGCCGAAGGTGTCGAGATCGCCGAGAACGCCATGGTCAGCGCCGTGCGCGGCAAGGCCGGGGCGATAGAGGTTGAGGCCGAAGACGGGCGTGTCTTCAAAGGCTCGCACCTGCTTCTCGCAGTGGGGCGCAAGGCAAATACCGATCGTCTCAACCTAGAGGCTGCCGGTATTGAGACCACACGCACAGGCATCAAGGTTGATGCTGCGCTCAAGACAACCAATTCCAAGGTCTACGCCATCGGCGATGTCGCGGGCGGGCTGCAGTTCACCCATGTTGCCGGATATCATGCCGGCGTCATCATTCGTTCAGCGCTCTTTGGACTGCCCGCGAAAGCCAGTCACAGCCACATCCCCTGGGCAACCTATACCGACCCGGAACTGGCCCAGGTGGGGCTGACCGAAGCGCAGGCAAAAGACGCCCATGGCGATGCACTTGAAGTTATCCGTTTCCCCTATTCCAGCAATGACCGGGCCATCGCCGAACGCAAAACGGATGGGTTGATCAAACTGATGATCGTCAAAGGCCGACCTGTCGGCGCCTCCATCGTCGGGGCCCAGGCCGGAGAGTTGATCGGGCTTTGGGCGCTGGCACTGGCCAACAAAATGAAAATGAAGCAGATTGCCGCTATGGTCGCGCCCTACCCGACTTTGGGTGAGATCAACAAACGCGCAGCAGGGGCGTATTTTTCGCCACGCCTCTTTGAAAGTCCCGGCGTCAAACGCGTTGTCCGTTTTGTGCAGCGTTGGCTGCCTTAAGTTAGAAACAGGAACAGCATGCAGTTTCTCAAGTCACTTTCAGGACGGTTTCTGATCCTGACAGTCATCTTTGTGATGCTGGCTGAAATCCTTATCTTCGTGCCGTCCATCGCCCGGTTCCGGCAGGAATTCCTGATGGACCGGCTTGACCGGGCGCAGATCGCTTCACTTGCGCTCCTGGCAACCGACAAGATTTCCGCCGACCTGCAGGAGGAGTTGCTGTTCAACGCCGGTGTCTACAACGTCGTCTTGCGCCGCGACGAGGCGCGCCAGCTTGTCCTGTCTGCCCCTCTGCCCTCGGCGATTGCGGAAACCTACGACCTGCGCGACCCGACACCGGCAGTGCTTATTCGAGATGCGCTGATTTTCCTGTCACAGCCCGGCGATCAAATCATTCGCGTCATCGGAGAGCCCTCCAACATGGGCGGGCTTTTGATTGAAGTGACGCTGGAAAGCGCGCCGCTACGTGCCGCAATGCTGGATTACGGGCTGCGCATTCTGGTGCTCTCCGCTGTGATCTCCGTCGTCACTGCCGCTTTGCTTTTCCTTGCGGTACGCGGATTTCTGGTCAAGCCGATCAGCCGCGTGGTCGGACATATGAAGGTCTACGCCGAAGCCCCTGATGACGCGCGGCGGATTATCGACCCGTCCTCGACAACAACCGAGATCAGGCAGGCCGAGGAAGCGCTGCAATCCATGCAGCATCAACTGACCGCCTCACTGCGGCAAAGAGAGCGGCTGGCGCAACTGGGCGGCGCGGTGGCCAAAGTCAGCCATGACCTGCGCAACATCCTGACCTCGGCGCAGCTTTTCACTGATCGTATCGAAATGAGCGAGGACCCAGCAGTCAAACGCATGGCGCCAAAGCTGGTGAATTCGATCACCCGCGCCGTGCATCTTTGCGAATCCACGCTGGCCTATGGAAAGGCCGAGGAACAGGCCCCCACACTCAGCCGCTTCATGCTGATCGGTATCGTGTCCGATGTCATTGAGAGTGAACGCCTTGCGGTGGGCGAGGCCGATGTCAGCTTTGCCGAAGACATTCCTGCCACGCTGGAATTGCGCGGCGACTCTGAACAGCTTTACAGGGTGATCTCGAACCTGGTGCGCAACGCGCGCCAGGCCATCGTCAATTCCGGCAAACCCGGTGAGATCTCGATTGCCGCAGAGGAAAAGGCAGACACCTGGGAAATTTGCGTCGCAGATACCGGCCCGGGCCTGCCGCCCAAAGCCAAGGAATTTCTCTTCCAGCCGTTCCAGGGCGGCGCAACCAAAGGCGGCACCGGGCTTGGCCTGTCAATCGCCGCCGAACTGGTCCGCGGCCACGGCGGCACGCTGGTGCTCGAACGCAGCGATGAGACAGGCACAACCTTCCGGATTTCCCTACCCCGCGGCGGTGTGCCCGGCGCCTAAGAAATTGCCGAAGGCTCTTGCATTGCCTGGCACTAGGGTCTAGATGCCTGACCTCACGGACCGATAGCTCAGCTGGATAGAGTACCTGACTACGAATCAGGGGGTCGGGGGTTCGAATCCTCCTCGGTCCGCCACTCTTCCTCGACATTGACCGCCAGAAGCCTCTCGTTCTTGAGCCTTCGACAGGCCTGATGGGTTTGAGGGCGCTCTGACAAGCATCCGCTTGGAGCCCAAAAGACGCCTCCGCGCGGAATCAAGGCCCGCAGGGCCGCCGCGCAATCGCCAGACCGTTCCGCCTCATCTAGCCGCCAATGACCGCTCTGCGCCCCTGGCAGCCGCTCGGTTCCCGTTGCTCTATGGCCGGTTGCGACAACGCGCCATGAAATGGCCATTTGGTGGTTTTACATGCAACACTGACACTATTCCAAAACCAGGAGACCAATGTGGGAACATGGAGTGCGGGCAATTTCGGGAATGACGCGGCGCTCGACTTTGTCGACGGGATCACGGGATTTTCTGACGTTCAGTCTACACTGATGGATTTGGCGCAATCCAAAGGGATGTGGGACACGGATAGAGCCTCTGTCGCCCTGGCCGCTTGTGATCTGCTGGCAATCAGCATGGGGCGCGGGCCGGCCGATACCCCGAAAACGCCGAAGCTTGAGCAGGAAGAGGTCAAGGAAGACCTCCTGACCATTGCGAAGTCCTTGGTCACCCATGTGCGCGAAACGTCCGAACTGGCTGAGCTTTGGGCAGAGGAAGATGACGCTGAGTGGCAGGGCGTCCTCGATGATCTGGTCACCCGCCTGACGCCGTCTATTCCCTATGAACCGCCGCAGAAGAAACCTGATGAACTGCCAGACGATTTCCTCGGCTATTGCTATATCTGCTACGGCATGGTGACCGAAAGAGACGGCCTTTATTTCGAGCAAGAGGATGAAGGCTTCGGTTCCAGTGCGGTCCATCCGCACCGCAAATGCGTTGAAGAGAGGATCGCCGAGCCTGGACCATATTGGCACCCCGACGGCTCTCCAACCGAGTGCACGAAGAGGCAGCTTCGGCGCGATATGGGGTACGACACCTGACCGGCAGCGCAATTTCGAACGCGCCTCGTCCCTTTTTAAGCGGTCAGCACAGTTTCGGAATTCTTACCCTTCTTCCGCGAGCAGGGCCTTTAAACCTGTCCTGTAGTCCGGATAGATAAGCTTGACGCCAAGCTCTTCCTTGATCCGGCTGTTATCGACGCGTTTGGACTCTGCATAGAAAGACCGTGCCATCGGGCTCATCTCGGCCGTTTCGAAATCCACCTCCGGGGGCAAAGGCAGGCCCAGAAGCTCGGCGGCATACCCGATGACATCCTGTGGCGGGGCGGGGTCGTCGTCACACAGGTTATAAATCGCGCCCGGATTTGGCTTGCGGATCGAGGCCTCCAGAACCTGCGCGATATCCTCAACATGAATCCGGCTGAAAATCTGCCCTCTCTTCACGATCCGACGCGCCGTGCCCTGCCGGACCTTCTCGAACGGGCCGCGCCCGGGGCCATAAATGCCCGCAAGCCGGAAGATATGAAGAGGCAGATCCGGAATGTCCTGCCATGCGGCTTCGGCTTCAACGCGCATCAACCCACGCCGGGTGGACGGGGTAAGCGGCGTTGTTTCACCCACCCAGCCGCCATCGTGATCGCCATAGACACCCGTGGTCGAAAGGTAACCCGCCCATTCAAGCCGGGGCGCCATTGCCGCGATCTCAGCGCCACAGGCTTTCAGAACCGGGTCCCCCTCTGGCCCGGGCCCAGTTGAGACAAGCAGATGCGTGGCCTCGGCAAAAGCCACCCTCAGATCACCGCCGGGCCAGACCACCGGGTTGATCCCCTCGCGCTGCAGGATCTCGGCTTTTTCGCCCGATCGCGTGGTGCCATAGATCACCCAGCCATCCGGCAAAAGCCTCCGCGCCAAGGCGCGAGCCGAATAGCCGTGCCCGAAGGACAAAAGCGTTTTTGTCATGCCGTTCTACTCCTGATCCAGCGGCCTTGAGGCAACCCAGGCATACCCGTTGTCACACAGAATATACGTCTCGCGCAGCCCATGCGGTTTGTCCGTAGGCTCTTGCAGGATATAGGCCCCCCGCGCCCTCGCGCGCGCTGCAGCTTCGTCGGGATCGGTCTGGTAAAGCCGAAACTCGGCCCCCGCCCCCCTTGCCCCGGCCTCTGGCAAAAGACCAAGCAATGGGTTGGCGCCATAGGTATGATCGGCATGGATCTGCATGACCTGCCCGAAATAGCTCAGGATCGCGAAATCCTCGCTCACCCGGTGGGCCCTGATCTGGAACACATCCTCCAGAAAGGCCACGTGTGCCTTCACATCCCGCACAAGGATATTGAGGCCGATGCCCCGAAGCGACGCGCCAAAGGCCTCGGCCGATACCGTCTCGTAATCCATCACCCCTTGCGCTCCCTAACCATGTCTCGGCGTAGCTTGATCACCGCCTGCGCCCGTGTCAACGTGGCCCGACATCCGCCCCAACCCAGGTTGACCTTATGGTTCACGCCAAACCCGACACACCCCGGACGCCGCCCGCGCCACCGCCGCAGGACTTCTCTGATCCCAAGACCGCCGTGGCCCATCTCATCGCGCTCTATGACGAGGCCATCACCTTTCTCTGTGACGCATTCAAAAGCGCGATGTCACCACAGGGGCCAAAGGACCGCGTGCGCGCTTTTTACCCCGAGATCCGCCTCACCACCGTAAGCTTCTCCAAGGTCGACAGCCGCCTGAGCTTTGGCCATCTGTCAGAGCCCGGCACCTATGCCACGACGATCACAAGACCGCACCTGTTCCGGAACTATCTCGAACAGCAGATCGATCTCTTGATGACCAACCACGAAGTGCCGGTCACGATCCAGGTGTCGCAAACGCCGATCCCGCTGCATTTCGCCGTCGCCAATGATGAGGGGTTGAGCGTGCCGTTACAGGGCGCTGCGCATTTCACCTTGCGCGACTATTTCGACGTCCCCGATCTTGCCGGAACCCATGACGACATCGTCAACGGCACCTTCTCTCCGGCCGAGGATCAGCCCGGCCCGCTGGCCCCGTTCACAGCCCAGCGCATCGACTACTCTCTGGCGCGGCTCACCCACTATACCGCCACGGACCCGGGCCATTTTCAAAACCATGTGCTCTTTACAAACTACCAGTTCTACGTCGCCGAATTCGAAGCTTACGCGCGCCAGATGCTGGCCGATCCCCAAAGTGGGTATGACAGTTTCGTGGGCCCCGGAAATGCGGTGATCACCGATGCCGACGCCGCCCTGCCTGAAACCCAGAAGCTGCCGCAGATGCCAAGCTACCACCTGACCCGCGGCGATGGCGGCGGAATCAGCCTTGTGAATATCGGCGTCGGGCCCTCAAATGCCAAAACCGCCACGGATCATATCGCGGTGCTGCGGCCACATGCCTGGATCATGGTCGGCCATTGTGCGGGCCTGCGCAATACACAGTCGCTGGGGGATTTCGTGCTGGCACATGCCTATCTGCGGGAAGACGGCGTGCTTGATGCCGACCTGCCTGCGTGGGTGCCCATCCCCGCCCTGGCTGAGATCCAGATTGCGCTTGAGAATGCCGTGGCGTCGGTCACCGAGCTTTCGGGCTATGACCTCAAACGCATCATGCGCACCGGCACCGTGGCCAGTTTCGACAACCGCAACTGGGAGTTGCGCGAGCATACCGGACCGGTTCAGCGCCTCAGCCAGTCGCGCGCCGTCGCCCTAGATATGGAAAGCGCCACGATTGCCGCCAACGGATTCCGCTTCCGGGTGCCCTACGGCACGTTGCTCTGTGTCTCCGACAAACCCCTGCATGGCGAATTGAAGCTGCCCGGCATGGCATCGGATTTCTACAAGACCCAGGTCTCGCGCCACCTGATGATCGGCATCCGCGCCATGGAAACCCTGCGCCAGATGCCCCTCGAACGCATCCATTCCCGCAAACTTCGAAGCTTCGACGAGACGGCGTTTTTGTGATTGCGTGGCCTATCAGGACGTAAGTCCATCAATCAGCGTATCGACCAGCTCGGCGACTTCTGAGGCAAGACGATCCCGCGGCGCGCCTACACCGAACCCCATCATTGAAAGCTGCACAACGCCATGCACCGCCCCAAAAAGTGTCTGCGCGCGTTGTCGCAGATCTTCAGGGGCCAGATCCGAGCGCATGATGGACAGTGGTTCTGCAATCTTCTCGATCAGTACTTCGTATTCCGCATTAACCCACCCTGGCACATCTGCACCAACAGGCAGTTCGTGATGGAAAATCGCAGACCAAAGGTTCTCGTTATTCAAAGCAAAAGACACGTATCCCTTGGCAAGGTTCTGCAGCGTCTCTTTTGGTGGTGACGGCTCGGCGACCAACGCATTGAGCTCTGCGCCCAGGCGCCGCAAACTTTGTGCATTCACCAGGATCACAAGCTGATCAAGGTCTTCAACAGCCGTGTAAAGTGCACCCAAAGCGCATTCAGCCCGGGCCGTGATGTCCCGGGCTTTCAACCCGCGCAATCCACGTTCTTCGATCAGGGCGCTGGCCGCGGCAATCAAACGGTCCTGCAAAGCTTTTCGTCTGGCATCACGATCGTTTCTCATACCAAAACCTATTGTTTATGAACGTCGTTCAAAACGCATCTTGAACAATGTTCATGAGCGCCTAAATCTGCTGCCGTGAACATTGTTCAAAATCGCAAGGAAGTCAAAATGTTTAAGCAATTCTTTACGCTGGCACGTGGACGCTCTGAAGATATGGCCATCTCGATCATGGATGCGAATGCGCTTACCATCCTGCGGCAGCAACTCCGTGATGCGGCACGTGGTGTCGAGAAAACCCGCAAGGCTCTCGCGGTCATCATGGCTTATTCAGAGCGTGAAAAGGCCTCTCTGGAAAAGATGGAAACGCAGATCACAGATCTTGAGGCACGGGCTTTGGAGGCCCTTGAAAAAGATCATGAAGATCTCGCTCTGGACGCGTCAGAGGCGATTGCCAATCTTGAAGCCGAAGCCGACGCAACACGAAACACGGTTTCTCGATACGCCTCTGAAATCGCCCGTCTGCGCATTTGTCTGAAAGACAGCGAAGCCCAGCTGATAGACCTAAAGCGCGGATTGCGTTTGGCAGAAGCCAATGAACGCGCGATCAAATTGCGCGGGGCCTTGCCCGACATGGCCACAACAGATCTCGAGGATGCGGCGGAGACGCTCAAACGACTGCAAGCTCGGCAGGAACAAGCAACTGCAACAGCCGATGCGATGGTACAGCTTTCCACACAAACGCATGCAGGTTCCCTCGAAGATCGGCTGGCTTCTGCCGGATGCGGGGTGCCAAGACAAAGTGACGCTGCAACTGTTCTTGCCCGCCTGAAGGCAGCGCGAAAATCCAACAAAGCCTGACAGATCATTTTCAAACCAGAAAGATTATTCCAATGAACGCTTATATCGACAAACCCTCACAGGCCTGGTCGCTTTTTACGTATTTTCAATTCGCCGTTGCGGCATGCATGATGGCCGGCGGCATCTACTTCCTTGATGCAACCTTCGCCGCAAAAGGTTTCTATGCGATGTCGGCCATCATGCTTGTCAGTTCCACCGCCGGGATTACGAAAGCCATTCGCGACGCCGAAGAAAGCACACGTTTGCACAATAAGCTTGAAGACGCCCGGACCGAACGCCTGCTTGCAGAGGTCGGTGAATCCGAAGTCGCATAAGACACCGACCAGCGCATACGAAAACCATGGGGTGGGCTGAACGGCCCGCCCCTTTGGGCAACCGTCACCCGGAACAGAACGAGCACCACTATTTGGACACAGAAGACAACCGGTGATCCAATCCCCAACATCCGACCGCCGCGCAACGCTCGACCGCTTTACCTTGTGCTCTTTGCTGTCCTGTTTTGGCACACACCGACGCGATACCGACGTAATACCGACGCGATACCGACGTGACGATCCCAGCAAAATAAGGCCGTTAACCATGATTCGGGGAAAATGGACCGCCGCACAGACGTCGGATTCAGACCCAAAAAGCCCGAAATCCGGCTCTGCGCGCCGATTGACCGCGAAAAACAGCCAAAAACCGGTAGTGTCTCACTCTGAAATGGGCAAATTCTAGAATTTTCGCTCTTTAACACCCATGTTATGCTTAGCGACAAGCAACAGAGGAGCAAAATATGGGCTTAGAGAAGAATCAGATGATTGAAGCCGAAGAGGCGCGATACAATGCTGCAAAGCAAAGAGGGTGCAGATGTGTGTATTGCCACGGCGTCATTCCTTTTGGTGAAGAAGTCGCTGGACATTCGGATGTCTGCGGACATTGCCACAATACAGTCACTAAGGAAGACTAATGCCTAAGGGCCCCAAAGGCGAAAAAAGACCCGCTGACGTGATCGGCAATGCTGTGAAGATAGCGCAGATCGCAACGGGTGAAATTGAAGATGATGCCGAGGATGATGGCAAAGACCCAGCCGCAAAGGCTCTTGGGTCTAAGGGTGGGAAAGCTCGGGCGAAGAAGTTAACGCCCGAACAAAGATCAGAGATTGCCAAAAAGGCCGCAAAAAAACGCTGGTCGGAATAATTTCAGGAATATTTTTCTTCACTTTTGTCGTGCCACGGTTTATCCTTGGAAATAAGGATTCAAAAACCACAGGCACACTAATGGAAACCGAAATCGAAGAAATTATGGGGCGGATTGAGGGGTACCTTGATCCGTTCGACGCGATACTCCGGCATGGCCACGATGTATATGAAAGCTATCCGGCTGAGATCGTGATCGAACACGATGCCAGCGCTCAGGCGCACTGCACTCATCGACATATTTTGGCGGAAGCCCAGCGTCGCTTCGATGCCGACAACAATGCCAGGCATTTCGAAATTCGCGGCTTAAACGTGTGGCTTCTTGAGCGGGAAAACGTGATCGTTCGGTTTAAAAAAACTGACTGGAATGGCGTAGCCGCAAACTACCCGACCAGACAAGCGCTTGACTTCGACAGAGGCAATGCGCTTCCGGGGTTGCCCGAAGAACCAACTCGATTGAATGTCGGATACCTTCTTGATGATCTTGGCGTCGGCTATGAAAGATCTCAAGTTGCGCTACCTGCTGGCAAGTCAACGATGTGGTGCGCAGCAATTGTTGCATCTGAGGATAGGGAAATCGGCCAGCCGATTTGGCAGGACGTTACTCGGGAACCGCGTTTGAGCGCGGTCTAAACCAATGCACACAGAAAAGGTTTTTAATCGCCACATGATGGCGCTCGCCAGGGATTCCGAGGGTGATACCCAGACCGACTTGGCAAGAAAAATGCGGGTTCAACAGGGTACAATCTCCAAGTATGAATCTGGTTTGCTCGACCCACCAGAAGAATTTGTTGAACTGCTCGCAAAAGAACTCGGCTTTGAAAGCGAGTTCTTTTATCAGACTGGTCGCCCTTATGGGATGCCGCCGTTTCACTACCGACGCAGGAAGAAGCTTGGGGTCAAAGCGCTCTCCAAGATGATCGCAGAAATGAATATTCGAAGGATTCATCTGTCAGTTCTTCTTCGGTCATATGACGAACAAAGCAATCGCTACATCCCTGAAATTGATAGAGACGCTTATAGGGGTGGCTATGGGCGTGAGTTCACAGTTGAAGATGCAGCTCGCCAAATTCGCGAACAATGGATGGTCCCTGATGGGCCTATTGAAAACGTAGTTGATCTTTTGGAAGAGAATGGCGGAATTGTCGTTCCTTGCAACTTTGAGAGCGACCTTATCGACGCCGTAAGCCAGAGGGTGGATGGCCTGCCTGTTTTGTTCTTTGTCAACATGGCTGCGCCGGCTGACCGCATCCGGTATTCCTTGTGTCACGAACTCGGGCACATGGTTCTCCACACAACATCGCTCTTAGACGAAGAGGAAATGGAAGCTGAGGCGGATAGGTTTGCCGCAGCTTTCTTGCTGCCAGCCCAAGAGTTTCGACGGCAGTTGAAAAAATTCGACTTGCGCCAAGTCGCGCACATGAAGCGCTATTGGAAAGTATCCATGCAGGCGATTGCTATGCGGGCCTTCCATATGAAATTAATCACGCCTTACCAAAGGAAGATGTTTTTCATTCAGATGGGAAAACACAACTATCGCAAATCGGAACCATACGAACCGCCAAAGGAAGTGCCCAGCAAGATAGCCAGAATGGTGTCCTATTTCCGTAGAAAGCTTGGTTATTCTACTGCTGAAATTGCGACGGCTCTGGGAGTGTCCACCGCTACCTTCGAACGCATGTATGCATTTGCTGACAACGGGTTTTCTGATCCAGGAAAATCGCACTTACGCGTAATAAAATGAACATTTGACCTTGTCGCTAAGCAAAAAGTTCATATATGGAGGGTATGAGACAATTGCCCACAGAAAAACGCGCCTTGATCCTCCGGCTTCTTGTTGAAGGAAACTCAATGCGGGCAACGTCTCGCATCGCCGATGTGTCAATCAATACCGTCACCAAGCTCTTGGTGGACGCTGGCAACGCTTGCGCCGCCTACCACGATGAAACGGTGCGAAATGTGAAGGCTGGCCGCATCGAATGCGATGAAATCTGGTCCTTCTGGTACGCAAAAGCAAAGAACGTCGAGAAAGCCAAGGCTGCCCCTAAAGGCGCTGGTGACGTATGGACATGGACCGCCATTGATGCCGACAGCAAGATGATCCTGGCTTATGAGATTGGCGACCGCTCAGCAGAAACCGCATATGACTTCATGCTCAATCTGAGCCGCCGCGTGGAGGGTCACTTTCAACTGACTACTGACGGATTGGGCGCTTACCTTGAGCCGGTTGAAGAAGTGTTTGGTGGTCAGATCGACTATGCCCAACTCGTAAAGCAATACGGTGAACCAAAAGGCGCGGCCAAACATGAACGCAAGTATTCCCCTGCCGTTTGCACCGGCACAAAGAAACGGACGATAAGCGGGTCGCCAGTAGAGGAATTTGTCAGCACATCTTATGTGGAGCGTCAAAACCTATCTATGCGCATGGGGATGCGTCGGTTCACACGCCTGACCAATGCATTCAGTAAGAAGCTGCAAAATCACCTGTACATGCTGAGCCTGTACTTTGTGCACTATAACTTCGTGCGCATTCACAAAACACTCAAAGTTACCCCTGCAATGGCGGCGGGTGTTAGTGACACGCTGCACGACATGGAGTGGATTGTTGGGCTAATTGATGCGCGCGCAACTAAACCGAAGCGGCCTAAGACATACAAAAAAGGCAAATTGACACGGAAACAGTAATTCCACGATCTGCGGATTGACGCGATTCCGTGGTCATGGGTATCTTGCATTCAATTATACATGCTTTAAATGCATGAGGGCAGTGTCTGGAGGGTACTATGAACGACGAACGGCTTATCGAGCTTCGTTTGGACGAAGAGAATGGATGCTATTTGGTATCCAGTGATCAATTTCCTTTGCTGAATCTTGTCATTTCCGACAACAGCGTTGCGGAAATCGAAAAATCTGTTTTGCCAGTTCTGAAGGAAATGGTTGAGTTCCGTGTGCAGGAACCAGTCGAATTGCGCGTTGTAAGCCCATTCGATGGGCGTCCAGGTCAAATGCCACTACCACATGTAATTGCAAGTCGGACTAAAGTTACTCACGTTGCATGACATTGAACCAGAAGACGCCGCAAAATTCCTAGTTGGATTTGGATATGCGGTGCGCGAAGACGTATCAGAGTACTCGCATGGTTATGGCCAGTGGTGGGATTCCGCTACTGGCGGGCCCCTATTTGTCCCTTGGAATAAATCCAACGAAAAAGTGGCGGGGGTCCCGTTCACGCGTCTTTTGAACGTCCTTTATCGTGACGGAACCGTCTGTTAATCGCAAAAAAAGTGTTTTCAAAGTGAGACACTACCCAAAAACCCGCCGAAAAACCTTATTTTCCTACACTATTTGTTGTGTTCAGCCACAAGATACAGTTAACTCTTGCGCAGGAGGCCCAAGAAACGGGCAGTTGAAGGAGACCAGCAAATGGCAAAACCTATGACCAAAACGCAGCTCGTGACGGCTCTGGCCGAGGAAATGGGCAGCGACAAGAAATCCGCAAGCGGCGCGCTTGACTCGCTCATCTCGATCATCACCAAGGAAGTGTCCGGCGGTGGTGCCGTGACCCTGCCGGGCGTTGGCAAAATCTACTGCCGCGAACGCCCAGCACGCATGGTGCGCAACCCTGCCACAGGCGAACAGATCCACAAGCCTGCGGACAAGGTCGTGAAGATGACAATCGCCAAGGCCCTCAAAGACAGCGTCAACGGCTGATCTTGTAAAACACATGATTTTCCGAAAGGGTCGCCTCAGTGGCGGCCCTTTTTGATTTGGACCTGTGACATGGATTTGCGTGCGATCTTGATGGGGCTGGCCTTCGCCGTCATGTGGTCAAGCGCCTTCACCTCCGCCCGTATCATCGTTGCCGCCGCCCCGCCGGTCAGCGCGCTGGCCCTGCGCTTTCTGATCTCCGGTCTCCTGGGCGTTCTCATTGCCCGTGCGTTGGGTCAGACCTGGCGGCTCACACCGACCCAATGGCGCGCCACGATTATCTTTGGCATCTGTCAGAACGCGCTCTATCTCGGCCTCAACTTTGTCGCCATGCAAACCGTCGAAGCCTCACTGGCGGCGATCATTGCGTCCACCATGCCGCTTCTGGTCGGTCTGGCCAGTTGGGTTCTCTTCAAGGAACGCATCGGTGCCCTGGGGTTCGCAGGGCTTGTGGCCGGTGTCATCGGCGTGGGGATCATCATGGGCTCCCGCTTGCAAGGGGGTGCAGATCTCTACGGCATCGCTCTCTGTGTCGCCGGTGTCATCGCGCTTACCTTTGCCACGCTGTCGGTGCGCGGGGCCACGTCAGGTGGCAATTTCTTGATGATTGTTGGCCTTCAGATGCTGGTCGGAAGTGCCGTCTTGGGCGTTGTGGGCCTCACGACAGAAACACTCGAAGTGACATGGTCCTGGCAACTGATTGCGGCGTTTGCCTACACCACGCTGATCCCCGGGCTGGCCGCCACGCTGGTCTGGTTCTGGCTGGTCAATCGCATCGGCGCGATCAAGGCCGCGACTTTCCATTTTCTGAACCCGTTTCTCGGCGTGCTCATCGCCGCACTGATCCTGAGTGAGGCCTTGCGGCTCTGGGACATCGTCGGCGTCGCCATTGTCACACTGGGCATTCTCGCGGTGCAGCTGTCACGGCAAAAGGCGCGCTGAGTTTCGAACTACGTCTTCCGGGCTGACCCCGTTATGATGCCGCAAAGGGGGGCCAACAGACCATGCTCCGTTTCGATGAAGAAACCATGCGGATACTCGACACGTGTTACGTGGGAGCTGACATCACGCGACGCAGGCAGGCCAATTTCGATGCGCTGCTGCCAAAAGCAGGTGAAACCATACTGGACATAGGCTGCGGCAACGGTCTTCTGACGGCCGAACTGGCCCGGGCGGTTGGCAAAGATGGCCAGGTCATCGGCATCGATCCCAGTGACGATATGAGGAAAGCCGCCACGGCGCGGCTGGACGGTCTTGCGAATGTCGATATCCGAAGCGGGACATCAGATGACACCGGCCTGCCTGATGAGAGCGTAGACAAGGCAGTTTCTGTTCAGGTTTTCGAATATCTTGACGACCTGCCCGCCGCAGCGCGAGAGTGCTATCGCATATTGCGGCCGGGTGGACGGCTTGTCGTGGGCGATATGCATTATGATGCGTTCGTGTGGCATAGCGATGATCCGGACCGCATGGCATTGATGCGCCGCGCCTGGGACCATCATTTCACAGAAGGGCGCGTACCTGCGATCCTGCCGGACGTCCTGCGCAAAGCCGGGTTCATTGTCGAAGAGATCATTCCGAATACGTTCTGCGATCATACGCTGAAGCCTGACGGTCTGGCGCTCATGATGTTGCGCCTCATGGAGCGATTTGCAGCAGATAACGGCCATGTTTCACCAAAGATATGCCGCGCCTGGGCCGAAGAGCAGGAACAACTGGCCCGGGACGGGCGGTTTTTCTTCTCGATGACCCATTTCGTCCTGCGCGCCCGCAAGCCCTGACGGTGTGATGTCCACCCAGAGCGCCGCCTTGAGGCCAGCCGCTTCTTTCTTGTCCGAAATACCCCCGCCGGAGGCCCCGGAATTTACGAAATTCCGGCCCGTTTTCCGTTACGGAAAACGCTGCCCTACCCGATCGTTCCGCGTGGGCCGTCGCCCACCTGACCGCGATGCAAGAGCAGATGATCAAGGATCACACAGGCCATCATCGCCTCACCCACCGGCACAGCGCGGATACCCACACAGGGATCATGCCGTCCTTTAGTCACGACTTCCGTGGCACTGCCATCCATGCGGATGGATTTGCGTGGTGTCAGGATCGAGGAGGTAGGCTTCACGGCAAAACGAACCACGATGTCCTGGCCGGTCGAAATACCCCCCAGAATGCCCCCTGCATGGTTTGAACTGTACCGAGGCCCATCCTCGCCCATGAAAATCTCATCGGCATTGTCGGTACCTCTGAGACGCGCCGCCGCCATGCCTTCGCCGATTTCAACACCCTTCACGGCATTGATGCTCATCATTGCGGCCGCGAGGTCGGTGTCAAGTTTGCCGTAAACCGGCGCGCCCAACCCGGCAGGCGCGCCACGGCAAACCAATTCAATCTCGGCTCCAACGGAATTCTGCGCCTTCCGGATACCCTGGAGATAGTCCTCCCATTCCGGCACAGCCCTGGCATCGGGCAGGAAGAAATCATTGCGGTCGATCTCGGCCCAGTCAATCCGGGTCCGGTCGATCTCAACCTCGCCCATGCGCGTCATGTAGCCCTTGATCTCAAGCCCTGGCGCAAGCTGCTTCAAAGCCGCCCGCGCCAAGCCACCTGCCGCCACGCGGGCCGCGGTCTCACGCGCCGAGCTGCGCCCGCCGCCACGGTAATCGCGGATGCCGTATTTCTGGTGATATGTGATATCGGCATGGCCGGGGCGGAACGTCTGGGCAATGTCCCCGTAATCCTTGCTGCGCTGGTCGGTATTCTCGATCATCAACTGCACCGGCGTGCCGGTGGTCTGGCCTTCAAACACACCTGACAGGATTTTCACCGCGTCCGCCTCTTTGCGCTGCGTGGTAAACTTGCTTTGGCCAGGTCGACGTTTGTCGAGAAAACTCTGGATGAACGCCTCATCCACCGCCACACCCGGAGGGCAACCATCCACTGTCGCACCCAAGGCTGGTCCGTGGCTTTCGCCCCAGGTGGTGACGCGAAACAGATGTCCGAATGTATTGAGGCTCATGCCCAATCTCCTTTGAAAAAGGGACTTATCCGGGCCACGCCCTTGCCTCAAGCGATTTCGCCGTCCCGGACCGTCTGGGACGCGGATCGATGCAAAGCTGCAAAGGCTGCGCTTGCTTCAACACGAATTCTCCCGGCAGCGAATCAGTTTCTGTTGACCGATTCGAATCACTTCGCCTATACCTTTTGAAAGCGGGGAGACAGCCGGGCGACGCGGACCTCAAATCAGGCCGAAAGTCGCGGGCAAGCTGCCCGAACTCGCGCAGGATGGCTTTGAATGGTTATTGGATGTCTCGGTACTGCACTTGCGCTGACAACCCTCATGATATGCGCATTGGATGACGCGAGGCCGATAGAGCCTGCGCGATCTCGAATACGACACTGATTTTTTCGAACACTGGTATTTTCCGAACACTGGCAGGACTGACTGAGGGGCCGAACCAACGGCCCCCTGTCATTTGGGGCGGTATAGAAGGCTTTCTTCAAGCAAAGCGTCAAATTTCATTTTTGTTTGATCACAAGCGTCTTGATGCTAAAATTTCGAACAAGCTCAATGTCAAATTCGAAACTTGTCGTTACTGAGAGTTGCTGGAAGCGTTTTTGTTGGCTTCACTTTCAACAATCCTTGCTTCAGAATCTGCGATCACTGCTCTTGCTTCTGAGTTGGCGATGGAAGCAACAGTTGCGAGATTAGAAGGCAGTTTTTCAATCTCATTGTTTACCATAGCGGCTGTCAATCGAACGACCTCCGAACGCATTTGCGAGTATTGCGCTTCGCTTATAGTCCCATTCAGCCTCTCTATACAGAGATAGAACATCTGGTCGCGCATGAATTGCAGTCCCTGGGATCTCCTGGTCAATTGTGCTACAGCAGTTGAAAGGCTCCTTGAAGCGGCTAAAGATTGAGAGCTACCACTGGGGCTGTTATTTGCGGCGGCCAATGACTGGCTTCGAGCAAAAGACTCTGCCACATCCGCAGGTGGCTCTGCACAGATATCCATGAAGTTCCGATTTCCCTTGTGCTGAGAAACGTTAATGAAAACCGACCTTCGGTCTGGCCGCGTTGAGAGAACAGCATATCTTGCGTTCCCAAACCTTGCATCGCTTCTAATGTAATCCTCAGTTACCGGATTTGTTTCTCTATCAGTGAGAATCCGTGTTCCGCATCCTGCCAATAGTAGTACGAACGCAAACAAAAGTTTCGCCCCAATTTTCATGTCTAACCCCACCATAAGTTGATGGCTCTACATGAGAACACGCAGAATTTGTGCAGTCAAGACACGATCAGGCCGAAGTTGCTTTGCAAATTAGAGTTGCATTGTTGGTCTGACTTGCATTGCTCGGTCACACCACCCATCAACAAACCCCCGAAAACGCCGCATCCAAACCTTCGGCCACGCTGTCCACATCCTCCAAGGACAGGCACATCGGCGGCACCATGCGCAAACAAGACCGATGAGGTCCGGATTTGGATAGGATCAGTCCGGCATCGCGGGTTTTTTCAAACACCGCCGCTGTGACATACTCATCGGGTTCCTTGGTCTTACGGTCCTTCACCATCTCGATGGCCAGCATCAGGCCCCGGCCCCGCACGTCGCCGATTGCCGCGTGTTTGTCCTTCAGCTCAAGCAGTCGTGCCAACAGGGCCGCCCCTACCTCGCGGGCATTCTCCTGCACCTTGTCGCGGCGGATGACTTCCAGCACCGCACGCCCCGCCGCACAGCTTGTGGGGTTGGCACCGTAGGTGTGGAACATGAACTTCTCGGCCATGGGCCCTGCTACGGCCTTGCGAGCCACCACAGCGCCAAGCGGGAAGCCATTGCCGATCCCCTTGGCCATAACCACGATATCCGGGACCACGCCATCCGCCTCGAACCCCCACATGTGATCCCCGGTGCGACCAAAGCCCGATTGCACCTCATCGGCAATGTAGAGCCCGCCTGCCGCGCGCACGCGTTCGGCGGCACCGGACATGTACCCTTTGGGCATCTCGATGATCCCGCCATAGCCCTGCACGCTTTCCACCAACATGCCAGCCACGCGGCCCGTGGTGGCCGTGGCAATGGCGCGCTCGATCTCATCGAGATAGGGCGCCGCGCCTGCATTCTCGCCAAAGATTCCGCGATACTGGTTTGGCTCGGCCACAAAGGCCACATGCCCCGGCATGCCCGGATGCCGCCAGCCTGCAATGCCTGTTACCGATTGCGCCGCCGCAGTCGGGCCGTGATAGGACGTGCGCAGCGCAAGCAAGTCGAGATTGCCGGTATAGGTCCGCGCCATGGTCATCGCCAGATCAATCGCCTCGGCGCCCGAGTTGGTGAAATGCACCACCCAGTCTTCGCCCTTGGGCATGGTCGCCGCCAGTTCCTCGGCCAGATGCGCAGGTGTGGGGTGATAGAACATCGTCGTGCAATGGGTAAGCGTTTGCGCCTGCTCGGTTGCGGCAGCCACCACATCGGGGTGCGAATGGCCCACCGAGATACAGACATTCATGCCCAGCAAGTCGATATATTTGCGATCTTCCGCATCCCAGAGATACTGCATCGACCCGCGTTTGAAGACCATCGGCTCTTTGAAGGGGACAAATTTCGACTGCGACGCAGCGTAATACTGCGCGCGCCGGGCCGCTGTGGCTTTGATTGACCAATCGGTGTCTAGCATCACTTCATCCTTTCATTGTCCGGATCATATGGCGCGCGCTCGAGGATACGCGCGGCGCGCCGTTGGCCCAAAATGTCAACGCTCAGGCCATCGCGGGCCTCAGGGTCACACAGATAGGCCAGCGCCAGCGCCTTGCCGGTGCGATGACCATAGGCTCCTGATGTCACGATCCCCACAGAGCGCGCGCCATGCCAAAGGCCATGGGCGTAAAACGGATCGACCTCACCCGCTTCGATCTCCAGAAGAACCATGTCCCAGGGCTTATCCGCCTGCCGTGCCAGCATCGCATCGCGCCCAGTAAACTCCCGGCCCTCATGGCGCACGAGATAGCCCAGCCCCGCCTCCAGCGGGCTGCGCTCAGTGGTCAGGTCACTGCCCCAAGCGCGATAACCTTTCTCCAGGCGCATCGCATTGGCGGCATAAGCGCCGTAAAAGCCGATGTCATAAGCTTTGCCTGTATCTTCCAGTGCCAGGAACAACGCGACTGCATGCTCCCGCGCCACATGCAATTCCCAGCCAAGCTCACCCACATAGGACACGCGCAGGGCCCGCACCGGAAATTCTGCCAAAGTGATCTCGCGCACGCTGAGCCACTTTCCGAGGTCGTCATCTGTCAGTGCCCCCAGCACCTCACGCGCCCTCGGCCCCATCAGCCCGATGACCGCCAGATCGTCGGTGCGGTTGGTAATCTCAACGTCCCACCCTTCGGCACGCGAGCGCAGCAAATCAAGGTCCATCTCTTCGGCAGCTGCGGCGGAGGTGAGATACGCTTTTGTTTCACTCACTATGGCAGCTGAGAATTCTGCCGCGACGCCACCCGCCGGTGTCAGAACATGTACCAGGCCGATCCGGCCCGGCTTTGGGGCTTTGTTGGCTCCAAGCTGCGCAACAAAAGCCGTCACATCCGGGCCTGTAACCTCAAACTTGGAAAACACAGACAGGTCCGCCAGCGCCACCCGTTCGGACACAGCTGTACATTCCCGGCCCACCGGCTCAAACCAGTTGGCCCTTCGAAACGTTTCATCGGCATGCGCGCCCGGCGCCGCGGCAAACCAATTCGGTCGCTCCCAGCCATAGGCCGCCCCCATCGCAGCGCCGCGCTCAACCATCAGATCATGCAACGGGGATTTGCGCAGCCCGCGTCCCGCCGGGCGTTCCTCATGCGGATAATGCACTCCAAACTGAAGCCCGAAACATTCCACCGCCTTGGCGATCCGGTAGTCGCGGTCCGCCCATTGCCCAAAGCGGCGTGAATCCACCGCCAAAGCATCCATCGGCGGCGCGCCATGTGTCATCCAATGGGCCAGGAATTTTCCTGCCCCGCCGCCTTCCATGACCCCCATGGAAGAGCCTGTCAGAAGCCAGGCGTTCTCTATCCCATGTGCCGGGCCAATCAGCGGGTTGGCATCGGGGCTGAAAGTGATCGGGCCGTTGATGACCGTCTTGACCCCACCTTCCGCCAGAGCCGGAATACGCGCCATCGCCGCCTCGATGATATGCTCCACCCGGTCCAGATCAGGCGGCATGAGATCCGCCCCAAACTCTTCGGGAACACCATCGGGCGACCAGACCTGCGCCTCCTGTTCATAAGGCCCAAGGATCAACCCATCCCGCTCCTGTCGCACATACCAGCTTTCTTCAGGGTCGCGGATGATCGGCAGTTCAGGCAGACCCCGCGCCTGCCTCTCGGCCACAGCGCTCACCGTATCGGTCACCAGGTACTGATGCAGCACCGGCACCGAGGGCACGTTCACGCCCATCATCCGACCAATCTCAAATCCCCAGGTTCCAGCCGCATTGACCAGATGTTTGGCGCGAAAGATGCCTTTGTCCGTCTCAACCACCCAAAGCCCGGCCTCTTGGCGGATCCCCCTCACCGGGCAGTAGCGTTTGACCACCGCCCCGCCGCGCACAGCCAACTGCGCCATCGCGTTGGTGGCAAGACTTGGGTCCACATGCCCGTCATCGGGCTCGTAGATCCCACCGATCAGCCCGTCGAGCTCGGCCAGCGGATGCAACTCGGCAATCCGCTCGGGCGTCAGGATCTCCAGCGGATAACCTGTAAAGGCCGATAATCCCGCGACATGACGAAACTCATCCATCCGATCAGGATTACGGGTGATGCGCATCGCCCCCGAGGGGTGAAAGCCGCAGCTTTGGCCCGTCTCTTCCGGCAGGATATCGCGGTAAAGCCGCACGGAGGTGGCGCGCAGTTCCTGAATGGTGGGATTATGGGCAAAATGCGTGCAGAGCCCCGCCGCATGCCAGGTCGAGCCATGGGTGAGGTCATTCTTCTCCAAAAGCACCACATCCCGCCAGCTCTGCTTGACCAGATGATAGAGCAGCGAACACCCCATGGCCCCAGCACCGATGATGATGACCTGCGCGTCGCTCATGCCCGCATCCTCGTGCCATCGGGATCAAAGGGTGGGCGCCTGAGGCGTGTGGCCGGATAGCGTTGACCTGCCACGTCAATTTCAAAAGGGCCTTCCGCTGCCGCGTCGATCATTCCGAAACACAGGTCCAGCCCTGTGCGCGGCCCCCGTGCGCCCGATGTGGTTAGACCGACGACACGCCCGTCGCACCAGATCGGCTCGTCATGCAGCAAAAGCGGGCCACCGGCGACCTCAAAGAGACATAACCGCTTCGTCACCCCTTGGGCCTTCTGTTTCTCCAGCGCGGTCTTGCCTGTGAATTCCTTTGACCAATCGATGGTAAATCCAAGACCCGCTTCCAGCGGTGTGATCTCCGGGCCAAGATCATGCCCCCAATGCTTGAAGCCCTTCTCGATCCGGCAGCCATCCAGGGCATAATGCCCCATGGGTTTGGAACCGGCAGCGATCAGCGCGTCAAAGACCAGCCCAGCCTTATCGTTGGATATAGACAACTCCCAGCCCAGCTCGCCCACGAAACTCAACCGTGTCGCGCGCAGTTGCACATCCGCCATGACCACGTCTCGCACCGTGCCAAATTTAAATGTATCCCAATCTTCATCGCTCAAGGACGTTAAGACGGATCGCGAACCCGCCCCCATGATGCCAATCACGGCGTCCTCGTCGGTGTGGTCCATGATGTCGACATCGAAGCCAATCGCCCGGCTTTGTAAGAGGGCCCGATCCCGCCAGCGTGTCGCCGCACCTGAGACAAGCCAGAACCGGTCCTTGCCCAGACGCGTGATGGTCACGTCCATCTCAATGCCGCCCGCATCATTCAGGATCGGGGTATAAACCGCCATGCCAAAGGCCACATCCATCTGCGCGCAGGTCTGAGCATTCAGAAATGTCAGCGCGCCCGGCCCGCTGATCTCAATCTTTGTGAAGGGCGAGAGATCAAGCAGCACCGCGCCCGTATCCATCTCCGCAGCTTCTCGCGCCGCAATGTCCCACCAGGGCTGTGCACCTACTGAATAGGGCAGGTCGCGCTCGGCTGCTTTTTTGGCATACCACAGCCCCCGCTCCCATCCGGCGGTCACTCCAAAGACAGCGCCCTCACGTGCCCAGCGGTCATGCAAGGCGGAACAGCGCAGGCCCCGTCCCGCCTTGGGCTGCTTGTAGGGCCAGTGCATCGCCAGAAGATCCGAGACCGCCTCTTCCATCCGCGTCGCCATATGTGCGTCGCTGGCTGCCCAGGGGTCTGCACGCGCCACATCAACTTCCCAGGCGTCCCATTCCGGTGTGCCGTCGATCATCCAGCCCGACAACAGCCGGCCCACCCCCGCCGAGGACATGACACCCACCGAATTCATCCCCGCAGCGACATACAGCCCCTCAACCTCCGGCGCAGGTCCAATCAGTGGCCTTGTGTCATGGGTAAAACTTTCCGGGCCGTTCATGAAATGCTGTATGCCGGTCCTTTCCAGCGCAGGCATCAGATCAAGCGCGGCCTGCATGAAGGGGGCAAATTGCTCCCAATCCTCGGGTAGTTCCAGAAAGGGCCTGTCGCCCTCTGGCCCGAACGCGTCCCAGCATTTGGCGTGGGGCTCAAACCCACCGATCACAAGCTTGCCCGCTTCGCCCTTGATATAGATGCCGGTGTCCATATCGCGGATGACCGGGAAGGGATCGGGCAAATCCGGCATGGGCTCAGTGACCACATACATATGCTCTACCGCCTGCAACGGCAGATGCAGGCCCGCGCTGGCGGCAAGTGGTTTGGACCAAGCCCCGGCGCAGATCGCCACTTGCCGCGCTTCAATGAGCGTGTTGTCGGCTAGCCGCACCCCGGTGACACGGCCATCAGCGGTCTCGATTCCTGAGACAGCCACGCCTTCTTTGATCTCCGCACCCCGCGTTTTCGCCGCACGCGCGTAGGCCATGCAAAGATCCACCGGGTTCACATTGGCATCTTCGGCCACAGACATCATCCCGACATGACCGCTGAGGTCCAGACCAGGAACATCCACTGCGCTTGGCGTTATGATTTCAGGCGACAGCCCCGACAGCCGCCCCAAAGCGGCGATCCGGCGAAGCTCGTCCATCCGTTCCGGCACACGGGCCAGCCAATAGCCCCCCGTCTGCCGGTACCCGGTACGCATTCCGGTTTCGTCCTCAAGCGCAGGATAGAGCGTCAGCGCCTCCATCGCCAGGCGCGTCATATTGGGTGTGGCGCGCAAAGGCCCGACGATCCCCGCCGCATGCCAGCTTGTGCCCGAAGTCAGGCTGTTACGTTCGACCAGTAGAACATCCTGCGCGCCCCGTTTGGCCAAATGATAGGCAAGGCTCAGCCCGTTGGCACCGCCGCCAATGATCACCACTTCAGGCATGCGGCCCCCTCAGAAGCGCAAGAAAATTGGAATTTTCTTGCCAAATTTCTTCCAAGAAATTTGCCCCACCCTTGCACATCAGAAATACGCCGCCTCACCGATCTGCTCTTTGGTCTTGGCAACGTATGCCCGCAGTTCTTCATCCACCGCCGGATCCAGCCCTGGGTCATCGTAGGCCTCCAGATGTTCTTTCCAAAGCGCATTGGCGCGCTGACTGGCATCCAATTCCCCGGCTGCCACCCATTGCTCAAATGAGTTGTTGTCCGCCGTTTCTGGCCGGAAGAGAGCGGTCAGGAAGTTCGCTTGTGTGTGTTCAGACCCCAGAAAATGCTGTCCCGGCCCGGTTGCCGCGATTGCATCCATCGCCTGGGCGTTCTCACTCAGGTCAATGCCTTCGAAGAACCGCATCATTTTCCCACACAGATCGGCGTCGAGCATGGTCTTTTCAAAACCCGTCACCAACCCACCCTCGAGCCATCCCGTGGCATGATTGATCAGGTTTGCACCAGCAAACATCGACATCATCAGACCCCAGGTCGCCTCTTGTTGGCTCTGGGCATCAGGCAATTTCGACGCGCTCAACGTGCCAACCGTGTGAAGTGGGACCCCCAGCCGTCGCGCCAGTTGTCCCGCCGCCAACACCAGCTGCCCCGCCTCCGGCGTGCCAAAGGTCGGCGCGCCTGATTGCATGGACATGGTCGACGCAAAGGACCCCATGAGACAGGGCGCGCCGGGGTTGATCAACTGCACCAGTGCCAGCCCCGCCATCGCCTCGGCCAGCACCTGCGCCAGCGTGCCCGCCACGGTGCAAGGGCTCATCGCGCCAGTCAGCACCCAGGGCGTGCAGGCCACCGGTTGACCGGCACGGGCATAGGTCTTCAACGCGCCCGACATATTTGCATCCATCACCAACGGCGCATTGGTGTTGGAAACGCAATAGAGCACCGGCTCTGCCTCCATCCGCTCTGCAAACACGATCCGCGCCAAGTCAATCGCATGGCCCGCCCTCTCGGCCCCGATAAAAGCCCCCATGAAGGGCCGGTCGGACCAGCGGATATGGGCGTAGAGCATATCGAGATGCCGTGTACTGGCCGGCAGATCGACCGGCTCACAGACCACACCACCCGAATGATGCAGCCAAGGGATCGTCTGGTGCAGCTTCACCAGTGTGACAAAGTCCTCATAGCTCGCATAGCGCCGCCCGCGATCCAGATCATGCACAAAAGGCGGCCCCCAGGACGGGCAGAGCACCGTCGCATTGCCCCCCATTCGAACAGAGTTGCCGGGATTGCGCGCCTGCTGGTGAAACGTCGCCGGGGCCGTGGCCTGAATCGTCTTGCGGCAGAACCCCGGCTCGAACCTGACACGGGTTTCATCGACATCACATCCCGCCTCGCGAAAGAGCGTCAGTATCTCCGGATCGTCATGAAATTCCATGCCCGTCTCGGCCAGTATGCGGTCCGCATTGGCCTCAATCAGTTCCAGACCCTCGTCGCTCAGAACAGGCAAAGGTCCAATGGCGCGTTCCACGTAGGGCGCACGGGGTTGGTCCGCCACCTGCCTTACGCTGCGCTTTCGCTTGCGCCGTGTCGTCGCCTTGTCTTTCAAGCTGGGTGCCTCCTGCAGTCAACCTGCGCCGGAGGTCACAATCGGTCAATTGACAGCACGCATTATTAGAAATTCTAATACTCCTGCAATTTGGAGACTGATCATGCCCGATAAACCTGCTCCTGATACCAATCTGTTCAAGGCAATGGAAATCTTCGTGACTCTGATTGAAACCGGACAAATGACAGCAGCCGCACGTCTCGTGGGCATAACCCAATCCGCCGCGTCGCAGCACATCGCCAATCTGGAAAACGCCTATAACACAACGTTGATTGACCGGTCGTCACGCCCTTTGAAACCGACACAAACTGGCGAGCTGATGTTCCGGCATGCAACCCGGGTGTTGAACGCGGTGGCAGACCTTGCAACCGATTTGCGGCACAAAGGTCCGCACCCCATCAGCCGCTTGCGCGTGGGGATGCTGGCCTCTATCGCAACCACATTGTCGGTCCCACTGGTGCGCCTGGCCAAAGACCAGTTCGGAGTGGGGGACATGACCCTGCACGCTGGTCAAAGCGGGGATCACGAAACGCTCTTGCGCACAAAACAGGCGGACATGGTGATCAGCTCAAACCCCTTTTACGACATGGACGGACTGGAGCGGCATGCCGTGTTGCAAGAGGCGTTTTTGCTGGTCTTACCCAGCGATTATGCCGGCCCCACAGACCGGCTTGAGGAAATTTTGGCGCATTTGCCGCTTGTCCGGTTTGCGGACACCACCGGCATTGGCCGCCAAACCGAACAGCATCTGCGCCGTCTAAAACTCAAAGTTCCGCGCGTGATTCAGGCGGATCGTTCCAGCATGGTTACTTCATGCGTTGCACAGGGTCTGGGCTTCACACTGTTGACCCCAAGCCTTTTGATTGACGGGTTTGTTGAACAAATGCCCCTTCGCATACTACCCTTGCCCGTAGCAGGGCTCTCAAGACGCATCACCGTTGTCGCGCGCGAAAAAGAGCTGGGGCAGTTGCCCATGGAACTCGCTCGTGCTGCAAAACAAACCATGGTTGACACAATCGAACGGCATATGGGCGAAATTGGCAAGCAAGCCGTCTCGGAGCTTGCCGAGGGCTAGGTGCAAAAGAAAAACCCGGACGGAGCGCCCGGGATTTCTGTTTTCGAAAACGCAAGCCGTCTTAGTGCAGTTTCGCTTCCACCTCTGAAATCGCATCATCAATCAGCGATTTGCCCGCAGTGGCGGTCATGTTCGTGGCGACAACATCCTTGGCCACCGCAATGGCAACCGAAACCGCCTGGTCACGCACATCCTTAACGGCGCTGGTCTCGGCCGAGGCGATCTGATCTTCTGCGGCTCTCACACGACGCGCGATTGAGACCTCGAGGTCTTTCTTGGCTTGCTCTGCGGCTTCTGCCGCTTCCGCCTTGGCATGCGCGACAATACGGTCCGCCTGCTCCTGCACTTCCTTTTGCTTGCGCTCATAGCTGGCCAGCAATGTCTGCGCCTCTTCTCGCAGCGCGCGGGCCTCATCCAACTCGGCCTTGATACCTTCGGCGCGCTTGTCGAGCATACCGCCAAGCAGGCTCGGAACCTTCAGATAGAGCAGAACGGCGAAGAACAGCAGGAAGGAAATGAGCACAACAAAGTTGGTGTTGCTCAACGAAAAGAACGGCCCCTTGGCAGCCAATGCAGGAGTCGCCGCGCTGATCGCTATAACCGTGGCAATCATCTGTTTCATAGTGATTACCCTTTCAACTTTGCAGTCACAGCCGAGGTGATCGAACGCGCGTCAGCTTTGACCCCCATTGCAGAGACAAGCTCTTTTGCCGTCTCCTTGGCCACGTCTTTTACGCTTTCCAGCGCATTGGCCCGGATCTCGGCAATCGCCTTCTCACCTTCTGCCGCTTTCGCAGCAATCTCGGCGTCGGCCTTCGCCGTTGCTTCGTCAAGCTCTGCCCGGATCTCGGCCTTGGTTTCGGCAATGATGTTTTGCGCTTCTGCGCGTGCATCCGCCAAAGCCTTGTTATAGGCGTCTTCGGCCTCCTGCGCCTTGACCTTGAAATCTTCGGCAGCGGCCAGATCGTTTGTGATCGCCCCCTGGCGCTCGCCCAGAATGGCCTGGATCCGCGGCAGTGCGATGCGCGACAGGATGAAATAGATGACTACGAGTGTGACGACCAACCAGAAGACTTGGTTGCCCATCCACTCGCCGCAGAGCTGCGGCATGCCAATGGCTCCGCCACCTGCGTCGACACAGGCGCTCGCCGTTGCGGCTGCATCATGCGTTTCGCTTGCCATGTTGCGTCCTCCTTGGGGAACTTCCGTTTGCATAAGGGTGAAAGGCTTGGCCTTTCACCCCCGCGTAAGGATCAGGTTCCGTCAGGGGTTAGACAGCGAACATCAGCAGAAGTGCGACGAGGAACGAGAAGATCCCCAGCGCTTCCGAGAACGCGATACCGATGAACATGGTTGCTGTCTGGCCACCGGCCGCTGAAGGGTTGCGCAGGGCGCCCGACAGGAAGTTACCAACAACGTGGCCCACACCAACAGCAGCACCGCCCATGCCTGTACAGGCCAGGCCAGCACCGATGTATGCACCCATTTGTACGACGTCACCTTCCATTTGATTTCTCCTTACGATGGAATGTCAGTTGTCTTTCTTGCGGATCGCTCCGCGCTTTTCGTAGGGCGCGTGGTCACACGCACCGTAATTAGTGATGAGGATGAAGCGCATCCTTGAGGTAAACGCAGGTCAGGATCGTGAAGACATAGGCCTGAATGAAGCTCACCAGCACCTCAAGCGCGTAAATCGCCGTGATCGCGATGATCGACAAGGGCGTGACCAAAACACCGATCCAGCCAATCAGGATCATTGGCGCAAAGGCCGCGAAGACTTTGATCACCGCGTGACCGGCCATCATGTTGCCCGCCAGACGAATGGAGTGGCTCACCGGGCGCACGAAATACGAAATGACTTCAATCAGCGCCAGGATGGGTCGCAACGCCAGCGGTGCCGAGCTGATCCAGAACACGCCCAGGAAACCTGCTCCGTTTTTGACAAAGCCCAGAATGGTCACCGCCAAGAACACCGCCATCGCCATCACGGCAGTCACCGCGATATGGCTGGTGGTTGTGAAAGACCCCGGAATAAGCCCCAGGAAGTTCGAGAAGACGATGAACATGAAGAGCGTCATGATATAGGGGAAGTACGGCAGCGCGTCTTTCCCGGCGACGTCTTCAACCATCTTGCGGATAAATCCGTAAGCCAGTTCCGCAATCGACTGGATGCGGCTTGGGATCACCGACCGGCCCGAAGTGCCCAGAACCATCAAAGCAAAGATCGCCAGAACCGCAAGCGCCATCCACAGCGTGACGTTGGTTACCGTGAAGAGACCCACCGGCCCGTCGCCCGCAAGAGGTTTGACGATGAATTGGTCCATCGGGTGGAACACAAGTTCTTTGGAACCCTCTGCTTTTGCTTCACTCGCCATTCTGCGTCCTTTTCTCACCGCCCCGTCGGGCCGCTTCGGTCTCTGACGTTTCCGCCATCATGTGTTTCTGCTGGATCTCATTGGCGCTCCGCATCATCGTCTTGATACCGGCCGCCAGGCCCAGCAAAGTAAACAGGATCAGGAAGATGGGCAGCGTCCCGAGGACGTAATCGAGCCCGTATCCCAACCCAAAACCGATCCCCAGACCGGCCACAAGTTCGATCACCATCCGCCAGGCCAGCTGTGCCTGAGAGTAATGGTTGTCCATATGAGGCGCGGGCGCATCCTTTTCTTTCAGTGCGTTGATCCTGTCTTCAAGCTGCGCAAGCCGCTTGTTTCGGTCAGGATCATCCACGTTTTCCCCTCCGGAACCGTTGTGCATGTGCTATGCGGCAGACAGGCCCGAGTCAAGCGCGGCCAAAGCGAACTTAACCATATGATAAATATCAGTTAAATTTGAGCGCGCGCCGGCGTCGCAGGCCAGTTTCCGCAGGATTTCACTGGATTCTGATATTCAACCAATCGGTTGATATTCCGAAACACCTTTGGCTTCTTTCTTGTCACAAATACCCAAATCCAACGCCTCACAGCTCAAGCCAGGTCACGTCAACGCCCCACCCCGCCAGCACCGCCAACAGGTCAGCAGGCCGGATGGCCACCGTGCGATCGTTGACCAAAGGGTGGACATGGACCCAATCCGTCGCCTCCAGCGCACGGTCCATGTAAAGCGAAACGCCGGTCTTTGATCCGGTCACCATAGCCAGCGGGCTGACGGCGCCGGGCCGGATGCCCAGATGCTCCATCAACCGATCCGCCGACCCGAAGGAAAGCCGCGCCACGCCCATACTGTCGCCGAGCGCCTTGAGATCCACGACGCGATCCTGCTCGAGCACCACCAGATGGTTTCGCTTCTTGCCGTCGCGCAGGTAGAAATTCTTTATATTAAGCCGCCCCGTGCCACTGGGCATGACCGATCCCTGCACGGTTTTGGCATCCTCCACGGTGCGCAGCGGGATATGCTCAAAATATTCGAAATTTACGCCCGCCGCGCGCAACCGCTCTAGCAGCGCATCGGATGTCACCGGCAAGGTTTTTTGAAATGTGGAAGAAGCGTCAACCAAACTTCCAGCCTCCCGAACCAACACCGGGATCATTCCTCCGGCGCATCCTTCTTGAAGATCGATTTCAGCCTGTCAATGGTGCCGGGCTTTTCATCTTCGACAATCTCTTCGGCTGTCTCCTGCGCCTCATCACTGGCCACGCCACCCCGCACAATTCCCGTGAGCAGTTTTTGCCAGAAGTGATCCAGATCGCCTTCCCTCAGCGCGGTCATATCCTCCGGGTCAAGTTCCAGCTGATAATGAAAATCCACATCACCACCGAACCGATTGACATAGGCGCTCAGACCTTTTGCCATCACACGCTCCACAGCCCCGATATCCGAGGGTACGGATGTTTTCATATCCGCAGCGGCAATCCGCCAATCCATATCCACAAAATTCTCCGACAGGCTCCATTTGTCGGAGACCGCCACCGTCAGACGGCCTGCCTCGACCCAGGTTAGCGGCGCTTTGGGCAAGACACGCTTGAGCTGTGCCGCGTCCACATCCTCGAACACCCAGCGCGTCTCGCGCCCGTTATCGGTAATCTCTCGGGTTTCGACGATCAGCAATTGCCGGGCAATCTCGGCCTTCATGTTTGACCGGAATAGCAGGTCAAAAACCGCAAGGCTGCTACGGAAGGGGGCAATCTCTGCACGGTCGATGACCACACTAAAGGGTGCGTCTTCGCGCGGCCGGATTTCTATATCGACATTAGCAATGGCAAACAGATCTGCCCGAAAAGGCCGTCTTGGCTTCGGCAGACCCTTCTTTTCCTCATTCGGCAAAGGCGGTGTGATGATGCCGGTCATCCCGTCCACCTGACCCAAAACTAGCGTGGGCGGTCCCGAGATCAGGCTCCACAAAGACACATCTGCCTCAGCTCGAGCGACCTGAAGATCAAAAGCCAATCCGGTCTCATGGCTGCGCGACATTTCGAGGCCTTCCAGCACCACATGCCCGCCCAGAAGTGAACCGCTGGCACCGGCATATGTCACTGTCATGCCGGCCTTCTCGCTGGCTACGTCCATCACATGGCGCAGGATGGGTTGGAAAAAGACGAAAGACGCGACAATCCCCAAGGCACCAACCCCGGCACAGATTGCGGCGGTCCAATGCACAACTTTACGCGGGACAAGCGGCTTGCGCGGCTGAGCAGGCTGACCCGTGGCCTCTGCCCGTCTTTTTCGTCGCACCTCGACATATTCAGCGAACACACCGCCAAAGAGCAGCAAGATGAACTCGATGATCGCCCCAATCAGAGCACCTATCACCGCAAAGACCGGCGCAAGACAGGCAATAATGATCTCCGCAAAGATGAGAACGAGTGCTTCCATACCAAATGTCCTTGCCCCAACCCTTCGAACCTAGGCCTACGGCTCCCAACTTCACAAGAAACCGGATAGCTTGACTCGCAAGAAATCTGGGCGTAATTGCGGCGCAACATCACGGAAGACGTCTGTTCTTCCGGTCCCTTGGCCCTGTGCCGGGATCGCCCCCCACCAGCGAGTTTCGCCCGTGGGGGCGTTTATCGTTTGAACCGTTGCCCCTATCTTGGGGGTAACATCCCGCAACCGGCGAAGGAGGCCGAGGCATGTTTGAAAATCTTTCCGAACGTCTCTCAGGCGTCTTTGACCGGCTGACCAAACAGGGCGCGTTGTCAGAAGATGACGTCAAGACCGCCTTGCGCGAGGTGCGCGTGGCTCTGCTTGAGGCCGATGTGTCGCTGCCTGTCGCGCGTGACTTCATCAAACGCGTCCAAGAGGCGGCCACTGGTCAGGCGGTGACCAAGTCGGTCACCCCCGGTCAGCAGGTCGTCAAGATCGTGCATGATGCGCTGGTCGAAACGCTGACCGGCGAAGAAGACCCCGGCGCGCTTAAAATCGACAACCCGCCTGCCCCCATCCTGATGGTTGGCCTGCAGGGCTCGGGTAAGACCACGACAACTGCTAAATTGGCCAAACGTCTGAAAGAGCGCGATGGCAAGCGCGTGCTGATGGCCTCGCTCGACGTTAACCGCCCGGCGGCGATGGAACAGCTAGAGATTCTGGGCCGTCAGATCGGTGTCGATACGCTTCCTATTGTCAAGGGCGAAGACCCAGTCACCATCGCCAAACGCGCCAAAACGCAGGCCGGGCTCGGTGGCTATGATGTCTACATGCTCGACACCGCCGGTCGCCTGCACATTGATCAGGAACTGATTGCACAGGCCGCCGCGGTGCGCGATGTGGCCAACCCGCGCGAGACGCTTCTTGTGGTCGATGGTCTGACCGGTCAGGACGCGGTCAATGTCGCCACCGAGTTTGACGACAAGATCGGCGTCTCCGGCGTGGTACTCACCCGGATGGATGGCGACGGGCGCGGTGGTGCGGCGCTTTCGATGCGCGCGGTCACCGGCAAGCCGATCCGCTTTGTGGGTCTGGGCGAAAAGATGGATGCGCTGGAAACCTTTGAGCCTGAGCGCATCGCAGGCCGCATCCTTGGCATGGGCGACATCGTCAGCCTTGTGGAAAAGGCGCAGGAAACCATCGAGGCCGAACAGGCCGAACGCATGATGAAGCGCTTCACCAAGGGGCAGTTCAACATGAACGACCTCAAGATGCAGCTTGAGCAGATGCAAAAGATGGGCGGCATGGAAGGTGTGATGTCCATGATGCCCGGCATGGGCAAGATGAAAAATCAGATGGCCGAGGCCGGCATCGACGACAAGATCATCGCGCGGCAGATCGCGCTGGTGAACTCCATGACTAAGAAAGAGCGCGCCAACCCCAAAATCTTGCAAGCCTCGCGCAAAAAGCGCATCGCGATTGGTGCTGGTCTGGAAGTGTCAGAGTTGAACAAACTGCTGAAAATGCAGCGTCAGATGTCCGACATGATGAAGAAAATGGGCAAGATGGGCAAGGGCGGCATGCTGAAACAAGCCATGAAAGGCATGTTCGGCAAAGGCGGCCCCTCGCCAGAGGAAATGGCCGCCGGTATGGATTCCAAGGCGCTGGAACAAGCCGCCAAGCAAATGGGCAAAGGCCTGCCCGGTGGTGGCCTGCCGGGTTTGGGCGGTGGCGGAATGCCTCTGCCTCCGGGGCTCTCGGGTTTCGGAAAGAAGAAATAACCTGATGCTTCTTTCTTGTCTCAAATACCCAAAGGGCACGGCATGACACTCAGCCTTGCGATTCCCGTCTTGGAAACCCCAAGGCTGATCCTGCGTGGACCAGAGCCAGAGGATTTCGATCCGCTGGCCGCGTTCCTCTTGGATCATGATCGCTCTTGGGGGTTTGGATCTGAAAAAGACCGCCCCAAGGCATGGCGCTGGTTTGCCTGCTCCATCGGGCATTGGGCGCTCAAGGGGTATGGCTATTTCACCATGGAGTGGAAGGAAACCGGAGAGCCTTGCGGCATCACCGGGATCTGGAACCCCGAAGGTTGGCCAGAGCCAGAGATCGGCTGGGTGGTCTATGCAGGCTTTGAAGGCCGCGGCATTGCCTTTGAAGGGGCCGAGCGCGCCCGCAAATGGGCTTATGAGGATCTTGGCTTCACCACGCTGACCTCCAACATCGTGCCCGGCAACGAACGCTCTGTTGCCCTGGCCGAACGGTTGGGGGCCACGTTTGAGCGCGCCTATGACAATGTTGAGATGGGGGCCGAGCATCTCTATCGTCACCCCGGCCCTGCGGAACTTGGGCTTGAGACGGATGCGGATGGCAGTCCGGAGGCCTATGCATGATGCACGCAGCCTTGCCAATGGAAAGCCCCTCAACACCTGTGGCAATGGCGCAGGCAGGCGAACTGTCCGCAGGTTTGCCACGCTTGCAGACCGATCGCCTCACGCTACGCGCGCCTGAACTTGCTGATTTCGAGGCCTATGCCCAAATCGCCTGCAGCTCGCGCGGCGAAGGGTTGGGCGGGCCGTTCAGTCGCGATGAGGCCTGGTATGACTTTGCCTCGATGGTTGGCATATGGCTCTTGCGCGGGCATGGGCTTTGGGCCGTTGAAGAGACCACGACCAAACGGTTGCTCGGTTTTGTTGTGATCGGCTTTGAACCCGGTGACCAGCATCATGAGCTTGGCTATATGATGTGCGAAGAGACCGAAGGCCAGGGCTACGCCACGGAAGCGGCCAAAGCCGCGCGAAGCTATGCGCAGGATACACTAAAGATCCCCGTGCTCGACAGCTACATCCTGCCAAGCAACGCGAGATCCATCGCGCTCGCTGAGCGGCTTGGCGCGACACATGTCGGTGACATCTCATACCCCGAAGACGAAGACCCTTCGCGCATCTACCGCCACCCGAACCCGGCGGAGGTGTAAGATGGGCCATCGCGACATTCCCGTTCTGGAATCCAATCGGTTGATCCTGCGCGGACCGGCCTCCGAGGATTATCCCGATTTCAAAGCCACTTTTGCGTCCTACCGCTCACGCTTCATGGGCGGGCCGCTCAATGCCTATGAGGCCTGGATGCTCTATGCCGCCGAGATCGGCCATTGGGAGATCCGCGGGTACGGCATGTGGATGATCCACGACAAGGCTACGGAAGAAACGCTCGGCATGGCCGGCGGCTGGTTTCCGTCCAAATGGCCCGAACGCGAGATTGCCTGGATCATCTGGCCCGACAAGGCCGGGCATGGCTATGCGCTGGAAGCGGTCCATGAGGTCCGCGGTTTCCTCTATGCCCAGGGCGGCTGGGGCGGTGCGGTGAGTTACATCGACCCCAAGAACCTCGATTCAATTCGTCTGGCTGAACGTCTTGGCTGTGTGAAGGACCCTGACGCACCCACGATTGACGGCTCCGACGCGGTCTATCGCCACCCAAGCCCTGATCGTCTTACATCCGGTCAAATTCGCGATGGCATCGAGCTTGAAATCGCACATTACGCGGACCCCCTCTTTAAGCCGAAAGGATGGGCTCTTGACTGACGTTCCTGAACTCACGACCGAACGTCTGGTGCTGCGCGGCCCAGTCGGAGACGATTTCGCCACATTTGCCGCATTCTACGCTTCGGACGCTGCCCGTTACATTGGCGGGCCGCTAGGCATTGCCGATGCGTGGAGGCTGTTTGCCGCAGATGTCGGGCATTGGTCGCTAAAGGGATTTGGCTGGTGGACGGTGATCGAAGACGATACCGTGGTGGGCTCCGTCGGTTTGCACCACCCCGCCCATCATGATGACATAGAGATTGGCTGGAATACATATTCCGGCGCCGAAGGGCGCGGCATAGCAACCGAGGCTGCAACCGCCGCCCTAAACTGGGCCGCCTCCGTGCTGAAACCAGAACGCCTCGTCAGCTACATCGCCGAAAGCAATCTAGCCTCGATGAAGCTGGCCGAACGACTAGGAGCAACTTTGCAGCCTGGGCGCGCATCCCATGCTGCCGACAACCTGATCTACCTGCACGATCTTTCGAGGTACGCAAAATGACTGACGCAAGCAACCGTGCCGCAGGCCTGCTCAAGGAGCATCGGGAAAGCATCGACCGACTCGATGCCATTCTCGTCTACACGCTGGGCGAGCGGTTCAAGCACACCCAAGCTGTGGGCAAGCTCAAGGCCGAACATGACCTTCCCCCGTCCGATCCCACCCGCGAAGCGGCCCAGATCGCACGGCTTGAAGATTTGGCAAACCGGGCCGATCTGGATCCGGAATTTGCCAAGAAGTTTCTGAACTTCATCATCGCTGAGGTTATTCAGCACCACAAACAACACCAATCGTAGGGTGGGATTTCATCCCACCTGACCAAGCCATTTCAAGGAGAAACAAACAATGGCCATGAAAATCCGCCTTGCCCGTGGTGGCAGCAAGAAACGCCCTTTCTACCGCATCGTGGCGGCCGACAGCCGCATGCCACGCGATGGTCGCTTTATCGAAAAGCTGGGCACCTACAATCCGCTTCTGCCGAAGGACAGCGAAGAGCGCGTCAAAATGAACATGGAGCGCATCCAGTACTGGCTGGATCAAGGCGCGCAGCCTTCCGACCGGATCGCGCGTTTCCTTGAGGCCGCAGGTCATTCCGAGAAGACAGAGCGTAACAACCCGGAAAAAGGCGAGCCAGGCCAGAAAGCCAAGGATCGTGCCGAAGAGAAGGCCGAAAAGGCAAAAGCCGCAGAGGAAGCACCTGCTGAGGAGCCCCCAGTAGAAGAGGCCGCCGCAGAAGAGGCTCCGGCTGAGGAAGCTCCGGCTGAGGAAGCAGCAGCTGAAGAGGCCCCGGCCGAGGAAGCTCCTGCTGAAGAAGCCGAAGAAAGCTGAGGCTGGCCTGACCCGGGATGCCGTGCTTTTCAGAAGACTTTCAGTCTGAATTGGCCGAATTGATGCGGTGGCGACGGGATGTTCGCCACTTCCGCACCGATCCGGTGGATGAAGCTGTCTGGTCTGCGTGTTTGCAGGCATTCCTCTTTGCCCCGTCAGTCGGGTTGAGCGAACCCTGGCGCTTGGTGCATGTGTCGTCTGAGACGGCACGCGCATTGGCCCTGGCAAACTTTACCGAGGCTAATGACCAGGCGCTCAATGGCTATGCCGGAGAACGCGCACAGCTTTACAGCAAGCTCAAGCTGTCAGGCATGCGCGAAGCCCCGGTTCAACTGGCCGTGTTCTGCGACGAAGAGACCGGCAAGGGTCATGGGCTGGGGGCCGCAACCATGCCTGAAATGCGGCGCTATTCCGTGGTTGCCGCGATCACGCAATTCTGGCTGGCGGCGCGCGCCGTTGGTCTTGGGGTGGGGTGGGTGTCGATCCTTGATCCTGTGCGCCTGGGCCGTGATCTGGGCGTCTCCGAAGACTGGCGTCTGGTGGCCTATCTTTGTGTTGGCTGGCCCAAGGACGAGCAGGACACGCCCGAACTGGAACGCGCCGGTTGGGAGGACCGGCGCAAGGCTCTACCGATAGAGGAGCGGTAGAGCCATGTTCCGTCTCATCCGTTTCGTCATCCTTTGCATGCTCGCTTTCGTGGCAGGTGTCTTTTACGAGAGAAAAAACACCGCCGATGCGTGCAAAGCAGTTGGCGGCGAGATGGTAGCAGGTCTTTGTATTGCTCAGGGAGGCTCATGACCGACCGCATCTGCATAGCAGCTATCGCCGGAGCCTTTGGCGTGCGCGGAGAAGTCAGGCTCAAGGCTTTTACGGCCACGCCTGAGGATGTGGCCGCCTATGGCGCAGTGACGACTGAGGATCAGGTGCAAAGCTTCACCATCGCCTTGAGCGGTCAAGCCACCAAGGGTGCTTTGATCGCGCGGCTGTCTGGCATTGGTACCAAGGAACAGGCCGAGGCACTTAAGGGCACACGGCTTTATGTGGCGCGTGATAGCCTTCCAAATCTGCCGGATGATGAATACTACCACGCCGATCTCATCGGGCTGGAGGTCTATGACACCGGCGGCGCATTGCTGGGCAAGGTCAAGACCGTGCTCAACCACGGCGCGTCAGATATCCTCGAAATCCAGGCTCCGAGCATGTCCGCACCGGCGCTTCTACCGTTTACGCTGGATGCCGTGCCAACTGTTGATCTGAGCGCCGGACGCATCATTGCCGATCCGCCGGACGGGGTGTTCTGACACATGCATGTGATTCTGCATCCGGGCTTTCACAAGACGGGCACATCAAGCCTTCAACGAGCACTGGTCGCACATGATGCGATCATGGCGCCGCGCCTGCGCTATGTGCTGATGACGGAGATGCCCGATGTCATACGAGCGGCTCGTAAGTATTCGCGCAAACCAAAGCCCGTCAATCTGGAGGCATTCGGCCGTGGCTTCGAGGCGTTTCTGGACAGCCTTACGCCAGAAGAGAGCCGGCCACTACTGATCACAAGCGAGGACCTTTCCGGGCTTATCCCCGGGAAGTTTGGTGTCACGGCTTATTCTGCTTCAACACCTCTGATGTCGCGCGCCGTCGATGGTGTTTTGCGCAGGTTTGGGAAAGAGACCAAGATCGACATCTGGTATACGACACGGTCGCCGGAGTCCTGGCAGCGCAGTGTCTACTACCAACTCCTGCGTGGCATCCGTTTGACGGAAAGCTTTGCGGAGTTTCAGAAAAACTGGGCGCAGGCTGCACAGCTTGACGAGGTTGTCGAGGCAACGAAGCAGAGCGTGGCCGACAGAGCAAGTGTCGACGCGGGCCAGCTCGAGGAGTGTTTCGGAAAACCGCTTGGACCGCTGGGCGTGTTCCTGGAGAGATATGGCATCTCGGCAGATGGCCTGCCCCCGCTCCCAATCGAAAATGTGCAGCCCAAAGGGGTTGCCGACGAGCTTCTGGCGATCAACCGCTCGGAGATGAGCGATGCGGTCGCCACCGAAGCCAAGCGCCGCGTGCTCAACAAACATCGAAGCGCCGGGGCCACCAGGCAAGCTGCGGGAGAGCCTCAATGAACGACGCGCCGAACCGTTCGCATGGGCGCAAATCCATTGGTGCGTCTCTCAAACCGCGAAGCCTTATGGACGGACAAGACCGGCTTGTCCGCGCCTGGCGGGCTGTGGTGATCACGCTTTTGCCAGATGCGTTTCCCGGTATCCTGGGCCAAAGCCTCACCGGCAAGGCACTGAAGGACGGGCTTTGGCAGCTGGAGACAGTGGATCTGCGCCAGTTCGGTGAAGGCAAGCACCGTAATGTCGATGACACACCCGCTGGAGGCGGGGCGGGCATGGTTCTGCGCGCTGATGTGATGGGCCGCGCGATCGATCATGCGCAGGGCCAAGCCGCCAAAGGTGCGCCGCTATTGTACCTCAGCCCGCGGGGCAAGCCTTTTGATCAAGCCATGGCACGGTCGCTCGCGGCGGGGCCGGGCGCGACCATGATTTGCGGCCGGTTTGAAGGCTTGGACCAAAGGGTGATCAACCACTACACCATTGCCGAAGTGTCCCTGGGCGACTTCGTTCTCACCGGCGGAGACCTCGCCGCCCAGGCGATGATCGACGCCACCGTGCGGCTTCTGCCGGGGGTGCTGGGCAACGAAAGCTCGACGGAGGAAGAAAGCTTCTCCGACGGCCTGCTCGAACACCCCCAATACACCCGCCCCGCCGAATGGAATGGCCTTGCGATCCCGGACGTCCTGATGTCGGGCCACCACGGACAAATCGCCGAATGGCGGCGGGAAATGTCCAGGACTCTGACACAAGAGCGGCGACCGGACTTGTGGTCAAAGGTCAAGACACCCAAAGGCAGCTAAGCGGGACCTAGCTGCCGTTTGTTTCCTGATTGCCCACGTCCGCTTTTCCAGCACAATATGACGTTGAGAAGATCAATACCTGTTGTCCATTTTTTGCTTGAAGAGGACCGATCATTGCCCGCCAAGAAAACAGTTCGAAGCTATCTGGTCCGACTGCTCTACCGGCTAATTTCTCCAAAACATCCAAGGGGTTGGATAGAGTTGGATTGGGAAGAAATGCCTGATGGGTCGATGCGCTTGTTTAGTGAGGGCCTTGATACATTTGACTTGCCTGAGATTGAAATACTCGATTGTCCGGCAGACCAAGTATTGCTGGGATATTGTCATGGAATAATGTTCGTCGTTATCGGAGCTTTGCAGCTATCTCAAAAAAAAGGGCGGCCTATTAGTGACGGCGAGACGGTCGACTTGCGCGTCAACGAAGACGAGGAACAAGCCGTTGTACGCTTAGTTTCAGTTGGGCGGGGCGTATATCGTTTGGAAGATCTGGACCCTGGGCCCAACTCATTTCCTAGTTGTGCCGTAGCAACATACATTCTGAACGCTGCTGACAATATGAGACCTTTAAAGGCCTTAGAAGCAGCGGACCTAGCGGCCGAAGTCCATGCTAAACAATTCAGTTTCGAGGAAGTGAGGCCGAGTGAGGATGATTTCCACACCGCCCTTAGTCGAAGCAATGCTAGAGCGTACTACTTAATTGGCGATGCTCTTGTGGCTCTAAACCGTGAAGATGATGCGTTGGAGGCAATCGAAGAAGGTGTCGCTCGTGCTCCATTTATGGCCGAGCGGATCAAGGCTGATCTCGTTGAGCAGGCAGATTTAGGGCCAATAGAAAACTACTTGAAGTCTGTCGATCCTTGGCAAGTACAAGAACGTTTTCGGCTTTCTCGTAGCAGCTGACCAATAAAAGAATAGGCAACCCTCAGAAGCTGACCTTCGCTACAGTGAGGCAACCCGGTAAGTTTGGGCTCGACCCAGACTTTCGCGCTGCACAATCGACTGATCTTGATCCGCTTTCTGTTTCCGCCTATACCGCACCCGTCCGGGGCTCGGTTGAGTCGGCCGGACCTGCTTGTTTGTGACCAGCCCCTGCTTTCTTCGGCGATCCGGGCCCCACGACCGACAGAGCAGATGATAGATATGACGACCTGAACTCTGGCGGGCACTGCGGTGGACCCGGAAGAAGACCAAGAGCTCTTAGGACGCGCACCAACTTTGCGGAACAACCGCAAGCATATAGGAGTTGAAGCGATGGATCTTATCGCTCAGATCGAGGCGGAGCAAATCGCCGCCCTCGGGAAGGACATTCCCGATTTCAAAGCCGGCGACACCGTGCGCGTCGGCTTTAAGGTGACCGAAGGCACACGCAGTCGTGTGCAGAACTTCGAAGGCGTGTGCATCAGCCGCAAAAACGGCGAAGGCATCGCCGGATCTTTCACCGTTCGCAAGATTTCATTTGGCGAAGGTGTGGAACGTGTGTTCCCGCTCTATTCGACCAATATCGACAGCATCACCGTCGTGCGCCGTGGCCGCGTCCGCCGTGCCAAGCTGTACTACCTGCGCCAGCGTCGCGGCAAATCCGCCCGGATCGCAGAAGACACCACCTACAAGCCAAAGGCCGACGCCTCGGCGTAAGGAGCGTGAAAGACATGAAAAAAGATCTGCACCCCGATTATCACTTCATCGAAGTCAAAATGACCGATGGCACAATGATCACCATGCGCTCGACCTACGGCAACGAAGGCGACACGCTTTCGTTGGACGTGGACCCGACCGTGCACCCTGCCTGGACCGGTGGCGGCGCACGTCTTACAGACGCCGGTGGCCGCGTGTCGAAGTTCAAGAACAAATACGCAGGGCTTGGTTTCTGAGCCAACGCACCCTCGCTGCTTTAAAACGCCGCTCCTTCGGGGCGGCGTTTTTCGTCCAGATCCAAAGTTTCCCATCGTCGTACTTTATCGGCGCTCCGTCCGCAAAGCGGTCATCCGCACCTGATACTAGGCCACCACCTGATGCACCTCGATCACGTTGCCATCGGGATCATAGAAGTAAATCTGGTGCCAGCCTTTGACGGCGCTTTCACCCCAGTCGGAATAGGCCACGCCCTTGGCGTTAAGATGCGCCTTGAATGCCTGCAAATCGTCGCAGCGATAAGCAATGTGACCATGGCTCACCGGGTTGACAATCTGCCCCGTGCGAAAGCCTGCATCCACGTCCTTGCGCGCCACATGCAAATGCACATGCCCATCTTCCAGAAAGGCCACGTCACCGGTGTAGACGTCCTTGTCATTTTTCAGCGCGGGCAGGTCACTCTTTGCCTGATCAAGTTGCATGACATCGCGATAGAACGCATCCATGGCTTCGACTTTCTCGGTGCTCAGGTTGATGTGGTGCAATGTCAGTTTCATGCGGTCCTCCGGGTTCAGCGCTGGACCTCCACTCAACACCACGGTTAACTGGGGCACAAGACCAATGGAGATCATCATGCCTGCCCCCAAGAACGCATTCAAAACCGCGCTGACCAAAGGCCAGATGCTCTATGGCTGCTGGGCCGGATTTGCCGATCCTTATGCCACGGAAATCCTTGGGACTGCCGGGTTTGACTGGCTGGTGCTGGATGGCGAGCACGCGCCCAACGATCTGCGTTCCTTGTCGGCGCAAATACAGGCCTTGCGAAGCTCGGACAGCCATCCGGTGGTGCGGGTTCCCATCGGCGAGGACTGGATCATCAAACAGGTTCTGGATGCAGGTGCGCAATCCATCCTCGTGCCAATGGTCGATACTGCAGAGCAGGCCAAGGCACTGGTGCGCGCCATGCGCTATCCGCCAGAAGGTGTGCGCGGCTCTGGAGCATCGCTGGCACGGGCGTCCAGCTTCGGGGCCATCCCGGATTACATCACCACCGCCAACGACCAAATGTGCCTGATCGTCCAGATCGAAAGCCGCGAAGCAATCGAAAACCTGGACGCGATCTGCGCCGTGGATGGCGTTGATGCGGCGTTTATCGGACCCTCTGATCTGGCCAATGACATGGGCTATCGCGGCGACGCCACCGCACCAGAGGTCATGGATGCCATGCAAGGTGCGCTCACCCGGATAAAGGTGGCGGGCAAGGCGCCGGGCATTCTGGCGGTCGATCATGAAACAGCGTTGATGTACCGCGATTGGGGCGGGCAGATGTTGGCGGTGGGCATCGATGTGGTACTTTTTGCGCAAGCGGCACGTGCTCTGGCGGCAAGATGGCGCGATGGCTGAGCAACTGCTGATTGATTTGGGCGGAACGCATTGCCGCCTTGGCCTGGCGATGGACGGCCGCTTTGAGCCGGTCACGGCGCGGGTTTTGAAGAATGCAGAACACCTGGGCCTGCCGGAGTTGCTGCGGGCCTATCTCAACGAGATACGGCCTTCGTCTCTGACAGCCATTTGTGCTGCCGTGGCCGGGCCGGTCGAAAGCGGTTTTGCGAAACTGACAAACCATGACTGGACAGCTCAGACCTCTGAACTGATCAGCGCGACGGGTGCGCTGGACTGTTATCTTTTGAACGACCTGCAAGCGCAGGCCTTTGCGTTGGGTGATCTTGACCCCTCCGGTCTTGAGCGCCTTCGAAGCGGTAGCGCCGATCCGACAGGACCACGTCTTGTGATCGGAGTTGGAACAGGCTGCAATCTGGCGATCGCGCATCGGATTGGCCAAAAGCTTTTCGTGCCTGCTGCAGAGTTCGGTCACACGCCTTTGCCGGACATGCCAGATTTCCGCTCACTCTTCGACACGCTGCGCGCACCCAATGGCCACCTGCCGGTGGAAGCGGCGTTGTCAGGCGCAGGCCTGTGCCGCCTGCATCACCATCTGACCGGCGCGGAGGCGGCCCCTCAAGATATTCTGGCAACGGCGCCGAACGCGACCACAGAGGCATTTGGCACCTTGCTGGGTGCTGTCGCAGGGTCGGCATGCATAGGGCATATGGCCACGGGCGGGCTCTATCTGATCGGCGGGGTCGCGCGGGCTGTTGCGCCACATCTTGCTGCCAGCGGATTTGAGACAGCCTTTCTAGGTGGCGGGCCCTACAGGCATATCCTGCAGAAGATCCCCGTAGCACTGATCAAGGATGACCTTGCCGCATTGCGGGGCTGCGCGCTGCATCTTTCCCAGATGCAATGGGACTAACCAACGCTCAGTGCCAAGACCCGGCTGATCTCGGTCAGCGACCGGCCCGATTGCTCCATCCATGTATTGAATGCGCCCTGAACCGCCTTCATTGACGATTTCGACCCCGGCGTCTTGTCTACGACCCCTTCGGCAATCAGGCGGGCAACGACATCACGCGACAGGATGTAACTATCGCGCCCCAGCATACGCATCGAATAGGCCCCGGTCATACCCCCTAGACGCGAACCACGCTTCTTGAGCATCTCCAGCAGGTCCGAGAAAGTCTCAGACGGCCATTCGCCCAGCACCTTGCCCACACCGCCATCCGCCCGAAGCTCTAGCAAAAACGCCGCGTTGTCACGCACCGATCCGATTTTGGCACCATGCCGGACGATGCGCGTGTCCGTCAGCAGCGCATCGAACATCCGGTCATCCATCATTGCGCATTTGCCCAACTCAAACCCGTGAAAGGCCTCCTCGAAGCCAGGCCATTTCTTTTCAATAACGGTCCAGTTCAACCCGGTGGCAAAAATGTATTTCGACATTTCCGCCAACCAGCGGTCCTCGGGGATGGCAGCCAGTTCCTTGGCACTCTTGGGGCGCGACAACATGGCTTCAAGCGCCTCTGTTCCGCCATGCCGCCCGGCACTGATGTCGTAAATCTCCTGAAAGCTCCGCATCCCGCACTCCTTTCGCGCACGCATACCACCCTACCCCTGACAGTTTCCTGCAGGAAGTCGCTTTTCCCGCAGGCTCGCCTCTGCCATACTGCGAGACAACCAACAAACAAAGAGCAGACCGATGGCCGACGATCTCTTTCCGCCCCCAGACTCCGGCGACTATGACGCATCTTCTATCCAGGTCCTGGAAGACATGGAGCATGTTCGCCTGCGTCCTGGCATGTATATCGGCGGCAAGGATGACCGGGCCTTGCATCACATGGTCGCCGAAATCATCGACAACTCGATGGACGAAGCTGTTGCGGGACATGCCAACTGGATCGAGATTGAGTTGCACGAAAATGGTCATGTCTCGGTGCGCGACAACGGGCGCGGCATCCCTACTGGCCCACACCCGAAGGACCCGTCAAAAACTGCGCTCGAAATCATCTTCTGCACTCTGAATGCAGGCGGAAAGTTCTCCGGCGACAGTTATCAGACCTCTGGCGGTCTGCACGGCGTTGGTTCATCCGTGGTCAACGCGCTTTCGGATCACCTTCGCGTGGAAGTGGCTCGCAACAAGGAACTCTTCGCGATGGAGTTTTCCCGTGGCCTGCCCCAAGGCCCGCTGGAAAAGATCGGTGCCGCCCCCAACAGGCGCGGCACCGCCGTGACTTTCCATCCCGACCCGGAGATCTTCGGCTCGCTCAAACTCAAACCGGCACGACTTTTCAAGATGGCCCGTTCCAAGGCCTATCTGTTTTCAGGCGTAGAAATCCGCTGGAAATCCGCGATTGAGGACGGCGAAACGCCGACCGAGGCAAAATTCCACTTTCCCGGTGGCCTGGCCGACTACCTTTCTGAGACTTTCGCAGGAGCCAGCACCTATGCGGACGCGCCCTTCGCAGGATCGGTCTCTTTCGAAAAATTCGGCGCACCGGGCAAGGTCGAATGGGCCATCAACTGGACCCCGTCCCGCGACGGGTTTATTCAGTCCTATTGCAACACCGTGCCCACGCCCGAAGGCGGCACGCATGAGGCCGGATTCTGGGCCGCGATCCTGAAGGGCATCAAAGCCTATGGCGAGCTCGTCAATAACAAGAAAGCCGGAACCATCACGCGCGAAGACCTGATCACAGGTGCGGGCGCGCTTGTGTCCTGCTTTATCCGAGAGCCGGAATTCGTCGGCCAAACCAAGGATCGCCTGGCCACCGTCGAAGCCCAGCGCATGGTCGAAAACTCGGTGCGCGACCATTTTGACAACTGGCTTGCGGCGGATACGAAATCCGCAGGGGCGATCCTCGACTTTCTTGTATTGAGAGCCGAGGAACGCCTGAGGAGACGGGCCGAGAAGGAAACACAACGTAAGTCCGCCACGAAAAAACTCCGCCTTCCCGGAAAATTGGTGGACTGTTCTTCTTCAACGCGCGAGGGCACCGAATTATTCATTGTCGAAGGAGATTCTGCAGGCGGGTCCGCAAAAATGGCCCGCGACCGCAAAAATCAGGCGCTTTTGCCCTTGCGCGGCAAGATCCTCAACGTGCTGGGCGCGGCGTCATCGAAGCTGGGTAGCAATGCAGAGATCAACGACCTGACCCAAGCGCTTGGCGTGGGTCTTGGCACGCGGTTTAACATCGATGATCTGCGTTACGACAAGATCATCATCATGACCGACGCCGATGTGGACGGGGCGCATATCGCGTCGCTTCTGATGACGTTTTTCTTCACCCAGATGCGCCCGATGATCGATGCCGGGCACTTGTATCTGGCCTGCCCGCCGCTCTATCGCCTCACTCAAGGGGCCAACCGTGTCTATTGTCTGGACGAGGCAGAGCGCGACGCATGGCTGGAAAAAGGGCTGGGGGGCAAAGCCAAGATCGACGTCAGCCGGTTCAAGGGCTTGGGCGAAATGGACGCCAAGGATCTGAAAGAGACCACCATGGACCCCAAAACGCGGAAATTGATCCGCGTGACCATCGACGAAGACGAACCGGGCGAGACCGGAGACCTTGTCGAACGCCTCATGGGCAAGAAGCCCGAACTGCGGTTCCAGTATATTCAAGAGAACGCGCGGTTTGTGGCGGAGTTGGATGTTTAGGCATTAACTAAATATTGATATAATGATCTACATTTGTTCTACATGATGTGCGTTCAAAAGAGAGATTCCCATGCCCCATGCAGCGAATGAAGACCTTACAAACTTTCTCGACGGGCAAAAATTCGCGACAATCATGGCGGACCCACCTTGGCGTTTCACAAATCGCACAGGCAAAGTCGCGCCTGAACACAAGAGGCTCTCTCGGTATCCCACTATGGAACTCGAGGACATCTGCAATTTGCCAGTTTCTGAGCATCTAAACGAAACAGCGCACTGTTATTTGTGGGTTCCCAATGCACTTTTGCCCGAAGGTTTGCAGGTACTGTCATCGTGGGGCTTTCAATACAAGTCGAACATAATTTGGCATAAAATTCGGAAAGACGGTGGTTCTGACGGGCGAGGTGTCGGTTTCTATTTCAGAAACGTTACTGAGATTCTCCTCTTCGGAGTTCGTGGCAAGAACGCCCGTACATTGGCGCCGGGTCGCAGACAGGTTAACCTGTTTGGAACGCGAAAACGCGAACATTCACGAAAACCCGATGAGCAATACGATATTATCGAGTCGTGCAGTTGGGGGCCGTTTTTGGAACTGTTTGGACGCGGGGTCAGAGAAAACTGGACGGTTTGGGGAAACCAAGCAGAAAGCGACTACAAGCCTACGTGGAGGACTTATAAGTTCAATTCCAGTGTAGCGGCAGAGTAGAGTTGAGTGAAATTCCAAAAGATGTATCGGCAGGAACGGTTGCAGACGACCCTGTTGTGTTGAATAATGTTTTTGAAAACGATCTGCTATCCAAATTCGAAGTGTTCAGTTACAGGAACGCAGCTGGTATTTTGAAATCTAGCTTTCCCGAGCAATTCGAAAACGTCGTCACTGCCCTCCGCAATTTTTCAATATCAAAGTCGATGATCCGGTCACCGGGTGGAAGCAAAAGTGAAATCGCAAAATACGTCGACTCGCTCTTTAACAAGGGTTGGCAAGAAACCCGGATTTCTGCAGACCTTCACGTTAAACTCTTTCATGCACAGAAAAAATCGAAGGTTCTAACTGAGTACACCAGAGAAGGTTTTCTTGACGGTCACCGCATCGACTTTGTCAAAGGAAAGGTTGCCTTGGATTTAGAGTGGAATAGCAAAGATCAAACTTATGACCGTGACCTATACGCATTTGCTGCATTCTACGAAGCTGGGGCAATCGACTTGGGCATAATACTCACAAGAGGATCAAGTCTCGACAACGCCTTCTTCAGAAGCCTGGGCAAAGTCTTGAAGAAAGATGGAAGTGAAGGGGCAGACGAAGTATATAAAAAATATGGCGCATCAACCACTTGGATGGGCAAACTTCTATACAGGCTTGATGCGGGCAGGAACGGAGGGTGTCCCGTACTGGCTTTCGGTATCACACCAAATTGCATCACAGACGAATAGGTTAGTTACACCAAGCGCAGAACAAAGACACGCTTCGCGCCCCACCTCGTGACTCACCCACCTCTACCCCAAGTACTCCCTCAACACCTTCGGGGGGTTGTCCAGTAACGCGGCGGTGTCTTGCGGTTCCTGCGCCTGTCCTTCTGCCACCAGAATGGCCTGATCTGCGATCCGGCGGGCGTCTTCGGGTGCGTGGCTGATCATCAGAAGCGTCGCGCCTGTCTCGTCACACAGATCAGCCACCAGATCGAGCATCTCTGCCCGTAGCGCAGGGCCCAAAGCCGCAAAGGGCTCGTCCAGCAACAGCAGGTCGCACCTCTGCACGAGCACCCGTGCCAGTGCTGCCCGGCTGCGCTGACCACCGGAAAGCTCGGATGGTTTGCGGTTGCCCAGCCCGGCCAGCCCGACGCGCTCAATCGCCCCATCCACGGTTTCACGCTCGGACGCGGTGAGGCGCAGGTTGGGGTGGATCCCAAGCCCCACATTCTGCGCCACGCTCAGATGCGGAAAGAGGTTGTCGTCCTGAAACAGCATCGCCAAAGGCCGCGCGCCGGGGTGGATGTCGGTGATATCCGTGCCATTCCAGGTGATCCGCCCGGTCTCAACCGACAGGAACCCCGCAATCGCCTCGATCAGCGTCGATTTCCCGGCGCCTGATGGCCCGATCACGGCGACCCGCGACCGCGCCGGTACGGACAGATGGGCGCTTAGCCCGAATGTGCCGTTGCGGATGATGCAGTCTTCAAGCTTCAGCATGTGCGCGTCCGCCCCTGTCCAAAAGCCAGAACGCCCCGAAGGAGAGCACCAGCAGCAAAAGCGCCGCCCCCGCCGCGCTGTCCATCTGATAGGCCCCCATCAGGCGGTAGATCTGCAATGGCAGGGTTGCCACGTCGGGGTCAGCAAAAAGCGTGATGACGCCCAGATCGCCCATCGACAGAGCCGCGGCCAGCCCGGCGGCAAATCCGATCTGTGCCTTGAGCCGCGGCATCAAAACGTGCCGCAGAAAAGGCCAGCCCTGCATATCAAGCGAGACCGCAAGACGCCCCTGCCGGGCAACAACATCGCGGGCACGCGGCACCAGAACGCGCAGCGCAAAGGGCAGGACGGTAATGGCATTGACCAGCGCGGTCACCGGCAAGGCCCAGGCCAGCGGGTTACTCCACGGCCGGATCAGAATGAAAAGACCTGTGCCAATCACCAAGGGAGAGGCCGCCAGGCCAAGGATGCCAGCCAGCTCAAGCATTCCGCCGCGCCCCCGTGCAATCGCCGCCGCCATCGGCAGCGCCATGGCCAGCAACAGAACCGTGCTGATCGACGCAACAAGAACCGAGGTAAGTGCGGCACTGAACACCTGCTGTGGCAGGCTGAGAAGCGTGGGTAAGCCGCTGAGCGTCATGGCCAGAAGCGGCAAAAGCAGAAAACCAGCAGCCAGAGCAATGACGGCACCGTCAAGGAGTCGCGGCATGGCGGCTTGCCCGTCCCACCGACGCACCACACGATCAAGCCCTGTACCAAACCCATCGCCCCGCGCCAGCCACAACGCCAACGCGCCTGCTATGACCGTCAAACCAAGCTGCACCGCGGATAGCATCGCCGCCCGACCCAGATCAAAATCAAACCGAAACGCCTGATAAATCGCCAGTTCGATCGTGGTTGCCCTCGGCCCGCCGCCAAGGGTCAGTGCGACGGCAAAGCTTGTCAGGCAAATGGCGAAGATCACGGCAAGAATACTCGGCACCACTCGCCGCAGCATGGGCCATTCGATCAGCCGGAACATTGCCCAGCCGTCCGCTCCCAATTGCGCCGCGAGCCGAAAGCGTTCGCCTGGAATCTCCTGCCAGCCCTGCAGGATGAGCCGGGTGGCCAGCGGTAAATTAAAAAACACATGTGCCAGCACAACACCGTGCAGCCCGTAAACTTGCACAGGGGGCAGGCCGGCAAGGCCAAGTATCTGGCTCAGCCATCCGGCTCGGCCAAAGACCATGATCAATCCCAGAACCGCTACGATCACCGGCAGGATAAACGGGGCACCCAAGACAGCGATCAGCACGCGCCGCCCGGCAAAACGCCGGCGCGCCAACGCGCGCGCGACCGGGATGGCCAGAGCAACACTGAAAAGCGCGGATAATCCGGCCTGAAGAATGGTAAAGCGCAGGGCTGCCCAGTCAGAAGCACCCAAGCCGCGCCCGGTCTCTGCACGCAAGGCGACGGCCAAAAGCGCGCCAAAAATGATCGCCGCGACGCCCGCCGCGACGATATTGCCAGATGTGGCGCTTACTGGCTGAGCCCGGTCAGCCATTCATCCAGCGCCGCGTCGCGTGCACTTGCGGCCTCTTCCGGGCTAAGCAAGAGCGATTTTTCCGGCGTCACCAGTGTCTCAAACCCCTCCGGCAACCCACCTTCAGGTGTTACGGCGGGATACATCCAGTTGGTCGTCGGGATGATGCCCTGGAATGTATCGGAGAGCATGAATGCGAGAAATTGATCCGCCAACTCTGGCTGATCGCTCGCTGCGAGCTTGGCTGCCACCTCGACCTGCATGTAATGGCCTTCGTCAAAGGCGGCTGCCGCCTTGCTGGCGTCTTCTTCCGCAATCAGGTGATAAGCGGGTGAGGTCGTGTAGCTCAGCACCATGTCGGCCTCACCTTCAAGGAAAAGACCATAGGCCTCGGACCAGCCTTTTGTCACAGTCACCACGTTGTCGGCCAACCCTTCCCAGATCGCCGGGGCCTCGTTGCCATAGGCGGTTTTGACCCACATCATCAGGCCCAATCCCGGTGTCGAGGATCGCGGGTCCTGAATGACGATTTTCTTGTCGCTCTCAGCCAGGGCTTTGAAGTTGCTCGGTGCCTCGGCATCGGCCTCATGCACAAATGCGAAGTAACCCCAGTCATAGGGCAGAAAGACCGGATCGTTCCATTCGATGGGCAGATCAAGCTTGGGGCTTTGGCCGTGCTCAGCAAAAAGACCGGTTTCCTTGGCTGCAACGATCAGGTTGGTATCAAGACCAAGAACGATGTCGGCATCGCTGCTTGCGCCCTCGAGTTTCATGCGCGCCAGCAGCGCGGCACCATCTTCTATCCCCACAAGGTTCAGGTCGCAGTCGCAGACCGCTTCAAATGCCTCTTCGACCTGCGGGCCGGGACCCCAGTCCGAGACAAAGCTGTCATAGGTATACACGGTCAATTCGGGCGTCTCGGCCACGGCAACCGTGGCAGCGCTCAAAAATCCCGCAGCAAAAACAAGATGTTTCATGGCATCCTCCTTTGCGACGAGAGGGTCAGGATGGAGGCATGTCCATTACCTTCCCTCCGCCGGTTCTAGCCGGTTCAGGTTCAACGGGTTCGCGATTTGCATCTCAGTCCTGGAAAATCTCCAAGACACCCCGAGGTAGGCGGCAAACTAGGAGGAATGATTTGGAAAGACAAGCCGTATTGCGCCGCGTATTCCGCGGTTCAATTCGCACTTTATTCGGCTCGGGCGAACCTTAGCCGGGGTTTTGCGCGGCGCAGGTTGCTCCTTGAGGGATCTGCGTCCAGGGCAACTTCTCTTCGGTCCAGATATGCACGTCGGGAGCAACCCAACTCGGGTCATCCAGCGTGCCTGCCTTGATGAACAAAAGTGGTCCGTAAAGCGGCCCACCCCCGTAAAGCGAACTGCCGCATTTGGCGCAGAACCGGCGATACATCGGGCCGCCACTCGACCCGCTGTGATCCTCGTAGACCGCGACGTCGCCCTCGACCTTCAGGCTGTCTTCCGGGACGGCCACGTTGAAAGAATAGGTTGATCCGCTGATTTTCTGACAGGTCTTGCAATGGCATACCGCCTGCATCACAGGATCAGCGTCAGAGCTGTATCGCACGGCACCGCAAAGGCACCCACCTTCGATCGTCGGCATAATCGACCTCCTCCTAAAAATTGGAAGCCTACGCCAAATCGCCGATTCGTTTAAGGTGACGTGGTTGGATTAGAATTCGACGGTCACATTTGGCAGGTTCAGCGCTTTCATCAGATCGCGCAATTCCTGCCGTGCTGCCACGTTCGAGATATTCAGTTGTTTGACACCGATGTCCTTGAGATCAAGGAGCGTCAGACCACGGGGAAAGAGCTCACGAAAGATGACCCTCTCGTTGAAACCGGGCGCCGTGCGGAAACCAATCCGCTTGGCCAGATTTTCAAGCGCCGCGCCCATCTTTTCCTTATTAACCATTTGCTGTGCGCCCATACGGTTGCGAAGCACGATCCAGTCAATCGGTTTCAAGCCCGCCTGCGCCCGAAGTTGGCGGGCATTCCAAACCATCTCGGAATAGACCGAGGGCCCGAGGATCTTCTGCCCGTCGGTGTCGACATGCGCGAGAAGGTCAAAATCAATGAAACTGTCATTGAGCGGCGTGATCAACGTATCGGCAAGCGAATGCGCCACCTGGCTCAACCGTGTATGTGAACCGGGGCAGTCGATCATGATGAAGTCGCTGTCCGCCTCTAGCTCGGCCACCGCCACTGAAAGTCGGCGATCATAGACATTCTCGCCGGCTCGCAATTGAGCAGGGTCGATATCCGGCAAATCCTTGTATCGCGGGCTGGGAAGCGAAAGCCCTTCTGCCTTGAGAAATTTCGCTCGGTTCAGGGCGTAGCGGCCAAATGTTTTCTGCCTGAGATCAAGATCAAGCGCGCTGACTTTGTGCCCCATACGCGCAAGTGCGGTCGCCACATGCATCGAGACGGTCGACTTACCTGCCCCGCCTTTTTCGTTCCCGACGACAATTATATGCGCCATGCCTGTTCCTTTTGTCCTGCTGATCTGCCCGGCAGGTGGTTTTTCGGCACTATATGTGGGTCGGAGCATTCCGTGAAGCGCAATAAGAGAATTCAGTGAAACTTATTGCATTTGCGTCAAAGTCTGCTTTGCGGACCGAGCTGCAATCTAACAGGCCGTGTCAGCGGCGGATCGAGGAACGGCGCATACGAGGTGTGACCAACGCGCTTTATGCCTAACAAGTCAGTCAGCCGAATATTTGGAGCGCCTCACGTCGACAAAGCGCCGGACCGTCGCACGAAAGGCGCGCTCATTTGAGGTGGCATGCCGCCGGCATGACGGGCCGGGCCGGCGCTGGCACGGCGGGGCTACGCCCCTCGATTCAGTGCCATGTGTGCGATGAACAGAAGTCTTGAATGGGCTCAAATTCGACTTTTCCCAAGCGCGGCAACACCGACACGCCCCGTCCATGGTCAGACGCAAAAGCAAACGTCCACTACAGAATACCGGGCAGCCGCAATCCATGCGCCCGCGCGCAGTCCTTGGCAATCTCGTAGCCCGCATCGGCGTGGCGCATCACACCGGTGGCCGGGTCGTTCCACAAGACACGTTCCAGGCGGCGGTCAGCATCTTCTGATCCGTCACAGCAGATGACCATGCCAGAGTGCTGGCTGAAGCCCATCCCTACACCGCCGCCGTGGTGTAGCGACACCCATGTGGCCCCGCTCGCGGTGTTCAGAAGAGCGTTGAGCAAAGGCCAGTCGCTCACGGCATCTGAGCCATCCATCATTGCTTCGGTTTCGCGGTTGGGGCTGGCCACCGAGCCGCTATCGAGGTGGTCGCGGCCGATCACAACAGGCGCTTTCAACTCACCATTGCGGACCATTTCATTGAAGGCCAGACCAGCGCGATGCCGGTCGCCCAGCCCAATCCAACAGATGCGGGCAGGCAGGCCCTGAAACGCAATGCGCTCCTGCGCCATGTCGAGCCATTGATGCAGATGGGCGTTCTCGGGGAACAGCTCTTTCATCTTGGCGTCGGTCTTGTAGATGTCTTCCGGATCACCCGAGAGCGCGCACCAACGGAAGGGGCCGATGCCCTTGCAAAAGAGCGGGCGGATATAGGCGGGGACAAAGCCGGGGAAGGCAAAGGCATTCTCCAGCCCCTCCTCCAGCGCCACCTGCCGGATGTTGTTGCCATAATCCAATGTCGGCACACCGGCGTTCCAGAAATCCACCATCGCCTTCACATGGGTTTTCATTGACGCGCGCGCCGCGGCCTCAACCGCTTTGGGATCGCTTTCCTGTTTCGCGCGCCATTCGGCCACGGACCAGCCCTGCGGCAGGTAGCCATGCACCGGATCATGGGCGCTGGTCTGATCGGTGACGATATCAGGGTGAATGCCGCGCCGGACAAGCTCGGGGAAGATGTCCGCAGCATTGCCGATAAGACCGACGGACTTGGCGTCTCCGGCCCTGGTCCATGTCTCGATCATCGCCAGTGCTTCATCCAGCGTGTGGGCCTTTTCGTCGAGATACTTCGTGCGCAGGCGGAAATCGACACGCGTCTCGTCGCATTCAACCGCGAGGCAACAGGCCCCGGCGAAAACCGCCGCCAAAGGCTGCGCACCCCCCATGCCACCAAGGCCGCCGGTCAGGATCCATTTGCCTGTGAGATCGCCGTCGTAATGCTGTCGCCCCGCCTCGGCAAAGGTTTCATACGTACCCTGCACAATGCCTTGCGTGCCGATGTAGATCCACGATCCAGCCGTCATCTGGCCGTACATCATAAGACCCTTGCGATCGAGTTCGCTGAAGTGATCCCAATTGGCCCAATGCGGCACGAGGTTGGAATTGGCGATGAGCACGCGGGGCGCATCGGCATGGGTGCGGAAGATGCCAACGGGCTTGCCGGATTGCACCAGAAGCGTCTCATCTTCTTCGAGATCCTTGAGCGCGGCGACGATACGGTCAAAGTCATTCCATGTGCGCGCGGCCCGGCCAATGCCGCCGTAGACGACCAGCTCATGCGGGTTCTCGGCCACGTCGGGATGCAGGTTGTTCATCAGCATCCGCATGGCCGCTTCGGTGGTCCAGGATTTGGTGCTGATCTGATCTCCGGTGGGCGGGAAGACATCACGGGTGTTGTGGCGGGGGTTGGTCATGTCAGGGCTCCTCGGAAAGCGCGTCGCGCAATTCATTTGCGATCTCGCGGCGGGTCTCGCGGTGCAGTTCGGGCAAGGCGTGAAAGGTCAGGTTTTGTTCAGCAATATAGCGAGCGGAGGTCACATCCGTCTTCTCAACCATAGGGATCAGATGGGCGTGAACATGGGCGATGTCGCCGCCCGAAAACATGAAGGTAACGCGATCGACGCCATAGAGGCGCTTCTGCACCCGAGCGAGGCGCTGGCCAATATGCAGAATATGCGCGGCTATGTCCGGGGGCGTCACCTCGAAGGTTTCGAAATGCTGTTTCGGCACGATCTGCACGTGGCCGCGCCTGATTGAGCCGAGGTCCGGGAAGACAACGAGGTGCTCGTCCTCGAAGGCGAAGCTGGCGTCAAACGCCCCAACTGCAATCCGACAAAAGAGGCACTCTTTCATCCGCCCAACTCTCGCAGTTGCAGATCCACGGCGGCGGTGAGCGCACCGGTTGAAATCATCTGCGCCGCCGCGTCAAGCGAAGGCGCCATGTAGCGGTCCTCGCATAGTGTCGACACTTCGGCACGCAGGGCGGCGATGGCCACTTGCAGGGCGGGAGAGGTCTTCAAGGGCGCACGGAATTCGATGCCTTGGGCGGCACAGAGCGTCTCAACCCCAAGGATGACAGACAGGTTGTCATTCATCGTACCCAGTCGGCGGGCGGCATGTGCGGCCATGCTGACGTGATCTTCCTGATTGGCCGAGGTGGGCGTGCTGTCGGTGGTGCAGGGATTGGCGAGGTGCTTGTTCTCGCTCATGAGCGCGGCTGTTGTCACTTCGGCAATCATGAGGCCCGAGTTGAGCCCCGGTTCCGGCGTGAGGAATGGCGGGAGGTCAAAGCTAAGCGTCGGGTCCACCATAAGGGCGACGCGGCGTTGGGCGATGGAGCCGATTTCGGCCAGTGCAATGGCAATCTGATCCGCGGCGAAGCCCACAGGCTCGGCATGGAAATTCCCGCCGGATACAATGCGGTTCTCCTCGACAAGAACCAGCGGGTTGTCGGTCACGGCGTTGGCCTCGACCTCCAAAGTGCGGGCGGCCATGCGCAAAAGGTCAAGTGCGGCACCGGTCACCTGGGGTTGGCAGCGGATGCAGTAGGGATCCTGCACGCGGCTGTCATCCTCGCGGTGGCTTTCACGGATTTCCGAGCCATCCATGAGGGCACGCTGCGCCTCGGCTACTTCAATCTGTCCGGCATGACCCCGCAGTCTGTGGATATTAGCAACAAGCGGCGCGGTAGACCCCATGATCGCATCGGTCGAGAGCGCGCCGGTGACTACGGCAGATTGCAGATTGCCCCAGGCGCGCCAGAGGCCAGTCAGAGCCAGCGCGGTGGAGAACTGCGTGCCGTTGATCAGCGCGAGTCCTTCTTTCGGGCCAAGGATGATCGGGAAGAGACCGGCGGCTTTGAGTGCCACGTCTCCGGGCATGCGCTTGTCTTGATAGATTGCATCGCCGTCCCCGATCATGACGGCCGCCATATGGGCCAGTGGTGCAAGATCGCCCGACGCACCCACCGAACCCTTGACTGGAATGACAGGTGTGACGCCCTTTGCCAGCATGGCCTCAATCAGTTGCGTGAGATCCCACCGGACACCGGACGCGCCGCGCCCCAGAGAAATGAGCTTGAGCACCATCATCAGCCGTGTGGTGGCCTCATCGAGGGCCTCTCCCACACCGCAGCAATGCGACAGGATCAGGTTGCGCTGAAGCTGCGCGGTCTGGTCAGGCTGGATCTTGACGCTGGCGAGTTTACCAAAGCCGGTGTTGACGCCGTAGACAGCTTCGTCTCCTTCGGCAGCTTTCTGAACCACGGCGGCGGCGGCGTCGATGGATGGCTTGCAGGACAGGTCGAGTTGGGCCGGAAGAGACCCACGCCAAATCGCCTCCAGTTGCGAGAGCGACACGTGACCGGGGGACAGCTTTTCCATCACCCCGCTCCCTTGCAGATGCGTCGGTGCAGCGGGTTGAAGCCGATGCGATAGGCGAGTTCCGCCGGATGTGACACATCCCACACCGCCAGATCAGCGGAATGCCCTTCGGCCAGCGTTCCGCAGTCACACAATCCGAGGGCCGCCGCGGCATCGCGCGTGACGCCCCAGAACGCCTCTTCCGGGGTCATGCCGAAGAGAGTGCAGCCCATGTTCATGGTAAGCAAAAGCGATGTCATGGGCGATGATCCGGGGTTGCAATCGGTGGCCAATGCCATCGGAACCTTGTGTTTACGGAAGGCTTCAATCGGCGGGGCCTGGGTTTCCTTAAGCGTATAAAAAGCGCCGGGTAGGATCACAGCAACGGTGCCGGCATTCGCCATCAAAACGGCATCGTCTTCAGTCGCGTATTCCAGATGATCCGCCGATAGCGCACAATGGCGGGTGGCCAATTGGGCACCGCCCATGTGTGAAAGCTGTTCTGCATGAAGTTTGACCGGCAGCCCCATCGATTTGGCTTTCTCAAACACCGGTTCAAGCTGCTCTGGCGAAAAGGCGATGGTCTCACAAAACCCGTCGACCGCGTCGACAAGACCTTCCTGCACGGCCAGTTCCAATGCGGGCAAACAGGCGTTGGCGATGTAGCCGTCGGGATCATTCTTGTGCTCTTTCGGCAGGGCGTGCGCACCAAGAAAGGTTGTCTTGACCTGAATGGATCGCTCCTGCCCCACCTGGCGCGCGACACGCAGCATTTTCAGTTCGGTTTCTATGTCTAGGCCATAGCCGGACTTGATCTCTACTGTGGTGACACCTTCCGAGATCAGATGATCCACACGCCCAAGCGCATCGGTAAGAAGTCCTGCCTCAGAGGCATCTCGCGTCGCCGCAACGGTTGAGACGATCCCGCCGCCGGATTTTGCAATGTCCTCGTAACTGGCACCATTGAGGCGCATCTCGAACTCAGCGGCGCGATTGCCGCCAAAGACCATATGTGTGTGGCAATCAATCAGACCGGGTGTGACAAGCCGCCCCTGCAGATCTTCAGACGCAAGACCGGATGCTTCTTCTGGCAGATCAGTCTCTCGGCCCAGCCATCGGATCAAACCACCTTCAATCCAGATCGCACCATCCGGGATCAGCCCATAAGGTGCATCAGCGGTGGTGCCTGCCAAGGTCAGGTTGCGCAAGATCATTGCCGGGAATCTCACTTGAACGAATGTCAGAATTGATATTATGTATAGACATAATAATTTGGGATGCAAGCATGACAACTCTCTGGGCCAGGCAGGCATTGCTGCCATCAGGATGGGCACGGGACGTGGCGATCACCATCGATGCCGATGGGCAAATCGCCGAGGTTGTCTTAGAGTCAAAGCCCACGGGGAAACAGGTTGGCATATTGATGCCTGCTCCGGTCAACGCGCATTCGCACTCGTTTCAACGTGCAATGGCGGGCCTTACCGAACGCCGGGGCCCTGACGCCAATGACAGTTTTTGGACCTGGCGACAGCTCATGTATCGGTTTCTCGACCGTCTGACGCCGGATCATGTCGAGGCAATTGCGGCCTTGGTGCAGATGGAAATGCTTGAGGCGGGTTATGCCACCAATGTCGAGTTTCACTACCTGCATCACAGTCCCGACGGCACCCCCTATGACCGGCTGTCGGAAATGGCCGAGCGTATTGGAGCCGCCGCGCGACAAACGGGGGTCGGGCTGACGCTTCTGCCGGTGCAATATGAATTTGGCGGCTGTGACGGGCGGCCGCTTGGACCGGGTCAAATCCGGTTTGGCAATGATCCCGACCGGTTTGCGCGCCTTGCACAGGAGAGCCGCGATAGCATCGGGGAACTGTCCAAGGATGCACAAATGGGTGTCGCTCCTCACAGCTTACGCGCGGTGTCCAAAGACGCAATTCAACTGGCACCTCATTTGGCCCAAGACGGCCCGGTTCACATGCACCTGGCCGAGCAGATTGCCGAGGTTGAAGAGGTCAGGGCCGCATTCGGAATGCGACCCGTGGAATGGGTGCTTGAGCATGTCGAACCAGATGAGAAATGGTGTTTCATCCATTGCACGCAAATGGAACCGCATGAGACACAGGGCCTGGCCGCCTCGGGCGCGGTCGCCGGGCTGTGCCCAATCACCGAAGCAAGCCTCGGAGACGGCATTTTCGATGGGGTCCGCTGGATGAATGCGGGGGGCCGCATCGCCGTTGGCTCGGACTCGAACATCCGTATCTCGCTTTGCGAGGAGCTTCGGCAGCTTGAGTATTCACAGCGGCTACGCGACCGCTCTCGTGCCGCACTGGCCACGTCAGATCAGTCAACGGGGCGCAGAATTTTTGACGCGGTCTCTCTGGGCGGCGCACAGGCGGCGGGTCGCAGAACGGGCCGGATCGAGGCCGGATTCTGGGCAGATCTCATGACTTTGGATGACGCTTTTGTCGATCTGTCCGGGCTTGCCGGTGACGATCTGCTGGATACGTTCATCTTTGCAGGACAAGATGCAATGGTCCGAGACGTCTGGTCGGCAGGCCGCCATGTCGTACAGGACGGGCATCACGTCGATCGGGCGCGTATCTTGCGAGCGTACCGCCGCGCGATTGCCGATCTGAGAGATCGTCTATGAGTACTGCGCAACCTGCGGGCTGGCAGGCGATTCAGGCAGAGGTTTTGCGCCGCGTGCATGCGCGGGAATGGCCGCCGGGCCATGTCATTCCGGGCGAGATTGATCTGGCCGTCGAGTTCGGATGCGCCCGGGCGACGGTAAACCGCGCGCTCCAGGCGCTGGCAGATGAAGGTATCCTCGAACGACGCCGCAAAGCCGGAACGCGGGTCGCAAAATTTCCGGTGGGGCGCGCCGTTCTGGATATTCCAGTTATTCGTCAGGATATTAAAGAGCGCGGGCTTGCCTATGACTACCGGCTCTCGCATCGATCTGTGGCCGAACCAGACGTGGATTTGGCTGCGAGATTGCGAACAACGAAGCCTGCCCTGCATATCCGGGCGGTTCATCTTGCAGATGGTATTCCGTTTGTTCTTGAGGATCGGTGGATCAATCTGCAAACCGTGCCGCAAGCCAAGACCCAGTCTTTTGAGGACTTGAGCGCCAATGAATGGCTTTTGCATACAGTGCCTTACACGAAAATCGATGTAAGCCTAAGCGCCGAGGCTGCGTCAGCCGAGGATGCGCCTTTGCTTGGCCTCGCTCCGGGCAAACCGGTCTTCACGATCGAGCGGACCACCTGGGATCACGTCGCCTCGGTCACTTTCGTCACGCTGACATACGCGCCCGGGTTTGCATTACGTACCCAGATTGGTGGGTAGCGCTCAGGCCTCGTGCCTGTTGGCAAACAGCTCCCATTGAAACCGCGCGCGCACACCGAAATCCAGAAACGGGCGTGGCGGCAATGGATCAGGCTCGCCCAGAGATTCCATGTCCGCGATCATCGGATTGTCGCGGCCCGTCGCCAGATCCGCCGCCAGGATGCCGCCAAACGTGCCTTTTGTGACGCCAACCGCGTTCTGGCAGACCGCAGACCAGATGTTCGGCCCAATACGCCCAAAAGCCGGTGCACCGTTGCGCGACAGGCAGACAAAACCAGACCAGGTGTGTTCCATCTCAACATCCGCCAGGCCGGGAAACCTTTGATCGAAAAGCTGCTTGTGGGTTCGTTTCACCTGATCATGTTCCCCTGGCTTGAGCCGCTGTCTAGGACGATAACTAAGCCCGTGGCGGATCAGGATCCTGTGATCATTGGTGTAGCGCATGGTGATGCCTGCAAAGGCGTTCACGGGCGTCAGGCCCCAAGGATCGTTCACGCCATAGATCGCGCGCTCCTGCTCATTCAGCGGACGCGTCAGACTGGCATGAGCGACAAGGTGCAGAAACTTCTGGCGGTGAAAGCCGAATTGCTCGGAAAAGCCGTTGGCGGCCATGATCAACTTCGGCGCGCGCACGGAGCCTTCGGTGGTTTTGAACTCAACACCGTTCTGAAACTCTGCCTCTATCACTGGCGCGTTTTCATAAAGCGATACGTTTTCTGGAAGCGTGTCGGCCAGCCCTCTGGTCAGGGCCGCAGGGTTCATCAGAATGCAGCCGGGCGTGTAGACAGCCGCCATGAAATGCGGCGAGCCAAGCCGCGCCCTTAACGCATCGCCTTCGATCCACTCATAAGGTTCGCCCAGCGCGTCAAGCTCTGCCTTAAAGGGCTCGAGCACATCGCGGGTGCCGCGAGGGCTGACCGCCGTGTGATATTTCCCGGCACGTGACCAATCGCAATCGATCTTATGTGTGGTGACAACATCTTCCAGGTGGTCGATTGCCATGCGCGCCAGACGCATGAACCGGTGGCTGCCTTCCAATTCGTCCAGCGAGGACCCAACGTTGTGCGGCAGATCGATAGCAAAGCCCGAGTTTCGGCCCGAGGCGTTTTCACCTGCCTCACCCGCCTCGACCAGAACGATCTTTTCGTCAGGGCAGTTTTCCGCCAGACGACGCGCTGCGGCAAGGCCGGCGTAACCCGCACCAAGCACGAGCCAATCGGCCTTGATATCGCCCGTCAGTTTGGAGCGCGGCGTGCGTGGTGGCAGGATCGCGCTCCAGCCATTGGTCTTGTCATCCTTGGGCAGGCGGTTGATCTTCATTGGCTTGTCTCTTTCGCCCAGTTTGCCGGTTCAATCGCATAGAAGACGAGCGCTTTGTCAGCGAGGTATGTCAGTTCTGTGCCAGCACAGAGCCAGATGCAATCAAGCGGACCCGCGGTAAGATCCCCTTGAGCCGTCCGCACCGTTATGCTGCCTTCCAGAACCAATAGCACCTCGTCATACTGCACGGTCCATGGGATCTCGGCTTTGGTGAAGCGCCCGAACCCGGTGCCGAGGCGCGTGGCCAAAGTGGTACCGGACACTTCGGTGACCTGCGCCATGTCGCCATATTCGAACCGTGGCGCGAATTCCTGGTTCGCAAAGGGCATGACCCGTGGCGGCGCTTTTTCCGGCATTTGTTCATCCTTTCGATTGACGCAAACCATACAGGGCTGTATCTATCCGTGCAACCCTGTATGGAAACCCTGATGCTTGCCACCTCCAAACCTGATAGAAACCACCGTTTGACCCGCGAAGATTGGACCGACGCGGCGCTTTCGATGCTGGTCGAAAACGGGATAGATGCGGTGCAGATCACCGTTCTGGCCCGGCATCTGCAGGTCACGCGTGGCAGTTTCTACTGGCACTTCGAAAGCCGCGACGCGCTTTTGACCGCGCTGATTGATCGCTGGCGAGACCGCAATACCAACGTCATGGTCGAGGCCGTGGCAGATGCGGCCACTCTGGATGACGGGATCCTGGCGCTTTTTGCTGTTTGGACCGATCACCGCCGATTTGACCCCGATCTGGACCAGGCCGTCCGAGACTGGGCGCGCTATGACGACAGCCTGCGTGATAGGGTCAAAGCCGAAGACGCCGCACGGGTTCAGGCGATTGCGCGCTTCTTTGAACGGTTTGGATATGAGCAGCCCGAGGCTTTTATCCGGGCACGTGTGATTTGTTTCACGCAAATCACCTACTACGCGCTTGGCGTGGCCGAGGACGAAAGCTTCAAGCAACGCATGGGCTATCTCGATGCCTATTTCCGTTGCTTTACCGGGCGGGACATCACGCCCGGCACCGCAGAGGCCTATCGCGACTTACTGGCACGGGGAGCGGCAAGATCATGAACACGCAACGATCCGGCGGGCGGCGCGCCCGCGCTGCGAAACGGGCCAGTGCAGCACAGAAGACCTTTGATGCGGCATGGCGGCAATGGAAGAACCCCTATGCGCCCATCGAACAGTTCAGCGCGGATGAGATCGAGGCCATTCACGACGCTTCTTTGAAGGTACTCCGGGACACCGGCATCAAGGTTCTCAACGACGAGGCACGTGCCTTCTATGTTCAGGGCGGTATGCGGGAAGGGGAAGATCAGGTCATCTATTTTGATCCCGATGCGTTGATGGATTTGATGTCCAAGGCCCCGGCAGAGATCACACTGCACAGCCACAACCCAGCGCATAATGTCACCATCGGCGGACGCCATGTTGGCATAACAACATCTGCCGGTTCGCCCAACTGTTCGGACCTGCAGGGCGGGCGCAGACCAGGCACGCTGGCTGATTACGACAATTTCTGCAAAGTGGCCCAAGCTTTTGACGTGATCCATTTCATCGGGCCGGTGGTTGAACCGCAGGAAATGCCGATGGGCCTGCGGCACCTGCATATGACGCGTTCAATCGCCGCGCTGACCGAGAAAATCCCGTTTGTCTATTTTCGCGGACGCGAGGCCATTGCCGACAGTTATGAGATCTTGCGCCTGGCACATGGTCTGAGCAAAGACGCGTTTATCAACACGCCGGTCAGCTACTCGGTGGCAAACTCCAACTCACCGCTGCAACTCGACGAGCTGATGTGCCGGGGGATCATTGATGCGGCCAATGGCGGGCAGATGATGATCCTGACGCCCTTTACCCTGGCGGGCGCAATGGCACCGGTGACCATTCCCGGCGCGTTGGTCATGCAGAATGCAGAAGCGCTGGCCGGGCTTTGTCTGTCACAGATCGTGCGGCCCGGTGCGCCGGTTTGTTATGGCAGCTTTACCAGCAATGTGGATATGCGCACCGGCGCACCTGCCTTTGGCACGCCGGAATATGTCAAAGCCGCCTTTGCCTCTGGTCAGCTGGCGCGGCGGTACAATCTGCCGCTTCGGTCCTCCGCACCAACCGCGTCGAATGCACCGGATGCACAGGCCGTCTATGAAAGCCAGATGTCACTCTGGGGCGCGCTCATGGGTGGCGCGAACCTGATCCTGCATGGGGCAGGATGGCTGGAAGGCGGGCTGACCATCTCGGCCGAGAAATTTATCATCGACGTTGAAGTGCTCCAGATGTTTGCCGAATTGTTCAAGCCACTCGAGGTGAATGACGCAACTCTGGCTCTGGAGGCCATCACCGATGTCGGCCATGGCGGGCATTTCTTTGGCACGCAACACACGCTCGACCGGTTCGAAACCGCCTTCTACTCTCCGCTTTTATCGGATTGGTCAAACTTCGAGAATTACCGCGACCGGGGTTCAGTGGACGCAACCCAACGCGCCAACAAGATCTTCTTTGAAAAAGTCGAGACCCACAGCCCTCCACCACTTGATCCGGCACGGCTTGAAGCGATTGACGCTTTTATCGCGAAACGCACCGAAGAAGGCGGCGCAAATATCGAGAGGTAGCGGACGCCCGATCCTTTGCGGCCCGACGTCCTCCTTACTTAAGCTTTGTTCTGGCTGACGTCGTGGTGATGCAACGGAGCTTCTTCTGTCTGGCAATGTTTGCCGCCGGTGATCTCAACCAACATCGGGGCCAAATCCGGATACTTGAACTCAAACCCATGGCCGAGCAGGCGTGACGGGATCACGCGCTGACCCGCCAGCAGGGTTTCACGCCCCATCGCCCCCAACAGGTTTGCCAAGACCCAATGTGGCGCGCGCAGGAAAACCGGTCGTCTTAAGGCGCGTGCGAGAGCATGGGTAAAATCAATATTGCGCGCTGGATTTGGGGCGGTGGCATTGACGGCTCCGTTCACATCCTCATGAGCGATGGCAAAGGCCATGACACGGACAAGGTCATCGCGTTCGATCCATGACATCCATTGTCGCCCATCGCCCATGACCGCGCCGCCGCCGAATTCGAACGGGGTTAGCAGCCGCGCCAACACACCGCCATCCACACCAAGCACCAGGCCGATGCGCAGCCGCACGACCCGTATGCCAAGCTCTTCGATCTTGGCTGCGGCGTCTTCCCATTCGCGGCATATGTCGTGCACGAAGGCGGGCGCAGATCCGGCATCCTCTGACAATTCCTCATCCCCGCGCAGCCCGTACCACCCGATGGCCGATCCGTTGACCAGACAGTTTGGCTTGCGCTCCAGCCGTTGGATGAGCGCGTGGATGTCCCGGGTCATCTCAACGCGGGAAGAAAGGATGCGCGCCCGTTTCTTGCGAGTCCAAAGCCCGCTCGCGATGGGGTCTCCGGCCAGGTTGATGATCGCGTCGCAAGGGTCGGCATTATGAATCTGATCAAGGTTTGAGATCACGCGCACTGGGTTCGAAAGCATGTCAGCCTTCTTCGGATCGCGGGTCAGTACAGTTACGAAGTGGCCCGCCGCGACGAGCGCTTGCACCAGGCGCTGACCGATAAAGCCGGTACCCCCGGTGATCAGGATATGCTGGCGCGGCGGAAGGGCCACGACCAGCTTGGCCGGGTCACCACGATCCAGTCGGTCACTGCGACCTGCCGCCAGAAGATCACGCGCGCTGAAGACGCCGACACCCAACGCCGAGGCAGTTGCCATCACGCTCCACCATCCATAGTTGACCGACACCACGCCTGTGGGCATGGACGACCATTCGAGCAGGTAAGGTGCCGCCAGAGCCAGAATGGCACCGTAGTTCAGCGCCAGAAGAGTGTGGTTGATCCGCTCGCTGCCCGGAAGTTTGCGGGTCATGTCCTCTTCGACGAAGTCCCACAGGGTGATCATGATCTCGACCACAAGGATCACACTGAGCGCTATGGCAAACGCACCATGCGGTTCAAGCCAGGCGAAACACAGGAAGATAACGGCGTAAAAGAAATTCCGAACGCCGTGCAGGCGCAGCTCGGTCTTTTGCGACGCGCGCCAGGCCAGACGTTCGCTGCCTTCATGGTGCACTAGCGTGTCAAACGCCCCCATGACAACCTGAATTGAAATCAAAGTCCAAAGGATCGGATTGTCCATTATTGGTCCTCCATGTCATGAAATTCAGCATCCTGATGGATCAGCTCGCCCAACAGCAGGCTCGTGAGAGTGAGTGAAAACAGAAATCGGCCTGCGCCCAGATCCTTATGCGCAATGCGCAAGGCACCGGGACGCAACCAACGGGGAAGCCGCAGTTTGCGGGATCCGAGTTGCAGGAAGTAATGATCGCTTTCGAAGCAAAGGCAATCACCCTCGGCTCGCACGTTAAGCGCCATGCCGATGCCAGCGCCGATGTATTCCTCGATCCCGGTCGGCCCGGAGAAGCGTTTGGAGCTGTAGACAACCTGCGGAAAGCCAGACGCGCGCCCGTATTGGCGGATCCAGAACTGACCGCTGCCTGCCTGGTCTTCAGTCACTGACACCACGGCAGGCTGGCCGACGGACGACATGTCATAAGGCAATGGCCCGCCCACCAGTCGGGCGATATTGGCCAAAAGACGGCCTGCAAGATTCAGCCGCATCGCAACAACTTGACCCTGGTACAGAACACTTTCGCCACCAGACAGGCGTTTGCCAAACCGTGCTCTCACACGAGGTGGCAGAGCCTGCCAGTTTCGGGCACCGACCAGATCCCTGAAACGATGGTCGGGATGAATGTTGGGATGTGGCTTAACCTGTTGCATTTTGCACCTTGTACTGATCTATCGGTTATTTCTGTATAAAGAGAAATTAGATGGTAAATTTTTTAGGGTGTCTTTTCCGCCTTCTTACCGCCGATCTTGAGCAGCGTTAGCACCTTGTCCCCCATCTTCATGAGCATTGAGAGTTTTGATTTGGGAACGCCCAGCATCTGCTCTGACCAGCGGTCTGCAGTCACCAGAAAGTCGTGCATTTCCTGCATGCGGCTGAGAGCCACGGGATGCAGACCCGGCTCATCCACCGCCTGTTTGACACAGATATCAATCGCACGCATCGCGGGATCAATTTCGCGTTCCTTGCGGCCTTTCGCGATGAGCATCGCCATTTCCCAGACATCCGCCTCGGCCACGAAATGTTCGCGGCGGTCTCCGGCCACGGGCACCCGGCGGATCAAGCGCCAGCCAACAAGCTCTTTTAGCGAATTGGACACATTGGACCGGGCGATGCCAAGTTCTTCTGAGATTTGTTCGGCATTCATCGGCGCTTCGCTCAGGAAAAGCAGCGCATGGATTTGCGCGACAGAGCGGTTCACGCCCCATTGGCTTCCCATGTCACCCCAATAAAGGATGAACTTCGACTTGGCGGAAGAATCATTTATGTCGGCAATTTCTGTCATGACAGAAATATCAGTCAAGTCGAACCAAAAGTCAAGAGCCGCTCTTCTCCCCCTCAGGAAACGACGGATGTCTGGAAAGCTGAAAAGCGTCCCGGGCTTGACCCGGGATCGCCAGAATTAGCTCTTCACCACCACCTGCGGCGAGACCACGTCAATGCCAAGAGCCTTGCCCACGGCATAGTAGGTCAGTTGTCCGGCATGAACGTTCAGTCCGTTCAGAAGATGCGCATCATCAGCACAGGCCTGTTTCCAGCCTTTGTCGGCAAGGGCCAGCATAAACGGCATCGTCGCGTTGCCCAAAGCGATGGTCGAGGTGCGCGCCACCGCGCCCGGCATGTTGGCCACGCAGTAGTGCATGATACCATCCACGTCGTAGATTGGGTCGGCATGTGTGGTGGCTTTCGAAGTCTCGAAACAGCCGCCCTGGTCAATCGCCACGTCCACCAGCACAGAGCCGGGTTTCATATCGGCGAACTGCGCGCGGCGCACGAGTTTGGGGGCTTCGGCACCGGGGATAAGAACCGCGCCGATGACCATGTCGGCCTGACCCAGATGTTCGGCCAGCAGACCGGCAGAGGAATAACCCGTGCGGAACTGATTACCGAAGACGTCATCCAGATAGCGCAAGCGCGGCAGTGAGCGGTCCAGTACGGTGACGTCTGCCCCCATCCCGGCTGCTATTTTGGCCGCGTGCGTGCCAACCACACCACCGCCGATCACCAGCACGCGCGCCGGTCCTACACCAGGCACGCCGCCCATCAGAACACCACGACCGCCATTGGCCTTTTGCAAAGTCCACGCGCCGACCTGAGGCGCAAGGCGGCCCGCAACCTCGGACATCGGGGCCAGTAACGGCAAGCCACCGCGGTCATCCGTTACAGTCTCATAGGCAATCGCAGTACATCCGCTGGCCAGAAGATCATGAGTCTGATCGGGATCAGGGGCGAGATGCAGGTAGGTGAAAAGAAGCTGACCCTCGCGCAGCATCTTGCGCTCACCAGCCTGTGGCTCCTTCACTTTGACAACCATATCGGCGGTGGCAAAGATTTCCTCTGCCGTATCCACAATGGCGGCCCCTGCGGCCACATAATCTGCGTCCTCAAAACCCGCGCCCTTGCCAGCGCCAGACTGAATGATGACGTCATGACCATGTGCCACGGCCTCTTGCGCCGCGTTTGGCGTCATGCCGACGCGAAATTCCTGAGGTTTGATCTCTGTCGGGCAGCCGATCTTCATTGCGGTGTCTCCTTTTCCACTTGTCTCATCTTGCGGGAAAATTGACGCAAAGGGATTGAAATCTGACGCGTATTAATGCAAATTATCGGAATTATCTTCGAAGTTTTCTCCATAAACTGAAAGGTTGTTGCTCAAATGTCTTTAGACGCGATGGATCGCCGTCTTCTATCTGTTCTGCAAAAGCAGGGCCGTATTTCCAACGCCGAGCTGGCAGAGGCCGTGAGCCTTTCGGCTTCGGCCTGTCACCGCCGGGTGCAGCGGCTTGAAACGGAAGGCTATATCAACGGGTATGTCGCCCTGCTGAACCGGCGCAAGATGGGAGTGCCGACAACTGTTTTTGTCGAAATCACTCTGACGACGCAGGCAGAAGAAATCCTAGAGGCATTCGAGCAGGCGGTTGCACGCATTCCTGACGTGCTTGAATGTCACCTGACCGCCGGGACTGCGGATTATATTCTCAAGCTTGTGACAGAAGACACCGAGGATTTTGCCCGCATCCACAGACAGTACCTGACCCGACTGCCCGGAGTGGCAAAGATGCAATCAAGCTTTGCGCTGCGCACGGTCCTGCAGACCACGGCGGTTCCGGTTTGAATTAGCATTGAGGATGCTTCGAAAACGAGAGACCCCGAGACGTTGCCCGGGGCCCCCCATCCTGCCCGCCTTAGTCCGTGAGTGACAGCGCAGCTGGATTTCGATCTGGGTGAGGTCTTTATAAAAAACCACCGTGTCGTGCGTATATGGGAAAAACCGGGCAATTTATCCCGTATGGATTTCCTGACCTTTTTGCGAAGTGACGCAACGTTATCTAGGCACCGGAAAAACCCCGGCATTTCGGGCCGGGGTTTTCAGGTGATTCTAAGGGTGTCAGGCGCGGCGACGACGCGCGACGAATCCCATGCCTGCCAGTCCAAACACCAAGAGCGGCAGCGAAGCGGGCAGCGGGACCGGAGCGATCTCGATCAGCCCGCCCAGTTCCTGGGCCAAAAGCGCCTGTGCCACAGCGTTGGGATGTACGCTGTCACCAAACAGGAATGTGTTTGGATCCAGGCCAGCATCCAGGCAACTGGAGAGATCCGAGATCGGCGTTGTCAAAGCTGCTGAAAAGCTGGCCGTGCAGGGCGTCGCCACATTGATAATGCCAAAGACGCCACCATCGTTAAGCAACGCATCAGCAATAATTTCATCCAGAACCAGATTGGAATCGAAACCGATGACATTGATGCCTTCATTCTGAAGTCCAAGAAGGTTCAGCGCGAGCCGACCGTTGAATGCGTCTGTAACGGTCGACGCAAACGGGTTGCTTGCAAAAGCCGGTGTGACGCCAAGGTCCGGCAGCGTGATCACCAGAAAGTCGTCTAACAAAGACGAGTCGAGCGCGTTGAGCGTACGAATACCAGTCTCAACCGCATCCGCTGCGGCGAAGGCAGAGTTGATCAAGAAGGTTGGCACATCTGCCGGATCTATGCTTCCACTGGCTGCGACCCCGAACGCCTGGAAAATGTCATTCGCGCCAAAGAACACTGACAAGAGCGGGTTCGAACCGGGGTCTGGCGGGGCTGCATCGAAAGTCGGCACAGGAGCCAGTCCAGTGAGCAGCGGATTCGGCGTGTCGCCGGGCCCTGCAAGGCCAAGCGCATCCGCAAATACGCCAATTTGGCTGGTGAACGTATTGAAAGGTGCGCCCGGAATCGGGCTGGCATTCACGTCACCTGCGGTTGCCCCGCCAAGGGCGAGGTTGCCCGTGTCATGCCCATTCGCTTCAAAGTCATCAGCGATGATCTCGGCGTAGGTCGGTCCGTTACTGAAACGACCCTCCAGGCTTGGCGGTGCAAGCTGACCCAGTTTGCCATCATCGGTCAGGCTATCGCCAAAGCTAAAAAAGCTGGTGAAAGGATCGGAAATGGGCGTTGCGAATGCTGGAGCGGTCAGCGCCAGGCACAGGCCCATAGCCATAGTAACAATCTTCATGATTTCTCCTCCAAATCATTAACCATATTACTCTATACCGTTCAGTTCAGATTCGGCGAGAAACTTGCAAAAAGGACGTGACGTCACAAATGAAAAGCCCCGGCGCTTTGGCCGGGGCTTCTTTTCGAAAAATGATCGCTTTGATTAAGCGTCGTCTTTTTCTTTCTTCTCTTCTTTCGTGGCTTCTTCGCCGGTTTCCTGATCGACGACTTTCATCGACAGGCGCACCTTGCCACGATCATCGAAGCCCAAGAGCTTGACCCAGACTTCCTGACCTTCCTTAAGCACATCAGACGGATGGTTCAGGCGCCGGTTTTCGATCTGGCTCACATGCACCAGACCGTCGCGCTTGCCAAAGAAGTTCACGAAGGCGCCGAAATCGACAATCTTGACGACAGTGCCTTTGTAGATCTGACCTTCTTCCGGCTCTGCGACGATCGAGTGGATCATGTCATAGGCTTTCTGGATTGAATCTCCGTTGGGCGACGCAATCTTGATGATGCCTTCATCGTTGATGTCGACCTTGGCTCCGGAAACCTCAACGATCTCACGGATCACCTTACCGCCCGAGCCGATCACTTCGCGGATCTTGTCGGTTGGGATTTGCATGGTCTCAATGCGCGGCGCGTGGACAGAGAAATCACCGGCCTCGGTCAGCGCTTTGGCCATCTCACCCAGGATATGCAGACGACCCGCCTTGGCCTGCGCCAGAGCCTTCTCCATGATCTCAGGCGTGATGCCCGCCACCTTGATGTCCATTTGCAGCGAGGTGATACCGTTCTCGGTGCCTGCGACTTTGAAGTCCATGTCGCCGAGGTGGTCCTCGTCCCCAAGAATATCGGTCAGGATGCCATAAGAGCCGTCGTCTTCCAGAACGAGACCCATGGCCACGCCTGCTACAGGCGCCTTGAGCGGTACGCCTGCGTCCATCATGGAAAGCGAGCCGCCACAGACCGAGGCCATCGAAGAGGACCCGTTGGATTCCGTGATCTCGGAGACGACCCGCACGGTGTAGGGGAAATCCGTCGCCGCCGGCAGAACCGCCTGAAGCGCGCGCCAGGCCAGTTTGCCATGGCCAATCTCGCGCCGTCCCGGAGGACCCACACGACCGGCTTCGCCAACCGAGTAGGGTGGGAAGTTATAGTGCAGAAGGAAGTTTGAGCGGAAGTTGCCGTGCAGCGCGTCGATGATCTGTTCGTCATCGCCGGTGCCAAGCGTGGTCACAACCAGACCTTGCGTTTCGCCACGGGTGAAGAGCGCCGAGCCATGCGTGCGGGGCAGAAGGCCGGTTTCACAGACGATCGGGCGCACCTGATCCAGAGCACGGCCATCAATCCGCTTGCCGGATTTTACGATGTCCCCGCGCAGGATGGATGCCTCAAGCTTCTTGATTGCTTGCACCACGTTGATGTCGTCGCGCTGCTCTTCGGTCAAGCTTTCGAGGATATGCGCACGTGCCTCATTCTGGGCAGTTGTACGTTCCTGCTTGTCCTGGATTTTATAGGCTTCAACCAGCTTGTCTTCGCCAGCTGCTTTTACAGCGGCGTAGAGCTCGGAGATGTCCGGCGGCTGGTAGTCAAACGGCTCTTTCGCGGCGTCTTCGGCCAAGGCGATGATCAGGTCGATCACGGGCTGGATCTGCTCATGCGCGAATGTGACCGCGCCAAGCATCTCTTCCTCGGTCAACTCATAGGCCTCGGATTCGACCATCATCACAGCGTTCTTTGTGCCTGCAACCACCAGATCAAGACGCTGCTCGGGGTTGTTGCGCAGGTCGTGCATATCGTCGACCTCTGGGTTCAGGATGTACTCTCCATCGCTATAGCCGACACGGCAGCCCGCGATCGGGCCCATGAAGGGCGCGCCGGAAATGGTCAGCGCCGCAGAGGCTGCGATCATGGCGACGATGTCGGGATCGTTGACGAGGTCATGGCTCAGCACGGTGCACATGACCAGCACTTCGTTTTTGAAGCCGCTGACAAAGAGCGGACGGATTGGGCGGTCAATGAGACGGGCGGTCAGAGTTTCTTTCTCTGTCGGGCGCGCCTCGCGCTTGAAGAAGCCACCAGGTACTTTGCCGGCGGCATAATATTTCTCTTGGTAGTGAACGGTCAGCGGAAAGAAATCCTGACCTTCACGGGGTTGCTTGGCAAAGGTCACGTTGGCCATGACCGAGGTTTCACCCAGCGTTGCAATAACAGACCCATCGGCCTGGCGGGCAACCTTGCCCGTTTCCAGTGTCAGCGTTTCCTCGCCCCACTGGATCGATTTTTTCACTTCGTTGAACATCTATCGTTTCCTGTCTGGAGGCACTCCCGAGCCCTCTCGGGTCCTCCGTTTCATGGGTGGCCCCATTGCCACCGACCCCTTCATCCTGTCATGCGCCGGGGTCTAGAGCGTCACGTTTCAGATGGGCGCGAATTACAGGGTTTTGCCGCGATTGAAAAGCAAAGATCGCAAGGACTTAGCCGAATCAAGGTTAACGCCTTATTTTCATGGATTTTGGGCATCGGTATTACGTCGGTATTGCGTCGGTATTGCGTCGGTGCGATTGCAGAAAGACCCGCAGGTTAAGCCGCCGCGCCTTGTGTTTAGGTTCTTGCAAGACGCAAGGAGAACAATCCCGAGAAAAGGATCAGTCCCAACCCGGTCAGCGCCACGACATCGGGCAAATCACGAAAGAACACATAACCCGCAATCGTGGCGGCGATGAGCTGGGTATAGATCAGGGGCGAGATCAGGCTGGCAGGCGTTGTGCGGCTGACCGAGACAAGAATGAAATTGCCCGCAGCCGAGGCGACGGCACTTGCCAGGATCAGGGCCGAGATATGCGTGGTCAGCTCGGGGAGAGGTTGCGCCAGACCGAATGGAGCCAGAATGAGCGCGCCGATGATCAGTTGCGACAGCAACAAAAGGCGCGGTCGCGTGCCCGGTGCAAGCCAGCGCGTGGCCGTGAGATACGCGCCATAAAACACACCTGCCAAAAGCGCCCAGAGCAAACCCGCCGATCCACCAAACCCCGGTTTGACCACCAGAAGGACACCCACGAACCCAAGCGCCAGAAGCGCCGTGCGCGCGCCGCTGATCTCTTCTTTCAGAAGGAGAGCCGACAGCAGGTAAGAGACCATCGGCCCCACGAAGAAGACACCAAAAACATCCGCGATAGGTTCTGTCCGCAGGGCTGTCAGAATGCAGACGATGCCGCCGGCGATAAAGGCAGACCGCAACCACAGCCGCCAGTCAAGAAGCACGGAAAGTTCTGAGCGAACCAGCCCCGAGACAGGCAAAAGCAACGCCGCCGCGATGCCAAACCGGGTCCAGGCCACTGTGATCGGCGAAACCCCCTGTGCCGTCAGCATCTTGCCAGCGGTGTCACCTAACACGATGAAACTCATGGCGGCGAAGATGAGGAGGAAGACCCGGAACATGGAGGACCGCGGATTAGGGAAAAACGATGCCTCTCTATGGCGGAGTTTCACAGCAACGCCAAGTGGTGGTCGATAGCGGCAGGAGGGTGCGGGGCATGGCCATCAACGCCGCAGCGCGACGGCCATCCCACGGCCCGAAAACCGCGTGGCCCACCAAAAATCCCAGAATTCGCTAGCCGAATACGATCTCGAAGCGGGTTCCGCTATATGTTTCGGCCAGTGAGATTTCTCCGCCGGCCACTTCGATCATTGTTTTGACAATCGCCAGCCCCATGCCGGTGCCGCCATCGGCGCGGCGCGTGGTGAAGAAAGGCTCGAAGATATGTGTGCGATTGCCCTCGGCGATGCCGGGTCCATCGTCGGACACACTGAATCCTTCGGGTGTTGCGGAGAGCGTGAGAGTGCTGGCCCCATGTGCGGCAGCGTTCTGGGCTAGATGCGCCAGCACGGCACGAAGCGCGTCGGCATCAAGCGGAACCGATGTGTCCTGCTCCACCCGCACGGCAATATCGACCTCCAGCCCGTCGCAGACGTCGGACAGGCGCGACGGCCCTTTGCCCACCGGGTCGCGGGCAGATGCCAGACGACGCAGGGCGTGAAGCTGATCCCGCATTTTGTAGGCGGAGGTGCGGATCGTGTTGGTGAGCGCCTCGCGATCTTCAGGTGAGCTGTCGGCCTGCAAGAGCTCGGCCGCACCGATGAGGCTGGTGAGCGGTGATTTCAGCTCGTGCGTGACGTGGTTCGTGTAGGCGCGAAGGCCTGCCTCGCGGTCTTGCAGTGTGTTGCCCATATCCAGCACCGCCCGCGCCAGATCGGTCAGCTCGGGGGTGCCGAAATGTTGCGGCAGCGGCGCATCGTTGCGCCCTTCCTTGACCGCAAGCGCATGGGCCGTGAGCGCGTAGACCGGGCGCAAGACCAGCCGCCACAGCAAGAAGGCCAGAAGAGCCGTGACCACGATGGCGAGGCAGAAGAAAAGCAGGGTTGTTTCGCCCCAGCCCAGGATGAAGCCCGCGACCTTGAAGTATCCAATGGAAATGGCGGGCATCACAAGGACACCCGCCAATGTTCCACCGATCACCAGCGCCAGAGGTGGGCGCCATTTTCGGCGAATGCGCGGCCTTATCCGACCTGGCATGCGCCCATCCGAATGCCGACGCCATGCACGGTTTCGATTGCGGTCTCGCATCCGGCGTCGGCCAGTTTGGCGCGCAAGTTTCGCAGATGGCTGTCCAATGTCCGGTCGGAGACGTGGATCGCGGGACCATAGACCGCATCGGTCAGCTGCGCCTTGGTGGCCACGTGATCGGGGCGGGCCATGAGATGGGCGAGCATATCCATTTCGCGCTTGGTCAGGGAAACAGGACGGTCTTCGAAGGTGCAGAGATGCCGCCCCGGATCAAGCTTGAGCGCGCCCCGGTTTAGCATGCCATCTGTCATGCCGGGCACCTGGCCTGCGCTGCGTTTGAGGATGGCGCGAATGCGTGCGAGCAGCTCGCGCGGCGAAAAAGGCTTGGTGACATAATCGTCGCCGCCCAGTTCAAAACCCAGAACGCGGTCAATCTCGTCATCGCGTGCCGTCAGGAAGAGAACGGGTGTATTATGTTCGCTCCGCAAGCGACGGCACACTTCAAGCCCGTCCATTTCGGGCATGCCGATATCGAGGACGACGAGATCAGCCTTGCCGTTGCGGGCCTTGGCAAGACCTTCGGCCCCGTCACCGGCCTCGGTCACGTCATGGCCGTCCTGACGCAGGGCTATCCGCAGCACCTCTCGGATTTGCGGATCATCATCAACAATCAGGATGTGGCTCATCTTTGGATCCATCAGCATGGGCTGTTTCCTGCAAAACTATGCCAGCGCTGCGGCTCGGAAAACCCCTCTTCTGGTACCGTGCAGCCTGCCCCCTCCACCGCGAGGCCCGTCAGAATGGCAAGACCGAGAACAATGATCAGCACACGCGCGCGCTGACGTTTGAATTCGGCCTTGTCTTTGAGCCTCTGACGGGCCTGCGGGGGGAAGATGCTCAGGGGTCTGCGGTGGGCTGCTGCTGCCATGGTTTCTGCCTCTGTATTCGGTGTTGGAGACAGGTTTATCGGGCCTGCGTGCAAGGGGCGCGGAGTGTTTTCGCATTTTTTGTGCAGATGAAAAAAAAACCCTCGCCACAAGGGCGAGGGTGCAAGTTGAGTGCCATGTGTCAGGCCACAGGCACCGGCGGTGTTCGGTTATCTTTGGATATTCAATTCGGACGCTCAGCCATCTCGGCGCGGATCTGTTGCCGGAAGACGTCGATGGAAATTGGTTTGCCATCGCGTTTGATGCACCAATAGGTCCAACCGTTGCAGCTTGGCGCGCCTTCGAGGGCCGCACCGACCTGATGGATTGAGCCTTTGACATCATCGCCGACAAGCGTGCCATCGGCGCGGACCTTGGCCTTGTGGCGGCCATTCATGCTGAGAAGTTCTTCACCCGGACGCAGCATGCCGCGCTCGATCAGCTGGCCGAAAGGAATGCGCGGCTCGGATCGCTTGCTGGCCGTGACCTGCAGCGCTTCACGATCATATTTGCGCACCTTGGCGAGGCGCTTTTCCGCCACTTTGCGATAGGCCGCTTCGCGTTCGATGCCGATGAAATCACGGCCAAGCATCTTGGCCACAGCACCGGTCGTGCCGGTGCCAAAGAACGGATCAAGCACAACGTCGCCCGGGTTGGTCGTGCCGACTAGCACACGGTGCAGTAGGCTTTCGGGTTTTTGCGTCGGATGGGCCTTTTCGCCTTTGTCATCCTTAAGGCGTTCGTGGCCTGTGCAAATCGGCAGGACCCAGTCGCTGCGCATCTGCACGCCTTCGTTCAGCGCCTTCAGGGCTTCATAGTTGAACGTGTATTTCGCACCTTCGCCTTTGCTGGCCCAGATGAGCGTCTCATGCGCGTTGGTCAGGCGTTTGCCGCGAAAATTCGGCATCGGGTTCGATTTGCGCCAGACCACATCGTTGAGAATCCAGAAACCTGCGTTTTGCATCGCTGCGCCGACGCGGAAGATGTTGTGATAGGAGCCGATCACCCAGATTGCGCCGTCGGGTTTCAACAGACGCTGGGCCGCTTGCAGCCAATCTTGCGTAAAACGATCATAGGTCTCGAACGAGGCAAACTGGTCCCAGGCATCATCCACAGCATCCACCTGGCTGTTGTCGGGGCGATGCAAATCACCGCGCAGTTGCAGGTTATAGGGTGGGTCGGCAAAGATCAGGTCGATGGACTCGGCCGGCAGCGCGTTCATCGCGTCTACGCAGTCCCCGTCCAGAATCGTGTTCAAAGGAAGCGCAGGCGCGCCCTTTTTGGTCTTGGTCTTCGTCATGTCTGCCTCTGTCCCGGCGCATCTTTGGCGCTCTGGTTGTTGAGGCTGAGCATGAGTCAAAGCCGATTCGCGGTCAAATTCTTTTTTGAATCAGTGATTTAAGTTTTTTGCTTGATACAAGATATTGTGGACCGGCTTGAAGGAACGTCTATGATGTGGGGTTGCTCCGAGTTTTTGAAGCGCCGAGATGTGGCTTTTTGATCCATAGCCTGCATTTGTCTCCCAGCCGTAGCCGGGAAACTGTTGCGCCAAATCCCACATGATCGCATCGCGGGTCGTCTTGGCCACTATCGAAGCGGCTGCTATGGACAGCGACCTGGCATCCCCCTTGATGATTGCCCGCCCCGAACAGGGCAGCCCCTTGGGAAGCATATTGCCATCCACAAGCGCCATGTCGGGTTTTCGCACCAGACCGGCAACCGCCCGTTCCATTGCCAAATGCGCCGCGCGCAGGATGTTGATTTCATCAATTTCAGAGACGCTTGCGTGGGCAACTGACACGCTGGCATGGGCGAAAATCTCAGCACTTAGCACCTTGCGACGCTTTGCAGTCAGCTTTTTGGAGTCATTTATTCCCTCGGGAATATTGCTGGGATCAAGTATGACCGCCGCAGCAGTGACCGGCCCGGCCAAAGGGCCGCGCCCCACCTCATCCACACCGGCCACGCAAAGGCAGCCTTCGGCAAGGGCCTGTGTTTCCAGTGAGAAATCGGGAGCGGACATGCGCCCCTAGAAACCATGTCTGCGCAAAACAAAAAAGAGAGGAACCCAAATTTCTTTGGGTTCCTCGGGTCTGCTCGATTTTTATCTGGTTTTAGCGGTAGCCGGGCGTCACGTAGCCATAGTTGCGAAGGCAGCGGCCGCTGTAGATCACGCGCTGGCCGCCATTGTGCCCCCGGGCGCGGACGGCACAGTCATGCGGCAGGGCATTGAACTGGGAATAGTTGTTGAGCAGGCAGCGGCGTCCGTAGCCATAAACCTCGCCCTGGCGCGTAAACCCGTCACGACGGCACCCCACCGGCAGGGACTTGCGTCCGTCGAATCTTTTCGAACTGTAGCGATGGCCATCATCGTAGCGGCGGTTGCCGCGGTGACCGTAATTGTAATTGTGGTCATTCTTATAGACCTGGTTGCGGGCCGCAGCCTTGCGACGGCGATCTTTTCGCTCTTCGGCAATAGCTGCGCCGATGATCGCGAGGGCGGCGACACCGGCGATGACCTTTGCAGCGTCATTGTCGGCGCGGGCCGGGGCCGCGCTCATGCCGGTTACGGCGATGGCGGCGGCCAGAATGATGGAGATGAAAGTGCGGTGCGTCATAGCATTGATCCTTCCCGACAGTAGAGGTCGTTGTTTCGGCTCTGTGCTGTGCAGGCAATTTTGATTGGGCAGCAGCAGGCGCCTTGTGTGGATCAAACTGGGGCGTACACCGTCAGACAGGCAATAACGGCCAATTGTTATCGAATAACACGAGGGATTGGGCGCAATTTCGCACTTACGATATTGAATAGCGGCAGGCTCTCGCGCATTTTGAGCGCATGAAACAAAAGCTCTTCTCCTGCCTTACGGGCATTTTTCTTTTCGTGGCCAGCGCCAGCGTCGCTCAGGCGGCCTGCGTGGCTGAATACAAAGCCAAGAGTGACAAACCTTTGAAACTCTTCTTTAGTACAGCACAGATCAGCGGGCCCTGCACTGTTGGCAACGCAACAAAACAGTTGCGGTCCCAGCTTGCGGCGCAGGGGCTGACCCTGCTGAAGGTTGTATCCGTCCGCGAGGGTTAGACCGGGAAGGAGAGGATTTGTGCAAGAACTAGCTGGGTCTGCCACAGATGCCCGACGCTCTGGCAGCCGGGTGGTTTTGTTTGGCGTTGTGGCAATTGTCGGCATTCTTGTTGTCGCGGCGATTCTTCTGTTCGTGTCATTGCCGGACGCAAATGCCTTTAATGCCAAGGTCGAACGGATATTTGTCGAAAACGATGAATTGTCTTCCGATGCAGAGATCAAGCTTCTGGAGATCCTTGCACTGTCGGGCACCGCGTTTTCCGAAACGCTTGCAAGCTACCGTATGGTGATCTTCGTTCTGCTGGTCTTTGCGACCGCACTTTTGATTGCGGCTTTGGTGTTCCTGATCATGCTTATCACGCTCAACCGCCGTATGGCGCAGATCGAACGCTCTGGTATTCAGGTCAGCTCTTTGCTTATCAGCCGTGAAGAAAAAACCGTCTATCTCAACAATACGGGCTTCAAGCTTACCGATGCCGCGATGGAGACGCTTGCCGTTCTGGCAGAGGCGCGGATGGATGATGACGTGCTGACCGGCGCAGAGATAGAGGCGGTGATCTCGGGGCGGAGCAAGGAAGATTGTGAGGAAGCTGCCGGAGCCACACGTATCAAGCGGCTGCGGGACACGTTGGGCAATCAGATGATCAGTGAGCTTCTGGTGAAGAATATTGCGCGGCGGGGCTATATGCTTGCCATCGACAAGGATGTCATCAAGGTCATCTGATATCGCGATGGACTGTTGAAACAGCAGTGACGAGGCCTCCGCGCTTTCGCGCCAGACCCCGCCACGCACCCAATGAACTCGTTACGAAAACACACACCGCCAAAACTCGGCGTTACCCTAGTACGCTACATCCAGGATCTTGAGTGCCCTGGTACATCATAGATGGGGCATTCCGGCTTTGGATTTAAGGGGGAAAGGGGTTTTGCGTTTCCCTCTGGGGTGAGAGTCGCATTGCTTTCGTGGTGTCTTTGGCGGGCCAGCGACACATCCCGGTACGCTCAAAGCCTGGCAGACGTCTTTTTGTCAGCTTCGCCCAGGTGCCGAAACCGCTCAGAAGAATGGGCCGCAGGTGTGTCCGTGAGTGGCGGTCAGGCTCATCGTTCTGAATGGTTTCGGCTTGGGGTGCAGGCTTGGGGTGGTGTGTGTGATTTTGCCTTCGTTCGTATTTGATGCGGCCCTTTACGGACTGGTCCTGACTTCGACTTAGCAGATGTCGCCGCTTTGTCTCAAGTGTTTTTGACATAATTGCTTCATTTTGAGACAGTACAATCAGCAGAAACGTGTCGGACCACACGCCTTTGCAGCCGATGGCGCCACCGCGCAGGTTGCGAAACGGACGTGGGTTTGAAAGCTTGCTCCCTGACAGATCGAATCTCCGGATGGCGGTTTCGACGGGACACCTGGATTAACGAGTTATTGGATGAGCCGAAAACGCGCCAGAATTGAGGATGTTATCAGTCTGACGGGATTGTCTCGTTCGACCATTGATCGCGTCCTGAATCTGCGCCCTGGCGTGAAGGCCGAGACCAAGCGACGCGTCGAAAAGGCCCTCGAAGAGCTGGGTTATTCAGCGAGTGCGCTGGCCGTTTTGCAGAACGCGCAGCCTGCGGTTCTTGAGGTGTTGGTGTCGCGCGGGTCGAACCCCTTTTTCGAGCCGCTTGAGAAAGGCCTCGTGGCGGCCTCTGAAAGAGCGGAAGCGAAAGGCGCGCGGGTGATCATCGGCGGGTTTGATCCCTATCGCCCTGAGACGGTTGTGCGCCGCTTGAGGCGTGTCTCGGACGAGACCACGGCGGTTGTAACCGTGGGCGTGGACACATCGGAGGTAGAGGCCGAGATCAATCGGCTTGTGGATCGGGGGACGCGCGTGGTGACACTTATCTCTGACGTGCCAAGATCGAAACGGCACGCGTTTGTTGGCCAAGACAATTTTGCAGCCGGCCGCACGGCAGGTCGGTTGATGCTGAACATGCTTCCCGAAAAAAGCGGTGAGATCGCGGTTCTGCTTGGGCATCTGCAGTTCCGGCATCTTCTTGACCGGCAGGCGGGCTTTCAGCAGGTCGTCGGCCTTGCGCGGCCGGCGCTCAACCTTATCTCGACAGCACCTTACGGGACAGATCGTGAAAAAGCGGCCGAGATTGTTGGCACCTTGGTGAAGAGCCATCCCAATCTTGTCGGTGTCTATCTTGCAGGTGGCGGGCAACCCTATTTGATTGAGGCTTTGACCACCGCCGTTTCGGCGGGGACCGTGGTGATCAGCCACGAACTTACCAGACATACGCATAAGGCGCTTGAGAAGGGGCTTTTGACGGCAATCCTGGCCCATGACGTTCTTGAGATCGGAACGAAGGCCATCAGCGCGGCTCTTGATGCCGATGATACGGGCGATCCTGCCTGCAAGATTGACGTGTTTGTTGCCGAGAACCTGCCAAAAGGTTTTCTTTGAAACCTGTGGTCTTGCGTCTTTGAAAGGCCGGTCGGGCAATCCCTGTCAGTCTGATCGGCCCGAGGTTAATGGAAATCGCGGGATTTCGGGATCACCCGAACATTGCGCGGATGGCCATGGGTGTTATTGGGCAAAGCCTTCTTGACCTCATCAGCCCGCGCCAAAGGCGGCTCCATGGTATCATTCGACAGGCGGCTTAGCGCATCGCTGCGGTCCAAAAGATGATGGGCCACGACATGAATAACATCCTCACTGCGCTGCACCATGCCGCGCACATCAATGATCCGGGCGCGCATGATCACCTTACGATAGGCGGTCATCACCTTGGGCCACACCACCAGGTTGGCCACACCGGTTTCATCTTCCAAAGTGATGAAACACACCCCTTTCGCACTTCCGGGGCGTTGCCGGATCAAGACGATGCCCGCTAGTGCCACGGATTGACCATTGCGCATCGACATAAGATCGCGCGCAGTGCGATACCCCTGCTTCTGCATGCTGCGGCGCATGAACGCCATCGGATGCCCTTTCAGCGACAGGCGCGTGGTTTGGTAATCCGCGACCACATGTTCGCAAACCGGCATCTGCGGCAAAAGATATTGCATCTCTGTGCCTTCGTCCTGTTTCTTGCCAAAGAGCGGCAGATCAGGCGCATCCCGCAGCGCACGCGCGTCCCAAAGTGCCTGTCTGCGATCAAGCCCCATGGACCTGAACGCATCTGCCGCTGCAAGCCTTCGGATGGTGCCTGCATCCAGCTTTGCCCGGCTTTTCAACTCTGCAAGGGAGGTGAAAGATGTCTCGCGCGTGTCCATGATCCTCTCAGCCATGATCTGTTTCATGCCATCAACCTGCCGCAGTCCCAGACGCACGGCGAAGCTTCCCGGGCCAACAGGTTCGAGCGTGTTGTCCCAATGGCTGAAATTCACATCGGCCTCGCGCACACTTACCCCATGCTCTCTTGCATCACGAACAATCTGGGCAGGGGCGTAGAAGCCCATAGGCTGGGAGTTGAGCAAAGCTGCGCAAAAGACATCCGGGTAGTGGCACTTGATCCAGCTTGAGACATAGACCAGATGCGCAAAACTGGCGGCATGGCTTTCTGGAAATCCGTAATCACCGAAGCCCTTGATCTGATTGAAACAGCGATGTGCGAATTCCGGATCATAGCCGCGATTGATCATGCGGCTGACCATTTTGTCCTCTAGCTCGCCAATGGTGCCGCGGGATCGGAAGGTTGCCATGGCCTTGCGCAGCTGATTGGCCTCGTTGGGCGAAAACTCTGCCGCTACCATGGCGATCTTCATCGCCTGTTCCTGAAAAATCGGTACGCCCTTGGTGCGTTTGAGAACCTTTTTCAGCTCATCAGGGTCATGGTCCGGGCCGGGTGAGGGATAGTCTTCGGGTTCCTTACCGCCTCGCCTGCGCAAATAAGGATGCACCATGTCCCCCTGAATAGGACCCGGGCGGACAATGGCGACCTGAATGACCAGATCGTAGAATTCGCGTGGCTTGAGGCGCGGCAGCATGTTCATCTGCGCCCGGCTTTCGACCTGGAACACCCCAAGACTGTCGCCTTTACACAGCATGTCGTAGACCGCGTCATCCTCTTGCGGAATGCTGGCCAGGGTCCATCGCTTGCCGTAATGCGCGTCGATCAGGTCAAAGGCTTTGCGGATGCATGTCAGCATACCCAAGGCAAGCACATCCACCTTCAGAATGCGCAGCTCATCAATGTCATCCTTGTCCCATTCAATGAAGCTTCGGTCCGGCATGGCGCCGTTGCCCACCGGAACAGTTTCGATCAGCTTGCGCTCGGTCAGGATAAAGCCACCCACATGCTGGCCCAGATGGCGCGGCATGCCGATCATCTGATCCGCCAATTTGATGGTGCGCGCCATCAGCGGGTCTTTCAGGTCGATGCCAGCTTCGGCGGCTTCTCTTGCACCCACCTCACGGCCCCAGGAGCCCCAGATCGTCTTGGCCAGGGCGGTGGTGATATCCTCTGACAGGCCCATAACTTTTCCGACCTCACGTACCGCCATGCGCGGGCGGTAATGAATGACGGTTGCGCAAAGCGCGGCCCGGTCACGGCCATACTTGTCATAGATATGCTGGATCACCTCTTCGCGGCGCTCATGCTCGAAATCGACGTCGATATCGGGAGGTTCCTTGCGTTCTTCGCTGATGAAACGCTCAAACAGCAGGTCATTTTTATCAGGGTCCACTGCGGTGATCCCCAGCACATAGCAGACGGCGGAGTTGGCGGCAGAGCCGCGCCCTTGGCATAGGATCGGGGGCTCACATTCATAGCGGGCGAAATTCACAACCTGCTCGATGGTCAGGAAATATTGCGCGATCTTCAGCTTTGCGATCAGAGAAAGCTCCTTGCGCAGGGTGGCTTTAAGCGCGTCCGGCACACCATCGGGATACCGGCGCTCCGCCCCTGCCCAGGTCAGCTCTTCCAGGTATTCCTGCGGGGTGCGTCCCTCAGGCACCGTTTCCTTGGGGTATTCATAGGCCAGTTCGCGCAGGTCAAAATCGCACATATCCGCCACAATGCGAGATGCGCGGATTGCGTGGGGCCATTCGGCGAAGACTTCCACCATCTGCGCAGGCGATTTGAGGTGACGCTCGGCATTGGCATTGAGCAGGAAGCCCGCCTTCTGGATCGTTGTCTTGTGCAGGATGCAGGTCATCACATCTTGCAAAGGGCGTCTGTCGGGCGCGTGATAACGCACATCGTTGGTTGCCAGAATGGACAGGCTATGCGCTTTGGCGAAGGCATCGAGACGATTGATCCGCGCCCGGTCATCACCTTGATAGAGATAGCTTGCAGCGATGTATTTCAGTGTTGGCAAAGCCCGCAAACAGCGCCGAAACCCCGCTTCAAAATAGTCAAGCTGCGGACCGGGAACGGCAATCAACTGCACCCCCTCACTGTGCCGCGCCAGATCATCAAGCGTGATCTCGCAAACGCCCTTGGCCTGCCACGCGCCTTTCGTATCCTGCATCTTGCCTTTGGAGAGCAAGGTACACAGCCGCCCATAGGCCGCCCGGTTGCAGGGATATGCGAGAAACTCTTCTCCGGTGACCAATTGCAGGCGGCAGCCGATCACAGGCGTGATCGCGGTTTTCAGGGCTTCGGTATGCAGCCGGACAACCCCGGCCATGGTGTTAAGGTCTGCGCAGCCAAGGCTGTCATATCCCAGCGCATGTGCCGTCATTGCAAGATCCACCGCGTCAGAGGCACCGCGCAGGAAGGAAAAGCAGGTGGTCAGCCCCAGTTCGACATAGGCCGCACGCGGATTGGGCCGGAAGCCGTCACACTCGATGGTGCGGCGCGGATGCTGGTGATCATTCTGAGGCATGACTTTTTTCCATCACGCAAAACACCCATGCACGAACCAGCGCGGGGCGCCGCCTCGGCCATCCCCATGCAGACCTTCGCGGTAGATCCAGAGCCGCTGCCCGCTCTGATCCTCGATCTTGAAATAGTCGCGCAATCGCGTGCCGGGCCGGTCATGCCACCATTCAGGGGCGATCCGTTCGGGGCCTGCATAGCGCACCACCCGAAAAGGCCTTCGCCGCCACACAAACTGGGCAGGCGGACCTTCGGGGACAGCGTAAAGCACGCTGATTTCCTCTGGGTGATCGAAAAGGCGTATGGGCCGCTCCTGTCGCGCGGCTGTCTCGGTTTCAGGCGGGGCTGCAAGCGCTGCTGCGCTTTTCTCGGCCCGTTCAGGGATATGGCTTTGGCGCAAAACAGGGCGGGTCACGGCACGTGATCCGAATTTCGCACAAAGCCGGTCCACCAATTGGGTTAGATGCAGATCATCATCCGACCCGCCCTCAAGCCGGTTCTGACGGTGCTGCAGTTCCTCCACCGCGCCTGCTTCAAGGGTGATCAGGTCAAGCCCAAAACCGGGATTGATCCGCTCAATCTTGTCGCGAAACAGGCTGTGCAGATGTGTTGGATCGCGCGTTGTGGCGGAGGTGGCCACAGTCACATGGCTGATATCTCCATCGGTTCGGTAGGCGGTGAGAAACAGACGGCGACAGCCCATGCCCGCCTTGTCCAAAATCTCACAAAGCGCCTCGCACAGCCCCGGCAGATACGGGGTAGGATCAAGGATCGGTTCGGCCAGACGGCTTTGCACCCTGAACCGAGGTCTGGCATCGACGCTGGCCACGGGTTCGGCCAGTTTTCCCAAGGCTTGATCAAGGCGCAAAAGCGGATTGGCCTCCAGCTTTGCCTTCACGAACCGTCGGGTCAATGAAAGCCGGGGCACATCCATCAACGCACCGATGGTTTTGAGGCCAAGACGGCCCAAAAGCAGCAGGGTTTCCTCGTTCAACCGCAGCGCTGTGACTGGCAGGGCGCCCAGTTTATCCGTGACCTGATCGGGGGCACAAATCGACCTGACCGGCCCGAACCGCGCCAGGGCCCAGGCCGCCCCCCAGGTTGGGGCAACAGCCAGTTGCGCCTCAAGGCCCAGCAGGGAGAGCTGCGTTTCCATCTCGATGAGCATCGCGGCCTCACCGCCCAGCAAATGATCGGATCCTGTTGTGTCGAGGATCAATCCGTTGTCTTCATCCCGCACGGTCCATGGGCACCACCGCCGCGCCCAAAGCACCAGCCGGTCAAGTGCAGCCTTGTCACCGGCAAGATCCGCATACTCGACCTGCAGGTCCGGACAGATGGCCCGCATATCCACCACCCGTGATCCCGGGTTGATCCCGTTCAGGCGCGCCACGCGGTTTGCCGCATGGATCACCGGCCCATGATGGCCTTCGCGGGCCAGAACAATGGGGATATCATCCGGCGGCGCGTTGCCCTGCTGCTCCATGACCCGCTGCCAGCGATCCATCGCGAACTGAGGCAGTGAGATCGAAACAATCCGCCGACCGGTCATACGTGGCCACCCACTGCCCGGGCTTGGCGCGGCGGGAGCGAAACAGGGTAAGTGACCAGCGTGGACGCCCCGGCGCCTGGGCATCGTGCGGATGCAGGGCAGACGGCACCGAGGATATGCGCCATCTTTCGCGGGCGGCACTGAGATTGGCAGACGCGGCACGCCGAATGAGCCAGCAGGGGAGGCCCGCCGCCTCTGAGCGCATCGCAAGCCGCTTGGTTGCGGTGAAGTCGAGAGCCGGAGGATCGCCCCAAACCTCGCCAATCACAGCGCCCAATGCTTTGCATCTTAATCCATCCTCCATTGCCCAAAGCACATCCGCCGCCCGTGACAGATGCACCATGATCACAGGTCGGGCTGTGCCGATGCCGACCAGATAAGGCCGCGCCGCTTCCTTGCGCGAAAGCCGGTCCTGAACCCAAAGGACAGGCGCATCCGTTCGCGGCAGACGGGCGAGGATAAAACCAACAGCGGCAGCATCACTCACCGTTTCGGGGAAAACCTCGGACAAGGTATGCGCAACCGGATCAGGAGTGTGACTCTGACCTGCCAAACGTTTCTGAACCCTGAGCGACCCCATAAAGACCCGAATCTCGATAATGTTCTCTATTTGTTCTAATTCAGGATAGGCATTTGGTCAAATAGCGTTGCACCCACTGCGAGCCCTTTTTGCAAATCATTCGCAATTGCATTGACTTTTTGCGAATGACTCTCATATTCAATACAGATACACCGCATCAGACCGGAGATACTTCTATGCGCCTCGGGCGTCGTGACTTTCTGAAAACCTCGTTTGTGACGGCTACTCTGGCCGTTTCTCCTGGTTTTTCGCTGGCCAGCAGCCGTCTGTCAGTCGTTGCCACCACCGGCATGATTGCCGATGCGGCACGTCAGGTTGGCGGGGATCTGGTTGAGGTCAAGGCGTTGATGGGCCCCGGCGTGGACCCGCATGCCTATCGGCAAACGCGCACAGACCTTGTCGCTGCAACACAGGCCGATCTGGTGCTCTGGAACGGGCTCTATCTGGAGGCACAGATGGAGGAGTTCCTGCTCAAGCTTGGCAAACGGCGGAACGTCGTCGCTGTGGCAGAAGCCGTGCCAGAGGACCTGCTGATTGCACATGAAGATTATGATGGGCGGTTTGACCCCCATGTCTGGATGGTACCCGAACTTTGGGCGCATGTGGTGGGCGCGGTCCACGACGCGCTTGTTGGCTTGGCACCAGAGCACAAAGAGACATTTCGTGCCAATGCCGATACGCATCTGGCGCAAATAAACCGCTTGGCCACTTATGCGCGAACGTCGCTCGACACTGTTCCGGAGGCCTCGCGCGTGCTGCTCTCTGCGCATGACGCTTTTGGCTATTTCGGGCAGAGCTATGGGTTTGAGGTTATCGGCATTCAGGGCATCTCGACCGAATCCGAGGCGGGCCTAAATCGCATCAGCACCCTGGCCGACATGCTTGTTGAGCGCGACATCCGTGCGGTTTTTGTCGAAAGCTCTGTAAGTGACCGCAACGTGCGTGCTCTTATCGAGGGGGCGGCGGCACAAGGTCACCAAGTCAAGATCGGCGGCGAGCTTTTCTCGGACGCGATGGGGCAGGCCAATACGTACGAAGGCAGCTATATCGGCATGATCGATCACAACGTAACGACCATCACTTCGGCCCTGGGTGGCACTGTGCCCGCCCGTGGCATGAACGGCAAATTATCGGCAGGAAGCTAGGCGATGTCTCTTGATCTCATTACATCAGAAGGTCATCGCGTCGGTGGCGAAACAGAGTTTGATGCACCGTTGGCCATTCGCGGCTTGACGGTGTCTTACGGCGAAAAACCGGCGGTCTTTTCCATCGATGCGACCTTCCAGCCCGGTGAGATGACGGCGATCATCGGCCCCAATGGTGCGGGCAAATCCACGCTTCTGAAGGCCGCGCTCGGCATCGTCAAGCCGCTTTCGGGCCTCATCTCTGCCTGGGGTCAGCCCATGGCATCCCAGCGCGCGCGCATCGCCTATGTGCCGCAGCGCGCCAGTGTCGACTGGGATTTTCCGACACGCGTGCTTGATGTCGTGATGATGGGTCAGTACCGGTCACTTGGGCTCTTGTCGCGGGTGCGCAACGACCACCGTCAGATCGCCATGGACAGCCTTGAGCGTGTTGGCATGGCACAATTCGCCGACCGTCAGATTGGCCAGCTTTCAGGCGGGCAGCAGCAGCGGGTCTTTCTTGCCCGTGCACTGGCACAAAGGGCGGATCTCTATCTGCTTGATGAGCCTTTTGCGGGGGTGGATGCGGCCACCGAAAAGGCCATTGTCTCGGTCCTGCAGGAGCTGCGTGCCCAAGGCAAGACCGTTGTGGCGGTGCATCATGATCTGGCGACTGTGCCCGACTATTTCGACCGTGTGTTCCTGATCAACACGACCCGCATCGCGGAAGGTGCATTGGCCGAAGCCTTTACCCAACCGAACCTGCAAGCCGCCTATGGCGGACGTCTGGCCACCGCGCAAATGGGCGCGGCGATCTGATCTTATGCTATTCGAGGCGCTTACCCTGCAGCTTGGCTACAACGCCACGTTGGTAACGATGGGTGCCATGCTCCTGGGCATTGCTGCGGGGGCAACCGGGACATTCCTTTTCCTTGGCAAACGCGCCCTTGTCAGCGATGCGATCAGCCATGCCACCCTGCCCGGTGTGGCACTGGCCTTTATGGTGATGGTTCTCTTTGGCGGCGATGGCCGGTCTTTGCCCGGCTTGCTCATCGGCTCTGCCATCACCTCGGCCATTGGTCTTCTTTGCGTCAGCGCTCTGACCCATCGCACGCGTTTGTCCGAAGACGCGGCCATTGGCGCAGTCCTGTCGGTTTTCTTCGGCTTTGGCATTGTTCTTTTGACCGTGGTCCAGTCGATGAATGCCGGACGTCAGGCAGGTTTGGAAAGCTTCCTTCTAGGGTCAACCGCAGGCATGCTGTGGAACGATGCCGTCGTGATCGCCCTTGGTGGTACTTTGGTTCTGCTGGCCGTTCTGCTTTTGCGGCGACCTATGACCATCGTGGCTTTTGATCCCGAATTTGCGGCTGGAGCCGGTATGAATGTGCGCCGAACCGAGCTTGCCATGATGGGTCTGGCAATGGCGATTACCGTTGTTGGCCTCAAGATCGTCGGTCTGATCCTTATCGTCGCACTCCTGATCATTCCCGCCGTTGCCGCGCGGTTCTGGAGCCACCGGGTTGGCCATGTCGTGCTGCTGGCAGGTGCCTTCGGTGGGCTTTCCGGTTATGTCGGCGCGGCCCTTTCTGCCACGGCACCAGCCTTGCCCACAGGTCCGATCATCGTGCTTGTGGCCTTCGCGATCTTTCTACTGTCGCTGCTTGTTGCGCCTGCGCGGGGCATTCTGGCCGCCCTGATACGGCACCGCCGTTTTCAGGCGCAGGTGCATATCCGACAGGGTTTACTGGCGCTGGCGACCGGACAACCAATCTACGAGCCGCTGACCATCCGCCTGATGCGCCGCCGCGGGCTTGTGCGAGCCGATGGTGTGGCCACAGAGACAGGTCAGGCGCAGGCCGCCCGCGCCTTGCTGGATGAGCACCGCTGGCAGGTGTTGCGCTCTGATCCCGCCCATGAAGAGGCGGCGGCACATTACGATTGGCTGACGCCGCTTGATACTGTGCTGACGCCGGACCAGCTTAGGGCGCTTGACGATGCTCTGGGGCCGAGGGCGGCAACATGACAGGGTCCGAGTTCGTGCCTCTTTCGCTTCCGCCACTGGTGATCGGCATCTGTGCTGCAATCGCCTGTGCTGTTCCGGGCAACTTCCTGCTTTTGCGCAAACAGGCGCTGATCGGGGATGCCATCAGCCATGTTGTCCTGCCCGGTATTGTGCTTGCCTTTCTGGTCACCGGCGTCGTGAGCGCCTGGCCGATGATGATCGGTGCAGGCGTGGCCGCGCTGGTTTGCGTGGGCCTGATCGAGACGATACGTCGTCTGGGTCGGATCGAACCCGGCGCGGCGATGGGCGTTGTCTTTACGGCCATGTTTGCAGGCGGCGTGTTGCTTTTGGAGCAATCAGACACGTCGTCGGTGCATCTCGACGTCGAGCATGCGCTTTTTGGCAACCTTGAAAGCCTCATCTGGCTGGATGCCACAGGTTGGCATTCGCTGCTCGACCCGGCCGCGCTCGCCGGGATGCCGCCCGAGCTTTGGCGCATGCTGATAACACTTCTGGCTGTGCTCGCTATGACGATGGTTTTCTGGCGGCCACTGAAACTCTCAACCTTCGATGAAGGCTTTGCGCGCACGATAGGGTTGCCGGTCAATCTTATTGGGCTTGGCCTTGTCATCGCGGCGGCCATCGCGGCCGTGGCTGCCTTTGACGCGGTCGGCTCAATCATCGTGATTGCGATGTTCATCTGCCCGCCCGCAGCCGCGCGTATGATGACAAACAGCCTGGAAGCACAAGTGCTCTGGTCTGTCGCTTTCGCCGTGCTCTCAGCGGTTCTGGGCTATGTGTTGGCGGGGTACGGGCCACTTTGGCTTGGCTTTGAAAATGCCGTGAGTGCGGCGGGTATGATCGCGACCGTGTCGGGTGTGATCCTTGCAATTGCCGCCGCTTTCGGCCCTTTCAGAACGCGCCACGGCGTACCTGCTGAGATCTAGGCCGCGAAACCCAGACGCTGCGCAAGGGCCGTCAGACCGGCCCCAACCAGTGCCTCGGGGTGATGCGTCGTGTAGGGCACCGACTGGACTTCGAGCGCCTGGTTCTGCGCCTCGGGCTTCTCGGAAATAACCAGAACCTGCTGTCCCAGCCAATAAGGTCGCGTCGCAGCCAGCTCTGCGCCCAGCAAATGCCCGGTAAGCGCCTTGGCATCACCCATGACTTCGGCTTTTCGCAAATGACTGGCCAATCGTTCCGGCTGGCTCATTGTGTCAGCCAATGCATCGGGGCAAATCGCATTTGCCCCGCCGAGGGCAGCGATCAGCCTGGGTGTCAGGGTGGTCTGTGCGCTCACGGCCTCATTCGCACTTATGAGGATCCAATGGGTCAGATCACCATGCATGGCGCAGATCACACCATCCCACTGTTCATGGCGCGCCAGCGCGCCGGCAATCCAAAGCCGCACCCACCCGCTGATTACATCTGGCGGGCCGGCCTGCTCCCAGTTCGGCAGGAGAAGACCGTCTTCGGGTAATATCGGTGCAGGCAGTTCCTCTGCCGCTTCGCCGACGATTACTTTGGGGCCGAGAAATCCGCCCCCATCGGGCGCGATGACATCACGGATCAGCTCTGCACCCTGCATCTGAAATACGCGCACGCCCTCTGCGGCGCGACCAATCAGCGCCCAGTCACTCACCGGTTTGACAGCTGCTGAATAAGAGGCGACATGTCATAACCCGCCTTGGCGGCGCGACTTACGATCTCTTCGTCATCAAGCCGTCCGTATTGGGCAATGCTCCAAAGCATCGTGCAACGCGTGCCTGACCGGCAATAGGCCAGGATCGGTTTGGGCATCTCATCAAGTGCGGTCTTGAATTCGGACATTGCGCCCGGCGTGACCATGCCAGAGACAATGGGAATCCAGCGGATTTCGATCCCTTCATCTGCGGCGGCATTCTCAATCGCGGCGTAATCGGACTGCCCGATTTCCTCGCCGTCCGGACGATTGCACAGGATCGAGCGAAAGCCCGCCCCGGCGATTTCCTTTATATGAGCCGCATCAATCTGCGGCGATACGGCGAAGTCCTTGGTCAGCGGGCGAATGTCCATTCCCGGTCTCCTCATGGTCTCAGGCGCATATGGTCCGACTTCCAGCCAAATTTCAATGCCAATCCCGTTGACATTCGGGTTAGGCCTGCCAAGTCTGCAGACGGTTCAAACGCGGGGTTGATGATGACGGGTGCCTGGGAATTCTGGATTGATCGCGGTGGAACCTTTACCGACGTCGTTGCGCTGGACCCCGAAGGCGAGGTTCATACGCACAAGCTTTTGTCCGAGAATCCTGAACGGTATAGCGATGCCGCCGTGCAGGGTATCCGGGAGGTGATGGGCCTATCGGATGCCTTTCCGGACAAGTCCATTCAGGCCGTGAAAATGGGCACCACGGTGGCCACCAACGCCCTTCTGGAGCGAAAGGGCGAGCGCGTTCTTCTGGTGATCACCAAAGGATATCGCGATCTTCTGAGGATTGGGTATCAGACCCGCCCGCGCCTTTTCGATCTGGAGATCAAGCGACCCGACCTGCTTTATGAGCAGGTCATCGAAATGGACGAACGTCTTGATGCAGAGGGTGAGGTCGTGCGCCCGCTGAATGAAGCGCCTTTGCGCGATGCGATGCAATCGGAATTTGATCAGGGTATCCGCGCCATCGCGATCGCCGGGCTGCACGCCTATTGCAACCCTGCTCATGAAAAGCGCGTAGCGAAGATGGCGCACGAGATTGGTTTCACGCAGATCTCGACAAGTGCCGAGGTCTCGCGGTTGGCGAAGCTGGTCGGCCGGGGCGACACCACTGTGGTGGACGCCTATCTTTCCCCCATTCTGCGCCGTTATGTGGATCAGGTCGCAGGCGCGCTTGATCTGGGCCGCGCCTGTCATCAGCTTCTCTTCATGCAGTCGAATGGTGGCCTGACAGAGGCGCGCCGCTTTCAGGGCCGCGATGCGATCCTTTCGGGGCCTGCGGGTGGCATCGTCGGAATGGCTCAGACCGGTGGGGCGGCAGGCTATGACAAGCTTATTGGCTTTGACATGGGCGGCACGTCAACCGATGTGAGCCACTATGCAGGAGAGTTTGAGCGTAGTTTCGAGACCGAGGTGGCCGGTGTGCGCATGCGCGCGCCAATGATGGATATTCATACGGTCGCGGCAGGTGGTGGCAGCATCTGCAAGTTTGAGGATGGCCGGTTTCAGGTCGGCCCCGAAAGCGCGGGCGCCGATCCCGGCCCGGCCTGTTATCGCCGTGGCGGGCCGCTCGCGGTGACCGATTGCAACGTCATGCTGGGCAAACTCAACCCGGAACACTTTCCGGCTGTCTTTGGCCCCGATGGCGACCAGAAGCTCGATCCTGAGACGGTGCGCGCGAAGTTCATCGACCTCGCCCAAAGCGTGGCGGATCAGACAGGCGAAGCGCCCCGAAGCCCCGAGGACATGGCCGAAGGCTTTCTGCGCATTGCCGTCGATAACATGGCCAATGCCATCAAGAAGATCAGTGTGCAGCGTGGCCATGACGTGACCGGTTATACCTTGCAATGTTTCGGAGGCGCGGGCGGACAACATGCCTGCCTTGTGGCAGATGCGCTTGGCATGCGGCGGGTGCTTATTCATCCCTACGCTGGCGTATTGTCGGCTTTTGGAATGGGACTGGCGCAAATCTCTTCGATGAAAGAAGCCCAGCTTGATTTGCCGCTCTCCGATATTACGGCCGCGCTGAGCAAAGCGGACGCCCTCAAGGCCGAGACCTCTGCCGACGTCACCGCGCAGGGCGGTCAGTCCGTCCAGTCCGAAACCCGCCTACACCTGCGTTATGACGGCTCTCACCAGACCATTCCGGTGGCAGGCCAGACCATCGACGCCGCACGCGAAGAGTTCGAGACCCTTCACAAGCAACGATACGGCTTCATCTCACCGACGCGCGGCATCGTCATCGACATGGTCAGCGTCGAGGCTTCAGGGTCGAGCGGGGTTGAGGCCCGCGCGCCAATCCTAACCGGCGATGGGAAAGCCAAGGCGAACGTGCCGGTCTACACAGAAGCGCGCTGGCAGGACGTGGCTCTTTATGATCGAGAAAGACTGGCACCAGACACGGCCATCAAGGGCCCTGCAATCATCACCGAACCCACCGGCACCAATATGGTGGAACCCGGCTGGTCGGCGCGGTTGGATGATCTGGGCAACCTCATCCTGGAACGGACCGAAACAGCAAAACGCATTGACGCGGCAGGCACGAAGGCCGATCCGGTTCTCTTGGAAGTGTTCAACAACCTTTTCATGTCCGTCGCCGATCAGATGGGCGCGACACTTGCCAACACATCCTGGTCGGTCAACATCAAGGAGCGGCTGGATTTTTCCTGCGCCATCTTTGATGAGCTCGGGGATCTGGTGGCCAATGCCCCGCATGTGCCGGTACATCTGGGGTCGATGTCCGACAGCATCAAAACCGTCATGCGCCTTAATCCGAATGTGCAACCGGGCGACGCCTATATGCTCAATTCGCCTTACAATGGCGGAACGCATTTGCCGGATCTGACGGTCGTCACACCTGTCTTCGTGGACGGCAAGCCGGCCTTCTGGCTGGGCAGCCGTGGACACCATGCCGATATCGGCGGGCGTACCCCGGGCAGTGCGCCACCCGATAGCACGCATATCGACGAAGAAGGTGTGCTCATAGACAATGTGAAACTGGTCGATGCCGGCACGTTTCTTGACGAGACGGCGGAAGAGGTCTTTGCCTCTGGCACATATCCCTGCCGCAACATTGCGCAGAACATGGCAGATCTGAAAGCGCAGGTCGCGGCAAATGAAACCGGTCGGCAAGAGCTTCTGAAAGTCGTGGAGAATTTCGGATTCGACGTCGTCCGCGCCTATATGGGCCACGTTCAGGACAATGCCGAGGAAAGCGTGCGCCGCGTGATCGACCGGCTGAAGGACGGGCAGTTCACCTATCCGATGGACCACGGCGCCGTCATCGAGGTCAAAGTCAGCGTCGATCGCGTCGCGCGCTCGGCCACCATTGATTTCACCGGAACAAGCGCCCAGCATTCGGGCAATTACAACGCGCCCAAATCCATCTGCAGGGCCGTCGTGCTCTACGTTTTCCGCACGATGGTGGGTGCCGATATCCCGTTGAACGAAGGGTGTCTGAAACCGCTGCGGATCATCATTCCCGATGGTTCAATGCTTAACCCCAAACGCCCCGCAGCGGTGATTTCCGGCAATACCGAAGTCAGCCAGGCCGCCTGCAACGCTCTTTACGGGGCCCTCGGGGTGATCGCCGGAAGTCAGGCGACAATGAACAATTTCGTCTGGGGCAATGACGCGTTTCAGAACTACGAGACGATCTGCGGTGGCACAGGTGCCGGGCCCGGATTTCACGGCTGCGACGCGATCCAGACACATATGACCAACACCCGCATGACCGATCCCGAGATCCTTGAAAAGCGCTTCCCGGTTCGGCTCGAAACGTTCACGATCCGTGACGGGTCGGGGGGAGACGGCACCTGGCGCGGCGGGCATGGAGTTATTCGGACCCTGCGGTTTCTCGAGCCGGTGACCGTGACGACGCTGTCCAACCACCGTATCATCCCGCCCTTCGGGGGCGATGGCGGCAAGCCGGGCCAGGTCGGGCGCAACTGGGCCGAGTTGCCCGATGGCAGCATTCTGGACATGGCAGGCAATGACGAGATCGATCTGCCCACCGGGTCGGTCTTTGGAATGGAAACACCGGGCGGAGGTGGCTGGGGCACACCGAAGTGATTTGCCCGCGCCGCGCTGACCGGTAGGGTAAGCTATGCTGCGTCTTGTCGCCCTGTCTCTCCTTTGCCTGATGCCCGTCGCGGCCAAGGCTCAGAGCTGTGCACATGCGCTGGTTCTGGGGCTGGATGTCTCGCTTTCGGTTGATGCGCAGGACTTCGCCCTGCAGCGTCAGGGCCTTGCCAATGCGCTGCTTGATCCGGATGTTGCCGATACCATCCTGCATATGCCGGGCGGCGATGTGGAACTGGCCGTCTATGAATGGAGCGGAGAGTTCGACCAGGTCCTTCTGGTCGATTGGACAATCATCGACAGCCAAGCGACGCTCTTGTCCGTAGCCAATGCGCTTCGGACACAGCCGCCGATGGACCGCACGGGCCGCACGGCCATTGGCGCGTCCATGCTCTTTGCGCTGGAATTGATACGGCAGCGGTCGCATTGTCCCCGTCTGACCCTGGACATCTCCGGCGACGGACCCAGCAACCAAGGCCCGCCCCCCGAACTGATCCGGGCGCAGATGGAGGCCGCAGGTGTCATCGTCAACGCGCTAGTCATTGAGAATAATTTCAATGATCCCGAGCCGTCTGTCTCGCCACCACTTGGACCCTATTACCATGAAAAGGTTATCACAGGCCCCGCCGCCTTCGCCGAATTGATCTTCGGCTTTGAGAATTATGAAGAGGCGATGCGCCGCAAGCTGTTGCGAGAGCTTCGGCCCGCCATCGCAAAAGACCGGCCAGGTCTCTCTGGCCGGTCTTCTGTGCAGCAGGCCGGGCTGGACTAGATCCCGATCACCATGTCAGCAAGCCAGACCCAGATCGGGATGCTCAGGATCGCCACAGGCGTGCCAAGGCCGGTTGAGGACCCGACATAGGCCGATGGGTTGGCTTCGGGCAGAGCGGCGCGCATGGTCGGTGGGCCAGAGATGTCCGAGCTTGATGCCGCCATGACGGCGAGAAGCACCACACCACCGGCTGAAAATCCTGTCAGATGATGCGCCACAAGCCCAAGTCCAAAGCCGATAAGGCCATGCATCAAGGGGGCTGTGAGGCCATACAGCACGTAGGCATGCGCGACCTTCCGCAGCTCTGACAGGCGCGACCACGCTTCCATCCCCATGATCAGCATCAGGATCGACAACAGGCCCCGGAAAAGTGGCTCGTAAAAGCTTTGATAGACAATGTCCGGCTTGGCGAAGATTCCAAGCGCCAGACCAAGCAGCAGAGCCGAGATTGCCGGGCTGCGCAGTGTATCAACGAGAATCCCGCGCACCAGATCACCGTTCATGTTAAAACCGCCGCTTCCCGAACCGCCGCCGAGTGTGACAGTGCCGCCACTGCCGACGCTTTGAGATGCCGCGCGCTCGGCACTCATGCGGCCCAGGACCACCGCCGTCACCAGAGCGGCAATATCCATGAAGGGGTAGAGTGCGCCGATAAAGCCTTCATATGCGATGCCATCGGCATCCAGCATGGCCATCGCGGCTGCCAGCGTTGATGCCGATACGGCGCCGAAAAGCCCGGCGGTTGCCATCCCGTCAATCGGCGACACGCCCCGCAGCCGGGCCAGCGTCCGGGTGCCTAGTGCCACGATCGCGATGCCCGCGACAGCCGCTGCCAAAGCAGGCACCGCAAGCGCCAGAAGATCGGCATCCCGCACCGACATGCCCGCGCCAAGCCCTACTTTGAGCAAGAGCAGGATGACAATGAATTTGTAGACGGGCTGAGGTATTTCAAACTTGCTGCCCAGTGCCGCAAGCATCATGCCTCCCAAGAGGAAAGACAGGGTCGGTTTCTGCAACTGCGCAAGAACTGTCGCGCCGATATCCATGATCATCTGCATCTTTATCTCCAAATCGCTTGAGATCGCAGATAGAGCACGCGCTATGGATTAAAAAATATATCTTTTCGCAGAAAGCGTTCTATTTTACAGAACTATGAGCGATTTGAATTACCACCATCTTCGATACTTTCATGCGGTCGCCCGTGACGGCAACCTGACGCGCACGGCAGAGCGGCTGAATCTGTCGCAATCGGCGCTATCCTCGCAAATCAAAGCTCTCGAGGCTCGTCTGGGTCACACGCTCTTTGACCGGGTTGGGCGTCGGCTGGAGCTTACGGAAGTTGGCCGGATCGCCCTTGATCATGCCGACCGGATTTTCGGCACGGGGGCGGAACTCCTGGCGACGCTGAACCAAAGTACAGATGCGCGCCCGCCGCTTCGGGTCGGCGCTCTTTCCACATTGTCGCGCAACTTTCAGCTGACGTTTTTGAAACCTGTCCTGCAGCAGCAGGATATCGACATCCGGCTGACCTCGGGCAATTCCGAGCGGCTGTTGGCAATGCTGACATCTCTCGCGCTTGACGTTGTTCTGACCACACAAGTGCCCGCCCGTGAGGATCGGACAGATTTCGTCGCACATCGCATCGCGGAACAGCCTGTGGGCCTGCATGGCGTGCCGGAACGCCTGAATCACGGAAGCCTCAAGGCGCTGCTCAGGAATGAACCACTTATCGTGCCCAGTGACCCGGTGATCCGGGCGGGTTTTGATAGCCTGATCGTGCGCCTTGGGATCGAGCCGCGCATCGTCGCCGATGTGGATGATATGGCCATGGTCCGACTTCTGGCGCGCGAAGGCATCGGCCTGGCCATCGCGCCTGCTGTTGTTCTGGCCGATGAAATCGCCGCGGGCCTGCTTCAAACCGCACCGCATGATCTGCGGATCAACGAAAGCTTCTTCGCCGTGACCATTCCACGCAGTTTCCCGCACCCGCTTCTGGCGCCCCTCCTGCAGGACGATCAGTCGTAGCGCAGTTCCGTCGCCTTGCCGCGGAAAATGATATAGGACAGCACCGTGTAGCCAGCAATCACCGGAAGCACGAAGACCGTACCGACAAGGATAATAAACAGGCTTTCCGGCGCACTGGCGGATTCATAAAGCGTGAGCTGATCGGGCACCACATAGGGATAGAACGAATAGGCCATCCCGAAGAAGCCCAGGGTGAACAGCACAACAGTCAGCGTGAAGGGCAGCCAGGCCATGCGGTCCTCGCTGTCAGGCAAATAGCGCAGAGTGATCCAAAGCGCGATTACAAGGAATCCGGCCATCAATGGCAGCGGTGCCAGAAGAAAGATTTCAGGCACCGAAAACCACTTTTCGAAAATGCGCGGGCTCACGAAAGGCGACGCCAGCGAGACTGCGCCCAAGCCAAGCACCACGCCCCATATGCCGCCGCGCGCCCATTGAACCGACTTCTTCTGAAGGTCTCCATCGGTCTTCAGGATAAGCCATGTGGCCCCGATGAACGAATACGCCACTGTCAGAAACACCGCAGTGATCGTGGCGAAAATGAGCGTGAAGGTCGTGATCTCAAGCCCCATGATATAAAGGCCCAGCATGAACCCTTGGGACAGGGATGACATAAGGCTTCCCAGGTAGAACGCCATGTTCCACATCGGTTTGCGCTCTGGCGGGGCCTTGGCGCGGAATTCAAAGGCCACGCCACGCAGGATCAGACCCACAAGCATGATGGCCACGGGCAGATAAAGCGCTGTCAGGATCATGCCATGCGCGGCGGGAAAGGCGACCAGAAGGATGCCGATCGCGAGAACGAGCCAGGTTTCATTGGCGTCCCAGAACGGGCCTATGGAAGCCACCATGCGGTCTTTCTCGGTGTCTTCTGCAAAAGGGAAAAGCACCCCCACGCCAAGGTCGTATCCGTCCAGAACCACATAGATCAGGATGGAAAGGCCCATGAGTGCCGCAAAGACCAGCGGCAGCCACTGAGTTGGATCACCAAACGCGTTCATTCAACTTACTCCGCAGGCATGGGCGCCATGCCCGGCCGTTCGGGTCGCGCAATCCGCGTCCCTGCCCCGCCCTTGCGCGCGATGTAGAACAGCACGGCGATATAGGCGAAGAGCAACGCGGCGTAGACAGCGAGGTACACGAAGAGTGTCGTCGCCACCATCGGTGCCGGCACATCGGCGACGGCCTGCTCGGTTGTCATCACGCCGGTCACAAGCCAGGGCTGGCGTCCGATTTCGGTTGTGTACCAGCCAGCAAGCGTCGCAACCCAGCCGGAAAAGGCCATTGGCACCATGACCCAAAGCATCGGTTTTGGCAGGGCATCGGGGCCGCGTCGCTTGTAAAGCATCATCGCAACTGCCGCCCAGCTCAGGAGGAGCATGGCCATGCCCGTGCCAACCATCACACGGAAGCTATAGAAGACCGGAGCGACGGGCGGGTGCATGACTGTGCCGTCTTCTGCGACGAAGTCATTCAATCCGGGCACAACACCCGACGCCTTGTGCTTGAGGATCAAGGACGCGCCATTTGGGATCCCAATTTCGAAGTTGTTCTGCCGCGCCTCTTCATCTGGCACTGCAAAAAGCAGAAGCGGAACATTGCTGCGGGTTTCCCAATTGCCTTCCATCGCCGCCACTTTGGCGGGCTGGTGCTCCAGCGTGTTGAGGCCATGAAAGTCACCGGCCAGGATCTGCAGCGGGATAAGCAACGCGCCCAGCCCAAGACCAGTGACCAAAGACGTGCGTACTTCATCCCCACGGTCGTCACGTAACCAGCGATACGCAGAGATACCTGCCAGCAGGAAGGCCACCGTCAGCCCTGAGGCCAACAGCATGTGAACCAGTCGGTAGGGCATCGACGGGTTGAAGATAATCGCCCACCAGTCAGTCGCATGGGCCACACCCTCACGCATCTCAAAGCCTACCGGCGTGTGCATCCAGCTTGAAAGCACAAGGATCCAGAACGCCGACATGGTTGTCCCGAACGCGACAAGGAAGGTGGCAAGCGTATGCAACCAGCCGGGCACACGGCTAAAGCCAAAAAGCATGATGCCAAGGAAAACCGCCTCAAGGAAGAACGCGGTCATGACCTCATAGGCAAGCAAGGGTCCGGCAATATTACCAACGGTTTCCATAAAGCCCGGCCAATTGGTACCGAACTGGAAAGACATGGTAATGCCGCTGACCACACCAAGTGCAAAGCTCAGCGCAAACACTTTCACCCAGAAGCGATAGGCATTGATCCAGCGATCCTCGCCAGAGCGCGCATAACGGACCTTGAAATACAACAGGACCCACCCCAACGCGATGGTGATCGTCGGAAACAGGATATGAAACGAAATATTCGCCCCGAATTGAATACGGGACAGGATCAGCGTGTCCATCAGTCCAACCTAGTTTTTGCAGAGGCCCGTTGCCTCCGGTTACCCCTGATCTAGGCTTAGAAACCGAAGAGTCTTCTGCCTGCGACCACGCGGCGCACATCCCAAGCTTGGTCAAAGTCGAAAACTATCAGGAAATTAAAGCGTTTTGCGTGCGAAACACGTGTCGGCGCGGCGGTTTGCCACGCCATCTTACCAAAACGAAAACGCGGCACCGAAAGGGCGCCGCGTCAGCATTTGGTCACTCTCGTGACCAGATCAGTTCAACTTCAACTCGTAGCCCAAGCGCAGTTCAAGGCTGTCCGTGCTGACCGAGTAAGAGCCCGATGCCCCACCATCAAGATCAACATCCGTTTCGCCAGCGCGCACATAATTCACGCCGATCTTGAGCTTGCCACGCGGACCGACGGTTCGCAGCGCGCGAAGGCCCAACTGACCGTAGCCGCTGAAGTCATCCCCAGAACCCGCAACCACCCCGTCACCGGTACTGATGTCACGATAGAGAAGGCCTGCGCCCATCCCGATCTCGGTCCGCCAGAGCGCACTTTCATGGACAGGCCACCAGACATTTCCGCCCAAACGTCCAGTTTGAATTGAAGTACTGTAAAAGAAGCCTGGGGTTGGCAGGCCAGGAAAGCTTGCGGTTGTCGTGGTGTATTCATCAAACCACGCAAATTCGAGTTCTGGCGTCAAACGGATGCCATTGATCGTCACAGCATCGCGCAGGCCATAGCTGAGCGACAGGCCAAAATGCTCATTTTGCCTGTCATCGGCATTTGAAAACGTGCCCAAGGTGTTAAACCCGCCAAGTTCGTCCCCTGTCACGCCTCCAACGATATCAAAACTCAGATACCGATCCCCAGCTTCTGCTTTGGTAAGAGGAAAAGCGGCAAAGGCGCCCGCGATGATCGCTGCGAAAATCTTTACTTTCATGGTTGCATGCCTGTTGTTGGTCCTGCTCGTTGCCCAAGATGTAGCAGAAGACACGAGACCACCCGCCAAGATTTTGTCGTTTCGTTAAATTTTACGATCCGCCGTGTTCTTACAGCCGCACAATGGATCTTTGCGGAAATTTAGTCAGGCGGCGGCCAAACCCTTGTCGAGCGCATCAAGCACCTGACTTATCTCCTGCTCACTGATGACTAGCGGCGGCGACATCAGAAGATTATTGCCACCAATCCGCACCATTGCGCCCGCCTCATAGGTCGCCTGATGCACACGTTTGATCGTTTCCATGTCCATCGGTGTCTTTGCCGAACGGTCGCTTACAAGTTCAACGCCGGTCATCAACCCGTGCCCACCGCGCACATCCCCCACGATGTCGTGCTTTTCCATCAGCGCCTGCACACCCTCGAAAAGCTGCGTGCCTCGCGCCGCGGCGTTGGTCTTGGTGTCGAGCCGCAAGGTTTCGCTAAGGCACGCCACCACAGCCGCCGCTCCGACAGGATGCGCCGAATAGGTGTATCCCGTCCAGATCGCGCCATCGGCCCCGGCGCTTTCGAACACGTCTGCCACCTTGTCCGACAGCAGAACGCCACCGACAGGGAAATATGCGCTGGTGATGCCCTTGGCCACAGTCATCATATCGGGCTTCACGCCCCAGTGCCGCGCGCCGGTCCAGTCACCCGTGCGGCCAAAGCCACAGATGACCTCATCGGAAATCATCAGGATGCCATAGCGATCGCAGACCGCGCGCATATGCTTCATAAAGGAAGCATCCGGCACGATGACGCCACCTGCGCCCTGGACAGGTTCCATGATGAAGGCGGCAATGGTGGACGGATCCTGAAACTCCACCTCATCCACGAAGGCCGCTCCGATCTTCTCGGCCAGCTTGGCCGGATCGGTTTCATCAAAGGGATTGCGATAGGGATAGGGGCTGGGCAGGTGGTAACATCCAGGCAAAAGCGGCTCGTAGGTGATGCGGAAACGGTTGTTGCCATTCACGCTCGCCCCGCCCCAATGGGTGCCGTGATAGCCTTTCTTCAGGCTGATGAATTTGGTGCGGGTATGGTCCCCGCGCAGCCGGTGATACTGCCGCGCCATGCGCAGCGCCGTGTCCACCGCATCCGACCCGCCCGAGGTAAAGAAAACCCGCGTCATGCCGTCTTCGGCAAAGAAGTCCTGCACGGCATAAGAGGCTTCAATCGCAGGCGGGTTGCTGGTGCCGGCAAAGGCCGAATAGTAGGGAAGCTCCCAAAGCTGGTCGGAAATCGCCTGTTTGATCGCGTCGTTGGAATAGCCAAGATTGGTGCACCAAAGCCCGCCCACTGCATCCACCACGCGATGTCCGTCGATGTCGATAATCTCAGAGCCTTCCGCACCCTTGATGATCTTGGGCGCATGGGCCTGCTGCTCACCGGGGTGGCCCATCGGATGCCACAGGTGCCGGGCATTCATCTCACGCAGGAAATTGTCGTCTTTCATGGCAGCCTCCAGAGCCGGATCAGAAATTGATCAAATTCTGTCAGGCAGAGGTGAGTCTGTCCAGATGTGAAAAGATCAGACGGAGCTTCGCCGCGCGCTGACCTAACCCGTCAGTATCGCGCTCACCTTCAGGGCTCGCTGGGTGTTGCCTTCAACCTTCAGCTTGCCGGACATAAACGCCATGACCGGGTTCTGATCACCTGACAGGATGTTGCGAAAGACCTCGTCACTGGCGATGAGCACCACGTCGGCCTCTTCATCACCCGCCCGCGCACCGGCCTCGTCCAACATGACAGAGCCTTCACCGGTGATCACCAGCTTGGCGGTGCCGCGGATTGTGCCCTTGGCCTTGGGGTCAAGTTCAGTCACATAGCTGTCGACAACAGTGCTCATCTTGGCGCTCTCCGGGTTGGTGCTTTCTGCAGATGTGACCGCTCAAGGGCAGCAGCGCAAATCAAACATTGCGTCACTCCCAGCGCGACAGCGCATCTTCGTCCTCATCCTTGGCCGCAACCCAATCCTGACCAGCGCCCGTCACTTCCTTTTTCCAGAAGGGGGCGCGGGACTTGAGATAGTCCATCAGAAATTCCGCCGCTTCAAAGGCATCAACCCGGTGCGGCGCGGCGGTGGCGACCATCATGATCAGGTCATCGGCTTTCAGCGCCCCGTGGCGGTGGATCACCAGAACGTCGCCCAAAGACCAGCGCTCTTTCGCCTCCGATGCGATCTTGGCCAACGCCTTCTCGGTCATGCCGGGGTAATGCTCGATCTGCATCACATCCAGACCGGCCTCGATGTCGCGCACGATCCCTGTGAAGGTCACGACAGCGCCCATGCCGGTCTGACGCGCCGCAAAGGCGCTGGTCTCGACGCCAAGGTCAAATGCCTCTTCCTGTACGCGCACGTCCATCCGGCCTCAGCCTCCTGTCATCGGCGGAAAGAACGCCACTTCGCGCGCGCCGGCCAAAGGCGCATCAAAATCGGCCAGTTCCTGATCGACCGCAACACGCAATGCATCGAGATCAGCAAAGGCCGCCTCGTAGCGCGGCTCGCGGGCGCGCAGCTCCTCGACCAGGTCTCGCACCGTCGCGGCGGTTGTCTCGATACGGTCCTTGGGTTGACCAATCCGCTCGCGGACCCAGGCAAAATACAGAACGTCCATTGATCAGTCCTTCAGAAACGGCACGGACTTTCGGAAATAGTCGATGCCAGAAACCAATGTCATTGCAGCCGCCAGCCACAAAAGCCAGAGCCCTGCATGTCCAGTTATGATCATCCCCTGAAACTTCCAGCTCAGGCCAAACAGGTCCTCTTCCCGCCCTTCGAGAATATCGAGAACGATCTGCTCATCCATGCCCAGTGACGACATGCCGAAATAATGCTCGAAAACGCCCTGGGCGAAAAGCACCGCGATGGCGATCATCTGGAAGGTGGTTTTCCACTTGGCCAGCTTCGTGACCTTCAGCGTCCCCGCCGTATCGCCCAGATATTCCCGCAGGCCCGAGACAAAAACCTCGCGAAAGAGGATCATGGTGGCGGGCAGCACAAGCCAGGGTGACATGGATGAATAGCCCAGAATGACCGCCAATGCGATGACAACCATCGCCTTGTCGGCGATTGGATCCAACATCGTTCCCAGTTTCGTCGTCTGCTTCCAGAGCCGCGCCAGATAACCATCGAACCAATCCGTGATCGCGGCGCTGATGAAAAGGACAAGAGCGAACCAATCCGCCCAGGGGCGGTTGAAATACAGAAACATCACCGCCACCATCGGCGCGGCCAGAAGACGCAAAAGCGTCAGCACATTTGGAATGGTCCACGTCATGAGCGATTAGTAGACGCAAGCGTCTGGCTGCGAAAGCCCCGATCTCGACCCGTCCAAAGCCGCAAAGACACTTCTTTCTTGTCTGAAATACCCCGGGGAGCGCGAGGGGCTGGCCCCTCGCATCGGTCGGCGTGCCGCAGGCACGGCGAAACCGGATAACTCACCCCTTGTCGTGAAAATGGTCGTAGATCTTCTGCGCCAGCGCCTCTGAAACGCCCTCGACGACCTTCAGATCAGCCAGCGCCGCACGGCTCACCGCCTTGGCCGACCCGAAATGCGCCAGCAGCGCGCGCTTGCGGGAGGCACCGACGCCCGCAATCTCGTCGAGCGGTGAGGCCGCCACGGCTTTGGCGCGTTTCGCCCGGTGCGTGCCGATGGCGAAGCGGTGCGCCTCATCGCGCAAACGCTGAATGAAGTAGAGCACCGGATCGTTGTGTCGCAATGCCATGGCTGTCTTGCCGATCCGGTGAAACTCTTCCTTGCCGTGGTCCCTGTCGACCCCCTTGGCCACGCCCACCATCGGCAGGCTCTCGGCCCCCATCTCGCGCAGGATCCCGGCCACCGCGCTCACCTGCCCGGCGCCGCCATCAATCAAAAGAAGATCGGGCCACTGCCCTTTTTGGCGGTCCGGGTCTTCCTTCAGAAGCCGCTTCAGCCGCCGCGTCAACACCTCTTTCATCATCCCGAAATCATCACCCGGCGTTAACTCTTCGCCCTTGATGTTGAACTTCCGGTACTGGTTTTTCATGAACCCGTCCGGCCCGGCCACAATCATTGCGCCAACCGCGAAAGCGCCCTGGATATGCGAGTTGTCATAAACCTCGATTCGGTTGGGCGGCGCCGGAAGATCAAAGGCCTCGGCCACCCCTTTCAGCAGCTTCGCCTGCGTGGCGGATTCTGACATCTTGCGTGCCAGGCTTTCGCGCGCATTGCGCAGGGCGGCCTCCACAAGCTCGGCCTTTTCGCCCCGTTGCGGCACCAGAATATCGACCTTTCGGCCCAGCTTGCCCGAAAGCGCCGCGCACATCAGATCGGCATTCTCGATCTCATGGCTCAGGATCAGCTGCTTCGCCGGATCCTTGGTGTCATAGAACTGCCCCAGAAACGCTTCGAGCGCCTCCGCCTCGTCCACATCGGCACCCACACGCGGGTAAAAATCCTTGTTCCCCCAGTTCTGCCCCGCGCGGATAAAGAAGACCTGTACGCAGGCCTGTCCTTTCTCCATGTGAAGCGCGATGAGATCCGCTTCATCCACCGTACGCGGATTAATCCCTTGTGCTGTTTGGACCTGCGTGAGTGCCTTGATCCGGTCGCGCAGGGCAGCGGCTCGCTCAAACTCCATGGCTTCAGATGCCGCTTGCATCTGTGTGCCCAGCTTCTCCTGTATTTCGGTGGATTTGCCCGACAGGTACCGCTGCGCATCCGCCACCTGCGCCGCGTACTCCGCCTTAGAGATCAACCCGACACAAGGCGCGGTGCAGCGTTTGATCTGGTATTGCAGGCAGGGTCGCGTGCGGCTGTCGAACTGCGTGTCCGTGCAGTTGCGCAACTGAAAGACACGCTGCAACTGACCTAATGTGCGGTTCACCGCCCCGGCACTTGCAAAAGGCCCGTAATAGCGCCCCTTCTCTTTCTTCGCGCCACGATGCTTCTTGATCATCGGAAAATCATGCCCGGTGACCAGAATATTGGGAAAGCTCTTGTCGTCGCGCAAAAGCACGTTGTAGCGCGGCTTCAACTGCTTGATCAGGTTCTGCTCCAGGAGCAGCGCCTCGGTTTCCGTGGCCGTGGTCAGGAACATCATCGAGGCTGTCTCGGAAATCATCCGCGCGATGCGCGGCGTATGCCCGGTGGGGCGCGCATAGCTTGAGACCCGCGCCTTCAGATTGCGCGCCTTGCCCACATATAGCACCTGCGACTGCGGGCCGAGCATGCGGTAAACCCCGGGCGCGCCACTTAAGGTCTTAAGATAGCTCTGGATCACCTCATGCCCGGTTGGCGGGGCGGTTTCAGTCGTTTCAGAGGGTGGCGTTTGAGCGGACATATGCCTGACGTATGATTCTTATCCTGCGCTGCAATCTTATCGCGTTGGGAGCAAGAGAAAACATGTCCACGAAAGATGTGGATAACTCTGCTGATAAGTTTTGGAGAGCATGGATTTTTCGTTGTTTTTGGCTGCCTTCATCGATTTGCCTAAAATTTAGGCAGTTTTTCAGCATATTGATTTTAAACAGAAAAAACTTTGTATTTCCTCAAAACACTGAAAACGTTGACACTTTTGTGAACGTTTGGTGACAGGCATGCAAGCGGTGCAAAAGTTGACGTTACGTCCTACAGGTCAACGCCGACAACATCCGGCGTCTGCCACGCCAGGTGCTGACCACCATCAACGCACAGAAGCTGCCCGGTGATCGCAGGTGCGTCAATAAAATAGCCCAGCGCAGCGGTGATATCATCTGGGCTCGCGCCACGCTTGAGCACGGTCCGCGCACGTTGCTTGGCGAATTGTTCTAGCGTCTGTTCGGTGCTCTGCAGGGTCGGCCCGGGGCCAATCCCGTTCACGCGCACACGCGGCGCAAGGGCCTGCGCGGCGGTTCGGGTCATGGCCCAAAGGCCCATCTTGGCAATGGTATAGCTGGCAAAATGCGGCGTAAGCTTACGCACCCGCTGGTCGATCATGTTGATCACCAGACCCTGGGCCACCGGCTCGTTCATGTCATCGATCACCGGCTCGGGCACTTGGGCGGCAAATTTTTGTGTCAGGACAAAAGGCGCGCGCAGATTGGACTCGATATGCATATCCCAGGTCTCACGCGTGGCGTTCTCAAAGGTGTCCTGCTCAAAGATCGACGCGTTGTTGACCAAAAGTGTCAGCGGCCCGTCCAAAGCCTCTGACGCCCGCGCAACAAGGGACTGAACAGAATCTTCTTGCAGCAAATCCGCTTGCAGCGCCGCCGCGACCCGACCTTTGGCGCGGATGGTATCCACAACCTCGTCTGCCCCCACCGTGGATGTGGCATAGTGCACGGCAACATCATATCCGCGCGCCCCAAGATAAAGCGCAATCGCGCGTCCCACGCGTTTGCCGGCACCTGTTACAATGGCTTTTCCGCCTGGGGCTGTTGCCATAAGACAGCTCCTCTTAACTCAGAACCACGATCACATAGATCACATAAAGCGCCGTCAGAACAATGCCCCAACGTCGCGTGATATCGCGATTGAAAAAGACGAAAGGAATGATCAAAAGCGACGCGCCCAGCATCACCCAAAGATCGAACGCCAGGAATTCCGGGTCCACCGGTATCGGCCCGACCATTGTGGTGATGCCGATGATAGCCAGCAGATTGAACATGTTTGAGCCGATCACGTTGCCAAGAGCAACATCGGCCTTGCCACGACGGGCCGCCATAACAGTGGTCGCCAGTTCCGGAAGTGATGTGCCAAGCGCGACGAGTGTCAGGCCAATCACCGCATCGCTAACCCCAAAACTTCTCGCAATGATCGATGCGTTATCCACCAGAAGGCTCGCGCCCAAAGGCAGACCCACAAGACCCAGCACCAGAAAGACAATGATCTGCCACCAGGGCATGTTGGGGTCCGCGCCTTCCGGCTCTTCCGGCTCTTCCTTGTCATCATCCGGGGCGCAATCGAGAACAAGCGCACAGTTTTTGCGATGACGATGCGCGTCGCGAAAGGCATCAAACAGCACATAGGCCAGCAATGCCAAGAGCACGAAGCCAGCGAGCATGTCAAAGACACCCCGGAAAGCCAGCGCGATGAAGACCAATGTCGCGGCGATCATCATCAAATAGGTTTTTCGAGTGTTGCAATGCGATGTGTAGAGCACCGCAAGCATGGCCGGGACACCCATCACCAACAGGATATTCGCGGTGTTCGACCCGACGACATTGCCAAGTGCCAGACCCGGCTTGCCGTCCAGAACCGCACTGACCGAGATCAGAAGCTCTGGTGCGGAGGTGCCAAAGGCGACAATGGTCAGGCTGACAATCAGGGCCGGCACACCAAGGCGAAGGCTCAGGTTGACGGCCCCCTTGACCAGCGCATCACCTGCCAGAAGCAAGATAAGCAGGCCAAGCCCGGACAGCAGCCAGGGCATCATGAGCGCTTATCCTTTCCGCACGGACACGGGCCTTTGCCAATCCGGAACCGTCCGCAATTTGGGCATTTGGCGGATTGCAGCTTCTTCTGACCGGGAAAGCGCAGCCGGCCAAACATCGCCAGGATGGCCATGAACACCAGAAAAAGTATGGCGATCTTGGACAGCACGTCAGAGTCCGAACCGCGCGTAAGCCGCGCGTTCTTCGATGGCGGCAAAGGCATCCTCGGCCATGGTCATCCCAAAGCGCTGAAAAAGACCTCGTTTGCGGCCATAGACCGAAAAGCGAACCTTGTCGCCGTAAAGCTCTTTCAGCTTGGGCACCAGGTGGCCGACACCATCGGCCAGTCCAAGCTCGACACCGCGAGAGCCAAGCCAGAATTCGCCGGTGAAAAGGTCTTCGTCCTCGGTTAGGCGATCGCCACGCCGTGTCTTGATCTGAGCGATGAACGACGTGTGCATGTCTTCCAGAAGGGTCTTGAGCCGGGCAACATCTTCCTTCTTTTCCGGCCTGAACGGGTCAAGTGTGCTTTTGGACTTGCCCGCTGTGTAGACGCGACGCTCGATACCCTGACGTGACAGAAAGACATGCGCACCGAAGCCTGCAGAGATCACGCCGATTGAGCCGACAATAGAGTTTTCATCCACCCAGATGTCATCTGCCGCGCTGGCCAGCCAATAGCCACCAGAGGCGGCGACATCTTCGACAAACGCGTGAACCGGAATCTCTTTTTCCTCGGCCAGACGGCGAATGCGCGCGGCGATCAGGGCAGACTGCACCGGTGAGCCACCCGGCGAATTGATCACAAGCGCCACCGCCGCCGGTTTGCCCTTGCGAAAGGCCTTTTCGATCACCGGCGCCATCGCCTCGTCATTGAGCGGCATACGCCCCCCCGCGCCGATCGCACCACTTAGGCGAACGACGGCAACCAGGGGGTTCCGTTTGATGAAGGGCAGACGCAAATCCATCCGTGGCATGTAGAATGTCGATGCGCCCCAGACAAGGTGCGCCAAGGGCGGGCGTGGCCGGCGCTGCCAAAAAGATTACCCCAAGGGCATTTTCGCCACGCCATAAGCCTATGTTTCACGGCCCCGTCAACTGCGGATGCGGTACCCGGTTTTGAAGATGCGCCATACCAGAAATAGACAAAGCGCTGTGAAGGCGGCGATGGCGAAAAGGCTTAGCCCGATAGAGACATCCGCCTGCCCAAAGAAGGACCAGCGAAACCCGGACACAAGATAGACGACCGGATTGAAAAGCGTCACGGTCTGCCAGATCGGCGGCAGCATGGAGATTGAGTAGAATGATCCTCCCAGGAACACCAGCGGCGTCACGATGAGCAAAGGCACAAGTTGCAACTGCTCAAAACTCTGCGCCCAAATTCCGATGATGAACCCAAAGAGCGAAAAGCTGATGCAGGTCATCAGCAGAAAGGCCACCATGGCCAGCGGGTACTGTATCTGCAGATCGACAAAAAGCGCCGAGGTCGCAAGGATCACCGTGCCGATGAAGAGCGCTTTGGTCGCCGCCGCGCCGACATAGCCGATGACGATCTCAAAGAATGTCACCGGGGCCGACAAGAGCTCGAAGATCGTGCCGATGAATTTCGGAAAATAGATGCCGAATGACGCCGCAGAGATGGCCTGTGTCATCACCGATAGCATGATCAGCCCAGGCACGATAAAGGCGCCATAGCTCACCCCTTCCACCTCGTCGATGCGGCTGCCGATGGCGGCGCCAAAGACCACAAAGTAAAGCGAGGTCGACAGAACCGGCGAGACAAAGCTTTGCAAGAGCGTCCGGAAAAACCGCGCCATCTCGAACCTGTAGATGGCACTGATCGCAAGGATATTCATGCCGCACCCTCCTTTACGAGATCGACGAAGATCTCCTCAAGGCTCGATTCCTTTGTCTGAATGTCGCGCAGGGTGATCCCAGCACTGGCAAGATCCTGCAAAAGACGTGTGATTCCAGTGCGTTCCGCCCGAGTGTCGTAGGTGTAGGTCAGACTCATGCCATCCCCGCTCATCTCAAGATCATAGCCCGCAAGCGCATCGGGCACAGCATCAACCGCGCTTGTCAGATCAATCCGCAGGACCTTGCGCCCAAGCTGTTTCATCAGCGCGGCTTTCTCCTCGACCAGAAGGATCTCACCGCCATTGATCACCGCCACACGGTCGGCGATCGCCTCGGCCTCTTCGATGTAATGCGTCGTCAGGATGATGGTCACACCGTCACGGCGCAGCTCCTCGACGATCTGCCACATGTCACGGCGCAGCTCGACATCAACGCCCGCGGTCGGCTCATCAAGGAACAAAATCCGCGGCTCATGACAAAGCGCCTTGGCAATCAGGACCCGCCGTTTCATGCCGCCCGACAATTCCTTGAGCTGCGCATCGCGTTTGTCCCACAAGGTCAGCTGCCGCAGAATGCGTTCGATCAATGCATCATCGCGTGGCTTGCCGAACAGGCCGCGGGAAAACCGCACAGTGTTGAGCACCTTCTCAAACGGCTCAAGCGCCACCTCCTGCGGCACCAGCCCGATCAGCCGCCGCGCCTCGCGGAAATCGTCCTGAATGTCGTGCCCACCGACAACAGCAGTGCCGGAACTGGGCTGCGTGATCCCGCAAAGCGCAGAAATCAACGTTGTTTTGCCGGCACCATTGGGGCCAAGCAGCGCCAGAATCTCGCCCTGCTCGATCTCAAGCGATACGCCTTTGAGCGCCTCAAAACCGCCGGCATAAGTTTTCCTGAGGTCCTTGACCTCGACAATGGCTGACATTCTGTCCCCGCTTTTCATGCGCATGGCCGGTAATGGCTTATGGCGCAATCTAATCCCCTGACTTCGGTGTGCAACATACACATCGCGCAAGTGACCTGTGCATTTTCGCATATCAACGTCACGCCTTGGTCAACGCAGTGTTTCCAAATTCTGGATTGATTAGCGCTTTCTTAACCTCAACCATCGGATGTTAAGGCGGGTTGGGTCCACCTTGGGGTTAACAGTGTCTTGTATGGGGTCGGGGCTGATGAAACACCTGCATTTTTTGATCGCTGCGCTGGCATGTTTGGGCGTTGCGGGATGTACCGAAGCCATTCGCCATGACGAAAACCCTCGCATTCTCTTGATGGGGGATTCGATGATGGCCGTGCATGGCGTGCGCGGAAGGGCGGTCGCCGACGCCATGGAACAGCGCTTGGGTGAGCAGGTTGTAGACCGGTCGGTGACCGGCGCCCGGTTTCTCTATGCTCTGCCCATTTCCGGTGCGGCGGGTCTCAACATCACCAAGCAATATCGCGAGGGTAACTGGAACTGGGTTGTCCTGAACGGTGGCGGGAACGACCTCTTGTGGGGCTGCGGCTGCGGGCCATGTCGCGGCAAGATCAACCGCCTGATTTCCGAGGATGGACGGCGTGGCGTCATTCCGGGCCTTGTCTCAAGACTCCGCCACAATGGCGCCAAGGTTATCTTCGTGGGCTACCTGCGCACACCCGGCGTGACCTCGCCAATTGAGCATTGCGTTGATGAAGGGCAGGAAATGGATGCCCGCGTCGCGCGCCTCGCGGCGCTTGACCGGGGTGTGCATTTTATCTCGCTGCAGGATCTGGTGCCCAATGGGGACCGCAGCTTTCACGCGCCCGATCTGATCCATCCATCGGTCAAGGGAAGCGATGCCATCGGTGCGCGCATCGCCGCGACGATCATGAGATAAGCCGCTTGAGCCAGCCCTTTTTCTCGGCCTCCTCAGGCGCATCATCCTCGCTTGGACCTTCGATCACCTGCTCAAGATTGGCAAAGAACTGATCCGCCATCTTCTTGGCAAAGCCATCGACAATCCGACTGCCAAGCTGCGCAAGCTTGCCGCCCACCTTGGCATCCACGTCATAGGCCAGTTCGATACCGTCTTCAGCTTCGCTTAGGCGCACATCGGCCCCGCCTTTGGCAAACCCGGCGGCCCCGCCTTTGCCTTCACCATCAAGGCGCAGGCTTTCGCCTTCAACCATGTTCGAAAGCTTCACCGTGCCTTTGAACGTCGCCTTCACAGGTCCAACTTTTTGCACGACCGTGGCCTCGAACCCCTCCTCAGAAGAACCCGTGACCTCTTGCGCGCCGGGCACGCATTCCTTCAAGACTTCAGCACTTAGCAGCGCGTTCCAGACAGTCGTCCGGTCCGCTTTGATCGTCCGTGTGCCGCTCATCTGCATGGCAAGGCTCCCTTCGCTCTGATCTACGAGTCGTAGTCGAAGCTCGGGCCAAGGCCAAGACCCTCCGAAAGGGTCGCAAATGAGCAAGACCCCAAGCTTGCGCCACTGTTATCGCAAGGCAGAAAGGTCTCCCTCATGCAATCACCGCAGGCGCAAAGCAACCCGGGCCTGGGCATCGCCTTTATTCTTGTCGGCGTTGTCGCGATCTCGGTCAACGACATGCTCATCAAGTTCCTGTCGGGCGGTTATCCGTTGCATCAGATGGTTTTCACACGCTCGATCATCGGCATCGCGTTCGGCCTGATACTTGTGCAACTTGAGGGCGGCTTGCAGATTCTGCGCGCTGATCGACCCATGTTGCATCTGCTGCGCTGCGTGATGATCGTGATTGCCAATATGACATTCTTTGCCGCACTGGCTGTGCTGCCTCTGGCAGAAGCCACGGCGCTCTTCTTTGTCAGCCCGCTGATCATCACGCTCCTGAGTGTGCCTTTGCTCGGGGAAAAGGTCGGACCTCTGCGGATGGGGGCCGTGGTCGTGGGCTTTATCGGCGTGATCATCATGACCCGTCCGTGGGTCGGGCAGGATGGACGGGCAGTGTCGATGCTGATCTATCTGCTGCCAATCCTTGCGGCGGTGACCTATGCCGTCAATCAGGTGCTCACCCGCATGCTCGGAGTTGCCTCCAAAGCCTCGGCGCTTGCCGTTTACATTCAGGCGACTTTTATCGTGGTCAGCCTGGGCTTCTGGGCCGTGGCTGGCGACGGTCGCTATGCCGATGGTCTGAGCAACGAAAGCCTGGTCTTTCTTCTGCGTGCTTGGGTCTGGCCCGAAGGGCGCGATGTCTGGCTTTTCCTTGGGCTGGGGGTCAATTCCGCCATTGTGGGCTACGCGCTCGCACAGGCCTATCGCTCGGCAGATGCCGCCGTGATCGCTCCTTTCGAATATGCCGGTCTGCCGCTCGCGATTTTCTGGGGCTGGCTGATTTGGGCCGACCTGCCCGATGCTGTGACGCTCATGGGCATTGCACTTATCCTCGGGGCGGGGTTGTTTGTGTTCCTGCGAGAACACCAGAAGAAGCGCCGCATCCTGCGTGGCAAACGCATGCAGGTCCGCTGAAGGGGGCAAGCCATGCTGTCAGGGATCAAGATCGTCGAATTTGAAGGGCTGGGCCCCGGCCCTTTCGCGGCAATGATGCTGGCCGATCTCGGAGCCGAAGTGACCGTGATCCAGCGCCCCGGCCCGGCCAATCCTACGATGGGCGAACACAACATGCTGGATCGTGGCAAACGGGCGGTGGTGCTTGATCTGAAATCACCCGACGGTCTTACCGCAGCCCGGGCGCTCCTGGCCGAGGCGGACGCGCTTATCGAGGGGCTGCGCCCCGGCGTGATGGAACGGCTGGGTCTTGGACCTAAGGACGTTCAAAGCACCAATCCCAAGCTGGTCTATGGCCGGATGACCGGCTGGGGTCAGGACGGGCCACGCGCCCATACCGCCGGGCATGACTACAACTACATCGCCACGTCCGGTGCGCTCTGGTACGCCTCTACGCCCGGTGACACGCCGCTGACACCCCCCACCATCGTCGGCGATATCGGCGGCGGCGCTTTGTATCTTGTGGCTGGTATTCTGTCGGGTCTTCTCAATGCCGCGCGCACCGGAAAGGGCACCGTCGTTGACGCCGCCATCGTCGATGGCTCGGCCCATATGATGGCGCTTTTCATGGCCATGGCGGGCGGTGGCAATGTTTCCAGAACGCGTGGTCAAAGCCTTCTCGATGGCCCGCCCTGGGGCCGGGTCTACGCGTGCGCCGACGGCGCTTATCTTTCCGTGCAATGCCTTGAGCCACAGTTCTACACGATCTTTCTCACCCGCTTGGGCCTCAGCGATGATCCGACGTTTGCCGACCAGTACGACCGCACGCAATGGCCCGCGCAAACCTCCCGCCTAGCCCAGATCTTCGCAACCCAGCCCGTGCATCACTGGGCGCAGCTCTTTGACAACACCGATGCCTGCGTCGCGCCCGTCCTTGATCCGTGGTCGGCCAAGGACGATCCGCACATGGCCGACCGCGCGGTCTGGCACGAGGCCCAGGGCGTGCTCCAACCCGCACCCGCCCCCCGCTTTGATGGCCACGCGCCCAAACCGGCCCGCACCCCGGACCGCGGTGCCGATACCGAAACCGTCCTGCAGGATCTTCGGAAGCGCGGCCTACTCTAAAGGCTTGCTGGCGTTGTAGAGCACCCAGTCTTCTTGCTCCAACGTCTCTGTCCAGGCCTTGCGCAACCTGTCAGCCTCATCGGAAAAGAGAGCGCCAGTGGGGGTCATCGCCTTGATCCGGTCGATCCGGAAGCTGCGAAAGTCCTGCCTCAACCCACACCAGGCGGCCAACAGCACCACTTCAATGTGATAGGTCAAAGCCAATGGTTTGACTGCGCGTGTCGTCTCAACTCCTTTCAGATCGAGATAGGTGACCTCAAGCTCCACCGCGTCACGAATATGCGCACGCAGCCGCTCGGCATCGGCCCCCTCGCGCGGGATCCGGTTCCAGCCGGACACCCGCAACGGCACGTGCGGCGCCCCACCAGGCAGGGCCGAGGCGATCTTTTCGCCCGCCCGCCGCGCCGCGCGCTCCAGGCCCGGATCCCCCGTGCGGTGCAAAAGCGCCATGCCGACATAAAGCGCCTCCAACTCCTCGGTGCTGAACATCAGCGGCGGCAAATCATACCCCGCGCGCAGCATATACCCCACGCCAGCCTCACCATCTATGGGAACGCGCATCGCTTGCAAGGCGACCATGTCGCGATAGATCGTGCGCTTGGTCACCTCCAGCTCGTTACCAAGGCGTTGCGCTGTCACCGGCGCATCGGCAGAGCGCAGGATCTGGATGATATCAAATAGGCGTGTCGAACGGGTCATGTCGGGCAGTCTAGCATGACTGCTGACAGTATGGTGTCAGCAGGGTTTTGCTAGGGTATTCACGACACCACAGGACATCCGCCGTGCTGCAAGACTACAACGCCAAATCCGGCATCCTTATCGCGGTCTGGACCCTCGAGATTCAGACACTCCCCGAAGATGTGGACCGTATCCTTGATGCGGTGATGAAGGTGCACCCGTTGGGCTATGGCCGCTACCAGCGCAACGCGTCGGTCTCGGCGGTCGGGGCAGAGACAACAACGCCCCAGGCCAATTCAACAACCTCCACACATCAGGCGGATTATGTTCCCGGCACGGCCATGACCTATCCGATGGTCGAGCTGAAAATATCGATCGAACGCGACCTGCAGGCCCTGGAACAAGTGATGGATACCATCCTCGATACGCACCACTACGAAGAGCCGGTGATTTTCGTGCGCGAAGACTGGGCCAGCCGCGCGGCCTACGATCCCAAAAGCAAGAACCCCAACCGCTGGTGGAACAACGGCCGCGGTCTGCCAGACACATTGGAGAGCCAGACATGACGGCCTTTCGTGCCCTACATCATACTGGGGTACCCTTCGTTATCCCCAACCCATGGGATACTGGATCTGCCCGCATCCTCGCAGGGCTGGGGTTTCCCGCTCTTGCCACCACGAGCGCCGGAATGGCGTTTTCCAAAGGCCAGATCGAAGGCATGGTCCAGCCGAAAGAGGTGCTCGCACATTGCCGCGAAATCGTTGCTGCCACGCCATTGCCGGTCAGCGCCGATCTTGAAAAAGGATTTGGTGACAGCCCGGAAAGTGCGGCAGAGACCATCAGGGAAGCCGCCGCAACAGGGCTGGCCGGGGGATCGATCGAAGACCATACCGGAAACCGGAATAATCCGATTTTCGACGCCTCTCTGGCGATTGAACGTGTGGCCGCCGCGGCCGAGGCGGCACGCAGTTTGCCGGATGATTTCGTTCTGACCGCGCGCTGCGAAAGCCTGCTTTGGGGCGAAGAACGGCTTGATCCGGTGATCAGACGTCTGCAGGCTTACGAGGCGGCGGGCGCTGACGTGCTCTATGCGCCCGGGCTACCTGACCTTGACGCGATTCGCGCAGTTTGCGCGGCGGTCTCGGTTCCCGTGAATGTTGTGATGGGGCTGCCGGGGCAGTCTTACAGCCTTGCGGAACTGGCCGAGGCTGGCGTCGCTCGGATCAGCGTGGGCTCCGCCTTTTTCCGGGTGGCCTATGGCGCGATGATCAATGCCGCGCGCGAAATCGTCGAGACCGGGCAGTTCTCTCAGACAGCAGACGGGATCGGCTTTGCCGAGCTCGAGACCTTTTTCCAATCCTCCTAGGAGACATCTCATGATCAAGTACTACTACCCTGACGGCAGCTACTGTTTCCGCGCGCTGCATACCACGCATGCGGTTTACGTGGCAGATGATGGCAAGCTCATTGCCCGCACAATGCGCCCCGACAATTCAGAGCTCTACGAGTTTGAGATCACCGGTTTCGAGCTTTTGGAGACGGGAGTGCGTTATGAGTAAGCCTTCTATAATTGAAACAGGTTTTGACACCAAACCGATTGAGATGCAGCCCATGTGGGCGCTGATGTTTCAGGCCCCTGTCGAAGACGTGGACCGCATCTTTGAGGCCGTCACCGAAGTCGCCCCGCTGGTGCAGGGCAAGACCGACCGCAACGGCTATCGCGCCCCCGGCGGGTTTGAATATTACCGCCCCCGCGAAGGCACGCCAACCGGGGCCGAGGACGAAACCCGAAAGCGGCCCGGTGTGGATGAGATGCGGTTCTTCCTGCCCCGCGACCCCGACATGCTGCGCGCCGTGATCGAGGCGATCTACGAGGTGCACAGCTACTACGAGCCGGTCATCACCGTGACGGATGTCCTGCGGTCCCAATGCAAGGGCCTTGATGACAGCCAGAACCCGCATCGCTGGTGGAACAAGAGCGGCGACTGGAAGACCGACTGACACTCAAAAGGAGACAACAGATGCAAGACATTTCCATCTACCTGCCGGGCATCCTGCTCGCTTACTCCGCATTCCTTGTGGCCATCGCCAGTCCGGGTCCAAACATACTTGCGGTCATGGGCACGTCCATGAGCGTTGGGCGGCGTTCAGGCATCGCACTTGCGCTGGGTGTGGCCACCGGCTCGTTCACCTGGGCTGTGCTGACGGTTGCCGGTCTTTCCGCGATTTTGGCCACCTATGCCTCCGCGCTCTTTCTGATCAAGGTGTTCGGCGGGCTTTACCTGCTTTGGCTGGCCTACAAATCCTTCAGGTCAGCGATAGCCAAACACGACATCGAGGCGAAGGCACTTGCCGGTGGCTTACGTACACCGATGGGCTATTTCTCCCGTGGATATATCATCCAGATGACCAATCCAAAGGCCGCGTTGGCCTGGATCGCCATCATATCGCTCGGCCTCAAACAAGGTGCCCCACTTTGGGTCGGGGCGGTGATCGTGATCGGCACCTTCGCGCTCTCAATCATCATCCACGTGATCTATGCCTTGGCGTTCTCGACACCCGTTATGGCGCGTCTCTATGGTCGGGCACGGCGCGGGATCCAGACCGTTCTGGGATGCGTCTTCGCATTTGCGGGTCTGAAGCTGCTGACCTCTCGAAGCTAGCCTGATAATCCCGGGCGTTGCGCGAGAGTCCCGAAATCAGCATCTTGGGGCGTTGCGCAGCGCACGGCACATTTAAGAAGGCGGTATCTCAGCCTCTTACCGACCCCGCACCGACGCAATACCGACGTGATACCGACGCAATACCGACGTCGGGATTCCAGCAAAATAAGGGCGTTAACCTTTGAGTCGCGTCGAAGGGCTTTTATCCTCTGACATCTGTGGTTATCTTCGCCTTTCGCAAATGCGCTAGGACCCTTTTGAGATGGCCAAACCGAAGACCAATCCGAACTACAAGGTCGTCGCCGAGAACCGGCGCGCTCGGTACGACTATGCCATTGAGGACGATCTGGAATGCGGGATAGTACTGGAAGGTTCCGAGGTCAAATCCCTGCGTCAGAACACCTCGAACATTGCCGAAAGCTATGCCGCGGTGGAGGATGGCGAGCTGTGGTTGGTGAACTCCTACATCGCGCCTTATGAGCAGGCCAAGACATTTGGTCACACAGAACGACGTCGGCGTAAACTTTTGGTATCACGCAAAGAATTGTCACGGCTGTGGAACGAAACCCAGCGCAAAGGCATGACGCTCGTGCCGCTGGTGCTCTATTTCAACGATCGTGGTATTGCGAAAATGAAGATCGGCATCGCCAAGGGTAAGAAGAATTACGACAAACGTGCCACTGATGCCAAGCGCGACTGGAGCCGCCAGAAACAGAGGCTTTTGCGCCACGGCGAGTAGCGTTTCGTCGGCTCTCCTCTCCCAATATCTGCCTAGGGGCGCTAGATAGACCACATAATATGGGCTGCTTTTCGTCTGCCTGAAAAAACTGGGGAAGTCTGAGCATGATCTTATTGGTGAATCTGATTGCCGGTGCGCTGGGCGCGAATTTTGCGGCGGGCGTGTTGAAGCACGTCAATCTTGGTCTCTTCGGAAACTCCGTTCTGGGTGTTCTCGGTGGTGGTGTGGGCGGACAGGTCCTCAACTCGCTGGGCTTTCAGGGGCTTGCCGCCTCTCCCACCTCGCGCGACGGGCTGGAGACGGTCGCGCTGCTTGGCCAGGTCGGATCAGCGGGCGCCTGCGGTGCGATGACCTTGCTGCTCGCAGGCTTTGCACGCAACCTCGTGGTGCGCTAACACCCTTTGGTCCTCTTGCCCTGAAGGACGTCTGGATGTAGGCAGGCCTCATGCAATGTGGGGGGCCCAAATGGCACAGGACGATCCCAAGACACTTGTTTCCACCAACTGGCTGGCGGACCACCTGAAAGATCCCGATCTGCGGGTTCTTGATGGCACAATTTTCATGCCGGGCGATCCGCGCGATGCGAAGGCCGAATACGAGGCGTCCCACATTCCCGGGGCACGCTTTTTCGACATCGACGATATCTCCGATCACCGCTCCGACCTGCCGCATATGGCGCCCCCAGTTGAAAAATTCATGTCCCGCCTCCGCCAGATGGGCGTGGGCGATGGGCATCAGGTTGTTGTCTATGATACCCATGGTCTCTTTTCCGCCGCGCGGGTCTGGTGGCTGTTCCGACTGATGGGGCAAGACAACATCGCGGTTCTGGACGGGGGCTTTCCCAAGTGGCTGGCCGAGGATCGGCCGGTCGAAGATCTGCCGCCTCTGATCAGGGATCGCCACATGACCGTGCGGCGGCGCGCCGAGATGGTGAAAGACGTCACGCAGGTCGCGGCGGCCTCGAAACTGCAGGACTACACGATCCTTGATGCGCGCGCGCCCGGGCGGTTCACCGGCAACGAAGCCGAGCCGCGCGAGGGTATGCGCGGCGGGCACATCCCGAACTCACGCAACGTGCATTACAAATCCTTGTTAAATGCGGATAACACCATGAAATCGCCGGAAGAACTTCGCGCAGTCTTCGATGCGGCCGGTGCGGATCTGGCCAAACCCGTGATCACAAGCTGCGGTTCGGGCATCACAGCGGCAATCATCAATCTTGCACTGGAGCGGATTGGGAAATCTGATCATGCGCTCTACGACGGGTCCTGGACCGAATGGGGCGCCTTTCCCACGGTTCCGGTGTCGACAGGAGAGGCCTGATGTTTGAGCTCTTGCAAGAACAGCCCAAGGACAAAATCCTGGCCTTGATGCAGATGTATCGTGCAGATACGCGGACCGAGAAAATTGACCTCGGCGTTGGTGTTTACAAAAATGCCGATGGCCATACACCGATCATGCGCGCTGTGAAGAAGGCCGAGCAGAGCTGGTGGGGTCAGGAAGACACCAAGGCCTATGTCGGCTTGGCCGGGGACCCGGCGTTTTCTGATGTGATGATTGATTTGGTCTTGGGAGACGCAGTGTCTCGCGACAAGGTTGCCGCCGTCGCCACGCCAGGCGGTACGGGGGCGGTGCGACAGGCCTTTGAGCTGATCCAGATGGCGAACCCGAAGGCTCGGGTTTTTGTCTCTGACCCGACATGGCCCAACCACCTGAGCATCCTGAAACATCTGGGCATCGAGACTATGCGCTATCGCTATTTTGACAGCGAAAGTGGCGGTGTGAACTTCGATGGCATGCTGGAAGACCTGAACGAGGTTCGGGCTGGTGATGTGGTCTTGCTGCATGGCTGTTGCCACAACCCGACGGGGGCCAATTTAACCTTGCCCGAGTGGGACGCCGTTATTGCGCTGTTAAATGACAAAGGTGTCACTCCGATGATCGACATCGCCTATCAGGGCTTTGGCGAAGGGCTTGAGGCCGATGCGGCGGGCACACGCGCGGTCGTAGCGGGCTGCCCTGAAGTGCTGATCGCGGCAAGCTGTTCGAAGAATTTCGGCATTTACCGGGAGCGAACCGGCCTTTTGATGGGCGTTTATCACGACGCAAGCCGCACGAGCCTTATTCAGGCAAACCTCGCGCATCTGAACCGCCAGAACTACTCCTTCCCACCTGATCATGGTGCGCGGCTTGTCACGCTGGTGCTGCAGGACCCTGATCTCAGGGCCGATTGGGAATCCGAATTGGAAGAGGTGCGCAAGGGCATGCTTGATCTGCGCGCTCTGCTGTCAAATGAGCTTCAGGGCCTTTCGGGGTCCGACCGCTTCGGATTTGTCGCGCAACATCGCGGCATGTTTTCCCGCCTTGGCCTGACACCGGAAAAAGTGGAAGAGCTCCGCGAGCGGCACGCGATCTACATGATTGGTGACAGCCGTATCAATATCGCAGGACTGAACGCGCAAACCGTGCCAATTCTGGCAAAAGCGATCATCGAGGTTGGTGCCTAGCGGCGCGGCTTTGTCCCGTAACAGGCGAGAAACATGTTGACGACACCGTCCACAACGCGCGCGATCTGATCGTCAGAGAGGTCGCAGTCCACCCCGCAAATGCGCCGCACAAACAGATCGCTCTTGCACAGTTCGCCAAACTGAGCGGTGGCCAGATCAATATCGTCAATCTGCAGGTCGCCGTTCTGGATGAATGGTGTCATGATCTGTGCAAGCCGGTCCCGCAGAAGCGATGGGCCCGACATATAAAACCTCTGGCCCAACTCGGGGAAACGGTAGGATTCCGACACGCAGATTCGATAAACTTGCAGGCCGAATTCAGACAGGAAAAAGCTCACGATACGATGAGCGGCCTCTCTGAGCACGTCCTCCAGAGACATGGTCGCGTCAATAACCTGAAGCGCCTCTTCGGCTTGTCTGTTGCATTCCACCCGCGCGACTTCGGAAAACAAGATGCGTTTGTCGGGGAAATAGCTGTAGAGTGTCGCCTTTGAGACGCCTGCGGCACGGGCAATGTCATCGACACTGGCACCCTCAAACCCGTCGCGCATGAAAATCCGCCGCGCCCCGTCCAAGACCTGGTCGAACTTGCGACCTTTCTTAATTTCCGCAGCCATTACGGTCATGCAAGCCCCCTTCGCACCCGAACAGCTTAGCCTCGCGGATGTTAAATCCGCAAGTAGATAAGAAAATTTCCATACCTGGCAGTATGTAAGATCTATATTTCGCCTCAAGGAGCCAGTTCTACTCAGATTGTCGCGAAGGTTCCGGCAGGAAAGGCCTTTGTAATGGCAGCGGGATTCATACTTGCGTTCAATGGCTAATCCACTAGTTTTAGAACTATTCTAAATTATGGATGCAACATGATACCCGGTGTTTCTTCACGTCGACGCTTTTCCGATCTTTCCGAGCAAGAGGTGCTGGCCCTGGCGATTTCGTCAGAGGAGGATGATGCACGCATCTACCGATCCTATGCCGAGATGTTGCGAGCGGACTTTCCGGACACTTCGAAGGTCTTTGATGGCATGGCGGCAGAGGAAGACGGCCATCGGCAGCGCCTGATCGATCTGCACGTCGCCCGCTTTGGTCAGGTGATCCCGCTTATCCGCCGGGAACATGTGGCAGGCTATTACGCCCGGCGGCCTGTCTGGCTGGTTGAAAATCTGGGTCTGGAACGCATTCGTGAAGAAGCCGAAGCAATGGAAAGAGACGCAGAACGTTTCTATCTCAAGGCTGCGCAAAATACGCAGGACGCGGCGACCCGCAAGCTGCTGGGCGATCTGGCAGCCGCAGAGGCGGGGCACCAGAACCGTGCGGGCGAGTTGGAGCAGGAGCATCTGGACGATGCGTCGCGCGCAGATGAGGATCGCACGGCCAAGCGGCAGTTTATCCTGACATGGGTTCAGCCCGGGCTGGCTGGATTGATGGACGGCTCCGTTTCCACTCTGGCGCCGATCTTTGCCACAGCTTTTGCAACGCAGGACACATGGACAACTTTTCTTGTCGGGCTTGCCGCGTCCGTGGGCGCAGGCATTTCCATGGGCTTTACCGAGGCCGCAAGTGACGACGGAGAGTTGTCGGGACGCGGCAGCCCGATCAAACGTGGCTTTGCCTCGGGCATCATGACCACCATTGGCGGGTTGGGTCATGCGTTGCCATACCTCATTCCGGATTTCTGGACGGCAACGGTGATCGCGATTGCCGTGGTATTCGTCGAGCTCTGGGCCATTGCCTGGATCCAGAACAAATACATGGAAACCCCTTTCTTTCGCGCCGCATTTCAGGTTGTTCTTGGGGGTGCCCTCGTATTTGCCGCTGGGGTACTGATCGGTAGTGGTTAGTGCGTGATGCACATTGACGCGCCGGACTGGCATGGTACGACGACTTCATGCTTGCCATCTTCCTGCAAACCCTTCCTTTCTTCCTTGTCATTGGTTTGGGTTATGGCGCGGGACGCACACAGTTTTTCAGCGAAGAGGCCACGGCCTATCTGACGAAGTTTGTCTTTTACTTCGCGCTGTCGGCGATGCTGTTCAATTTCTCGGCCAACCTGTCGATTTCGGAGATTTTCGACTGGCGATTTGTCATGGCCTATTTCTGGGGCACCGCCTTTGTCTACGGGATTGTCACGCTGGTCGCGTTCCTCAGACGGCTTTCTGCGGAAGAGGCGGCCTTCGAGGCGCAATGCGGTGTGATCGGCAATGTCGGGTTCCTGGGTGTGCCGATGCTCACCCTGCTGATGGGTCCAGAGGCGATCGGCCCTGTCATGCTTGTTCTGGCTGTCGATCTGATTGTCTTCGGGTCGCTCATCGTGATCATCGTGACGGGTTCGCGTGACGGGCGGATGAGCCTTGGGATCTTACGCACTGTGGGGCTTGGTTTGCTGAAAAATCCGATGATCGTGTCGATTGTCTTGGGCCTGACCTGGTCGGCGTTCAGCATTCCAATTCCAACGGTCATGAACGACTTTCTGGCGCTGCTCGGCGGCGCGGCCACACCCGGCGCTCTTTTTGCGATTGGGGCCTCACTTGCAACGAAATCCGCAGAGCGCCCTGTTATCGCGGGTTGGCTTTCGCTCAACAAACTGGTGCTGCATCCGGTCTTCGTCGCGTTCTCGGCACTGGTTCTCTTCCCGGTCGAGCCCTATGCGGCGGCGGTGATGATCGCCACCGCATCGCTGCCTGTTGCCGGCAATGTCTACATCCTCGCGCAACATTATGGCGTCGCGCCGCAACGTGTCTCGGCTTCGATCCTGATCTCAACCGCCATCGCAGTGCTCACGGTTTCTGCCGTCATCGGCTGGGCCAACGGGCTTTATTGATCACCCGTCAGGTGGGCTGAGGTCTACAGGGATTGGCGAATAAAATAGCTCTTGGATCGGAGAACTCATTTCTCCAGTGCACACACGTCGATCTGTGACGTTCTTGCGTACAATTTCTAACATCTCCTGTTGCTGCCAGGTGTCAGTGCAACTGTAATCCTTTGAGTGTTCGCAGAAGTGGAGAAACAGCCGATATGCCCGCATCATCGGACAGCGCAGTTGTGTATCCATGTCAATACCGTCACGTGCGGCGATCCATCCTTCAATTTCTTTTCTGGCTCTGATCTGCCGCTCCAGAGGAAGCGCTTTGAACCGCTCTTTTTCCGTTTCGCTTTCCAGAGATTCCAATGAGTTCAACAAGGACCATTTATTGAAACTATAATCGAAGAGGGCGCCTGTGCTGTGATTGTCAAAGACAATCGCGTTGGTTAGAAAGGCATCCCCCATTCCAAGGAAATTTGGATCCAATGCGGGGAAACTTGCTTGAAAGTACGCTCTCCAATGGTCTGGCTCGTAGGGCTGAGCCACAAGCAGTCGACGGCGATATTCTTGCTCTTCTTCTCGTGTCGGACCGCCAACTTTCTTGCTCCTCAAACCTCCGTTCTCCATGACAGTAAAGTGCGAGACCAGTGTCAAAAGCGTGTTCAAATGTTTCGGGTTGTATGGGTCTCTTTTGAGTTTCTCGCGAGCCACTTCCTGCGCTCGACGCGTAATGTCTTCGCTAACGAATGGATAATCGTACATCTTTGCGAGGTTATAGTCGAATTGCTTCGCGTTTTCGTAATCGATGTTGCCTTCACGAGTCAGATATCGATATGTGAAATCAGCTTCGGGACGAGTGGAATGGCCATGAACGATAGCAGATATCAGCAGATATTCGTGGTCTGGGTACTTCCCTGTGAACAACTTTTTTTCCACCCAGGGTCGTTGCTCGTTCATAAAGTAAGCACTTGCACTTAGTTTGCAGTACGTGACTGGATCGCCTTGCTCCCAATCGATTTCAGCACCGTAGTGCTCGCACATTCTCTCAGCTTTTTTCCACGTACCGCCCCACCCGGGAATTGCCTGCGAAAGCCCTATCGACAATGACGTCATATTGGGATCGTTCGACATAACGTATTCGAGAATGAGATATCCCTGAATGTCTTGGCCTGTTCCGTTGACCAGATGCAGCAGACTGTCGGTAGCCGGGCGGAAGGATTTATCTGCCCGGAAGGCCTTGTAGGCATATTCCCATGCTTCATGCTGCATCTGGTGGAATTCACGCAATGCTTGTGGATAGATGTGCTTGGCAAACTCCGGTCCCCGGATGATCCAAGACGTGTGCCCCAGGACCTGGGACTTCGCTGTATTGGCGTGGATGGAGTCAGGGAACTCTTCGAGCCAACCATCCACAAACTCGGAGACTTGAGGGCTGTTGGTATAGAAAATCTGATGCAGGTCACGAATGTGGTTTTGGTCATCCGCTCCGCTGTGAAACCGAAGTTGGGCATTGGAAAGGGCGACTTCCACTGCCGCGTGATTATTGACATCTATGGCCTCCCACAGATCATCGACCCCTACTGGCTGTGTAGTTTGTCCCGCTATGGCGAAACCAGAAATGAACCATGAGACGGCGAACGCGCAAAGGAGCTTTTTCATAGTAACCTCAATGAAAGTGTTCGCGTAAAAGTTGTTCAAGACATTGTGGCGCGAGTTTGACGGCGTCAGGAATTTGGTAGGGTCAGTCGTGAAGGTCTCTTGATAAGCATTGCGCTCATCGCTTGATCATGCGTTTTGCATTGTTGACTGCCCTGAACGCGTGGATAGCTTCATGCCTTCACCAGATCCCTACACCCCTCTGACCTTGCCTGATCGGCGCGATTTGACGGATGGTGACGGATTGGCTGAAGTCCGGGGTTACCGTGATTTGATGCGCAAGCGGCACAGCATCCGGGACTATTCTGATCGACCGGTACCGGAAGAGATCATTACAACGGCCATTGAGGCAGCGGGCACGGCACCTTCGGGGGCCAATCAGCAGCCGTGGTTCTTCGCGGCGATCTCTGATCCTGCACTCAAGATGAAGATCCGCTCTGCGGCGGAGGCCGAAGAAGAGAAATTTTATGCAGGGCGCGCCGGGGACGCCTGGCTTGCGGCTCTGGAACCCATCGGCACTCGTGCCGAGAAGCCGCATCTGACGCAAGCGCCCTGGCTGATTGTGATCTTTGCTCAGCGTTATGGTCTGGCACCTAACGGTACACGCCAGAAACACTATTACGTGCCTGAAAGCGTGGGGATTGCCACCGGCATGCTGATCACCGCGTTGCACAAGGCGGGTCTTTATTGCCTGACCCATACACCAAATCCGATGGGGTTTCTTAATGCGGCATTAACCAGACCGGACAATGAAAAGCCCATGATGATTTTGGCGGTTGGACATGCTGCAGAGGATGCTACGGTGCCAGCGGCGGCGAAGGTCAAGAAACCGCTGGACGAAATCATGGCGCTTTACCAGGCGTCCGAAGACTGGAAGGAAGACTAGGATGGAGACCGTTTCGGAGAATGCCTGCTTTGGGGGCATGCAGGGCGTTTACACGCATGGCTCCAGGGCCTGCGCTTGCGACATGACATTCGGACTCTTCTTGCCTGAAGAAGCACGATCAGGACCCGTGCCGGTGCTTTGGTATCTTTCCGGTCTGACCTGCACACATGAGAATGCGATGGTCAAAGCTGGTGCGCAGCAATGGGCGGCGGAACAGGGGATTGCTCTGGTCTTCCCTGACACCTCACCGCGTGGCGAAGGCGTTGCAGATGATGAGGCCTATGATCTGGGACAAGGTGCGGGGTTTTATGTGAATGCCACGCAAGATCCCTGGGCCCCACATTTTCAGATGTGGGAGTATGTGGCCCAAGAGCTGCCGAGACTTCTCTTCGAAGAGTTTCCACTGGAGCAGGATTTACAGGCTATCACCGGGCACTCTATGGGCGGGCACGGCGCGCTTACGCTGGCCATGGGTTTGCCGGGGCGGTTCAAATCCGTTTCCGCGTTTTCGCCGATTTCAAACCCCTCCAAAGGAGATTGGGGCCGCAAACAACTTGGTGCTTATCTGGGAGATGACGAAAGCACATGGGCCGCCCATGACGCGACGCTCTTGATGCGCGAGGTGGGTTTTGACGGGCCGGTCCTGACCGATACGGGAACAAAAGATCAGTTCGTCGATCTACTTATGCCGGAGAGCCTTGCCGAGGCTTGTGCGGCGAGACGTCAGGTTTCGACCCTTCGGATGCAGCCGGGATATGACCACAGCTATTTCTTTGTCTCCACCTTCATGGAGGATCACGTCGCCTTTCACGCAGAGGCGCTTTATGGCGGGTAAGGCATGAGCCACTACGACCTGATCATTATCGGCTCTGGGCCGGCAGGACGTGCCGCGGCAATCCAGGCGGGCAAGCTGAAACGCAAGGTTCTGGTGGTCGACCGAAAGGACAGGCTTGGCGGTGTCTCGGTACATACCGGAACGATCCCCTCCAAGACCTTGCGTGAAACGGTTCTCAACCTTTCAGGCTGGCGCGAGCGCAGTTTCTATGGGCGCTCCTACCGGGTGAAGGATGATATCGACGCGCAGGATCTTAAAGTCCGGTTGCACAAGACGCTCGATTACGAGGTCGACGTTCTTGAACATCAGTTCAACCGCAACCATGTGGATACGCTGCACGGGCTGGCGAGCTTTGTCACGCCGCATGAGATCGAGGTGGCGACCGAAGCCGGCGAGGTCATGCGTCTTACAGCGGACAGGTTCCTGATCGCGACAGGGACCAAGACATACCGCCCCGATAACGTACCCTTTAACAAGCGCACCATTGTGGACAGCGATGAGTTTCTGGAATTGGCCCAGATCCCGCGCAGTCTGGTGGTCGTCGGTGCAGGCGTTATCGGGGTTGAGTACGCCACGATGTTTTCCACGCTTGATGTGCGGGTCACGCTGATTGAGCCACGGGACACGTTTCTGGATTTTATCGATACCGCGCTCATTCAGGATTTCACGCACCAAATCCTGGAAAACGGTGTGGACCTGCGGCTGGGCTCTGCCATTGAGAAGATTGAAGATGCCGGTGAGCATGTCGAAGTCACCTTGGAAAACGGCCGGCACGTGCGCTCAGAAGTGCTGTTGTTTGCGGCCGGTCGCATGGGCGCAACTCAGAAACTCAATCTAGATGTGACGGGTCTGGAAACCGACCACCGTGGCCGGATCGAAGTCGATCGCAAAAGCTACCAGACAGCGGTGCCGCATATCTATGCGGCGGGTGACGTGATTGGGCGACCGTCTCTGGCTTCAACTTCGTTGCAGCAGGGGCGCATTGCTGCATGCCATGCGCTCGACACGCCAACATTGCCTGAATCACCATGGTTTCCATATGGCATCTATTCGGTCCCGGAGATTTCCACCTGTGGCATGTCAGAGGAGGAGATGCAGGAACGTGGAATACCATATGAGGTCGGCGTCGCACGGTTCCGGGAGACATCACGCGGCCATATCATGGGACTCGAACATGGTATGCTGAAGATGCTCTTTTCCCTTAAAACACGTAGGGTGCTTGGCGTGCAGATTGTTGGCGAAGGCGCAACCGAGCTTATTCACATCGCTCAGGCGGTACTGAACCTGAAAGGGACAGTGGATTACTTCGTTCAGAATACTTTCAATTATCCAACGCTTGCCGAAGCGTATAAAATCGCGGGTCTGGATGCCTTCAACCGGATGCCGATTCCAGAGGAATTCAAAGTGAAACGCGCTGGAAAATCGGACAACTGACAACGTGGCGCTGTTTGTTGATGCAGATGCCTGCCCTGTGAAGGCCGAAGTCGAACGTGTCGGAACACGGCACGGTGCAAAAATTTTCTTTGTCTCCAACGGTGGGCTGCGGATCTCGCAAAATCCGCTTGTCGAGATGGTGATCGTACCGGAAGGGCCAGATGTAGCCGACTTGTGGATCGCCGAGCGCGCGTCAACCGGCGATGTGGTGATAACGGGTGATATCCCCTTGGCCGCAAAGTGTGTAGAAGCCGGTGCGCTGGTGCTGAAGCCCAATGGCGAGATGCTTTCAGAGGCCAATATCGGCAACGTGCTGGCGACCCGGGACCTGATGGCCGACTTGCGCGCTGCTGATCCATTTCGACAAGGCGGCGGCAAGAGTTTTAGCAAAGCTGACCGGTCGCGGTTTTTGGACGCGTTGGAGCGGGCGATGCGACAGGCCGGTCAGATGCGGAAGTGAAACTTTGACGGCTTGACCAATCCTGCGGATTCTCGGCATTTGGGACAGAGTTTAGAGGGATAAACCATGACGATCTCGATCATCCCCTTCGATGAGGGTGAAGCAAGGCTGGACTGGCTGTCGCTTTGCGATGCGTTCGAAGCCGGACACCGCCTGCCCAAGGCCGAGATCGGAGACACGTTTCTTTACCGCGATCCTGACACGCTTCTGAGCCGCGCGGCATGGATTGACGGGATGGGGTTGGCCGTTAAGTCTGCGACGGTTTTTCCCGGCAATCCCAAGCAGGGAAATCCGATGATCAACGGCTCGGTAAGTGTCTTTTCGGATCAACACGGCGCGCTGGAGGCGGTCATTGATTTTCACCTCGTCACAAAGTGGAAAACGGCGGGCGACAGTTTGTATGCTGCGCGCAAACTCGCACGACCCGACAGCCGGAAAATCCTGATTGTCGGGGCTGGCACCGTCGGGCGGTCGCTCTATCAGGCCTATCGCGCTGGATTTCCCAATGCACGCTTTACAGTCTGGAACCGTACGCTAGCGAATGCTGAGGCGATGCAGGCTGACTGCCCGGGTCTTGAAATCACCAGCGATCTTGAAAAGGCCGTCCGTGACGCCGATATAGTCACATCTGCGACCATGTCGACAGAGCCTCTGCTTCGGGGAGAGTGGTTTCAGCCGGGCCAGCATATCGACCTTATTGGCGCTTATCGGCCCAACATGCGTGAAGCGGACGACATGGCGCTTATGCGATCAAAAGTCTTTGTGGACAGCTTTGCCACGACGGTCGGGCATATCGGTGAAATCAGGATCCCGATCGAGGCGGGAACGATTGGCCGAGATCACCTTGTCGCGGATTACTACGAACCAGAGAGGTTCCGACGCGAAAGCGCCTCCGACATCACGCTTTTCAAGAATGGCGGCGGCGCGCATCTTGATCTTATGACCAGCCGGTACATTCTCGATATGTGGCGCAGCGCGTGATGATTGTTTGGCTCGCGCTTGGGCTCGCAATTCTGGGCGTTGTTTCTGGGCCCTTCCTGAAGGAATACATGCGTCCACGTATGGATGAAAAGACTCGGACCAGAGCACCGGGATTCTTTGCAGATTTGCCAAAGGGAAAGGTTCATTATCAATGGCTCGGCGCCGAAAATGGACCAGTTGCTGTCTGCGTACATGGTCTTAGCACGCCTTCGTTTGTCTGGAGTGCCGTGGCGGAACGGCTGGCGCAAATGGGATATCGTGTGCTGGTTTACGATCTTTATGGTCGCGGGTTTTCGGACCGCCCCAAGGATGCGCAGGACAGTGCCTTCTTCATCTCACAACTTGATGATTTGCTGGCTCATCTTGAGGTCGAGAGGGACATAACCCTGATAGGGTACTCCATGGGTGGCGCGATTGCAGCGGCCTATGCAGCGGAACGCCCGGAAAGACTGCGGCAGGTTTGTCTCATTGCGCCGGCTGGCATCGGGCATGATCTTGGGTCGCTGGCAGAGTTGATCGTGAAATATGACTGGTTTGGGGCTTGGGTCGCTTATGCGGTCTACCCGTCAAGCATGCGTCAGGGTCTGGAGGCAGACCGCAACATAGTTTCCGCTATTCCCAATATCTACGACCTGCAAAAAGAAGAGACCTACCGGCGCGGATTTGCACCCGCCATGTTGTCATCTCTGCGCGGTATCCTTGATGAAGACCTGGAACCTGCGCATCGCGCGATTGCAGCGGCGGACGTGCCGGTGCTTGCAATATGGGGACGCGATGATGACGTCATCCCAATCTCAGGTGTTGGTAAGCTTGCCGAATGGAACCGGGATGCGAAGCAGGAGGTTATCGAAGATGCGGACCATACGCTGACGTATACAAGAGTTGATGATGTTGCGAAAGCGCTTGCGCGGTTAAAGCTTTGACCCGTTAGGCCGCTTGCGCGGCTGGCAGGGAACGTTCCTTGATTGGCAGATGGACGATAGCCGAAAACGCCCCGACGCCAACGCCGATCCACCAAACCAGGTTATAGTCGCCAAACGCATCATACATCCGTCCGCCAAGCCAGATGCCAAGGAAACTGCCAAGCTGATGACTGAAGAAGACAATGCCATAAAGTGTGCCCATATAGCGAAGCCCATAGATATGCGCAATCAATCCGCTGGTCAGAGGCACCGTTGCCAGCCATAGAGCACCCATTCCGATGGCGAACAAGATCACTGTTGTCGGCGTCATGGGCAAAAGTATGAAGACCGCTGCGATAAGCGTACGACCGGCGTAAATGGCCGCAAGCAGGTACTTTTTGGAGTATGTCTTGCCCAGCCACCCGGCAATGAGCGTGCCACCGATATTGGCCATGCCGATGATGGCGATGGCAATGGCCCCAAGTGCCGAGGTCGTTGTGATGCCCATTCCATGCACAAGCCCACCGGGTTCAATCGGGCCGCACACTTCGGTCACGAAGGCGGGGAAATGCGCCGTGATAAATCCAAGCTGATACCCGCAGGAGAAAAAGCCGACAAAGATCAGCGTATAGCTTGGGTCACGAAAGGCCCTGCCCAACATCTGGCCCAAGGATTCTTCGATCTCTTGCCGCGTCGCCGTATCGGGTGCGCGCAGCATGGGCAAAAGCAACAGAACCGAGAGAATTGCAACGGCGAAGATCACGAAAACACTTTGCCACGACATGATGCCTAGAAGCACTTCAGCGATGGGTGGGCCAAAGACCTGCCCTGCGGATCCTGCGGCAGCCGCGATCGCAAGGCTCATGGATCGGTTTTCGTCACTGCTGGCACGCCCGACAATGGCAAGAATAACGCCGTAGCCCGTGCCCGCGATGCCAAAGCCCACCAGAACCTCGTAGAGCTGATGCGCCTCAGGCGTCATGGCAAAAGAGGACAGCACCAGCCCCGCGGAATAAAGAATAGCCCCGAATATGATCGCTTTCCGATCACCAATCCTTTCGGCAATCGCCCCGAAGATCGGCTGGCCGATGCCCCAGGCAAGATTTTGAATTGCTATCGCAAGGCTGAACTCTGCCCGGAGCCATCCAAATTCCTCGGCAATTGGGATCTGGAACAAGCCAAATGTCGAACGAATAGCAAATGACACCAGAAGAATGAGTCCTCCGGCAATCAAGACTGGCGTGAAGAGCGGCGTGGATTTCTGCATGACTTGCCTCTGGCAACGCAGTCTGTCGGCGTGGCATGCCCGCGTCAATTCAGCTTTTGTGTCGGGCACAATTCTATTCGGTGATCTTGTTCACGCTTTTCTCCGGCTGTGGGCTTCGTTATCCAATCCTTATGGAAACGCTGATCGAGCGATATGAGCGTCTGGTGAACGACGGGGAATTGACCCGCGACGACGCGCAGGAGTGCGTTCTGCCCTTGTTTGAACGGGTCCGCTCGGAGTTGTCCGAACCCGTCAAGAAGGGTTGGTTTCGCAAAAACGCCGAAGCGCCGATGGGTCTTTATCTCTGGGGTGGCGTCGGGCGCGGCAAATCCATGTTGATGGACATGTTCGTCGAAACGCTCGATGTGCCGAACCGTCGCGTACATTTCCACGCATTCATGCAAGAGGTCCATGCGGGACTCCACAAGGCACGAGAATCCGGAGCAAAGGATGCGCTGGTGCCCGTGGCGAAATCGGTGTCTGACAATCTGCGATGTTTGGCGTTTGACGAAATGCAGATTACCGACATCACCGATGCGATGATCGTCGGGCGGCTGTTCGAGGCGTTGTTTGACGCCGGTGTGGCGGTTGTGACCACCTCCAATCGGGTCCCCGATGATCTTTACAAGGATGGTTTGAACCGGCAGCTTTTCTTGCCGTTCATAGATCTTTTGAAAGAGCACATGATCGTGCATGAAATGGTCAGCCCAACGGATTACCGACAAGGGCGGCTGGCAGGAAGCCCGAGCTATTTTACCCCGCTTAACCCAGAGTCGCGCGCGGCGATCCGAGACATCTGGCAAGACCTCACGCAGGGCAAGGCCGAGCCGCTGACACTTGTGGTGAACAAGCGAGAGGTCGAGATACCGGGGTTTCACAACGGCGTGGCGCGCGCGTCTTTCTACGATCTTTGCGGACGCGCCCTTGGTGCGGCAGATTACCTTGCGCTGGCCCATGCCGCTCGTGTGCTCGTTATTGATGACATCCCGCTCTTGAGCCGGTCCAACTATAACGAGGCCAAGCGTTTTGTGACCCTGGTCGACGCGCTTTATGAGGCTCGTGTGAGACTGATCTGCTCTGCCGCTGCTGTGCCTGAGTTTCTCTACGTCGAAGGCGAAGGCACATTCGAATTCGAACGCACCGCAAGCCGGTTGCGCGAAATGCAATCCGAAGGATGGGGCGCGTGAGCCGCCTGGCCCACGAATATGACTATGTGATTATTGGTGCGGGTTCCGCGGGCTGTACACTTGCCAACAAGCTGGGGCAGGACCTGTCCAAATCGATCCTGGTGATTGAAGCCGGACCAATGGATCGGGATCTTATGATTCACATACCAGCCGGGGTCTACCGGGCCTGGCGCGATCCGAAGATCAACTGGAACGACCACACCGCGCCAGAGCCAGATTGTGATGAGCGCGAGATTTTCATGCCTCGCGGCAAGGTCGTTGGCGGGTCTTCCTCTATCAATTCAATGGTCTATATGCGGGGTCATCCGCTCGACTACGACAGCTGGGCGGATGAGATTGGGCTAAGCGAATGGCGGTTTGAGAACTGCCTGCCCTACTTCCGCGCCAGTGAAAGCTATGCCGAAGGAGGGAACATCTATCGCGGCGACAGAGGCCCGCTTGGCACATGTCGCGGCAGTTACGAGAACCCGCTTTACGATGCTTTCATCCAAGCAGGGGCAGAGGCCGGACAAGGGTCTTCGGATGATCTGAATGGGTACAATCCCGAAGGAGTCGCCCGGCTAGATGCGACGAAACGTTTCGGGAGACGATGCAGTGCGGCGGTTGCACATCTGCGGCCGGCCCTCAAACGCGGAAATGTGACGTTGCTGACCGGGGCGATGGCGCAACGGATCTTGCTAAGCGGAAATCGCGCGGCGGGCGTGATCCTTCGGCATCGAGGTGATGAATTTACCGTCATGGCGGGCACCGAAGCCATCCTGTCCGGCGGCGCGCTTAATTCTCCGCAGCTGCTGATGTTTTCCGGGATTGGCCCTGCCGATGACTTGGAGGCGAATGGCATCGACGTGGTCTGCGATCTGCCGGGTGTCGGTGCAAATCTCCAGGACCATGCCAGCATCATTCTGCAGTATGAGTGCCTGAAATCCTTTCCAATCCACAGGGTGGATCGCCCCTGGAACAAGTTACGCGCCGGGGCCTATTGGGTGTTTGCGCGTGATGGCGTTGCTGCGTCAAACATCTGGGAGGCCGGTGGACTAATCCGGGGAAATGACGATGTGCCCTATCCGAACCTTCAGTACCATTTCGGCCCAGTGGGATTTGAATATACAGGCAACAAGATCACTTTGATGCAGGCCTTTGCTTGCCATGTTGACCAGTTGCGGCCGCGCAGCATTGGGCGGCTCAGTCTAAAGAGCGCAAATCCCGACGACCGTCCGCATTTGGCTTTTCAGTATCTTTCTGACCCAAAAGACCTGCGTGAACTGGTGGAAGGCGTGCACAAGGCGCGAGACCTGTTTTCCCAGAATGCGTTTGACGGGCTCAGAGGCCGTGAACTGAATCCCGGACCGGGGGTGCGTTCAGACACCGAGATCGCCGCCTGGGTGCGCGCCAATGTGACAACGGATTTTCACCCTTGTGGCACCTGCCGGATGGGCCATGACGCAAAGGCGGTGGTCGATGATCGGTTCCGAGTGCACGGGATAGAGGGCTTACGCGTGGTCGACGCATCTGTCATGCCAAAGATCATCAGCGCCAACCTGAATGTGCCAACACAGATGATCGCGGCACGCGCGGCGGATTTCATTTCGGGGACGCCGCAGTTGGCAGCTGTCAATGCAGCTTTCGCCTTTCAGAGCCTTTGATCAGGTCCGCGCAGTGGCTTGCAGCCAGTTGATGTAAAGCCTTTCTGCCATGGCGTTGAATGTCTCCATTCGCGCGGCACAGGCGGCGTCCAGTTCCTGAACCTTGCCCTTGCCAATCGCCTTGTCGAGTGCGCCGGCATATTCGGGAATGTTGTTCCAGTTATGCACGGTGTCCGCTTCGATCTCGACATGGAATTGCGTGGAAAAGGCACGCGTACCCCATTTCATGGCTTGCACCGCACATGCCGGCGACGTGGCCAGAACCTGCGTCCCCAGTGGAATGGCCGTGACCTCAGCCGAGTGCCATTGCAAACACTCGAAAACCTCGGGAATACCGTCAAACAGAACACCGCTTGCCCCAGCTTCCGTCAGCTGCACTTCCATCACGCCGATCTCTGGTATCTTGGCAGGCTCAACCTTGCCACCCAGCGCCTCGGCCAAAAGCTGATGCCCCAGGCAAAGACCCAGATAGGGCAATCCGCGAACTTCGACGGCATCCCTGATGAAAGCCTTCTCGTCTTTCAGCCAGGGATGCACGTCCTCTTGCCAGGTATCCATCGGGCCACCCATGACCCAAAGCGCATCATAGCCGTTAATGGAGGGTAGCGGCTCTCCCTCATCAAGCTCAACAGCATCCCAAGTATGGCCATCCTCTTTCAGGAAATCCCTGAAGACGCCGGGATGTTCGACGCGCTCATGCTGCAAGACGAGGATGTGCATGTTGGAGCTCCTTTCGTTCTGAACTGCACCCTAATGGCTGCAATCGGCATGGCAAGGCATCTGGCGCAAATCCACATGGGCTGACGGGAACGCCTTATCGGTACGACGAAGGAGGTTGGCCAAACTGCGCGGCAAAGACTCGGGAGAAATGAGCTGAACTGGCAAAACCGGTGGCCAAGGCAATCTCGGTCAGGCTGAGCGGCGAGTTGCGCAAAAGGCTTTGCGCCTTTTCCAGGCGCAGCTCGCGATAGTAGCGCATTGCAGAGCGGCCAAGTCTGGATTGGAACAGGCGGTTGAGTTGCCTCGATGATAGCCCCGCCGTCTTGGCCAGTGCATCAAGAGATATGGGTTCGGCGACATGTGCTTCCATTGCTTCAACGGCATCCAGGATCGCCGGAACAGTTGTGCCGACACGTTCGACCAAACCGGCGCGTTGCGGACCTGCCGAAGGCCGTATTTCTGTGTGCATGAACCAGTCGCTGACGATCCTTGCGAACGGGACACCGTGGTGTTGGGCGATAAGAGCGTGCATCAGATCCATCGGTGCCGTTCCTCCGGCGCAGGTCACACGATCGCGATCAATCACATAAAGAGAGCGCTCCAGCAGAAGATGTGGCGAGATCTCGGCAAGCGCTGTGGCATGTTCCCAGTGCACGGTCATCCGCCGCCCGGCCATAAGACCGGCGCGCGCAAGAATGATGGGGCCACCAGAGACGCCACCCAGGGTAACGCCCTCGCGGGCCAGTCGCGAAAGCCATCGCATGACCGGTCTGTCGTTGTATCTGGTGGGATCGCCGCCAGCGATTACGAACAGGTAGTCGAGGGGCTGCGCATCCCCAATCATAGCTTCGGGCATGACCACACCCGCGCCGGAGCTTGGAACCGGGCCGCTGTCCGTGGAAAAGGTAGTCATGTGGTAGAGATCTTGCCGTGCAAGAAGATTGGCCGCGCGCATCGGTTCGGTCAGGGTGGCAAAGGACATCATTGCAAAGCCCGGCGTAGGTAAAATGCCAATGCGCCGAACCGTCGCCGATTGTGAACCAATTATGTCCATAAGTGACACGTATATGTCTTTTTTGGAAAAGTCGAGATCGCTGGTCTAAGCCACTCTGAGCTAAACAATCCTGGGATTCGCCATATGCGCTACAGTGGGTTCAAGGTCTTCTGGGAGGGCCTTCGCGGAAATAAGGGCTGGACGCGCGCCTGGCGCGAGCCGGACCCGAAACCCGAGTACGACATCATAATCATTGGCGGCGGGGGTCACGGGCTTTCGACGGCCTACTATCTCAGCAAGGTGTTCGGCATCACAAACGTCGCGGTGCTGGAAAAAGGCTGGCTTGGATCAGGCAATATTGGTCGAAACACAACGATCATTCGCTCGAACTACCTTCTGCCCGGCAACGAGCCCTTCTACGAATTCAGCATGAAGCTGTGGGAGAACCTTGAGCAGGACACGAACTACAATTCGATGGTCTCGCAACGTTCGATCCTGAATCTCTTTCATACCGATGGGCAACGTGACGCCTATGTGCGGCGTGGCAATGCCATGTTCCTTGCAGGAGCAGACGCCGAACTGGTGGACGCCCAACAATTGCGGGAGGAACTTCCGTTTCTGGATTACAATAATGCGCGCTTTCCGATCAAAGGCGGACTTTTCCAGCGGCGTGGCGGTACTGCGCGGCATGACGCCGTCGCCTGGGGCTATGCACGTGGAGCCGACAGTCGGGGCGTTGACATCATCCAGAATTGCGAAGTGACCGGTATCGACATTGAAAACGGCCGTTGTGTTGGCGTCCAGACCTCGCGCGGCGCGATCCGTGCCAGGAAAGTTGCCATGTGCGTGGCTGGATCTTCAAGCCGCGTTGCTGCCATGGCAGGGATGCGCCTGCCTATCGAGAGCCATGTCTTGCAGGCTTTTGTCTCGGAAGGGTTAAAACCGGTCCTGCCTGGCGTCGTAACCTTTGGTGCCGGTCATTTCTATGTCAGCCAATCAGACAAGGGCGGGCTTGTCTTTGGCGGCGATATCGACGGCTACAACACATATGCGCAACGCGGCAACCTGCCTGTGGTCGAGGACGTCTGCGAAGGTGGCATGGCGATCATGCCGATGATCGGTCGGGCGCGTCTTTTGCGGATGTGGGGCGGGGTCATGGACATGTCGATGGACGGCTCACCCTTCATCGACAAAACCCATATTGGCGGGCTCTATTTCAATGGAGGCTGGTGCTACGGCGGTTTCAAGGCGACACCGGCGTCGGGCTACTGCTACGCCCACCTGCTGGCCCGGGATGAACCGCACCCTGTGGCCACGCAAATGCGCCTTGATCGCTTCATGACCGGCAATCTGATCGACGAAAAAGGTTCGGGCAACCAGCCCAACCTACATTGAGGAGGGAGAGAAATGATTATCAATCACCCTCTGCTGGGACCACGCGACGCCGCCGAGTTCGTCTATCTTGGCGACGCGTCACTGATCGACCGGCCTGACTGGCAGGCCGACGATGCAATGGAGCAATTCCACGCCTATGGCTATCTGCGCGAAAATCCAGCGGGTGAGCACAAGGAACTTTGGTATCACGAGCAGGGGGACCGGTCCTGGCTTGTTGTGACCCGGAACACGCTGACGCATGAGATCACTGCGGTTGAATTGGCCCGCGACGTGGCGCGCGCACGGGGGCGGGACAAATGAGCCAGAAAAATCGCATCGATGGCGGGCTGGTAAACCGCGAGAAGTCCGTCAAGTTCCGGTTTAACGAAAAATGGCTGCGCGGCTACGAAGGCGATACGCTGGCGTCGGCTTTGCTTGCGAATGGTCAGCTCTTGGTTGGCAGGTCGTTTAAGTATCACAGGCCCCGCGGCGTTTTCACCTCCGGGTCGGAAGAACCAAATGCTCTTGTGCAACTGCGCGATGGTGCCCGGCAGGAGCCGAACACGCGGGCAACCATGGTCGAGCTTTTTGACGGACTTTATGCAACGTCACAAAACCATCGCGGATCTTTGGAGCACGACCTGCTGGCAGTGAATGATCTTTTGTCGCCCTTCCTGTCAGCGGGGTTCTACTACAAGACATTCATGTGGCCCAAAGCGTTCTGGGAAAAGCTTTATGAGCCGATCATCCGGTCGGCTGCAGGGCTTGGAAAGCTCTCGATGCTGCCTGATGCGGACAGCTACGACAAAGGGTTTCTGCATTGTGACCTTCTGGTTATTGGTGCCGGGCCATCTGGATTGATGGCCGCATTGACGGCTGGTCGGTCTGGGGCACGTGTCATTCTTGCCGACGAAGATTTCCGGATGGGTGGACGGCTCAACTCTGAGACTTTGGAAGTGGCCGGTCAGTCTGGCCCGGACTGGGCAAACAACGCCGTCGCCGAACTTAGGTCGATGGACAATGTCAGGCTGATGTCACGGACAACCGTCTACGGGGCCTATGACCACGGGATCTACGGTGCGCTCGAGCGGCGGACGGACCACATCGCAGATGGGGCGGGCAAGCCCCGTCAGGTGCTTTGGCGCCTTTACTCGAAGCGGGCTGTTCTGGCGGCGGGCGCAACCGAACGTCCAATCGCGTTCGGCAACAACGATAGGCCGGGTGTCATGCTTGCCGGCGCCGCTCGCAGCTATTCCAATCGGTTTGGCGTAACACCCGGCCAAGAAGTGGCCGTCTTTACCAACAACGATGACGGATGGCGCACTGCTCAGGACTTGGTGGCAAAGGGCGTGCACATCCCAGCGATCATCGATAGCCGCGACAGCGTGCCTGATATCAAGATCGACGGGGCGAAAGTTTACACCGACACAGCGGTGATGGATACGATCGGACGCAAAGGCGTCAAAGCAATCACACTCACCAATGGCAAGGTGATCCCAGTGGATGCGTTGGCCGTGTCGGGGGGATGGAATCCGAATGTGCATCTGACCTGCCACCAACGCGGACGGCCCGAATGGCGTGACGATCTCTGTGCCTTCGTCCCGGGCGGGGACCTTCCGGTTGGAATGGCAGTGGCCGGCGCGGCAAATGGCGCGCTCACACTGGCCGCCGCATTGGCAGAGGGCCACGCTCAGGCGGCGGTACAACTGAAAGATCTCGGCTTCAAAGTGGCGAAGTCCGATGTGCCAGAGGCAGAAGATGAACCTCGCAATTGTGCCGCGTTCTGGCATGTCGCCGAGAGCAAGAAGCGCGCATGGGTTGATCTTCAGAACGATGTCACTGTCAAGGACATCAAACTGGCCAATACCGAGGGCTTCCGCTCAGTTGAGTTGCTCAAGCGGTACACAACGATGGGCATGGCCACGGATCAGGGCAAAACATCGAATATCGCAGGCCTTGCAATTCTGGCAGAAGAGGCGGGGAAATCTGTTCCCGAAGTTGGCACGACCATCTTCCGCCCCCCTTACACACCAGTTCCAATCGGTGCGTTTGCGGGTCGGTCCCGCGGCAAAGATTTTCGCCCTTACCGACTGACGCCCTCTCACAAATGGGCCGAGGAATATGGCGCAAGTTTCGTGACGGTCGGCAATTGGCTGCGCGCAGAATGGTACACGCGCGACGGCGAAAAGGGCTGGCGCGACTCGGTGGACCGCGAGGCCCAAATGACGCGCGAGTCAGTCGGTATTTGCGATGTAACGACCCTTGGGAAGATCGACATTCAGGGTAAGGATGCAGCGGCATTCCTCGACAAGGTCTATTCCAATACTTTCTCGACATTGCCTGTGGGAAAAGTGCGCTACGGCCTGATGCTGCGCGAGGATGGCATTTGCTATGATGATGGCACAACGGCGCGGATGGGCGAGAACCACTATGTCATGACCACAACCACGGCCAATGCCGTTCTGGTCTTCCGCCGCTTGGAATTCGCGCGGCAGTGCCTGTGGCCCAATATGGATGTGCATCTTATTTCAACGACCGATGGCTGGGCGCAATTCGCTGTCGCCGGACCGAAGTCGCGTGATTTGTTGCGCAAAGTGATCGACGCGGAACACGATATCTCAAATGAGGCATTTCCCTTCATGGCCTGCGGCCATGTCACCGTCTGCGGCGGCATTCCGGCACGGCTGTTCCGAATTTCCTTCTCAGGTGAGCTGGCCTACGAAATTGCTGTCCCCGCGCGTTATGGTAACTCGATGATGGCCGTTTTGAACGAGGCCGGTGCCGAGTTCGACGCTGTTCCATATGGAACCGAGGCGCTTGGCGTCATGCGTATTGAGAAAGGGCACGCAACAGGCAACGAACTCAACGGACAGACGACCGCACTCAATATCGGATTGGGCAAGATGGTCAGTCAAAAGAAAGAATGCATTGGTCAGGTCCTGTCGCAGCGGCCCGAGATGATCCGCGATGATGCCATAAAACTCATGGGGTTTCGCCCCGTTGATCGCTCTCGGAAACTGATCGCGGGGGCGCATTTTCTGAATAAGAATGACCCTGCGGATATGGCGCATGATCAAGGATGGATGACGTCGGTCGCCTATTCGCCGAACCTTGGCCATCATATCGGACTGGGCTTCATCAAGCACGGCGATGCCCGAAAAGGCGAGATTGTGCGCGCCGTAAGCCCCGTTCACGGAGTTGCCATGGATGTCGAAATCGTCTCGGCGCATTTCGTCGATCCAGAAGGAGAGCGTTTGCGTGGCTGAGTATACCCTGATTTCCGAACCGCCCTTGGCAGGATATGACCAGGATTTCGATGGTACGTCCCTGGTCGCACCGCAAGACTTGGCTCTTGTCTCTATCGCTTTGCCCCTCGGTGAAGAGGAAAAAGCTCTGAGAGCGATCAAGTCGGCCTACGGCATTGACCTGCCCGATGTTGGCCGGTCCGCCACGACAAAGAAACAAGACGCCAGGCTTCTTCGTTTGGCACAAGACCAGGCTTTCGTGTTGTTCACACGCGATAAACCGGGCGCGGCCGAGATGGTTGGCGATCTCTTGAAAGGCAAAGCCTATGTGACAGACCAAACCGACGTCTGGACAGGATTGCGCTTGTCGGGGTCCCTGAGCGTGACAGCGCTCGAGCGGATTTGCCCGATTGATCTGCACTCCGAATCCTTTGGCCAAGGCCAGGTTGCCCGGACCATGATGGAACACCTTGGTGTGCTTGTCCTTCGCGAGGCGGATGACACGTTTCTACTTTTGTCGGCAAGCTCCTCGGCGAGGTCATTCTTGCACGCGGTAGAAACCTCAATTGAGAATGTTTTGTGATGGAATTTCGGGATTTGAGAGGGTGCTTTTTCAGCCCGCGACGCAGGAAGGAACGCTGAACGATGTATCTTCATAATTTCAGGTCCAAAGGCGCGGCCGAGTCGGGGGTTTCAACGCTCCGGCGCAGTCTCTCGCGAGATTTTGTTTTTATAAGTCAGGGTCATAAGGTCGATTTTACTGTTGGTGGCTGTCTGCATGTTCTGCGTATCGCCAATCAGATTCTAGAGCGAGAGGCCTATAGCTGGACCTGTCTGGATGCATCGGACCTAGACAGTTTTGACGGCTCAGTTTGTCGACCCGACCAAACGCTGGTGCTTATTGGCGGAACCGATCAGGCGTGGATCCCAGGGCCGCAGCATATGCGCATCCTGCGATCTGCGATCCGTAATGCGATGCGCGTCTGTGTTGTCGGTTCGGCCGTTTTTGTGCCTCTGAGCGCAGGTGTATTGGGGGCAAAACGTCTTGCCGTGCATAGTGCTTTCCAGACCGGTGTTTGTGAAATGACATCCGCCATCGATCTGCACCCGGGCGTCACCTGCCATCACAAATCGCTCAGCAGCGCAACCGGTCCGGCAGCGGCGATGCGCATGATGGTGGAACTTGTCGGTGCACGAGACGGTGAGTTTGCCGCAATGGCGTTGTCGCGCGATTTGGGTCTGAGTGAGTCAAGCGGGCAATGCGGTTCTGGTGAGCATCTTCGGTTCCAAAGAATGTCTCAAGGTGATGACGTCATTCAGCAAGCCTTGCAAATGATGGAAGACCATCTGGAAGACACGCTGAGTGTTTCACAGATTGCAGATATTATTGGTGTGTCCCCAAGAAAGTTAGAGCGCAGCTTTGGCGATCGACTTGGGCGGTCGCCCCTCAAGGTCTATCGCGATCTGCGTTTGCACCGCGCACATTCACTTCTGGCGCAGACTGCCATGCCATTGGGTGAGGTCTCTGTCGCTTGTGGCTTCTCCAACGTGACTCTCATGAAGCGTTGGTTTCACGAGAAATACGGCGAATTGCCCTGCGATGTGCGCAGACAAGCCTTCAGCGGTTCAACCTGATTTCGGGATCAGCCCGCGTTCCGGGCTTCACCGCTGCGAAAATCGGTTTCTTCGGTGACAGAAAAGCGCCCGCCTCTGATCTTGCGAAGCTTGCCACCGCGCAGCAGCTCTCCAAAAGACCGCAGACCGTCTTCACGCGAGTAATTCTCTGACGCAACCTCTTTCAGCTTGTTCATGAGCATTGGGCGTGAGAACTCGGCGCGTCCCTCGATATCAGACATATACGCCGCTGCGGCCTCGAGTATCTCTGGCAATTCCGAGGCCCCCATTTCTTCGGCATAAGCTGCAAAGCCGCCACTGACATCTTTTGGCATCTCTGACAACGACGCGCGCTCGCCAGCCGATACGCGACGGGGGCGGACGGGATCACGGTCCATGTCGACCCGCTGTTCGGCAACAAGCTTGAGCGGTGCCGGACTGATCTCTTGCGGGCGGGTCGGGCGACGCGAGGCATTTTCTGTCTCTGAAGCACTTGGCCGGCGCGGACGCACGACTTCCGCAAGGTCAGAACGGTACGGCGCATCGTCAACATCTTTTTCGATATTGCCGCCGGCCTTGCGCTCTGCGCGTGTTGCGGCGACCGCCGCGCGAAGGTGTTGGATGGCATTCCTGCGCAGCGTGGCTTCTTCATCTTCCATCTGCACATCGGCTTCGTCGAAAAGACGTTCAACGTCTTCTTCTGGTTCGCGCTTGCCCATACCAAGCAGGCGCTTCAAACCACGCGGCTTTTCCTTCGGCTCTTCTGAATCCGCCAAGAGCCCCTGAAGACTATCGGCCTCGTGGCTCTCCTCATCCTTCGCCTCGGCCATATCGAGCGCAGACTGAGCCACTTCCTTGGCTTCGGCCAGATCGACATCATCCGTCGTGACTTGTTCAGAAACAAGATCATCCAGATCTTCAGAACCAGACGCTTTGCCCATCTCATCTTCGACCTCGGCCAGTTCCCGCAAAAGGTCGGCTTCATCTTCAGGGCTCAGTGTTGATTCACCGAATGCATCCTCGAGAAAGTCGTCATCATCGGTGGAATCGGTCGGTTCTTCGACAATCTCGACGCGATCGTCATTACTCAAGACAAGCGGCTCAGCTTCCGCTTCTGCCGAAACATCCGCTGTTTCATCGGAAACACCGTCGGCGACCTCAAAATCCGTCACCTCTGCCGCTACCGGATCCTGAGCTTTCAGAAGCTCGGCCTCGTCATCGGCAAAATTCTCTGGTGTCGCATCCGCCAGAAGCTGTGCGAGCTCGTCTTCTTCAACCAGTTCGGCGGCCTCGGCTTCAGACGCAATTGCGTCTTCCACTGCATCTTCTACCGCTGTTTCCGCTTCGATTTCTTCTTCGTCGGCGAAAGCTTGCTCTAGGGTCTCGAACGCATGATCAAGCTGTGGCGTGCTTTCCGCATCTGCTTCATCGCGCGTCGCACTGAGCAGCGCCTCTAACTCAGATGAGCCGTCATCCATAAGGTCTTCAGCATGCTCGTCCTCGCTGAAATCAGCCTCCGCGAATTCCGGCTCAGACTGCGCTGCAACAGCGCGAATTCGCTGCAGTTTCTCGGCAATATCATCAACTTCTGGCGTCACCTCATCTTCATAACTTTCCTCTTTTAATTCAGAGGTTTCGATGATGTCAGCGGACTCAAAATCCTCAAAAGAAAGCTCTGCGGCTTCGTCTTGCAGCTCCAGATCTTCCATGGCCGCCGTTTCGGCTTCTTCGGCTGCGGCATCGGCCATGAAGGCCGCGATATCCGGGTCAACCTCAGGTGTATCATCGGTAGTCTCATAGTCTGCCTGAATTTCAGCCTCTGTCCCGCCCAGTTCCAGCACCGACTCTTCATCGGTCTCTTCATCGATAGCAGCAGGTTGCTCTGGTTGTTCTGGTTCTGGCGACGCATCCGCCGGTTCTGCCTCAGCCGGTTCTGCCTCAGCGACTTCTGGAAGCGGCGATTCATCCTCGGCCTCAGCGGCCAGGTCGAGAGCGCCATCATCGTCTTCGATTTCCGCGACAGCCACCTCTGGATCAGCTTGAACGACTGGCTCCGGTTCGACGTCCGCCGCAGGTTCGGGGGACGGTTCAGGAGCGGTGACAGGTTCCGCCGCTTCTACAGGTTCGGCAGTTTCGCTCTCTTCCGCCAGGCCCTCTGCCTGCGCGTCTTCAAGAACCGCGTCATCGGCAGGCGTGTCATCCTGCGGCGCAAGCAGTCCGGTCGTAGCAAGTGCGCCATCGGCATTCTCTGCACGAAGATGGATTTTTCCTTGGTCTTCATGTGCTTCGACACGACGAGCAATCTCACGTTCCGCGATGCGGGCGAGCATTTCGGCATCAGGGGTTGGAGGCTCGGCGCCAAAATAGCGATCATCGGCGGCAAGGTCGCGGAAATACTCCGCAATAGCCTTCATCGTCTCAAAAGAATCATCGAAACCTTCTAGCGTACAGGAGAAGGTGCCATACGAAACTGTTAAGATTTTACTTGTACTTACCATTTTTTATGCTCGCTCTGCATGACCTGCGACGCGGAGATTTACCATGTTGCCCTAGACGAAAGCGGCCCGATTCTTAGAATTTTAGCGTATCATTTCAGGGCCAGAATGTGTCTTGTTTCCAAAATAGAGGTTAATCTGGGGAAAATTAGGTGATTGTTTACGAATTGAACCCCGTGGCCCTTGTTGGCGCCGGGCCCCTGAACAAAATTGAGCTGGATCGCGCCTTGCGCATCGGATCTTGCCTGGTCGCCGCGGATGGTGGCGCCGAGACTGCTATTAACCACGATTTGGTTCCTGACGCCGTTATCGGAGATTTTGATTCACTTCCTGATAAAATCCTTTCTAGTTTTCCCAAAGACCGTCTGCACAGAATCGAAGAACAGGACAGCACCGATTTTGACAAGTGTCTGCGCAATATCCATAGCCCGTTGATCGTTGCAGTTGGGTTTACAGGAGCCCGGATGGACCATCAACTTGCGGCGCTCAACACCTTGGTCCGGCATTCTGACAAAAGATGCATCTTGCTAGGACCGAGTGACGCGGTTTTCCTTGTGCCACCTTCTATCGAGATTGACCTGCCAAAGGGCACGACAGTTTCGCTGTTTCCGATGGGGGCCGTCGAGGGACACTCCGAAGGGCTGCGCTGGCCAATCGCGGGTATCTGTTTCACGCCAGACGGTAGGATCGGAACCTCGAACGAAGCCACCGGGCCGGTCTCTCTTAGTGTGACCGCCCCAAAGATGCTTATGACCGTCCCGGCAGAGTTTCTGGAATTAACGGCGGAAACCCTGCGTGGTACCAAGGCGAGATGGTCGAGTTAGAAACGCCCAGCCCAAGCAAGTCACGTCACTCGCTCATATAGCTCAGCAATTCGGAATATTGACGGCCAGCCCGCCGAGAGATGTCTCTTTGTATCGCTCGCTCATGTCCAGACCGGTTTGCCGCATCGTCTCTATACACGCATCAAGCGGCACAAGATGCGTGCCATCTCCGCGCATAGCGAGGCTCGCGGCGCTGACAGCTTTGATAGCACCAAGCCCGTTGCGTTCGATGCAGGGAACCTGAACCAGCCCTTTGACCGGATCGCAGGTCATACCCAGATGATGCTCAAGAGCGATCTCGGCCGCGTTTTCTATCTGCGCGGGCGTGCCCCCCAGAACAGCGGCAAGTCCGGCAGCACCCATCGCTGCCGCACTGCCGACCTCGGCCTGGCAGCCTGCTTCGGCGCCGCTGATCGAGGCATTGAATTTGACAAGCCCGCCAATCGCTGCGGCGGTCAGCAGAAAAGTCTCGATCTCCGTCTCGCTGGCACCCGGAACATGCTCCAGCCAATATTTAATGACCGCCGGCACAACACCGGCCGCGCCGTTTGTAGGGGCGGTGACAACCTGACCACCTGCCGCGTTTTCCTCATTGACCGCCATCGCATAGACGCTGATCCAGTCATTGATCTTGTGAGGCGCATTCAGATTTGTGCCGCGCTCGGCGATAAGGGCATCATGGATGCCCTTTGCCCGCCGCTTGACCTGTAGTCCCCCGGGCAGGATACCATCCTGTGTCAGGCCTCGTTCAATGCAACCATCCATCACCTGCCAAAGCCGTGCCACACCGCTGCGAAGGTTTTCTGCACCACCGCGCGCAATCTCGTTGGCCTGCTTCATTTCGGCAATTGATTTGCCGCTGGTTTCCGCCATCTGCAGCATTTCTTCGGCAGATTTGAAAGGATAGGGGATCGGCGCGCCCTCATCCGTGTCCTGGCCCGCCTCGAGTTCCGCCTCCGTCATCACGAAGCCACCACCGATGGAATAATATGTCTCCTGCAGGATGACATCGCCCTGCTTGTCCGTAGCCATAAGGACCATGCCATTGGCATGACCAGGAAGATTTGGGCCAAAGTCAAAGGCCAGATCCTCTTTTGGATTGAAAACCAGGCTTGGCAGACCGGGTGGTGTCACAGTGTGCGTGGCGCGGATGTCTTCCAGTTTCGCTTCTGCTTGGTCGTTGTCATAGTCATCAGGGCGAAACCCAGCGAGACCAAGGATTGTTGCACGATCCGTGGCATGACCGATGCCGGTAAAGGCCAAGGAGCCATGCAGCGACCCGCGCAGTCCATGAAATTCAAACGGCGAAGCCCGCATCGCATCCAGAAAGCGCGCCGCTGCCACCATCGGACCCATAGTATGGGACGAAGATGGTCCAATGCCTATTTTGAACATGTCAAAGACTGAAAGGAACATGGGTCTGGCTTATCTCGAGATCGCGGTCCGTGGCTCTTTTATGACCAAGCTTTTGTCCGGCGTCGCGTAAAAACGACACTGCGGACCAAGTCCACGCCAAACACGTTGCTTGTGATCACTGTGCACTGCCCTCTGGTGGATTGGGGCGCTCTGGTTGTGTGAAAGGATTGGGCGCGATGCCTTCCGCTTTGCAAAGCGCGGCGATGCTCTGGCGTGCCTCCAGCCGTTCACAGGCATCAAAAAGACGGGGCCATTTTCTGGCGTCAAACGTCACCCTCAACGAAGCTTTGACCGGGTACAGCCGAAGCCAACGCAGCGAGGCCGCGACATAGATATCAATGACGTTGGGAGTGTCCTGAGCAATCGCACCCTCTGTATCAGCGGCTATGTCATTCAGAATTGCGAAGTAGCGCGTAAGCTCGCCTGCCGTCTGCTCCAGAAGAGCCTGCTGCGCCGTTTCATACTTGCCGACGTAAACCCAGGGGTAAAACTGCATACGCATCGCAGGATGGACCGTGTTTGACAGGAAAAAGAGCCATTTCAGGAAAGCTGGGCGCGCCAGATCGGTCGCCTTCGGCCCAAGTGCGCCGTGGCGATCCACCAGCCAAAGCAAGATAGCACCTGTTTCAAACAGGACACCATCGGGCGTCTCCAAAGCTGGAATCAGCCCATTGGGATTGAGCGCTCGAAACTTGGCCGAGTCCTGTTGTCGCCTCGCTCGATCAATCAGGACCGTTTCATATGGTACAGCCAGCTCGTCAAGCGCGACCCGAATGATTAAAGATGCATTGTCTGGTGCGTAGTGAAGACGATAAAGGCTGGCCATAACGCCATCTTAGTCCCGCATTGCCCGCGTACTTGAGCCAAAAGCGACCTACGACGCGCAATCACGATCAATTTTCTGAGCGCGTTCATCATTATTTAACATGCTTTGAGGACTTTATTCGCAACTCCGACTGGTGGCTGGAGAAAAAGGCGGATTGCATGCAGACAGCTGGCTTAATCCTCGTACTCGCAACCGGTGTTCTTCTTCTTTTCGAAGGAGGCCAGAGCACAAGATCCACTTTCTGGCCAACGATACCTGTCTTCACGCAACCCTGATTTTATCCGAAAGAGGGTTGAAGGTATTTCGTTCTCGCTACCCGAGAGCAAACTCCCTATAACGCGCCCTGAACCGACCAGGATCTGGGGAGATGCGCCATGACCGGAGAGCTGTCGCCGATTGACAAGGCGAAATTCGTAGCCGCAAAGCGATCAGTTGATTTTGTCGAAGATGGCATGCGTGTGGGCCTCGGGACAGGCTCGACAGCGGCATGGATGGTGCGGTGTCTGGGTGAAATGGTGCGTGCCGACGGATTGAAAATTCGCGGGATCCCAACATCGACCCGGACGGCGGAGCTTGCCAAAGAAGTCGGGATTGAGGTGGTTACCTTGGACGAAGCGCGCTGGATCGACGTTACCATCGATGGCGCAGATGAGTTTGACGGCAATCTCAACCTCATCAAAGGCGGCGGCGGCGCGCTCTTGCAGGAAAAGATTGTCGCCACGGCATCGGATCAGATGATCGTCATCGCCGATGCCGGCAAAGAGGTCGAAACGCTCGGTGCTTTTCCGCTTCCGGTCGAAGTCATCCCCTTTGGATGGCAAACCTCAAAGTCGCTGATCGAAGAATTCTTGATCTCGATGGACGTGCTGGGTCAGGATGCCTCGCTTCGGATGAATGGCAGCAGACCCTTTGTAACGGACGAGGGCAATTACATCCTAGATCTGCATCTTGGGCGCATCGGCGATGCTCATCAACTGGCCATGGTTCTAAACCAAATCCCGGGCGTGGTTGAAAATGGCCTATTTATTGATATCTGCGATGTGGTGGTGATTGGCTTTGGTGACGGCAAAGTCGAGACCCGAGACATCAACGAAGGAACGGTGGCAGCCGATCGTCTTGATTTCGTCGAGACCGAAAACCTGTTTACCGATCTTAAGGACTAAGGCGAAGACGCATGGCATTCGACTACGACCTCTTTGTCATCGGCGGCGGTTCAGGTGGCGTACGCGCGGCGCGCGTCGCTGCACAAGGAGGCCATAAAGTCGCCCTGGCAGAGGAAGACCGTTATGGCGGAACATGCGTCATCCGAGGATGCGTGCCAAAAAAACTGATGGTGTTTGCCTCTGAATTCGCTCACGCGCCCACCGAAGGTCAGGCATATGGCTGGGACCTGACGCTGGGTAAGTTCGATTGGTCAAAGTTTTCCAAACATCTGAATACTGAACTTGATCGTCTGGAAGGCGTCTATCGAAGTTTGCTCAAGAACTCGGGCGTTGACAGCTTTGATGCCCGCGCCCGCCTGAAAGACGCACATACGGTTGAATTGTCAGACGGCCAGAGTTTCACCGCGAAGCATATCCTTTTGGCAACCGGCGGTCACCCAACGCGGCCGGATCTGCCAAACGCGCATCTTGGTATGGTCTCCGACGATATCTTCCACCTGGACGCCCTGCCAAAATCAGTGCTGATTGTCGGCGGAGGTTACATTGCATGTGAATTTGCCTGCATTTTAAATGGTTTGGGCGTTGAGGTAACGCAATATTATCGTGGCGCCCAAATTCTGCGTGGTTTTGACGAAGAGGCGCGCGGCCTGATTGCGGAATCGATGCGCGAGACAGGTATCAACCTTTTCGTTGGGACAAACATCCTTGAGATGGTGCCGGCATCCGAAGACCACGCGGTAAGCCATGCGGGAACGGCCTCAGATGCTGCCATGGGCGCGCCCGCCAAAGACAGCGAAGACCTGCTACCAAAGACGGCCAAGAGGGATGGGGCTGTTTGGGTGAAAGCCACAAACGGCGCCGAGAATGTATTCGATGCTGTCTTCTTTGCCACCGGCCGTGATCCGAATACGAAAGATCTTGGGCTAGAAGATGTTGGCGTCGAGATTGGCCGACGCGGCGAAATCGTGGTGGATGAATATAGCCAGACCTCGGTTCCTTCGATCTATGCGATCGGAGATGTCACGAACCGCGTCAATCTTACACCCGTGGCAATTCGCGAAGGGATGGCTTTTGTCGAAACCGTCTTTAATGGCAATCCGACCCCGGTTGATCATGATCTGATCCCATCTGCTGTCTTTACGCAGCCCGAATTCGGAACCGTTGGGTTGAGCGAGGAAGAGGCCCGCGAGAAAGAGCCCGTCGATATTTACTGCACATCCTTCCGGCCGATGCGAACCGCTTTCGCCGGGATGCCGAATCGCGTCCTTATGAAACTTGTGGTCTCGAAAGCAACGCAGAAGGTTCTTGGCTGCCACATCGTCGCACCGGGAGCAGGCGAAATGATCCAGATGGCGGGAATCGCAGTAAAGATGGGTGCGACGAAACAGGATTTCGACAGGACAGTTGCTGTTCATCCGACAATGTCCGAAGAACTGGTAACCATGCGTGAACCAATGAGAAGCGCTTGAATTTTGGCCTGTCCTGCACAGGTATTGAAGCATAATCGCGCGTTTGGCGCGTAGAGGAAGGAAACGGATTTCATGGCTGGACATTCTGGCGGCCCTTGGGGCGGCGGAGGTGGCAACCGCGGCGGCGGCGATGACGACAATCGCGGCAATCGGGGCAACAACGGACGCAGGCCTCCCGAAGGTGGGTCGCAGATTCCTGAGATCGACGAGCTTGTCCGAAAAGGTCAGGATCAGCTACGCGTACTGATGGGCGGCCGCGGCGGCGGCGGTGGCGGCAATGACGGCGGTGAGGGCGGCGGCCCTACATTTGGCCGAGGGACCGTTCTTATCGCCCTGGCGATCGGTGTCATTCTTTGGGGTACCGCAAGTTTCTACACGGTCCGTCCGGAGGAACAGGCGGTTGAGCTTTTCCTCGGGGATTACTACCGAACAACCAATCCGGGCTTGAACTTCGCCCCCTGGCCGCTGGTGACACACGAGAAACTGGCCGTCACTCGCGAGCAGAACGAAGATATCGGCGTCGGTGGCTCAGGCTCTGATGCGGGCTTGATGCTGACCGGCGATGAAAACATTGTGGACATCGATTTTCAGGTCGTCTGGAATATTTCTGACCCGGCAAAGTATCTTTTCAACCTTCGTGATCCGCGTCCAACGATCCGGGCCGTGTCGGAATCAGCGATGCGCGAGATTATTGCACAGTCACGTCTCGCACCCATCCTTAACCGTGATCGCGGTGCAATCGCTGGACGTCTGGAAGAGCTGATCCAGCTGACGCTCGACAGCTACGACAGCGGAGTGAGCATCATTCGGGTCAACTTTGACAAGGCCGACCCGCCCCGCGAGGTCATCGATGCCTTCCGCGAAGTGCAGGCTGCAGAACAGGTACGCGACCGGTTGGAGAAAGAGGCTGACGCCTACGCCGCCCAGGTTCTCGCACAGGCACGCGGTGAAGCTGCGCAAACACTGGAAGAATCTGAGGCCTATCGCGCACAGGTCGTGAATGAAGCGCAGGGTGAAGCAAGCCGGTTTACAGCGGTCTTGACCGAGTATCAGAAAGCGCCCGAGGTGACACGCAAACGTCTTTATCTCGAAGCGATGGAAGACGTTCTGGGCGACATGGACAAGATTATTCTCGATGAAAACTCCGGCGGACAAGGCGTTGTACCGTATCTGCCGCTCAACGAACTGCGTCGCAATCCCGCTGCGGCAGGAGGACAGTAAGATGCGGAAAACAAGTTTTCTTCTCCCCATCCTGGGTGTGGTTATCCTCACCGCGTTATCCTCGATCTTTATCGTCGATGAACGCGAGAAAGCACTCGTGCTGCAATTTGGCCGCGTCATTAACGTCAAGGAAGACCCCGGTCTGGCGTTCAAGCTGCCGCTGATCCAAGAGGTCGTGCGCTATGATGATCGCATCCTCAGCAGGGACATCGATCCGCTTGAGGTCACGCCACTGGATGATCGTCGGCTTGTCGTCGATGCTTTCGCCCGATACCGGATCACAGACGTCGAACGGTTCCGTCAGGCCGTCGGCGTCGGTGGTATCGAATTTGCCGAAGACAGGATTGACTCGATCCTGCGCGCTCAGACGCGTGAAATCCTTGGCTCCGTCGCCTCAAACGACATCCTGAGCTCTGATCGGGCGGCGCTTATGCTGCGTATTCGGAACGGTGCCGTGGCACAGGCGAACGCGCTTGGTGTCGAGATTATTGACGTACGTTTGAAACGAACTGACCTTCCCGCACAGAACCTCGATGCAACCTTTGCCCGGATGCGCGCCGAGCGGGAACGCGAAGCTGCGGATGAGCGCGCGCGTGGTAACGAGGCGGCACAAAGAGTGCGCGCGCAAGCTGACCGGACGCAGGTTGAAATCGTTTCGGAAGCAAGACGCGAAGCGGAAATCACGCGCGGTGAAGCAGACGCTCAGCGAAACGCGATTTTTGCCGACGCCTTTGGCGAGGACGAAGAATTCTTTGAATTCTACCGCTCGCTCAACGCGTATCGCAAAGCTTTGCGCGGAGAAAATTCTACCATGGTGCTTACCCCGGACAGCGAATTCTTCAACTATCTGCGCTCTGATCAAGGGGCCGTGCCGCGACAATGATTGAAACCATCTTCCTGGCCCTCGGGCTGGTGCTGATTGTTGAGGGGCTGGTCTATGCGCTGGCCCCTTCACTTGTGGAGCAATTGCTCGCGGCTCTGCGCAATCTGAGCGAGGAGCAGCGTCGTCTCATGGGCCTTTTCTCGCTTGCCCTTGGCTTGATCCTGGTCTGGTGTGCAAAAACCTTGGGTGTTTAACAGATTGCGCTATGTCAAAGATTGACAAACTCTTCACATGACCGTGACATGTTGTTGAGAAGTTGGCGCAGGATTGATGCGTACCTAGATTAGGCTCAGAAAAGGCACGCCCGGCCGTTAAGCCATATGTGCTCTAACCTTTTTGACAAGGAGTGTTTTCGCGTGAAAGCTATGTCTCTTTCCTATCCCCGAGCCTCCGGATACGCGATCCGTACGTTTTGGCTACTTGTCTTGTCGCTGACCTTCTTGATCACACAAGCGGTCGCGTCTCAGGCACGTCCTGAAAGTTTTGCTGATCTAGCAGAAGAGATCAGTCCGGCCGTGGTGAACATTACGACATCAACAGTTGTCGCACAGGGCACCGGACCTTCGCCAATTGTTCCCGAAGGATCTCCGTTTGAGGACTTCTTCCGCGAATTTCAGGATCGCAACAACAACGGCGACCGCCCCCGGCGCACCTCCGCGCTTGGGTCCGGTTTTGTTATCTCGGAAGATGGTTACGTTGTCACGAACAACCACGTGATCGAAGCCGCCGATGAAATCATCGTCGAATTCTTCTCTGGCAAAGAACTGGAGGCCACCGTTGTCGGCACCGACCCCAATACTGATATTGCCCTTCTGAAAGTTGAAACCGACGGGCCGCTCCCATTTGTCAATTTTGGCGACAGTGACACCGCTCGCGTCGGTGATTGGGTCATGGCCATGGGTAACCCACTGGGTCAGGGCTTTTCGGTATCCGTAGGTATCGTCTCGGCCAGGAACCGGGAACTGAGCGGCACCTATGACGATTTCATTCAAACCGACGCCGCCATCAACCGCGGCAACTCGGGTGGCCCTCTGTTTAACCTCGACGGAGAGGTCATCGGTGTGAACACAGCCATTCTGTCACCAAACGGCGGATCGATTGGCATCGGTTTCTCGATGGCATCAAACGTGGTGACCCGCGTTGTCGATCAGCTGAAAGAGTTCGGTGAGACGCGTCGTGGCTGGCTTGGTGTCCGCATCCAGGACGTGACAGACGATGTCGCCGAAGCGATCGGACTTGAAAAAGTGGCCGGTGCGCTTGTTACCGATGTGCCGGACGGCCCTGCTCTAGATGCGGGCGTTGAATCCGGTGATGTGATCGTTCAGTTTGACGGTTTCGAGGTCGAAGACACCCGTGGTCTCGTGCGTCGCGTCGGCAATACCGAAGTCGGCAAGACAGTCCGGCTTGTCGTTTTCCGCGACGGGAAAACCCAAACTCTTAGGGTGACACTCGGGCGGCGCGAAGCCGCGGAAGGTGTTGTGCCTGCGGTGCAGCCTGATACCGGATCTGACGAGCCGGCGGAAACAGAACTTCTGGGTCTGACACTTTCGCAGCTTACTGATGAGATCCGCGAACAGCTTGAGCTTGATGCTGATGCCAGTGGTCTTGTTGTAACAGACATAGACACGCTGTCTGAAGCACATGAGAAAGGCGTCCGGGCTGGCGATGTCATCACCGAGGCGGGCCAACAAAAGCTGTCAACGATTGCCGACCTCACGGATCGCATCGATGAAGCCAAGGAAGCAGGCCGCAAGTCAATCTTACTGTTGGTACGCCGCGCGGGCGATCCGCGCTTTGTCGCGCTTTCTCTGGAAGACCAAGAATAAAGTCAGCAGAGGTTAATCTGAATGACGGGCGCCTTTTCCAGGTGCCCGTTTTCATTTCCGGCGCCTCTATTTCGAAACTTCTGGAGCCGGAAACCCCATCAACGCGGTATCCTTGCGAAGATAAAGCGGGTGCTTGGCCGAGCCGTCCTTGTTCAATCCCAGACATTTCAACGGCCGCCCGGATGCGGCGAGTGAGCTGATCACCTCAGCGACAATACCGGCATACCGCTGATGCAGTTTGCCATATGCCATGACGATGACCTCCGCTGCCTCTGCCATTTCCAACAGCACAGGCAAGTTTTCGGCACTTACCGCTTTTCGAGGATCTTGGGGAATGTCTTTTGGTGACGTTGCTCGCCAATCAAGCACATTGCCTTTGAGATAGCGGGTAAAGCCCCAGTCCCGGGCGAACATCAACTCGCGATGGCATGTTGGGTCCGACGCACTTGCATCTGCCACGGACGGGTTCATGCCAACAAAAAGAACTGCACGAGACAGCGCGCCTTCTGGCGTCCAGTCCCGCGTCAAAGCCTGACGATACCGGCCACATTCCGAGAAGGTCGCGCCGCCCGTCACGCCATCAGGCAAACTCAACCGAACCTTGCCGCCCGGGTTGTGCCGTGCTGTTCCCAACGTTGCCTCGTCAGTCATCTTGCGCCCCTTGGTGAAAAACGCGCGTTGGATGAAGTTCTCCGGCCTTGAAGCGTCCCACCGCAACGGCGCGGCCCTGATGCACAGCCCAGCATTCCTCACCATATTCCAGATTGCTGGCGATAACAGTTCCCGGGTTGCCGTTACGCAGCCGCGACACCGCCACGTCGGTGCAATGCGCTACGGGCAGGTTGTGCAAACCAGTTTCCAGCGGCAGCAGATGCGCATCAAGCGCTGGGGTCTGGGCCAAGGCATCGATCTCTTCGATGCTAAGACCATCTTCTGCCTGAAACGGGCCGGACCATAGCCGCCTGAGCGAAAGCACGTGGCCATGACACCCAAGAGCGGCGCCAAGATCACGGGCGATCGAGCGCACATATCCGCCTTTACCGCATGTCATTTCGAGTTCAGCCGTGTCCGGATCAAGTCGGTCCGTCAAGACCAACTCTTCCACCCAAAGAGGGCGCGCCTCGACTTCGAACTGCTCCCCATCCCGAGCAAGCTTGTAGGCCCGCTGCCCATCTATTTTGACTGCCGAAAACTTTGGGGGCACCTGTTCTATGTCGCCGATAAACTTGCCGAGCGCCGCCTTGATGTCGGCATCACTGGGGCGATGATCGCTCTCTGCGATCACCTCACCTTCGGCGTCGTCCGTGTTCGTTGCCTGTCCCAGTCGAACCTTGAACCGATAGCACTTAAGCGCATCGGTCACATAAGGAACCGTCTTTGTCGCTTCGCCAAGTGCAATGGCCAAGACGCCGGTCGCCTCGGGATCAAGCGTGCCTGCGTGCCCCGCTTTGCGCGCCTGAAACGCCCATCGCACCTTGTTCACAACAGAAGTCGATGTCATTCCCGCCGGCTTATCGACAATAAGCCAACCCGAAATATCGCGGCCTTTGCGCTTGCGTCCCATCTTGATCCTAAATGGTCTTGGAAAGGCGCGGCGTAGCGCAGCACCACAGAGGTGTCAATCGCGGGTCCACAGCCCTTGCCATACTATTGGTCTGCGACAACGCCAACGATCGGGCCCATGGGGAAACCACCATCATGCCTGCCAATCTGTGGTGCATAAAGGCGCGAGATACTGCCATCAAAATAGAGCGCCTGTGAGACACCAATATTGTCGCGAAAGAGCCGTGCAAACACATGAAAGTTTACGGGTTCATCAGAGATCGCGAACCAGGTCGTCAGGCCGTCGTCAGACGTGCCAACACCATTACGAATGAACAGGCTATCACTGTCTTTCAGAAATTTCGGGTGAAGCTTTCCGCCAATCACCAACATCGGCCCAGACTGCGTTGCAAAGCGACAATCAGGTGGATCAGACTCGAAAGAAAGTGTCTCGAAAACATCGGCGCGTCCGTCACGAACACAAAAAACGCCATTTGGCAGAAGTCCGAAATTCCCAGGCCCCGCGCGTGTCACAAGGGGCGATTTCGCTTCGCTGTCTTCCACGTAGTGTCCCACCGGACTGCGATCCTGATGATACATGCCCGCATTCATGGCAAAGCCAAGCTTCAAACCTGACGCGCCGAGGTGGGCGTCGACATTGTCGAAGCTGGCAAGCGGCGTATCGGTTTCGGGATCGTTGAGGAAAAGTTGGATATTCTCGCTGGCGTTGTCGACTTCGCAGATCGTGTAGCTGGCACCTTCAAAAAGCACTGTTCTGCAATCTGTCGCCTGCACGACAAAAGGTACGGCGACCAGAACAATCACCCAGTACAAAGTGGCCTTAGCTTTCGAGATCACGCCGAACCGCATCTTGAGAAAAGAGCCTCCGGGTTTCATCCATCTGATCATAGGTCTCGTCGAGACGAAACCGCAATTCCGGCGCAAATTTCAAGGCCAGTTTTTTGCCGATGATCCGGCGAAGTTCGCCTTTGTTCCGAGCCAATAGCGCGACCAGGTCCTCTTGCCCCTGCCCGCCCAGGGGCAGGACATAGGCCGTTGCCACTTTAAGATCGGGCGATATTCGCACTTCGCCCACCGTCACCGACAGGCGGTTCAGATCGGGGTCATGCACGTCACCACGCATCAACACGTCCGACAATGTGCGCCGGATCAACTCTCCGACACGCAATTGTCTTTGTGAGGGGCCAGGACCGTCATGAAACTTGTTCTTTGCCATATTTCAGCATCTATGCGCTGGCGCAGGCTTTGCCAAGCGATGATCACCACGCTAAGGAAGTCGGGCGTAAATTTGGAGACAGGTCATGACTGACGTGCCAGGTATTGTTGTCACCGGGGCTTCGGGCCGGATGGGCCAGATGTTGATCGAGACAATCAACACCTCTGATCGCGCGACTTTAGTTGGCGCGATTGAACGCACGGGCCATCCGTGGGTTGGACAGGACCTTGGCGGGATGATGGGCGGTGCGGCGACAGGGGTTGTGGTGACGGATGACGCGCTGGAGGCTTTTGCTAAGGCACAGGCGGTTGTCGATTTCACTATGCCGGCGGCGTCGGTGGAATTTGCTAGTCTGGCGGCTCAGGCACGGTGCGTTCATGTGATCGGCACGACCGGATTTACCGAGGATGATCTGAAAAAGATCGCCGCCGCAGCCCGCCATGCCACGGTGATCCGCGCTGGCAACATGAGCCTTGGGGTCAATCTGCTTGTACAACTTACCAAAAGGGTCGCGGCGGCGCTCGATGAAGATTACGATATTGAAGTGATAGAGGCACATCACGGCCAAAAGGTGGATGCGCCGTCTGGCACGGCCCTGATGCTCGGGCAGGCAGCAGCAGATGGGCGCAATGTCTCACTTGATGAGGTCGCGGACCGGGCGCGCGACGGGATCACCGGCGCACGCAGCCGGGGAAAAATTGGCTTTCACGCCATTCGTGGCGGCGACATTGTCGGCGAACACGATGTGCTGTTTGCCGCGCCTGGCGAACGCATCGTCTTGCGCCACGTTGCCTCGGATCGGGCGGTTTTTGCACGCGGCGCGCTCAAAGCGGCCCTTTGGGGACAAGGACGCAAGCCGGGTGAGTACGACATGCTCGACGTCCTGGGCCTGAATTAAAATTTGGACCTGACCCTGAAAAACTGATCCAAACCAAGTTCTGAACCGTAACAGCCCTCAAGATGCAAAAGATCAAATTGATCCAGAGGGTGGATTTATGAGGCTTCTCCCAGCAATACTTGTCGGTCTTCTGGCCGCAACTCCGGCGTTGGCGGACGGGTTTGAAAAAATCGACGACCGCGACACGTTCGTCTCTATGATCGAAGACAAGAAACTGACACGGTTTGGCATTCATCTTACCGTATCCCCCGGTGGCGAGATCGCGGGTCGGGCATTCGGACGGTCAGTCACCGGTGCTTGGCAGTGGAAATCCGGCTACTTCTGCCGCGACCTTTACTGGGGAAAACGTGATCTAGGACCAAATTGTCAGGCCGTGAAGGTGCAGGGTGAGACAATCCGTTTCATCTCTGATCAAGGGACCGGACAGTTTGCAGATCTTGTCCTGAAATAGGACCTCTTTGGCGCGCACCGCGCGTGGGCGCCAGAGACCACATCGTCTCAGAAATCGACGGCGATGCCTTTCTTCTCCCAATCGCCATAACGCACAGGCTCTGGCCCGTCGCGGCCTCCAAGCTCTTTTGGCAGCTTCAGGGCCTTCTCCGTCCTGCGCCGCTCTTCGGCTTCGGCGAGGGCGCGCTTGGCGGCCTCTGGAATCTCTTTTTTGTCCTCGCTCATGCCAATCGGGCCTCTGGCTCTGGTGATCACCCTTAATGCTTGATATACGCCGCCTGCGTTGAAAGGCCAATCCGGCGACATGACTTCCGACAAAACTTTTTCCGCGCGAGGCGCAGCCGTGGCACTTCTCGACCAAGTGATCGGGCAAGGTCGAATGTTGTCGGAAAGCTCGCGCATGATGCGGGGAATGTCCGCGTCTCAACGGGCCGAAGCGCAAAGGCTGGCGGCAGACACCTTACGCGGGTTGGATCGTGCCGACCGGCTCTTGTCTCGGGTCATGCGAAAAAAGCCGCCCTTGCACATTCGCAATGTTCTGCGGCTTGGCACAGTCGAGCTTTGCCAGGGAGGTGAGGCGCATGGCGTGGTGAGCGATCTGGTTGCGTATGTGTCGGGAAATCGGCGCTACAGACACTTGAAAGGCCTTGTAAACGCAGTTCTTCGGCAGATGGCTGATGGTGCAGGCAAGCCATGGAATGATCTCCGCATCCCAAGATTGCCCAAATGGCTGCGTGATCCGCTTGTCGAGGCTTGGGGCAATGGCGCGGTCACCGCAATGGAAGCCGCCCATTTCAAAGGAGCACCTCTCGACATCACGCCAAAGGCCGATGTTGAGCGGACGGCGGAACAGCTGGACGGCATTCCACTACCGACAGGTTCGATCCGTTTGAATGATTTTGGTCAGGTCTCGACGTTGCCGGGATTCGATAACGGGGACTGGTGGGTTCAGGATGCGGCCGCTGCCTTGGCGGTAAAAGCACTTGATCCCCGACCGGGCCTTCGTACGCTGGATTTATGTGCAGCGCCGGGTGGCAAAACACTCCAACTGGCCGCGGCTGGAGCGGATGTAATTGCCGTTGATCTGTCCGAGAAACGGATCGAACGTTTGCGAGAAAACCTGGAGCGCACCGGACTTTCTGCAAATCTTGTCGTTGGCGATGCGCTCGATTTCTCAGAGACTGGCTTTGACCTTATCGTGCTCGATGCGCCCTGTTCGGCCACAGGCACTATCCGGCGCCATCCCGATTTGCCCTATGCCAAAGATGGCTCGGACTTTGCCGGTCTGATCGCTCTGCAGGCGCAACTTCTGGATCATGCGCTCTCTTTGCTCGCGCCGGATGGGAAACTCATGTACTGCACCTGTTCGCTTCTCCCGGATGAAGGCGAGGTTCAGATCGCCGAGCTGCTCGAGCGCAACCCCGAGTTTAGGACAGACCCAGGTGCTTTTGATTTGCCGGGCGTCTCTAAAGACTGGATCACGGAAGAAGGTGGTCTGCGTCTGCGTCCAGATTACTGGCCCGAGCTCGGCGGCATGGATGGCTTCTACATGGCATGTCTCACGCATCAACCGTGATCGAAAGCACCGTGACTTGGCGAATACCTCGCGGTATACTTGTGCGACAACGCCACAAAGAGCGTGCCGAGGCCGGGAACACATGTCGCGATCCGAAAATTTGGCTGAGAAAGTAAGGCATTTGCGCAATCGCGTCGCCGCGAGGCGCGCGACAATGACCCGTGCTGCAACAGCATTTGTTTCGCAGCCCGAGCCCCGCACGATCGGTAGTTTTGCAAAAGGCCGACAACTGACAGCTGGCAACTACCTCTTTGCAGGCCATCTGGTTCAGAAACCGGGCGTCAGCATCTGGGATATCAGGTCACCTGACATGAATTTCACGAATGAGATTCAGGGGTTTACCTGGTTGGATGATCTGGCGGCCGCTGGCGACATGGCGGCGCGAAAAACAGCGCAGGCTTGGCTATGGGATTGGATCGCGACTTTCGGCAAGGGCAACGGGGCGGGCTGGACGCCTGATCTTACCGGGCGGCGTCTGATCCGCTGGATCAACCATGCAATCTTTCTGCTGACCGGGCAGCATAAGGAGCAGTCAGACGCGTTTTATCTGTCTTTGGCTCAGCAAACGAATTTCCTCGCGTCACGATGGCGGGCGTCGGCCCCCGGCCTGCCGCGTTTCGAAGCGCTCACCGGGTTAATCTATACCGGTCTTTCGCTGGAAGGAATGGAGGCGCATGTCGCCCCGGCGGTAAAGGCGCTCGACCGCGAATGTGAAAGCCAGGTTGGGGATGAAGGCGGCTTGCCCACGCGCAATCCCGAAGAACTTTTGGAAGTCTTTACGCTTTTGACCTGGGCCGCGGTCGCTCTCAGTGAGTCCGCTCGAAGCCCGACAGAGGCGCATTGGGGCGCGATTGAGCGGATCGGCCCGACGCTGCGCACTCTACGTCATTCAGACGGCGGTCTCGCCCGGTTTCACGGCGGGGGTCGCGGACTGGACGGGCGTCTTGACAGTGCCCTGGCAGCCAGTGGTGTACGCGGGCGGAAAGCCAGCGGTCTGGCCATGGGATTTGCCCGTCTAAGCGCCGGGCGCAGTTCGATCATCATCGACGCCGCATGCCCCCCATCCGGACCAGCTTCTGCCAATGCTCATGCCTCGACGCTGGCTTTCGAACTCACCTCGGGCCGACGTCCGCTTGTCGTCAATTGCGGATCTGGAAGCAGCTTCGACAAAGATTGGCGGCGCGCGGGGCGCGCGACACCGTCCCACTCAACCCTGGTGCTCTCAGGTCAATCAAGCAGCCGGCTTGGGATGACCGAAGCGAAGAAGAACTGGCTTATCGACGTTCCCACGAATGTCCCTGTCGGTGTCAGCCAAGCGCCGGACGGATTCCGCTTCGAAGGCGGCCATGATGGGTATCTCAAACATTTTGGCTTGACGCATATCCGCAAGCTTGAGGTGACATTCGATGGCGCGGGCATTGTCGGTGAAGACAGCCTTGCCGCCCTTGATGAACAGGCCCGGGCGCAGTTTGACCGCGTCATGAACCAAACCGGGTTGCAGGGGATCCCTTTCGACATCCGCTTTCATATCCATCCGGATGTTGATGTCTCACTCGATATGGGCGGCACCGCTGTGTCATTGGCTCTCAAGAGTGGCGAAATCTGGATCTTCCGTGGAGAGGGCTCAAACCTGATCAAGATCGAGCCCAGCGTCTATCTCGAAAAAAACCGCCTCAAGCCACGTGCGACCAAACAGATCGTTCTATCTGGCCGCGCAATGGAGTATGCGACGCGAGCAAGGTGGTCTCTTGCGAAACCTTCGGACTCGCCAGTTGGCCTGCGCGACTTGGTCGAAGACGAGGTCTTCACGGATACCACCGACACATAACGAGAAAACCTCCGAGGGATAGCTGCCAATGACTAATCTTGCCCCCGTACGCCGCGCGTTACTGTCTGTGTCCGACAAAACCGGTCTGATCGAACTTGGGCGCGCTCTGTCGGAGCGAGGTGTCGAGCTTATCTCGACCGGTGGAAGCGCCAAGGCGCTTCGCGATGCCGGTCTCAACGTGCGCGACGTGGCAGAGATCACCGGCTTTCCAGAAATGATGGACGGCCGCGTCAAAACGCTTCATCCGATGGTGCATGGCGGGCTGTTGGCCCTGCGTGATAAAGACGATCACGTCGCGTCGATGACCGAGCACGGGATTGGCCCTATCGATCTTCTCGTCGTCAATCTTTACCCGTTTGAAGAGACCGTTGCGAAAGGCGCGGACTACGACAAATGCATCGAGAACATTGACATCGGCGGGCCTGCGATGATCAGGGCTGCTGCCAAGAACCACGCCTTTGTGTCGGTTGTCGTCGATGTGGAAGATTACGAGCCGCTTCTTGCCGAGCTTGACGCGAATGATGGGCAGACGACCTACACCTTTCGTCAGAACCTTGCATTGACGGCATATGCAAGGACCGGTGCCTATGACGCGGCTGTCTCTTCTTGGATGGCCCGTGCTTTGGACCAAGCTCAGCCGCGTAGACATGCGTTTGCCGGAAAGTTGGCGCAGGGTTTGCGATATGGCGAGAATCCGCACCAGAGCGCGGCCTTCTATACCGATGGCACCGCCCGGCCGGGCGTCGCAACAGCCATGCAATTGCAGGGCAAAGAACTGAGTTACAATAACATCAACGACACCGACGCGGCCTTTGAGCTGGTCAGCGAGTTTCTCCCCGATGATGGCCCTGCCTGCGCAATCATCAAACATGCCAATCCTTGTGGCGTGGCACGAGGTGCGACGTTGCGCGAGGCGTATATGCGCGCCTTCGATTGTGATCGCACGTCGGCATTTGGAGGGATCATCGCCCTCAACCAGCCGCTAGATGGCCCTACGGCTGAAGAGATCGCGCAAATCTTCACAGAAGTGGTGATCGCACCCGGAGCGGACGATGCGGCGCGCGCCGTTTTCTCCGGAAAGAAAAACCTGCGCCTTCTGACAACCGAAGGCTTAGCTGACCCGACAGAGGCATCACTGATGATCAAGCAGGTGTCGAGCGGATATCTTGTGCAAAATAAGGACAATGGAACGCTTGAACCGGGTGTTCTCAAGGTCGTCACCAAGCGTGCACCTTCGGATCAGGAGATGGCGGATATGCTATTTGCCTGGCGGGTGGCCAAACATGTGAAATCGAATGCGATTGTCTATGTGAATAACGGCGCAACGGTGGGCATTGGTGCCGGTCAGATGAGCCGGGTAGACAGTTGCCGCATCGCCGCGCGCAAGTCCGAGGATATGGCAAGAGAACTCGGGCTCGATACCCCGCTTACCCAAGGCAGCGTGGTTGCTTCGGATGCATTCTTTCCCTTTGCAGATGGCCTTTTGACGGCAGCAGAGGCTGGGGCCAGAGCCGTGATTCAGCCGGGCGGGTCCATGCGCGATGACGAGGTGATCGCCGCAGCGGATGACGCGGGTCTCGCGATGGTCTTGACCGGGATGCGCCACTTCCGGCACTAAGGCGCGAAAACGCGTCCGGGTGTCATTTGCGGGCGAATGAGGAGAGCAGAATGCGCACCGTTTTCTGGGTGGCTGCCGTGATTTTCGTGGTCGATCAGGTATCGAAATACTTGATCGTGCACACGCTCAATCTCAAGGAAGTGCATCGAATTGACGTCTTTCCCCCCTTCCTGAACCTGCGGATGGCCTGGAACACGGGAATCAATTTCGGTATCGGGGCCAGTGACAGCCCATACATGCCCTGGGTTTTAATCGGAATTGCCTTTGCCATTGTCGGCTTTGTTCTCTGGTGGGTCTACACCGACCCACAAGGCCGGGCGCAAAGGGTCTTCGCCGGTGTGCTGGTCGGCGGTGCTCTGGGCAACGTCATAGACCGGATGATCTATGGTGCTGTTGCGGATTTTCTCAACATGTCCTGCTGCGGTTTTACCAATCCAACGGCATTCAACGTTGCGGACATCGCGATTTTCGTAGGGGCATTTGGATTGATCCTTTTCGGGTCGGGAAAAAAGGCGGCGTGACGTTGAGACTCGAATCCGTTAAAACCTCTCCCTGTAATGTGGGATTTGGGTGATGAAACTTCCAACACTGTCTTTGCTGGTACTGGTGATGGTCCTGTCGGCCTGTGGGTCGCGCAACAAAGAAGTTGTGCTGACTCGTCTAAAGAACGACGGCAACGGTCCTGATGAGTTTTCGATCGTCCCAGGCAAACCTCTTCAGGAACCTGCAAATTACACAACACTGCCGCAACCAGCGCCGGGCGGCGTGAACCTGACGGATCAGAACCCGCTGGCAGATGGTGCCATAGCGCTTGGCGGCAATCCTGGTGCGAACAGAGGTATTTCCGCGGCTGATGGCGCATTGGTCAACCACTCGCGTCGCTTCGGTGTCTTTGCAGGCGTTCGCGAAACGCTTCGTCGCGAAGATACAGAAATCCGCCGCCAGCACGGGCGCGTAAACGTCCTGCGAATTGGCCCAGACAATTACTCCTCAGCCTACCGCAGGCAATGGCTTGATTCTAAAGAGGAAACAGCGCGTTTGCGCAGCCTTGGCATTCCAACACCATCATCTCCGCCGATCCGGCCGGGTCGTCGGCGCTGACAAAGACGTCAACAGAGTTGAAACAGCGCGATTGAACCGTATTTAGTGATCCAGGCATTTCTAGCTGGGAGAGCTTACATGCGCGCGTTTCTAACCGGGCTCGTTCTGACAGTCTTCGCAACGGTTTCCGTGGCTGCGGACGATCAGGTCACAACTTTCAAGCTTGATAACGGCATGGACGTCGTTGTGATCGAAGACCACCGGGCGCCGGTCGTCGTCCACATGGTTTGGTACCGAGCCGGAAGTGCGGATGAAGACCCCGGGGTCTCAGGCGTGGCGCATTTCCTTGAACATCTTCTGTTCAAAGGCACTAAGACCCTTGCACCGGGCGAGTTTTCTGCCACGGTCGCGCGCAACGGCGGCTCTGACAACGCATTCACAAGCTACGACTACACCGCTTATTTTCAGCGTATCGCCGCTGACCGGCTCGAACTCATGATGCGCATGGAAAGCGACAGGATGGTCAACATCCAGCTGGACGGCGACGATATCCTGACAGAGCGCGACGTGATCATTGAAGAGCGCAATCAACGCGTTGAGAACAATCCGTCATCCCTGTTCCGCGAACAGCACAGCGCGGCTCAGTTTCTGAATCATCGCTACGGTGTGCCGATCATCGGCTGGCAACATGAGATGACCAAGCTGAACCTTGATGACGCGCTGGCCTTTTACGAAAAGTTCTACGCGCCCAACAACGCCATTTTGATCGTCGCGGGGGATGTGCAGCCCGACGAGGTGCATGAATTGGCAAAGACCTATTACGGCGTCATCCCTGCCAACCCGGATTTGCCAGAGCGCGCGCGCGCGCAGGAGCCGCGTCAAATGGCCGAACGTCGCGTGATCTATGAAGATCCGCGCGTTGCGCAACCCTATGTCACCCGCTCTTACCTCGCGCCCGAACGCGATTCCGGCGCACAAGAGAAGGCTGCGGCCCTGACCCTGCTGGCGGAAATCCTCGGGGGTGGAACGACCTCAGTTATGACCGAGAAACTGCAATTCGAGAGCCGCAAGGCGGTTTATACCGGCGCTTTCTACAGTGGCTCCTCGCTGGATGACACGACCTTCCATATCACAATCGCACCCGCTCCAGGCGTCACTCTGGAAGAGGCCGAGGCGGCAATGGACGACGTGGTGGCAGAATTCCTGGAAACAGGGATAGACCCCGAGCAGCTTGAGCGAATTAAGACGCAGATCCGCGCCTCGGAAACCTATGTCCGCGATGACGTCAGCGCTTTGGCCAATCGCTATGGCCGCGCGCTGACCCAGGGGCTGACCGTTGAGGATGTACAGGCCTGGCCAGATATTCTGGCTGCGGTGACCGAAGAAGACATCATGGCCGCCGCGAGGGAAATTTTTGCCAAGACCAAAAACTCGGTGACGGGTTATGTCAAAGCGCCGGAGGTAACCCAATGATCCGTTTTGTTCTAGCAGCCCTTCTCGTCTTTGCAGCTCTCCCTGCACGGGCTGGTGTCGAGATCAAGGAAGTGACCACGCCGGGTGGTGTCGAAGCTTGGCTTGTCGAGGATCACAGCATTCCCTTTGTCGCGCTGGAGCTGCGCTTTCGCGGTGGCGCATCGCTGGACGCACCCGGCAAGCGTGGGGCGGTCAATCTGATGACAGGTCTTCTGGAGGAGGGCGCGGGCGAGCTCGACGCACGTGCTTTTGCGCGCGAAGTCGAAGCGCTGGCGGCCTCATTCAGCTACCGGGCGCAGGCCGATTCCATCAGCATTTCGGCACGCTTTTTGTCCGAGAACCGCGATCAAGCCCTGACGCTGCTGCGAGAGACACTGGTCAATCCACGTTTTGACCAAGATGCGATAGATCGGGTGCGTGATCAGGTGATCTCGGGCATTCAGTCTGATGAAAAAGACCCTGAAGAAATCGCGGGCCGCTCGTTTCAATCGCTCGTCTTCGGCGATCATCCCTATGGCAGTTCTCTGAACGGCACACAGGACACTGTAACTGCCCTGACACGTGACGATCTTCTGGAGGCGCATGCCGCGACATTGGCACGTGACAGGCTCTATGTGAGCGCTGTTGGTGACATCACCGAAGAAGAGCTCGCGGTGATCCTCGATACGCTCCTTGGTGATCTGCCCGAGACCGGCGCGCCGTTGCCGGGCGATGCCGAGCTCAATCTGCCTGGTGGCACCAAAGTGGTGGATTTCGCGACACCACAGTCTATCGCGACCTTCGCCCAACCCGGCATTGACCGTGACCATCCCGATTTCTTCGCGGCTTTCGTGCTCAACCATATTCTTGGTGGTGGCGGTTTCGAAAGCAGGCTGATGCACGAGGTGCGTGAAAAGCGTGGTCTGACCTACGGTGTCTATTCCTTTATTCTCAACCGCGACGGTGCCGATGTCTGGATGGGTCGCGTGGCTTCGGCCAATGACCGGGTCGCAGAGGCCGTCGAGGTGATTGGAGCCGAGTGGGAGCGCATTCGTACCGAGGGCGTGACCGAGCAGGAACTCGATGATGCCAAGACTTATCTCACGGGTGCTTACCCGCTGCGCTTCGATGGCAATGGAACCATCGCCAATATCATGGTGGGCATGCAGATGGACGGGCTTGGCACAGATTACATCTCGACACGCAATGATAAGGTCAACGCCGTCACTCTCGAAGACGTCAAACGCGTGGCACAGGACTTCCTGGATCCTGCCCGCTTAACCTTTGTAGTCGTGGGGCAGCCGGAAAACCTCACCGACACCGTTAACTGAGTGTGTCGGCCAAAGCTTCGCCAAGCGCGGGATCGGCATTCATTAATGGCGACCGAAGGTTAAGCCAACGGTCGTCATTTGACTGAAGCGCCTTGTAGGCCTTGAGCGCGGGGATCAGCCCACCATCCTGAATGGCCTTTCGATGGGCATTGATCGGTCCAAGCGCTGCTTCGGCACCAGACCAGTCGCCCGAAAGCGCCAATTCATACATTGCGCGGATTGCGGTCGCGTTGGTGTTGCAGCTGGCCGAGATACAGCCGCCACCGCCCAGCTTCATCGCATCAATCATGAAGCTCTCCGAGCCGGGAAAAACCGATATGCCCGGCGCGGCTTCGATAACGCTCCTGGTATTATCCCAATTGCCGAAGCTGTCCTTGTACGCCACGACGATCTCAGGAAAGGCTTTGTTGAGCCGCGCCGATAGGTCTGGCGTTATGCCAACACCAGAATTCTGAGGAATGTGATAGAGGCAAATGCGCAATGCGCTCGAGCCAACCGCCTCGATCAGTTCACTAAAATAGCGGTAATATCCCTCATCATTTGCTTGTGTGAAAAAGAACGGCGGCAGCGTCATCACAGCCGCGCACCCAAGCTGCACCGCATGTTTGCAAAGCGTCAGTGTATCTTCAAATGCACAAAGGCCCGTGCCGGGCATCAATTGGTCAGGCCGCGCCGTGCCACTGCTTACCAAAAGCTCCAACATATGCATCCGCTCAGCCATTGTGTTGCTAAGAGCCTCACCGGTCGTGCCAAATGGCGACAAGTAATGCGCTCCGCTCCCAAGACAGCTGGCTGCGTGGCTGAGATAGAGATCTTCAGCGATGCTCTGATCATCGTTGTAAGGCGTTAGGATCGGCGTAATCACACCGGATAGACGTTCTACCATTTAAATCGTTCCCTTTCTAATAGCCGCGTGTCGGATCCACGATGTTGCGCAGCGCCTCACCCGCCTGCCATCGCTTCAAATTGTCTAGAAACATGTCGAAGGATGCCAGATCCCAGCCCTCGTAGACCGCGGAGCAATGGGGCGAGATCAACGTGTTGGGTAACTCCCAGTAAGGGCTGTCTTTGGGCAGAGGTTCCGTTGCAAAGACATCAAAGGCCGCACCTCTGATCTTCCCATTGGTCATGGCCTCAATCGCTGCGTCTGGCACAATCACACCGCCCCGAGAGACATCGACCAGAATTGCCGACGGTTTCATGGCCTCAAACGCCGTCGGCCCAATCAAACCTTTGGTTGACGCAAGCAAAGGGACACAGACACAGATAAAATCAGCCTGGCCCCAAAGCTCGGGCAGGTCGTCAGCTGCATGCACCTCGTCTACGTTGTCGACAGACTGCGGGCGTGCCCTTGTGCCAAGAACAGTCATCCCAAAGGCTTTTGCCCGGGTCGCCACGGCCTGCCCTGTCTGGCCGAGGCCCACGATCAACAGGGTTTTGCCTTGCAACGGGCTGACCATGCGGATTGGCCAGGTTTTTGTCGCCTTATCCCGTTGCAACCGAGGGATATCGAGCGTGAAATGCAGGCAACAACCGAACACGAATTCCGCCATCATGGCCGAGGCAACGCCCGCCGAATTTGTCACCGTCACACGGTCCGTATCCCACTGGCCAAGATGGTCACATCCTGAGCCACCAACTGAAATCCATTTCGGTCCCGCATCGCCAAGAAGCTCGTCACGCGGAAATGGCTGGCTGACGTCAAACCGCACGGAATACACGACGTCAGGACGAAACGCCTCGATTGAGCTGGCCATCTCTGCATTGGAATGGCACGCCATCGCATCGATGTCCGGTGCCGCATCTTGCAAACGTGCAATCATCTCGTCGGTGACATCGTTATGCACAACGATACGCAACGGATCACTCATGTGTCACATCCTGGCCGGACCAATTCAGCCAGCTCCGCAAAACGTGTTTCAGGTGACAACAGCGCATCGCGCATGGCCCAAATGGCCCTAATGCGAGCGGGTGCGATGCGCCCAGCACAAAAGTCATGGAACTTGGCCTCGATATCCGCATCTGGCCTCCAGGCATCTGGCCCGCCACTCGCGGGTGTATCGGGGGATTGCAGCCTGCGCCCATTCTTCAGCACCACCTCTACATCCGACCAGCGCCCCGCCGGGAACCGGGCATTGTGCGCCTCTGTGGAGGCAGCAGAGATACGCGGGATCAGTGACGCGATCTCAGGGTCCGCCAGACCCTGGCCTGTTATATGTGCAGGGGCGACTGTCCCATGTTTGAGCATGACACCCATGACGAAATGAAGGGAGTATTGCGCCTGCGTCGTGCTTTTCGGCATCTCCGCGAACAACCGCGCCGCCTCGTCGAAGGTGCGCACCTCGATTGAGGCAACATTCTCCAAGGTGATCTCCGGATGCGCCTGCATCAGGCCCTGCAAAGCATCAAGCGCGGGATGCCCCCAACGGCAGCTTGGATAAGGCTTGATGTAGTTCTCTGCTACTGTCCAATACTGCCCCAGATCGCTCCAGTACTGCGCCACGTCCGCAGCCTCTGCCGTAATCGCAGGTGCGCCGTTAAACCCTCGCATTGCCAGGAGTGCGGAAGAGCACCCGACAAGCGCCCCCATACCGGAGCCGTCATGCAACATTGTTGGATTGTCGATCTCGCGCATCATCTGGCTTCGGGGGCCATGATATTCGGCGATCCCCATGGCCTGGCGCAGCTGATCTGCCGTCGCCCCACGCAGACGGCAGCCAAGCGCAGCCACACCAAGCGCGTTCCAAGCGCCTGAGGTGTGATAGTCACTCACTGTGGCATGCAACGACAGGCCGGCCCGGGCCGCGACCTCATAAGACATCGCCAGCGCCGCAAGCGCGTCTCGACCCGAAAGCGCGGGCATACGTTCCGCAAAGGCAAATAGCGCAGGCACGACAGCACAGCCGATATGGCCCTTTGTCGGATTGTAGCCGTCATGGCCATCCAGATTGTCGATTTGCGTGGCCAAGGCCCACGCCGCTCCGGGCAAACTTGCCCTGCGGCCGTCAAACAGCATCGTCGCCGCGTGCTCTGCCGAGCCCGGCCCATGAAAGTCGATGGCAAAATCACGTGCGATTTGGCCCACTTCAAGAACAGTCGCACCGGCAGCGACACCCAGCGTGTCAATCAAAAGCGTGGCGCAGTGCCTTAACGCTGCTTCCGGAACCTCCAAATTCTCGTTCAGGACGAATTTGGCAATCTCTGCAAACTGCTGCGAGTCGGGATGCGCCACTGGATTCAGGGGCTGGCTCATCGGATCATCCGTTCGAAGATCTGTCCAAAGCCGGACGGCGCAGGCCCCAGGTCGGCAAGGTGCAAAGCCTGGAACATCATCGCCTGATTGGACGTAATCACCGGCTTGCCCAGCTCCGCCTCAAGCTCAGAGATTATCTCAACACTGCGCATATCCGTACAGGAGAGCACAACCGCATCTGCCTGCGGGTGATCCGCTCTTCGGCCTAAATCAAGCACCTCCGGGGGCGCCAAGGCCCCTTGCCCTTCGTTGTCCAGCGTCTCCTCAACCTCGGATCGCGCAAGCACCTCGAACCCTTCTCGTTCAAGAAAGGCCACAGCCTCATCATTCAGGCTTGGCACATAAGGCGAGGCAAACCCGATCTTCCTTGCATCAAGCGCTTTCAGCGCAAAGACCAAAGCGCCCGCCGCCGTGACCGTTTTGGCGCCACTCTCATTGGCAATCCGATTGCGAAGCTCTTCATCAAAGGCCGGACCATGGGCAAGCGTCGCCGAGGTGCAGCCATACATCACCACGTCGGGTCGTACGCCGTGAATTAGGCGCAGCGGCTCATCCATGTCCGCGGCACCAAGGCCGGCCATCTGGCCCTCATCGGGGACCTCATCGGCGTCATAGCCCCCGAGCCGCGCAAAGTGCAACGACGCGCCCTTGGGGCAAAGCATCATCATGTCGGGTTCAAGATTGCTGTTCGTGTAGGGTACGAAGACACCGATACGCGCGCGACCTCTGGTCAAGCTTGTCATGAAACACCCGCCTCCTGAAGCGCAGCTTCAATGAGATGCGCAGCAAGGTCCAGATCATCGGCGACACCCACTGTCGCGCGCAAGCAATCAGGCAGACCCGCACCGCCCTGTGGCCGCAGGAACACACCTTCCTTTCGAAGGGCCAAATCAACCTGCGCTGCACGGTCTGGCGACGCAAACTGCAACAGCGCAAAGTTGGTAAAACTATCCGGAACATGCAGGCCCAATCGGCGCATGCGTGTGATGAAGTTATCGCGATGGGCTATGGTCTGTGCCACCGTGTCACGCATGTAGGCCTGATCTTCCATCGCAGCCCGCGCCGCCAATTGCCCCGCCAAGGCCATGTTGTTCGGATTCATCACCTTGCGCATCTGCGCTGCAATCTCTGCCGGGAAATACCCCCAGCCAACACGCAAACCAGCCAAGCCATAGGCCTTCGAAAACGTTCGAAGAACAAGCGTGTTGTCCCTGTTCACGAAGTCAAACATCGTCTCGTTCAGATGATCCGCAAACTCGCCATAGGCCTCATCAATCACAAGGATCACATTGTCCGGAAGGTCCTCGTGCAGGCGGATCAAGTCGCTCCGTGGAATTCGTGTGCCGGTCGGGTTGCCGGGATTGGCCACAAAAACGACCTTCGTGTCTGGGCGCACGGCCTCAAGCAAAGCGTCAATATCCACGCAAAGATCTTTTTCAACCGCCACATCAAACCGCGCCCCGGTCATCCGCGTGGCCGTCGCAAAGAATGGGTACGCATGTGCAGGGGCGAGCGCCGCGACTTCTGGCGATAGAAAGCAGCGCGCCAGACAGCCGATCAGATCCAATGATCCGTTGCCGCAAAGAATTTGCGCGGCATCAAGATCATGATGGTCCGCAAGCGCCTGACGCAGATTTGTCCAATCTGGGTCAGGGTAGAGATGCGGATGTGTTGATGCGGCCCGAATGGCCTCAGCCACGACAGGGGATGGCGGGCGCAGGCTTTCGTTTTGTGACAACGATACAAGCCGCTTGCCCGCAGGCGCATCTAAATAGGCGAGCGCATAAGGGGCCATGCGCGCGACGTGCTCAATCGGTTGGGTCATAGCCCTTCCTCCCAACCATATTTGGTCTGCGCTTCCGAAAGCGAGATCAACCCTTCCGCCAGATCCCGCGCAATTGCAGCGCGGTCTCGATCCTTCGGCGGCCCAAATCCACCGCCTCCTGGGGTCTCAAGGATCATTGGCACACCAGACGGCACACGAAACTCTCCCTTGCTTGGCAGGTCGTCACCCGTCTCACCAAGGCGCATCCTCCCCTTCGCGCCCGCCTGTCCGCCATGCCGCCCCGCAGCCGGGTAGAGAATACGCTCGACGGACGGAAACACCAGAAACTCTGCATCCTCCGACGACTGGATTTCTATATGTTGTCCAAGCCCACCGCGATACTGTCCGGCCCCGCCGCTGTCGGTGCGAAGTTCCCGCTTGGTGATCAGCACAGGGGCTACAGCCTCTGTTGTCTCTATCTGGCTGCCCCAGACCCCGCTTGGAAAGGCGGTGGCGGAAAGGCCGTCAAGTGACGGCCGCGCGCCGGTGCCTCCATTGTAGACAAGCTCCAGCGCAAAATGCGCGCCGCCATCTCGCGCCGTCTCGGGCGTGTGGCGCATGGGAAGGTCATAAAGACAAGACGCGCCTTCGGCGGGCACTTTGTCGGGCAAGGCTTGTGACAGGCAGCCATAGACCAGATCAGGTGTCATCTGCCCAAGCGAATGGCGCATGGCAACGGGTGCAGGTTTTTGGGCATTCAGAATGCACCCCCTGGGACCGGTCACCCGAAATGGCTCTAATGAACCGGCATTGTTGGGAATGTCGGGGCCAATGATACAGCGCAGCGCAAAGACCGAATAGGCAGTCGCGTAGTTGAGCGGCACATTGATGCCCTTGTCCGAGCAGCCATCGGTGCCACCAAAATCAAGCAGAATATGGTCAGACGCGATTGTCAGGCTGGCAACAAGCTTGATCGGCTTTTCATAGCCATCGACCATCAATTCGGAGCGATAGGTGCCTTCGGGCAGTTTGGAAATCGCGTCAATCGTGCCCCGCCACGACGTGTCGATTATGTACTCGGCCAGCGGATCCAGATCATTGAGGCCAAATTCCTCCATCATACCTGCGAGCCGTTCCGCACCCGTCTCACAACAGGCGATCAGCGCGTAGATGTCACCTTCATTGGCAATCGGTTCGCGAGAATTGGCTTTGACAATCTCCATGAGCAGGGCATTGATTTCTCCGCCATCAAGCAGCTTGCAAGGGGGGATCAGCAATCCCTCGTCGAACACGTCAGAGCCTTCCGGCCCCATGCCTTTGCCCCCCAGATCCGCCAAATGCGATGTACACGAGGTGAAACCAACGACGCGGCCTCCAAGGAAGACCGGTTGCATCAGAAGGAAATCATTGAGGTGCCCGGACGCAAGCCAGGGATCGTTGGTCATGTAGATGTCACCCGGGCGCATGTTCTGGATCGGGAACCGCTCCAGCAGGTTCTTCACGGCCTCGGCCATGGTGTTGATGTGCCCCGGCGTGCCCGTCACAGCTTGCGCCAGCATACGCCCACGCAAATCGAATATACCTGCGGAGATATCACCGCTCTCCCGCACGATAGGGCTAAAGGCCGCGCGGATCAGCGCCTGACCTTGTTCCTCAACAACCGCCAACAGGCGGTTCCACATAACTTGCAAGCGGGTTTTGGGGATGTCGGTCATTGCTGTTCTCCCGTCCTGAGCAGAAGGATATTGCCAAGAATATCCACCTCCGCCGTGAAATCCGCACTGACAAAGGTGGTTGTCTGCGGCTCAACGATCAGGGCCGGGCCCGACAGCTGCGCACCCGGTGCAAGCCCGCTTCTGTCATAGACATCTGCAGTGCGCCTTTCGTTGGCCACTTCGCACAGAATGGTGGTCTTTCTGTCGGGCCGGGCCAAGGTAGTCTTGGGTCTGCCTTCGGGTGCGGGTGATCTCACGTCCAATGTCGCGACACGCACGAACCAGTTCAGGATCTCAACTGTCATGCCCGGAACGACGCGCGAGAATTGCGCGCTGTATTCGGCCTCAAAGGCGGCCTGCAGATCTGCTATGTTGTCTGCCGTTAGATCGCCCTCGGGCAAGGGAATCTCAATCTCATGCCCCTGTCCGCGATAGCGCATGAATGCGGATTTGGTGATCTTCACATCGCTGTCCAGCGCGCCTGCGCGCACAACTTCTTCCGCCTCTTCGATAAGGCCATTCAGAAAACCGTTGGTCGCGACAATGTCCAAGTCGTCCAAGGTGCTGTAACGGCTGCGCACGATCTCAAACGACACTGGCGCATGGAGAAAGCCGACCGCAGAGCCGACACCTGGATCTTTGGGGATAAGAATACGTCCCACACCGGCCCGGCGCGCAACACGCGTTGCGTGAAGCGGGCCGTTGCCGCCAAAGGCGATCATCGTCCGTGCGCCAAGGTCCTTGCCTGACTCAACCGCATGCATGCGGCCGGCTGCGGCCATGTTCTCATCCACGATCTCGCTTAGTCCCGCAGCGGCCTCATCGGCGCTTAGGCCTATCTGATTGGCGATGTCGCGATCGATGGCGCGCGCTGCGGCGCATTTATCAATCGCCAAGCGTCCTTCCGCAAAGCTCTCGATCTCGATCAGGCCCTGTAACACATCGGCATCCGTTACCGTTGGCGCGCTGCCGCCTTTGCCGAAAGCCGCAGGTCCCGGCTCGCTGCCTGCGCTTTCCGGCCCAACCTGCAATCGTCCGAGACCGTCCACCGAGGCGATTGATCCGCCGCCTGCGCCAATCTCGATCATCTCGAGCACCGGAATGCGAACCGGCATGCCAGAGCCTTTGATAAATCGTTCCGCTCGGGCAATTTCAAACCGGCGCGCACTTTGCGCATGGTAGTCGTCAATCAAACAAAGCTTGGCCGTGGTGCCCCCCATGTCAAAGGAGAGAACTTTCTCGGCATGCGCTTGTGCTGCAATGCGCGCCGCCAAGATCGCACCGCCTGCTGGACCGGATTCAACAAGCCGAATGGGCAGGGAGGCGGCGGTTTCCAGCGTGGTCATACCGCCCCCCGCCGTCATCATGAGGATCGGACATGCCACACCTTTGTCCATAAAGCGGACCTCAAAATCCTCAAGATATGAGGACATCAATGGCTGAATGTAGGCGTTTGCGATCGTCGTGCAAAGACGGTCGAATTCGCGGGCCTCGGGGCTGACGTCGCTGGAGATAGAAATCGAAATCTTCGGCATCTGCGCCTGCAAGAGCGCCCTGAGGTGCTGTTCATGGGTGGGATTGGCGTAGGCATGCAGCAGACAGATCGCCACAGCCTCTGCTCTGCTGTCCGTCAACGCTTGAACCAACCCCGGCACAGAGGCCTCATCTAGCGGTGCCTTTTCTTCGCCGGTTGCCATAACGCGCCCACCAATGGTGAAGGCCCGACTGCGCGGCACCAGAAGGTCAGGTTTCGTCAGGTTGATGTCATACTGGCTATAGCGACGTTCGTACCCTATTTCGAGAATGTCGCGGAACCCAGCGCTGGTGATCGTGGCCACCCGCGCACCCCGCCGTTCGATGAGCGCATTTGTGGCCAAGGTCGTGCCGTGAATGAACCTCGAGAGATCGCCCCAACCCCGACCAGCGTCCTTTAGGACAAGATCAACACCTTCCAAAGCTCCAAGCGTGGGGTTTGCCGGAGTTGTCGGCGTCTTGCTGGTTGACAGAATTGAGCCGCCGCTATCCATAAGGACCGTGTCGGTGAACGTCCCGCCAATATCGACGGCGACGCGAAGCCCAGAACCTAATGTCATGTCGTGATCCGAAAGAGGATGTCAGGCATCCGGTTGCAATCTCAAACACAGTGCGCGGTCGCGCGTTTGAGCGTGCTAGACAACCAGATCACACCGCAGGGCGCGGCGGTCAAAACGCAGGGCAGCAATCAGATGAGACATGACAGCATCGCCTTCCAATCGGTCGCGGCAACGCTGCGGCGAAACGCAGATTCTGTCAATAGGGTGCGTGGCACCTTCAGAAATCGAGGTTCTCGACGTTAAGTGCGTTTTGCTGAATGAACTCGCGGCGTGGCTCAACCACGTCACCCATCAGCTTGGTAAAGAGATCGTCGGCCTCGGCCATGTCGTTAATCTTGACCTGCAGAAGCGTCCGTGCCTCAGGATCAAGAGTGGTTTCCCAAAGCTGATCAGGGTTCATTTCGCCCAAGCCCTTATAGCGCTGCAGCGACAGACCCTTCTCACCCTCTTTCAGGATCGCGTCCAGTAGATCGAGCGGGCCGTAGATTTCCTGCATCCTCTCCTTACGGTGCAATGCCGCGGGTCGGGCATAGATTTCCTGCAAGGCTTTTGTCATCTGCCCCAAACGCCGGGCTTCGCCGCCACGCAAGATCGGGCCATCGAGCGTACGCACCTCTTCCACACCGCGCAGGCTGCGCGCCAAACGGATACCATGATCCTGCGTTTGCCGTCCCTGCCACCCGCGTTCATACTCGACTGCGATAAGGTCAAGCCTTGTGGCGATGGCATCCGCGACGGCTTGCACATCTGAATCGACCCGCCCTGCTTCGAATGCACCGGAAATGGCGGCCTGTTCGAGGATGTGGCGTGGGTAGTGGGTTGGGAAGGCGTCAAGAATGCGGCTGGCCTGACGTGCCTCGTCGACCACGCGGATAAGGTCCTGGCCGCTGATGTACTCGCCGTCTCCAAGGCGCAGAACGGCATCATCGGTGCCCTGCTCTATCAGATAGTCTTCAAGCGCAGGCTGGTCTTTGAGGTAGACCTCTGACTTGCCACGACTGACCTTAAAGAGCGGCGGCTGCGCGATATAAAGATACCCGCCTTCGATCAGTTCCGGCATCTGCCGGTAAAAGAAGGTCAGCAGAAGCGTCCGGATATGCGCGCCGTCAACATCAGCGTCCGTCATCAGAACGATCTTGTGGTAGCGCAGCTTGCTAAGGTCGAACTCGTCGCGCCCGATGCCCGTACCCAGCGCCATCACCAGATTGCCGATCTCCTGGCTCGACAGCATCCGGTCAAAGCGCGCCCGCTCCACGTTCAGGATCTTGCCCTTCAGCGGCAGGATGGCCTGGGTGCCACGGTCACGGCCGGTCTGAGCAGAACCTCCTGCGCTGTCGCCCTCGACGATGAACAGTTCTGTCTTGGAGGGGTCTTTTTCTGAGCAATCCTTCAGCTTGCCAGCCAGGTAATTCACATCCATCGCCGTCTTGCGACGGGTCAACTCTCGCGCCTTTCGGGCTGCCTCACGTGCCAACGCGGCCTCGACGATCTTGCCGACGATCATCTTTGCCTCGTTCGGATTTTCTTCAAACCATTCCGCCAGCTTTTCGTTAACAAGACCTTCCACCGCCGGGCGCACCTCAGAGCTGACAAGCTTGTCCTTGGTTTGGCTGGAAAATTTCGGATCCGGCACTTTGACAGACAACACGCAGGTCAGCCCTTCACGGGCATCATCGCCAGTGAAGCTTACCTTTTCCCTCTTCGCGATGCCGCTCTCGGCTGCGTATTTCTGGATGACCCGCGTCAAGGCGCCACGAAAGCCCGCCAGATGGGTTCCGCCATCACGTTGCGGTATGTTGTTGGTGAAAGGAAGGACCGTCTCGTGGTAGCTGTCGTTCCACCACATTGCCACCTCGACGCCGATCTCGTCTCGCTCACCGGTCACGAAAATAGGCTCCGGCATCAGAGGTGTCTTGCTGCGATCGATGTACCGGACGAATTCCTTGACGCCACCGTCATAATGCAACTCGGTTTCCAGCGGTTCCGCCGGACGCTCATCGCGCAGCCGGATACGGACGCCTGAGTTCAGAAACGCCAGTTCGCGCAGCCGTTTTTCGAGCGTCTCGAAGCTGTACTCCAGGTTGGAAAACGTTCCGGTCGAGGCCAGAAACCGCACCTCGGTGCCGCGTTTGCCATTGGCATCGCCCACCTCCTTGAGATGTTCAACTGTGTCACCGCCTTCAAAGCGTGCCACATGTTCCTTGTCGCCGCGCCAGATGCGCAGCTCTAGCCAATCTGAGAGCGCATTGACGACCGACACACCCACGCCGTGCAGGCCGCCTGAAACCTTGTAGGAGTTGCTGTCAAACTTCCCGCCCGCATGCAGCTGGGTCATGATGACCTCGGCCGCTGACACGCCTTCTTCTTCGTGCATTTCCACCGGAATGCCGCGGCCATTGTCGCTGACCGAGACAGAGTTATCGCGATGAATACACACGGAAACATGGTCCGCATGACCAGCCAGAGCTTCGTCGATGCCGTTGTCGACGACTTCGTAGACCATGTGGTGGAGGCCGGAGCCGTCGTCGGTGTCGCCGATATACATGCCGGGACGCTTGCGGACCGCCTCTAAGCCTTTGAGAACTTTAATGGAATCTGCGCCGTACTCTTCAGGCGACGCGGCTGGTTCTGCCATGCAGGCTGTCCTTCGATATTTTCCACATTTTATACGATTTTCTGGGGGGTTTGTCACGCAGGGACCACAACATTTTGTGGTTTGGGAGTGATTTTTTGGCCACCCTGCGCAGGCCGAAATCCAACGTCGGTATCACGTCGGTATTATGTCGGTATCGCGTCGGTGCGGATCAGCCCAAAGCGATCAAACCACCAACCGCAACGAGCAGCGCACCCGAGGTGATGTTGACCCGCCGCAGGGTTGCCTGGGAACTGAGCGCGCGCCGGACATGGCCGATGAAACCGGCGAGGGCAAGATTGCCCAAAAGCGGGACGAGAAACGAAATGGCGACAATGGCCATCACATCATGTCGCGTGACGGCTGACAGATCAAAAAAGCCAGGCAGGACGCCCATGTAGAACAGGATGGCCTTGGGGTTTGACAGGATCACCGCCAGCCCGGCCAGAAAACCGGCCCAGAGGCCCGGCCGTGTCAGTCGGCTGTCGGCTGCGATCCGGCGGCTGGCGTTTCGGATCAGCAGGACGCCCATAGCAACAAACATCGCCACGGCCACCCATTTGAGCACCAGCATCAGCCCATCCACGCTTGAGACGACCCAGGAGACGCCCAAAACAGCCACGAGCGGCCAGATCATATCGCCCAGAGCGACCCCCACTGCCAAAGGCCAGGCGGCGTGAAACCCGCCCGAGAGGCCGCGTGCCATCAAGGCAAGCCAAACCGGGCCGGGCGTCAGAAAGAGCACCAGCATCGCCCCGGCATAGAGCCAAAGATCACCGGCAGAAAGTGTCATTTGAAAGCGGCCTCGGAGAGCTCTAGGTGAAGCAGCGATGCGGCCTGCCAAAGAGCGCGTGTCTCATGGCGCGGCGCCTCAGATACCCATGCCTCGGCCAGATGCCGTTCGCCGGTGATCAAATCATCTAGACGCGGATTAACGTCCGGCATGGTCGCCTTTTCCTTAGCGGCCAACTTGAGCACCAGAAGCGCGTCGATGGCCTGTTGCTGGTCCGGATCAAGGTTTGTTCCTGCCCGCAACTGAGCCAAATCCATCGGCGGCATGGCCTTGTCGTTCAATCGCAGCCACCGCAGAGCCAAAGCTGGACGCAGCATGTAAAACCAGCGCTTGACCCGCAAAGCGCCCTCAGGATCGCGCACACGCGCCTCCTGCCGCCGCAAGAGTGACAGATAGTGCCAAGTGACCGATTTGCGGTCGAGCGCTGCTTCGGCGAATTCAGAGAGACGTTCGACAACTTCTGGTAAAGCGCGGTAGCGGATCGGAGATTGCAGCCATTCGGCAATAACCGCGTTAGAGCCAGGCGCCAGCTCCAGCGCTTTGGAAAGCTCCCAGCCTGAGAGATCCAGCACATCATCGATCGGGCACTCAATCACGTCGCGCTTTTTGCCCAGTTTGTAGAACCATGCGCGGGGGCGGGCATAGACAAAGCGAACGTCATAGTCGCTGTCGGGTGAATGAAACCCCCAGGCACGCGAGCCGGACTCGATTGCAAAAAGGATGCGCACGCCTTCCTCTGCTTCGATTGCACTGAGCGCTGTTTCGATGTCCTCACGCATCGCCTGGCTGACGGCTTCGGTCATGAGATCTTCTCTATCTGTGACATGCCGTCTGTTTCGCCGACATGGAAATGATCCGCCCGGTTGCCCATTTCTTCAAAAAGTTCGGCACCCGTGCCCGTCATCCAGGCCTGCGCACCAAGCGCGCAGATTTCATCGTAGAGCGCGGCGCGCCTTTGGGCATCAAGATGGGCCGCGACCTCATCCAGAAGCAGAATGGGCGGCGCGCCGAAATCTCGGGCAAGTGCGCGCGCATTAGCGAGGATGAGCGACACCAGAAGCGCTTTTTGCTCGCCGGTGGAGCAATCTGCGGCGGGAACGCCCTTAGCCGCATAGACACCGTAGAGATCGGCCCTGTGGGGGCCAATCAGGGTTCGACCTGCGGCGATGTCGCGGAAGCGGCTTTCGTGCAAAGCGTCGCGGAAGTCGGCCTCGGCGGAGGGCATTTCTCCTTCGGTCATTGTCAATTCAAGCTCGGCTGCGGGAAAGGCTGTTTGCGCCTCCGCCTGCGCCCCGGCGATCTGTTCGATAGCCGCCAGCCTGTTGGCGTGAATGGCTGTGCCTGCCTCGGCCATCTGACGTTCAAGGGCCACATACCAATGGCCATCGCGTACCTGATCCTTCAACAGGCGGTTGCGCTCGCGCATGGCTTTTTCATAGGCCAGCGTGGCTTCAGCATGAGAGGGCATGAAGCTGAGCGTCATGCGGTCAAGAAAGCGGCGACGGCCCTCGGCTCCTTCGATCCAAAGCCGGTCCATCGACGGGATGAGCCAGAGCACACGGGCGATCCGGCCAAGGGCGATCTGGCTGGCGGGTTTGCTGTCAATTTTCAGTTGCCGCGCATTGCCGCCTTCGGACCAGATTTCCACCTCATGCGTCTGATGCAGGCTGCGCAGATGGCCCGTGAGTTTCCAGCCGATGGCGTCGGGCCGGCGCGCCATATCCTGAGCGGCAGAGCGACGGATGCCACGGCCCGGCGAAAAAAGCGACACCGCCTCAAGGATATTCGTCTTGCCCGCACCGTTGGGCCCGTAGATGGCGATGGGCCGTCCGTCGAGCGCCATCTGCGCCGCGTGGTGCGAGCGGAAATGCGACAAGGTCAGGGACGAGAGGTAAAGCGCCATGGGTCTTGAGTAGCGCGGGTCGCGGGGCGTGAACAGAGGGGAATGGGGGTGGCGGCTCTGCTTTGTTCATCTCACCCAAGGCACGGAATAAGGCGCGAAGCGCCGCCGTGCCAGCGACGGACCGGCCCGATGGGCCGTCGCTTTGTTGAGGTATGCGAGTCGAATAGCCCACGGAGGGTCTTGGCGCGTATAAAGCGCTCTCGAAGCACGCAAGCCGCGCCGTCCTCCGGTCCGCGCTGGCCCAGCTTGTGTTCAGCGGGCGCCGGGCTGAAGCCCGGCCTACGGGGGTCACACCCGCATTGGCATGACGACGTAGATGGCCGAAGTGTCATTGCCTTCGCGCATCAGGGTCGGATCACCCGATGAGTTGAACATGAAGACCGCGTTCTCGCGATCGACCTGGCTGGCGATTTCAAGCAGATACTTGGCGTTGAAGCCGATCTCCAGGCGTTCATCGCCATAGGCCACGGCGAGCTCTTCTTCGGCAGCACCACTGTCGGGCGCGTTGACCGACAGCACGAGCCGGTCTTCATCAAGGGCCAGTTTCACCGCGCGGGAGCGTTCCGAGCTGACAGTGGCAACCCGGTCCACGGCCTGCGCGAACTCTGCGGCATCCACTTCCAGCTTGCGGGTGTTGCCCTGCGGGATGACGCGGGTGTAGTCGGGGAAGCTGCCGTCGATCACCTTGGATGTGAGGGTGATATTGGGCGTGGAAAAGCGCACCTTGGTTTCCGACACGGAGACCGCGATGCTCATGTCGTCGTCATCCAGGAGCTTGCGCAGCTCGCCCACCGTCTTGCGGGGCACGATGACACCGGGCATGTTGTCGGCGCCATCGGGAAGCTCGGCATCGATGCGGGCCAGGCGGTGGCCATCGGTTGCGACGCAGCGCAGGGTCTTGCCGCTCTGACCTTCGGCCACGTGCATGTAGACGCCGTTGAGATAATACCGGGTCTCTTCCGTTGAGATGGCAAATTTCGACTTGTCAAAGAGGCGGCGCAGATCGGGGGCCTTGGCGGAAAAGTTGCTGGTGTATTCCGACGAGGCCATCACGGGGAAGTCTTCTTTGGGCAAGGTGGCCAGCGAAAAATTCGAGCGCCCGGCCTCGACCGTCAGGCGCCCGCTTGTGCCGTCATCGGCCAAAGTGACCAACGCGCCATCTGGAAGCTTGCGGACAATCTCGTGCAGCGTGACCGCCGAGACAGTCGTGGCACCGGCGCGTTCGACCTGGGCCGGTGCCTTGTCGAGTACCTCGATGTCGAGATCGGTGGCGCGGAACTGCACCGTGTCGCCTTCCGCCTCGATCAGCACATTGGCGAGGATCGGGATCGTGTTGCGCCGTTCGACAACGGATTGTGCCTGAGACACCGCTTTGAGTAGCGTGCTGCGTTCAATGCTGAGTTTCATGCCCTCGCTCCCTGCATCTCGCCTCTGACGGGCTCTGGGAAGCGCACGTTAGCAAACTCCGCCTTAGGCTCAAGCGTTTTGTTGACGGATCACCCCTCGAGCGCGCGGCGCAGGATTTCGAGATCTTCGGCGATCTGGGCGTCCTGCACCTTGAGCTCTTCGATCCGGCGCACGCCATGCATGACCGTCGTGTGATCCCGACCGCCGAAGCGACGACCGATTTCAGGCAAGGAGCGGCTTGTCATCTGTTTGCACAGATACATCGCAACCTGGCGTGGTCGCGCGAAGGTGCGGACACGTTTTGGGCCGATCATGTCGGAAAGACGGATGTTGTAATGCTCGGCAACGTGGCGCTGGATTTCTTCGATTGACACTTTGCGCTCTGACGCGCGCAAGATGTCGGCCAGACAATCCTGGGCCAGCTCCAGCGTGATGTCATGGCCCACCAGCGAAGCGAAGGCGAATAGACGTGTAAGCGCGCCTTCCAAAACGCGGACGTTGGTGGAGATTCGATGCGCAAGAAACTCCAGCACACCTTCGGCCATCGTCAGGCCGGGATATTGCTTGAGAAAGGTGTCGGATTTGGATTGCAGCACACCAAGGCGCAATTCGTAATCGGTCGGATGCAGATCGACGACAAGCCCGCATTGCAGACGCGATTTAATGCGTTCTTCGAGATTGGCAATTTCGCCCGGCGCACGGTCGGCCGAAATGATGATCTGTTTGTTTTGATCAACCAGCGCATTGAAAGTATGGAAGAATTCTTCCTGCGTGGAATCCTTGCCCGCGATGAACTGCACGTCGTCAACCATCAAAACGTCGACAGAGCGGAACATCTCTTTGAAGTCCATCATGCGGCGATCCCGAAGCGCCTGCACAAAGCGGTACATGAACTGTTCGGCAGAAAGATATACGACATTGAGGTCTGGCCGCGACGACTGAATTTCCCAGGCGATGGCGTGCATCAGGTGCGTCTTACCAAGGCCGACACCGCCATAGAGGAAGAGCGGGTTGAAGGTGACCGGCCCGCCCTCTGCAACGCGCTTGGCAGCGGCATGTGCCAACTCGTTGGGCTTGCCGACAACGAATGTGTCAAAGGTAAAGCGATCATCCAGCGCGGCGCATGTCAGAGGACCATCAAAGGATCGTCCAACCGTATTCTTCTTGATCACCGGCGCTTCGGACGCGGTGGCCGCTTCAGCGGGGCGGGCTGCAATATTGGCAGCAACCTTGAAGTCGACCCGCCTTACCTCGGGGGCCATGTTGCTGACCTTGAAAAGCATAAGCTCACCAAAATTCCGCGACACGTAATTGCCGTGGAATGAGTTTGGAACGTCGAACAAGGCGACGTCGCCTGTGATACCCGCCAGATCAACCGGCTCAATCCAGTTCTTGAAGTTGTTACGCCCGACTGTTTCCAGCAATTCTTGTTTTACTTGGCCCCATTGTTCCCGTGTCATGCTCACCTAATCCGCCGCGTGTGTTGCTCTTTGACGCGCAATATCGCGCGCCCCTCTCCTTGCGGATCACACCTGAGCGTAAGACAAGCCTATCCATGGCCCAATCTGCAGAGGATTGGACAATCGGCCTTCTTACGGCGTCAGTAGCTTCGCAACCGGATTTGATCACATCGTCCCCAGATCAGATCAAACCTGTCGTGTTACGCGCTATTTCGATGGACAGCTGGCTTCGCCTACGTTCTACCCTGTTTACCTTTTCGGTGGCCGCTGTGCAGCCAGAGCGAGGCTTTTGACCTGTCCCCCCAAGCGTGAATCGCACACCGAAATTAGCAACGGTTTCTCGGCTTCGGCAACTGATCTTCTTGCTTGACAGCGGCTTTGTGCGAAAAGAATCTGTTACATCCGCAAAAGGGTCTCGACAAAAAAAGATGCCCGATGGAAGGGCATCTTTTTTGATCAATCACTTAGCTCTGTAACTCAGCCCAGCGCTTTGACCCGGGCCGCCAAGCGAGACATCTTCCGCGCGGCCGTGTTTTTGTGAAACACACCTTTGGTAACGCCGCGCATCAGCTCTGGTTGGGCCACACGAAGCGCATTTTGTGCGGCATCTTTGTCACCAGATGCGATAGCTTCTTCGACTTTTCGGAGATAAGTGCGAATCCGCGAACGGCGGGCTTTGTTCACTTCAAGGCGGCGTAGATTCTGACGCGCGCGCTTTTTCGACTGAGGCGTATTGGCCATGGATTTGGACCTTTTCTCGGGTTCGTTTCGTTCAATCTTTGCACGAGGGATAACCCGTTCCGGCAGGGCCACAGCCGGTGTGATTCTGGCCAGAGCGGGCCGCACGCGCATGTATAGCGGCGGCGTATAACCAAGTTTGGCTGGAATGCAAAGTCTAAAGTACCGGTTGGTGCCCTGTCACAGGTTTTGCAAACGTTCGGCCAAGGCGTTGGCGCGCCTGGAGGTCGTCATGACAAGGGACAGTCCAGTCGGCACGAACCGTTTGAACGGCGCGACAAGGCTTCCTTCGTCAAGGGCGGCACGAACCAGACTGTTGTGGCCAATCAGGACACCCGCGCCGTTGCGCGCCTCTTCAAGTGCGAGCGCATAGAGTGAATAGTAAGCGGCACCACTAAGGTTGGGAAGCCGCACTCCGGCGGCCTCGGCCCACAGATCCCAATCCGTTCGCCAGCTTGCGTCCAATAGTAACGTCTCGTTTCGAAGGTCCTCGGGCGATCGGATTCTTTCGGCGATGTCTGGCGCGCAGACCGGACCGATCAAATCAGGTTCCAAGATCGTTTCACCGCGCTCGGCACTTGGCCTGGCAAGAAACAAAGTGATGTCGAAAACCTCTCTTTTCAGGTTCGGCGGCATTTCAAGTGCCGTGACGGATATCCGTGTTTCGGGAAATTCCGCGCGGAGAAGAGACAGTCGTGACGGCAGCCAAAGCTGCGCGATGCCGGGCAGTGCTGCAATTTGAATGGCCTGGCCCGGCGCCGCATCCTGCAATTGTTGAATGGCGAGACCGAGACCATCGAAAGCTTCGGTGAATGCGGGCGCGAGGCGCGCGCCGGTCTTTGACAGGATGACACCATGAGATGTCCGCTCGAAAAGCGGTGTTCCAACCCAATCCTCTAGCGACTTGATGTGTTGCGATATCGCGCCCGGGCTTACTGATAACTCCGCAGCCGCTCTGGCAAAGCCACCCAACCGTGCCGCTGCCTCAAAAGCGCGCAAGGCATTGAGATGTGGGCCTTTGGGTCTGGGTGGCGAGATCAAATTTTCTAGCCTTAGTTTTTCTAAAGTCATTTATCGATAAATTGGTTTGCCGCCAAGGTCCAGCCGAGTGATGATCCGGCAAGAGAAATCGGGAGCGCGATCATGACCCTTGCGACAAGAAACTGGGTGCCGTCTGCCTGCGAAGGCCTGGTTCAACGCATTGCGAAAGAGACGGCATCATCAGACTCGGCAGGGATTGTGAGGCGCATCGCCGATCTGATCGACGACAACCGCCGCATTCACGAGCAGGATTGCTTCAACCTCAACCCCGCCACAAACGTAATGAACCCGCGCGCCGAGGCCGTTTTGGCACAGGGATTGGGCTCTCGTCCGTCGCTGGGATATCCAGGCGACAAATATGAGATGGGGTTAGAGGCGATTGAGGAAATCGAAGTGATTGCTGCCGAACTGGCGGCAGAGATCTTTCAGGCGAAGTTCGCCGAGATCCGTGTGGCCTCGGGGGCGATGGGCAATCTTTACAGTTTCATGGCGACCTGTCGGCCCGGCGATACGATCATTGCGCCGCCCGCAGCGGTTGGGGGGCATGTGACGCATCATGGTGACGGATGTGCGGGGCTTTATGGTCTGCGGTCCTTGCCCGCACCGGTGAATGCGGATGGCTACACGGTTGATCTTGACGGCTTGCGGCGGATGGCACGGGAGGCGCAGCCCAAGCTCATCACCATTGGGGGCAGTCTGAACCTGTTTCAGCATCCGGTGGCGGAGGTGCGCGAGATCGCCGATGAGGTGGGTGCAAAGGTTTTGTTTGATGCCGCCCATCAATGCGGGGTGATCGCTGGAAAGGCCTGGCGCGATCCGCTTAGTGAAGGCGCTCATCTGATGACGATGAGCACCTACAAGAGCCTTGGCGGACCAGCCGGGGGGCTTATCGTGACAAATGAGGCCGACCTTGCGCAACGCCTGGACGCGATTGCCTTTCCCGGGATGACGGCGAATTTCGACGCTGCGAAATCTGCGGCACTGGCGATCACGCTGTTGGATTGGCGGGAGCACGGCGTGGCCTATGCAGCGGCGATGATCGAACTTTCCCGGCTTCTGGCCGACGCGCTGGCGGCGCGGGGAGTGCCAGTCTTTGCGACAGCGAACGGCATGACGCAGTCGCACCAGTTCGCGGTCGAGGCGGCGCGATATGGAGGCGGACAGGCGGCGTCCAAGGCGCTGCGCAAAGCCGGGTTTCTGGCCTGCGGAATCGGATTGCCGATAGAGGCAGTTGACGGTGACATGAATGGCCTGCGCATCGGGACGCCGGAGCTGGTGCGCTGGGGCGTGACGCCGACGCACCTGCCGGAGCTGGCGGATTTGATCGCCGAAGGCTTGTCGGCGGACCCCGAAAAAGTTGCGCCGCGCGTCAAAGAGATGCGCGCGGCGTTTGATCAAGTGCACTACGTCATATGACCTAAAGAGCGTTCAGGCAAAGGGCCTACTTGTCGCGGAACTGCGCCTCTCGCTTTTCGGCAAAGGCGGCCATGCCTTCCTTTTGGTCTTCGGTTGCAAAGAGCGAGTGGAAGACACGGCGTTCGAACAGAAGACCCTCGGCGAGGGGCACTTCGTAAGAGCGGTTCACGGCCTCTTTTACGGCCATGACGCTGACCATCGATTTCTCGGCAATTTTTTGTGCTGCGCTCATGGTTTCATCCAGCAGCTTCTTGGCCGGAACGACCCGGCTGACAAGACCCGAGCGCTCTGCCTCATCGGCGTCCATGAAACGACCCGTGAGGTTCATATCCATGGATTTGGATTTACCAATGAACCGGGTGAGACGCTGTGAGCCACCCATGCCGGCCATCACGCCAAGATTGATCTCGGGCTGGCCGAACTTGGCCGTGTCGGATGCGATGATGAAGTCGCACATCATTGCCAGTTCACAGCCACCCCCCAGCGCGTAACCGGAAACGGCTGCAATGATCGGCTTGCGAATGCGGATGATCGCATTCGCCTCCTCTCCGAAGAGATCGCCGGAAAACACCTCAACAAAGGACTTTTCCGCCATCATCTTGATGTCAGCGCCAGCCGCAAAGGCCTTTTCGGATCCTGTGACCACGATGCAGCGCACCTTGTCATTCGATTGCGCACTTTGCAGTGCGTCGACCAGTTCGCTCAACAACTGGCTGTTGAGGGCGTTCAGGGCATCGGGGCGGTTGAGGGTGATTTTGGCGACGTGGTCTTCTACTTCGACGATGATCGTCTCATAGGCCATGAAATCTGCCTTTATTTGTTTCTGTCAGAAGCGATTCATTACCACTTGCACCGCTCGGATCAACCTCATCTTTGACATCTTGTGCAATAGAAGCTCGAACGACCGGACTGAACAATGCGGCGCACTATGCCAGCGCAGCCGGATCGTCTGCAGGGGTCACCTTCACGGCCGTAGACGTCAAAACTATGCTGAAAATATCCAAGTTCTCCATCGGCTTGGCGGAAATCCCGCAAGGAGGATCCCCCCGCTTCGATCGCGTCAGACAGAACCTGACGAATGATCGGCACGAGGGTTCTGACTCGGGTCTTTGACAGACTGCCTGCCCGTTTTTTGGGCGAAATTGCCGCGCGGTACAGGGCTTCGCATACATAGATATTCCCCAAACCTGCGACGATTCGCTGATCCAGAAGCGCGGATTTGATCGGCGTATTCTTGTTTTTCAAAGCGGCAACCAAATAAGCTTCGTCGAACTGGTTTCCCAGCGGCTCGGGACCGAGCCGTACCAGCAGCGGGTGCGTGTCAATGCTGTGCGTTGGCATAAGATCCATCGCACCGAAGCGGCGTGGGTCGTTGAACGTGATACGGGCTCCGTTTTGAAGATCGAACACGACGTGATCATGCTTTTCCGGTGCCGGATGCGTGTGCACGAACTGGCCCAACGGATCGCCAGAAATCAGGATGCGACCAGACATGCCCAGATGAATAAGCAGGGTTTCATCCGAAGAAAGATCAACCAGAATGTATTTGGACCGCCGACGCAGGCTAAGGATGGTCGTCCCTGTCAGCCTTTGGGCCATGCGATCCGGAAACGGCCAGCGCAAATCCGGGCGGTTTACCTTCGCCTGAGCAATTTTTGCACCAGTCATTGCCGGTTCCAGCCCGCGGCGTACTGTCTCTACCTCTGGCAATTCCGGCATTTCAGATCCTCAAGTGGGCAAAGGGGCGCATTGTAACCACCCGATAGCGGCCTATAAGAAGGTCTGAGACAAGAAACGGCAAGGCCCGCCAAAGAAATGACCGAGAAAACAACGCATTTTGGATTTGAAGATATCCCCGAAAGCCAGAAGGCCGGGCGGGTACAGGGCGTTTTTGGCTCTGTGGCGTCCAAATACGATGTCATGAACGATGCGATGTCCTTTGGCATTCACCGCCTTTGGAAAGACGCCATGATGGACTGGCTTGCGCCGCGCGCGGGGCAAACGCTTTTGGATGTGGCGGGCGGTACCGGCGATATCGCGTTTCGGTTCCTGTCGCGGGCGGGCAGCGGGCAGGCGACTGTTCTGGATCTGACAGAACCGATGTTGATCGAAGGGCGCAAACGCGCGGAGGCCGAGCAGAAGGCGGATCAACTTGAGTGGATTGTCGGCGACGCGATGGCGCTACCTTTTGAGGATAACAGTTTCGATGTCTATACCATCAGCTTTGGCATCAGAAATGTGACGCGCCCCGAAGATGCGCTGGCCGAAGCCTTTCGGGTTTTGAAGCCGGGCGGGCGGCTGATGGTGCTCGAATTCAGTCAGATCCCGAATGATCTTATGCAGAAGGTCTATGATCTTTACAGCTTCAATATCATCCCCCGCATGGGGCAGATGATTGCCAACGATCGGGACAGCTACCAGTATCTTGTGGAATCTATTCGCAAGTTTCCCGATCAGGAGACATTTCTTCAGATGGTCAAGGCTGCCGGTTTCGAGAATGCCAAATATCGCAACCTGAGCATGGGTATCGCCTGTTTGCATTCAGGATGGAAGATCTAGGACGTGCGCGGGCCACACAACATCCTACGCCTGATCCGGACAGGTGCCACTCTGGAACGCACAGGTGCGATGCGTCTTATCATGGATGCGATGGATGCACCGCCATTGGTGCGCGGAACGATGCGGTGTCTTGCGTGGCCGTTTCAATGGCTGGGCTACAGGGGCGACAGATCGATGCCGCCAGCCTTGCGCGCGCTCACGGCGCTTGGTCCCGCCTACATCAAGTTCGGGCAGGTCTTTTCGACCCGGCCCGATATCGTCGGCGATGAGCTTGCCACGGAGCTGCGCGTCTTGCAGGACAAGTTGCCGCCCTTTAGCGCCGATGTTGCGAAAAAGAGTATCGCTCAGGCGCTGGGCCACGATGTCGACGCGCTTTTCAGTGAGTTCAGTGAACCGGTTGCGGCGGCGTCGATTGCGCAGGTTCACAAAGCACGGCTCAAAGACACCGGTGAAGCGGTGGCTGTGAAGGTTTTGCGCCCAGGCATCGAGAAGGCCTTTCGCAAGGATATTGACGCTTTTTACCTTGTTGCTCGGATGATTGAGCTTTTGTCACCGTCTTCGCGGCGGTTGCGACCGCGGGATGTGATCCGCCATTTCGAGGGCGTGGTGCAAGGCGAGCTTGATTTGCGTCTTGAAGCCGCCTCGGCCAGTGAATTTGCCACAAACACCGAAGGAGACCAGGGGTTTGTTCTTCCGGCGATACGCTGGGACATGTCGGACCGGCGGGTTCTGACAATGGAATGGGCAGACGGCATTTCGCTTGGCGATAATGCGGCGTTGGACGCGGCGGGACATGACCGGACGGAGCTTAGTGAACGGGTCTTGCAGCTTTTCCTGAACCATGCGCTTCGTGACGGGTTTTTTCATGCCGACATGCATCAGGGCAATCTCAAGGTCAGCGCGAATGGTGATATCCTGGCCTATGATTTCGGGATCATGGGGCATATCGATGAATACACCCGCCGGGTCTATGCCGAGATCCTCTACGGTTTCATCAAGCGCGACTACAAGCGCGTGGCCGAGGTACATTTTGAGGCGGGCTATGTCCCTGCGGACCGGGATGTTGATGAATTTGCCCGGGCGTTGCGCGCTGTTGGTGAACCGATCTTCGGAATGGACGCGACCTATATCTCGATGGGCGGGTTGCTGAGCTATCTCTTTGAAGTCACCGAGCGGTTCGGGATGGAGACACGGACCGAACTTATCCTGCTCCAGCGAACAATGGTCGTGGTGGAAGGCGTGGCCCGAAGCCTTAATCCGCAGACCAACATTTGGCAGGTCGCCAAGCCGGTGGTGGAGACCTATATCCGCAAGAATCTGGGGCCCGGGGCCGCGTTGCGCGATTTGCAAAAGACGATCATGGTACTCTCACGCTATGGCCCGCGCCTTCCAAAACTGGTTGAACAGGCGCTGATCCGGCAATCCTCGCCTCAGGAAGAGGTAAAACCGGCCATTCGCTGGAAATCGGTTTTCTGGCTGTTTCTCGGGATTGCGCTTGGCGGCATGGCGACAGTTCTCATCACGCTTCTTGGGTAGAGGCAGGATACTATGGCTCGCGCAGGCCAAGAATATCTGACGAGTTCACTTCCTGGCCGCCCTCAAGCGCAAGAAGTGTTTGTCCGTCGACAACGCGTGCCTCGGTGATGCGGCCATGAACCTCAACCGGTGTCGTGGCAACAAGATCGCCTTGTGAGAAAGATTCGATATCGATCTGGTAGGTGCCATGAGGCAAGGGGTTGCCGGCGGCGTTGTGCCCGCCCCAAGCCACCGTTTGCCGCTCACCGACGGTTTCAAATCGCTGCACCTCGGCACCGTTGGCATCACGCACCACAAGCTGATGCGTATCCGCGAGGTTGGAGCCTTGCGTCGTCACGGTCACTGGCTGGCCCGCGAATGCAACCGGCACATGCGCCCGGCCTTCCATGCCAATCCAGCCGGAAAGCTGTGAGACGCTTAGCGCGCTGAGTTGCGCACCAAGATTGGTCAGCAGATCATTGGTCAGAACCTGTTGTTCGACGCTTGAAAACGTGGCCAGCTGCGTGGCGAATTCTGTCGACTCAATCGGGTTCAGCGGATCCTGGTTCTGCATTTGGACAGTCAGCATGCGGATGAAGGTTTCAAAATCAGAGCTGAGTACTGCCGGATTTGGGTCGGCCACGGCCGACCGCGCTGAACCAGGGCTTGGAGTGTTTGGTAAGATTTCCATGTGTGGCCTTACTTCTTCAAATGCGAATGTCGACGCGGTCAAGATTGATGACGCCGCGGGGTTCGGGGGAACGCGAGGTTTCGACCGGCCCGGTGCTCAAGGCCTGATCGGTGTTGGAGCTGCCGTCTTGTTCTGCATGCTGATCGTGATGTTCAGGTGGCGTCTCTTTGTCGAAACGAAAGTCGGCCTGTTCATAGCCAATGTCGCGAAATTCTGCGGCGAGTTCCTGAATGTTGCGACGCATCAGGTCGAGTGTTTCCGGGCGTTCCGCCATGACATGCACGGTCACGCCCATCTCAGTTGAGGCAAGGCTTAGGCGCACAGGACCAAGTTCCGCCGGTTTCAGAGTGATCTCGACCAAATTGCCGGATGCCGACTGAACCGCTGCTGCGATCTGGTGGGCCACATGTCGCGGCATTTGCGGGTGGGACGAGAGCGGCAGATTGCCAGAGCGCGCCTCAAACACCTGGTCTGAGGCGGCAAGAAACGCGTGGGGCGACGCCATTTGCAGCGCAATATCGGCGCGCGGATCAGCTTGCCGAAGATTGCCGACACCTGGCTGTGATGCGGCTTGCCAAAGTTCGGCGTTTGTCGCCGTACGCGACGGGCTTAGGCCAACAGGCGGCTTAGCCTCATCGGGGAGTGCTTTTCTTGCGTGTGTTGTCCGTTCATCGGTCAGGATGCGATCCCTTGGCAAACCGGAATTTGGCATCGGTTTGTCAGGTTTCGGCATATTATTGGCGGGTGCGAAAACCATGTCGGATGCCCGCGTCGGTTTCGCCACCTTGTGCACCACTGGGGGCTGCGGAGGGTCAACTTGGGCTTGGGGAGAGGGATTTGTTTCGGTGACCGGCCGTTCGGCAGGTCGCAGCACAGGGCCCGCCAGCGTGTTCTTCTGTTGCGTCCCCTGTTCATGCAGAACAACAGGTGATTGACCTTGTCCGCGCACAAGAACAGTTTCTGGCTTTCCAGCAGCTTTACCAAGTGCCTTTGGCGTTTCAAATGGCAGGCTGGGGGGTGCAGGGGTCTCCGGCACGTTCGGCGACGCAGGTCTCAACAACATTGCTTGGGTCGTTGCGTCAATGGCCCGGCTGTTCTTGACGGGAACTGAAATCGGCGTTTCGGCTTTCTTCATCGGAACCAAACCATGTTCGGCAGCCGGTATCCTGTCCGGCATTGGCGCTCCTGGCCCGGCACCTTGCGATCCACTGCTTCGTGTCAGCGGATTTGTCCCCGGCTCATGGCGCGCATTGGGGTTTTCCTGCGCCCGCGGCGACACTGGCGGCTGGAACTCGGCGCGCTCAAGGTCGTTGCGGCTTGGTTCGCCATGCGCAGCTTCGCGCGTTTTGGCGTCTGTCAGCTCCGCGGTTTCAAAGGCGTCGATAGATTGAGATTTTGGAACCTTAGTTCCATCATCGCCGCCCGAAACTTGCGGCATTGGATCTTCTGTGGCTTGCTCAGACCCATTTGGCGAAAGGTCCGTCTCACCATCTACTTTGATAGTCTCCTGACCTGTCTTGATGTCGGTGACACGGGCCACGACATCTTCAAACGCCTTTTGAACATGACCTGCCTGACCGTGCCCCGATTGATTGGGCCGCGACGGATTGGTTGCCGGGTGAGCGCCCGGCCGAGACCGCAGGTCCACCGCGCCCGTGATGAGCGTGTCCTTGGCAGGAGGTGCCGTTCCTTGGTTCAACGAGATTGGTATCATTTGCCGCCTCACGGATTTCTTCCAAAAGCAGCGGCAACTTCGCAGAACACAGTTACCAGTTCTTTACTGCTTTGCGTTCAAATGCAGTTGAGTTTCGTTCAATTCGAGAGATTTCCGTGACCGATCTTTTACCAGTCCACAGGTCCACAGAGACGCCGCCGACGCGGTCGGAGCGCGAGCAATCCGCCCGGCTTGTGGCGCAAACGCTTGAAGCAACATTTCTGGCCGAGATGCTCAAAGCCGCAGGGTTCGGCGAGCAGAAAAATTCCTTTTCCGGCGGATCAGGCGAAACACAGTTTGCTTCGTTCCACCGACAAGCCGTTGCAGAGAAAATCGCCGCGGCAGGTGGGATCGGGCTTGCGGAACATATCATGAGATCAATTCTGGAGGCTGAACATGACACATGATGCTGCTCAATCCCTGTTTGATGAGCTGGACGATCTGCTTGAACAGGAACGCACCGCACTTCTTAGCGGTAATCTGGAGAAGATTTCTTCTCTGTTGGTCCTCAAGGAGGCGCTCGTCGCGAAGATTGGTCTTCTTGAACAAGATGCGCTTGCGCCACTGCAGACGCTGCAGAAGAAGGTCGCCAATAATCAAATCCTGCTTGATGGCGCTCTCAAAGGCATTCGCAAGGCCGCGACGCGGCTTGCCGAGATCAGGCAGATACGCAGGACGTTGGAGACCTACGGAGAAGACGGCCAAAAACTCGTGATCGAAGGCCAGGTGACACATAAGGTTGAGAAGCGCGCCTGATAGAATACCCTAAAATTTTCGTTGAATTATAGAAAGATACGCAGACGAGTTTAGCGTTCCTTTAGTACTTCAAGGCCAAAACCCGAGCGGCGTCCGGCAACGGGCGGCGCGGGTCAGTTTCCTCTGGTTCCGCACTGTTCAGAAAGGCAGCTAAGGCTGCCCACATGTGTGGGCAATTTATGCAAAAGGCGCAAAAGCGCCATAGGCTTAAGGAACTGATTCATGTCAAGTATTCTGACAAACAACAGCGCGATGGTTGCTCTGCAAACATTGCGCTCCATCAACAAAAACCTGGCGATGGCCCAAAACGAAATCTCGACGGGCAAAACCATTGAGTCGGCGAAGGATAACGCGACGGTCTGAATGACTTTGGCGTTGGACGAATAGGCTCTCTGCGTCTGGATCATATCTGTGAGTTCAGCCGCGACATCGGTGGCCGATTCCTCTCTGGCAAAGGAAACGATGTCACCAGTTGGACCATCGCCTGCATCCCAGAGAAAAAATGTGCCGCTGTCAGGTGAGGGGAGATATGTCTGCTGATCCATTGCGACCATCCCATTGGGGTTGGGCAAATCAACCAAAGGCACCTGATAGATGATGCGGGTTATGCCAGTGTCAAAAGAGGCATGAACAAAGCCGTTCTCGTCAACTTCCGCGGCAATCATGTTTCCAACCGGTGAGCCATCTTTGAAAATCGACAAGGGCGCGAAGCTGTCAGAGAGTTGTGTCAAGCCGTTGGAGGCGCCCAGATTGCCAATGTTGATTTCCATCGGGCCGCCATCAACGTTGACAACAATTGTTCCTTGCGCGGGGTCATAAGTGCCACCGGATATGGTCGCGACGTTCAGCAAGGTCCCCCCTGATGTGCGCGAGTCATCAAAAGTTAAAGTGTATTCCCCGATCACAGCACCGCTCTGTGCGGAATCAGTGACAATCATCGTCCATTCATTGCTTGATCCCGATGCCGGAATTGTTGGCGCAAATTCAATAAGAACGTTCTCTGATTTTCCAAGGTTGTCGAAATACTCAACGGAAAGGCGCTGCGAGTCGCCCGATGCCGTGGAGTCAGTTTCCGTTGCCGGCAGATTGACACCAAGGTCGATGCGCGTCGTCGGCTCCCCGGTGAGCTGGTTCACATTAATCTGAACCGGTTGCAGACCATCGCTCGTGTCTCGCGGAAATTCCGGAACGGTACCGTCAGGATTTGCCGGCCACCCCAAAAGCACGAGACCGGATTCTGTTACCAGTTGGCCACTCGCGTCGGTACGGAAGGATCCCGTCGTTGTGAGAAACATCTGGTATGCGCCATTGGCAACTTCGACCTCGCTTGCCAGCGCGACAGGCAACATGCCCCTTCCCCTGACCGCGAGATCGGTTGCGTTGGAGGTTGAGACCAGTGAACCACGCTCATCAATCAAACGCTGCGTGCTCGAACGGACACCCCCGGCGGAATAGCTGCCGCCACTTGACGAGATAACCATCGACTGAAAATCCGCTTCGACCCGCTTATAACCATAAGTCGCCGAATTCGCGATGTTATCCGATATTGCGCCAAGCCGGGTTGCATTCGCGTTCAGGCCTGCAACACTTGCATTCAACGCGGAAGAAATTGTCATGGATACGCCTTTCTGCTGTACCGATTACGTTTCGGCACAGCAGTAGGGCTCTCAATTTAACAGCGGGCTAACAAATAAAATTTGCAGTACTTATCGAAAACCACGACCAACGCCACGGCAAGCCTTTGCTGGCTGCTTTCCGATCACTCTCTGAGCAAGATGATTTCCAGTCGATTATTCCGAACGGACATCGGATCATCCACGATGGGCTCATTGTCCGCATGGCCGGTAACCCTGGTTACCCGGTCACTCGCGAGCTTAGCCTGTTCAAGAAGCTCCCTCATCCTGTCGGCTCTGGCGACTGACAGAGCCCAAACGGGATCTGACTTGACGACAATCGGCGACGCACGCGTATGGGCCTCAACGGCAACAGAATTCTCAACCAGACCAGAAACGTTTGCGATGAGACCCGCCAATTCGACTAACAGGGGTGTTTCCTGATCTGTTTCCCTCTCAAACAGCACAGCCTCACCGCGATCAAAGACTTCGATTATGAGACCCTCATCAGTCACCCGGGTGACGATATGGCGAAGCGATGACTTTGACACCGAGCTTTCGCCGCTTTTCCCGGCAAGAATCTCGTCAATCGTTTCCTTAGCCTGGACAAGATGATCCGGACGTTCCTCTTTCGCCATTTCCGGATTGGTGCCGTCATCCTGTACCCCTATCTCTCCTCGCGCCTGGCGGCCCTCAGTGGGGCGCATATGAGTCGCACCGGTCCCGTTTTGTGGCAAAACCACTTCCGAGAAAACACTCTCGCCACCGAAATCTCCGTCGCCGCCACCTGATATCCGGCTTACCGGAATGGTTGGGCTGAAGTAATCAGCAATCCCTTTTCTTTGTTTCTCGGTCGTTGCATTCAAAAGCCACATCAAAAGGAAAAACGCCATCATCGCCGTAACGAAATCTGCGTAGGCCACCTTCCAGGCGCCACCATGGTGACCGTCACCGCCGGTAACCTTTTTCTTCTTGATTATGACTGGCGCAACGTTGTCGCCAGACCCACTCATCTCACCACCTAACACTCTCGCCCCAAGGCGTTGTTAACACATTGAACCTTATCGACGTCTTAACTTTTTAATTTGCAATAGCTGTATTTTCCTTAAATAAATCAAATATATAAGAAAATTTTATTGACTTGGTCTTTGGCCTTTTTGCGGGACTGATGTAATATCCTGTCATCGGGTCAGTAGGCCGATGCCAAATCCAGAACGCGTGTGGTGAGTAGGGAGCACGTGGGGTAAAGGAGGGTGTCGGTACGTCCCACTGGCACCCTCCTTTTTCATTGGAGGTCAATTGCTAAAACAGAGTCAAAACAAGGCCAATAATGGCGCACCCGAAAGTCGCGTAGCCACCGTCAATCAAGGTTAGTCTGAAGGGTCGGCCAGCGAAGCCATTGTTGATCATGATCCACGGGCTGGCAAGAAAGAGCCCAATTCCCAGTCCTGACACGAGGCCTTTGCCAGTAGTCTCGATGCCGCCCAGCTCAAAGATATGGCGCATCATGCCGGCAACGAGAATAGCCGCAACGAAAGCGAGAATAAATGGCACGGGGTTGCCGCTGTTTTCCGGACGACCGTCCGGGCCTTTCCTGACACCCGCAGCTTCCATCCATGCGTTTGCCAAAGTCATGTACCAAACCGTTCCAAAAGCATAACTCGCAACAGCGGCCGCTAAGACGTTCAAAAATTCCATGATGTTTCTCCAAGACTTTTTTGGACGAGTTTCCCTTACTCGGAGAAAGAGTGCTAGTCAGAAATACCTGCCAGCGCGCAGACGACGGCCCACTCGTCCTTCGTGACTGGCTGCACGGATAAACGAGAGTTCCTGACCAAAACCATGTCTGCAAGCCGTGGGTCGGCTTTGATCATTTCCAGAGTTACAGGTGTCTTGACAGGCCACAGCGCCTTGATGTCCACGCATTCCCAGCGCTCATCATCTGTGGTGCTATCAGGATGGGCCTCAGCGATAACTTCAACCAAGCCGACGACGGCTTTTTCAGTTTGACTATGATAGAAAAACCCTCGGTCGCCGATTTTCATTTCCCGCATGAAGTTTCGCGCCTGGTAGTTGCGGACGCCGTCCCATTCTTCGCCTTGCTCACCTTTGCCCATCTGCTGCGACCAACTCCAGGTGGAAGGTTCAGATTTGAAAAGCCAATAGCGCAAGGATCAGATCACTTTCTTCCAAGGAATTAAATCAACCTTCTCAAAAAGACCTGCCTTTGCATAGGGGTCAGCATCCGCCCAGTCTTTTGCCGTCGACATGTCGTCGACCTCTAGAATGACAAGTGAGCCGATCATCTCGCCACTGTCACTCAAAAGAGGACCCGCCTGGGATACGATATTGGTCGTCTTCAGGTATTCAATATGAGCATCGCGATTATCGAGCCGCGTTTGCAGTGCACCGGCTTTGTCGCGAGCAATTAGAGCAACGAGCATTCATTCTTCCTTCAATGGTCTGGATAGAAGCATATCCATCGCTTCATGCACATTCAATTTACCCTCGACGAGCGCACAAACGACGGAAGTCACCGGAAGGTCAAAGCCTTGTGATTGCGCAAGATGATGCATGGCACGAGCGGTTGCTGCACCTTCTACCGTGATGCTTGGATCAAAGGTTTCGCCTCGACCAATACTTTGGCCATATCTGTAATTGCGCGATTTATCGGACGTGCATGTCAAGACAAGATCGCCAAAGCCCGAAAGGCCGACCAATGTCTTGTCGCTTGCGCCATCGGATGTCGCCACTCGAACAATCTCGGCAAATCCACGCGTCATCAACGCGGCACGTGCGCTTTCCCCCAAACCTGCGCCCATGGCCGCTCCGCAGGCGATTGCAATGACATTTTTCAGGGCACCACCATACTCGGCGCCTCGGGCATCGGTCGTCCGGTACACCCTCATGTTTGGGGTGCTCAGTCGAGACTGAAGGTCAATTCCCACAGGGTCATCAACACAGGCCAGCGTCAATGCTGTGGGCAGTCCGCGAGCCACGTCGACGGCAAAAGATGGGCCGGTCAGGATCGCCGAGACGCCCTTTGGTCGAACTTGCAAAATAATCTGAGTTGCTGTCAGACCAGAGCCAAGCTCGATGCCTTTGCAACACGCAACCAATATAGCATCCTGAAGATCCTCACGATGTGCTTGAAGAAACGTTCGAAGTTGCTGCATCGGCACTGCCAACAGAACAGGTTCTGCGGCGGCTGGTGCCTCAAGTTCCGATGTTACCGTCAGATTTTTCGGCAGTTCGACGTCCGGGAGCCGCTTGGTATTCTCTCGGTTCCTTTGCATTTCAAAAGCGTAATCTGGGTCCCGGCACCAAAGCGTAACCGGCCCGTTTTGAGCCAGCGAAACCGCGAGGGCCGTACCATAGGCCCCAGCTCCGAGTACCACCGTCATGCCTTGGCACCTTTCTTGCCGCCACCGATCAAGGTCTCGCTTTTTGTATCAAGCGGCCATCTGGGTCGCGCGGCAAGAGACATGTCGGAGCGGATGCCTGCGTGATATTGCTCCGCTCCGGCGTAGGCAATCATCGCCGCGTTATCGGTACAAAGTGCGAGAGGTGGCGCAACGAACTTCACCTCCATCTCCTCACACATAAGCTCCAACTTCGCACGGATAGATGCATTTGACGCGACCCCACCCGCCACCGAAAGAACCGGGTTTTCGCCTAAGTCTTTCATGGTCGATGCAAGTGCACGGCGTGTTTTTTCTGTCAAGACATCCGCAACCGCCGCCTGAAAGCTGGCGCAAAGATCTGATCGAGCCTCTTTCGGAATCCCACCCTGAGCGTCAATAATCCTATCTCGCGCTCGAATGATTGCGGTCTTCAGACCGGAAAAAGACATATCGCATCCTGGTCTGTCCAATAGTGGGCGCGGAAAGCTGAACTTGCGTGGATCGCCTGCTGCGGCTTCTTTTTCGATCGAGGGGCCGCCGGGTTGCGACAGGCCCAGGATTCGCGCGGATTTGTCGAATGCCTCTCCTGGTGCATCGTCAATGGTTCCGCCAAGCCTGGTGAAGCTCGTAGGGCCGCTCACAAACAGCAACTGACAATGACCGCCGGACACCAGAAGCATGAGATAGGGAAAAGAGATACCATCTGTCAGGCGTGGCGTTAACGCATGTCCAGCAAGATGATTGACGCCAATTAGGGGCTTTCCTGTCGTCGCAGCAATGCCTTTCGCGCACATGACACCTGACAAGACACCACCAATGAGCCCCGGACCTGCAGTGACGGCGACAAGGTCGATGTCAGACAATCGTAAATCAGCGGCAAACATTGCCTCAAGCACGCAGTGATCAATTTTCTCAACATGTGCCCGCGCCGCAATTTCGGGTACGACGCCCCCAAATTCTGAATGAAGGTCATTCTGGCCTTTGACGATTGAGGATAAGATATCCGCTCTCTGTGCTGACCACTCGACCACGGCTGCAGCCGTATCGTCGCAACTGCTTTCGATACCGAGAACCGTGAATGTCTGCGTCATAGTCCCTTCCGTTGCGCCAGTGCCTTGAGGCAGGTAACACCTGAGAAGCGCACGAACAACTCTGGAACTGTAATGACAGTCAAGATCCTGATAACAAGACCGGCTGCATCCAGTGAAGAGTTTGCAACCAAACTCCGCGCAAGGTTGGGTCAGGATCTTTCCATTGTGATCGCGCCACTCATCGAGATAAGGCATCTGCGCCCAGCAACCGACATATCCAGATATAGAACGCTCGTCTTTACATCAGCAAACGCGGTGCAAGGCTTTGCAGTGTTGACCGAAAATCGAAATTTCGACTGCTTTGTTGTTGGCCCGAACACAGCCGAAGCTGCGCTGCACGACGGTTTCAAGCCTCATGAAGGTCCCGGCACGGCCCAAGAACTCGCCCAAGACCTTTTGCGCATCCAGCCACCAGAGCCGATACTTTATGTCAGAGGGACACACGTGGCCTTTGACCTGTCCGCCCATATGAGACGACATGCTGCAGAGATTGAGGATGTGGTCGTTTATGAACAGGTCGCGAAAAGCTTGTCCAACAAGGCGGCCTCGGAAATGAAAGAAGCTTCAAGTTTGATCGTTCCACTTTTCTCACCGCGAACAGCAAGAATCTTCTCGGATCAGTGCAAAACTGATGCGCGTTTATTCATTGGCGCCATGAGCAAAAGTGTTGCGGACCACATTACGTCTTTGAAACTGACGAAGTTGACGATTGCCGATAAACCCACATCTTGTTCGATGGTTGATGTGACAGAGCGGCTCTTTCATGAGGCCATTCACCTTGAGGGTGGCGGAACGGCGCAGTAAAGTCCTTGAGTACATTGACACTTTGAGATTCGAGAAAGGCTGTTGCAGTGGCGAGGAAAAAAACTTCCCAATCGGCAGGTGCGGCAGCAAATGACAAAGCGCGAAATGAGAGCGATACGGCAGAAGCCAAGCAGACAGACAAGGCGACCGTTCCGGAGCAATCAGATGAAAAAGATCTGAAAGTCTCCAAGGAAAAACTCGATGAATCGAAGGCTGAGGGCAGCACAGATCCCTTGGATGAGAAGCCCGTCGCTGATGCAGAGCCAAAGTTAGATGATGGTAAAGCTGCGGCTGACGAGCCGTCGTCGGAGGTAGCGGCATCGCGACAAGATACGGAAGGTTCTTTTCTCCCGATGATGCTTGGTGGCATAGCGGCAGGTGCTGTAGGCTTTGCTGCGGCTTTCTTTGGAATTGCGGACAAGCCTGACCCGGCGATTCCAGCGATTGCCAGTCAGATTGAGTCCCTTCAGTCAGTTGTTGACGAAAACCGCTTGTCGCTCGATAGCATTGCACAGACTGTAGACAGTGAAGACACGCCCAGCATGGCCGCCATCGAGGAATTACAGGCGTCAATCTCGGAATTGACCTCACGGCTTGGCTCGACGGAAGAGGTTTTAAACAACATCGACACACGCCTTACCACTCTTGAAAAAAGACCTGTCACAGAGGGGGCTTCTGACGAGGCGGTTGCGGCTTATGAGCGAGAGTTGAAAGCCGCAAAAGAGGATTTTGCGCATCAACGCGCTGCTCTGGAAGAGCTCATTGCGAACGCAGTGAATACAGAAGAGGCGGCAGAGGATGCTGCAGACGCCGCCATGCGGCGGGCTGGCATCAGCCGCGTTCTCTCCGCGTTAGAAAGTGGTGCGCCTTTTGACGCCGCCGTGGCCGACCTTCAAACTGCAGGCGCAGAGGTTCCAGAAGAGCTGAGCAATGTTTCAAGCCAGGGCGTCACAACAACGGCAGAACTACAACAGGCTTTCCCGGAGGCCGCGCGCGCGGCACTCGCAGCGGCACGGCGCACGCAGGGAGGTAGCGAAGGGGAAACAGGATTCTCCGGTTTCCTGCGGGATAAACTTGGGGTTCGGTCGTTGGAACCCCGAGAAGGAAACGATCCTGATGCGATTTTGTCCCGAGCGGAAGCGGCGACAAGAGAAGGGCGTCTTTCAGATGCGCTTTCGGAAATTGACAGCCTTCCTGAGGCCGCAAAGGCAGAGCTGGCGGACTGGGTAAGTGAAGCAAACGGACGCCTAGAGGCTCTGCGCGCTGCGCAAAGCCTAAGCGAAACTGTGAAGTAATGGCCGGGGGCTGATAAAATGTTATGGTCTGTTGTCAAAATCGTACTGTTTATCTGCCTTGTTCTGGCTGCCAGTTACGGCGCGATTTTCCTGCTTGAACTCGAAGGCGGCGTTCGCGTCGTCATGGCAGGCCAGGAGTTCAACCTGACACCCCTCATGGCCGTGATCGCGCTAGTGGCTTTGGTGATCGCCATCTGGCTTCTGCTCAAGCTAGCATCGCTGATCGTCGCTGTAGTGCGTTTCATCAATGGAGATGAAACAGCCTTGTCACGCTACTTTGACCGCAATCGCCAGGAAAAGGGATATCGCGCGCTTTCTGAAGGTCTTGTCGCTTTGGCCGCTGGCGAAGGTGACGTAGCGATGTCCAAGGCAAATCGCGCAGAAAAATACCTTCGTAAACCTGCGCTGACAAATCTGATCACCGCGCAAGCCGCCGAAATGTCAGGCAACAGACGCAAGGCCGAGGAAGTCTACAAACGACTTCTGACAAATGAGAAAACACGGTTCGTTGGCGTGCGCGGCATCATGCGCCAGAAATTGGCCGATGGAGACACCGAAACTGCGCTCAAATTGGCTCAGACGGCCTTTGGGCTAAAGCCAAAACACGAAGAGATACAGGACACACTGCTTCAGCTTCAGGCTCAGACACAGGATTGGACCGGGGCCAGAGAAACGCTCAATGCGAAGTTGAAATCAGGCAACCTTCCACGAGATGTCCATCGTCGTCGCGATGCCGTGCTCGCTCTTTCAGAAGCGAAAGATATCCTCGAAGACGGAAAAAGCATTGAGGCGCGTGAGGCGAGCATCGAAGCGAACCGGCTTTCGCCGGATCTTGTTCCTGCAGCCGTATTGGCCGCACGAGGCTATCTTGAACATGGCAACAAGAGGAACGCAGGCCGCGTTATTCGGAAAGCATGGAGCGCACAACCGCATCCTGATCTTGCTTCTGTTTTTGCGGAAATCGAACCCGACGAGTCACCACAAGCGCGGATCAAGCGGTTTACCAAGCTTCTCAAAGAACATTCGGAAAATCGCGAGACCAAGCTGATCGAGGCAGAGCTGCATCTTGCGGCGGAAGATTTTCCTGCCGCGCGACGGGCTTTGGGCGATCATGCCGAGATTGACCCGGATTCTCGGGCGCTGACTATCATGGCTGCAATCGAGCGCGGAGAAGGGGCAGCTGACAGTGTCGTAAAAGGATGGCTCGCCAGAGCGCTGACGGCGCCTCGTGGACCTCAATGGGTTTGTGACAACTGCCAGCATATTCATTCCGAATGGGTCCCGGCCTGCGAAAACTGTCAATCCTTTGATACGCTCAGTTGGCGGTCGCCACCAGCGACAACCTCAGGCTCGGCGACTGGGCTGGAAATGCTGCCGCTCATCGTCGGCGCCATTGAGAACGACTCCAAAGATGTTCTCGATGAAACTGAGGATTTGCCCGCCGAAGAAGCAGAAGTCATCGAGTCAGAAGTGGTTGATGATGTCTCTGAAGCGAAAGTGTCAAATTAGCGCTTTCATGCGTAAAATCGCAGTGCTATAGCCCGATTTTACGCAGATTAGGGCGAAGTCACACCGCCTGATCGCCGCTGTAGCTCAGCTGGTAGAGCACGTCATTCGTAATGATGGGGTCGGGGGTTCGAGTCCCTTCAGCGGCACCAGAATATTTTAAAAACATATTAAAAACAAAGGTTTATATTTATAAATTAGAACCAATCCCTCTTATAGTCCCCTTTAAGACTCCATTTGACTTGTACAAGACAGCCTCTTGCCGCGCTATAGAGCTGCTTGATCGGTCAGGATTCTTCTGAGCAAAAAAGAAAAAGAAGGCGCACGCCTGATCCTTCGCGGCCTCTGTGACAGCCGAAGTTACCGCGCTGGCCTCATGGTTGGTGTGTGATTTGATCAGCCGCCGAACTTAGCCATCCGACATGTTCGCGGTTGTCTGACCTGCGATATGGGATCCCGAACATCACACGACAACAGGTTTCGGACCTTTGAAGACAAACCCAGGTTTCTCGGCTAAAGTTCGTCCTTTGGCGTCTCATTCCGGAAGAAAGCATCAAGGTTATCTAAGGCGCGAAAGCCCATTGCATCGCGGGTCTGAACGGTTGCGCTTCCGATATGGGGGAGCATGAAGATATTGTCGTGAGACGCGAATGCGGGATTGCCACCCGGTTCCGTGACAAAACAATCAAGACCGGCCGCCGACAATTTGCCCGTCTCCAACGCATCGAGCAAAGCCGCTTCATCCACAAGCGCCCCTCGAGCTGTATTAACCACCACGGCTCCATCAGGCAGCAGAGCAAAGCGATCTGCATTCATGAGCGCAATTGTCTCCGGAGTGGCAGGACAATGGAGCGACAAGAAATCAGAGACGCTCAGCACGCTTTCTATGTCACTGTGATAACTTGCGCCTTGCTCCATTTCCGGGGTAAGCCGCGTGCGGTTAAAGTAGTGGACATCCATTCCGAACCCTCGGGCCTTTTCGGCGAAGGCGCGTCCAACGCGACCCATGCCGATAATACCAAGCCGTGCGCCGGTGACTTGTTTGCCCACCATGAAACTGGGCGACCAGACATCCCAAGCCCCGGTGCGCACCAAACGGTCGCCTTCCACTGCGCGCCGTGCGGCTCCTAACATGAGCAGCATTGCGATCTCTGCTGTCGCGTCAGACAGCACATCAGGTGTGTTGGTGACTGTGATCCCACGCGCTTTGAGCGCTGGAATATCGCAGTGGTCAACACCGACCGAATGATTGGCGACGATCTTGAGGCGTGGATCCAAGCGTTCGGCGACCTCTGCGGTAAACAGCTCTGAATGGCATGGGATGATACCGTCGACCTTGGCGCTCATCTCGACAATGTCATCCGCGCTGCTTAGCCCATCGTCCCAGTTGATGATGCATTCATAACTGGCCTGGGCACGTTCCAAAGTTGCATCAGACAGGCGGCGCGGTATCCAAATTGTGTTGCGCACCATCTATTTGTCTTTCCTGACCGCCTCTTCCCAGAAATCATAGAGAGCCAAGCATATGACAAAGATCGTGATGATCATGAATGGCATGCCGCCCTTGAAGCCTGCAAAGCCGGTCGAAATGGAATGCGATAGGCCAATAACGAAGGTCATCATCAACGCCGTGCCAATCATGGCGACAATTATCGTGACAGTTCGGGACATATGGATTCCTTTCTATGTCTCGTCTTCGCTCAAGGCGCGCAGCACCCACGCCGCGGTGCGCATCAGCCGATCATCTTCTTCTGCAGCCCCAATTAGTTGCACACCAATTGGCAAACCTGTTCCTCCCAAAAGCAGAGGCAAGGTCAGACAGGGCAAACCGGCCAGCGTCCAGACCGTACAATAGACTGCGTCTCCAGTGCTGCCATCGGAGAGGGCAAGAGCCTGACCACTGGCGGATGGAGACAGAATAGCATCAAAGTCATTGAAGTGCTCGGCAAAGAAGGCGCTGGTTGAGTCCTTAACGCCCAAGGCATCCTGATACTGGGCTTCGCTGATCTCGCGGCCTCTGGCAATCGCATCGTGCATAACCTGGCTGATCTGGCTTTCATTTCCGGTCAGGATTGGCTCCATTTCACGCGCGATTTCATAGTCATAAATCGTCTTGTGCACGTCGACCAATCCAGCCAGCTGCGGTGCAATGGGGAACCTTTCCACTCGGGGACCCAGCGCATCAATAACAGCTTCCAGCCCCTCTAGAGCATCAGGTGTAAGCCGGTCGTGATATGGCATGTCAAACCATGCGATATCAGGTTCCACGGGCACGTCGCTCTGAGCGCCTGCAAGCAAGCCGGGACGCGGACGTGCAAAACTTGCTGGGTCATTGGGATCAAAAGATCCAAGCACGTCCCCCAAGAGTGCCGTGTCTTCCAATGTGTTGGCAAAGCCCCCCACCTGATCGAGCGAAACGGACGTTCGCAAGAGGCCCGTACGCGAGATGACCCCGCGTGTTGGTTTCCATCCGTAGGTGCCGCAAAATGATGCTGGCCGAATAACCGAGCCGCCGGTTTGCGTGCCCACTGCCAGTGGAACATGCCGCGCCGCAACGGCCGCCGCAGAACCGCTCGACGAGCCACCGGGTGTACAGGCGTCATTATGTGGATTGGTGGTATCCGTCGGGTGCAGATAGGCAAATTCCGTGGTCTTGGTCTTTCCCATGATCACCGCGCCCGCCTCACGGAGCCGGTCAACAATGATCGCATCATGTTCCGGCGCACGCCCAGCGAAAACCTTGCTGCCGCGTTCGGTCGGCAGGAACTTTGTATCAACGATGTCTTTTAGCCCTACAGGCACACCGTGCAGAGGCCCCGTTGCCCGACCCGCCTTGCGAATGCGGTCCATCTCGCGCGCTTGTACAAGCGCCAGTTCAGGGTCCAGAAACGCCCAGGCCTTTATTGTCTCATCCGTCGCCTCGATACGCTCAAGATAAGCAGAGACGAGCATCTCTGACATAAGGCGACCCCCACGGATCGCGTCGGCTGCATGAACAGCCGAAAGCGCAGTCAGATCGCCTTTCATCAGGGGATGTACTCTCCGAACAGGTAGTCGGGGAACCACAATGCAATTCCCGGGAACTGATACATGAGTACCATGCACAAAATGACGATCCCGAGATAGGGCATAAGCCCTCTAAAGATCTCCACGAGTTCGATCTGCTTCTTGAGCACCCCTTTCAGGTAGTAAGCCGACATCGCCATAGGCGGGGTTAGGAACGAGGTCTGGAGGTTGAGTGCCACCAGCATCGCGAAAAAATATGGGTTCACGCCAAAAGTCTCAAGCATTGGCAGGAAAATAGGCACGAAGATGATCAGAATTTCTGACCACTCAAGAGGCCAACCCAACAAGAAGATGATCAACTGAGCAAGGACAAGAAACTGCCAGGGCTCCAGGTTCATGGCCAGGAACCAGTTTTCGATCACATCATGTCCGCCAAGAAAACTGAAGACCGAGGCAAAGGTCCATGAGCCTACGAACAACCAACAGACCATTGCTGTCGCCTTGGCCGTCAGAAAAACGCTTTCCTTGACCTTTTGCCATGTGAGAGAGCGATAGAGCGCCGCAAGCACAAGCCCGCCAAGTGCACCCATGGCCGCCGCTTCAGCCGGTGTCGCCAAACCGCCTAGGATGGACCCCAGCACCAGCATGATCAACACAGTCAGCGGTACAAAGCTGATCAACAGATCCAGGTAAATTTTTGATGGAGGAGGAATATCTTCATCACGCGGCTTGGGCGCGATCGATGGAGTGATCGTCACGCGGATCATGACATAGACGATGTAGAGCCCAGCCAGCAGAAGCCCGGGAAACACAGCAGCCGCATAAAGGCGCAGCGGCGAAAGCTCTGCGATTGCAGCGTAGACGATCAGCATGATTGACGGCGGGATCAAGATGCCCAATGTCCCGCCGGCGCAGATTACGCCAGAGGCGAAACTTTTGTTGTAGTCGGCATTTTTCATTGCCGGATAGGCCAACAAGCCCATCAAAGTCACAACCGCGCCAACGATACCTGATGCCGTTGAAAACACCGCACAGGTCAGCAATGCAGCAATCGCCAGGCTGCCCGGCAGGTTGCGCGCTGCCATGTAGAGCGAGAAAAACAACCGGTCCACAATGTTGGCACGTTCGACCACATAGCCCATGAACAAAAAGAGCGGGATGGCCACAAGCGTGTCATTTTCCATCACCGAATATGTGTTCTGGTTCAACAGATAGAAGATGTTGTTGTCGAAGATGCCCGCGATACTGTCGGGTGCACCTTGATAGTAGGCGTAGTAGCCAAAACCCACACCCATCGCGAGCAGGGTAAAAGCGATGGGGAAGCCGAGCAGCACCAGCACGATGAAGAGGCTCAGCATTAATATGGCGACTTGAGGGTCCGTCATGATCTTGTTCTCTTGATGTTAGTGTGACGGACTACGATTTCGCGTCGTCCATGTGCATCAGCATGTCTTCGGTTTCATGCACGTCATCGAGGCGTTCAAGCCACTCGCCCGAGCGCATCGCCAACCAGCAACGCATCATTTCCGCAAGGCCCTGAAGCATCAGCAAAAACCCCGCAACGGGGATCAGCGTCTTGAAGAAATAGATTTGGATGCGCGCAGGGCTGTTCCAGCTCACTTCCTTGTAGCGCCAACTGTCGGATGCAATTTCCCAGCCATACCAGAAAAGTGCAATCATTCCGGGGAAGAAGAAGAGAATGTAGAGGACAAAATCCACCCGCGCCTGCCAGCGAACACTGAAGAGCCGATAGAGCACATCGCCGCGCACATGTGCATCCTGAGCCAGAGCATAAGCGCCTGCCATCAAGAATAGCGCACCGTACATCTGGACCATCATGTCAAAGGCCCAGACAGTCGGTGCGTTGAGGACGTATCGAACGAAAACTTCGTAACTGACCGAGAGGGTCAGTATCAGAATGCACCAACCGAAGGCACGCCCAACCCACTGGCTCAAGCCTTCGATTGCGTGAATAAATTTGACCACGTCTGCCCCCTCCCCCGAGACTTCCCAAGGTCAACCGGGGTCCGCTCTGGGCGATCCCCGGTCAGTTAACTCAGCCGCCTAGCTGCGATCAGCCAAAGTAGTGCTTGTAGGCAAGCTTATAGTCTGGCTGGTTCAGATTGAGATAGTTCATCACGTTCTTGGCGTAAGCCTTCTGGCTTTCAACTACTTTCGCAAAGAACTCGTCTTCGGCCGAAATGCGGTCGACGACGATGTCCCAGGCTTTCAGCTGTTCAGCCATCACGCTGTCAGGGGTGCGGTAGACATTCACACCCTGCTCGTCGCGCAATGTGACCAGGTCGTCGGCGTACCGCTTGGTGTTGTGCCAGTAGAAGTTGGAATTCTCTGCTTCAGAGGCGTATTTCAGGATCGCCTGAAGCTCTGGTGCGAGCGATTCATACTTCTCTTTGTTGAAGGTACACTCAAAGAATTCCTGGCTTTGGTGGAACGAGGCCAGATGGTAATGCTTGGACACGTCCTGCATACCAAAGTCACGGTCTGAGGTTGGATTGTTAAACTCTGCTGCGTCAATCAGGCCAGATTTCATTGCTGGCTGAATTTCGCCACCGGGCAATTGCACAACGGACATACCCATTTCCAGAAGAACATCAGCCGCGAGGCCAACCGTCCGGTATTTCAGACCACTCATCTGGCTGGCGTCTTTGATCTCTTCTTTGAACCAGCCCATCGGCTGTGCTGGCATTGGTGAGTTAAAGAACGATACGACGTTCAGACCAAGAGACGCCATCAGCTCGTCAAAGAGCTCCTGGCCGCCACCGTAGTGAACCCAGCCCAACACTTCCTGGCTCGACCAGCCAAAGCAAGGGCCGGTGCCAAAGAGCGAGGCTGCTTTGGATTTAGAATACCAGTAGGCCGGCACGTAGTGTGCCGCGTCCAGAACGCCACGGTGAACCGCGTCCTGCATCTGGCTGGTTTTCACAACCGAGTTGACCGGTAGAAGTTCGATCGTCAGAGCGCCGCCTGACATTTCGTTCACACGGTTAACATAGGACTGTGCATTCTCGAGAAAGATCCCGCCGCCCCAGGCAGCTTGCATCTTGAGTGTCACGCCTTCGGCTGCGTGAACGGCAGGAGCTGCGAGCGCGCCCGCGCCCACAAGTGCCGAGCCACGCAGAAACTTTCTGCGGTTTAGCGATTTTGTCATGTTTCCTCCCAATATTTTCTTGATCTCTGCTTTTGATTTTTTTGGAGAACTGATGCTGCTCCATCAATTTCTGCCAAGGTCCGGGATATCCCAAAGGCATTCGCAAAGATCAGGGTACTTCGGTGCATGCACCATCCCGAGGCGTAATTGTTAGCCCCGAGATGCGCGCATGTATAGCAAAAATTGGACAGAGAAAGTAACCAATTCGCGTCACAGTTATGTGTAGCTCTTCAAGCCATTGAATTAGTTATAAAACAGCGTCCGCAATACGCTCGCATCATCGCTGAAACCGGCTAGATTTTCTTTGCGTCAAGCCAGGCTTTGGCCAGGTATTCGGCTTGCGCGATTTCATCTGAGGTCATTGTTCTAGATACGTTTGCCAGATGCTTGGTCATCAAGTCCGCGCGCTGAATGGATGCGATCTTCAACCATTTATACGCTTGAACCTTATCCTTGGGCACGCCTTTCCCATCCAGGTACATGAATGCCAGATCGTGCTGCGCTAAGGCATGATCCGAGCGTGCGGCTTTTTCATACCAGTGGATCGCCAGTTCCTCGTCGCGCGCCACGCCCCAACCATTTTCTCGAAATACGCCGAGGCGATACTGCGCCTCGGTCACATTTTGAAGTGCCGCCCTGAGATACCATTGTGCGGCCTTGATGTCATCGCGCTCAAGACCTCTACCATATTCGTGCATCTGCCCGAGCGCATGCTGCGCATCCCGATCACCGTTTTGGGCCAACGGCAGCCATTCCTGCAACGCTTTGTCAAAATCGCCCGCCCTATAGGCCTTAAGACCACGGCCGAAGTCCGCCGCCAGAACGCTCCCCGCCGTCAGCAAACAGAAAAATGCTGTGAGCACACATAATTTAAAGGCCAGGATCAGATGGCAATTCAAGTCTGGCAGTTTTGATACATGCACCATGTTCAGTTTTTCCAAATTTGCCGCAGTGACATATGCCTCGTGCTTTTACCCTGTATGCGACAAAAGCCGTTTTGACAGAAATCACATTAGCACCAGCATTCGTCAGCGCCTTGCGCTGCGGCAAAAAATCATTGCGGGATGACCCATCCAGCGCCGCAAGGCCACGAAGCTTTATCTCCGGAGAAACAACATCTATGTCGTTGCTTTCTTGGCCAAACGATATTCATGCAGAACAGGTTCTGTGTATCCCGATGGCTGCGCCCGACCCTTGAGAACGAGATCGCAGGCCGCCTGAAAAGCCAGCGACTCATCATTTCCACCCATGCGCTCGTAAGCGAGATCCCCTGCATTCTGGCCATCAACGACCTTGGCCATTTTGCGGAATGCGGCCATAACTTGATCTTCATTGACCACGCCATGATGTAGCCAATTGGCGATATGCTGCGCGCTGATGCGACAGGTTGCGCGGTCCTCCATGAGGCCCACATTGTTGATATCGGGAACCGTGGAGCACCCGACTCCCTGATCGACCCAGCGCACCACATAGCCCAAGATGCCCTGAGCGTTGTTTTCGACCTCGCGGATAATATCCTCAGGCGACCAGGCGCGATAGGTAGCCAGTGGAATATCGAGAATGCTCTCAACAAAGGCGCGTTTGCCACCTTTGCCAATGGCAGCCTGACGCTCGAACACGTCAACCTGATGATAGTGCAATGCGTGCAGAGTGGCCGCCGTCGGGCTGGGCACCCAAGCGCAGTTTGCACCAGCCATCGGATGACCAATCTTCTCTTTCAGCATTGCGGCCATTTCGTCCGGGATGGCCCACATGCCCTTGCCGATCTGCGCCCGGCCAGGCAAGCCACATTCGATACCAACATCAACGTTTTGGTTTTCGTATGCCGTGATCCATCCCTTGCGCTTTATAAAGTCCTTCCGTGAGAAAGGTCCCGCCTCCATCGAGGTATGGATTTCATCCCCTGTGCGGTCAAGAAAGCCCGTGTTGATAAAGGCCACGCGGTGTTTGGCTGCACGAATGCATTCCTTCAGGTTCACAGAGGTGCGGCGCTCTTCATCCATGATACCCAGTTTGACGGTGTATTGCGGAAGCCCCAAAATCTCTTCGACGAGCGTAAAGACCTCATCCGAGAACGCCACTTCCTCGGGCCCATGCAATTTTGGTTTGACCACATAGACCGATCCATGATCCGAATTGCCGCCCTCGCGTTTCAGATCGTGGATGGCAATTGCCGTGGTGCACATCGCATCCAGAAGACCTTCAAAGACTTCGTTGCCCTCGCCGTCAAGGATTGCGGGGTTGGTCATCAGGTGGCCAACATTTCGCACCCACATCAAAGAGCGTCCTTTAAGTTTGAACACCGTCCCGTCAGCGCGCGTGAACTCTCGATCAGGCGTAAGGCGGCGTGTTATGGTTTTACCACCTTTTTTGAACTGAGTTTCCAGATCGCCTTTCATCAGCCCAAGCCAGTTGGAGTAGGTGAGCACTTTGTCCGCAGCATCCACGGCAGCAACACTGTCCTCACAATCCATGATCGTCGTCATCGCGCTTTCAAGGATTACATCCGACATGCCCGCCTGATCATGACGGCCAATGGGATGATCTCGGTCAAACTGCAATTCGACATGCAAACCGTTGTTGACCAGCAAAACCGAATCCGGCGACGCTGCATCGCCTTGGTAGCCCACAAATTTCGAGGGGTGTTCAAGCCGGTGGCCATCGACAAGCAACCCTTCAGCGTCCACCGAATAGCGCTTCGCATCGCCGTGACTGGCGCCATCAAGCGGAAAGAAATCGTCGAGAATGACCCGCACACGTGTGACCACGCGCGCACCTCGCCCCGTGTCATACCCCCCAGGCTTGGGTCGGCTCCCGATTGCGTCGGTGCCGTATAGGACGTCATAGAGAGACCCGAACCGCGCGTTGGCCGCATTGATGGCGTAGCGCGCGTTCATGACAGGCACGACAAGTTGTGGCCCAGGAACTTTCGAAATCTCGGGGTCCACATTCGTCGTTTCGATTTTGAAATTCGGACCCTCCGGCACGAGATAGCCGATCTCTTCCAAAAACGCCTTGTAAGCTTTCGGATCATGCGGTTCGCCACGGCGATTAATATGCCAGGCGTCGATCTTTGCTTGCAACTCTTCTCGACGCGCCAGCAAATCGCGGTTTTTGGGGCTGAGTTCGCGCACCAATCGTGCAAACCCGTCCCAAAACTGATCCGGGGTCACGTCCGTCCCTGGCAGAACATCTTCATCAACAAAGCTGGCGAGGCGGCGGTCGACCTGGAGGCTGTGTTTGTCTAAGCGCGTCATGGCATTCCATTGTATACATTGAGCTCGCCCAGAAATAGCGAGAATTCGTCGGAACTCAATGATCAATCAATCACAGCACCTCAACCTTCAAAGAGGCCGCTCAGCAGACAAGCCACTTGCTCGGTTTGCCCCGTCTTAAATCTCGCCTTTGTATCCAGCGGCCTCGATTCCAGCCAGTCCTGCTGCCGCGTCGTTATCGGACGTATCGCCGGTAACACCAACGGCCCCGATGATTTGACCAGCTTCATCCAACACCGCTATTCCGCCTGGAACGGGTACGACTTGACCGCCAAAAAGACCATTAACCGAGGTCATGAAATAGGCCTGCTGATCGGCACGTGCCATCTGCGCGGTTCCCGCCATGCCAAGCATAACTGTCCCGTATGCTTTGCCGTGAGCAATCGCAAAACGCCCTGGCGAGGCGCCGTCTTCGCGTGCAAATGCTTTCACGTGGCCGCCACTATCCAACACAACAACGGAAAGAGGCTTAAGGTTCATCGCACGACCTTTTTCCAATGCTACGGAAATAATCTTCTGCGCGGCGGTCAAATTTATTTCAGTCATGATTCAGCTTCCATTCATTCATCAGCCTATTGGCACTGTGTTTGCCGTGAGGCGCAAAACCTTCTGCAAGGTCCAGGAGACCAGAGTAATTATCTCGAAGTATCTATGTCACGATGGACACTCAATGCCCAAAGCGAAAGAGCCCCGACCGACATATTTCTCTTGAGGCTCTTGCCTATCCCGTCTTTGTTCTAAATCGCTGGAGTTTCGAAGTGGTCCACGGGCGCTTCGGCGTAGTTGTCTGTACCGTTTGGGTTGCTGCGATTGGCCAGTTCGTTTTGGGGATCTGTGAAACTCAAAGCTACCGGCATCCGTTTAATCTTTGTACACTCGTGGCATTTCACCGGGCATTTATTCGCCCCCGGCGAGATTGTGCGATCGATGAACGGCCCAATGACGAAAGAATTGCGATGACGACCGCGAAAAACGCCAAGTACACGACAGGTAGTATCATGCGTCACGTGTCGGTTTCGTCATTCACGGCCAGCATCGGTCTGATGGCGATCTATGCGGTTGATCTGATCGACTTGATATTCATCTCGATGCTTGGGCACGAGGAAATGGCAGCCGCGGCAGGCTATGCCAGCGCGCTCATGTTCTTTACCAGCGCCATCAATATTGGGCTCTCCGTCGCTGCTGGCGTCTTGGTGTCGCGGTCCATCGGTGAGGATGATGAGCTTGAGGCCCGCGAATATGCCACGAGCACGGCGATGCTTGTTATACTGACCGGGATCGCCATTCCTCTGATATTATTGATGAATGTTGAGTTTTTCGTAGGCCTGCTTGGCGCTACGGGGAAAGTGGCGGAACTGGCGGCAACTTATCTTTGGATCGTCATCCCGTTCACTTGGGTGTCGGGTCTGTCGATGGTCACGGTTGCAGCGCTGCGATGCTATGGTGAGAACCGGCTGGCGATGTATCCGTCCCTGTTTGGGGCGCTGACCAATGCGGTGCTTGACCCAATCTTCATCTTCGTCCTCAACATGGGTCTGCCCGGCGCTGCCTGGGCAACGGTGGCGGCACGGTTCGTGACCCTGGGCCTGGCGCTTTATCCAGCCTTACGCAAGCACGAAGCCTTTGTACGGCCAAATTTCCGCTTGCTCTGGCGTGACCTTCAGACGGTGACTCATTTCGCCAGTCGGGCCGTGCTGGCCAATGTGGCCACGCCCATTGGCACCGCGATCGTAACTCGGGAAATGTCGAAATTCGGGCCAGAGGCGGTGGCGGGAATGGCGGTGATCGGAAGGATGACGCCCGTCGCCTTTTCGGTCATTTGGGCGTTGTCGGGCTCCATCGGACCCATCATCGGGCAGAATTTTGGTGCCGGCCACGTTGATCGTGTCCGGCGTGCCTATCTCGATGCGATTAAGTTTGTTGCGATCTATGTGCTGTGCATAACTATGATATTGCTGGCCTTCCGCGGCCCGATTGCTGATCTCTTCAATGCGGAAAACCTGACAAGAGAGCTGATTTACCTTTATTGTTTCCCCGTGGCGCTTTCGTCCTTCTTCAGCGGCTCTGTCTTTGTGGCGAGTGCCTCATTCAATACATTGGGGCGCCCGTCTTATTCGACATGGCTAAACTGGGGGCAGAACACTCTGGGCACTTGGCCCTTTGTCATCGCCGGTGGAATAATGTTGGGTGCCGAAGGGATAATAATCGGACAGGCACTTGGAAGCATCATCTTCGCGTCCATCGCGATATGGCTTGGCTGGCGGCTGATAAAGAACCCGCCGCAGGAAAATATGCGGCATCGCAGCCATAGCGCGCTCTTTGGCCATGGCAGCCTTATCGCCCACACCTTGCAGAAGCATATGGACGACAAATGATGCTGACGAGAAGAGCACGTCGTGACCACAATAAAACTGTACATTCCCATGACAAAACGACACCAAGTTTGTCGTGTTTGTCTAAATCATTGCTCCGGTTTTCAGGTCGACAAGCGCATTAGGAGTATCAACCAATGGATTTCTTGACCTTGCAGAATATTATTGAAGCCGTCGGCTGGCTCGCTGTTGCTTTCAAATTGGCGACTCTGTCGATGAATTCGATGATCTGGTTGCGTGTTCTGGTGATTTTGTCGTCGATCTGCTTCATTGTTTATAGTGCTGTGTTTCAGATCTGGCCGCTTCTGGTGATTGAGGCCATTCTGGCTTGTATCAACGCCTATCGCCTCTATGAACTGATCGCGATGCGCAGATTGGTGACGCATATGACGGACGAATCTGAAACGGATTTTTCGACCGCCATGGCTTATGGCAAAAGACGTGACATCCGGGCGGGCGATGTCCTTTTCGAGAAGGGTGATCCGGTAGACAGCCTTTACTATTTGGCTGAAGGCCTGGTTGAAATAGAAGGACAGGATGTGACTGTGCCGGCTGGGAATATTTTCGGCGAAATGGCGTTCTTCAACAGTAGTGCGGTGCGCATGGCGACAGTGCGGTGCGTCAAGGACACGGTTGTCTACGAACTCAACGAAAAGCGCTTTACGCGATTGCAATATGAAGACCCGAAATTCGCCATGGCCGTCATGCGCCTTGTCACCAAGCGGCTCGTGGCAAATGCCGCGCATGCGCAAGAGGCCTAGTTTGCCGCGGTCATGGGCCGGGAAAAGGTCCGGCTTTGGATTCGCCGCAAGAGATTTGGGTCAGACAGGTGTCCAATTGTGAGATCACCTCCTCGCCTTCTGAAGTTTGCCTGAGGTGCTCAAGTGCGGGTCCAATGAGCGGCTCGACTTTGTCACAGAAGAAATTCGGAAATTGTTCGACCATGTCCATCGCTGAGCGATAGCCAAGTTTCGCGGCGAAACCGTTTTCTTCAAATTCGTTATAAAGCGCGCTTAGCTTGGTAATATAATGACGGTCAGCAATCTGCCCGATCAGATCCGCCGCCCGCGCCAGCGCGGGCTCAGTGTCCAAACTGGTATAGGCCGGGTCATCCGGCACCGGAAAACGCGTGTACTCGATGGCCTGAGCGATACGCTCAACGTCAATAAAATCACAATCCGCAAAGCGCTGGCGCGCATAGATCTTTCCCCGGTCGACATGATAAGGCGCAAGAGAGGCATCAGTAGCACCTCGTGGCGGGCACACTTGTTCACCGGCCTCATCAATGACTACCTCATTCAATGTGTCACCCTCACAAGCACCACGCCTGTAGCCAATGTCATGGATCAAGAGCGCCAGGATGTAGTGCACCCAGTCCTCAGGTTGAACGGTATTGGTCTTGTGTTTGCCTCTGATGATCTGTTGGCCGACAAGTGTGACCATCATTGTGTGTTCTGAATTGTGATACGCCGCATCTGAGGCATCGATCAGTTCGAGTGTCTCGCACGCCGTACGGTTCAGGAATTCCGCGTATTGTATTTTGTGTTTTGGAAAAACTTGCAGGTACGTTTCAGCAAGATGATCACCAAAGGCAGCAGCTGCCACTGCGGCGGGATTGAACATTTTTGCGGTCCCAACGTCGCTGAAAGCTTCGACGTAGACTAGGCATAAGTCGAGGTCTTATCAACCGACCCAAGGCGACAAGGGCTATGCAACCCGTCAACGTGAACAGATGTGACAAGGTCGTTTGTGTCACGTCAGCTTTTCAAAAACCGCGAAGCTGCGGTGTATCCGCCAGAAGCCCCGTCGACGAAATGAACATGGTTGTCCTCCAATATGGAGGGTACAATACAGGTCAGCATGGCCTCGGATTGAGTATGGAGGCCAAATTGTATAATCGCGTCTCGCGCACCCTCTTCAAGCAAGGCACGCAGATCGGCCTCTGTTTCAGCGTCGCAATCCAGCGTCATTTTCAGCCCATCCTCGAACTTCCGAAAGTCGGCGTTTTCACCGACGACGCGACGATACCTGCGGGCATCAAACCCACCAACTTTCAATCCGGTTTTGATGAGAACCCAGGCAACGAAACTCTCAAACAATGCCTTTCGACGCGCTTTGCTCAATGACCCCAGGCCGCGCTGTGCATGCGCCTCAAGCGTGGCTCCGATTGGTGGCCATGAAACACCCGGGCCTTCCGTGGCGGAGGGATGGCCGTTTGCTTCCATACGACTTATCCGGTCCAGGACAGCCGCAATGAACTCGGTGAACTTAGGCCAGGGCACATCTTCTTGTGGCATCACGATGATCGACAGAATGACGCCGTTTTTGCTTGGCATATGGCTCCACCGACAGGACAAGCCAGTCAAATCCGGTGTCGTGCCCTGGCGTGCATCTGTGACGGCGTGCTCACCGGTTTTCATCTGGGATTCAGCCCAGTTGAGCCCACCTCCGTTAAACATTGCATAATCGACGCCTTTGGAGGCCTGGAAGCGGGCGACCTTGACGTCAAACCCCGCTGCGCGAATTTTTGAAACGGGCACCATGCCCACGCGCAGGTGCATCTCAAACTCTTGGTGCGCCCAGAGTTTGACGGCCGCCAACGCGTCGCTCGCGCGTTCTTTCCACGCTGGAGGTACCGCGAAACTTGCGCCGTCACCGCCGAAAATATACGGAAAGCACGCGCCGCTGTGGGCGTTTATTTGTGCGGAGATAACCGCAGCGCCAACCATGTTGACCGTTTTGTATTTTCCGTTTTGAACTGCTTCTGTTGACCCTTTGACATCGGATGTTCCGATCCACCAATCATCCGGCAGGGGAGCGTATTTCCCATCGTCGGACAAGACAGCGAAATCAGAAAATTTGGGTAAACCGTCGTAGAATGTTAAGTCGGTCATTGCGTTGCCCATAGCGCAACATAGCCCTGTTGAAGAGCCGAGCCTAGAGCAATCGCTCCCAACGACTGCTGCCAAAGCAGTCGCACGTCGCGGCCTCGAATTCCTTTAGATTGATCCCTCGATGGGCGCAAAAAGCTCCATTTCGTCCGGCAGGCCTCGTATCGCGTGGGATCCACAGGAAGAAAAAAGACCCGGCGCGGCAGCGGCCACTGCGGCAGTGGCCAAGATCCGGTAGCCCATCGTCTTGGTCAGCCCCTCAACCCGGCTCGCGACATTGACCGCGCCACCAAGCACCGTGAAGTCCAGCCTCCCGGGGCTTCCGATATTGCCATAGCTGACATGCCCGACGTTGATCCCGATGCCAAAATCCAACGGCGGCTGACCTGCTTGGTTTCGATGGACATTGAGATCAGCAAGACCGGCCATTGCATCTTGCGCCGCGCGCGCTGCGTTTCGACAGTGTTCGGCGCGATCAGCAGGGTCTGAAATCGGGAAAATCGACAGAATGCCGTCGCCCATGAACTTCAGGACGTCGCCGCCGTTTTCCTCAACGGACTGGACGACCACGTCAAAATATCCGTTTAAGGCCTCAAAAACATGTTCCTTGGTTGCGGTGTCTGACATTGCGGTAAAGCCGCGCAAATCCGAGAACATGACGACAGCCTCAATTCTTGTGCGTTCCCCACGTTTGATCGTACCGTTCCAGACGGCCTCTGACGGTCCATCCCCGAGATATGTCCGCAAAAGACCTTTAGACGATTTGCGCATGGTAATTGGTTCCATCGCACAGGAAAGTGCAGGCAGTGCCGCCTCGATCATCTCAAGATGCTCCGGCAGGAACCCATCCTTATCTCGGGTCACAAAGGTGCAGCCATGCAACGAGCCGTCGCCATAAAAAAGCAGTGAGGCATAGTAATCCGTGCCGCCTTGTTCGGCAAACTCAAGATAAGAGATGTGGTCCGTCTCAGGGACTAGCTGACGAAGGCTTTTGTGAAGGGGTTTTCTGTGTTCCAGAATGTACTCAAAGGAACTGCCGACATAGCTGTCCGTCAGCGTGATTTCGTGCGTCACATCGTAGGTTTCGGTTTCCTCTGGCGTCCAAAGCACACCCCAAGCAATGAGCAGCGGATTGGCGAAACGCTGACCGATATTGACGCGCCAAAGCGGCACGCCAGCACCAATCAAAGACGTACAGAAATGAGATACAATTTTGACAGGGTCGCCTGAGCGGCGCCCTTCCTCAATCATCCAATTGGTGAGCGTGGCCAAGCGATCCATAGTGTCAAATTAGTTGCTGAGACACGCCACGCATAGAGGTTAGTTGGGAGGAATGATCCGCTTGATTCGTAGCCCGATCTAGCCCAGCAGGAAAAGTGTCTGACGTCGGCACAGCGGGGGCAGCTTAGGGTGACAAGCCCAGGTCGTAATCAAGATCTGACTCGGGCGGTACGACCAGATCCTGTCACATCATGAGTTAATCATGCGCCCACCTGCCTCCGATTGCGCAGCCGTCCTTAACAGGATCAAGAATAATCCGTGAGCCGAGAAAACCTCGGCCCACGGACCAACTTACTACCCATAGGCAGGGCTCTCGCCCAGCCCGCCTACTCTATAAACGTCCTTGCCAGGCGCTCGCTGATCGGCTGCGCCAGGTATGAAAAGGCCGTTCGCTCACCGGTCCGGACGAAGAGATCCGCCGGCATGCCAGGTAGCAGGTCCAACTCGGCAACTTCGCTGGGCTGATCCGCATCAAGTTTCACACGTGCCATGTAAAACTCCTCGCCTGTGCGGTCATCTTCCAGCGCGTCTGCCGAGATGTCGTAGATTTGGCCAGTAGCCTCGGGCACATCTGCTTGCGCAAAGGCTGACAAGCGAACACGTGTTTCTTGTCCGACCCGCAGCTTGTCAATATCGACCGTATTAATACGGGCCTCGACGATCAGATCCTGCCCTTCAGGTACGATATCGAGGATTGGTTCCCCGGGACGGATCACGCCACCGGTTGTGGACACCTCAAGATTGACCACACGCCCGCTTGTCGGCGCGACAATCTCGATCCGTTTCCGGCGCTCTGCGGTTCCGGAATATTGCGGCTGCACCAGCGCCAGCTGCGCCTCTACCGAGGCCAGTTCAGTTGCAATAACCTCATCACGCAGTTCTTGCTGACTAAGGCGGGTCAACTCAAGCTCGCGCATTTGGTTTTCAGCCTCGGCCACTTGCGTGCGCAGCGCGGCATCAGAGCCAGCCAGACGTTCCACTTCCACGCGCCGCGCACTGATGCGGGGCACGGTCACGAGACCCTGATCGTAAAGCTGTTGCAAACCGGCCAGCTCTTCTTTGGTGATCTCCAGCTGTCTGCGTGTCGAAGCACGCTGTTCTTCCAAGCCTTTGATCTGATCTTCAAGGGCGGAAATGCGCTGGCCCGTGATTTCCATCTCGGTTCGGCGGGCCCGGGCCTCGGTGTCGAAGAGCTGTTTTTGCGTCAGGTAGGGAGCATCCCAGTGCAGGCGGTTCATCTCTGGCTGAAACGCCGCAAAAGCGTCCGCTTCTGCAAAGGCATCCTTGCCATTGATCTGTGCCAAAAGACGGGCACGACGAACAGAAAGCTCTCCCAGCTGGCTGCCCAGAACGTTCAGGTCAACATCAATCTCCGTACTGTCAAGCCGGACAAGCGTTTGACCGCGATCGACAAATTCACCGTCCGAGATCAGGATCGATTGAATCGTGCCGCCGTCGATATGTTCAACCGTCTTGCGCTTGCCTTCGACCACAAAAGAGGCCGGGGCCACAACAGCACCGTCAAGCCTGGAATTAAACGACCAGTAAAGCGCGCCACCAACAAAGGCCATCAGGACGAAGATGCCAAAGCTTACGTAACGGCCAATGCGGGGTTCATACTGCGTATTCGGCAAAGCATGGGCATGATCAAGATGCGCAGGTGTCTGCGCATTGGTATATGGGACGAGTCGTGTCATTGGACTGCTTCCTTGAGCGAGGTTTGAGATGCAGCAGCCTCTTGAGTTTCCTGTGAGGCCGGGGATCGCGCGATTTGTGCGGCTTTATCCGTGGCAAGAACGTTGTGGCGGTTCATCTGCAACACGTCATCCTTATCGCCAAACTGAATTTGGCTGCCGTCGCGCATCACCAGAACCTTGTTGACCGCTTGCAGGGTCGAGGGCCGGTGGGTCATGACGATGACGATTGCGCCACGGGACTGGGCCGATTGGATGGCATGACGCAAGGCTTGCTCGCCTTCCACGTCCAGATCCGAGTTGGGTTCATCAAGAACCACCAAAAACGGGTCGCCGTAAAGCGCGCGGGCAAGGGCCAGTCTCTGACGTTGTCCACCCGAGAGATGGAAACTGTCTCCGACCAATGTTTCGTATCCGTCAGGCAAGGTTGCGATCAGGTCATGCACACCGGCTTCGCGCGCGGCACGCAGCACTTCCGTGTCATCGATTTCGGTCGAAAACCGCGCGATGTTTTCACGGATCGTGCCGTCGAACAGCTCGACATCCTGCGGCAGGTAGCCAACCATTTGACCAAGGTCTGTCTCATTCCATTTCGACATCGGACTGCCATCGAGGCGAATATCACCGCGCTGTGGCGTCCAAACGCCTGACAGCATCTTGCCAAGAGTGGTTTTGCCGCAGCCGCTTGGGCCGATAATCGCGAGTACGTCACCGGCAGCCAGGCCAAAATCCAATCCGCGCAAAGTGGCCATGGTGGCTTGGGGTGGACCTGCCTGATTGATCTGGACCGTTAGGGACTGGAACGCACGTGGCAGGCGCAGGCGTTGTTCCTCTTCCTTGAAGTCTTCGGTGAGTTCCTTGATTTTCTTGTACGATCCACGCGCGGCCAGAAACGTCCGCCATTGGCCGATCAACTGGTCAATTGGGGCAAGCGCACGCGCCAGAACGATGGTGGCTGCAATCATCACACCAGCCGTGGACTCACCAGAAATCGCAAGCGCGGCGCCCAGTCCAAGAATAGCCGATTGCAGGCCCATACGGATGGTTTTGGACATCACCGAAAAACCGGCAATGCGATCTGACGTGCGTGTCTTGTGCAGGTGCGCCTCTCTTTGCACAGCGCTCCAACGGCGCGCGAGATCGGCTTTCATACCAAGCGCATGCACAAGTTCCGCGTTCCGGTCGCCCGTTTGGAACAAGGCATCGGACCGGCTCCGCGCCTCCGACGCAAGTTGCATGGGGGCACGGGCGCGGGCGTTGTTGATCAGTGCCATGATGGTCAGGATGACAGCGCCCGCAAGACCCAGAAGCCCCAGAAAGGGGTGCAAAACATAAAGCACCAGCAGATAGATCGGGATCCAGGGCGCGTCGAAAAACGCCGTAAGGGTGGTTCCAGAGATAAACTCGCGAAATCCGTTAATGTCATCGACGAGGTTTTCACCAGAAGCACTGCGGCCTTCGACCCGGCGGCGCAAGGCCGCGTTCAGGACGGGTTCACCGACATTCAGTTCGAATTTGGCTGCGAGGCGGTTGAGAATGCGCATCCGAATGAGGTCGAGACATGCGGTGACAACAAAGACGCCCCCCAAAAGTACCGTCAGGGCGACAAGTGTTTCCATGTTCTGACTGGTCAGAACACGGTCATAAACCTGAAGCATATAAAGAGGGCCGGCGAGCATAAGAAGGTTGAGAAAAAGGCTGAAGAAGGCAACGGCGAGGAACCCTTTGCGAAGCGAGGACCAAGCACGTTTGACGGGGCTAGGTTTCTTAAACATGGGAATGCCTTTCATGGGTTGAGGAAGGGCGGCCCAAGGGGGCGCCCTTCCGTTGCGATTTACGCGACGAGATCGTCGTCGTTCAGATCAGAGCTGTTGACGCCTGCCAGACGGACAGACCCTTGGTCGCCGAAGCTGATCAGGGCATCTTCGCCGTCTTGGCTGACGTTGACCGGGCCGCCGAAGTCAGGTCCGAAGTCGCCGAACCGCAGTTGGTCAAGACCAACCTGGAAGTCCTGAATGACGTCGTTGCCGAAGTTTTCGCCGAAGACAAATGTGTCGGCTCCTTCACCTCCGATCAGGATGTCATCGCCACCCTCACCGTTGATCAGGTCGTCCCCATCGGCACCGTTGAGCACATTGCTCAAGTCGCTGCCGAGGATCACGTCACTGTCGTTGGAACCAATCACGTTCTCGATCGAGCTGAGAACATCGGTCTCAATCTGGTTCTCGATCACGTCATTGATCACGATACCGGTTGGATCAATTGGCTCCTCCACGTCGAGGGTTCCGCCTGCGTCAACCAACGTGTCTTGAACGACAGGGCCGTTCGCGCCAGCAGGTGCATTGTGCAAGTGGATGGCCGAAACCACACCTTCAATTGGTGTCTGAAGGTCGTCCTGGCCGATGCCTACCACGCTCAGGCTGCTCGAATAGGTGACTTCACCTGTACCAAGGTTCTGAACAACTGTCAGAGTGCCTTGACCTGTTGCATCGCTGTCTGATGTTGGTCCAGGTTCCTGGCTTGCGTCCAATCCGCCGCTCAGTTCCAGCGTGCGGATGTTGCCCTCTGTCACATCACTATCCAGCAGCAGCTGCCCACGGATTTCTCCCGCCGGGAAATCGGCTGTGTGAATGTTGAAGTAGAGGTTGCCCAGAGCAGCTTGGTCAACAAAGTCCTGACCGTTGGCGATGGCCGAGCCGAACTGATCAGGTGCATCAACCATTTGGTTGTTGACCTGAACGTCAAACCCTTCTTCGTCGTCAATCACGTCAAGACCAGTACCCGCATCAACGATGAAGTCCTGAACCACCGGTCCGTTTGCGCCTGCCGGAGCGTTGTGCAGATGGATCGGAGTGACAACACCCGGGATGGGCGACTGCAGATCAGCTTCATTGAGGCCGACAACGGTCAGCTCCGACGAGTAGAGAACTTCACCGGCTTCGTTGAACGAAATGGTGACAGTTGCTTCGCCTGTGGCTTCGCTGTCGGACGTCGGGCCAGGTTCCTGTGCTGCATCAAGCGATGCGGCAAGTTCGATGACGCGACCGTGGCCGAAACCTGTGTCGCTGACAACTTCGAGCTGCCCACGAATTTCACCACCCAGGAAGTCAGAAGTATGGATGTTGAAATACAGGTTGCCTGCAACGGCTTGCTCCACAAACTGAGCACCGTTTTCAATGGCTGATCCGAACTGGTTTGGCGCAGACACAACAGCGTCTGTGACACGAACTGTAAAGCCTGTGTCACGCGTGGCCGTGCCGTTGCCGTTGGCATCCAGATCAACCGTGACCGCAACGTCCAGATCTGAGAAGTCCGCTGTGTCAATGCCGTCACCACCATCGATGAAGTCATTGCCCAGACCGCCCGTGATGACGTTGTCCGCTTCACCGGCGATGATCACGTCATCGCCTGCGCCCCCGACGATATCGCCATTGGTCACGCCAAGGTCGACAAAGATGTCATCGCCATCGCTCAAAAGAACGTTGCCGTTGATCACACCTTCATCGTCGTTGACGATGGTCACAGTACCTGCATCCGACGCGTCGATTGCGTTAACTGTGCCGCGGATTTCACCTACGTTGAGCACTGCGCCCAGAAGGTTCAAGCCGCCATCAACGCGCAGACCGGCTGCGGCGTCTGAATCTTCAGAACCCGCAATCAGACCTTCGTTTACGACAACACCTGCGAACGAAGCGTCTTCCTGGCTTGTGAAGAGACGCAGTCCGTCACCAACCTGATTGCCTTCCACTGCGTCACCACGACCTTGCAACACACCTTCGTTCGATACGAATGCCGACACCACGTCGCCCGCGACATCGCCGGTTTGAAGCGAAACGGCCGAACCGTTGTTGCCCTTACCGGCATCAACTGTGCCGAGGTTTTCGAACGTGTAGTTGTCTGCGGTGCCGTCGGCATAGACGGTGCCATTGCGCTGGTTTCCAGTGCCAAGGATGTCGCCTTCGTTGACAACTTCCAGACCTTCACCGTCGATGTTGAGCGCGCGGCTGTCGGAAGTCACAGTGCCACGGTTCACGAAGGAACCGCCCGTGTGATCGCCTGTACCGAAGTAGACGCCGTTCTGGCCACCTTCGAACAAACCACCTTCTTCGTTGATCAGCTCACCTTGGAAGTTGATGTTGTTCACGGAACGGAACGCACCGACTGTGCCGTTGGCCCCTTCGGAAGCAACCAGACCAGAGTTGACGATGGTTCCGTCAAATGTGCCAGAGTTGCCGACATTCCCAATCCGGATGCCGTCACCGGCAGCGTTAACACCAGCAGCGGCGTTACCGCGACCTTGGATCGTGCCTTCGTTGTTGAGCTCGAAGGTATTCTCACCGTCGATCTCAGCACCAAAACCAGAACCTTCATTGCCTTCGCCCGCATCGATTGTGCCATTGGCCAGGTTTTCGACCGAGAAGTCATCCGCTGTGCCATCGGCGTAAACGGTGCCATTGCGCTGGTTGTCTGTGCCGAGGATGTCACCACCGTTGACCAGGTTGACACCTGTGCCGTCGATGTTGACCGCGCGGCTGTCGGACTGGATGGTGCCGAAGTTCAGCACGTCAAGGTCATGCTCGCCTTGGCCGATGTAAAGACCATTGGCTGCACCCTCGATCACACCCGTTGAGGTGTTGAGGATTTCACCTTCGGCATTTGCGCCATCGGCGATGCGGATACCGGCGGCTGTGCCTTGAGTGCTTTCCGACGAAATAAGACCAGCGTTGACGATTTCAGTGTCAAGGACTGCGCCTTCGGCACCATCATCGATGCGGATACCGTCACCCGCCAGTGTCGTGTTGGACGCGGCTTGGCCACGACCCTGAATCGTTGCGCCGACACCATTGAAGATGTCAGTTTCAACAACGTCCCCCACTTCGTCGCCTACCTGAAGCGAGATACCTGCGCCCTGGTTGCCTTCACCGGCGTCAACCGTGCCGCCTGAGAAGTTAGAAATGCTGACGTCTTCAGCCGTGCTGTTGGTGTAGATCGTGCCGTTGCGCTGATCGCCCGTGCCGACGATGTCGCCGAAGTTGCGGACATCAATGCCTTCACCTTGAATATCCACCGCGCGGCTGTCGGAAGAAATGACCCCACCACGGAAGTTGTCGAGGCTGCCAGAGCTTTGTGGCCCGGCAAACTGCAAGCCGTTAAACTCACCAGTAATCTCACCGAAGTTGCGGATGTCCGAGCTGCCCGTCGCCTGAATGCCGGTCGCCAGTGCATCTGGCCCGTTGTTGGCCTCAATGCGGCCTGTACGGAAGTTGAAGACATCAACGTCTTCACCTTGCGCCTGAATAGCAGCCACGGCGTTGTTGGTTGTAATCTCACCAAAGTTCAGCAAACGCGAAAAATCGTTCGCCAATACAAACGCGGGCGTGTCATCTACGACCGTGCTTTGGAAGAAGTTGTTGAACAAGGTTTGACCGTCGCGGGTCGTCTCTTGAGCCAGCGAAGACGACGTCAACAGACGTGCGCGCAGGCTGGATAGAAGTTGGAAAAGCATGGGTTACTCCATCATTCTTGCTTTGATATGCAGTCGCCCCTCGCAACGGGGGTTCGTACGAGCAAAGGTCTATGCAGCCGGACGGGTCAGCAGAAATTCATGTTCCGAATTGGCCCTATAACCAACGCGAATACTCACAGGGTTCGTGAAAAAGCACCGAATTAAAGCACTTAAAAACAAGAGCTTAGACTTTTTTATCATGGATCACAGATTATTCACTGCCGTGTTTTGACAAATCCGTCAGCAAACGTGATTGCATTGAGGGCATGTATCGCGTGTATTTTGCGCGTCATGGCGGCAAAAGCAGGCCACAGCTTCGACACTCGCAACTTTCAAATCGCGCACGGTTCGTATGAATTTTAGAGACCTGGAATATGTCCTTGCGGTTGCACAACACGGCAACTTCAGCCAGGCGGCGGCGGTGTGCAATGTCTCGCAACCGGCTCTCTCAAACCAGATCAAGAAGCTGGAACAGGAGTTGGGCGCGGAGCTTTTTCTTCGTTTGACTGGCGAAGTTCGAGCAACTGAATGTGGCCAACGCATCGTCGAAATTGCCGAACGTATCCTTGGTGATGCGCAACAGATCAAAGACACCGCCACTCAATTCCGAGACCCGGAGGCAGTCCCCTTCAAGATTGGTATGACGCCGACGCTGGCACCCTATCTGACACAGTACTTTGCGGATCTCTTCAAGACCCTCTTCCCCGGCATGAGTGTCATCATGATCGAAGATCTGCCGCATAACATGTTGCAGATGGTCGAGGATCATGAACTGGACACCGCGTTGGTCGCCAAGACCAACCACAAGGAAAGCTTCGATTTCACATCGATCTGGACAGAGCCTCTTTACCTGGCGATGCGCGAAGACCATCCACTTAGCACGCTGGCAACAATCTCACCCGAAGACGTCCCAATGCATGACTTCATTCGGCTGCCATATTCCTTTGGATATGATCTTGAAGCGCGTCTTCCTTCGCCCGACAGCGCCTCAAGGATTGGCAAACGGTTTGATCTATCCGCCCTGCGATTTGAGACTGTCTGCCGACATGTCTGCCATACGGATGATTGCACAATTGTCTCGGCGCTTGCGGCTGAGCAATTCAAGCGAGATAACTGGCCGATGAGTTTTGTTCTCTTTGAAGGGCCTGGCAATCTGCGCAATCTAGGAGCAGTTTCCCGACCGAACTGTCCGCGCAAGTCGCTTCTTTTGAAGATTGCCGGGTATATCCACGACTCGCCGCCACAAGGCGTCACGCCGACATTCCGCTAGGTGCCAGCTCAACGCTACGAGGTTCGTCTTCGGTTCATGCCGCCCTTTATCTGAAGTGCAAAGGCACCCGGTCAGAACCTGTTTTGCGGAACCCTTTAGACATGGTTCCGTGTTCAGAGCCTTGGATTGAGGCCAACGCCGAGATGGCCATGCAAGCAGTCTCGTCAGCATCATATCTCGTAAAGATGTTGAACATCGACACCTTCGAACGCGGCCAAATCCTCCGGATCCTCATGGTCGAATTTGCAGCACCGGCGATAGATCTCTAGCAACTCAAGAGTCATCATATGATTCTGATAGAAATACATTGCCGCCCCATAGCGCGCTGCCCCTGACCCCGGCTGACCGACAGGGAGGGAGAGCAGTTTATTCTGATGTGACATTTCTTTCGTATTCGCTGGCGCCGGTTTCATCCAACTTCTGCGGCCATTTTAGCGTTGAGTAGGCGTACTTCATCCTCTTGCGGCGCTTCTTCGACGGAGTAGATCGGAAGGCGCGCTCGCAAATGGTCATGATGAGTACGCAGCCCATATTCGAGATCTGACAGGTAGAACCCTTCAAAAAACTCCGACGTCATCGCCTCGTTCGACCAAATCGTAAGTTGGATGTCTTCATCCACAGTTTCACGATCAATACGGCTCGCCAAATACCTGGCAAGCCTTTGCTGCCGATCTTCATTTTCATGTTTATAGACGCCTGATCGCAGAAGGGTCCGATCAGTCGAAATTGGAAACTCCTGATAAAACAGAACTGTTTCAGGTGTGGTGGCGATCACTACATTGGGAAAAATGCCGTAATACAGCCATTTGCGATGAAGGTCCTCCGGCAGAAATGACTGAGGCTTGGAATACTTCTTGTAATTCCTGACTGCCCAGCGCCGGCCCTTTGATGGTGTGAAGCATCCTTCCGTTCTGCTTATGCCATCGACATAGGGCTCATCCAAGTAAGCCGCGCCATAAAGATCCTGCAAGGCCGGGTGCGCCATGGTAACGTGATACCCCTCGTTATCGACATCTCGTACCGATTTCCAGTTGACCGGAGACTCTTCAGTCCACATGTCACCGACGGGTACATGATCCGCCATGCGATACCCCGCTGCCTCTTCTTCGAATGGCTGCATGAGCTCTGCGACAGACGGCTGTGGACCGGGCTTGAACCGGATGAAGACGAAACCGTTCCAAATCTCCATCTCAAGTGTGCGTAAGGCAAACTCATGCTTGTCGAGCGGAGGAAATGTGTCAGGCCGCGCCGCACCCCGCAATGTTCCATCAAGATTGTAGACCCAGCCATGAAAGGGGCAGATCATCGCGCTGGGGCAATTGCCACTGTCTTCGGCCACCAGCCGAGAACCGCGATGTCGGCAAATGTTTTGAAAGGCGCGCAACTCGCCCGCCGTGTCGCGCAGGATAATTGCTCTTTCGCCACACACATCGAAGGTCTGGAAATCGCCAGACTCTGGCACGTCTGAAACGTGGCAGGCAATTTGCCAGTGGTTCTTGAAAATCTCCTCCTTTTCAAGCTCCAACAGCTGCGGGCTATGATAACTCCAGCCCGGCAAGCCGCGACGATCCCAATCGTTCGGAATTTGAATATCTCTCATGGGTCAATTCCTTCTTCAGCCCATTTTTCCAATCTCTGTAGAAAACCCGACTCTGTCTCGGATCCGTTCGCGTCAGATATTCGCTCTCTTTCCCCTGCAATCGCAAACCTTTTACCGACAGGTCCAACCAATGACAGGTCTTGAGATGTCACTAAGATTTAAGCCTAGCGTTGGGGTGCTGATCACCTCTCAAACGCTAACCTCAGGCCAGGCTTTACCTTCTTCAAAGTCGTTCTCCCGTCGAAAAGGTATGTCCGGGTCAACGGGCATATCCAGGTTACGGGCATATTGGTGCCCGCTGTAAACCGCCTGCGCGATTGTTCCGGGTGCGTAACAATCACCAACCCGCGTCACCGATTTGAGACCGTGTTTCTCCCAGGTGCTACGGTGCGCCTCCAGTTCATGAAACAGGCCATCATCGCTGATGCGCGAAGTGACAGGCACGACGGAGCTGGCGTAGATCCGACGATGTTTGCCGGTAAAGACGCAGGATAGATCGACATACCCTTCTCCCACGGCTTTGATGCCCTGATTGCAAAGGATCTCAACGCCCAGCTCGCGCAAGCGCACCTGAATGTGTTCATATTCCAAAGTGAAATGCGTCCAGCCGGCAACCTCCGCCGAAGGCGTAACGATAATAGTCTTTAACCCCTCGGTAGCCAGTTGCTCTGCGATCGCACTGCCAAGATAGTAGTGATCATCATCGAAGATCAGCACAGGGCCTTTCGGGCGTTCTCCGGCCATCACAGCATCTGGTGACAGAACCATGGGCGCATCGACCCCGGTCAACGGAAACCGATGGTGGATGCCAACGAAGTCTGTGCGCCAAGATGCGCCGGTGGCAAGTACGACATGACCGTGACCAAGCTCTAGCACTGATTGCGCTGTTATCTTGCTTTGCGTGAAAAGGTCCACGTTGGCGCGTGCGGACAACAGACTAACACGGTAGTCAACGACGCGGTTCCACTGCCTCAACGGGGCAAGCGCCGTTTCCCGAATGACACGACCACCCAGCCTTTCCCCCGCCTCAGCCAACGTCACCTTATAACCCCGGTTTGACAACGCCAGTGACGCCTCTAGCCCTGCGGGGCCGCCGCCGACAACGAGAGCACTTTCATCTGAAGCCGCGGGTGAAATCCGTTCTGGATGCCATCCTTTACGCCATTCTTCTCCCATCGTTGGATTTTGGGTGCAGCGCATCGGGTATGCGACGTAGTCACCGGACGTACACATATTACAGCCAATGCATTCACGAATCTCGTGAGATCGGCCTTCCTTGATTTTGTTCGGCAAGAATGGATCAGCAATCGATGGTCTGGCCGCGCCAATGAGGTCGAGCACACCGCGCTTGATTTGAGAGACCATCGTGTCAGGCGACGTGAAACGGCCAACGCCGACCACCGGCTTTGTTGTCAGGCTTTTTACAAAGCCGACATAGTCTTCCTGCGATCCCTCGTTTCCAAACCTTGATGGCAATGAATCATTGCCCCAGTCCGCCACGTTTACATCCCAAAGATCGGGTAATTCGGCCAAAGACCCAACGATATCTTCCGCTTCAGACCTGTTCATGCCCTCATCGCCCAAAAGCTCGTCAACGGCAAAGCGGAAGGCGACTGCGCAATCATTTCCGACGGCATCCTTGGTATCTTCCAGAACCTCACGGACGAGACGCACTCGGTTCTCAAGGCTTCCACCATATTCGTCTGTCCGGTGATTGAAGCGCTTGAGAAGGAACTGATACAGCAGCGTCATAATCCCGTGTGCGGCATAGACATAAATGATGTCATAACCTGCTTCCCGCGAGCGCAGTGCGGCTTCCCGAAACCAGCGGCGCAACGTCTTAATATCCTCTTTGTCCATGCCGCGCGCCTGCGTCGAGTTTGATGTCTCATTTGGCGCAGGTGATGGTGCAATCGAAGGGATGCGAGAAAGGTAGTTGCTGACGGATTGTCCGTTGTGAACAAGCTGGATGCCGGCCAGCGCGCCATGTTCATGCACCTTGTTCACCATCAACCGATGGACCGGCAAGTCACTGTCATCCCAAAGCCGCATCAGCGTTGCCGGCGTCAGATCGCTTGTCGGGTGAACAGAGCACTCCTCGGTGCAAACCACACCCCATCCACCTTCCGCCTTAACGCCCCGCATCTCCGCCATCGTGCGTGGCCAGCGATGTCCCATGCCATTGCAATGCGGAACTTGGTAGAACCGGTTCTTTGTGATTTTCGGTCCGATCTTGAGCGGTTCGAAAAGTATCTCGTGGTTTGGCTCAATCGTCATTCCCATGGGGCTCCATCTCTGCGCTACGACAGATCTCCGACACGAATCTGACTGAACAGTCAGTCAGAAACCTGTAGCACACGGCGCAGATCGCCGCCTAGACCAAGATTTTTGATCAAATTTAAGGTGGTAGAGTTTCAACACGTTATCACCTCTCGAAGAGATCAAGCACATGGGACGGCTAAGGGCAAAATCCAAGGTTGGCCTGTAATATCCGTTCGGAAAATAGACCTGGTTTTCGCTGGGCTTCGCAGGAGCTGAAAAATTGGCGGTCACATAGAATACCGACGCATTATTCGTCCGTTTCGACATCTGCGGCGCGGCATATACCTCATCAAACCATCCCTGGTCTCTCGCAGGGCGAGATCGCCCTATGCTCTTGAAAAAAATAGTTAAAAAGCGCGAGAAAGCTCCTGAGCTGCACGAGATCACCGTCACTGTTTCGCTTCATTTGATCGATGGCCCGCAAAGTATCCAGCCATCAATAATCCCGACGAAATGCATGGTTTCCTTCCGCATCAGAATGCGATCAGTGACCCCGGGCTCGACCTAAGCGTCTGCCTTCAGAATGAAGCAGAATTTATCTGGAAAAGACGCCGCGCCACCATATCGGCCGTCTTTGTTCGGCTTTTGCTTGGCCAAATTTGATCGCGCGATCAATCCTACAGCTTGACTCGATAGTTTTTCACTGAATAACTTTTTCCGAACGTTCAAATAAAACATCACTCTACGAGGGGCTGCACCGAAAACTCCGGTGACAAATCTCAAAAATTGAACGTCGCACTAGGGAGAGGATTTCTGGATCATGACACTCACAAGTAGACTAAAGGCACTGACGTGCACCGTTGCCGTTGGCGTTCTAATGGCGGGCGCAGCAACGGCTGAAGAGCGCGTATTGAAAGTGACAAACTGGGCCGAATATATCGCCGAAGACACAATCGAAAACTTCGAAAAAGAATACGGCATTAAAGTCATCTACGACACCTATGACTCCGCTGAAGCTGTAGATGCGAAACTGCTTGCCGGGAACAGCGGTTATGACGTGGTCAGCCATGCCAGCAGTGACGTTGCGCGGTTGATCAAAGCGGGCATCATCGCGCCGTTGGATAAATCCAAGCTGGACAATATGCAGAATATCGACTCTGCAATCCTGGCGCAGCTCGATTCAGAGTGGGATCCGGGCAACCAGCATATCGTGCCATATATGTGGGGCACGCACGGCGTAACCTATAATGAAGAGTTGGTCCTTGAAACATATCCCGATGCACCAATCGGGTCGATGGACCTGATCTTCAATCCAGAGCATCTGGAAAAAGTCGCATCCTGTGGCGTTTCGTTCCTGGATTCTCCTGGTGACATCATCCCGATGGCGCTTGCCTATCTCGGTCTGGACCCCAACTCGACAAATCCCGAAGATTATGATGCCGTCGGCGAAATGCTGGCGCAAATCCGACCTCACATCAAAACCTTCGATAACTACGCATATCAGCGTATGCCACAGCGCGAATTCTGCATCTCAACAACGTGGGGTCCCGATGGGCTTTTGGCCATGTCCGGTGCTGCAGAGGCGGACACAGGCGTGGTGCTCGATTTCTTCCTTCCTGCAGGCCAAGGCGCGGCCCAGCTCTGGGTTGACGGTTGGGTGATCCCAGCTGATGCAGAAAACAAAGAAGATGCGCACCTTTTCCTGAATTATATGATGCGGCCAGAAGTGGGCGCGGCAGACAGTAACTTCACCTGGTACGCCACAGCAAACAAAGCCGGGAAAGACCTCGTTGACGAAGAGGTCACTTCTAGTCCTGCAGCCTTCCCGACGTCTGATCAGGTGGCGAAGATGTATACGACGAAGGTTCTTCCGCCCAAGGTCGAGCGTTTGCAGACACGCACCTGGACCAATTTTAAAGCGGGCAACTGATCGCTTTTGATATCGGCGGCGGCGCGATCATCTGTGCCGCCGTCCAAGCTCGAAAAATCCGAGTGTGTTTTGACAGGGGGACTGTCCGTGACTGACGCGCCGTGGCTTGACCATGAGAACAACACACCATTGGTCCAGATAAGAGGCCTTACCAAAAAATTCGGCGAGGTCACAGCCGTCGACAATATTGACCTCGACATCTATCAAGGCGAATTGTTTTGCCTTTTGGGTGGATCTGGCTGCGGAAAATCGACGTTGCTGCGAATGCTTGCCGGCTTTGAGTTTCCAAATTCCGGAACGATAAGCATTGGCGGCCAGGACATGTCGAACGTGTCGGCGTATGAGCGCCCCACCAACATGATGTTCCAAAGCTACGCGCTGTTTCCGCACATGACGGTGGCAAAGAATATCGCCTTCGGCCTTCAGCAGGACAGGGTTCCAAAAGGTGAAATCGAAGATCGCGTGGATGAAATCCTAAAGCTCGTCGAGCTTCAGGATTATAAGAAACGCAAACCCCAACAGCTCTCCGGCGGTCAGAGACAACGGGTTGCCCTTGCCCGCGCGCTTGTGAAGAAGCCGCGCCTGCTTCTCCTTGATGAACCGCTTGCCGCGCTCGACAAGAAGCTGCGCAAACATACGCAGTTCGAACTGGCCAATATCCAGGAGCAGGTGGGGGTCACCTTTATCGTCGTGACCCACGACCAGGAAGAAGCCATGACACTTGCCTCTCGCATGGCCGTGATGGATGCAGGGCGCTTCATGCAAATCGGCACACCCACCGAGATCTATGAATTTCCTCAGACCAGATTTGTCGCCGACTTCATCGGGTCGGCCAATATCTTTGAGGGGCGCGTTACTGAAGACAGTACCGATCATGTTCGCGTCGAAACAGATCTGGGTGAGATTTACATCGACCACGGCCAATCCGTCACACAGGGCAGTCAGATTTGGGTTGGGCTCAGACCGGAAAAAATCCGGGTTAGTAAGTCGCCGCCCAAGAAACCAGGGCCGAACCAGACAAGTGGCGAAGTCGAGGAAATTGGATACCTGGGTGAGACCTCAATCTACAAGATCAAGTTGAAGTCAGGCAAGATCGTGGATGTTACTGCACCCAACCAGAGCCGCCCAACGATGAAAGGGCAAAAGATCACCTGGGAAGACACGGTATATCTGCAGTGGGAACCCTCTAGCGCTATGCTGCTCCACTCATGACAGACATACCCAATGCACCGGCCCAATCGGACGCGTCTCGTGATTTGAGTTTCTTTAAGTCACTCACCAAGAGCTTACAGAATAACTGGCGCAAGATTGTCATTCTGATCCCGTTCGTTTGGCTCCTGCTGTTCTTTCTGTTCCCATTCTTCATCGTCGCGAAGATAAGCGTCGCCGAACTCGCCATTGCTAGTCCTCCATTCACAAAACTCATCGAATGGACCGACACTGGCATCATGAACATCAGGATTGTCTTTGACAATTTCATCTACATCCTGACAGACAGTCTTTACTTCGACACCTACGTTAACTCCCTTAGAATATCCGTCCTCTCAACGCTCCTATGCTTGTTATTCGGGTACCCAATTGCATATGGCATTGTACGTTCCGGGCCGGTTATGAAACCGCTGTTGCTCTTTGCTGTAATCCTGCCTTTCTGGACGTCTTTTTTGCTGCGGGTTTATGCATGGATGGGCCTCTTGGCCGATCAGGGCACGATCAACAATTTGCTGATTTCGCTGGGAATTATCGACGAGCCAATCCGCATGCTTTACACCGAGTTCGCGGTCTTTGTCGGCATCGTTTACACCTACATGCCCTTCATGATCTTGCCGCTTTACGCAAACATGGAGAAGCTTGATACGAGCCTCAATGAAGCAGCGGCAGACTTGGGATCACGGCCGACCAACACGTTTTTCAAAGTGACCCTCCCCCTTACGATACCGGGCATCGTCGCGGGTTCACTTCTGGTTTTCATCCCGGCAACCGGCGAATATGTCATTCCTGATCTTCTGGGCGGCGGCAACGTCCAGATGATTGGTCGTGTATTATTCAACGAATTCTCGCGCAACACCGATTGGCCAGTCGCGGCTGCGGTTGCGATCGTCTTGTTGTTCCTGCTCGTCGTGCCGATTCTTGTCTTCCAGTACTACCAGGGCAAAGAAGCAGAGGAGCGCTAAAGATGTATCACAAGCGATCCCGCTTTCTGACGATCATGCTTTGCCTCGGCTTGGCGTTTTTCTACATTCCGCTTCTCCTTCTGGTCATCTACTCCTTCAACCACTCCAAGCTCGTGCCGGTCTGGGGCGGGTGGTCGCTGCGGTGGTACAAGGTCTTGTTTGAGTCACCAGATGTTTGGAACGCCGTCGCGCTGAGCCTGCGAATTGCCTTCGTCAATGCCACCTTCGCAACAATGCTTGGAACACTTGCTGCCCTTGCCATGGTTCGATTTGGCAGGTTCAAAGGACGAACACTGTTTGGCGGCATGCTGGTTGCGCCATTGGTCATGCCAGAGGTCATCACCGGGCTATCGCTGCTTGTTTTCTTCATTTCGCTACAGGAAGTGATCGGTTGGCCCGCCGAACGCGGATTCACGACGATAACGATTGCGCACATCACATTCTCGATGGCCTTTGTCGCCGTCACGGTGCAGGCCCGCCTCACAGGAATGGGCCAAGATCTTGAGGAAGCTGCTGCGGATCTTGGTGCAAAACCCTTCAAGGTTTTGACCGCAATCACCATTCCGCGCCTTGCTCCGGCGCTGGTTTCGAGTTGGCTTTTGGCATTTACGCTTTCTCTGGACGATCTTGTCATTGCAAGCTTTGTGACAGGGCCCGGTGCAAATACGCTCCCGATACTGATCTTCTCGCGCATTCGTCTTGGGCTACGCCCTGATATCAATGCTCTGGCGACAATAATCATCCTTGTCGTAGCTCTGTGCGTGGCCATAGTGGCCCTTATCATGTACCGGCAACACAAGCGCGATCTTCTGGATCAGCAGTTGGCCGAACGAGCGGAGTGATGGCAGCCGAGTCTCGACCAAAAGAAACCAATAAACGGGTCGAGTCCCGAAATATGCGACGAATGCAGCTTATTCATGCCGCCATGGATTCTATTTCAAAACGTGGTTTCACCGATACGACTTTGCGCCACGTGACCGAAAAAGCGAAGGTTTCACATGGGGTCGTGAACTACCATTTTGAAAGCAAGGAAGCGCTCTATGATGCGACACTGGGCTATCTTTCGAAAGAGCATTTCGATCTCTGGACCAAATACGTAAACGAGGCAGGTCCAGATCCCGCGCGACAACTGGTTGCGTTCTTTCGTGCCGATTTTGACAAGAAGATTTGCACGCATAAGAAGCTCGCCGTTTGGTTCGCCTTTTGGGGGCAGGCCAAGTATCGACCGAATTATCTTAAGATTCACAACCAATATGACAATCAGCGGCATGACGAAATCATGCGCATCTGTACCGATCTTGGAAAAGACGGAAACTACGACAACTTTGACCCGGCCAGAACCACACGTCTGGTGGAAGCGATAACCGACGGGGCCTGGCTTAATCTTTTGCTCTATCCAAAAGAAACAGACGCGGACTCCTGCTACAAAGATAGCCTTCACGCGTTGGAATTACTGTTTCCCAGACACTTTCCAATTCAAGAGACGTGACAACAATCGTCGTCACGCGGTCGGAAAGGCGTCTTCAGCCCGATAGGAGTTGAAGCTCGTCAGGAACTGGGCGTTACATTCATCTTGCCACTTGGTGTTGGGTTGCACGGCAGTGACAACGGGAAACTCCTCGCGGAGCTTCGATGCGCGAGGCGTATCTTCCATTGCAATCGCGACGAGCCCTGTCACGGTACCCTTCTGACGACGGACGAGATCAATCGCGCCACCCATTGTGCCACCCGTCTCAATCCACTGATCCACAAGCAAGACACGCGTGCCTTCGACAAATGCAGGCAACCGCATCTCCATGTCCTGTGTCCGTCCTGAGTAATTAGTGAAGCTTACCTTGTCCGTGTCCACGCAAAGCTTCCCGGCTTTTCGAATGGGCAAGAAGCCAACATCCCTGCGCGCAGCAAGCGCTGCACCAAGAACGAAGCCCATTGCATCCAGCCCCGCCACGACGTCACATTCGATACTTTCCAGGTCAGTCAGTAAATCATGCAGCAGATCCTGAAATGCGTTCTGATTGATGTAGATCGATGTCGGATCCAACCATGCAAACTTGGGGCCCTTGGTATTGGGTGACATCAGATTGAGGTACCACCGATCATGGCGCGGGCCCTTGTCGCGTGTGTTTGCCATATGTCTTCCCTAGCTTTCCAATGTCCTTGTCACGTCCAGCAGTCTGCGAAGCCGTTCGGGATCAATATCGTAGAAATTGCCTTCGTAGTTGATCCCGGTCGCCACCATAAAGCAATCGACATCTCTGTAGCGACTGGCGTTGTCCGGTGTGATCCCGGACGCAAGCGCGAGCGGTTTGTCTCCAATGGCCTTGCGGAAGGTTGCGATCTTGCTGTCATCGGCTTCGATGCCAGTCGCCACGCCCGAGGTTGTCACGACATCCATCCAATCACAGGCAAACCGCGCGGCTTTTCCATATTCGGCGGGCGCGACCGGGCGCTGTTTCTTGAAGGCGGTTCCGCCAAAATAAACGCCGCTCCAGCCAGCTCTGGCTGCGGCGATCGTTTTCGCTTCTGTTTGTATTGCGACACGCTCATCAATCCGTGCATCATCTGCCCAATACGCATCAATTCGGACACCTTCCGCTTCAAGATTGGCAAGGATGGGGAAGGCTTTTTGACCTGTCACGCCCAGAAAATTTACACCACACCAAAGTTCCGCTCGAGCGGCTCTAACGTCGAGCAGAATTGGTAGAAATTCTTCGACGTCAAAATCATGATTGATCAGAAAACAGCCCGGCGCACCAGCGGCAGTCAAAACATCGATGTTCCGCAAAGTCCGGTCCGTTTCAAGCACGTGGATGACCGGCAAGACAACCGGACCACGCGTGGCGAAGGTTCTTCGAAATTCAATTCTGTCCATAGATTGAACCATATGAATAAAGATTGTGCATCCCACGGCTTTTTGGCGCAGACTTAATCCCAGGTCCGGGAATCGGATGCACCGATGAGTCCCTCGATATCTATATCGAAGGTGGCGAAACAACCAAATGAGACTGTTAACAGGAGAGTGTGGGGATGTCGAAGAACGGCAAATTTATTCAAACCAAACGGACGTTTCTCAAGACGGGCCTGGCGTCGGTGGCGCTATCGGCACCATTTGTGAATCGCGCATGGGCGGAAACAACCGAACTAACAATGCTGGGGTGGTATGGCACTGCCGAGCCGGACATGGTCGGCGCCTTTGAAGAGGCGAATAACGTCAAGTTCGTGCCTAAATATTATGCAGGCGGCGACAACATGCTAGCCGCGCTGGCACAGAACCCACCGGGAACATTCGACATCATTCATACTGATGCGGAATATGCGAAAATTCTCGTGGCCAACGATCTGGTTATGCAGCTCGATCCAAACGACTATCCAATGGACGACCTGCTACACGACGATTTCAAATCCTTCTCTGGCCATTGGGACAGCAATGGCAACCTCTATTCACTCATTAGCCGCTTCGGGCATCTGGGCGTGTCCTACAACAAAGATGTCCTGAGCGCTGAAGAGGCTTCCACATACGATATCTTCTGGGACGAGCGCCTGACGGGCAAGGTTGGTCATTTTGATTGGCACCTTCCTTCGCTGGGTCAAATGAGCCTTCTTGTTGGCAATGAAAGCCCATTCGATATTGATGATGCAGGATGGCAGGCGGTGCAGGAGAAAACTCTTTCGCTCAAGCCACAGGTCGGCGGCTACTTTGATTTCGGCGGTACATTCTCGGGCCTGAAGAATGCCGAGATGTTGGCAATGGTCGGCATCGGCGACTGGGTCACCGGTATTCTCGAACGCGATGGCGCGCCTGTCTCATCGGTGGTCCCGAAAGAGGGCGGCATCCAGTGGACGGAAAGCTACTCTATCGCAAAAACGTCCGAAAAAACCGATCTGGCGCTGAAATATCTGGCTTACACGATGTCGCCCGAAGGACAGGTGAAGACCGCACAAATGCTGGGCTACCCCGGTCATGCTGTTACGAAAGCGGGTCGCGCGATGCTCAATGAGGTTGATCCCGCCGAAGCACAGCGCTCTCATCAGGTAGATGGTGACGCACAAGACCCGATCACGCTAATCAACGAAGGCCGGATCAGCTATCGGGATATTCCAGTGCAACAATCACTCGAAGACTGGAACGACTTCTGGTCGGAATACAAGAACGCCTGAGCGTGACGTCTTTTAATACCTCGGTGCGGCGCTGATGAAGCGCCGCCTCAACACCTACGCGTTGACCTTCCGTCTGCCGATCATTGCCTGGCAGACCCTGTTTTTTGTCGGCCCTCTGGTTTTTGTGATCGCCATGTCATTCTTTGTGGTGCGCAATTTCCAGATGGTGGAGACTTTTGAATTCACAAGCTGGGAAAAAATGGTCACGCGCGATTATGTCTGGTCGAGCTATCGCTACACCATTCTGATGGCGGCCCTGGCTGCGGGCCTGGCCTCTTTGCTGGCGTTTCCAGCGGCCTGGTATCTGGCCTTTCGCTGTCAGCCACGCACACGTCAATTCGCCATTCTGCTGCTGATCATTCCGTTTTTCACCAGCTATCTGGTGCGGACATTTTCCTGGTACACGATCCTGGCGGAATCCGGTGTCCTGAATGGGGCTTTTGGGTTGATCGGTCTGGGTCCTTATACGCTGTTGAACACTCCTGTCGGGACGCTGGTGGGGTACCTTACCTTGATCCTGCCGCTGGTGCTGATCCTGCAAACAGTGACCATGGCCAATATTGACGACCGCCTTATTCAGGCCGCGCGCAACCTGGGCTGTTCGCCCGCGCGGGTGATCCGCACAGTCATCCTGCCTGCGGGCAAAACCGGGTTTGTGATTGCAGCACTTTTCGCCTTTATCCTGTCCTTTGGCGATTTTGTGGCACCGTTCTATCTGGGCGGCTCAAACCCTCCGACTCTGCCCATCCTGATCATCGACACAACCAAGGCCGGTCAGCAATGGCCACGCGCCGCCGTCGTGGCCGTGATGATGATGCTGACGCTCTTTACCATCGCCTTTACCGCGATCATGTATGCCTATCGCAAGAGGGCCAGCCGATGACCCGCCTTGATCTTTTCCTGCGTGTCTATCTCGCGCTGATTGTAGGCTTCATCTTCCTGCCGATCTTTGTCAGCCTGCTGTTCTCTTTCAACTCGGCCCGCTTCCCCACCCTGCCGATGAGCGGGTTCACGACGATCTGGTACGAAACCATCTTCGCCGATCCAGATTTCTGGCGCTCGGCCAAGAACAGCCTGATCGTGTCTGCCTGCAGCGCAGTGATCGCCACATTCTTGGGTTTTTGCACCGCCTATACTGATTATCGCTACAGCTTCCGGGGCAAGAGCCTTTTTCTGGCGATCATCCTGCTTCCGCCCACCATTCCGCTGATCATTATTGCGCTGGCCATGCTGGCATGGTTCTCGCGTGTGGGCATGTCCGGGCAAGTGATCTCGATCATCGTCGCGCATACCGTTCTGACCGCCCCTTTTGCCATGGCCATCATTCGCCTGCGCCTGAGCCAGATCGACGAAAGCCTCGAGGCCGCCGCCTGGAATCTTGGCGGCAACGAATGGCGTACCATGCGCGAGGTCATCATTCCCTTCTGTAAACCCGCTATCCTGTCGTCGCTGTTTCTGACCGCCGCAGTCTCTTTCGACGAGTTTACCGTTTCGTGGTTTGTCAGCGGGCTGAACAAGACCTTACCTGTTCATGTGCTGGAGATTGTGCAGGGCACGATTGACCCGCAGGTCAACGCCATCGGCACCTTTGTCTTTGCCATTTCGATCACGCTTGTGGTGACCTCTCAAGCCCTGATCTTTTTCCGTCTGCAAAGGAGCGCATCATGACCGAACCTTTGGTGGTGCTGGAAGGGGTCGAAAAACACTTTGATAATTTCGTCGCCGTGCAGAAGGCGAACCTGACCATCGGATCGGGCGAGTTCATCGCGATCATGGGTCCCTCCGGCTGCGGGAAAACCACGACCCTGCGCATGCTGGCGGGACTTGATGCGCCGACCAAAGGCGAAGTCCGCATTGCTGGCAAAGTGATGAATGATGTGCCCGCTCATGCCCGTGACACGCCCATGGTCTGGCAAAGCCTTGCGCTGTTTCCGTTTCTGAACGCACGTGAAAACGTTGAGTTTGGCCTTAAGATGCGCGGCATTAACCCGGCAGAACGGCGCACACGCGCGATGAACTGGCTGGAACGCATGGAAATCGCGGAATTCGCCGAACGCAATGTCGAAACCCTGTCGGGAGGACAGCGGCAACGCGTGGCTCTGGCCCGCGCACTGGTCACTGAACCAAAGCTGCTTTTGCTGGACGAACCCCTTTCGGCGCTGGACGCACATCTGGTCATTCGCATGCAGTCGGTTCTTACCCGGCTGCAGCGTGAGCTGGGCATCACCTTTGTCTATGTCACCCATTCTCAATCCGAAGCTTTCGCCATGGCTGACCGCGTGGTGATCATGTCCAAGGGCGAGATTGCTCAGATTGGCACCCCACGCGAGGTCTACCGCGCACCGAAAACCCGGTTCGTGGCAGAATTTGTCGGTCGCAATAACATCCTGCCCGGCACCGTGACCGCCCATGCTCGTGGTACCGCCACCGTTGAAACCGATCAGGGCACGTTCAAGGTCAAGGGCGACGCCGCCGTGGGCCAGACAGCCTCGGTCGTGGTGGCCGCAGACATGGTGCAGATCGGCAAAGGTGAAAACACCATCAAGGCCACCGTCATCTCCGAGGAATTCGTGGGTTCCATGGTCACGGTCTTTCTGGAAGCTCCCGGCGGTGCTGAGCTGAAAATCCAGCTTCAGGAACGCGCGCTGGCAGACCTGGATATCAAGACAGGCAAGACAGTTTCCCTAAGTTGGGCCACGAAAGACGGGCATCTGCTTCTGGAGGAGGCGACATGATTCAAAATCCGATCCCCTGGCCCAATGGCGCGCGCTGTGCTTGCGCCATCACCTTTGACATGGATGCCGATAGCCTTATTCACATAGCTCGGCCCGGGGATTCCTCTGACAGGCTTTACCCCATTTCCATGGGGCGCTACGGGCCAACGGTGGCGATCCCCCGTATTCTGGACACCTATCGCCGTATGGGGATCAAACAGTCATTTTTCATCCCCGGTTGGTGCATGGAAACTTACGCGGACGCGGTCGAGAGCATCCTGAAAGACGGCCACGAGATTGGCCACCATGGCTGGATCCACGAAGATCCGATTGTCACCAAAGGGGCAGCGCAGCAGGAGGCATTTGAAAAAGCGCTCGACACGCATAAACGCCTGACCGGCCAAAGCCCGCGCGGCTATCGCGCGCCGGTCTACAATGTCACGGATCAGGTGATCGACCTTCTGGTCAAGCACCAGTTTCGCTATGACAGTTCGCTGATGGCCGATGACATCCCCTACCGGATGCAAACCAAGGACGGTGCGCTCTATGAAATGCCGGTGCATTGGGGCACAGATGACTGGCCTCCCTTCGCCCATTACGACGAGATCGGATACATGATGCCGGTGCGCGGCCCTTCGGCGGGGCTACAAGGATTCTGGGAAGAATTTGAAGCCCAGTATGAGGCTTGCGGGTTCTTCATGCTGATCGTGCACCCGTTTCTGACTGGTCGGCTGGCCCGCTGGCGACTGGTGGAACAATGGCTTGAACGCACATTGGCCGACCGCGATGTCTGGTTTGCACCTCTGGAACAGATCGCCGATCATTTGGATAATGTTGCTGCCGACGGCACTCATATCCGCACCGAACACCTGCCCTACTATACAAGCCCGCAAACCTGAAAGGAGCATGCCATGCTGTCTGATACCGATGCCAAGTTCTTGCGCATGGCCTATGACGAGGCCAAGGGCGGTTATGATGAAGGCGGCTGTCCCATCGGCTCTGTGCTGGCGCGTGGCGACGACCTTGTGTCGCGCGGGCGCAATCAACGGGTGCAACAGGGCGATCCGATTGCGCATGGCGAAATGGACGCACTACGCAAGGCCGGACGGCAGAAAACCTACCGTGATACAACGCTTTATACCTCGCTCAGCCCCTGCATGATGTGCACCGGCACAATCATACAGTTTGGCATCCCCCGCGTGGTCATTGGCGAGAACACCACTTTTGGCGGCAATGAGGATTTCCTGCGCTCCAAGGGGGTTGAGGTGATTGTAGCAGACGACCCAGATTGCATCGCCCTGATGACCCGTTTCATCGAGGAGAAACCAGAACTATGGAACGAAGATATCGCGGAGGAATAAGATGCCTGACACATTGATCACAGGGGCTCCGTCACGCCCGGACTCCGACATTGTCGAAGATACCGTTGTCGCACCTAGAGCACCCTGGAGCGCCACCATTAAAGAAGGGCACACCCTGCGGCTGATCGATCTTGAGGGTCAGCAGGCTATTGATTTCCTTTGTTTTGGAACCGAGCCCTACAACGATCAAGTTGAACGCTATCACATGCCCAACACAATCAAGGTCCCTAAACATATCTTTCTCGAGAAAGGGACAGTTCTCTATTCACAGTTTGCCCGACCCATGATGACGATCACCGACGATAGCTGCGGCGGGCACGACACGATCTTCGGCTGCTGCTCCTTTGCCGTGGATCAGGTGCGCTATGGAAAACAGAATGGCGAGTGTTGCCAACGCAACTTTGAACGGGAAATGGCAAAGCACGGTCTTGGAGCCGAGCATGTTGTCGCCAACGCGAATTTCTTCATGAACGTCCCGATCGGATCTGACGGCCATGTCGAAATTACCGATAGCCAATCCAGGGCGGGGGATTTCGTAGACCTGCGCGCGGAAATGGATGTGGTTGCGGTGCTGTCAAACTGCCCACAGGAATTGAACGCCGCCGCTGGCGGTGGTCCAACGCCCATTCGCGCGATCATCTACAAATAAAAGCGCCCACCAAAACGGCGGGCGCTTAAAGCTAATCGGTCCGGGAAGACTTAGCCGTAAACCGACTCTTTTCCGAAATGCTTGGTGAGCATGTAGTAAATGACAGCGCGATATTTGTTGCGCTCAGATTGACCATAGGTCTCAATCGCTTGGTTGATCGCATCCATCAGTTGCGGGCCGTCCGAAAGACCCAGCTTCTTGATGAGGAAATTGTCTTTTACAGTTTCAAGCTCCTGCGGCTGACCTGCGGCAACTGTCGAGGCATCCGCATCATAGATTGATGGTCCACAGCCAATTGTCACCTTGGTCAAAAGATCCATGTCCGGGCTCATCCCGCACTTGTTCTTCAGATCATCCGCATATTTCGCGATCAAGTCATCACGACGTCCCATATATACACTCCCACCTGTCCGGGTTAATCCGGATTTTGTTGCATGAATTGCCTAAAAAGGCGCGTGTTGTACGATACTCATTGCGACACAGCACTCAAAGGGAAAACTTAGGCACATCTCCCCCGGTTGCGCGAAACCGCCCATTTTCAGAATCTCTGCAAATCATCTTTGAGATTTCAGTGCGAAATCGATGGGCTGAGCGTAAATAGAGTCTCTTTTTCCGCCCTAAACGCCAAGAGCGCACCAATAGACGGCGCGCTCTTGGCAGTAGTACGTATCAGTAGCGGTAATGCTCTGGTTTGTAGGGCCCTTCCGGGTTCACTCCGATGTAGTCCGCCTGATCCTGTGCAAGCGGCGTCAGCTTAACGCCGATCCGGTCTAGGTGCAGGCGCGCCACTTTTTCATCCAGATGCTTGGGCAAAATATAGACCTGATTGTCATACTGATCCCCGCGCTGCCACAGTTCAATCTGTGCAAGGACCTGATTGGTGAAACTTGCTGACATGACAAAAGACGGGTGGCCCGTTGCGTTCCCAAGGTTCAACAGACGGCCTTCGCTGAGCAGAATGATACGGTTGCCAGAAGGCATCTCGATCATGTCCACCTGTTCTTTGATGTTGGTCCATTTGTGGTTCTTCAGGTTGGCCACCTGAATTTCGTTGTCGAAGTGACCAATATTGCCAACGATGGCCATGTCCTTCATCTCGCGCATATGCTCGATGCGGATGACGTCTTTGTTGCCGGTGGTGGTGATAAAGATGTCTGCGCTATCAACAACGTCTTCGAGCAAAACAACTTCGAAGCCGTCCATCGCCGCCTGCAGCGCACAAATTGGGTCAACCTCGGTCACTTTCACGCGGGCACCCGCCCCACGAAGGCTCGCTGCCGACCCTTTGCCAACATCACCGTAGCCCATGACAACGGCAACCTTGCCAGCCATCATCGTGTCGGTGGCGCGGCGGATGCCGTCAACCAGCGATTCCTTACAGCCGTATTTGTTGTCGAATTTCGATTTGGTCACGCTGTCATTCACATTGATAGCTGGGAAGGGCAACTGCCCTTTCTTATGCAGATCGTAAAGGCGATGCACACCGGTGGTGGTTTCCTCCGACACACCTTTGATCGCATCGCGCGTCTTGGTGAACCAACCGGGGCTTTCCGCCATCCGCTTTTTGATCTGTGCCTTGATGACCTCCTCCTCTTCAGAGGACGGGACTGGAATGATGTCTTCGCCTGCTTCCGCACGGGCACCGAGCAACACATACAATGTCGCATCGCCACCATCGTCCAGGATCATGTTCGCCCCTTCAGGGAACATGAAAGACCGGTCCAGATAGTCCCAGTGCTCTTCCAGAGTTTGACCTTTAACAGCGAAAACGGGCGTCCCGCCTTCGGCGATTGCCGCCGCTGCATGATCTTGTGTGGAGAAGATGTTGCAACTGGCCCAGCGCACATCGGCCCCAAGAGCGACAAGCGTCTCGATCAAAACCGCTGTCTGGATCGTCATGTGCAGGCTGCCTACAATCCGGGCGCCTTTAAGCGGCTTTTCTGCGCCATACTCTTTGCGCAGCGCCATCAGGCCGGGCATTTCCGTTTCGGCGATATCAAGCTCCTTACGGCCAAACGCCGCCAGGCTGATATCTTTCACAACAAAGTCTTTCGCCATTTACTTGTTCCCTACAAATACGTTTGCAGGGCAAATAGCACTAGACCCGGCCTTCGGCAACGCGTGATTGCAGCGTTAGCTAGCAATCCCTTCAGCAGCGGCCATAGTCGTATTGGAATTCCAGTTCTGGCCAGTTGCCACAACACAGCTCATCCCATTCGGCTGCGTGATAAAAACCGTGAAGCTACCAGTCTGTTCCGAGCTCCAAACCTCGAGCAGTTGGCTCGATGATTGCAGCCCCCCACCAGTCAGATGTTCCCCATATTTCGACTCTAACCGCTCGATAAGCGCGTCGCGCGGCATGCATTGGGCAGATTGGGCTTGTGCAAAAGTCGGCGGAGCAATCGCAGCAGCGCCAAAGATAAGTGCGGAAGTGATTGTGCGTTTAAACATGGTTTGTCTCCTTTGAAGTAGCGCATCCAGAGCCGAGACGTCCCAAGATGCGGTGATACCTTCAAGTTGGAGACTCGAATCCTGAATCCCATTCAAATCCCCGCACAAACGGGTGTGGGGCCGTGATTGATCCGACCCAGACTAGCTTTCAGAGCCTTGCGGGATATCTTCAGCATTGATCTGATGCCAATCTGTTCCCGTCGCCACAACGCACGCCACACCATCGGGTGTCGTAAGCATAACTGTAAAAGTTCCAGTCTTCTGCGAAGACCAAACTTCCACCAAAGTTTGTTTGTTACGAATTGTCTGAAGACCGCCAGCCGAAAACATCTCGTCATATTGCGATTGTAAGCGCTGAACCACCGTATCGCGGTCTGCACAGCTGGCCGCATATGCCGGGCCCGCAAAAAGACCTACACCGCAAACAGCCGCCAACACACAAAGTTGCCTGACCATATCAAGCTCCTCATTATTGTTTTGAGGCGAACTGCGAGGAGCGAACGAACGCCTGCTTATGCTCGTTCCACACCTAACCTGTCGGGCGCTGCTTCGTCTACTGCCCCTATTTTGCCCGGCAAATCTCTTGCTGGCATAGAACGAGGCAAGGATGCGCCAGAATTATGGCAACAATGAGGCACTTGTTTTGACAAGTGATGAAGGATTATTTCAGTCCTGCAATGGTTTGGGAGAAACCGATGACCCGCGATCAGGACTTGAGCTTTTCAAGCGGCTCGGCAAAACGCCAATATGTCATCCTGATGTCTCTCTTTCGCATCGCGACATTAAACAGGTACTTGTTCGGCATTTTTGCACGGGGATTGGCCCGGTTTTTCCCGGCCAGGAACGCTGTCACCGTAAAACTGAAGACAGGTGGGCGGTTCAAAATCTACCTTGATGACGCTTATTGGACTCGGTTCGCCCTTTACCGCAAGGATTACGAAAACGACGTCGGTGACGTCATTCAGGCAGCACAAAGTCATGCAGATGTCTTTTGCGATCTCGGAGCGAACAAGGGATATTGGACGGTTTTTTCAGCACCACTGTTTAAACAGATTTTCGCGGTCGAAGCCTCATCAGACACTTACAAGATTCTCACAGAGAACACAGGCGCACTCAAAAAGGTAAGCCGCAGATGGGCCGCCGTCTTTTCCAAGAGCAATGAAGAACTGACATTCGTCAACGTGCACAACAGTCACGCGTCGGCCCGGTTGGGCGACAATCCGAACGCGACGGACCACACCGAGACCGTTGAGACGATCGCGATTGATGATCTCTTGCCAGCCAAGACAGCCGCCTTGATCAAGCTTGACGTGGAAGGTGCCGAGATTGCAGCGATAGAAGGCGCGAAAAGAGCACTCGCTGACGGCTGCGTTCTGATTTACGAGGATCACGGTAGTGATCGAAGCTGCGCACCAAGCGTCCACCTGTTGGATATCCCTGGAATCAGTCTCTATTCTGCCCAAAGTGGCCTAAGGCAGCTTCTTTCCATAGAAGACGTTTTGTCGGAAAAACCGGACAAATACACCGGATACAATTTCCTTGCCGCGCATAAGGACTCGACCCTTCTGGCTGGTATTATTGAAGGTTTTGCAAACCGCTGAATGAGCTAGTATCACCTCAACGTTCAATACCAAAAGATCGGAAACCAAGTGCCCGCAGCCCGCGCCTGGCAAAAGATGCTTTCAGGTCGTCGACTTGACCTTCTGGATCCCACGCCTTTTGACATCGAGGTCGAAGACATCGCTCATGGCCTAAGCTTTGTTGCACGTTGGAATGGGCAGACACTGGGCGATTTCGCTTATTCCGTTGCAGAGCATTCCCTACTGGTCGAACGCCTTTTCACCAAGCTCGCCAAAAATCCCGAACCAAGGTGGCAATTGGCGGCCTTGCTTCATGACGCACCAGAATACGTGATCGGCGACATGATTTCGCCTGTCAAGATTGCCGTTGGCCCCGGGTATAGTGAGCTTGATAAGCGGCTGGCGGCAGCGGTCCACCTGCGTTTCGGATTGCCTGTTATCATCCCCGATTCTGTCAAGCGGATGATCAAGAAGGCGGACAAAGTCAGCGCTTGGGCAGAAGCAACGCAGATCGCTGGCTTCACCGAAGCGGAAGCAAATCGCTTCTTTGGAAAACCCGACCTGGCACTTCTGGATGGCAATGAGCTTCTTTTGCGGCCTCCGATGGAGACGCGTGCGGATTTCATCGCGCGACATACCGAGCTTCTGGAAGCAATGTCATGATTCACGTTCGCCCTGCAGGACCAGCGGATACGCGGCAGATGACGGATCTCTTGAACGAAATCATCAAGAAGGGCGGCACAACTGCACATACCAGGCCATTTCCACCGGGTCGTCTCAGGGAAGAAATGAGACTCTATAAAGGCCAAACATCATGGGTATTGGTCGAAGATGATGCAGGCGACGTGCTTGGATTTCAAAACATTATGCCAAACCAGAGATTGCCCAGTGATGCCGCTGACATTGCCACATTCGTAAAGCTGGGGCAGACCGGCCTTGGTATCGGCTCAAGGCTTTTCGAATTCACAAAGGATGAAGCGCGCAAGCTTGGGTATGCGTGGATCAACGCGACGATCCGCGCCGATAATGAAAGCGGCTTGATCTATTACCAAAGCCGTGGGTTCGAGACATACAATCAAATCCCCGGAAACAAGCTCGCCGATGGAACAATCATTGATCGCATCTGCAAGCGATACGATCTCTCAGTTTAACGCGGCGAACGTTTTGCCAGAATTCTCTGAAGTGTTCGTCTGTGCATGTTAAGTCGCCGTGCGGTTTCCGAGACGTTTCGGTCGCAAAGCTCATATACCCGCTGAATATGCTCCCAGCGCACACGGTCAGCACTCATCGGGTTCTCTGGCGGCGGCGGCATCTCATCATCGCTTGCCAAAAGCGCGTTGGTGATATCCGTGGCATCGGCAGGTTTCGAAAGATAATCCGTCGCCCCGATTTTCACTGCGGCCACCGCAGTTGCAATCGCACCATACCCTGTCAGCACGACGATCCGGCTATCGGGTCGCTTTTCCCGGATGGTTTCGACCACATCAAGGCCATTGCCGTCCTCAAGCCTTAAATCACAAACCGCGAAAGCAGGTGGGCGGGCTGTCGCGATGGCCTGTCCCGCCGCAACCGATCCGGCCGTTTCAACTTCAAAGCCGCGCTTCTCCATGGCTTTGGCCAATCGGCGAAGAAACGGTTCATCATCATCAACAAGCAACAAAGACTTGTCTTCGCCAATCTCACGAACATCCGACGCCATATGCTCCTCCTTTGGCACAGCTCAGAATTAGTAGCGTGCCCAATAGGATGCGTCAAACCATCGCAGCTTCAAGAAGCGTGAAGAAAACACGCAACCCGGTCCGCCATGGTTTCCGCATCGGCATCTCTGCGGAAGAATTCGACAAATCCGGCATCCGGCAAGGTGAGGTAGGAAAAGGTCGAGTGGTCTACCAGATAAAACTCATCATCGCCCTCTTGGGCTTTGTAATATGTCCGGTAAGCTTGGCTGGCCGCTTTAACCTGTTCGTCGCTTCCAGTTAGTCCAAGAAGCCTCGGGTGCACACCCTCGGTAAAGTCCGCCATGACCTCCGGTGTGTCTCTTTTTGGATCAACCGAGATGAAGACCGGCTTCACCCGATGGCCTTTCTCCTCAAGAATGTCGACGGCAACTGCGTTGCGCACAATGTCAATCGGACAAACGTCGGGACAAAAAGTATATCCGAAGTAAATGAGTGTCGGCTCGTCTATCACGTCCTGATCCGTGACCGTCTCTCCCGTTTCACTGACAAGCGTGAAAGGGCCGCCAATTTCTGAGGTCCCGCCGGCAACCTGCCCCTGACGACATTGCGCAAATTGATCGTCCGATTTCTGGCCAGCGGTCACGAAATACGTCATGGCAAGAAGGCCAACAATCGCCACACCCGCCAGCATCGCAATTAGACGTGTCATGACGTTCTCCCTCACCATTTTTGAATTGTTTGTTGCAGGCCCTATCTAAGCCTCGCAAACTGGCTTGGAAAGAGAGACCCAGCGCCGCATGTCAGAGACCACGAACACAATCGTGTCAGAGACCAGCCACCGAAACTGGATTCGGCTGCGCACTCTGGTACTGCTCCGGTGGTGGGCAATAGCCGGTCAGTTCTGCGCGCTGCTCGTCGCTCAGCATCTGCTCGACCTGTCGCTTGAATTTGGCCTTTGTTATTTCGTCGTTGGCGTCTCGGTCATCACCAATATCGTCGCCAGTTTCATCTTTCCCGAGAACAAGCGCCTCACTGAAGGCGAAACGTTATTGTTCGTGCTCTTCGACATGCTTCAGTTGGGACTGTTGCTTTACTTGACGGGGGGCCTGCACAATCCGTTTTCTATCCTGATCGTTGGCCCTGTCACGGTATCCGCCTCAGCCCTGAACGCCAGATCAACCTTCTTCCTGGGTCTATGTGCAGTTGTCATCACCACCTTCCTCGCCCGTTTTCACATCTCATTGACGGACCAGGACGGGCGTGTATTGGGTATGCCGGATATCTTCGTTTTCGGAAACTGGATCGCGATCGTGATCGCCGTGGTGTTCCTTGGCGTCTACGCAGGGCGGCTGGTCTCTGAAATGCGCGCGATGTCCGAAGCCCTTCAAGCCACGCAGATGGCCTTGGCCAGAGAGCAAAAGTTGACCGACCTTGGTGGCGTTGTTGCGGCCGCCGCCCATGAGCTCGGCACGCCACTGGCCACCATCAAGCTCACAAGTTCAGAGCTCGCCGAAGAGCTTTCGGAAAACGATGAGCTCCGCGAAGACGCACTTCTCATCAAAGAGCAGGCTGACCGGTGCCGGGATATTCTGCGCTCAATGGGCCGCGCAGGAAAAGATGATCTTCATCTTCGGCGCGCGCCCCTGACGGCTCTGATCGAGGAAGCGGCCGAGCCGCATCTCGAACGTGGCAAAGATCTGTTGTTCAACGAAAGTGCTGAGAGCAGGGATTTGGGGGCGCAGCCAATCATCCCGCGGCGGCCCGAGATCATCCATGGTCTTCGAAACCTCATACAGAACGCGGTCGACTTTTCGCAGGCCCGCGTCTGGGTGGATAGCGATTGGACCGAGGAGTTTGTCACAATCCGTATTATGGACGATGGCAAAGGATATCCGTCACATCTCTTGGGACGGATTGGTGAGCCCTTCGTCCGGCAACGCATGCAACCTGCTGATCGCCAAAGGCCCGAATACGAAGGCATGGGTCTTGGTCTTTTCATTGCCAAGACACTCCTGGAGCGGTCCGGTGCGGAACTTAGCTTTGCGAACGGGCCGGACGCGCTTTCCACTCATCCAGATTTCGCAGAGCGTAAAGGCGCATATGTCGAAGTGACATGGCGACGCGAACGACTGGAAGAAGATCCTTGGGCAGGCCGAAAATCCCTTGGCAGCAATCGGCCCATCGAGGCCTAAGTTAGACTTTCTTCATCTTTATTGACGTTCTGTTAACCTTAAGGCCGCAAAGATGGCCCATACCCCTTGTCCGGGAATACCATGCAGTATCTCAGCACGCCTTGGCTCTTTGTCGCCGTCATCACTGCGAGCGCCGTCGTTTTCGCGGTGCTTTGGTATTGCGCGCTTTACCGGCAAGCGACACAAATAAGCGTTGTTCAGAACATTCCCCATGATGTTCGGCTTTCGACACTCTTGTTTCGCAACGAAACCCTCGTCGACTCCGATTGCTCTCTTGGCAAGCTGCCTTGGTCGGATGATGTCGAAGTATCCGAATGGCGCCATCTTCGTTGCTGGCTTGGAAAACGATTTGGCACGTTACCCTACCTTTTGACCGATCTAAAAGACGGCGAAATCAGGGATTTTCCAGCAATAGAAAGAACCGATCCCGCGTCATTGACATTGTCGACTGTTCAGGGCCTTCGACGCGTCGAACTCAAAGATCCTACAGAGTCAGAGCCGTCATACGCGCACCGCGCCCGTGCGATCGAAACTTATGTCTCCCGGCTGAGTGACGTTCTCAACCACTCGCCTTGCGCCATCCGGGTCTATGACAAGACACATGAAACCGCCTGGTCAAATCAAAGATTTAAGCAGTTTAACGAAGAACAAACAGAGCTTTTTGTCCGTGCATCGCTGTCTTTGGAGACCGAGAAACGTATCTTTTTGCCAGCCCATCACGGCGACAAAGAACGTTACCTGGAGTTAAAGCATCTCGACCAGCCGGATTTTCAGGTGCTGTATGTGAACGATGTGACTCAGGTCGTGCAGGCCGAAAAAGCACGTCGCGAATTCATTCAAACCCTGACCAAGACATTTGCGAACTTGACGACCGGACTTGCAGTCTTCGACCAGAACCAACGACTGGTTCTTTTCAATCCGGCGCTTCTCGACATGACCAGCCTCAGCCCGTCTTTCCTGTCCTCTCAGCCTCCGATGGTCGAGGTTTTTGACCGGTTGCGCGACAGCAACATGCTGCCGGAGCCAAAGAACTACGGTTCCTGGCGCAATCAGATTAACGCCATGATAAAAAGCGCATCCGAAGGCCTGTATATAGATGACTGGTTGTTGCCGAATGGGATGACCTACCGGATCACAGGCCGCCCGCATCCCGATGGTGCGGTCGCTTTTCTTTTCGAAGACATCTCGGATGAAGTCGCATTGACAAGACGCTTCCGAAGTCAGATCGACCTGCGGCAGGCGGCACTGGATGTTGTTACATACGCAGTTGCAATAACCGGGCCAAACCACGCGGTGCTGATGTGTAACCGGGCCTGCACGGAGCTCTTTGGGATAGACCCCGAAGCCGCATTTGCGGAAATGGCGCTGCAGGACTTCCTGCGCATCTGCGCAGAGAAACTTCCCCACGTGTGGTTCTGGGAAGCCTGCGAAAAGTCCATCATCAACCGCACGGAACTCGAACGCGTCATCGAAAGCAAAGACAATGAGTTGTACCTTTGCAAAGTCGATCTGCTTCCAGGCAACGCGACGAACATCTCGATTTGCCGCCAATCCGCCGACATACGTGACCAAAGCGAATGCGAATCCCTAACAGCCTAGGATCACGTGGTTGCAGGTGATGCATGGCCGTGTAGTGTTCGGTCATGGCCAATCGAACCGCTGAATTTCTGCTCGAGTCTCCCGCCGAAACCGGCACGCTTGCCAGGCGTCTGGGGCCCTTGCTTCACGAGGGTGACACGCTTTTGCTTGAAGGAGAGATCGGTGCAGGAAAGACGTTTTTTGCCCGAGAGCTGATTTCGGAAATCCTGATCGAACCAGAAGATATCCCCTCACCGACCTTTACACTTGTGCAAACCTACGAGACGCGCCTCGGAGAGGTTTGGCATGCGGATTTGTATCGCCTGAGCCACCCTGACGAGATCATTGAACTCGGTCTGATCGACGCTTTCGATCATGCAATTTGCGTCGTTGAATGGCCTGACAGATTGGGGACAATGTTGCCGGAAACGAGGCTCCGGCTTTCCTTTTCTGAAGGCCCGCGTGAAGACTCGCGTCATCTGAACGCAAGCTGGCACGGCGAGCGCTGGGATACTGTTTTGAAGGCCCTCAAGAATGCCTGATCGTGACACAGAAATGAACAGCTTCCTCGCCACCAATGGTTTGCAGGACGCTCAGTGCGAAAAACTGGCAGGCGACGCCTCCAACCGTCGCTATTTCAGGCTGCGGTCCGATGGGACGACCTATGTCTTCATGGATGCGCCCCCTGACAGGGGTGAAGATGTCGCGCCTTTCGTGAGAATCGCGTCTTTTCTGGCAGGAATTGATCTTAGCGCACCGCAGGTTCTCGCCAAGAACGAAGCGCATGGTTTCCTTCTGCTCGAAGATCTCGGTGACGATCTTTTTGCCCGCCTGCTGGAAAAGACACCTGATTTTGAAAACAGACTCTATGACGCCGCAACTGACGCCTTGGTTCATCTGCACAGCGTCGCGCCACTCGTCGGTCTTCCCAGCTATGATGCGAATACCGCTGCGGAGTTATCCGCACTTGTTGTCGATTGGTATGTCACCGGCATCACCGGGTCCGCCCCTCCGAACCTGCGGCAAGAATTCGTAAACGAGGTGACGCAACTCATCGAAATTCACGCACCGCAAACCGATGTCCTTGTGCAACGCGATTACCATTCTGAAAACCTTCTGTGGCTTCCAGATCGCGCCGACCACGCCCGGGTCGGCCTGCTTGATTTTCAGGACGCCATGAAAGGCCACCGCGCCTACGATTTGGTTTCTCTGCTTCAGGACGCGCGCCGCGACGTGCCGCCCGAGATCGAAGAAGAGATGATTGCTCGCTACATACATGCGACCAATCAACCGCTCGAGCAGTTCAGAACGGCCTATGCCGTCTGGGGGGCCCAGCGCAATTTGCGCATTCTCGGTGTCTTTGCGCGCCTATGTTTGCGCGACGGCAAACCTGGCTACCTCAAACTCATGCCGCGTGTCTGGGGCCTGCTGAAACGCGATCTCGCGCATGACACGCTTCACAAGCTAAGCGTGCTGATATCCGAAACCATCCCAGAACCATCTCTTGATGCGTTGAAACGACTGGAGGCGAAATGCGCCCAGAACCCGACACGGTGATGCTCTTCGCCGCGGGCCTTGGCACGCGAATGGGCGATTTGACCAAAACCCAACCCAAGCCGCTCATCAAAGTCGCCGGAAAAGCTCTGATCGATCATGCGCTTGATCAGATCGAGGGGTTCGGTACGGATCGTATCCTGTGCAATCTGCACTACCTGCCGGATCAGATCGAGACGCATCTCCAGGGCCGCGACATTGGGTTTTCACATGAAACGCCCCAGATTCTGGACACCGGAGGCGGCCTGAAATTCGCCCTGCCAAAGCTTGCCCGCGACACTGTCTTCACCATGAACACCGATGCGGTCTGGCAGGGGCCCAACGCCCTTCAACAACTGGCCGATGCGTGGGATCCCGACAGGATGGATGCCTTGCTGCTCTGCGTGGCCAAAGAGAACGCCATCGGTCATGTGGGAACGGGTGATTTCAGGATTGATCACAACAACAAAGCGGCACGAGGCAGCGGTGACATCTACACCGGCCTTCAGATCATCAAGACAACAGGGCTCGCGGATATCGAAGATCGCATATTCTCTCTTAACCTGATCTGGGACCAGATGATCATGTCCGGGCGCCTGCATGCGATCCGCTATCCTGGCAAATGGTGCGATGTGGGCACGCCCGAAGGCTTTTCTCTGGCCGAGTCCTTTCTTGCAGAGCCACATGACTGAACTCGATCATATGTTGAATGTTATCGGCGTTCCCCTTGGCGTCGATTTCCCGCAGGCCGTTGTTTCCGGCCTGCTTGCAGAGTATCAAGACCAGCCGCCTGACGCGCTGGCGCGGGTTCATCTCATCGTCAATACAAGGCGCATGGCGCGCCGCATGCGGGCGATCTTTGATGCGGGTCCGCCCTGTCTCTTGCCGAAGATCGGGTTGGTGACGGATTTCGCCGAAACGCGCGATGCCTCCGACATCCCGCCCGCTGTCTCGCCGCTCAAACGACGGCTGGAACTGGTCCAGCTTGTGGGTAAACTGCTTGAGGCACAGCCCGATCTTGCACCGCGCGCCAACCTGTTCGATCTGGCCGACAGCCTCGCGTCACTCATGGATGAAATGCAGGCGGAAGGGGTCGGGCCAGACGATATCGCGAGGCTTGATGTCAGCGATCAGTCCGGGCACTGGTCACGCATTTTGGCATTTTTGGGCATAATCAGACCCTATTTTCATGAAAATCAAACAGAGCCGGATCGCGAGGCGCGGCAGCGCATGGTCATCGAACATCTGGTGAAAAAATGGACGCACGCGCCGCCCGAGCATCCGGTCATCGTTGCCGGATCGACCGGGTCTCGCGGGCCGACGCAGCTATTAATGCGCGCCGTGGCGCAGCTCCCAAATGGCAGGGTCGTGCTGCCCGGCTTCGATTTCTCGCAATCAGATGATGTCTGGGATCAATTGACCGATCATGGCCTCGGCGAAGATCATCCACAGTTTCGCTTTGCTGATCTGATGTCCAAACTGGGCTCACACCCTCGCCACATCAAAGCCTTCTCCGACACCGCTCCGGCGAATACCGATCGCAATCGGCTTATCTCGCTCGCGATGCGGCCCGCCCCGGTCACCGATCAGTGGCTGCGTGATGGCCCGGATCTTGAAGATACGCTTCCAGCGGCCACGGAAAACATAAGCCTGGTTGAGGCGCCGACGCCGCGTTCAGAGGCGCTCACAATTGCCATGCGCCTGCGTCAAGCCGTCGAAGACGGTGAAACCGCCGCGCTCATCGCAACGGATCGAACGCTGACCCGGCAAGTGACAGCAGCGCTGGACAGATGGAACATTCTTCCAGATGACAGCGCGGGCATACCTCTGCACCAATCCGCGCCAGGCCGGTTCATGCGCCACGTGGCAGAGCTTTTTCGCGGCCCGATCACGACGGAACAGCTTTTCACGCTCTTGAAACATCCGCTGACGCACAGCGGCGCAGATCGCGGTCCACACCTTCTTCACACGCGAGAGCTGGAGCTCTTTCTTCGAAAAAAGGGCTGCCCGGCGCCAACCGAGGGCATTCTACAAGACTGGCTCGTCGAGAATAAGACAACTGGCGCCAGTGAATGGGGTGCGTGGATCAGCGCCTGTCTTCTGGGGCACGAAGCAGCCGGATCAACGCCGATATCTGATCATATCAAACGCCATATCGGTTTGGCCGAAGCCATCTCGAACGGAAGCATTCCAGATCAGCCAGGAAAGCTCTGGGGTGGTGATGCCGGGGCTGAGCTACAGAAAACAGTGTCTGATATTGCCGAAAATGCCCAATTTGGCGGGGTCCTCACGGCGACAGATTACGGGCATCTGTTCCATTCCGTGCTCTCGCAAGGCTCCGTGCGGAACGCGGATGAGCCGCATCCGCAGGTCCTGATTTGGGGTACGCTCGAAGCTCGTGTTCAGGGTGCAGACCTTGTGATCCTCGCAGGTCTCAATGAAAGCAGCTGGCCGGAAGCTCCGCCGCAGGATCCCTGGTTCAATCGCGTGATGCGCAAGCAGGTCGGGCTGACCCTGCCGGATCGCCGGATTGGCCTTTCGGCGCATGATTTTCAACAGGCCATCTGCGCGAAGACTGTCTGGCTCACACGCTCTGTGCGCTCCGATGATGCGCAGACCGTTCCGTCGAGATGGCTCAATCGCATACAGAACCTGATGTGCGGATTGCCGCAAGGTCTGGGAAATCAGGCCTTCGAAGATATGCGGCAGCGAGGCCAGATTTGGCTTGAATGTGCCGAAGAACTCGAAAAACCTGATCAGGTCCCTGCCGAAGACCGCCCGGCCCCTTGCCCGCCAACCCAGGCACGACCAAAGCAGCTCTCGGTCACCGCAATCAAACGGCTTATCCGTGACCCTTATGCGATCTACGCGCAATATGTGCTGCGGCTTAAACCGCTTAATGCGCTGATGCGAGAACCCGATGCCCTGCTGCGCGGCACTGTTCTTCACGATGTGCTTGAGACTTTCGTGCGCGATGCGATGCAGGACAGCCAAAGGCTTGATCCCCAGCATCTGCAATCCGTGGCCAAGACAGTGCTGGAAGACGCCGTGCACTGGCCAGAGGCCCGGCTGCTCTGGCAGGCACGGATCGAACGCGTCTCAGACTGGTTTGTTGCGGCCGAGAAAACCCGACGCGAGACGTCACGACCCGTGGCACTTGAAGTCAAAGGTGCCGCTGAGATCGCGTCGCTTGATTTCACTCTGACCGCAAAGGCTGATCGAATTGACTTAAATGCCGACGGCGGGCTGCACATCATTGACTACAAGACAGGCACAGCGCCGTCGAAGAAAGAACAGCTTCATTTCGACAAGCAGCTCTTGCTTGAGGCAGCGATTGCCGAGCGGTCCGGCTTCAAGGGAATTGACCCCGCGCAGGTTGCCGCGGCGACCTTCATTTCACTCGGCACCAAGCCGTCTGAATCTCCAGCGCCACTGGACAAGGAGCCACCCTCAGACACCTGGGCAAAGCTTATCGAATTGATTTCCGAATATTTGCAGGATGATCGCGGATACGTCTCGCGACGTGCGGTGCAAAAATCGGATGAGCATGGCGATTACGACCATCTTGCTCGTTTTGGCGAGTGGGATCAGGTCGCCAGCCCCAAACCGGAAAAGGTGGGCCAATGAGAGACCTGCCTACCCAGCGCCAGATTGATGCCGCGCAGCCCAACCGCTCAACCTGGCTGTCCGCCAATGCCGGATCAGGCAAAACCAAGGTCCTCACAGACCGCGTTGCGCGCCTGTTGCTTGAAGGCGTCGATCCGCAGCACATCCTGTGCCTGACCTTCACCAAGGCTGCGGCAACAGAAATGCAGAATCGGCTGTTCCAGCGCTTGGGGTCCTGGGCCATGCTCTCTGATGACAAGCTGCGCGGCGTGTTGCAAAAGCTGGGCATCGAAACGGCGATCAGAGGGGATCAACTGAACGAAGCCCGCCGCCTTTTTGCGACTGCCATCGAAACCCCAGGCGGCCTCAAGATCCAGACGATCCATTCCTTTTGCTCATCGCTCCTGCGTCGCTTCCCGCTAGAAGCCGGCATTTCTCCGCAATTCGTCGAAATGGACGAACGCGCCGATCAGCGGTTGCGCGAAAAGATCGTTGAAGATATCGCCTCCGGCCCGCAGCAGGACCAGCTGATGGCCCTCGCCCGACATTTTACCGGTGAAAGCATCTCGGGCCTCACACAGGAAATCGCGAAACATCGCGACGCGTTTCGCCGGGTAGACGAGAATGACATTTATCTGTCTCTGAACCTGCCGAAAGACGCGTCCGAACGAACCGCTCAAACACTGGCTTTCGACGGCACTGAGCCCACATTTTGGCCGCAACTTCTTGCGCGTCTTCGAGCAATAGGTGGTGCAATCTATCCCGCCATGGCCGACCGCCTCGCCACAATCGATCCCGGCGCTCCAAATCAGGCTGACCTCGAAACGCTCTTTGATCTTTGCCTCTACAAAAGCAGCAGCGGCCCCAATCAAAAATGGGCGTCGAAATCCGCCAACTTCCCACAAAAGAACCATAAAAACGCAATCGCAGAACTCGAACCTGTCATTCAACATCTCCACGCCCTCATGGATCGCGTCGCCGATGCGAAAATGACTCTCCTTGCACTTGACACCGCCAGGAAATCCATCGCGCTGCACGCGTTCGCGCAAGTGTTTCTTGCGGCCTTTGAGGCGGCCAAACTGCAGCGGGGCCTTTTGGATTTTGACGATCTGATCCTCAAGGCACGCGACCTGCTGACAGATCGCAAAGTGGCCGATTGGGTGCTCTACAAGCTTGATGGCGGGATTGATCATATCCTCATCGACGAGGCCCAGGACACGAACCCGGCCCAATGGGAGCTGATCGACCGGCTCTCCGCCGAGTTCACCAGCGGAGAGGGCGCGCAGCCCGACAGGCAGCGCACCATTTTCGTCGTGGGCGACAAGAAGCAGTCGATCTATTCCTTCCAGGGCGCGGATTCTGACGGGTTTGATCGGATGCGCACAGACTTCGCCAAGCGGTTCGATGCTCTCCAATCGCCCCTTCAGGATATGGAGATGGAGTTCTCTTTCCGCTCCGCGCAATGCATCCTCGATGTGGTGGATCAAACCTTCGCACAGCACGAAACAAGCGGGTTCACCCAGAAAGAGCCGCACAAAGCCTTCAAATCCGATATGCCCGGCCGGATTGATCTTTGGCCCGTCTTCGAGAAACAGGACGATCCTGAGCCCCCAGACTGGTTCATGCCTGTTGATGTGACAGCACGTGATGATCCCACCACGCTTCTCGCACGTCAGGTGGCGGAAGAAATCCATGCGATGCTCGGCTCGCCCCTGCCCGACGAGACTGGTCAAACGTCAAGGCCAATCATCCCCGGCGATATTCTGATCCTCGTTCAGAGGCGTTCAAGGATCTTCCACGAGATCATCCGCGAGTGTAAGCGCCTCGATCTGCCCGTCGCTGGTTCCGACAGGCTGCGTGTAACCGCCGAACTTGCCGTGCGCGACCTTCTCGCGCTCTTGTCCTTTCTCGCCACGCCCGAAGATGACCTGTCGCTTGCCACCATCCTGCGATCTCCGCTATTTGGCTGGAGCGAGGCGCAACTTTTCGATCTCGCGCATGATCGGACACAGAAATTCCTCTGGGCCGAACTGCGCGATCGAAAGGCGGATTTCGCAGAAACAGTCTCTTTTTTGGATGATCTGCGCAACACGGCGGACTTCCTGCGCCCTTACGATCTGCTGGAACGCTGCCTGACCCGTCATCGCGGGCGGCATCTTCTGCTTTCACGGCTTGGACCCGAGGCAGAGGATGGTATCGACGCTCTGTTGGCTCAGGCGATGGCGTTTGAACGACATGCTGTGGACAGTCTCACAGGTTTCCTTGTCTGGATGGAAACCGATCAGCTTGAAGTCAAACGCCAGATGGAAACCACCGGCAATCGCATCCGAGTGATGACAGTTCACGGGGCCAAGGGGCTGGAATCCCCTGTCGTTATTCTGCCAGATTGCGCCAAACGCGACGTCAGGCTCGACTCGCAATTTGTCATTGCCGAGAGCACACCGCTCTGGCGCGTATCGAAAGACGATCTTCCAACCGCCCTGCGAAACGCTAGAGAGGCAGAACTGGCCGCGCAACATGCCGAGCGTGATCGCCTTCTCTATGTTGCGATGACGCGCGCAGAACAATGGCTGATTATTGCCGCTGCCGGCGATCTGGAAAAAGACGGGCTTGATTGGTACTCCAAGGTCCAAAACGGCCTGACCCAAGCCAATGCGCGCCCGCATGACTTCGCCACCGGCGCAGGTCTGCGGCTTGAGATGGGGACATGGCCCGGGGCAAGCTCCGGCGCCGAAACAGAGAAACCGCCGCTCAAGACGGCTCTTCCCGATCACTTTCTTTACCCAGTCCCGGATGTCCCGCGTCAGGCCAAGATCTTGTCACCTTCTGATCTGGGCGGGGCCAAGGCCCTGCCATCGGAAGACGGCCTTGACGAGGCGGCGGCAACACGCAGGGGCCGACAAATCCACCTGTTGTTAGAGCATCTTCCAAACGCCGCACAAAGCGACTGGCCCGCCCTGGCCGCAATGCTTCTAGGCTCCGGACCCGATGCCGCCGGTAAACATGAAATTCCAGAACTCATCGCCGAGGTTCAGCCGATCCTGACCAATCCCGATCTTTCCATGCTGTTCTCAAAACAAACTCTGGCCGAAGTGCCGGTCTCGGCGGCGCTCAAAGCGCTTGGGGATCAGCGCATCCATGGCGTCATCGACCGGCTGGTTTTGTCTGAAAACACCGTTCTTGCCGTCGATTTCAAAACAAATGTTGCTGTGCCGGACAGGCCGGAAACCTGCCCCGAAGGCCTCTTGCGGCAGATGGGGGCATATGCCCACGCGCTGCAACTGATTTATCCCGCACATAAAATCGAAACCGCGCTTCTGTGGACACGAACCGCAAAGCTTATGGACCTACCCCACGATCTTGTGACCAAAGCAGTATACAACACCCATATATCTTGACGCGTCTGACCAGCCTACATAGGTTCTCGGTCGAACCTGACACTCAAGGAGACGAAATATGGGCACCGTTGCCGTAACCGACGACACGTTCGACGCCGAAGTCAAAAACTCTGACATTCCGGTCGTCGTGGATTTCTGGGCCGAATGGTGCGGTCCCTGCAAGCAGATCGGCCCGGCGCTGGAAGAACTGTCTGCCGAGATGGATGGAAAGGTCAAGATCGTCAAAGTGAATGTCGACGAGAACCCCAATTCGCCCTCGCAAATGGGCGTTCGCGGCATTCCCGCACTCTTTATCTTCAAGGACGGCGAGGTTGTCTCGAACCGCGCAGGGGCGGCACCCAAAGCCTCGCTGCAAAGCTGGATCGAAGAGTCGATCTGACGGCCACAAACCAGCATTTGAAAGGGTCGCCGTTCGCGGCCCTTTTTCTTGGCCCGGCTTGCGTTGCGCGCATCCCGCTCCCATAGTCTCTTAAAAACGTAGGAGTAGGCATGTCCAAAGAGTTTCCCGGCTGGCATGGCACCACCATCATCGGTGTGAAAAAGGGCGGCGAGGTCGTTATCGCGGGTGATGGTCAGGTCAGCCTTGGCCAAACCGTCATCAAAGGAACAGCGCGCAAGGTCCGCCGGTTGTCCCCGGGTGGATACGATGTTGTTGCCGGATTTGCAGGCTCCACCGCAGATGCCTTCACACTTCTGGAGCGCCTCGAATCCAAGTTGGAGGCCACACCAGGCCAGCTTCAGCGCGCCAGCGTTGAACTCGCCAAGGACTGGCGCACCGACAAATACCTGCAAAAGCTCGAGGCCATGCTGATCGTCACCGACGGGGCAGAGCTTTTCGTGATCACCGGCGCAGGTGACGTGCTTGAGCCAGAGCATGACGTGACAGCCATCGGGTCAGGGGGCAACTACGCTCTCGCCGCCGCCCGCGGCATGATGGAAAGCGACAAATCCGCCGAAGAGGTCGCCCGCGCCGCCATGGCCATTGCCGCCGATATCTGTGTCTACACCAACGGCAATCTGACCGTTGAGACCATTTCCAAGTAAACCGGCACGCTGCTCCGCCAACCTCCAGGACTTCACATGACAGACCTCACGCCCCGCGAAATCGTATCCGAGCTGGATCGCTTCATCATCGGCCAGAAAGACGCCAAGCGCGCCACCGCCGTCGCCCTGCGCAACCGCTGGCGGCGCAAGCAGCTTGCCGATGACCTGCGAGAGGAAGTCTACCCCAAGAACATCCTCATGATCGGCCCCACCGGCGTTGGCAAAACCGAAATCTCCCGCCGTCTGGCCAAACTCGCCCGCGCCCCCTTTATCAAGGTTGAGGCCACCAAGTTCACCGAAGTGGGCTATGTCGGCCGCGATGTGGAACAGATCATCCGCGATCTCGTCGATGCCGCCATCATCGAAACGCGTGAGCATATGCGCGACGACGTCAAGGCCCGCGCCCACCAACAGGCCGAAGACCGCGTGATCGAGGCCATTGCCGGCACCGACGCCCGCGAAGCCACCCGTGACATGTTCCGCAAGAAGCTCAAGAATGGCGAACTCGACGACACCGAGATTGAACTCGACCTCGCCGACACCTCCAACCCCATGGGCATGATGGACATCCCCGGTCAGCCCGGGTCACAGATGGGTATGATGAATCTCGGCGATATCTTCGGGAAGGCCTTTGGCGGCCGCACCGTGCGCCGCAAACTGACCGTCGCCGAAAGCTATGAGATCCTGATCGGGGAAGAGGCCGACAAGCTTCTCGACGATGAAACCGTCAATCGCGCCGCCATGGATGCGGTCGAGCAGAACGGCATCGTGTTCCTGGATGAGATTGACAAGGTCTGCGCCCGCGCCGATGCCCGCGGTGCCGATGTCAGCCGTGAGGGCGTGCAGCGCGACCTGCTCCCGCTTATTGAGGGCACAACCGTGTCCACCAAATACGGCCCCGTCAAAACCGACCATATCCTCTTCATTGCCAGCGGCGCGTTTCACATCGCCAAGCCCTCGGACCTGCTGCCAGAGCTACAAGGCCGCCTGCCCATCCGTGTTGAGTTGCGCGCGCTGACCGAGGAGGATTTCGTGCGCATCCTGACCGAGACGGACAATGCCCTCACCCGGCAATACACCGCGCTCATGGGCACGGAAGAGGTCAAGGTCGAGTTTACCGAAGACGGCATCGCCGCGCTGGCCCGCATCGCGGCTGAGGTCAATCAAACGGTTGAAAACATCGGCGCGCGGCGGCTTTATACCGTGATGGAACGCGTGTTCGAGGAACTCAGCTTCACCGCCCCGGATCGCTCAGGCGATGAGATCGTGGTCGACGCAAGCTTTGTCGAGGCCAACCTCGGAGAGCTGATGAAGTCCGCAGATTTGTCGCGGTATGTTTTGTAGGAACGTACTAATTCCAAGTTGTTTTTCAGGCAGCCGCCGTATCGTCATTACGGTTTACACTTTCTTGTAAACGACAGAAGTGTACGGATAACTTAAAAACCAACATGTAGAAGCCAGTGTTGCTCAGTGTGAATAGCTTTTTGCGGCTCTCCTCGCCAATATGCACAGCGACAGGCATCGAATGTGCTTCATCTAGTCGGACAATATGGTCCTCTTCCAAGGACTCATTTTTAGGAAGAAAAAAAACGTTACTCGTTTTCTGAGCACGAATTGCTGCAAGCTTCTCATCTATCTTTTGCTGTTCGATCTTGCTTGCGCGTAAAACTTCTTCATATGCAGACAGCTTGACCAAAGGCGCAAAAGTAACTCGAGTAGGTAGGTCTCTTTTATTTTCGGGATCAACATCACATGAATTAGATAAGATCATCCCTTGAACTGACCGTCTTTCACCAGAGTTAAAAACGAAAAGTTGCAACGCCTTCCAACCATCTCCCTGTAGTATTTGGTTATCAAAAGAGTTGTTGTGTTTGCCCAGAAAATAATTTGCTTCCCCACCCTTTGAGATTGCTTGCAATTCAGCAAGCAAGATCCGTCGATCTTCCGCGGTCAGGTAGTACGGAATTTGTTTCTGGAGGCTCTCAACGTCAAAGTTCATCCGGATTATCAGGGTTGATATAACAAATCCACGTTCTCATCCCAGATTGCCTCAAATTCTGCACCAAGAGGTTCTTGCCCTTCAGACAAAGATGCGAAAACGTTGGCGACACTGTTAGCGAATTCATGCAAAGGTGTTGGCGGAATGATTAGAACTGAATCCTCAAAAAAGCTGAAAGTAGGGTTGCTTTGCTCAGTCACGTAAATTTGGACTTGATCTGGCCAAGTGTCTTCCCCAGCGGCGATTGCCGCATTGAAGCCTAGGATTGCTGCGGTCGTAGATACAGTTCCAGATAATGCCAAATTATTCATAGATAGGCCCCATTTCTTCAACGGTTTGCTGTTTCAGGCATCCAAAAAACTTTACTTTGTTGGCCTGCCGTAAAGTTTCAAGTTCAGGCTCCAAGCCAGCGGAGAAGTTGGCGAAAGGCACCGGGTCAATGTTACGGATCGAGTCTATATCCACTATGACCCCAGACATTTTTCGATTGATTGGAATTTCTGCATTGGCACCGGTCACAACTGTCAGAAGATGCACAATGCCGTCTTCTACATGATGCACCTTGATGTCGATATGATCGTTGATGACCTCAAGACTTCCGATCTTCAGTGCAACATCTATCTTTGATATTTGCTCTCCAATGGAACCCGCCTCAATCAAGTTTACGTACTTGATTGAGAATCGCTCAACGCTCCCAGCCACATTCACATCCGCGATTATACCTACTATTTCGAGAATCTTTGACTTGAAGTTTGGCCACTTGGGATATGGGAGCTTGCAACTTATGATTACATTCCGGTCACCTACGGCAATCACATACTCACCCCAATCAAGACGCTGCGTTGGGGCAAAATGAAGCTTTGGATCTTTTGCTCTCATGGGCTGCGGTATTTCAGCGGCCGCAAGACGCTGAATTGTTGGTTTAGGGTCCAACTTGTGGAAAAGGATCCCAGGAAGGATGTCCGCTAAAGGTGCCGTCGCATCCATGCGTATTTCACACAACGCATCGACAAGTGGCTCGTGCTCAAGAACCTTGGGTAGTTTTTGTTCGGGCACTGCATCCTCCGGTAGAACTGGAGTTTACATCAAATGCGAATCGTTCACAATAGAGCACAGGACTCAAAGTGCTAAAAATGTCAATAAAATGCTTCGATTCACTGATTTATGAACGCAAAGCACGACAGGCGAGTTTTCACATAGCCCACTCCGTCCAAAACCAAGCCTGAAAATTCTATACTGACGACCGCCTTTATGAACCGGTCTTTGACCACCACCGGGTCCATCGAGATGACCGACTACTTGGCATTCCAACTGCCCCATTTGGCCTCGGTCTCAATCATCAAGTCTCCGTCCGACACAACTTTCATGTCTTTCTCTGTGTGTACGCTTAACTCATCGACACCCCTCCCCACCTCACCTACCCTCCTCCCTAAACCCCAAGGGAGGACCATCATGACCCAAACCACCGGCGGCTGTCTCTGTGGCAAGGTCCGGTTCCGCGCCTCGGGCGCGCCGGATCGCGTGGGGCTGTGTCATTGTCTCAACTGCCGCAAGCATCATGGCGCGGTGTTCTATGCCGCTGCGATTTTTCCCGAGCGCGCCGTCGCGGTCACGGGCGACACGGCCTCATTTCAGGGGCGGCATTTCTGCCCCATCTGTGGCTCTTCCGTTTTTACCCGAACCGGCGATGAGGTTGAACTGCATCTTGGCGCGCTGGATGACCCGGATCAGTTTCGTCCGACTTACGAGCTTTGGACCTGTCGGCGAGAGGGCTGGTTGCCGGAACTCGATGGCGTGGCCCGGTTTGAGCGGGACCAACCAACCCCGAAACCTTTACCAAAGTAATACCGCCCGCGCGCGGTACGGTAACCCCGCCGCCGCACTGACATCCGCACCGACGCGATACCGACGTAATACCGACGTGATACCGACATGGTGGTTTCATGGCTTTTCAGGGCCTTAACCCTAAGTCGCGGCATGTCGTGATTTTTCTTCCCTTTCGCGGGAATTCAGGCGACGAAGGCGCATGCGAACTGTCGAATTTCTAAGGTCCAACGCCCCCTGGCTCACGGCGGGTATGGTACTGACTTTCCTCAGTTCTTTTGGCCAGACCTTCTTCATTTCGATCTTCGCAGGCCATATTCGCGAGGGGTTTGATCTCACCCACGGGCAGTGGGGCGGCATCTATACGCTGGGCACCGCCGCCTCGGCGCTTGTCATGGTCTGGGCCGGGGGTCTGACCGATCACTTCCGCGTCCGCGCCCTTGCCCCTATCATCCTGATAATGCTTGCCTTTTCCTGCCTCGCCATGGCCCTTAACCCGGTTTGGTGGGGGCTGATTTTCATTATATTTTTCCTGCGTTTCACCGGTCAGGGCATGACCAGCCACATCGCCCTTGTCGCCATGTCCCGTTGGTTCATCGCCACAAGGGGCCGCGCACTCTCTATCGCGACCCTGGGCTTTGCCATGGGTGAGGCTCTCTTACCCCTTGTTTTTGTTGGGTTAATGGCGTTTCTCGATTGGCGCATTCTCTGGCTTTTCGCCGCCGCGATGGCGCTTTTGGGCATCCCCCTGATTCTGCGCCTCCTGCGCGCCGAACGCACCCCGCAATCCGTCGCCGAAACCAACCAGTCCACCGGCATGCACCACCGCCACTGGACTCGCAATCAGGCCTTAAAACATTGGCTTTTCTGGTTCATGATCCCCGCCCTTCTCGGCCCGTCCGCCTTCAACACGGCCTTCTTTTTTCACCAGGTTCACTACGCCGATCTGAAGGGCATCAGCCATGTCGAGCTGGTCGCGATGTACCCGTTCTACACGGCCATCGGAATCGCCGCGATGATCGGGTCTGGCTGGGCGCTTGATCGCTACGGCACCGCGCGCCTGATTCCTTTCATGCAACTCCCTATGGTCATTGCATTTTTTCTCTTCGCCTATGCAGGATCAACCCCGGTCCTGCTGCTCGGTTTCTTCTTTTTCGCCCTCACCACCGGCTTCAACACCACCCTCCCAAATGCGTTCTGGGCCGAGTTTTACGGCACGCGTTTTCTTGGCTCCATCAAAGCCATCGCCGCCGCCGTCATGGTCTTCGGCTCGGCCATCGGTCCGGGGCTCACCGGATATGGGATCGACATCGGTTTAGGCCTTGAAAATCAATACATTTTCGTCGGCCTGTACTTTCTTTTTGCCACGCTCATGATGATGATCGGCATCTCGCGCGCGCGTGTTTTCCTACCTCGTCCGGCGTAGATAAACGTAATACGCCCCACCACCCCCATGCCGCGCATGGGCCTGTGTGATCTGAAGCACGAGTGAAGACAAAGGTGCCTGACCAAGCCATTGCGGCACCGCATGTCGCAGCACACCGTGGCGGACAGGAATTGGCCCGCCGTTATCGGTTTTTTTACCTTTGCCGGTTATGACCAAGACGAGTCGTTTGCCTTCACCATGGGCAGACATAATGAACCGCGTCAGCCGTGGGTGCGCCTGCGCCAAATTCATGCCGTGAAGATCAATACGGGCCTCGGGTTTGAGCTTTCCAGATTTCAAACGCTGATGCGTTTTCTTGTCTATCCTGATGGGCTGCTGCGCCACTTGGTTCTGAACTTGCGGCAGCACGTCGATTTTGGGCGATCCGGATGTGGCAGCCATGCCAACCTGAAACGTCTCGGGTATCAGAAATTTTTTGATAGACGGTTGTTTGTGTTCTTCGTTCAGGAAAGTCTCTTTGCGATCAACACCAAGCTTCTCTGTCGTTTTTGCAACCTGTTTCCATAAGGCCAGCTCTTCTGGCGTGACCTTTCTTCGGCTCATAGATCGGGCTCCGTTTCCATCGCATAGGCGCGTTGGATTGGCAGAAGCGTGATCATTCGACCGGGGTCACGAAGACGACCTGCCAGTCGTCCGGCCTGATCGCCAGTCCCCATGAAAATGTCTGCTCTTTGCGCACCTTTGATGGCGGAACCGGTATCTTGCGCAATCATCAATCTGCGCATGGGATCAGCACCCTCTTTCTCGATCCAGACCGGGGCACCAAGTGGCACGAAAGCTGGATCAACTGCTATTGTCCTGCCGGTCGTAACTGATCTGTTCATTGCACCCAGAGGGCCCAGTTCAGGCGGAACAGAGTTGATTTTCCGAAAGAAGACATAAGACGGATTGAACCAGAGAAGCTCTTGTCCCAACGCGGGATTTCTTCGAACCCAATTCTTGATCACTTGCGCGGATACCTGATGTGGCTCGAAGATCCCGCGCCGGACAAGTTCGGCCCCGATCGAGCGATACTCATGGCCATTTGCACCGCCGTAACCCACTCGGAGCATGCGCCCATCCGGCAGCTTGATCCGCCCTGATCCCTGGATCTGCAGAAAGAAGAGCTCAACCGGGTCATCGACCCAGGCTATCTCCAGACCTCGGCCGGTCATGACGTTGCCCGTTTCGATAACACGGCGCGGATACCAAAGTTGGTTGTTGGCGATCTCTGGCGGGGTCCGGTAGACCGGATATCTGTACCTCGAACTCGGATACAACGATCCGCTCAACTCTGGCTCAAAATAGCCAGTGAAAAGCATCGGATCTCCGTCCTCGATAAGAACTGGCCTGAAAAAGAGTTCGAAAAAGCCTTTTGCATCTGGTTTTTGTTGGGCAAGCGCACAAAGGGCGGACCAGTCCGGATCTTTCAGATCGGGGCACGTGACCAGAAAAGCCTCTAGGGCTTTTGCGTGCGTGTCCTTGTCCCAGTCGTTAAGGTCTTTGAAATCAACGACGGTATGTGTGACATCGCTTGAGAATGCGGCAAGAGAAGAGCTGATCGCTATCAGGGATGCTGCAATCAGTCCCCGAATCATTCGCCAGTCGCAACGAGGCGCCAGTTAGGATCATCTGCGCCCATGACACGTTCAAACGTCCAGCTGTCTTTCTGGCGTTTTGATTGGCCGGGCTTTCCTTCAAGGATCTCGCCGGATGCATCACGCACGACCGACACCAGTTCGCCAAGAAAGCGCACAGTGATTTCGGAGCGGCCTGTATCGGCGTCAAATTTCGCATCTACAAGACTTGTTTCGCGAACACCGACGAATTCAGCCTCGATCTTCAAACCCTGTTCCTGGCGCGCATCGACCACCTGAGAAAAGGCTTCAAACACATCTTCTGAGAGGAAGGGCGCGATTTCGTCCAACTGGCCGCGCTCAAATGCCATCAGGATCCATTCATAGGCCTGTTTGGCACCTTGCAAGAATTCGCTCACCGTAAAGCTTGGTTCGGCGCGCTTCATACTAGAGAGCGCCTCGGCTGCCTCGCTGTCTTCCGCGACATGGTCCGAGATATCGTAATCCGGGCCACCTTCTATGACTTCAAAATCCTTGCGTCGCGGCGAAGACTCGATACTCTGGCGCGATTGCGGCGGAGATTCAAATCCGTCACGTGTACCCAGCACGCTCTTAAGCCGCAGGATCAGAAAGATTGCGATCCCGGCCAGCACCAAAAGCTGAAGTAGCGGCGAATTCATTCGAACCTCTTACAATGTCGAGGATGGAAACATCCCTTGTCCGCACTTATGTAGGTGGTTCACCGGCCCAAGTCCACCTTACGGGGTCGGTAAAAATAGGGGGTTTCCAATCATGTGGCTATTTCTGGCTTTTCTTGCCGTGCCGCTCATCGAAATCGCTCTTTTTATTCAGATTGGCGGCTGGATCGGACTTTGGCCAACTCTTGCGATTGTCGTGTTGACGGCAGCCTTGGGAACCATGCTTGTCAAATCGCAGGGTGCTCTCGCTCTTGGGCAACTTCGCTCATCTTTTTCCAGGCTGGACGATCCGACCGAACCACTTGCCCATGGGGCCATGATACTTGTCGCGGGTGCGCTTTTGTTGACACCCGGATTCTTTACAGATGCTCTTGGGTTTGCGTTTTTGATGCCGCCCGTACGCCGATCCGTATTTTCTTATCTGAAGAGACATATCAAAGTGCAGCGCTTTGAAATGGGCGAACAAGCGCAAACAACCCACAAGCAACATCAGGGCGACTATGACAGCGGTGACGTCATCGAAGCCGATTACCAGGAAGTACATCCGTCGAAAAAGCCAACACATGGAGATTCCGGCAGGACTAAGCATTGAGGCCTTTTGCACATGCTGTTAAGCCTGCGGCAAATAAGAAAATCGACCCGGAGAACCCAATGGCAGATCAGGAAAACGGCGCCGCAAAACCCGACGCAGAAGCACAGCCCAAATCTGGAGAGTTGCCCGCCGGACCTCAGATGAGCGTCTTAACCCAATTCATCCGTGATATGTCTTTCGAGAATGTCTTGTCGCAAAGAGGTATCGGTGGCGAAGTCACGCCGGATGTTCAGGTCGCGGTCAATCTTGATGCAAAGAAACGGCCAGCTGACAATCAATATGAAGTTGCGACCAAGCTTGTTGTTACGTCCCAAAACAAAGCGACCGAGGACAAGTTGTTCCTTCTGGAGCTTGAATATGTCGGGGTCTTCAGTATTGAGAATGTTCCCGATGATCAGTTGCATCCGTTCTTGTTGATTGAATGCCCTCGGATGCTGTTCCCGTTCATGCGCAGAATTGTCAGTGATATCACACGTGACGGTGGCTTCCCACCACTGAATCTTGAGACGATTGATTTTGTTGCTCTTTACCGGAACGAGATCATGCGTCGGCAGGCAGAGATGACACAGAACAAAGCTGTTCCTGACGCCTGATGTGAAAGCTTAGTTGAACTTTTTCCAGATTGCGTTTTCGCCGAGCCTTTCGACAAAACTGATATGAGCTGCGCGTTCTTCGTCTGCAATGCGAGGAGGCAATCCCGTTGGCCTTGGTGCGGGTTTCCAAGCCTCTGATCGTGACGCTCCCGCGGAGGTTTCAACATGCGCGTTTGACAGTGCAAAATCCGGTTGCCGGCCACCGATTAGCTCGAGATAAACCTCGGCTAGGATTTCAGAGTCGAGCAATGCGCCATGCAAGGTTCTGTCTGAGTTGTCGATGCCAAAGCGACGACAGAGCGCATCAAGAGAGGCCGGTGACCCCGGAAACTTCTTTCGCGCAATCTCAAGCGTATCGATTGCCTGATCGAACGGGAGCTGCGGCATCTTGAGCCAACCAAGTTCAGCGTTCAGAAATTTCATATCGAAAGCAGCGTTGTGGATCACCAGCTTCGCATCCCCCACAAAATCCAAGAACTCCTGCGCGATTTTTGCAAACACGGGCTTGTCTCGCAGAAAATCATCGCCCAGGCCATGAACCTCGAACGCTTCTTTTGGCATCGACCGTTCCGGATTGATATATTGGTGAAACGTTCGTCCGGTCGGCATATGATTCAGAAGCTCAACGCCCCCGATTTCGACTATTCGGTCGCCTTGCTCCGGCTCAAAGCCGGTGGTCTCGGTATCAAGAACAATCTCACGCATGGCCTAACTTTTCTCTGATCTGACGAATTATGTTCCGAACCTGTTCACGGGCGTGCTCAATGGTGTCGGTCACGATGACAAAATCAGACCGTCTTCTCTTTTCCTTGTCTGGAATCTGGTTTGCAAGGATGGATTCAAATTGCGCCTCAGACATCGTGCCTCTCTCCAGAACACGTTTTCTCTGAACATCAGGGTCGTTCGTCACACAAACCACTGCGTCCATGGATTCATTGGAACCTGTTTCGAACAGAAGGGGGATATCAAATACACAGATTTCTGATTTCGTTTGCTGCAAGAAATTCTCGCGGTCTGCCTTCACGAGCGGGTGAACAATTCTCTCAATCTGCTGAAGCGCCTCGGGCGTTTGCTTTAAAATATCTTTCAGTCTGTCTCGCGAGACGGCACCTTCAACAACCGCTTGAGGAAAGAGTTTAAACATTGGCTCTACAGACAAGCCGTCCTTTGCATAGACGCGTTGAACGGCTTCGTCTGCATCCCAGACTGCGCATCCCTCATCCCGGAATATCCGGGCGGTTGTTGATTTACCCATTCCGATGGAACCGGTCAGTCCAAGTCTGAATGTCATCGGAGAGCCGCCGCGCGAGTCGCTGTATCAACCTCGGGACGGACACCAAACCAACGTTCGAACGCGGGGACAGCTTGATGGAGCAACATGCCCAGCCCGTCGACCGTGACACATCCCATTTTTTCCGCTTCGGCCAGAAGACGCGTCTTCAAAGGTGCATAAACAAGATCTGTAACCAATGTTCCAGGGCGCAGACCATCGAGTGGCACCCGCAAAGGTGGCTTTCCCAACATTCCTAGAGATGTTGTATTAACAACCATCGCTGCTTCTTCGAGAATATTGCCGGCCTGAACCCAATCAATAACGACAATCCTTTTGCCAAACTCCGTCTTGAGTGCATCTGCGCGGACGCGTGTTCTATTGGCGAGAAAGATCTCAGGAACGCCCGTTTCCAATAACGCTGAGATAACAGCGCGTGCTGCTCCGCCAGCACCAAGCACCGCCGCGGGGCCACTTTTTGGACTCCACCCAAGAGCATTCTGTTGAAGGTTCCTGATGAACCCCACACCATCGGTGTTGTCCGCGTGGATTTTACCATCTTTTCGGAAAATCAATGTGTTTGCCGCGCCGATAAGGGTCGCACGATCAGTCACGAGATCTGCGATCTCTAGGATCTTTTCTTTGTGCGGAACAGTAATGTTCACACCGACAAAGCCAGCCTTTGGCAGCGATCTTATAACCGTTTCCAGATCGTCTGAGCCGACATCCATCGGGATGTAATATCCTTGGATCCCATGCGTCTTGAGCCAATGCGTATGAATCTGTGGGGATTTGGAATGGGCGATGGGCGAACCGATAACACCTGCCAATGGAATGCGCTGCTCTGTCATGACTCGATCTCTCCCCTGAGGCTGAGATACGACAGAATTTCCAAGAGAGGCAAACCTAAGACTGTAAAATAGTCGCCATTGACCTGGGAAAAGAGGCGAACACCTTCTTCTTCAAGTTTGTAGCTGCCGACCGAGTGCTGGATACTTTCCCAATTTCGAGCAACATAATTTTGCAGATAATTCTCTGACAGTCGCCGCATCGACATTCTTACCGTTCCAACATGACGCCAAACCGGTTTGCCGAATTCATAAATAACAGCGGCCGACAGAAGCATGTGCGGTTTGCCATTCATTTCGCGAAGCTGGTGGAGAGCCATTTCTTGGTTTTCGGGTTTCGTCAGGACCTTCCCATCAAAACTTAGAACCTGATCGCATCCAAGTGTAAGACGATTTCCAAATTTTGATGAGATTTTTTGAGCTTTCATTTCGGCCAAAGCGTCTGCGATATCTCTTGGTGACGCGTCCTCTTCCAACATCGCGAGGCGGATCATCTCTTCGTCTATTCTTGGAATTTGTGTTTCAAATTGAACCCCAGCATTTTTCAATAAGGTCTGCCGCGTTATAGAGCCAGAAGCGAGGATCAATGTGGGTGACATGTGGAAAACCTATCGTGGGACTTTGAACAACTCTTGATTTCTCCATAACCTGAAGAAGCATCATCGAGGAGCCAATCCAAAACTTCTTCGCTTAAGGAAGTGTTTTGCATTTTCTTCTTGTGTTCATAAGGAAAAAGTCAATGGCGGGACCAATTTGAATTCGTCAAACATCTGTCGATTTTACTAACCGATTATCTGACGTAAGATAACTGCTAAACATTTGTTTTTGAATGGATAATTTTACATACTTGGTGGAAGCCTATTCTTATCAACATAGTTTTACACACTGCAAAACCCTGTCCAAAAACCTGTGGCTAAACATTTGATCCACAGAAATCAGAAACCCTACTAAATCATCATCCTTTTTTCTTTTCTTTATTTATTTATTAGGGGAACAGAAAGAACGAGTATATCGAATGGCTGACTTCCTGATCTTAACCTATCCCTGGACCAAATCCATTCATATCATGGCTGTCATCGCGTGGATGGCGGGCTTGTTTTATTTACCGCGTCTGTTTGTCTATCACGTCGAACAGTCGGAGCCAGGTGATAGTCGAGATGAAATCTTTCAGACAATGGAACTGAAGCTTCTTCGGGTGATCATGAACCCGGCGATGATCGTCACCTGGGTGATGGGCATCCTCCTTTTGTTGACGCCTGGGGTTGTCGATTGGTCTTCGGTTTGGCCTTACACCAAGCTTGGCAGTGTTCTTTTGATGACATGGTTTCATCACTGGCTTGGTCGCAGAAGGAAAGACTTCGCTAATGGAGTGAATACCCTAGAGGGACGAAAATACCGGATGATGAACGAAGTCCCAACTCTATTGATGGTCGTGATTGTTGTTTCGGTCGTGGTTAAGTTCTGATTGCGTTGACTCAAGCCAGGACAAGCTCTAGAAGTCCCGTTCAGGTCCCCGCCCGGGTAGTCCGTTTCCCATCTCTGAATATATAAGAGCAGGTCCTCGCTCTGCTTTGAAGGATGTAACATGTCTGACGACCGCCTCAATCTATCTGATCTTAAGGCTCAATCCGCCAAAGATCTTTTGTCGATGGCAGAAGAACTTGAGATCGAGAATGCCTCGACCATGCGCAAAGGCGAGATGATGTTCCAGATTCTTCGGGAACGCGCTGATGAGGGTTGGAATGTCTATGGCGATGGTGTCCTTGAAGTGCTCCAGGACGGGTTTGGGTTTTTGCGCTCTTCAGAAGCGAACTACCTGCCAGGACCTGACGATATCTATGTGTCGCCCGAGACGATCCGTAAACACTCTCTGAGGACAGGAGATACAATTGAGGGAGAGATCAAAGCGCCTGAAGACAATGAGCGTTACTTTGTTCTGACGACGGTCACGCAGATCAATTTCGAAGACCCAGAGCGCGCGAAACACAAGATCGCATTTGATAACTTGACGCCGCTTTATCCGGACCAACGGTTGCAGATGGAAATCGATGATCCGGCGATCAAGGATCGATCCGCTCGGGTTATCGATCTTGTCGCACCGATCGGGAAGGGCCAGCGGTCATTGATCGTGGCGCCACCTCGGACTGGTAAAACGGTCATCTTGCAGAACATCGCGTCAAGCATCGAAAGAAATCATCCGGAATGCTACCTTATCGTACTTCTGATCGATGAGCGTCCGGAAGAAGTGACGGACATGCAGCGTTCGGTGAAGGGCGAGGTCATCAGCTCGACGTTTGATGAGCCTGCATCACGGCACGTTGCCGTTGCGGAGATGGTTATTGAAAAGGCGAAGCGCCTCGTCGAACATAAACGAGATGTTGTTATTCTTCTCGATTCTATCACAAGACTTGGTAGGGCCTATAACACTGTCGTTCCGTCTTCGGGCAAGGTTTTGACCGGTGGTGTTGATGCGAATGCTCTGCAGAGACCAAAGCGGTTTTTTGGTGCTGCCCGTAACATTGAAGAAGGTGGCTCATTAACCATTGTCTCGACTGCCCTGATTGAAACTGGCAGCCGGATGGACGAGGTGATCTTTGAGGAATTCAAAGGAACCGGCAACTCAGAGATAGTGCTCGATCGTAAGGTTGCTGACAAACGCGTCTTCCCGGCGATCGACATTCTGAAGTCCGGCACCCGGAAAGAGGATCTGCTTATTGATAAGATTGATCTTCAGAAGACATATGTTCTGCGTCGGATCCTTAATCCAATGGGCACAACGGATGCGATTGAATTCCTGCTTTCGAAACTGAAACAGACGAAGACGAATACCGAATTCTTTGACTCCATGAACACGTAGAACCTCTTTTGCGAAGGTCATGATGGACACGATCTTTGCGTTGTCGACTGCTCGGGGGAAAGCCGGAGTGTCGATCATGCGCATATCCGGGCCTGCTGCCTTTGAAGCGTGTGAGGCCATCTGTGGCGATGTGCCTAGCCCCAGGATCGCGTCGCTGCGGCTTTTGAAAACCTCTGATGGATCGGCGTTGGATCAGGCATTGGTCCTTACTTTCGATGAAGGCAGTAGTTTCACAGGTGAAGCTATTGTTGAGTTTCACTGTCATGGAAGTGTCGCGGTGACGGCCAAGCTTTCCGAAACACTGGCAGGATTGAGCGGCTTGCGGCTTGCGGAACCAGGAGAGTTCACGCGCAGAGCCCTTGAGAACGATTGTCTTGATCTTTCGCAAGTGGAAGGACTTGCGGATTTGATCGAGGCGGATACCGAAGCGCAAAGAAAGCAGGCTCTAAGAGTTCTATCAGGCGATCTAGGCCAGCGGGTTGACGGATGGCGGCAGAGCCTCATTCGGGCTGCTGCCTTGATTGAGGTGACGATTGATTTTGCCGATGAAGATGTTCCAGTTGATGTCTCTCCAGAGGTTAAATCTTTGTTAAATAAGGTAAAAACAGAGATTGAGAGGGAAATTGAAGGGTTTTCGTCAGCGGAACGTATCCGCAATGGGTTCGAAGTAGCGATTGTCGGACCTCCGAATGCTGGCAAGTCAACTTTGCTCAATTACCTGGCGGGTCGAGAGGCAGCGATCACGTCTCGTCATGCTGGAACCACCAGAGATGTGATTGAGGTTCGTATGGATTTGGATGGCCTTGCTGTAACGCTTCTGGATACAGCTGGCCTGCGCGAAGCGGTCGACGAAGTGGAGGCAATCGGGATCGACCGTGCAAGGATGCGGGCGCAGAATGCGGATCTTCGTTTGATTTTGGTCGAATATGGTCAGGACCCAGAGTTGCTTCCAAGGCAAGGGGATGTTGTTCGCACGGCTAAAGCCGATCTTTTGCCTGATGTTGAGAATTCTGTCTCGGGACTGACTGGAGCAGGCATCTCGGAATTGGTTCGGGAAATCTCTTCTGAACTGTCTGGGCGTGCGGCAGGTGGTGGTCTGGCCATTCGGGAACGGCATCGCGATGCGCTCGTTCGCGGGGCTTCTGCGATCAAGATATCCCTAGAGATGGTGGATGATGCTGAAGCGAATCCTGAATTTGTCGCGGAAGAAATACGTACGGCTGTTCGTGCACTTGACTCTTTGATCGGACGGGTAGACATCGAAAACGTCCTAGATGAGATTTTTGCGAGCTTCTGCTTAGGTAAATAGCGGAGTGTTTCACGTGAAACATTTTGATGTCCTGGTGATTGGAGGGGGTCACGCAGGCGCCGATGCGGCGCATGCTGCGGCACGTATGGGTGTGCGTACTGGTCTGATTACGCTGACCCGAGATTCGATTGGCGTCATGTCCTGTAATCCAGCGATTGGTGGACTGGGAAAAGGGCATCTGGTTCGGGAAATCGATGCGTTGGACGGTGTTATGGGTTGCGTCGCCGACAAAGCCGGCATCCAGTTTCGCCTTCTCAATCGACGTAAAGGGCCTGCTGTCCAGGGGCCAAGAACGCAGGCAGACCGGAAAATCTATCGGGAAGAGATGCAGCAAGAGATCGAATTGCAAGAAAACCTGACAGTGATCGAGGGAGAGGCGAGCGACTTTTTGTTTGCCGGAGAGGCTGTGACAGGCGTTGTGCTTGCTGACGGAAGCGAGATCACCTCGCGCCGGACGATCCTGACAACCGGAACATTTCTGCGTGGCGTCATCCATATTGGCGATGTGTCTCGCCCGGGCGGCCGTATGGGCGAAAAACCATCTATTCGCCTTGCAGAGCGGATTGAGCAGTTTGACCTGCCGCTTGGCAGACTGAAGACGGGAACGCCACCGCGGCTTGATGGAAAGACAATCGACTGGTCCCGCCTTGAAATGCAGGCAGCGGATGACGAGCCGACCTTGTTTTCCTTTTTGTCAAAAGGACCATCTGCGCGCCAAATCTCTTGCGGGATTACGCATACGAACGAAAAAACACATGATTTGATCCGCGAAAACCTCAGCCGATCGGCCATGTATGGTGGTCACATCGATGGGGTTGGCCCAAGATATTGTCCGTCAATTGAGGATAAGATTGTTCGCTTTTCTGAAAAGGATTCTCACCAGATATTCCTGGAACCGGAAAGCCTGTCTGATGATGTGATTTATCCAAACGGGATTTCGACGTCTTTGCCTGAGGATGTGCAGATCGAATATGTGCGATCCATTGAAGGGCTTGAAAAGGCCAAGATTCTTCAGCCGGGATATGCCATCGAGTATGATTATGTGGACCCGAGAACTCTTGACTCGCGGTTATCTCTAAGATCGGTAACTGGACTGTATCTGGCCGGACAGATCAACGGAACCACAGGGTATGAAGAGGCGGCTGCACAAGGCCTTGTCGCTGGTCTTAACGCCGCTCTGGACGTGCTCGGGCGCGACCCGGTCACGTTCAGCCGATCAAACAGTTACATCGGTGTTATGATAGACGATCTCACGACTAGAGGGGTTTCTGAGCCTTACCGTATGTTTACGTCTCGGGCAGAATTCAGATTATCCTTGCGGGCAGACAACGCAGATCAAAGGTTGACGCCTATTGGTATCGAGATGGGATGCGTTGGCGAGCATCGCAGGCAGGTATTCGAAGACAAAATGGACCGCTTGCAGTCTGGTCGGGTCAAATTAGAAGAACAGACCTACACTCCGAAGCAGCTGAAAGACATCGGCCTGGATGTGAACCAAGACGGGTCTCGCCGGTCTGCCTTTCAGCTTCTGTCTTTTCCAGAGGTGAGTTTCCTGACGTTGAATGCTTTAGATACGTCATTTTCAGAAATCGATGAGGAAATTCAGGAACAGCTTGAGAAAGATGCCTTGTATGCAAATTACATTGCGCGGCAGAAGCGTGATGTTGAGCAAATGAAGCGCGATGAAGCCCATGTGATACCCAAAGACATGCGTTATGACGGTATTGAAGGACTTTCAAACGAGTTGAAGTCAAAGCTTTCAAATGCTCGGCCAGAAAACCTGAGGCAGGCGGCCCGGATTGACGGCATGACACCTGCTGCGCTGACGCTGCTCCTGGCAAAACTGCGCCAGCAAGCACGGAACAAGAGCGCTTGACCGCATCTTTCGACCTGAATGTTTCACGTGAAACAATGGAGCGTCTGGAGGTTTTTCTCGAACTTCTTGAGAAATGGAATCCACGCATAAATCTTGTATCGAAGAACACGATTGCGGAAGCCTGGGATCGCCATATCCTCGATTCTGCTCAGGTTTTTGATTTGTTCGACGAAGGTATAGGACATTGGGTTGATTTCGGATCTGGCGGCGGCTTTCCGGGGCTTGTCGTCGCAATACTTTCCCGGGAGTGGAGCGATCCGCCATCCGTCTCGCTGGTGGAAAGCGACACACGAAAATCAGTTTTTCTACAAAATGTTATTCGAGAATTGCAGATTCCCGTAGCTGTAAAAAATTCGCGGATTGAAGCGTCAGATCCCCTGAATGCTGATGTTATTTCGGCACGGGCGCTTGCGGATCTAACGCAACTGCTTTCCTTATCGGTTGCGCATTTGGGAGAGAACGGAAAGATGGTGTTCCTGAAGGGGAAAAACTGGCAATCCGAAGTCGAGAATGCACGATCTGAGTGGAACTTTGATCTTGAAATTGTTAAGAGTAGGACGAGCGAAGGCTCCGTAATTCTTGTCATTTCAGGAGTGTCCAGTGTCTGATCCGACGCGTTCGAGCAACCCCAAGATTGTCGCTGTGGCCAACCAAAAAGGTGGCGTCGGCAAGACGACCACCACGATCAATCTTGGTGCGGCTCTCGCAGAGTTGGGCCGCCGGGTGTTGATCGTTGATCTCGATCCCCAGGGTAACGCATCGACAGGTTTGGGCGTCGAACCAGACGATCGGACATTCACAACATATGAGCTTCTCCTGGAAGAAATTGAACTGAGGAAGGTCATTCAGGACACCACACAGCGTGGCCTGAAGATTATTCCGGCGACAGTGGATCTCAGCTCTGCCGATATGGAGCTGGTTGCGAATGAAAAGCGTAGCTTCCTGCTTCATGATGCGCTGCGGCAACCAGCGATGGAAGGGTTCGCATTCGATTACATTCTGATTGATTGTCCACCATCACTTAATCTTCTGACCGTAAATGCCATGGTTGCGGCGCATTCGATCCTTGTGCCTTTACAGTCGGAATTTTTTGCGCTCGAAGGCCTGTCTCAATTGATGATGACCATTCGGGAAGTTCGGCAATCTGCGAACCCGAACCTGAGGATAGAAGGCATCGTCCTTACAATGTTTGACGGCCGCAACAATCTGTCGTCGCAGGTTGAGCAGGACGCGAGGAAAAATCTGGGTGATCTTGTATTCAAGACACGGATTCCCAGGAATGTAAGGGTGAGCGAGGCGCCTTCTTTCGCGGTTCCGGTTCTTTCTTACGACACAGGGTCGAAAGGAGCCTTCGCGTATAGAGAGCTTGCAAAAGAATTCATGAAAAACAATGTGTTAAAGGCTGCGTAAGCAGATTTGGAGCAGGTTATGGCGGATAAGAAAAACAAAAGAGGACTTGGTCGCGGGCTTTCGGCTTTGATGGCAGATGTGACTGAGAATCCCGGGACAGCGAATGAACAGTTGAAAGAGGCTGATCAGGCTGTTCCGATTGAATCGGTCGAGCCAAACCCAGACCAGCCACGCCGAGACTTCGATAAGTCCGCGCTTGAAGATCTGGCAAACTCAATCAGTGAAAAAGGCATCATTCAGCCGTTGATTGTCCGCCCGAGTCCGCGTGACCCGAAGCGATATGAAATTGTTGCTGGCGAACGACGCTGGCGGGCGGCGCAGATGGCCCGACTTCATGAAGTGCCCGTCCTGATCCGTCAGTTCGATGACACGGAAGTCCTTGAGGTTGCAATCATTGAAAATATCCAACGTGCCGATTTGAACCCGATTGAGGAAGCGGCTGGTTACAGCCAGCTCATGGATAAATTTGGCCACACCCAAGAGAAGTTGGCGACCGCTTTGGGCAAGAGTCGTAGCCATATTGCGAACCTGATGCGCCTTCTTAACCTGCCATTGGAAGTTCAGGCTTTTCTGCGTGAGGGCGCCCTATCCGCTGGTCATGCGCGCGCTCTTGTCACAGCGGATGAACCCATCGCATTGGCAAGACAGGTCATTAAACAAGGATTGTCTGTCCGACAAACAGAAAAACTTGTAAAATCAGCAACTTATGCCCCTTCCAAGCGCACCGCCCCTCAATCCGGCTCGGAAAAAGATGCGGATACGAAGGCCCTGGAAAGTGATCTTTCGGCGAGCCTTGGGATGAAAGTTACTCTGTCTCACAAACCGGGGCAGGAGGCCGGCCAGCTTGTTGTGTCCTATGACAGTTTTGAGCAACTTGATGAGTTATGTCGTCGTTTGACTTCGAGCAGCTGATGCGCCTGGCACCGTCGGGCACCTTCTCAATCTGGCAGAAGCTCGCGAAGGATCGCGTTAAGAACCGAGCGACCCGAAGATGTGGCCGAAAGAAAGTTACCATTTTTTTTCAACAAGTTGAGCTCAACAAATTCCGAAACTTTATGTTCACATAGAGATTTGTCTGCCAAGGCCCGGTATCGCCCAAGATCTACACCTTGCGACACTCTCAAGCCCATCATCAGCATCTCAGAGGCTTGCTCAGCGGATGGGATCACAGCGCGGCTTTTCTCCGGGTTTCCCGTTGAAACTTCCTCTAGCCATCGTTCGGGGTTTGACCAATTGTCGATGGCGTGCCGATCTCCGAAGAGTGTCAGTCGGCCATGTGCGCCAGGACCTATACCGATATAATCTCCATATCGCCAATAGATCAGGTTGTGTCGAGATTCGGAGCCAATTTTAGCATGGTTAGAGACTTCATAAGCCTGAAACCCAGCCGCGTCGCAAAGCTCTTGGGTCAGCTCAAACATGTCTGCCGCGAGATCTTCGTTTGGAAGTCCGCGAAGGCGTCCAACCGAGAACCGATCGAAGAACGCAGTGCCGGGCTCGATTGTCAACTGATACAGTGAAAGGTGATCAACGGCCATTTGAAGTGCTTCAGAAAGTTCGGCCCGCCAGTCAGCCAGCGACTGATCCTGGCGCGCGTAGATCAAATCAAAACTGACCCGTTCAAAATGCCGTCTTGCGACATCGAAAGCCCTTTGTGCTTCCGCAACTGTATGCAGGCGACCAAGCCTTTTAAGATCGACGTCGTTCAACGCCTGCACACCCATCGAAACTCGGCTAACGCCAGTTTGCGCAAATGCTGCAAACCGAGATGCCTCAACGGAGCTTGGGTTGGCCTCCAGAGTGACTTCAAGATCATTGGCGGATGGCCAGGAATGTTGAATGCGATCTAAAATATCATGGATGAGGTCCGGAGACATGAGGCTCGGCGTTCCGCCGCCAAAGAAAACCGAGTTTAGCACGCGGTCCGGAACCATAATTGCGTAGCGGTCTATTTCTTTCAGGTAGGCATCCCGCCATTTCTGTTCGTCAATTTCTGCGCGGACATGGCTGTTGAAATCGCAATACGGACATTTGGACTCGCAAAACGGCCAATGAATATAAAGACCGAAGCCGCCATGTGTCCAATCTTCAGCCAAAACAGCCTTTCACCAGCTTCTGGAACGCATCTGCGCGGTGGCTGATTTTGTTTTTTTCCCAGCGGTCCATTTCGCCAAAAGTTCGCGTATAGCCGTGAGGCAGGAAAATCGGGTCGTAGCCGTGTCCTTCACTTCCCCGCATCGGCCAAACAATCTGACCTTCGATTGATCCCGGAAAAACCTCATCATGTCCGTCGGGCCAGGCCAGTACCAAAGTGCAGCAAAACCGCGCCACCCAGGGTTTTTCCGATTTTGCCTCAAGAAGACGTTCGTAGGTTTTGGTCATCGCCAGAATGAAGTCTCGACCAGTCTCTGTTTCTGCCCAATCCGCCGTGTAGACCCCTGGTGCGCCACCAAGCGCATCTACTTCGATCCCGGAATCATCCGCCAGGGCGGGAAGACCTGTTGTTCGAGATGCGGCATGGGCTTTGATCCGCGCATTCCCGACAAAAGTTGTCTCCGTCTCATCCGGCTCAGCCAGATTCAATTGCCCGGCACCGATGACCTTCACGCCATAGTCAGAGAGAAGATTGGCGATTTCTTCGAGCTTCCCGGTGTTATGGGTCGCGACAAGTAATTCCTTGCCGTCAAACTTACGCACCGGTTGCTGCCCTTTGGATATCAACGAGTTCCCCAATACCCTTTTCGGCCAAGCCCATCAGTTCGTCCATTTGACCTCGGCTAAAAGTCGCGCCTTCGGCACTCATCTGGACCTCAATCAATTGACCTGACCCTGTCATGATGAAGTTTCCATCGACACCAGCCGTGCTGTCTTCTGGGTAGTCTAGATCTAAAACTGGTTGACCGGCATAGATGCCACAACTGACCGCCGCCACGGGATCAATGAGGGGGTCGGTCACGACGTCGCCCGACTTGAGGAGCTGGTTCACTGCCAGGCGCAAAGCGACCCATCCGCCAGTGATCGAGGCGCAGCGCGTGCCACCGTCGGCCTGAATAACATCGCAATCAACGGTGATCTGTCGTTCGCCGAGGGCAACTCGGTCAATCCCCGCCCGAAGACTGCGACCGATCAGGCGTTGTATTTCCACGGTTCTGCCGCCTTGTTTGCCTGCAGTTGCCTCTCTTCGCATGCGGCTGGAGGTTGATCTTGGCAACATACCATATTCTGCCGTGACCCAGCCCAAGCCCGATCCCTTAATAAAAGGCGGCACGCGCTCTTCGAGTGAGGCAGTGCAAAGGACATGCGTGTCTCCCACGCGAATAAGGCAGGACCCTTCGGCATGTTTCGTGACACCGGTTTCAATTGAAACAACGCGCATTTCATCTAAATTTCTTCCTGAGGGCCGCATGATCAAACTCCTTTACGTCGCCACCGGGATACTCGTGACTGAAACCTGATATCAACCCCGATTGACCTTTTGTGCACACCGATCTTAATGGGGTGCCTGGACTGTTCAGCGAGCATGATGGAAAACGCGCATCACATACTTGAAGATATGAATGATCGGTCACGCGAAGTCTTTCGTCGCGTGGTTGAGGCTTATCTCGCAAAGGGTGATCCGGTTGGGTCGCGAACCTTGACGCGCAACATGTCGGAAAAAGTCTCCGCTGCGACGATTCGAAACGTGATGCAAGATCTGGAATATCTCGGCCTTCTAGACAGCCCTCACGTATCAGCGGGGCGTGTTCCAACCCAGCAAGGGCTGCGAATGTTTGTTGATGGCCTGCTCGAGGTTCGCAACCTGGAAGATGCGGACCGGGAAACGATTGACGCCACCCTGACTTCGAATACAGACGATGTTGCCAGTGCGCTGGATCGTATCGGATCTGCGTTGTCCGGTGTCACACATGGTGCGTCGCTTGTGCTTGCGCCGAAACATGAGGCACCAATAAAACATATTGAGTTTGTCGGTTTGGGTCACGACCGAGCATTGGCTGTTCTAGTTTTCGCGGACGGGCATGTCGAAAACCGGATTTTCAATCCACCGATTGGCCAGACACCAAGCTCGATGAGAGAGGCAGCCAACTTTTTAAACAGCATTATCGAAGGCAGGACCGTATCAGAGCTGCAAACCGTCATTGCTCAGCAAATCGAGAATCGCCGACAAGAGGTCGACCAACTTGCCCATCAACTCGTCGAAAGTGGCTTGGCGGTCTGGGACGACGAGGCAGACAACTATGAGCGGCTAATTGTCCGGGGCCGTGCGAATCTGCTTGATCCTGAAACGGACGAAGCCAACCTGGACCGCATAAAATCGCTTTTCGATGACCTTGAGCGCAAGCGTGATATCGCAGAATTTCTTGAATTGACCGATCAGGGCGAAGGTGTGCGTATTTTTATCGGTTCTGAGAACAAACTTTTCTCACTTTCGGGTTCCTCTTTGGTCGTATCTCCATATATGAATTCTGATCGAAAGATTGTTGGCGCCGTTGGTGTCATTGGGCCAACCCGCCTGAATTATGGACGTATTGTTCCTATTGTGGATTACACGGCGCAGCTTGTTGGTAAGCTTATCGCCGACCGAAGTTAGAGGACCGACATGGCAGACTCAAAGGAAGAGCAATTTCTCGACGATATTGAGCAGGCGGAGGCCGAGGAACAATCTGTTGTGCTCGAAGAAGAGATAGAAACGATCGATGATCAGCTTGACGCTTTGAGAGCAGAACGCGACGCGCTGCAGGATAAGTTCATGCGAGCGCTTGCTGATGCGGAGAACGCCAGAAAACGGGCGCAGAAGGATCGCACAGAGGCTGAAAACTATGGGGGTTCACGGCTTGCGCGTGATCTGCTTCCAGTTTTCGACAACATGAAGCGGGCGGTCGAGTCTGCAACCGACGAACAGCGCGAAGCCGCCGGAGCGTTGATCGAAGGCGTAGAGCTTACGATGCGAGAACTTCTGAAGGTTTTTGGAAAACACGGTATTCAGGTGATCGATCCTCAGGTGGGCGACAAGTTCGACCCCCAGGAACATGAAGCCATGTTTGAGGCGCCCGTTCCCGGTACGAAATCCGGCGAGATTATTCAGGTATCGGCGCAGGGGTTCATTTTGCATGATCGAATTTTGAGACCCGCACAGGTTGGTGTCTCATCAAATCCTGGCTGATTCCTACAGACCGTCCGCTTGTATCAGAAAGCTACTTAGGCTTGCTCAATTTCTTGAGCTCGTAAAGCACTTCGAGCGCGTCGCGCGGAGAAAGTTCGTCTGGCAAAATCTGCTCAAGTCGCGTCTCAACCTCAGAAGCCTCGTCAGGCTGTGGCTGAGAAGACGGGATTGCAGAAAAGAGCGGCAGGTCATCAATGAGCGTTTCTCTCTTTCCGCCTTCCCGTTCGCCACGCTCCAAAGACTCCAAGATGATTCTTGCCCGCTCGATGACCGGTGCTGGAAGACCGGCAAGCTTGGCAACCTGAACACCATAACTTCGATCTGCAGCACCCTTCTTCACCTCGTGAAGGAAAATGACGTCGCCATCGTGTTCCTTAACGGTGACGGTCGCGTTTTCCATCCGTGCCAGATTTTGGTTCAGATGGGTGAGTTCATGATAGTGAGTGGCAAAAAGCGTTCTGCACTTATTGACCTCGTGCAGGTGCTCCAAAGTCGCCCATGCGATGCTCAGACCATCATATGTGGCCGTCCCGCGGCCAATCTCATCCAGAATCACGAGGGAATTGGAATCTGCCTGGTTCAAGATCGTTGCCGTCTCAACCATTTCGACCATGAAGGTGGATCGGCCTCGGGCCAAATCATCTGATGCGCCCACCCGACTGAATAGCTTGCTCACGATACCGATATGAGCTGTCGACGCCGGAACATATGATCCCATCTGGGCAAGGATAGAAATGATCGCGTTTTGCCTTAGGAAAGTCGATTTACCCGCCATGTTCGGGCCCGTTAAAAGCCAAACGTCATGATCTTCGTTCAGAAGACAGGTGTTGGCGACAAACGGATCTCCGGTTTCTCTCTGTAATGCGGCTTCAACGACTGGATGGCGTCCTCCTTCAATCGACAGTGTATGGCTGTTGTCGACCTTTGGCCGGCACCAGTTTTCGCCAAGCGCGATGTCGGCCATGGCCGTGGTCAGGTCAAACTCTGCAAGAGCGCGAGCCGTCTTGATGATAGCATCCGACGCGTGAAGAATCGCGCTTTTAAGCGTTTCATAGAGCCGCTTTTCAATTTCCACGGCCCGTCCACCGGCGTTCAGAATCCGGGTCTCCATTTCACTTAACTGGACAGTCGTGAACCGGATCTGGTTTGCGGTGGTCTGCCGGTGCTTGAAGATATCACTCAAGGGCTCAGTCAGCATTTTGTCGGAATGGGTTGAGGTCACCTCGACAAAATAGCCCAGGACATTGTTGTGCTTGATCTTGAGACTCTGAATACCGGTTGTCTTGACATATTCCGCTTGCATCGCGGCGATGACGCCCCTGCCCTCGTCTCTAAGTTTTCGACATTCATCGAGGTCGGCGTCGTAGCCTTCGGAAATGAAGCCACCATCTCGTGTCAGCAACGGAGGCTCGGCGACAAGCGCTTCATTTAAGAGAGCCACGAGATCATCATGGCCCGATAGAGCCAAATGCGATTGACGGAGGAGAGGGGGCAGATATTCAGATTGCAAATTTGTGGCGATTTCTGCGGCTTCGGAAAGCCCGTTTCGTATCGCGGCAAGATCTCGTGGTCCTCCACGATCAAGACTGAGCCGAGACATTGCGCGATCCAGATCGGGCACTTTTCTAAGAGCATCGCGCAGTTCTGCCACATGCGAGGCCCGATCGACAGCAAAGCCAATTGCATCCAACCGGGCTTCAATCTTTGTCAGGTTTCGGCTTGGGCTTGCCAGTCGGCTTTCGAGAAGCCGACCTCCCGCCGCTGTTACAGTACGGTCAATTACCGAAAGTAGTGATCCTTTCCGACCTCCTGACAAAGTGTGCGTGAGCTCCAGATTCCGGCGCGTGGCACCGTCGATCTGCATCACGCCCTCCGCCATTTCTCTTATCGGAGGCTGAATCAGAGGGAGTTTACCTTTTTGCGTCAGTCCGATGTACTCAACCAAGGCACCCATCGCAGAAAACTCCGCTCTGCCGAATTGACCAAAGGAGTCCAGAGTTGCGACTTTGAAGAGTTCGCCCAGTCTCTTTTCGGCGCTGGTGCTGTCAAAGGCCGCGCGTGACACTGGTGTTATAGAGATATCAAAATCAGAGACTATTTCTCCCAATTCGGCGTCAAAACTATCGGTCAGAACAAGCTCGCTTGGCAGCAGCCGAGCCAATTCCGGGCCAAGCTGAACCTTGTCGATTGGCATAACGCGCAATATCCCGGTCGAGATGTCCGTCCAGGCCAAGGCGCATGTATTTCGTACCTCGGCGAACGCCGCCAGAAAGTTGTGCCGTCGCGCCTCTAGAAGACTGTCTTCGGTTAAAGTGCCAGGCGTGACGAGTCGTACGACATCACGCTTTACGACAGCTTTTGACCCGCGCTTCTTTGCTTCTGCCGGATCTTCCATCTGTTCACAAACGGCGACGCGAAACCCTTTTCGGATCAAGGACAGAAGATAGCCTTCTGCGGAATGCACCGGAACGCCGCACATCGGAATATCTTCACCAAGATGCTTGCCACGTTTTGTCAGCGCGATGTCAAGAGCTTGGCTTGCAGCGACCGCATCATCAAAAAACAACTCATAAAAGTCGCCCATTCGATAGAATAGAAGTGCCGTTTGGTACTGGGCCTTCAGCTCCAGGTATTGCGCCATCATTGGCGTCACGGCTGGTTTTGCTGACGTCACGCGGCCCCCTTTCCTCCGTGACCTAACTCTACAAATCCGTGGAGAGGCATAAAAGCCAAAACCGAGGGAATGTTGCAAAGGGGCGCTAAAACGTAAATCGTTTTCGAAGTGGCAGGAGGTTTGCGGTGATTTTCAACTTTGGCTCGATCAACATCGACTACTTCTATTCAGTTCCCCGTCTGCCGGAGAAAGGCGAAACCCTGGCCGCAGAAGAGTTCGCAATGGGGCTTGGGGGAAAAGGCGCGAACATGTCCGTCGCGGTTGCTCGGGCGGGCACGCAGATTTGCCATGTCGGTGCAGTTGGAGAAGATGGTCGCTGGACAAAGGAAACTCTGAGGAAAGACGGCGTTGACGTCGAATTTGTCAAGGTCTTGGACAAACCCACGGGCCATGCGGTCATTAACAGGGATAAGGATGGTGAGAACACCATCATCCTTTTTCCAGGAGCCAACGAGCAGCAAGATGAAGACGTCTTGGCCGAAGCGCTTTTGCAGGCCAAACAAGGCGATTTCTTTCTTATGCAGAATGAGACCAATCTTGGGACGCACGCTGCCCATCTGGCGCGTGATTATGGATTAACAGTCGCCTATGTCGCAGCGCCGTTTGATGCCGAGGCCGTGCAAACTGTTCTACCATATGCAGATATTCTCATTCTGAACGAGGTTGAAATGGCCCAGCTGCAAAAGGCGAACGGCCAATCAGCGTCAGAACTGAGCGTGGATCTTGTTGTTGTCACCAAGGGCAGCAAAGGTTGCTCCGTTTTTGGTAAAGAGTCGGGTGATTTTCACTTGCCGGCTCATCCCATTGAGGCCGTCGATACGACCGGTGCTGGCGATACCTTTGCCGGGTATTTTCTCGCCTGCCTCGACCGTGGGTTTGATCCGCGCAAATCGGCAGAGATTGCAAACATGGCGGCGGCGATCATGGCAACAAGAAAGGGGACGGCAGATGCCATCCCCTACGCGTCGGAAGTTGTCGGATTGTGATCTTATGATCCCGCGAAAGCCGCTTCTTTTCCCCAAAGCTGCTTGACGCGCGCATCTCGTCCGCAAGCCTGGCGGTAAGCTTTGTACGCTTTTGACTGTTTCTTTGGGCCAAATCTAGTGAAGACGATTTTGGAGCCCTTGTAGTAATCCTGATGGCTCGCATCAGCGGGGTAAAACTTGGATGCCCCCAAGATTGGTGTGACGATCTTTTGGCCAAGCGCGGATTGCGCGGCTGCCTTGACCTTTTCAGCTTTCGCTTTTTCAGCTGAGTCAGAGACAAAAATCGCTGATCTGTAGCTGGCACCCCGGTCGCAGAACTGGCCACCGGCGTCTGTTGGGTCAATCGAGCGAAAGAACTTCTTCAAAAGTGTTTCGCGAGAAACCATCTTGGGGTCGAACAGAATCTGGACGGCTTCATAGTGGCCGGTGCCGCCCCGTGTGACCTGTTTGTAGGTCGGGTTTGCAACCGAACCCCCGGTGAACCCGGAAACGACTTCTCTTACGCCCGGCACAGATTCGAAATCTGACTCCACGCACCAGAAGCATCCGCCCGCGACAGTTAGAATTTCTGTTCCAGCCGCCCGCGCCTGGTTTCCATTCATCGTAAGAGCAATGCCGATCAAGATCGCCAATGCCGTTGCCTTGATGTTTCTAAGGTGTCTCATAACAAAACCTCCGTGGTTGAGAGGATTTTGCTCTTGGCAGGGTCAAAACCCAATTCACCACAGCGTGAGGTCACGGAGCGGTGACCCGAGTTTACGCTTGGCAGCCGAAATCCGGCCCTCTAGCGTCACATTGAAACATTGGCCAACCAATTTCGTAACATTTGAGAGCCTATGACAGACCACGTGACCACACATCAGGCCGAAGAAGATGCCAGAAATGAAACAATTCAGATTTGGTTGAACGGCAGGCTTGTGCCCAAGGCCGATGCCGTTGTCAGCGTTTACGATAGCGGTTTCATGCTTGGCGACGGTGTCTGGGAAGGCCTGCGCCTCTATGATGGTGTGTGGGCTTTTGCGGACGAGCACCTGGATCGGCTATTTGAGGCCGCCCTCGCGATTGATCTCGAGATTGGCCTGTCAAAACAGAATCTGATGCAGGCATTGATCGATACGCAGCGCGCAAATGGGATGCAGACCGACGCGCATGCAAGACTGATGGTAACGCGCGGCCCAAAGACCCGCCCGTTCCAACATCCGTCCTTGTCACAACAGGGACCGACAATTGCGATCATCATGGAACATTCTGCGCCCAACCTGCCCCGTCCGATCAGCCTGGCGACGGTGCCTCACATCCGCGGCTTGCCCATGTCACAGGACCCAAAACTCAATTCACATTCGAAATTGAACTGCATCCTTGCATGTATCGCGGCAGAGAAGGCAGGCGCGGATGAAGCACTCATGCTTGACGTCCATGGCTTTGTGAACACTACGAATGCCTGCAATTTTTTCATTGTGAGAAAGGGTGAGGTGTGGACGTCTACTGGCGACTACTGCATGAACGGGATTACGCGCGTCAAGGTGATCGGGCTTTGCCGCGACGCCAGCATTCCTGTCTTTGAAAAGAACTTCTCCCTTTTGGACGCATATAGCGCTGATGAGGCGTTCCTGACCGGTACATTTGGCGCACAAACACCGGTCGGTCAGATCGATGGACGCGTCATCGGGGACGGCACACTTGGCCCAATCACCACGAAAATCCACACCCTGTACAAGGATCTTATTGCCAGGATGGCAGGGTGATGCGGATTGCGATGTGGTCGGGGCCTCGGAATCTCTCAACTGCGATGATGTATGCATTTGCCTCGCGGCCAGATACCGCAGTTGTGGATGAGCCGTTCTACGCGACCTATCTCTCGCTGACTGGCCTGGCACACCCAATGAGAGAGGAAATCATCGCGTCGCAGCCGACTGATCCGGACGAGGTGATCAATGATTTGCTGGGTCCGATCCCGGGGAACCATTCGAATTTTTACCAAAAACACATGACGCAGCATATGGTTGGAGGCGTCTCACGGGACTGGATGAGATCGGTCCGGAACGTCTTTCTTATCCGGCATCCTGCGCGTGTCGTTGCCAGTTTTTCGGCAAAGTACGAAAATCCAACCATCGACGATCTTGGCTTTGTTCAACAGCTTGATCTGTTCAATCTGGCCTGTACGAGTGACGAGATACCTTTGGTGATAGACAGCACGGATATCCGGCGTGACCCCGAAGGCATGCTTAAGCGGTTATGCGCGGCGCTGGGACTGCCGTGGGATGATCGAATGCTGCGATGGACGGTAGGTGGCATTCCCGAAGATGGGGTTTGGGCACCGCATTGGTATGGGGCTGTGCATGCATCGACCCGGTTCGCCGAATCGGAAGGTGATTTGCCTGTTCTGACAGGGAAACTGGGTGATCTGGTGGAAGAGACTATGCCGTCATTCGAGGCGCTTTATCGTCACAAACTGTAAGACCTGGGTAAAAAGCCAGGAATTTCCCCGTACGAACGACACCGCCAGCACCCATCTAGATTTCATGAATAGAAGAAGTTTTGGAAAAATGGTTTTGGGCTCGGGTCTTGCTGCGGCCTTGCCGGCGGCAGGTGCGTCTGCTGCGACACTCGGTACCGCAAGACGGTCAAAGTACATCTTTGCTGTGGCATTGGCACATAACCGCGTGAATGTGTCGGCTGATCTGATTGGAGAAACATTCAAGCTTCGCCCGGCGACAGCGCGCCGTTTGTTCGGCCAACTTGTGCGCAACGGCGTGGTTGATACCCCAGACGCGCGAGGCATCGCGACATTGGCAAAACCGCTGCAACGTATTGTGCCAGAGGTGGTCGAATACAACCCGTCAGGGGGCTATGTCGTCAAAGGACGCCTCGATGACTTGATTTCAAGAGCCAAGACCACTGTGCGTGACGTCCTTGAGATAGACGAAGATGGCGCGCCGCACGAAACAGGCGAAAACGGCTCAGTTGCTATCGCCGAGCCCGACGAACCTACCCTTTCAGACGACGATCCCGTGCCGCGAGAAGCTTCAACCGAAGTGCGTTCAGCTGAATAAATCCAGCGGCGTCTTTTTGATCATAGGCACCCGCGTCTTCCTCAAAAGTCACATGTGCTTCTGAATAAAGCGAATGGTCTGACCAACGGCCGACTGTGCGGGCGGATCCTTTGTAAAGTTTGAGGCGCACGGTTCCCGTGACGTGCTGTTGCGAATGATCGATCGCGGCTTGAAGCATCTCGCGTTCCGGGCTGAACCAGAAGCCATTGTAGATAAGTTCTGCATAGCGCGGCATCAGTTCATCTTTGAGATGCGCGGCACCGCGATCCAAGGTGATTTGTTCGATACCGCGATGCGCTTCCAGAAGAAGTGTTCCGCCGGGTGTTTCATAAATCCCCCGGCTCTTCATTCCGACAAATCGTCCTTCCACGAGATCGAGCCGACCGATACCGTGTTTCCCGCCAAGCTCATTGAGCCTGGTCAGAAGGTCTGCGGGGCTAAGCATGTCATCATTGATGCTGACGGCATCGCCTTTCTCAAAACCGATTTCGATGTATTCGGGGCTTTCGGGGGCATCCTCGGGATGGACCGTCCGCTGGTAAACGTAGTCCGGCGCCATTTGAGCCGGATCCTCAAGGACCTTACCTTCACTAGAGGTATGCAAGAGGTTTGCGTCGACGGAAAAAGGTGCTTCTCCTCTTTTGTCCTTGGCGATAGGGATCTGGTTCTTCTCAGCGAAATCGATAAGTTTGGTCCGGCTGGTCAAATCCCAGATGCGCCAGGGCGCGATCACCTTGATGTCGGGATTAAGAGCGTAGGCTGCGAGTTCAAACCGTACCTGATCGTTCCCTTTGCCGGTCGCACCGTGGGCCACCGCGTCGGCCCCGGTTTCCGCCGCGATCTCTACCAGACGTTTTGAGATCAAAGGCCGCGCAATAGACGTGCCAAGAAGGTAGAGTCCTTCATAGACGGCATTGGCACGGAACATCGGAAAAACGAAATCGCGGACAAATTCTTCGCGAACATCTTCAATGAAGATGTTTTCGGAATTGATCCCGAGCAGCTCGGCCTTTTGGCGAGCTGGTTCAAGCTCTTCGCCCTGACCAAGATCTGCTGTGAATGTAACCACCTCGCAGCCATACTCTGACTGCAGCCATTTCAGAATAATGGATGTATCGAGACCACCGGAATAGGCGAGAACAACTTTCTTGGGCGCAGACATGAGAATCCCCTTACTGCCAATGGCCTTGGCGCTTATCGGGTTTTCATTTTCCGGGCAAGGGAGCGAGGGGTTTCAGCGTTCAGAATCGGCTGGAGAGCTCATTTTTGAAAAGAATCTTGGACTTTGCGTAGGTGGATTGGATCTTTGAAAGCACCGCGCCTTCGACAGTCCCGTTTGCCGCGTCCCTCTCTCCATCATGGCACAGCTTGGACAGTGCGGAGAAGCCAAGGTTGAGCGCGCTTCCTTTCAGGAAATGGAGCCTATCTTGCAAGACGCCGGGGCAAGAGTGCTGTGCCAACTTCTCGATTTCTTCGTCAACTTCTTCAAGAAAAAGCTCGACGATATCCAGAAAATCCTCTGCTCCGACCTCGGTCCTAAGCTGCTTGGCGCGATCCCAGTCTATCATAGGCGTCCCCTTCATCATGAGCCTGGCCGACCGACGGTTATATTTCGATGAAACTCAGAGGTAAAATCAGTAAAAATGTTTGTTTTACATCATGTTAAGTAGACGGTGTTTGATTGCTGCGGGGCCCTGAGATGTGAGTAAGTGGTGAAACAGAATGCTCTTGCGCCGAGGCGGCACAGGTCGCGCGCTGCGATTGGCAAGGTTTTGGTTGTGGACGACAGTCGTGCGCAAAGGCGCATCGTTTCATCTTATCTGCGAAAATGCGGCCTCGATGTTTCCGAGGCGGACTCGGGTGTCGCGGCTTTGGCGCTATGTGAAAAAGAGCCCTTTGATCTTGTCATCAGCGATTGGGTCATGCCGGAGATGGACGGTCTTTCGTTTTGCAAAGCGTTTCGGCAGTTGCCGATGGATGGGTATGGTTACTTCATCCTTCTGACATCGAAGAGCGACAAGGCGGATATCGCGAAAGGCTTTGACGCGGGTGTCGACGATTTTCTGACAAAGCCCGTGAACCCAGCAGAGCTTCGCGCTCGTATCTCAGCCGGCGATCGAATCGTTGGCATGCAAAGGGAACTCACCGAAAAAAACCGCCTAGTCGAAGCAACGCTGAGCGAGCTTCAAGATCTTTACGATTCGATTGATAACGATCTGATCGAGGCAAAGAAACTTCAGCAATCCCTGGTCAGTGAACGCCATCGGCGCTTTCTGACGGCAGACGTCTCAATTCTGCTGCGGCCGGCCGGTCATGTCGGTGGGGATCTGGTTGGCTTTTTTCCAGTCAACGAAGACCAGGTTGGTCTATTCGCAATAGATGTATCCGGGCACGGCATCAGCTCTGCTTTGATGACTGCGCGTCTGGCAGGGTATCTTTCGCCGACATCTCCGGATCAGAATCTGGCCTTGGAAAAAATGGATGATGGGGAATATGTTGCCCGGTCTCCGTCCCAGACAATCGCAGAGCTCAATCAAATGATCTTGGGTGAACTCGAGACAGAACATTACTTTACACTCTTGCTGGCGATTGCTGATTTGACCACTGGCAAGATCGTTCTGTCTCAGGCGGGCCATCCTTACCCTGCCGTGCAAAGGTCTGATGGGTGTGTCGAGCCAATTGGCGGTGGCGGTCTGCCGGTCGGATTGGTTGACGGCGCGACATATGATGAGTTCGAAGTCACATTGTCAGAGGGCGATCGGCTCTTGATTCATTCCGACGGCGTCGATGAATGCGCGAACCCAGCCGGTGAACTCTTGGGCCAGAAAGGTGTTTTAGCCCTTCTCGAAGAACTCAGACATGTCGAGGGCATGGCATTTCTTGAGGCTCTTGTCTGGAAACTGTCCAGTTTTGCCAGGCGAGAGGAGTTCGAAGACGATGTTTCCGCTGTGCTGCTCGAATTCAAAGGTTGTCCAGAGCCGATCTGACAAAGAATCTGTCTCCGGGATTGGCGACATAGTTTGCAGCAATATCCCAATCTGCCCAAATCGCGGTGTGACCGGGCTCTGAAGGTGGTCCAAGACAGATCACGGGGCGCGCGACGTAGATAATGCAGACCTTGTTCGCCCAGAGATCGTATTCCGGCATATAGACAAATCGACGAAAAGCCCCGAGGCGTCTGGGACGGTCAATCCTCCATCCGGTCTCTTCAAACACCTCGCGGTGAAGCGCCGTGATCGGGGATTCGCCTGGATCAATTCCGCCACCAGGCAATTGAAACTCTGGCTCGGGCTCTTCCTGGTAGGTCAGAAGAAGCTGACCGCGTCGTGGAAGAATGGCATAGGCTCCAGGGCGGGAGACATAACTCACGTTCTTTTTCGGAGGTTGACCGAACCGTCTCACATCTTCTTCCCCTTGGACGCTCAGCCCGCACATATATATAGAAGTGCTACATGCCAAGTCACGGCACCAAAGGACGCTCCAATGACACTGGGACAAAAAATTGCTTGGGACGATACAGTCCTTCCGTTTCAGCTTGATCAATCGGATATTCGAGGTCGCGTCGCGCGCCTTGATGGGGTTCTTGATGGAATTCTGAAGCAGCACAAATACCCCGACAAGGTAGAAGCCCTGATCGCGGAAATGACTTTGCTGACCGCGCTGATCGGACAGACGATCAAACTGCGATGGAAACTTTCGCTACAAGTGCAGACCAAGGGTGCCGTTCGTATGATCGCAACCGATTATTTTGCAGCGTCCGAAGATGGTGAACCGGCCAAGATCCGGGCTTATGCCAGTTTTGATCGCGAGCGGATCACAGATGCCGCCCCGTATGACCAGCTCGGCGAAGGGTATTTTGCTGTGTTGATCGATCAGGGCACAGATACGGCTCCGTACCAGGGAATCACGCCGCTTGCCGGAGGAAGCCTTCTTGCCTGCGCGGAAGCTTACTTTGCGCAGTCCGAGCAATTGCCGACACGGTTTGCGCTTAGTTTTGGAAAATCCACGGAGGCTGGAACACCAGAGCATTGGCGTGCAGGCGGTGTCATGATCCAACACATGCCCAAAGCCTCGCCTTTTGCCAAGGGCGGCGCAACCGGCGATCAGGGTTTGTTGGCAGCAATCGATATTCTGGATGAGGATGACAAGGAAAACTGGAACCGAGCCAACCATCTTCTCGACACTGTCGAAGACCTCGAACTGGTTGGTCCGTCGGTAACGCCCTTCGACCTTTTGCTGCGCCTCTTTCATGAAGAGACCCCGCGAGTTTTTGACATGCAGCCGGTTCGCTTTGGGTGCACCTGCTCAGAAGATCGCGTGCGGAGCAGCTTGTCGATCTATTCGGCAAAGGATCTGGAAAAGATGACGACCGAGGATGGTGTTGTGACCGCAGACTGCCAGTTTTGCGGTGCGCATTATATTCTGGATCCAGCGACTTTGGGATTTGACGCAGGGGCATCAACCAGTGGCGAGCGCTGATGCTTTTGCGCGTCTGAAAGACGCCTTGTCCGGCCCAAAGTTGCCGTCCTCTGACTACGACCTCAATCCCGATACGGTTCTTCCAGAAGGTAGAATGCTGCGACCGGCGGGCGTGTTGATTGCAATTCAGCAATCAGCCAACGGCCCGCAGGTTTGGCTGACGAAGCGATCCTCCGCTTTGAAGCACCACCCCGGACAAGTTGCTTTTCCGGGTGGAAAGAAAGATGAAGCTGACGCTGATCTCAATGCGACGGCCTTGCGGGAGGCATCAGAAGAAATCGGCCTGCCACCCGAGAACGTCAGGATTCTTGGCGCTTGGTCGGCGCATGAGACAGTTACTGGCTTTTTGATGACACCTGTGATTGGCGAAATCATTGAGCCTTTCGATCCTGTTGCCGAAAAAGGCGAAGTGGATGAGGTTTTTACCGTGCCTCTAGATCATTTTCTTGATGAGACACGATTTAGCGTGCAATCGAGACGTTGGCGCGGCCGGCGGCGCTATTATTATTGCGCTGCCTACGGTCCTTATTATGTTTGGGGTGCGACGGCGCGTATTCTGCGTGCCATTTCGGACGCGGCGACGGAAAAATGAAGATTACAGGTGATTGGATTGGGTCGAAGTCGACACAATCCGTTTGTGGTGTGTTAACAGCTGGAGGCTTTCAGGCGCTCTTTGTCGGCGGGTGCGTGCGTAATGCACTGCTTGGTTCCAAAATCGAAGACATCGATATCGCGACGGATGCGACACCGACGCAGGTGATGGATTTGTTCGAGGCGCAGGATTTCAAAACTGTACCAACGGGCGTGGAACATGGCACCGTGACGGTTCTTGTTGAAAAGACGCCTTTCGAAGTGACGACATTCCGTCAAGATGTTGAGACGGACGGACGCAGGGCCGTTGTGAAATTTTCTGACGATGTTTCGGCGGATGCGCGACGACGTGATTTTACGGTGAATGCGATTTATGCGTTGCCAAATGGCGAGGTCTTGGATCCATTAGGTGGTTTGCCCGACATCGAAAACCGTCTTATCCGGTTCATCGAAGATCCCGAGACGCGCATTCGCGAGGATTACCTTCGCATTCTGCGGTTCTTTCGATTTCACGCGACTTATGGAGACAAGACCAGAGGGTTGGATCCCGAAAGTGTTGCGGCTTGTGCTCGTTTGCATGACGGCATTGGCATGCTCTCTCGCGAGAGAATTGGCTCGGAGATGCGCAAACTTCTTGCCGCACCCGATCCGGCGCAGAGCATCGAGGCCATGGCGCATGCCGGTGTCTTGGATGCAGTCATTTTTGATGCGAATGATGCAGCACTTGCGCGATTGCTGGATGTGGAAAGGCAAATCGAAGCCGCTCCGAATGCCATGAGACGTCTTGCTGCGCTGGGTGGCGAAGATGTTGCCGAGCGTCTTCGGTTGAGCCGCAAGGATGCCAGATCGCTGGAAATACTAGCCCGTGAGGCTGGCGCGATCCGCCCGGCGGCAGAGCTTGGATATCGGCTGGGCGAAGACCTGGCGGTTGACGTACTCATGCTTTCGGCGGCGCGCCAGGGCGGTTTCGTTCAGGACAAAGACGTTGTTGCAGCTCGCATCGGATCGGCGGTCGAATTTCCGGTGAAAGCGTCCGATCTCAAGGCATTTTACCAAGGAAAAGACCTTGGAGACCAGCTGCGCAAGCTTGAGGCTCTCTGGATAGAGTCCGAGTTCCAGCTTAGCAAGGAACAGCTATTGCGCTGCTTGGCCTGAACTCCGCGATTGACTCTTATGCGTTCCTGCCTTCTTTTATGGTCATCCTTAGCAGGAGTTATGCAAATGCAATTCGACGATTGGCCTTGCTGATCATCACCCGAACCTAGGTTCGAACCCAAGGGTGGTGGCATAGATACCCACCCTAATTGCATGCGCTTTGCTAGGAAATCCAATGTTTAAGTATTTTGAGAATTTGGTCGACCCGTATTGCCAATACGAGGAAACGAACCGCCCACCCCAACGCCTTTGGCCATTCATGAAAGGCTATATGCGGCCTTTCCACAAAGTGTTCTGGATGGCCGGGATTATGTCAGTTGTGGTGGCGGCCGTTGAGATCTGGCTGATCTACTACATGGGCCGACTTGTTGATCTATTGGCAAAAGATCCTGCGACGATGTGGGCAGATCACGGATTGGAAGTTATTCTTGTCGCGATTTTCATTCTCCTGCTGCGGCCCTTTCTACAGGCGATAGATGTTCTGCTTCTCAACAATGCGATTCTGCCCAATTTCGGGACGCTGATCCGTTGGCGGGCGCATAAGCATGTCTTGCGTCAATCAGTTGGGTGGTTCGAAAACGACTTTGCCGGACGGATCGCGAACCGGATCATGCAGACCCCGCCCGCTGCTGGAGAGGCTGTATTTCAGGTGTTTGACGCGATTGCGTTTTCGCTTGCCTACATTATTGGTGCGGCGTTTCTTCTGTCAGATGCAGACCCCCGTTTGATGCTGCCGCTGGTTATCTGGTTTGGCCTCTATATGCTGCTGGTCAGATGGACGATGCGCCGTGTGGGCCCGGCCTCCAAGGCGGCCTCTGATGCGCGCAGCCAGGTGACGGGCCGTGTTGTTGACGCCTACACAAATATCCATTCCGTGAAGTTATTTGCGCATGACGACCGTGAACTGAACTATGCGCGAGAGGCGATCGAGCACACGCGGAATACATTTCAGACCGAGATGAGAATCTACACGGTCATGGATGTCGTATTGGTTTTTCTGAACGGCTTGCTGATCGTCGGGGTTGTCGGTTGGGCGCTTTGGCTTTGGATGCAAGGACAGGCTAGCGTCGGAGCCGTGGTCGCCGCGACGGCCCTCACCCTCCGGCTCAATGCGATGACCGGCTGGATCATGTGGGCGCTTACATCGTTCTTTCGACAGCTTGGGGTCGTCGCGGAAGGCATGGAGACGATTGCCCAGCCCATCGATTTGGTGGACACGCCCGCAGCGAAACCCTTGGAAATGTCGGAGGGGCGCATAACGATAAATGGGCTCTCTCATCATTTTGGCCGGAAAACCGGTGGTCTCGATCAGATCTCACTTTCCATCGAGCCAGGAGAGAAAATTGGCCTTGTTGGCAGATCGGGTGCCGGAAAATCGACTCTGATCAAGCTTCTCTTGCGGTTTTACGATGCAGAATCAGGCTGCATTTTTCTAGATGGTCAGGACATCTCGCAGGTCACACAGGACAGCCTTCGCAATCAAATCGGAATGGTTCAGCAGGACAGTTCGCTGTTGCACAGATCTGTCCGTGATAACATTCTTTATGGTCGCCCGGATGCGTCAGAGGAAGAGGTCGTGGAAGCGGCAAGAAAAGCTGAGGCGCATGATTTCATAATGGACCTGCAGGATCCCAATGGGCGCCGCGGATATGATGCGCATGTGGGCGAACGTGGCGTGAAACTTTCCGGAGGCCAGCGGCAGAGGATTACGCTTGCCCGCGTGATCCTTAAGGATGCCCCTATCCTGCTTTTGGATGAGGCGACAAGCGCGCTTGATAGCGAGGTCGAGGCGGCAATTCAGGAAACGCTTTACGGTATGATGGAAGGCAAGACCGTGATTGCAATCGCACATCGCCTGTCGACAATTGCTCAGATGGATCGGATCATTGTTCTTGACTATGGTCGGATCGTCGAAGAGGGCACACATGGACAGCTTCTTGCGCAGGGCGGTCTTTATGCACGGTTTTGGGAGCGTCAGTCTGGCGGCTTTATCAATGCTGATGAAGCGGCAGAGTAGCAGCCGGTTTTTGGGTCCAATCTTGGTGCAATGAATGCCTGAAGTCGTCGAAGTCGAGATCGTTAGATTAGGTCATCGCGGCGATGGCGTGGCAGAACCCTCTATTTTTGCCGCACATACATTACCCGGAGAGATCGTTCGCGGTGAGCTGAATGAAAACAGGCTGACAAAGTCGAAGGTTCTTGAGCCGTCAACGGAAAGAGTAACGCCGATTTGCAGCCATTTTGGTGTCTGTGGTGGTTGCCAACTTCAACACGGGTCCGACGAATTTGTCGCCAGCTGGAAAACAAAGCTGATTGAAGACGCGCTTGCGGCGAGAGGGCTAAGGGCAGAGATTTTGCCGATAGCGACTTCACCCATACGCTCCAGGCGCAGAGCAACGTTTGCCGTCCGGCGTACAAAGAAAGGTGTTTTGGCGGGGTTCCACGCGCAAGCATCGGAGACAATTGTCGCAGTGCCGGACTGTCCGGTTTTGACGGATGGAATGTTGCGCGCCTTGCCATTTGCAGAAGCTCTCGCACCTGAGGCGGCAAGCAGAAAGGGCACGTTATCTGTTGCCGTGACAGAGTCGGAGAATGGTCTGGATGTTACGATAAGTGGTGGGAAGCCGCTTCACGGACCCCTTAGAATTGTTCTTTCAGAGCTTGCTGCCCGATATGACCTGGCCCGCCTGAGTTACGATGAAGAGACAATCGTGACGCGCCGCAAACCGGTTCAGAGTTTCGATGGTATTTCGGTATGTCCGCCGCCTGGATCTTTCCTGCAGGCGACAAGACATGCCGAAACGACACTGCAGAATGCGGTCTGTGACCTTCTGGCGGACAGGACCCATATTGTTGATCTCTTTGCCGGCTGTGGCACCTTTGCCTTCCCGCTCTCAAAGTCACACAAAGTCCAGGCCTTTGAAGGTGATGAAAGCATGGTGGACGCAATGCGAGCCGCTTGGCGCATGACGAGCGGGTTGAAATCATTAACGAGCGAGGCGCGCGATCTCTTTCGCAACCCGGTCAGCGCGAGCGAGCTTCAACAATTTGATGCGGCTGTTGTCGACCCTCCACGTGCCGGAGCGGCCGCGCAGGTTGCCGAATTCGCAAAGTCTGGCCTCTCTTGCATCGCCTATGTTTCCTGCAATCCGGCAAGCTTTGCACGAGATGCCAGGACATTGGTCGATGCAGGCTATGAGTTGGAGAGTGTGCTCCCTGTCGATCAATTTCGATGGTCCGCGCATGTCGAGCTCGTGGCGTCTTTCAAAAAGTGATGTGGTCTCGCGCAAAAATTGAGTGACCCAGCGCGATAAGCAGATTAGAAAAGCCAAAAAAGGTAAAAATTACAGGCGGAACGAAGTATGCGACTTGCAAAGAGTCTGGTGGTTTTGTTGCTCCTCGTCACTGCGGCGGGGTGCTCTAAATTCCAAAGATATGACGGCCCTGAAGTGACACAGATCATCGTCAATAAAGGCGACCGTCGTATGTTTTTGATGCACGGCACCGACGTCCTAAAAGTCTATGACGTCGAATTGGGCTTTACTGCCGAAGGCCATAAGCAGTTTGAAGGGGACGGTAAGACACCCGAAGGCGATTATAAGATCGATCGGCGCAATCCCAATAGCTCATTCCATTTGTCTTTGGGTATTTCTTACCCAAATGAAAACGACATTGCCTTTGCGAAAGCCGCCGGCAAGAGCCCGGGTGGCGATATCTTCATTCATGGCCGTCCAAACGGAAAAAGAAGGGGTCTGGGCCCAGATTGGACCGCAGGATGCATCTCCGTTTCAAACAGGCAGATGCGCAAGATCTACGCGATGGTCAATGATGGGACGCCGATCCGCATAACCCCCTAAGGGCTTAGTTGCCCATCACAAGCGTCCACCAAATCTTGCCGTTGTTTTCCTGAAGCCAGGAAAAGCCCATGTTACGCGCATCCGGGGCAAGGATGACTTGCCGGGTGGAGGGGTCCTCCATCCAGGCGGCGAGTGTTTCCAACTCCGTCTCGTAAGTTTCAGAGATGGTCTCTCCCACAAGATTTCCCTGATACCCAACGCGTTTCACCCGGTCGATAGGTGATGATCCATCAGATCCGAAATGCCAGGGTCGATTCTGCACAGACATATCGCGGGAATGCGTGGCCGCCGCAGCATTCAGCTTCGAGTCCAGTTCCACGCTTGGCTGACCTGCCGCTCGGCGGAGGCTATTGACAGAATCGAGCATGCGAAACTGAATCTGTGACGTTTCGCCTGAGCGAATTCGATAGATTTTTGGAAGCGGTTTGCCATCTGCGCCAACTCCGGATTGCGGAGGAGGTTCGGCACAGCCGGCCAAAATCAAGAGCGCTGAAAGAAACAAACTGGCTATGCGCATCATGTGATGTCACCCGTTTTCGTCATTTTCTTTCCTCTAGCCTGCCTTGGGTGGTCTTTCAAACCCACAACTCATCACAAGTGACAAATGTTGCCTGTTTGATTTGCGATTGCGGCATAAGGGCCATATGATTTGATCAAAACGGGCCATTTTGAGAGACGAAAAAGATGAAGTTTGAAACCAAGAAGACCCTGAGTCGTCGTGGATTTCTTGCCGGTACGGCAATTTCATTCGCGGCACCCGCGCTTGCGCAGAACGTCGATGGCGCCGGCAGCGTTCAGCTTGAAAAAGACGTTACAACTTCTGTTCGCCGTAACATTTCCAGTTTCAGATCACTTGATTGGCGACCATATTTTTCAAATCTGAACAATGGCGCGGTGCTTGTCGATATCTCCTCTCGTGCGCTGCATTTCTGGAGTTCAGATGGTCAGACATACAAGCTTTACCCCTCAAGCGTTCCCCTGAGTGAAGAACTGACGCGTCGCGGCCGAACGAAAGTGGTTCGAAAGATTGTCGGTCCTGATTGGCGCCCGACGCCTTCGATGCTGAAGCGCAATCCTGAATGGCCGTCTTACATTCCTCCAGGTCCGGACAATCCTTTGGGGACACATGCGCTTTACCTGAGTTGGACCTACTATCGCATCCACGGAACTCATGACACGCGGAAGATCGGTCGAAAATCCTCAAATGGCTGTATCGGCCTTTACAACGAACACATTGCCGAGCTGTTCGGGCTCACGAATGTCGGAACACAGGTGTTGCTAATTTAACCGCCTGCAGAGGCTTTTCGGCGATTTCTGCCATGACTTCTTTGCTATTTTTCAACCTTACGGTCTAGACAGTAGAGCGAGGTACGTTTTCAGCGCTCGACCGGACAGGAATAGAAGCGCGAAAATCTGGAGGACGAAATGAAGAAATTTCTGCTTGTGGCGGCATTTACCGCTGCTGCTACAGCTGGGTTTGCGGGCAATATTGACGAGCCTGTCATCGAAGCGCCGGTAATCGTCGAAGAGACTGCCGCGAGCTCCTCAGCAGCGGGCGTCTGGGTGCCCCTTGTTCTTTTGGCAATCGTGGCTGCCGTGGTCGCGTCTGACTGATCGATCCGACCAAAAATCAGGAAAGGCAGCGGCAACCGCTGCCTTTTTGTTTGGCAAGATCTCTATTTCCAGCCTCCCAAGTTCTGGTCGATGATCTCCGCAAGTGCCGCAATATGGGCATCGTCATCGTTCAGGCAGGGGATATAGGTGAACGACTCGCCTCCCGCCTCCTCGAAGCTTTCACGAATCTCTTCGTTGATCTCTTCAAGCGTCTCAATGCAGTCCGATGAAAACGCCGGCGCGATGACCGCAATGTTTTTCTTACCTTCTTTCGCCAGATCGGCGACATGCTCAACCGTGTAGGGGCGCAACCATTCTTCGGGGCCAAAGACGGACTGAAAAGTTGTCGTGATTTCTGTTTCATCCCACCCCAAGCGTTCACGCAAAAGGCGCGTCGTCTTTTGGCATTGGCAATGATACGGATCGCCCTGCTTGAGATAGCGTTGCGGCATTCCGTGATATGAAACCACAAGAATATCCGGTCGAGTCTCGATTTTTGCGTAGGCGTTTTCGACGGATTTTGCCAAAGCATCGATGTAGCGCGGGTTCTCGAAATACGGCTCGACCACTCGGGCTGCCGGTTGCCAGGTCTCTTCCATGAGTGCGCGAAAAAATTGATCATTCGCTGTCGCGGAGGTCGCACCGGCATAGTGCGGATAGAGCGGAAAGAATACCAGCCGTGTGCAGCCGGCTTCGACCAGATTGCGTACCTTGGATTTTGTCGAAGGATTGCCGTATCGCATGCAAAAATCGACCATCACGTCGTCGCCATACTTCTCCTGGAAAATGCCGGACAGTTTTTCTGTCTGATGACGCGTGATGGTCATCAGCGGGCTCTCGTCCCGCTCCTCGTTCCAGATCGATTTGTATGCCTCGCCGCTAGTAAAAGGTCTTTTGCTCAGGATGATCAGTTGCAAAAGCGGTTGCCAAAGCCAGGGTGAATAATCGATGACGCGGCGATCTGACAGGAATTCGTTCAGATACCGGCGCATTGGCCAATAGCTGTAGTGATCTGGCGTGCCCAGATTTGCCAACAGGATCCCTGTCTTGGCCTTTGGTACGGCCGGGTGATCACTTGGTGCATGCACAGGGCAAATGGCCTCTCTGGCGGTCGAATCGAACATCTCGGATCCGTCTTTTGTCATCTTCAGATCAGCTTGCACATAAATGCTTCTGCCTTTGGGTCAATCTTTAAGCGGAAATTCATCTGTGCCGAGCGCTTCTGCCAAGGATGATGTCGCAGAGCCAGGGCGGAGGGGTTGGGGCTGATCGGGCCCCGGAGACCAGCCCGTTAGCACCGCAAGTTCGAATGTTGCAGAAATTCTTTTGTCATCGCTGGGATTTGCCTCTGAGTAGATCTCGGCCGCCTTTAGAAATACATCTCGACGACTGAAGCGCCGCAATCGTGCTTCCATGGCGTTTGTTTCGCCCATCGCGCGAAGATCGCGCATCAGCAGCAAAAGATCAGCATAAGTCACTGTCAAAGGGACGATATCGGCCACTGGTAGGGCAAACCCGGCTCGCTGCAGGAGCGCCCCAAGATCGCGGATATCTCCCATAGGAACAACGCGAGGCGCCAGCCCGCCTGTCAAATCTGATTCCGCCTGCGCAAACGCGCTCCGCAGCTCATGCAACGTACGCCCGCCGAAGAAGATACCAAGAAAAAGCCCATCGGGTCGCAAGGCGCGCCGGATCTGAATAAGTTGCCCGACCGGGTCATCAGCCCAATGCAAAGACATCGCGTGAATCGCCAAGTCTAACTGCGCCTCTTCAAGCGGCAGCGTCTGAGTCGGCGGGATAACCTGCGCATCTTCTCGGAAACTGTGCCAGAATTCCGGAAATCGGCTAACGACCAGAGTTTTTGTAAAGCATTTATTTACAATATTGAGCCGATCTTTGAGCTCAGCTGCTGCAACCTCGTGAAGAAAGAAGGCCGGATTCCTCAAAGCCCTCGCTCGGTTTCTTTCCAGTGCAGCATTATCGGTCAGTTTTCGTGTCATCTCGGAGAGAATAGGGTGATCCGCACAGCAGTACAAACAGCGTTACGATCTGTCTATCCGCCCCGATGCTTGTTGTGCGGGGACCTTGTCGCGCAGGATTTCGGGCTTTGTGGCGAATGCTGGCGGGACACGCCGATCGTCTCCGGCCTGGTATGCGATCTGTGCGGGACGCAGCTTCCAGGTCAGGAACAGGAAAGCGGTGTTCATTGCGACCAATGCCTCAAGATTGCGCGCCCTTGGGCGAGGGGGCGGTCGGCGCTTCTATACAAAGAGAACGGACGCAGGCTTGTTCTGGCATTGAAACATGGGGACAGGCACGATGTCGTCCGACTTGTCAAAAACTGGATGATCCGCGCCGCATCTCCTTTGATTGATGAAAAGACATTGATCGCTCCGGTGCCACTGCATTGGACCCGGCTGATGAAGCGACGATACAATCAGTCCGCCTTGCTTGCTGAAGACGTGGCGCGTCATTTTGGGACCAAGTATTGCCCTGATCTACTGATGCGTTCCAAGAGAACGAAAGTCCTAGATGGCCTTGACCACAATGCAAGGTTCCAGGCTGTGGATGGCGCGATCACTTTGCATCCGACACACGCGTCAAAGGCCATCGAGCGCAATGTCTTGTTGGTTGATGACGTGATGACTTCCGGCGCGACCCTTTCGGTTTGTGCGCAGGCCTGCCTTGCCGCGGGTGCAAATGAAATTTTCGTGTTGGTACTGGCGCGCGTGGCTTTAGAGCCCTAAATGTGCGTTGTTTGAATCAACGGGCACGCGACATGAAAAACGTGGAAATCTACACTTCGCCACTTTGCGGGTTCTGCCACGCGGCAAAACGGCTGCTCAACGACAAGAACGTGAGCTTTTCCGAGGTCAATGTACTGACACACCCGGCCAGAAAGGCGGAGATGATCAAACGCGCCAATGGCGGACGGACCGTGCCGCAGATTTTCATTGGTGGTCAGCATGTTGGCGGTTGCGATGATCTTTATGCGCTCGAGCGCGCCGGCAAGCTAGACGCGCTGCTCTCCGCATGAAGGCTGCGCTTTTGCAGCTTTGCTCTGGTGAAGATCCGAAAGAAAATCTCGTTCTGACCAAAGAACTCGTCGCAAAAGCGGCCTCAGACGGGGCACAGGTTGTCTTGACGCCAGAGGTCACGAACTGCGTTTCCACAAGCCGAAAGCACCAGGCAGAGGTTCTTGAGCTTGAAGGTGAAGACCTGACACTCAAGAGCCTGCGTATGCAAGCCGAAGAATTGGGAATCTGGTTGTTGATCGGATCCTTGGCGCTCAAGACCGATGACGCAGATGGCCGATTTGCAAATCGGTCCTTTCTGGTCACACCAAGCGGCGAGATTGCTTGCCGATATGACAAGATTCACATGTTCGACGTTCAGGTTTCGAAAGAGGAATCGTATCAGGAATCAAAAGGGTATCGACCCGGAAAAGAAGGGGCGGTTTGTTCCACGCCCTTTGGAACCTTCGGGATGACAATTTGCTACGATCTGCGATTTCCCGACCTCTACAGAAAACTGGCGCAGGCCGGAGCGGATTTCCTCACTATTCCTTCGGCGTTTTCACCGGTTACAGGTTATGCCCATTGGGAGACGCTGCTGCGTGCAAGGGCGATTGAGACAGGGTGTTACGTGCTTGCGCCTGCGCAAACAGGCCATCACGCGTCCACAACAGGGCACCCCCGCCAAACTTTTGGGCATACAATGGCAATAGGCCCGTGGGGCGACGTATTGGCAGATGCCGGGACCGACGTAGGTATGGTACTGGTTGAAATAGACCAGGCAGCGGTGTCTAAAGCCCGTAGCCGCATTCCATCTCTGGGATGCGCATCCCGATTCACAGGGCCCAAATGAACGACGATCCGACACAGTCTCTGGCTGTGACTTTCTTTAGCGAAATCCTGACGGCGGAGCAGCTTATCCGGAGCCGCCTGAGCCGGGTCTTGCCAAAAGGTATGGAGATTTCGCACTTCTCTGTTTTGAACCACCTCGCCCGGTCAGGTGAGGAACGTACGCCGGCGCAGCTTGCAAAAAGCTTTCATGTTACGCGGGGCGCTATGACCAATACGCTAAACAAACTTGAATGGGCCGGATATATCCATGTCCGCCCGGATTGGGACGACGCGCGGCGCAAGCAAGTTGCAATAAGCCCGGCTGGGCAGCGGGCTTGCGAGGCAGCCATATCGGCGATCATGCCGATTATTACGCAGGTCTTGCGTGACCTTGGCGAAGAAAAGTTCCGAGCAACATTGCCGGTTCTGAGAGACTTGCGCCTGAAGCTTGAGGCGCAGACATAGAGTCTATTCTGGCTTCAAACTCGCCGTCACATAATTCACACTCAGATCGCGATCCGACAAGGACCATGACCAACTGATCGGATTAAAGACAAAGCCTTTCTTGTCGACAGGATCCAACCCGGCCTTTGACATAAGATCGTAGAGTTCATCCGGAGTAATAAACTTGTTCCATTCGTGCGTTCCCTTCGGCAGCCATCGCATCACATACTCTGCGCCAACGATTGCCATGACATAGCTCTTTGGATTGCGGTTGATTGTCGAGCAAATATGAAGCCCGCCCGGTTTCAGGAGTTGTTGACAGGCGGTCAGATAAGCAAGCGGGTCGGCAACATGCTCAACCACTTCCATGTTCAGGACGACATCAAACTGCTCACCATCCGCCGCCATCGCTTCTGCTGTGGTGTGACGATAATCAATACTCAGCCCGGATTGCTCTGCGTGAATTTGCGCAACGGGGATGTTGCGAGGCGCGGCGTCCGCTCCGACGACATCCGCACCTAAGCGTGCCATCGGCTCAGACAGCAACCCGCCGCCGCAGCCAATATCCAGAATTCGAAGTCCCGAAAATGGCGACTTGGCTGTGAGATCACGTTCAAACTCTGCCGCGATTTGGCCAGTGATATAGTCAAGTCGGCATGGATTGAGCATATGCAAAGGTTTGAACTTACCGTTTGGATCCCACCATTCTGCAGCCATTGCTTCAAATTTTGCGATCTCGGCGTCGTCAATCGTTGTCTGAGCGGCTTGCATTCTGCTCTCCATATGCTCATTTGGGTCAATTACTCTATATAGGATGGTCATGGACAAATTCTCTGGCCAAATGAGCGCAGTAAAATTTCTATATCCGGCGATCGAACCGTTTGATCGACGTATGCTGGACGTGGGTGACGGCCATACGGTTTATGTTGAGCAATCCGGAAATGAGAAAGGGCAGCCGGTTATTGTGCTGCACGGTGGGCCCGGTGGCGGATGCAGCCCGGCCATGCGGCGGTATTTTGACCCGCGTAAGTACCGGATCATCCTCTTTGATCAAAGGGGCTGCGGGCGTTCAAAACCTCATGCCAGCGTCGAGAACAACACGACCTGGCACCTCGTCGCCGATATAGAACGAATCCGCGACGCCCTCGGGATCAGTGACTGGATTGTATTCGGCGGAAGCTGGGGTGCGACCCTGGCACTCGTCTACGCCCAAAACCACGCTCAGCACGTGCGTCATCTGGTCTTGCGTGGTGTCTTCACGATGACCAAAGCGGAACTGACATGGTTCTATGGTGGTGGCGCGGGGCGGTTCTGGCCAGAGACCTGGGCCCGCTTTCAGGACCTTATTCCCGAATGCGAACGTGCAGATATGATCGCGGCGTATAATCGCCGTCTATTTTCCGGGGAACGGGCGGAAGAAATCCGATATGCCAAGGCCTGGAGCGCGTGGGAAAACGCACTTGCAACGATTCAGTCGACCGGGCAAGGCGGCGACAGTCCGGCGGACTATGCGCGCGCTTTTGCGCGACTGGAAAACCACTACTTCATGAAAGGCGGTTTTCTGGGACAAGACGGATACATCTACGAGAACATGGATAAAATCTCGCATGTTCCAGGCGTGATCGTGCAGGGGCGGTACGACATGATTTGCCCGCCTGATGCCGCCTACCGGCTGTCAAAGCTTTGGCCCGCAGCAGACCTCAAGATTATTCCTGTTGCCGGTCATGCGCTTTCGGAACCAGGTATCAGTGCAGAGCTGGTCAAAATCATGGATCGTCTGACAGTACGCGCCTGATACGACCACACTCGCGTCGCCACGACTTTTCATGTGTTTCTGCCGAGCAACTCTTTCGCGACCTAGTTCCAGCTCACATCTCCGAGGAAAATATATCCAGCACCGTAGATCGTTTTGATAAGTTTCGGATTTTTCGGGTCTTCCCGAAACTTGGTGCGCAGTCGTGAAATGCGAACGTCCATGGCGCGATCAAAACTTTCACCTGCCGCTCCTCCAAGCGTTTCTTGCATGGCGTGTCTTGAGATGAGCCTCTTGGGCCGCTCCAGAAAGAGACGCAACACCTCTCCCTCGGCATGAGAGAATGGGATTTCCTCACCGGCGTTGTCGCAAAGCATGTATCGATCAAAATCAGCAACCCAACCGTCAAAGGATGCTCGATTGCCTTTCGTTTCCACTGGCGCATTGCGTCTTAGATGCGCGCGGACACGCGCGACAACTTCTGACGGGTCAAAGGGTTTGATGATATAATCATCGGCCCCAAGCTCTAATCCCGTCACCCGATCCCGGACCTCAGCACGGCCTGAGATAATAATCACGCGCGCGCCACGTTCGAGGGCCAGTTGGTGCACGACTGTGAGCCCGTCTTTGTCCGGAAGCGACAGATCAACAAGACAGATGTCAGGAGACGCCACCGAGAGCGCCGCCTCGAACTCAACCGCACGACCGAAGGTCATTGTCCGGTATCCGGCTTCTTCCAGAGCATTTGCAAGCATCGTCCGGATGGCCGGCTCGTCATCAAGGATTGTCACTAGTGGGGCATCTGCAGAATGGGTCATGCGGGCATCCCGATCTGAAGGAATTTTTCCAGTTCCTTTGCCTGAAACGGCTTGCGCAAGACTGGAGCTTTCTGGCTGGCGGCACGAAACAAGGGATCTTCCGGAGGCAGCGACGTGATGAGAAAGACAGGTCGGGGATCATCGCCAAGCGCGACTGCCAGGTCGAGCCCTGTTTTCTCACCTTCAAGAGAAATGTCTGAGAGTATCGCGGATATCTCCGGCATTTCTTGTGCGAGCGCCAAAGCCTCGCCGACGCTCGTCGCCTCGATAACCGTATGTCCCGCACTGCGAAGCATCGCACGGATTGTGTCTCGGAGATCAGAACTGTCCTCGACCAGAAGCACAAGTCCCGGCGCGTTCAATGCCGCGGCCTTCTTTAGTGGGAGACGCAAAGTGGCACGCCCACCAGCGGACCCATTCGCCAGGATAACCTTGCCACCGGCCAGCTTTGTCATGTCATAGACCATCGTAAGTCCAAGGCCTGAACCTTCACCGCCTTTTGTCGTGAAGAAAGGATCAAAGCCGTGTTGTAAGGCATTGTCTGAGAAACCAGGGCCTGTGTCGTCCACGGCAAAGTCGAGCCAAATGTTCTGTACCGCGTCGACCCGAAGCGTGATCTTGCCGTCGTTTCCGCAAGCGTCACGTGCGTTAATTGCGAGATTAAGCAGAGAATCCTGAAGCATTCCGGGATCAATCAGGCAGGTTTCGACGCCAGAGGAGTTCATAATTTCAAATTCTACGCCGTCGGGCAGGGTAGATGAGACGAGGGTTTCCAGATCCTTCAGAAAACCGGCCAGATCTGTTGGAACCGGCGCATGCTCTCGTGGGCCGGTCATGTCAGAAATCCGGTCAAGCAGACCACCCCCGCGACGCGCCGCGCCAATCGTGGCCCGGATTAGCTCAACTGCGTTATCCGGCAGGCGCATACCCTGAAGTTGTGATTGCATGCCAAGGATGATCGTCAGGAGGTTAGAGAAGTCATGCGCCAGCCCCGAGGTAAGTTGCGCGGCCATTTCACGCCGCCTCGTTTGTTGAAGCGCGGCGCGTGTCTGCGCTTCTTCGGTGACATCCATGGACAGAATGTAGACGCCTCCGGTTGATGGATCTGGTGTCAATGCCACGCGTATTCGTCGTGAGCTTTCGTCATGGGTAAATTCGAATACGCCTGGCTCACCTCCGAACGCCCGCGTCAGATGGGGTTCCAAAACCGCAAAAGCCTGCGGTCCCAGGGCTGCCTCCGGCGTAAGGCCGATCGGGTTTGCCTCTGTGCCGGGCATAATCGTGCTGAGCCGCCGGTTGGAATAGGTGTAACGCAGGTCGGGGCCGATATGAGCGATATGGGCAGGCACCATTTCGGTGGTCAGACGCATGCGCGCTTCGGCTTCTGTGATTTGGTGTTTGGCTTCTTCAAGCGCAGTGATTGTCGCCTCCAGCTTGCGGTTCGCAGCGGCAAGATCTTCGGAATAGGCGGCAATCTGATCAGACAGCTCTTCAGAGCGGGCACTGAGCAGGGTCTCCTGCCGCCGCGTTTTTGTGATGTCGGTATAGACAGTCACCCATCCACCCTGCGGAAGAGGTGACCCTTCCACAGAAATAACCCGACCATTGGCCCGCGTACGCTCCATGTAATGTGGCTCGAAAGCGCTGGCGATCTCAACGCGGTCGGCCACAAACTGCTCGATTTCACCAACATCGCCGTAATCGCCGCGTTCAGCCAGAAACCGGATCGTGTCTGCAAAACGTGCACCGGGTGACACAAGCTCTTGGGGCAAGTCGAACATTTCCTGGAAACGCCGATTACAGACTGCAAGAACCAAGTCCTGATCGTAGATCGTCAAAGCCTGCTGAATAAGGTTCAGACCAGCGATGGTCATCTGCTTGGTCTCGTTCTGCGTCATTGCGCTGCCTCAACCGCCCAAGCCAGGGCCGCCTCCAGCCGGTCATCGCCCCAGAAGAGTTCCTTATCGATACTGAAGCTGGGCGCTCCGAAAATGCCCTTTCGTATTGCTGCTTCCGTGGTTTCGCGAAGGCGATGTTTGTTTTCCGGGTTCTGCGCCTTTTCGATCAGATCCAATGGCAAACCTGCGGCGGTTAAGCTGGCGGAAATCACGTCAGGCTCCGAGATGTCTTGCCCCTCCGCGAACTGCATCAGGTAGACGTTTTGACAAAAAGAGATGCCTTGTGGTGTCTCCAGAGCCAATTGCGCGACACGCGCGGCAAGCAGACCGTTCTGAGGAAAAGGACCCGGATGGCGAAAGCGCAACCCCTGCGCCTTGGCCAAACGTTCCATGTCACGCAGCATATAATTTCCTTTTGCCGGATAGACGATAAAAGGCGACGTATCCCAACCCTGCGCCTTGAAGATCGGACCAAGAAGAAACGGCCGCCACTTGACGTCGACGCCAATAGCAGAGGCGCGCGCCGGAAGGCGCATGACGCTCAGGTAGGAATAGGTCGATGCAAATTCGAACCAGAAATCCAGACAAGGCTTGGCCATTCTGCGTGCTCCTCCACTTTCAGTTCCCGTAACGTCAGAAGAGATGTCAAGCATCGACTGGAGCTTGTTACAATTCGTTGGAATCTCGAAAACATCACGAAAAAGTTGACGTTGACAGTCTGCCGCGCACTCTATGGTGTCACGAGAATCGTCCAACCAAGGATGATCTGTTCGCTTGGCGAGCATTGGGAGGAAAAGAATTGGCAACGTCGTCCAAGGCGGCGGATGGGCTGCAGTCCATTCCGGCGCTTCTTCACCGAAATGGCAGGCAGTTCGCGAACAAGCCGGCTTATCGCGAAAAAGAGTACGGCATCTGGCAGACTTGGACATGGGCTGACACCGAGAAAGAGATTGAGGCACTGGCGCTGGGCTTGCTCAATCTGGGTGTCAACGAAGGCGATTTCATCGCAATCGTCGGGCGCAACAGACCATATTTCTACTGGTCCATGGTTGCGGCGCAATGTGTCGGAGCGGTTCCTGTGCCGGTCTATCAGGATTCCGCTGCTGAAGAGATGGCGTATGTTCTTGATCATTGTGGCGCGCGGTTCGCAATTGTCGAAGACCAAGAGCAAGTCGACAAGATAATCGAGATCCAGGAACGTCTCAATCAATTTGAGCAGATGATCTATGTCGATCCGCGTGGGCTTCGGAAGTACGATCATCACAAGCTTCACGAATTCAGCCGTGTCCAGGATCAAGGCCGCGCGGCACGCGATGAGTTCTCAAAGGATCTCGCGAGCCGAAGGGAAAAACTCGACTATGACAGCACCTGCGTCATGCTTTACACGTCTGGCACAACCGGCAAGCCCAAGGGCGTTGTGCTGTCCAATCGCAACATTATCGAGGCGTCAAAATCCTCTTCTGAGTTTGACAATCTGACTGGCGATGAGGAGGTGCTTGCGTATCTTCCGATGGCCTGGGTTGGCGATTTCATTTTTTCGATTGGTCAGGCTTACTGGTGCGGGTTCTGCGTGAACTGCCCCGAAGGTGCCGAGACCATGCACATGAATTTGCGTGAGATTGGGCCGACTTACTATTTTGCGCCTCCGCGGGTGTTTGAAACGCAGCTGACCAACGTGATGATCCGCATGGAAGATGCAAGTCGTTTCAAACAGTGGCTATTCGAGAAATTCATGGCACATGCCCGCAAGGTTGGCCCCGCGATCCTTGATGGCCAATCTGTCGGTGCGTGGGACAGGCTCAAATACAAGCTGGGCGATCTGCTTATCTATGGACCCCTTAAAGACACGCTCGGATTTGGCCGTGTGCGCGTGGGATACACAGCCGGTGAGGCGATTGGACCGGAGATTTTTGAGTTCTACCGCGCGCTGGGTATCAATCTGAAGCAGCTCTACGGTCAGACTGAGGCCAGTGTTTTCATCACACTGCAGCCTGACGGCGAGGTTTATAACGATACCGTGGGTGTCAATGCGCCAGGCGTCGAGCTTCGCATCGCCGAAAACGGCGAAGTCTTTTATCGCAGCGCCGGTGTGTTTGAGGAGTACTACAAGAATCCCGAAAGTACCGCGTCGACAAAAGATCCCGAAGGTTGGGTTGCCACAGGAGACGCCGGCTTTATCGACGAAGCCACTGGCCACCTGCGCATCATCGACCGTGCGAAAGACGTGGGTCAGATGGCCGGCGGACAGATGTTTGCGCCCAAATATGTTGAGAATAAGCTGAAGTTTTATCCCAACATTCTGGAAGCCGTGGTCTTCGGCAACCAGCGCGATGAATGCGCGGCGTTCATCAACATCGACCTCAACGCTGTCGGCAACTGGGCGGAGCGGAACAATATCGGGTATGCCTCTTACCAAGAGCTTGCCGGGCATGACCGGGTGCTTGAGACGATCAAGGGGCATGTTGAAGAGGTCAACCGCTCCCTCGCGGATGATCCCATGCTGGCACATTGCCAGGTGCACAGGTTCATCGTGCTGCACAAAGAGCTGGACGCTGACGATGGCGAAATGACCCGCACGCGCAAGGTGCGCCGTGGTGTGATTTCGGAGAAATTTGAGGATCTTCTGGGTGCGCTTTACGACGGGTCGGAGGAGATTTTTACAACAACTGAAGTGACTTACGAGGATGGCCGCAAAGGCTCTATCAGTGCCACGTTGAAAGTGGTTCCAGCGCAGGTTGTGAAAACCAGCGCGCCTGAGAAAGTTGCTGCGGAATAGGATGGATTGACCATGCTGGACACGACCGAAGGTTACACCACGGAAGATGGCCGCAAGATCGGTGGGGTGGTGATGGAGATGAAGAACATCACGCTGCGCTTTGGCGGGGTGGTGGCGATCAAGGACATCTCTTTTGACATCCGCGAGGGCGAGATCCGGGCGATCATCGGGCCCAACGGCGCGGGGAAATCGTCGATGCTGAACGTCATCTCCGGCTTCTATCATCCGCAGGAAGGCGAGGTCTGGTACAAGGGCGAAAAGCGCCCGGTGATGAAGCCTTATCAGGTGGCGCGTCAGGGCATCGCCCGCACCTTTCAGAACATCGCTCTTTTTGAGGGCATGACCGTACTCGACAACGTTATGACAGGCCGCATTCGGCAGATGAAAGCGGGCCTCTTCGCGCAGTCGATCTGGAAAGGTAAGGCTGAACAGGAAGAGACCGAAAATCGCGAATTTGTTGAGAAAATTATCGATTTTCTAGAGATTCAGCATATCCGCAAGACACCGGTCGGCCGTCTGCCATACGGTCTTAAGAAGCGGGTGGAGCTGGCGCGTGCGTTGGCAGCTGAACCATCCATTCTTCTACTGGATGAACCGATGGCGGGGATGAATGTCGAAGAGAAGGAAGACATGTCCCGCTTCGTGCTTGATGTGAACGACGAGTTCGGCACGACAACCGTCCTGATCGAGCATGACATGGGCGTTGTGATGGACCTGTCTGACCGTGTGGTGGTGATGGATTACGGTCAAAAGATTGGGGACGGCACGCCCGATGAGGTGCGCAATAACCAAGCAGTGATCGACGCCTATCTGGGGGTCTCTCATGACTGAATCGGCACGTCGGTATCACGTCGGTATTATGTCGGTATTGCGTCGGTGCGGTTTCGCTGTGCTTTGCGCCGCACCTTTGGCGGCTCAAGCGGATGCCTGGGACGAGTTCGTGGCGCGATGCCTCGACCCGTATGAGCACCTGAGCTTCGAAGTGGTCTCGGGTCTCGATCCGCAACCGGTTGATCAGATGCACGATGCGCGCCGCGTCTATGGGCCAACCGATGAGGGGTATCTTCTTGTGCTCGACGCGGCACCGTCGCTTGGTGAGCGCGCATGCTCGGTTGAGTTTGCCGGAGCCGAAGACTCGCAAGCTGCGCATGCATGGATGGTCGAACAACTTGCTTCGGGAAGATACGCGACCGGCGAGAACGGTTGGCTGGTCAGCCAGGACTGGATCGAACCACGCCTGATGGTGCGCGCCGAGACGAGCAATGCCCGAACCTACTATGCCGTTGTGGAGACCGACCTTGAGAGTTGAGATGAAAACAAACCCGGAGGCTGCAGGACATGCCTGATCAACTAGTTTTTGGAATGGAGGTGTTCCTGAACGGCCTGATGGCAGGGGTGCTTTATGCGCTGGTCGCTCTGGGGTTCGTGCTCATCTACAAGGCGTCGGGGATTTTCAACTACGCGCAAGGCATCATGGCGCTCTTTGCCGCGATGACTTTGGTGGGGCTTATGGAGGGCATCGTGCCCTTTGCACACCTGATCAACACGATATTTGGCACGAATATCCATCACTTTGGCTGGCATGCCCCGGCGCTCTTGGCAATTCTCCTGACTGTTTTGATGATGATCGGGTTTGCCTGGATCGTGAACGTGGTGATTTTCAAGCATCTGGTGAACCAAGAGCCAATCATCCTCTTCATGGCGACCATTGGTCTGGCGTATTTCATGGATGGGTTCGCGCTTATCATGTGGTTCTCGGACATCAAGGCGCTTGATGTGGGTTTGCCACAGGGCATCAACGCCGCGATTGATGAGGCCACGTTCCAGATCTTCAATTACGGCTTCTTTATCGACAATCTCGATATCGTGGCCACCATCGTGGCGGCGGCGCTTGTGTTCACCCTTATTGTCTTTGCGCAATACAGTAAGCAGGGCCGCGCGATGCGGGCCGTGGCCGACGACCATCAGGCCGCGCTGTCTGTGGGCATCAGCCTGAATTTCATCTGGGTGATGGTGTGGTCGCTCGCGGGTTTCGTGGCGCTTGTCGCGGGTATCATGTGGGGCACCAAATCGGGCGTGCAGTTCTCGCTGTCTCTTATCGCACTGAAGGCGCTGCCGGTTCTGATGCTGGGCGGGTTCACGTCCATTCCCGGCGCCATCATCGGCGGGCTGATCATCGGTGTTGGAGAACAGCTTTTCGAGTTTGCCATTGGTCAGCCGTTTCTGGGCGGGGCGACGCAGAACTGGTTTGCTTACGTATTGGCGCTCATCTTCCTTGTGTTCCGACCGCAAGGCCTGTTCGGCGAAAAAATCATCGAGAGGGTGTGACGATGCAAAAACTCATAGCCACCCTGAATGTGATCGCCTGGGCCGGATTCTGGGCTTTTGGATACCTTGCCCTAACCGCCGAGGTAGACCAGAGCGCCCAGATCCTGACGGCGGAAATCCTTGCCGCGCTGGGCGGGGGCGTGGGGCTCGTGGCGTATTTCTGGCTTGTGAGACATGCTGAGGCAACAGGTTACGCCAAGGCGCCCAATCGGGCATTGAAGCGTGTGGACCAAGACCTGATTGAGGAGAGAAACCCATGATCTATCGCGAGTCAGGTGATTTCTCGACGACCTATCAACAAGACAGTCAGACCTTTCCCATCCGGTTTGACCGCTACCGGTACTACGTTGTTCTGGTCATCGCGTTTGCCATCGTGCCTTTCGTCATTAATGACTATTGGGTCAATGCGGTCTTCCTGCCTTTCCTGATCTATTCAATTGCTGCCATCGGGCTGAATATTCTGGTGGGCTATTGCGGGCAGGTGAGCCTTGGAACAGGCGGCTTCATGGCCGTGGGGGCCTATGCGTGCTACAAGCTGATGACGGGATTCCCGGACATCAATATTTTCTTTCACATCATCATTTCAGGCGGAATCACAGCGGCGGTCTGTGTGCTCTTTGGTCTGCCGAGCCTGCGGATCAAGGGGTTCTACCTTGCCGTGGCGACACTTGCGGCACAGTTCTTCCTTGTCTGGCTCTTCAACAGGGTTGGGTGGTTTTACAACTACTCGGCCTCCGGTCAGATCAATGCGCCAGAACGCCTGGTCTTTGGCGTGCCGGTGACCGGTGCCGAAACCGCACCCTGGGCGGCCTATCTCTTTTGCCTTGTCTTTACAGTCGTTTGTGCACTGGCAGCGCGGAACATGACGCGTGGCATGCAGGGAAGGCAATGGATGGCCATTCGCGACATGGACATCGCGGCAGAGATCATCGGGGTGAATCCGCTTAAGGCCAAGCTGAGCGCCTTTGCTGTCTCGGGCTTTTTCGTGGGGCTATCGGGCGCTTTGTTCTTTGCCGTTTACCTGGGCGCTGTGGAAGTGGGTGAGGTGTTTGGCATCAACAAATCCTTCCTTGTGCTCTTTATGGTGATCATTGGCGGCTTGGGATCCATCTTTGGCAGTTTCGCGGGCGCGGCTTTTCTCGTGCTCTTGCCGGTTTTCCTGAAGAACGTTTTGGTGGGCGGCATGGGCTGGCCCACGGATTTGGTGGAGCACCTGCAGTTCATGATTGTGGGTGCGATGATCATCGTCTTCCTGATCCTGGAACCGCATGGTCTTGCGCAGTTGTGGCGCGTGGCGAAGGAGAAACTGAGATTATGGCCTTTCCCGCATTAGGGTGAGGCAATGGTGGGGATCACCCACCCGACGAGTTGGGCGCAGACGCGTTCATGACGAAAGACATCGGACAAAAAATCAAGGGAGGATATAAACCGATGAAAATGAAACTACTGACCGCGGTGGCGGCGACGATGATGGCGGCAGGCCCTGCGCTTGCTGATCTTGTGATCGTCAGCACGAGCTACCGGACCGGCCCTTATGCGGCCAATGGCATTCCTTTTGCGGATGGGTATGAAGACTACTTCACGCTGCTCAATGAGCGCGATGGCGGTATCGGCGGTGAGCCGGTGCGCGTTGTGGAATGCGAAACAGGCTATAACACCGAAAAAGGTGTGGAATGTTATGAGGCCACGAAGGGCGAAGGCGCGCTGGTTTATCAGCCGCTCTCGACCGGGATCACATATCAGCTGATCCCGAAAGCGACAGCAGATGGTATCCCGCTTCACACCATGGGGTATGGCCGGACATCAGCCAAGAATGGCGAAGTGTTCAAATACGTCTTCAACTATCCCGTCAACTACTGGGACGGGGCGTCTCTGGCGATTACGCATCTTGTCGAGCAAAACGGTGGAACACTGGACGGCAAGAAGGTGGCGTTGGTTTACCACAACTCTGCCTACGGTAAGGAGCCGATCCGGACCTTGGAAAAGCTTAGCGAGAAGCACGGCTATGAGCTGATGCTGTTGCCGGTGGATCACCCCGGTCAGGAGCAAAAGGCGCAATGGCTTCAGATCCGCCAGCAGCGTCCGGACTACGTGCTTATGTGGGGCTGGGGCGTGATGAACCAGGTCGCCGTGCAGGAAGCTGTCAACATTCGCTTTCCGATGGAAAACTTCATCGGCATCTGGTGGTCCGGCTCTGAGAACGACGTGAAAGCGGCGGGCGAGAAGGCCAATGGCTACAAGGCGCTGGCGATGCACAATCTGGGCAGCGACTATCCGCTTTATGACGATCTGCAGAAATATGTCGTCGATGCGGGCAAGGCTGCGGGTGCGGGCGATCAGCTTGGGACCGTTCTCTATAACCGGGGTCTCTATGCCGGGATGCTGGCCGCGGAAGCGATCAAGACCGCGCAGGAGATGCACGGTGTGAGCGACATCACCAGCCAGCAAATGCGTGATGGGATGGAAGCTCTGGAGATCACCGAAGAGAAGATGGCCTCGATCGGTCTGCCAAACTTTGGACCGGAGTTCAAAGTCAGCTGTCAGAACCACGGCGGCAATGGCTATGGTGCCGTGTCTCAATGGGATGCCGCGGCTGGCGAGTTCAAACTGATCACCGAGTACTACCAGTCGGATCAGGATGTGATTCAGCCGCTGATCGCAGAAGATTCAGCTGCCTTTGCGGCTGAGAACAACATCGAAGCGGGCTGCTAAGCCTTTTCTCTCCGGCCGCGGCGTTCGTGGCGGCCGGAGGGTTTTGAGTATTTTCGGAACAGTGAAAGCCTGAGACCATGCTGGACGCCGCCAAGACGCAAGAGACGCTTTTGGAAGTCAACAATATCGAGGTGATCTACAACCACGTGATCCTTGTGTTGAAAGGCGTCAGCCTGAATGTGCCCAAGGGCGGGATCACCGCCCTGCTTGGGGGCAATGGCGCAGGCAAGACAACAACGCTCAAAGCAATCTCGAACCTGCTGAAATCCGAACGCGGTGAGGTGACCAAAGGGACGATCAATTATCGCGGTCAACGCGTGCAGGATTTGTTGCCCTCTGATCTGGTGAAGATGGGTGTGATCCAGGTAATGGAAGGTCGCCACTGTTTTGAGCACCTGACGGTCGAGGAAAATCTGCTGACCGGGGCCTATACACGCGGGTCGAGCCGGGGTGAGATCGATGCTGATCTCGAGAAGGTCTATTCCTATTTCCCGCGCCTGAAAGAGCGGCGCAAAAGCCAGGCGGGCTATACCTCGGGCGGGGAGCAACAGATGTGTGCGATTGGACGTGCCCTGATGTCGCGGCCCGAGACGATCCTATTGGATGAGCCCAGCATGGGGCTTGCCCCGCAGCTGGTGGAAGAAATTTTCAACATAGTGAATTCGCTCAATGAGAACGAGGGCGCGACGTTCCTTCTGGCCGAACAGAACACCAACGTGGCGCTGCGCTTTGCGCAATATGGCTACATTCTGGAGAGTGGCCGCGTGGTGATGGATGGTCCGGCCAAGGAACTGCGGGAGAACCCGGATGTGAAGGAGTTCTACCTTGGCATGTCGGATGAAGGGCGCAAATCCTTCCGCGATGTGCGCAGCTATCGGCGGCGTAAGAGGTGGCTGAGCTGATGTCAGAGGCGCGCGTTGCCTGCAGAACACCAGCTGATGGACGGGATGGGGTGACGAACATTCCCGAGTGGAAATTCGATGCAATACGCAGTGCCGTTCTGGAAGTGCTGCATGACGGCAACATTGCTTTCAAGGATCTAAAAACAGCTGTTGGCTCTCGTATGAGCGACGACGATCTCAAGCGGCTTGGATCGCTTGGGTGGCATGTGACCACTGTTAAGCTCGAACTTGAAGTGCGAGGTGAAGTTGAGCGCATACCTGGCCAGGTACCGCAGTTTATCCGTTTGGGTGAAGTTGCGTGATGTCAGCCGCCTGTCAACTCCGCCCGCATCTCTTCGATGAGCTCCAGCGCCTCTTCGCGGGTGTTGCGGATGTTGGGGCGAAAGCCCGCAGTCTCCGCGCGCATCCGGATGTCTTCTTCGGTTTCCGACCCCGCGGCGTAACGCACCGAGCCAAGCGATCCGGCCTTGTTCAATCGCTTGCCGCGCATCGCGTATTGCACCCAGGCGGCAGGCAGAATCTGGCAGCCGTTGAGGTTCACAAGGAAAAACCACCGCTTGTCGCTCTCTATGATGCGCTCTTCGATGTAGTCGTAAAAGTCATCCACATCGCGGCTGTGGTGAAACGTGAAATGCGAAAAGTCCACGTCCATGATCGTGGCCTCTTCGTCAAAGGAAATCCGGCGAACAAAATCGGCCAGAACGTAGTTCGGGTCGTGCACGATTTTTTCGCGACGTTTGCTGAGCAGTTCGGCGAGACGTGCAAGGGCCGCGTCGCGGTCGCTGAAAAGATTGGGATCAAAGGCTTCGGTATTGGCGGCACGAATGATCTGTTGCCGCGTCTCATCAGAGGCGTCAAAACGCACCGACCCCATGGAGTGCGCGAAGTTCAGCGCACGACCGCGACGGGAATAGGCCGTCCATGCGGCAGGGTCGATACGGGTGTTGTTGAGGTTCACCATAAAGAACCACAGCTCTTCGCCGGTATCGGCAATGCGTGTCTCAAGCCGGTCGTAGAAGGCGTTCACAACCGCGCTGCTGTCAAAATGAAAGTTGGAGAAATCCGCTTCCATCACCTGAATATCGTCGTGAAAGAGGATCCGGCGATTCATGTCCTGGGTGTCAATGCGGGTGGCCGTATCAGTGTCCGTCATGAGTCTTTCGCTTTCGCAATGTCTGGTCAGTCTCAAATGTATACAAATGTATGCAGTGAATGCCTGAGCCAGAGAAGATTATCAATCGGGCAAGCTGTCGCGGGTTCAGCGAGCAAAGGTTTTGAATATGTCTGAGTATTTCGACGAATTGGAAATCCGTAAACCCGAGGCGCGCGCATCGGCCATTGCCCGCGCATTGCCGGAGCAAATCCAACGAGCACAAGGGCTTGCCGGATATGGCGAGACATTAGGTGAGTTTGAGGCTGCGTCGATTACCTCTGTTGACGCATTGGCGCAGCTTCCGGTTCTGCGAAAGTCTCAACTGATGGAGGCGCAATCCGCGCTTCGACCTTTCGGTGGCTTGACGGCACATGCGCCTTCGGACTTCGCGCATATCTTCCAAAGTCCAGGTCCGATTTATGAACCGGGCGGGACCAGCCTTGACTGGTGGCGCATGGGGCGGTTTTTGCACGCCTGCGGGATCGGGCGGGGCGATATCGTGCAGAACTGCTTTGGATACCACCTGACACCTGCCGGCATGATCTTTGAGAATGGCGCGCGCGCCGTAGGTGCGGCGGTTCTTCCGGCCGGGACAGGGCAAACCGAACTTCAGGCGCAGGCGGCGCATGATGTGGGTGTGACGGCCTATTCCGGGACGCCCGATTACCTCAAGGTGATTCTTGATAAAGCGGATGAGATGGGGCTGACCCTTGGGATCACCAAGGCGGCGGTTGGCGGCGGTGCCCTGTTTCCGTCTCTCAGGCAGGAATATGCGGATCGCGGGATTGCCTGTCTGCAGTGCTATGCCACGGCCGATCTGGGCAACATCGCCTATGAGAGTCCGGCGCAGGAGGGCCTGATCGTCGATGAGGGGGTGATCGTCGAGATCGTGACACCGGGGACAGGTGATCCGGTTTCGCCCGGTGACGTGGGTGAGGTAGTGGTGACCACCCTGAACCCGGACTATCCGCTTGTCCGGTTTGCCACCGGAGATCTGAGCGCTGTGATGGTGGGCGAAAGCCCATGTGGCCGGACCAACCTGCGGATCAAGGGCTGGATGGGCCGGGCTGATCAGACGACGAAGATCAAGGGCATGTTCGTCCGGCCCGAACAGGTGGCGGCTCTGGTTTCACGCCATGATGCGATTTCGCGGGCGCGAGTGATTGCCAGCCGAGAGGGCGAGACCGATGTCATGACGGTCAGGATCGAGGCGGACGGCGCGCCGCCGGATGAATTCGCGGCCTCGGTTGTTGATACGCTGAAGCTTAAAGGACGTATCGAGGTTGTGGCGCGTGGAAGCCTTCCCAATGATGGCAAGGTGATCGAAGATCTGCGGAACTATGATTAAACGCCCCATGTTACGTTTTGGGTTTGGATCAGCGCTGATGTGTTTCGCGGCGGCTGCCGGCGCGCAGGATCAGCGTGAATTGAACTATGTCAGGTCGATTTTTGATACGGTGCAGGCGCGCTCAATCTCCGAGAACAGAGAGTATTGCGGTTACTTTGGCTATACGGCGGATGGTCGCCTGGCATCGACGCCTGCATATCCAGGTAAGTTTGACGAATGCACACCGGAATGGCCCGAAGATCTTGATGTGATCGCCTCATGGCATACGCACGGGGCTTATGATGAACAGACGTGGTCCGAAGTTCCCTCGGTCATGGACATCGAGGCAGACGAAGATGAGGGAATTGATGGGTATGTCGCCACTCCAGGCGGGCGACTTTGGTATGTCGATACAACCGACATGGTCGTCTTCCAGATATGTTCCTATGGCTGCCTTGGTACAGATTCAGGATTCACCAAAGGCGCCGAGGGCGACATTGCGCGATCCTATACGTATCAAGAGCTGATCCGGCGCGAGGCAGAGTGATGTCGGTCACCGGTTGTATTTGATGAAAGGCGTCAACGTCGCGATACGATCATAAAGTTTACGCGCTTCGGTGTTGAAGTCTTGCGTTAGCCAATAGACAGAGGGGCATCCGCTTGTGTCGGCGGCCTCATACACCGCTTCGATTAGCTTGCGGCCTATGCCCTTGCCGCGTTCTTCGGGATCTGCGTAAAGATCTTGCAGGTAACACACGTTTTCTATGCGCCAGTTGTGGGGATGGAAGATGTAGTGAACCAATCCAACGGGCCTTCCTTCGGTTACCGCCAAAAAGCCTTGCTGCGCCGGGTGATCATCTGACAACAGGCGCGAAAAAGTCGTATCATAGACCTCTTCGGAGACACGCGACTCGTAGAACTCCAGATAGGCTGTCCAAAGACGCCGCCATTCGGATTTGTCCGCTTCCACGATAGGTCGGATGACAGTGCTCATCTTTTGAACCTCCATAAAGACCTTGATTGGCGATAAAATGTCTCCAAAATGATCATTTTTCCAGCGCCAATCCGCCGAGACAGTTGCATCGCCGCAAAGCTCACGCCATGTCTGAGACAAGGACATTGTCCTTTGAGGAGAGCAAAAATGAAACAGCCAATTGTATCCGCTTTCGTCGTGACGTTGTTGTTGGCCGCGACCGCCCCTGCGAATGCCCAGGAGACATCAACTGCATCGCCGGAGGGCGAAAATGTCCAGGGTCAGGATTCTCAGGAAGAAAGTGCCGATGGCCAGACCCTGTCCGACGTCGTACCGGCGGAGGGTTTTTCCAACGACACAATTGACGACGAGAAAATCGACTCGTTTATTCAGGCCGTTTCGATGATCGGCCAGGTCAGCGCGCATTACAATAAACTGGTTGAAGAAGCCGAGAATGATGATCGTCGGGCATTCTTGGTTGAAACGGCCAACAAGGACATTGTGAAAGCCATCAATGCTGCGCCGAACATCACACCGTCCGAGTTTGTCGCCATTGACCAAGCGTCACAGAATGACAAAGAACTGAGCGATCGAATTCTTGGGCGCATGGCAGAGATTCGAGCCGAAAATCGCCCGAAGGAAAGGCTCCGCTTCTCAGAACCGGCAGCCGAGCCTGCGGAGTAGTTTCGATTACTCCGCTGCTACGGCCTTGGGGTCAGCCAGCGCAACGATGTCCATCATGATCGTGTTCAGCTCGAAGTCCTTGGGCGTATAGACGCGGGCGACGCCCATTTCCAAGAGGCGTTTGGCGTCGTCGTCCGGAATGATGCCACCGACAATCAGAGGAACATCCCCCAGCCCGGCCTTGCGCATACGGTCAAGCAGGTCTTCGACCAATGGCATATGTGAGCCCGACAATATGGATAGGCCAATCACATGCGCCTGATCTTCAATCGCGGCGGCGACGATCTCTTCCGGTGTCAGGCGAATGCCTTCGTAAGAGATGTCCATGCCACAGTCCCTTGCCCTGAAAGCGATTTGTTCAGCACCATTGGAGTGCCCATCGAGACCCGGTTTGCCCATCAGGAATTTCAAGCGCCGACCGAGGCGGTCGCTCACTGCGTTCACTGCATCGCGGATATCGTCCAAGCCTTCGGTCTTGTTCGATGGGCTTCCCGAGACGCCGGTCGGCCCACGATATTGACCGTGGGTCTGGCGCATCTGTTCGGCCCATTCGCCGGTGGTGACACCGGCTTTGGCCGCTTTAATCGATGCGGGCATCACGTTGATGCCTTTTTGCGCCGCTTCCTTTAGATCAGCCAGCGCCTCTTGGACCGCCTCAGAGTCGCGCTCGGACCGCCAAGTGTTGAGGCGCGATATCTGCTCTGCCTCGACTGCCGGGTCGACAACCATGATGCCGCCATCCTCTGTCTGAAGCGGGCTTGGTTCTGTCGTTGTCCACTGGTTGACGCCAACGACGGTCGTTTCACCCGCCTCGATACGGCCAAGGCGATCTGCGTTGCTGTCGACGAGGCGCGATTTCATGTACTCAATTGCCCCGATGGCCCCGCCCATGCTGCTGAGCGTCTCCAACTCGTGGCGCGCGCCTTCCTTGAGTTCTTCGACCTTGCGGTCAACGGCCGGATTGCCATCGAAGAGGTCGTCAAATTCCAAAAGGTCCGTCTCATAGGCCAGGATCTGCTGCATGCGCATTGACCATTGCTGATCCCAGGGACGCGGCAGGCCCAGCGCTTCGTTCCAGGCGGGCAGCTGCACGGCGCGGGCACGGGCTTTCTTGGACAAAGTGACCGCCAACATCTCAATCAGGATCCGGTAGACATTGTTCTCGGGCTGCTGTTCGGTCAGGCCCAGAGAGTTCACCTGCACGCCGTAACGGAAGCGGCGGAACTTCGGGTTGTCGACGCCGTAGCGGTTTTCCAGAATTTCGTCCCAAAGGTCGACAAAGGCGCGCATCTTGCACATTTCGGTAACAAAACGAATGCCAGCGTTCACGAAAAACGAAATGCGGCCCGCCAGTGCGGGAAAATCTTCTTCTGGAACGCGTGGCTTTAGCTCATCAAGAACGGCCTGTGCTGTTGCCAGCGCGAAGGCAAGTTCCTGTTCCGGCGTCGCTCCTGCCTCTTGCAGGTGGTAGGAACACACATTCATTGGGTTCCATTTCGGGATGTTGGTGTAACAGTATTCGGCCACGTCCCCGATCATCTTCAGGCTGGGTTTCGGAGGGCAGATATACGTGCCGCGGCTGAGATACTCTTTGATAAGGTCGTTCTGAACCGTGCCCTGAAGCTTGGAGACATCGGCGCCCTGTTCCTCTGCGACCGCCACGTAGAGCGCCAGAAGCCAAGGGGCGGTGGCGTTGATCGTCATCGAGGTGTTCATCTGTTCCAGCGGGATCTGGTCAAACAAAGTGCGCATGTCACCCAGATGGCAGATTGGAACACCCACCTTCCCAACCTCGCCCCGTGCCAGGACATGATCACTGTCATAGCCGGTCTGAGTTGGCAGATCGAAGGCTACTGAGAGCCCCGTTTGCCCCTTGGCCAGATTGCCGCGGTAGAGCGCGTTCGAGGCCTTGGCGGTCGAATGACCCGCATATGTCCGGATGAGCCAGGGGCGGTCTTTCTGCGTCTGCGACATGGCGGCCTCGTGAATCAATTTGCGCAATTTTCTTACAACAACAGGAACCTATTCGGAATTATATGACGCTGTCAATTCGCTGCGTTGCGGCATTTCTGTCAAATGAGATGTCGAAGACGCATTTCCGATCTGCAACGGTTTTGCATTGAGTGCGCAGGCAGAGGCTGCCAATGTCACCGTGATGACGACGACCGTAGAGCTTCCACTTTGGCTTTTGATTCTGATCCTGCTGTTTGCGGCGGTTACGTTTGCGTCTCACTTTCTTTTTCCGTCTGTAAGGTGGTTCTTTCGCCGTCGCATGGAGCGTGTTGTCTCAAAGCTGAACACCCGGCTTGAAAGACCAATTGAACCTTTCAAGCTTGCACGGCGCTATGACATGATCCAGCGGCTCATTTACGACCCCGAGGTAAGCGTTGCGATTGCGGAATATGCGCGCAAGAACGACGTGCCGGAAAACGTCGCCTTCGAGATGGCCCGCCGTTATGCGCGGGAAATTGTGCCCAGTTTTTCCGCCACGGCATATTTCGGCATCGCGATCCGCATGGCCAAGGCGCTGAGCCTTGCGCTTTACCGCGTGCGCATGGGCCGGTTCGATGATGAGCAGATCGGCGCGATAGACAGCACTGCGACGGTTATTTTTGTGATGAACCACCGCTCGAACATGGACTATGTTCTGGTGACGTGGCTTGCGGCCGAACGGTCGGCGCTCAGCTACGCTGTCGGAGAGTGGGCGCGGGTCTGGCCGCTTTCGCGGCTGATCAAGGCCATGGGCGCCTACTTTATTCGCCGCAAATCACGGGATGCGCTCTACCGGCGCGTTCTCTCGCGGTATGTCGGTCTTGCAACGGATGGCGGTGTGACCCAGGCTGTATTCCCAGAGGGCGGTTTGAGCCTTGATGGTGCCCTTGCGCCGCCCAAGCTTGGGATTTTGAAATACATCATCGAGGAGCGGTCGAACTTTGAACGTGATGTGGTGTTTGTTCCCGTGGCGGTGAATTATGATCGCGTGTTTGAAGACCGGATCCTTGTGGCGGCGGGTCAGGCGGGCCATCGTCGTTTTGGTGCAAAGATAAGTGTTGTGGCCACGTTTATCGTCAAACAGTTTTGGCTTTGGATCACGCGGCGCTACCACCGTCATGGATATGCGGCGGCCAGCTTTGGTGCTCCGGTGTCGTTGCGCGCTTTTCAGGAGGAGCAACCGGACGCGCCGGTTGAGGCATTGGGCGAAGTGCTCATGCGGCGCATTGGAGAGGAAGTGCCGGTTTTGCCAGTGCCTCTGGTCGCGCATGCACTTCTGGAAAATGATGGGGCGCTGGGAAGAGAGGCGTTGACCAGACGTGCCGGAGAGTTGACCGAACAAATCTCGCAAGCTCATGTTCATATTCCACGGGACGATCTGGGCTATGCAATTGACGTGGGCACGCGGAACCTGCTGAAACGTGGGTTGATCGAGGAAACGCCGGATGGGTTCGTCGTTGTCGATGCGGAGCGGGCAATTTTGGCCTATTATGCGAATTCAATTACGCAGCTCTTTCGCAGTTGCAGCGGATGATGTAGAATTTTCTGCAGTCGCAAAGTTATAAAATTTCAAAAAACGTACACAAAGCATTGCATTGTTGCGCGGCGGACGATATCCCTTCGATGAACTTCGCGATTCTGCGTTGCGGCAATTTCTTGTAAGGAGGCCATTATGGCTTTGGACACGGACACCGGCATCGCGCCCTACGAGGCGCCAGAGAAAGACCTCTATGAGTTGGGTGAGCTGCCCCCGTTGGGCTATGTGCCCAAGCAAATGTACGCATGGGCCATTCGTCGTGAACGTCACGGTGAACCGGACAAGTCCTTTCAGGTCGAAGTTGTTGATGTGCCAAAGCTGCAAAGCCACGAGGTGCTTGTTCTGGTGATGGCGGCTGGCGTGAACTACAACGGCATCTGGGCGGGCCTAGGTGAACCGATCAGCCCTTTTGATGGCCATGGCGCAGATTATCACATTGCCGGGTCGGACGCGTCTGGCATTGTCTGGGCCGTGGGCGACCGGGTGAAGAACTGGAAAGTGGGCGACGAGGTGGTTATCCACTGTAACCAGGACGATGGCGACGATGACCATTGTAATGGCGGGGATCCGATGTATTCGCCAAGCCAACGGATCTGGGGCTATGAGACGCCGGATGGGTCTTTCGCGCAGTTCACCAATGTGCAGGCGCAGCAGCTTATGCGTCGGCCAAAGCATCTGAGCTGGGAAGAGAGCGCGTGTTACACGCTTACGCTTGCGACGGCCTATCGTATGATTTTTGGCCACCATCCGCATGAGCTTAAGCCTGGTCAGAACGTTCTGGTCTGGGGCGCGTCGGGCGGCCTTGGGTCTTTTGCGATCCAGCTGGCCAATACAGTGGGCGCGAATGCCATCGGCGTGATCTCGGATGAAGACAAGCGGGAGTTTGTCATGAGCCTTGGCGCCAAGGGTGTGATCAACCGCAAAGACTTTAACTGTTGGGGGCAGCTGCCCAAGGTGAATTCGCCCGAATATAAAGAGTGGTTCGCCGAGGCGCGGAAGTTTGGCAAGGCGATCTGGGACATCACCGGCAAGGGTGTCAACGTCGATATGGTGTTTGAACACCCCGGCGAAGCGACATTCCCGATCTCGACGCTTGTCTGCAAGAAAGGCGGGATGGTTGTGATCTGTGCCGGGACCACCGGGTTCAACTGTACTTTCGACGTGCGTTACATGTGGATGCACCAGAAGCGCCTTCAGGGTTCGCATTTTGCCCATCTGGCGCAGGCGTCGGCTGCGAACCAACTGGTGATTGAGCGCCGGATTGATCCATGCATGTCCGAGGTTTTTCCATGGGAAGAGATTCCGCACGCGCATATGAAAATGATGCGGAACGAACATAAGCCAGGCAACATGGCGGTCCTGGTTCAGTCGCCACGCACCGGTTTGAGGACGGTGGAAGAGGTTCTGGAAGCCGGTAAATCCTGACACCGACGCTATTTCGAATCAAAATTCAAACCTGCGGATCAGATGACGATTCGCAGGTTTTGTTGTCTGTGGCCTCTCGACCCCAAGAATTAGGGGGATTTTAGGACACACTCGCTATTTTCGGGGAGTGAAAATAGGCGAGTACGCCGGAAATCTTTAACATGCTAAGGTTGATTAACGTTTTGTTAACCGCCGTTACAGGAGGCTTAAGATGCAAAATGAATGGATTCTCGACGTCTTGGCCGATTTGAGGACCTTTGCGCATCAGAATGGCCTTTCCACTCTGGCCGAACATCTGGATGATACGCGATTGGTTGCAGCGACGGCCCTGACGTCTAACGGGGAAGGGCGAACGGGGAATGAATGCAGAACCGCCCAGGCGGCTGGACACGATACTGGAGGACGTGGAACGCGCCTCTGATCCATCACATCTTCAAGTTATTAGCGAACATCTTCGCGATTTCTTTCGAATTGACCATCTTGTTTATCACTGGGTGAGTGCCGCTGGCGACCAATATGGATGCGGCACCTATGATCCGGCTTGGGTCCAACGCTATCTTGAACAGGAATATCTGCGCGTCGATCCGGTAATCAAAGGATGCTACCAGCGATTTCATCCGGTCGACTGGAAGCGGCTTGACTGGTCCGGCAAGCACACGCAGGCCTTTTTGCAGGAGGCCCTCGAATATGGCCTTGGAAACCAAGGGTATTCTGTGCCGCTGCGAGGGCCAAACGGGCAATTTGCGCTCTTCACGGTGAATCATCGTTGCGAGGATGAGGCGTGGGACGACTTTACCGAAAAGAACCGGCGCGAATTGATCCTGTGTGCGCATTACTTCAATCAAAAAGCGCTTGAGTTCGAGCCGGATCGGGCCCCGGCCCCGGCGCGCCAGTTGAGCCCGCGTGAGGTTGAGGCGCTGACGCTTCTGGCGCTGGGATATGGGCGCGCGCAGGTGGCGGAGACCTTATCGATCTCCGAGCATACCTTGCGGGTCTATATTGAATCCGCGCGTTTCAAACTGGGCGCGACAAACACGGTGCATGCCATCGCCCGCGCCATCAGCCAGGGCCTTATCGTGATCTAGGCAAATCCGACGCAACGCACGTTGCCTGCGCAAGCTGTTAACGCCTTCCCCCGAAGTCTGCTCCTGCCGACAAGGGGAGGACCAACATGCTTCGCTATCTATACGCAGATCAGCTGCACCTGTTTCCGAAATTGCGCGATGGAATGTTTCTTGATCGCAGGGACCAATTCAAGACCCGACTGGGCTGGGAGGTTGAGGTTGATGAACAGGGTTTTGAGCGCGACCATTATGATACGCTGAACCCACTTTATGTGATCTGGGAAGGCGCGGAAGGGCAGCACCAGGGATCAATGCGGTTTTTGCCCACGACCGGGCAGACCATGATCAACGATCATTTTCAGCACATCCTTGGAGGCGGTACGATTGAGAGCCCGTTGATCTGGGAATGCACACGGTTTTGCCTTTCGCGCAGTGCCGAAAGCCGCGTTGCAGCGGCGCTCATGCTTGGTGGTGGCGAGTTGATGCGCCACTTTGGCGTGCGTCATTTTGCAGGCGTTTTTGATGCACGCATGGTGCGGATCTATCGAATGATCGGCTCTTCGCCTGAAATCCTAGGGAGCGAGGGAAAGGGACGCCAGCAGATCAGTGTCGGCCTTTGGGAATTCACCGAAGAGGCGCGTCGCAAGGTTGCCCAACGTGCAAATGTGACGCCGGAGCAATCGGAACATTGGTTCGGACTTAGCTTTGGAGACGCAACGAGGGCATTTGCGGAAACAGCCTGAGCGACGGCTTTCGCTGGCAGGTTTTGGGAGGCGGCTGTAGGGTCGCATCATGTCGAGACAGGCTCCCATCTTTTCCGATGATCAGGCCGAAGCGCATGACCGCATTTCAGAAGTCCTGCGCGAGGTCGGTGTTGATCTTGAGGATGCGTTGTTAACGCCCCCCAGAGAGGGCAAATCTTCGGTCATGGCGGTTGTCGGAAAGGCGGGTTCCGGCAAGACATTGCTTCTCGCAGAGCTATACCGTGCCCTGGAAGACGCTGGCGTCGACATCGTTTCGGGCGATTGGGAGGGCAGGCGGCGTAAAGATCGGCGCACGCTTGCCATTCTCGCCCCCACCAACAAGGCCGCCAGCGTCTTGCGCATGCGCGGGGTGCCTGCCACCACCATTCACCGCATTCTTTATACGCCGGTCTACGACCCGGAATACGAGCGCATTGCGGCATGGCTTTCGGGACAGGGCGACCGGCCTGAAATCGAAGGGTTGACCGACGAAGCGTTGGATCGGGCGCATGCGTTTTTTCAAAGCCATAAGTCGATCCCGGGCGCGTTGGCCGCCGCGGGTTTGCGCGGCTCGGATTTCATAACCGGCTGGAAACGCCGGGAAGAGCCGCTGGATATCGGGTTCATCGACGAAGCGTCGATGCTGGATGACAAACAGTTTGAGGATCTCAAAGACATCTTTCCGACCTTGCTGCTTTTTGGTGATCCTGCGCAGCTTGCGCCTGTGAACCAATCGGGTGCGATGGTCTTTGACGGGTTGCCTGCCCCTGCCAAGCTGACACTCAGCCGTGTGCACCGTCAGGATGCAGACAATCCTATTCTTGATCTGGCCCACGCCCTGGCCGATCCGGAGGTTGGGTTTGAGGATTTTGAGCGGCTGGTTGAACAAACGGCGGCGACGGATGAGCGCGTGATCTGGGCAACCCGTGTCGAGGTCGATCTAATGGCGCGCAGTCCGGTTCTGGTTTGGCGCAATGCGACGCGCATTCGTCTGATCAATGCTTTTCGGTCGGTGCATAGCGCGCCGGAGACGGAGCTTCTGGAAGGGGAGCCTTTGATCTGTGATGGGATTGAACTGCCACTCAAGCACCGTAAGAAGCGGCTTGATCTTGAGGCGCGCGGGCTGATCAAGGGCGCACAGGTGATTTACCTTGGTCCAGGGCGCAAGCCGGGGTTTTCGCGGCTGCATGTGATGGGTGCCGAGGACCCAAGGGTTTCGGCCGCCTCGATCGTGAAGATCGAAAAGCCGGACGAGGAAGAGCCTTTCATCCCGTTCGCAGCGCGTATGGGCGCCACGTTCCTGCATGGGGCGACGGTCACCATTCACAAGGCGCAGGGCAGCCAGTGGCCCGATGTTCAGGTCTTTGCGCCCGATATTTACGCCGCAGCCCGCATGGGCCGGACCGAGGCGGGCCAGCCGCTTTGGAAACGGCTCGCATACGTGGCGATCACGCGGGCTGAAGAACGGCTGCATTGGGTGGTGCGCAACCGGATTGCCAAGCCCACAGGTGGCCTTCGAGTGGATGATCTGAAGACAGCGCCAGCACCATTGGAATTGGAGGCAGAGACATGAAGAGCATTCTGATCACAGGGGCGAGTTCCGGGATTGGCCGTAAGGCGGCAGAGGTCTTTCTGGAGGCTGGCTGGCGCGTGGGCTGCGTGGCGCGGCGCGCGGACAAGCTGGCAGAGCTGACCGCGATCCATGACATGGCCATCGCCTTGCCTGCTGACGTGACAGACAAAGATGAGATGACGGCGGTGTTTTCCAAGTTTGTGGATCAGGTCGGCAGGCTGGATGCAGTTTTCAATAATGCGGGCATGTTCGGACCATCGAAATCGCCAGATGAGGTCGATCTTGAGGCTTTTGATCAGGTCATCAACGTGAATGTGCGCGGCATGTTCATCACGGCCAAGCTGGCCTTTGCTCAGATGCGTGCGCAGGATCCTCAGGGCGGGCGGATCATCAACAACGGATCCCTGTCGGCGCATAATCCGCGACCGGGTTCGATCTGTTACACGACTTCGAAACATGCGGTCACGGGCATGACGCGATCCATTTCGCTCGATGGGCGGCCTTTCAACATTGCTTGCGGTCAGATTGACATCGGCAATGCCAAGACCGAGTTGGTCGAGGATCTGAATGCGCGCATATTGGCGGAAAACCCCGATGCCACGCTTATGCCGATGATGGATGTGGGCGATGCGGCGCGGTCTGTTCTGCATATGGCCAGCCTGCCACTGGAAGCAAATGTGCAATTCATGACCGTTCTGGCAACCACCATGCCCTATATTGGACGCGGTTGAATTCACTTGATTTAACCCAAGTTTGCAGCAAGGCTGACGGCATGACTGTTCAGACACCCGTTCCTTTCTCGAACTTCAAGGGACCAGAGCAGGTTGCCTTTCATAGAACAGAGCTCTCGGTGATCCTGTCCGTTTACGGGCGTATGGTTGCTGCGGGCGAATGGCGGGATTACGGAATCTCATCGCTCAAGGATGTAGCGGTATTCTCGGTTTTTCGGCGCACAGCGGAACACCCGCTATACCGCATAGAGAAACGTCCCAAACTGCGTGGTCGACAGGGACAGTATTCGGTGATTGGCATGGACGGTCAGATCCTGAAACGTGGGTCTGATCTGCGCACCGTATTGCGGGTGTTGGAGCGAAAGCTCATTCGCGCCATCGACTAAAGTGAGACTTTCATGACAACGCTGCCAGACTTCCGGCTGGAAGTGCATTTCAACAAATGGGAATTCAAGGCGCGCTACCATTTGACTGCGTCCGATGCAGAAAGCATGTCGATGAGCGCCCTTCTGGATATGGCGTGTGCCGAGGATCGCGAGGCGTTCGAGACCATGTGGCTGGGGTATACCGAGACATATGGCGCACCGGAACTGCGTGACGCGATTGCAGGGACCTACGCCGCTCAGAAGCGCGAAAACGTGCTTTGTTTTGCCGGTGCCAGCGAGGGGATTTTCGCAGCCAACAACGTGATCCTGAATAAAGACAGCCATGCGATTGTGGTGACGCCCAATTACCAGTCGCATGAATCCCTGCCGCTGGCGATCTGCGAGGCCACGGGCGTGCCGCTTGATCCCGATGACGGCTGGTCGCTTGATATCGACAGGGTGGCCGATACCATCCGGCCCAATACGCGGCTGCTGACTATCAATTTTCCGCATAACCCCACCGGTACGATCCTGCCTTTGGACAGGTATCAGGCGTTGATTGAACTTTGCCGCAAACATGGCATCTACATTCTGCACGACGAGATTTTCCACGGGCTAGGGCCCAGCACTGCTCAGCACCTGCCGTTTACGGCAGATGTTTATGAGCGCGGTTTGTCGCTTGGGGTGATGTCCAAGTCCTACGGTTTGCCGGGGCTGCGCATTGGTTGGATCGCCTGTCAGGATACTGACGTTCTGTCCAGGATGGAGCGGATGAAGCACTACTTGTCCATTTGCAATTCCGGGCCGAGTGAGCAGCTCGCCCGGATTGCACTGAAGAACCGCGACAAGATCCTGGCGCGGAACTGCGCCATAGTCGACGAGAACTTGCCCAAATGGGAGGCGTTTTTTGCACGCTATCCGGACCTTTTTGACTGGCAGCGGCCTGATGGGTCCTGCATGGCTTTCCCTCGCTACAAGGGGGCGGACGGCGTAGAGCGTTTTGCGCGGTCACTCGTGGAAGAGGCCGGGGTCCTGTTCTTGCCAAGTACCATCTACAGGTCTGATCTGGGGCCAACGCCCACAGATCGTTTTCGGCTTGGGCTTGGCCGCAAGGGTCTGGATGAAGGTCTGGCCGCGTTGGAGGCCCATATCATGCAGAATTCGGCACGTTGACATCTTGCCTGCTTCGGCTTGAAGAGATCACATGACATGGGATGCGATCATATTGGGGGCAGGCGGTGCCGGGCTTTTGGCGGCGGCGACGGCAGGCCAGGCCGGAGCAAAGGTCTTGTTGCTCGATCACGCTGAAAAGCCGGGCAAGAAGATCCTGATTTCTGGCGGCGGGCGGTGCAACTTTACCAATACGGGCTGCGAGGCCAGTTGTTTTCTGTCTGAAAACCCGCATTTTGCCAAATCCGCACTGAGCCGGTTCACCCAGTGGGATTTTCTGGCGCTGATCGAGAAACATGGCATTGCCTGGCACGAGAAGACCCTGGGGCAGCTTTTCTGCGATGGTTCCGCACGGCAGGTGGTCGCGATGCTGCTGGATGAATGCGCCAAGGGTCAGGTAGACGTTCGGTTGTCCACCTCGATTGGCGAGATCGCGCATCGCGACGGGGCGTTTCACGTGGCAGGTGAAGTTGCGCGCAATCTGGTGATTGCCACAGGCGGGCCATCCATTCCCAAGATGGGGGCGACGGGCGTCGCCTATGATATCGCGGCGCAGTTTGACGTGCCGGTTGTGACACCGCGCCCAGCACTGGTGCCATTCACGCTGGGCGAAGAAGATCAGGCCTTCAAGGACATCGCCGGTGTTGCTGTTCCCTCTGTTGCGGGGGTTGCGGGGGTGATCTTCGAAGAGGCGTCTTTGTTCACGCATCGCGGTTTGTCAGGTCCTGCGATCCTGCAGATTTCGTCCTACTGGTCCGAGGGTCAGCCGATTTGGATCAACATCCTCAAAGACGCCCCGGCGCATCTGAAAGAGGCCAAGCGCCGGATGCCTCGCGCACATCTGAAGGCTGCTCTGGCCGAGCACCTGCCAAAGCGTCTGGCCGATGCATTGCACGAGGTGTTTGGGATCACCAGAGAACTGGCCAATGTGCCGGACAGTGACCTGATGGCGGTGGCGGACCGGTTGACCAGGTTGGAGTTTCAACCCACAGGGACGGAAGGATATGCCAAGGCCGAAGTGACAGCAGGCGGCATAGATACCAATGCCTTGTCCTCCAAGACCATGGAGGTCAAGGCGGTGCCTGGCCTGTTTGGCATCGGTGAGGCCGTGGATGTCACCGGTTGGCTGGGAGGATACAATTTTCAGTGGGCCTGGTCGTCGGCAGTGGCGGCGGGCCGTGAAATCGGTGACCGGGCACAGCGCGGCTGACGCGAAAAAGGCCGCAGGATACTCCCGCAGCCCTTGCTTTTCTGTTTAGAGCCCGAGTTACTGCTCTGGGCCCAGCGCTGAGAGGCCTTTTAGGATGTCGATGGCATAGGCCAGCTGGTAATCCTCTTCGCGCAACTTGGCGACTTCTTCGGCCTTGGCGCGCTCCTCTTCGATCTGGCGAATTTCGTCTTCGCTTAGGCTATCATTGCCCAAGCTGCCACGCAGATCGGCTTCGGAACGTGTGCGGCGGTTTGCATCTTCTTCCTCGTCTTCGGTTTGGCGGCTACGCGGTTGTTCAACCACGATATCGGGGCTGACGCCTAGAGCCTGAATGGAGCGACCCGAGGGTGTGTAATAGCGTGCCGTTGTCAGGCGCATCGCACCGTCGCCACGCAGGGGCATCACCGTTTGGACCGATCCTTTGCCAAAACTTTTGGTGCCCACAACCACTGCGCGCCGATGGTCCTGCAGAGCCCCGGCTACAATCTCAGAGGCACTCGCAGACCCACCATTGATCAGCACAACAATCGGTTTGCCCTCGGCCAGATCGCCTGGCGTGGCGTTGAAACGCTCGCCATCTTCGGGGTTGCGGCCCCGCGTGCTGACGATCTCGCCTTTCTCAAGAAAGGCGTCTGACACCTTGATCGCTTGCGTCAACAGGCCACCGGGATTGTTCCTCAGATCAAGAACAATGCCACTGACATTATCGTCGCCACCAGCCTCGTCGATCTGCTCAGCCAATCCGGACTCAAGGTTCTTGTAGGTTTGGTCGTTGAAGGTTGTCACGCGCAAGACCACGGTGTTGCGTTCGGTCCGGGCCCGCACCGCAGTAAGTTTGATCGTATCGCGGATGATCGAGACGTCAAACGGCTCTGTCTCCCCTTCCCGCACAACCGTGATGATGATCTCGCTTCCGACGGGGCCACGCATCAGTTCGACGGCCTCGTTCAGGTTCAGGCCCAGGACGCTTTCGCCATCCACATGTGTGATGAAGTCGCCCGCTTCGATCCCGGCACTTTCAGCAGGCGTGCCATCAATCGGCGAGACCACTTTCACAAAACCTTCTTCAAGCGTGACCTCGATGCCAAGCCCGCCAAATTCGCCACGTGTCTGCACGCGCATATCTGCGGCATCATCTGGGCTGAGATAGCTGGAATGTGGGTCAAGCGATGTCAGCATGCCGTTGATCGCTGCTTCGATCAGGTCGCTTTCATCCACTTCCTCGACATATTGTGCGCGGATGCGCTCAAAAATATCGCCAAACAGGTCAAGCTGCTCGTAAACATTTGTTGTTTTTGCCGCTTCCTGTGCCAGAAGTGGCGCGGCCACCTGGGTTGTCACGACGCCTCCGGTGAGGCAGCCGACAGCCGCGGCCAAAAAGAATTTCTTCATCGCGTCTCTATCCTTCGTCAGTCAGGAACCACGTCTCGGGATCGACGGGTGTGTTGTCTTCTCTTACTTCAATATAGAGGGTTTGACTTCGTTCGGCACCCGCGTCTTTGCCATTCTCGATCAACAGAGCGTCAGAACCTGTATCCGATCCGCCCATAAGGCCCACTGGGCTGCCGCCCGGCAAGACCTCGCCTGTTTCACCATAGACCACATCCAGCCCGGCGAAGACCAGCAGAATTCCCGCCTCGGGCTCAAGAATAACCACATTGCCGAAATCAAGAAGTGGACCGCGGTACCGCAGTGTCGCCGGCGCTGGCAATGTGACAAGCGCATTGGGGCGCGTCGCCACAACAATTCCCGGTCTCGAAATCCCGGCAGCGTCGCGCTCACCGGCGCGGCGAAGAACCCGGCCGTCAACCGGCAGCGCCAGTTCCCCCTTTCGTTCGCTGATAGTCGGCAGGGATCCGGGCACCTCGTCCACGGCAATCCCGGCCAGACCGCTGGCAAAGCCATCAAGCGTCTCCGAAGAGGCCACCAGAAGGGCAGTCTTCACAGGGTCTTCGGAAAAGCGCCGGGGCAGATCAGTGCGGTTTGCAATTGCTTTGCTGAGCTCAGAGCGGGCAAGTTGCGCGCCCAAAAGACCCTCACGCAGGGTGTCAACGGCGCTTTCCTGCAATTGGCGCAGAACTGTGACTTCCTCCAGTTGTTCGCGCAATTCCTTGGCCTGCAGATCAAGGGCCGGGGCCACATCTGATAGGATCATGCCAGACCGAGCCGTGCCCACAGGCCCGGACGGATGCAGCAGGACAACCGGCCCCTTTGTCTGGCCGATACTTTGCAGCACACCGAGAAGCTGACCAATCTCTGCGTCGCGCGACCGAAGTTCGCGGGACAGGGTTTCTTCGCGAATGCTGGCGCGCCGCAAGCCTTCCCGCATGGCCTGTAGGCCGTCTTCATAGGCGTGGATCGTCTCGGTCAGCGCCTTGACGCGATTGCGGGCATTTTCGGCGTCATTCAGCATTGAAGACGCCCGCCCAAGACGGTCTGCAGCGTCTCTTGCCGCCTGGGCAGGTTCGGTTTCCGCAGACCCCGCGCTGGCGCTCAGAAGCGCTATGATCAGTCCTGCAATCAATCGCCGCATATCAATAGACTTTCGCCTGTCATTTCGGCTGGTTTCGGCAGGTTCATCAACTCCAGCACACTTGGTGCAAGATCACTTAGCCGACCGCCATCGCGGAGTGTTGTCCCGTCAGGCCCGCCTATCAGGATCACCGGCACAAGGTTGGTGGTATGGGCGGTGTGTGGCCCTCCGGTCAGAGGGTCGATCATGGTTTCGCAATTGCCATGATCGGCCGTCACGATCATCGCGCCGCCGACCTCTTCAAGCGCCTCAAGCGCGCGGCCAAGTCCCTGGTCTACGGCCTCGCAGGCTTGGATGGCAGCATCCAGATCCCCTGTATGGCCAACCATATCAGGGTTAGCATAGTTGACGACGATCAGGTCGTATTGCGCCTTGATCGCGTTGACCAGATGGTCGGTGACTTCCGGGGCCGACATTTCGGGCTGCATGTCATAGGTCTCGACCTTGGGCGACGGCGCCACATACCGGTCTTCACCCTCTTCCGCGGTCTCGCGCCCGCCTGCAAGAAAGAATGTCACATGCGGGTATTTCTCGGTTTCGGCTGTGTGAAACTGCCGCTTGCCATGTTTGGCCACCCAGGAGCTGAGCGTGTTGACCGGCTGTTCATCGGGAAAGATACAATCCATGTATTCGCTGTGGCCGCGCGAATACTCGGTGAACCCGCTGACCGCAGCAAACTTCGGACGTTTCCCCGTATCAAAAGCGTCAAAACCCGGATCGGCGAAGGCGGCAAGGATCATGCGCGCCCGATCAGCACGGAAATTCAGGCACAAAAGCCCGTCACCATCCGTCATCCCTGCATAGTCGCCCAGGACGCGTGGTTTGATAAATTCGTCGGTTCGCCCCTTGGCATAGGCGTCATCAATGCCTTGCGCTGCAGATCCGGCGGTATAGCCACGGGCATTGGCCAGCGCATCATAGGCCAGCTCGACCCGGTCCCAACGATTGTCACGGTCCATGGCGTAATAACGCCCGGAAACCGTTGCGATACGCGCGCCCATCGGCAGCGCGGCGCGCAACGCTTCGAGGTATATCTTGGCAGAAGTCGGTGCCACATCACGCCCATCTGTAAAGGCATGCAGCGCGACGGGTATGCCATGCGAGGTCAGCGCGTTGGCCGTGGCAATCATGTGCCCGATATGAGAGTGGACACCGCCATCTGACAGAACGCCCAGAACATGCGCGGTCCCGCCCGATACTTTCATCTTTTCAACAAACCGAAGAATGCCGGGCAGCTCGCCGAAAGTGCCTGTCTCGATCGCGCGGTCTATGCGGCGCAGATCCATTTCGATGACGCGGCCTGCACCGATATTGAGATGCCCCACTTCGGAATTGCCCATCTGTCCGTCAGGCAGGCCCACATCAAGCCCATGGGTGCGAAGCGTCGCATTCGGGCAGGTGGCCATAAGCCGGTCCATATTGGGGGTGTTGGCCAAAGCCGGCGCGTTGGCCTCGCGCTCTTCGCGCAGGCCCCAGCCGTCGAGAATACACAACACAACGGGTTTGGGCGTGCTCATCACTACTCCTGCCTCATGGCCAGCGTTCTAGCCCGTCTTGCGTCTTTCGTGAACCAGTTTTTACAGGTCAGGCGCCCGCGCCTCCGGCGGGGATATTTGGGGCAAGAAGAAAGAAAAGGCGATGGCTTCTTTCTTGTTTCAGATACCCATTTCAGACGCGATGGTAAGGCGCGCCCGCCAGAATGGAGGCGGCACGGTAAAGCTGTTCGCTCAGCATCACGCGTGCCAGCATGTGAGGCCAGACCATCTTGCCAAAAGACAGCGCGAAATCCGCGTCCTGTCGCAGGCCTGGATCAAGCCCGTCGGCGCCACCAATCACAAAGGTGAGGTCGGCCTGCCCATCATCCCGCCAGCGACCCAAGGATTTGGCAAATTCCGGTGAGGCCATGACAGTGCCGCGCTCATCAAGAATGGCAAGCTTGGACCCGCCGGGCAGAACGCGGCGCAAAAGCGCGGCTTCGGCTTTCATGCCGCCGCCTTTCTTGTCCTCGACTTCGTGAAGCGTGACAGGGCCAAGCCCAAGCGGGCGGCCCGCTCTTTCAAAACGGGTGATGTAATCGTCGATCAATGCGCGTTCCGGGCCTTGTCGCAATCGTCCCACCGCGCAGATATGGATGCGCATTCAGCTTTCTGCAGCCGTCGCCTTTTCGCCAGGCAACCACATCTTTTCGAGCTGGTAAAATTCGCGCACCTCGGGGCGGAAGATGTGAACAATCACGTCGCCCGTGTCGATCAGAACCCAGTCTCCGGCGTCTTTGCCTTCAACCTTGGTCAGCACGCCAAGATCCGATTTGAGCCGTTCGGCCAGTTTCTCCGAGATCGCCGTGACTTGACGTGTGGACCGGCCCGAGCAGATGACCATGAAATCGCCAATGGCGGATTTTCCGCGCAGATCGATCTGCACGATATCTTCTGCCTTGTCTTCGCTCAGAGAGGTGAGAATGCGCTCCAGCTGCATTTCGCTGTTTGCGATTATCTTGGGCGCCGTCACAGCCGCGCCCAAACCTGCGGCCTGCGCCGCATTAACTGTAAGAGACAGGACATTGTCCTCCTTCTTTGCACGCCGATCTGCCCCGGCGCCGGGCACAATTCAAAGGTAACAATGGAAAAGTGACTTTTCAATGACACGATCAGACATAGGCTGAGTTGTGATCAAGGAGCGACAGGCGATGTGTCGAGCTGATCCAGAAGGCGAACTTCCCGTTGCGGGAATGGAATGGAAATGCCGTTCTCCTGAAAGGCATCCCAAAGTGCAAGATAGACGTTGCCACGAATATTGGTGAGCCCGCCGGTCGGGTCGCTGATCCAGAAGCGCAGGATATAGTCCACGCTGCTGTCACCAAAACCCACGATGTGACAGACCGGCGCCTTGAAGGCGAGGACTCGTTCGACGCCTTTGGCGGCCTCAATCGCGATGCGCCGCACCTTATGCGGGTCATCGCCATAGGCAGTGCCAAAATAGATATCGAGCCGTACGAAATCATTGGAGTGAGACCAGTTCACCACCTGGCCGGTAATGAGGTCCTCGTTAGGAATAAGATACTCGCGCCCATCCCGTGTCACCACGCTCACGTAGCGTGCGCCAAGCGAATTGATCCAACCGAACGTGTCCCCAAGACTGATCACATCCCCAGGCTTGATGGATTTATCAAGCAGGATGATGACACCGGAAACGAGGTTAGACACCACCTTCTGCAGGCCAAAGCCAAGACCCACGCCAATGGCACCTGACAATACCGCCAGCCCGGTAAGATCGACGCCAACCGCCTTCAGCCCGATAAAGAAGGCCGCGCCATATAGCAGAACCTGCAGGAACTTGACCGCCAGGACCTGCATGGAGGGCGAGATATCCTTGTTGTTCTTGATCCTTGAGGCCGAGGTGGTTGAGATAAACCGGGCAAGGAACATCAATGTTGCGATGACAACGATCGCCTGCAGCACGACCCAAAGAGAAAGCCGGACACCGCCCAGTTCAAGCGCCGCACTGTCAAGAAGCGTGCGGACTTCATCTGACAGGTCGAGAATGACGACTGTCGCCCAGGCCCAGCCCAGATATCGCACCACGCCGCGGACAAAGGCATTGCCGATAAGCCGTGTGACGATGGCAATCACAAGCCAGGCACTGGCAAGACCGGCGATGATGCCAAGGATATAGGACCGGCTCGGCCAGGTCATTTCCTGCATGGTCCAGACCGCCGGCCAGATCAGGACGACAAAGAAAATATGGGTCAGGCGTCTGTGCAGAAGCACAAGAAACCGCATGCGCCATTTTGGCCAGCCTTCGCGCGTCCGCATCCACTCGTGCAGACGGGGGCCAAAGAACCGGGACATGCAGAAGGCTAGAATTAGAAGACCGGCAGCTATCCCAATCTGGTAGGCATTCCAAGGTCTTATAAGGCCCTGAACGAAATCAATACCTTGCGACCAGAGGCTCAGAGCGACATCTCTGGCTTCTTCGACGCCAGCGGGCTCGGCAGCTTGTGTTGTCGCGCCTTCGGCGTCTGTTGCACCTGTTTCTGGCGTGGCGTCTTCTTCCATGCGTCACCTTTGCATGCAGCGTGCACTGGAACAAGGCGGCACTGGACAGCGGGCAACAAACCGATAGGCTACCGCCTGAAATGAGCCAGAGTTAGACCGATCATGAGCACCGCCTTGATTTCCCATGACAGCAGCCTGTCGCATATCACGCCCGATGGTCACCCTGAACGAGTGGCGCGTCTGGAACATCTTTTACCCGCACTCAAGGACAAGGATTTGCTGCGGGTGGAGGCCCCGGAAGCCTTAGATGACGATCTGCGATTGTGCCATCCGCAGGGCTACATCGACATGATCCGCGCTGCGGGGCCATCTTCTGGCTTTTCCCAACTTGATGCCGATACGTGGATGTCACCGGGATCGCTCCAAGCTGCGCTGCATGCCGCCGGTGGGGCGCTAAAGGCGGTGGATATGGTTCTGACCGGTGAGGCGCGCAATGCGTTCGTTGCCATGCGTCCGCCGGGGCACCATGCCGAGACGCAGACACCGATGGGGTTTTGTTTCTTCGGAAATGTCGCGATTGCCGCGAAACATGCGTTGGAACGCCATGGTTTGGCGCGGGTGGCGGTTGTCGATTTCGATGTCCACCATGGCAATGGCACCCAGGACCTGCTGCGATCAGAGCCAAGAACGCTGTTTGTTTCGTCACACCAGATGCCGCTCTGGCCGGGCTCGGGAGCGGCCAGTGAAACCGGCGATCACAACAACGTCCTGAACATTCCGCTGGCACCCGGCACCGGTGGTTCAGGCTTCCGGCAGGCCTATGAGGGGGCTGTATTCCCCGCGCTCGAGGCCTTTGAGCCAGAGCTGCTTATCATCTCGGCAGGGTTTGATGCGCATGCTGATGATCCTTTGGCCAATCTGAATTTCCTTGAAGAGGATTTTGCCTGGGTCACCCGAAAACTTTGTGAAATTGCCAAATCACATGCGGATGGGCGGGTCGTCTCTTGCCTTGAAGGTGGCTATGACTTGCGGGCCTTGTCGGCAAGCGCCGCTGTTCACGTGGATGAGTTGATCGCGGCTGCAGGCTAGGCAGCTATTCCGCAGCATATCGAATTCGTTCTGCACTTTCCTGTAAGAGCCAGCGCCTGACGACGTTGCTTTCCGCACGTGGCTGCGCGTCCTGACGCTGCAACAGGTAATATCCAGAATTCGTCCTGACATGCTCTACCATCAATGGGCGTACCAGGCTGCCTTCGCGAAGATGCTGGTCCACGAGATGACCCCAACCCAGCGCAATACCAAGGCCATCGGCGACGGCCTGTATCGCCAAAGGATAGGTGTTCACATAAGTTGAGTGGCGCACGCTATCGGGATCAGCACCAAGGTGGCCCAACCAGGTTTGCCAGTTAAGCCACTCGGTGTGATTGTTGCTGACTTCGATAAGCGCATGGCTGGTCAGTTCGTCGACCGATTTGATTTCGATGTGGTTGTCCAGGTAGCCCGGTGCGCAAACGGGAAAAACGGTTTCGCCAAAAAGCAACTCTGCGTCATAGCCTGGCCAATCCCCATCGCCGCGCAGGATCGTCAGGTCAACGTCCTCTGACAGACACTCGGCATCAAGATCCGAGGCAAGCAGGCTGATGGTGAGATTGCGATTGACCTGCCGAAATCTCCGGAGTCTTGGCATCAGCCAAAGAGAGGCCACCGAATTGGTCGCCGCCATGCGTACAGTGCTGCGGCCACGTTCGCTCAGCATCCCCGACGAGACCCGCTCCAGCGTCTTCAAGGCGGGCGTGATTCCGTTCAGAAGTTTTCGCCCTTGCTCTGTCAGCGTCACAGAGCGGTGACTGCGCACGAACAAAGCACATTTGTAGTGCTGCTCCAGAAGGCGAATTTTTCGGCTGACAGCCGTCTCGCTCACGTTGAGCAGCTTTGCGGCGGCCGCAAAGCTTTCCAGCTCTGCCGCCACTTCAAACGCGAGCAGATAGTCAAGTCGCGGTAATGCAGCCCGATTCTTCAGCATTTCAAGTCAATATGTCGATTCCCATCGCGAAAAGCCTAAGCTTGTACCTCGCATTTGCCAAACTTTTTTTTGGGCAAAGCACATAGAATTTATATTCAGAAAATGGCAAGTCTTTTGCCATACTCGACCCTGTTGAAAATGAATTGGCGTCCGAAAAAGAGACGTGCCGACATCTAATCCAACAGGGAGTTAACATGAAAACGAAGCTCATAATGTCCGCAGCCGCGATGGCTCTGGCTTCTGCTACAGCAAGTTTTGCAGCAGATGACAGCGCGGACCCAATCATCATCCCGATCCATAACTGGTCGAGCCAGATCGTGATGAGCCATGCCGTAGGCCAGATTTTCGAGTCGATGGGCAACAACGTGGAGTTCGTCACAACCGACAGCCAGGCCGTTTACGAATCGGTGCGTCTTGGTGACGTGACGCTCGAGCTGGAAGTTTGGGAGGGCGCCTTTGGGCAATCCTTCCGCACCGCGCTTGAAAAAGGCGGCCTGCATGACGCTGGTGACCACAACGCGGTGACACGCGAGGACTGGTGGTACCCAATGTGGACCAAAGATGCATGCCCGGGCCTGCCAAGCTGGGAAGCGTTGAACGACTGTGCCGCGCTCTTTGCGACAGCAGAGACCGGCGACAAGGGCCGCTATCTTGATGGTCCGGTTGACTGGCTGAAGCATGGTAAAGAGCGAGTCGAAGCGCTTGGCATGGACTTTGTCGTGGTCAATGCCGGATCGGCCGCAGCACTCTGGGCGGAAATCGCGGCGGCTGAGGCGGACAAACGACCTGTCGTTGTCTTCAACTGGACGCCGAACTTCGCCGAAGCCGTCTGGCCGGGCGAATTTGTCGAATTCCCTGCTTGGGAAGACGGCTGTGACACTGATCCGTCCAAAGGCCCGAACCCTGACGCGCTTTATGACTGTGGCAACCCTGCCGACGGTTATCTGAAGAAAGCGGCATGGGACGGCATGAAGGACAAGTGGCCAAACGCCTACGACGTGCTGACCAAAATCTCGTTCACCAACGCTCAGATCGCCGAAATGGCGCGTCTGGTCGACATCGAAGAGATGGAGCCGGAAGAAGCGGCCGAAGAATGGCTGAGTGCGAATGAAGACGTGTGGAAAGGCTGGCTGCCAGAAGGCGCAAGCTGATCTGACAAACTTCTGACACCCCTGCCCGGTCGTCTGGTCGGGCAGGGGTATTTTTCCGAGCGATCCCTGATAGGATGCGCTCAACCTGAATTTGACCCGAGAGACCAACCAATCCATGACCGATGCACCTGTCATTTCTTGCCGCAACGTGTGGAAATTGTTTGGTCCAAATCCAAAACAGTACCTCGCTCAGATGTCGCCTGGGCGCAGCTACGAGGATATTCGCGCGGATGGCTATATCGCAGGCGTCAAAGATGTCTCACTCGATGTGGGCCGTGGCGAGATGCTGGTCATCATGGGCCTGTCGGGGTCTGGTAAATCGACCTTGGTCCGGTGCCTGTCACGACTGCACGATATTACTGGCGGCGCGATCGAGGTTGAAGGCCAAGACATCATGGCCTTGCCCGAGAAAGAGCTGATTGAACTGCGCCGCTCCAAGATGGGAATGGTGTTTCAATCCTTCGGGCTTCTGCCGCATCGTACGGTCCTTGAAAACGTGGCCTTTCCCCTGGAGATGCGCGGGCAAGACCGACATACGCGGCGCGAACGCGCTCTTGAGGTGATCAATCTCGTGGGTCTTGATGGCCGCGAGGATTACTTTCCGCGAGAGCTTTCCGGTGGCCAGCAACAGCGCGTCGGCATCGCGCGATCCCTCGCGATTGAGCCTGATATCTGGTTTCTTGATGAGCCGTTCTCGGCGCTAGACCCGCTCATTCGCCGCGAAATGCAGGATGAGTTTCTGCGCCTCCAGGAGATGCTGGGCAAGACGATCGTCTTCATCACGCATGACTTTGACGAGGCGCTGCGGCTCGCGGATCGGATCGCGATCATGAAGGACGGCGCGGTCGAGCAATGTGACACACCGGACAAAATCGTTCTTGATCCGCAAACGCCCTATGTCCGCAAGTTTACCGAAGAGATCGAAAAAGCCCGTGTGGTGCATGCAAACGTCTTGGCCGGGCCGGTGAACGGTGCTGTTATCGAGGGTGAAGCGATCCCCGGCCACATGACCATCCAACAGCTTGCCCGCCAGCTTGTGAACGATCCACGAGACATCCTGCCTGTCGCCGATAAATCCGGGAAGGTGACCGGCGTCATGCCCCGTCAGAAAGCGCTTGATATTCTGCTCGGGGATGCTGCGAATGGCTGAAATTGCCACCAATTCAAGGCCAGAAGACGGCACGCGCCAGGGGGCTGGCATTCGAGCTCTGTTGGAAGAGCCGTCCGTCGCGCGTGGCGTGTTCTGGTCGCTTCTTGGTGTAGCGGCTCTTCTTACAGTCTTGCGGCCGTGGCTACCGGATGGACTGGTGCGTATTCCCGAAGCGCTCTTGATGCCCTGGCGCGACTGGATTGATGCCGCCTTTGACTTTGTTGCGTTTGATCTTGGTTTGATCCATGTCACCCGCTTTCTAAGCGGCATTCTTGAGTTCGTCCTCGACGCCGTTGCCAACATTCTCTACGGCCGTGCGCGCTGGCCTCGGTTCGAGGCATTGCCATGGACAGTTGTCGCCTCGGTTGCCGCGATCACCGGATATGCGCTGGGTGGATGGCGTCTGTCGCTGCTGGCGGGCGGCACATTTGTCTGGGCCGCTGTCATTGGACAGTGGAAGTGGACGATGGAGACCATGAGCGTCATCCTTGTCGCGGCACCCCTTGGCTTCACAATCGGATTGCTCATCGGCATCTGGTGCTGGAAATCCAAGCGTGTGGAAGAAACCGTCAAGCCGCTCCTGCTTGTGCTGCAGGTCTTGCCGTTCTTCTCCTATCTTCTTCCCGCCGTCATCTTCTTCAAAGTCGGCCCAACCGCCGCAACGGTGGCCACCGTCGCTTATTCGTTGCCGCCGATGATCCTGATGACGACGCTGGGTCTCAAGAAAGTATCCCCCGAGGTGGTTGAAGCCGGAAAAATGGCAGGCTGCTCACGCTGGCAAATGCTGCGATACGTCTATCTGCCTTCTGCCCGAACCGAGATCCTTGTGGGCCTCAACCAGGTGATCATGCTGTGCCTCGCCATGGTGGTTCTGACCGCCGCCATCGGCATGCCCGGCCTTGGGGCCAAGCTGCTTGAGGCGATGGGCTCTTTCAAGCTGGGCCGCTCTTTTGAAATCGGTATCACCATCGTGCTTCTGGCCGTTGTGCTGGACCGGCTGTCAAAGGCCTGGGTCGTGAAGCAACCAGAGCATTTCGAAAAGGGCACGCCCTGGTGGAAGCGAAACATCTTCCCGATAATGGGCGTAGCGGCTTTTGTAATTCTTTACCTGGTTGCGCGTGGCGTGGCGGAAATGGATCCGATGCCCTTCGATGAGGTGTCGTTCCCAAGCTGGCTTGTTGGCATCATGGACGAGGTGCATCGAAAAGAGTCGCTGTCCCAGGGGCGAGAGTTCGATGCGTCGATCAAGGCGTTTCTTTCGCTCGATTGGGTCAATGCCATCACCTATGCGATCCGCTATGTCGTTAACGTCTATTTCCTGATCCCAACAGAGAAGGCCTTGCTTTATCTGCCAACGCCGGCGGTGATCTTCGTAATCACGGCCATTGCGTATCGGATCGGCGGGGTCATCCCGGGCATTCTGGCGCTGATCTTTTTCTCCATTGTCGCGCAGCTGGGGTACTGGGACCGGGCCATGCTCACGCTGCATTCGGTCTTCATGGCAACGTTCATCGCGCTTCTTCTGGGTGTTCCGATGGCGATCTATTCGGTGCGCAAGGAGAAGCGGGCCAAGTTCATGATCCTGCTCTGCGACACATTCCAGACATTCCCGTCTTATGTCTACCTGCTGCCAGCGGTTATGCTCTTTGGAATCTCCCCGGTGACGGTAATCATATCGATCCTGATCTACACCATGGTGCCGGTCATTCGCTACACGGTCGAGGGCTTGCGCAACGTGCCGCCGGAACTGACAGAGGCGGCGGATATGTCTGGCGCCACCCGCTGGCAAAAGCTGACCAAGGTGCAATTGCCGTTGGCGCTGCCCACGATGGCGGTGGGTCTCAACCAGGCGCTCGTCTTTGCGTTCTTCATGGTGATCATCGCCGAGTTCATCGGCACGCGCGACCTGGGTCAGGAAATGCGCCGGACGCTGGCGGGTACCAACCTTGGCTGGAATTTTGTCCTTGGCTTCTCTGTCGTGTTCATGGCGCTTACTTTCGATATCGCGATCAACGCCTGGGCCGAGAAGCGCCGCAAATTACTGGGGCTTGATTGATGGACGGGCAGGATAAAACCATCACGCCGCGCTTTGAAACGCCCTATGAGCGCGCGGGCGTTATCACGCCCGGCCTGCCGATCCTGCCGCACGGGACAGAGAGGCATCCAATTCCCGGCGGTGGCTCTCGCGCGGTGCCTGTCTACAAGGGCGATGAAATCAGCGTCTTGGATTTCGAAGGTCTGCAACCCGGTGAGTTGGTGTTTTTCACGCCAGACGGGAACTCCGATCCCGGTCGTCTTGGGGCGTCAAGCCATGGGCGAGCTGATGGTGTGATCTCCGTCCTCGCCAATGGCTCGCCCTCCGGTGCCAAGGTGGCGCAGGCATTGGACAAGGCTGGTTTCAAGCTGGGCGACGCCCAATGCATCCGGGTCTTTGCCGAAGGGTCGCGCCCCGGCGAAATGGCAACGTTTTTTGCAGAATGTGACGGTCTCTTGATCGTCGCGGCTCCGGGTGGCCCGATGAACCCGAATGACCAAACCCCACTCACGGATCTGATCTTGTATATTCGTCGGGCCAACCCGGGGCTGTCAAAAGGCGGGCATCTTCCCCCCGATCCTCTGGCCGACCCGCTGGTGGACATCAATATTCAGCCCGGTGAGGCGAAATCCTACGAGGTCAAGAAAGGCCAGTTCATTCAGGTTCTCGATGTGCAGGGGCGTGAGTGCTCTGATTTTCAGGCCTTCTCACTGCGTTCGCTCGACAAGGGGATGGAGCGCGAAATTGATCCGACCACAACTCGCACGCTCATGGGGTCGCTCTATCCGCAACCGGGAATTTTTTCCAAATACTGGAATGTCGATCAGGAGCCTCTGGTTGAAATCGTGCAGGACACATGCGGGCGTCATGACACATTCGGCCTTGCCTGCACCGCGCGCTATTACGAGGAGCTGGGCTATCCCGGCCACGTGAATTGTTCGGACAACATGAACAAGGATCTTGAGCAATACGGCATTCGCCCTCGCGGTGGCTGGCCTGCGATCAACTTTTTCTTCAACACGATGCTGGATGAGACCAACGCGCTGGGCATGGATGACCCGTGGTCTCGTCCCGGTGACTATGTGCTGTTGCGCGCGTTGACGGACATGATCTGCATCTCCTCGGCCTGTCCGTGTGACGTGGATGAGGCCAATGGCTGGAATCCCACGGATATCCAGGTCCGCACATATGCCGAGACCAACTCATTTAGCCGATCGGTCGGCTATCGCAAATCAGCGGAGGCGCCGTTGGAACACACCAAGGAAACCGGGTTCCACAATTGCTTTGCCCGGCACACGCGGGATTTCGTCGAATATAACGGCTACTGGCTGCCCAACAGCTTCCCAGCGCTGGGCACTGTGGGCGAATACTGGGCGTGTCGGGAAAAAGCGGTGATCATGGATCTCTCGCCCCTGCGCAAATATGAGGTCACAGGCCCTGACGCAGAAGAGCTGATGCAGTACTGCGTGACCCGCAACGTCAAGAAGCTTGCCGTGGGGCAACTGACCTACACGGCCATCTGCTATGAACATGGCGGCATGATCGATGACGGCACGCTCTTCCGCATGGGGGAAAATGCGTATCGCTGGATTGGGGGCAACGACACCTCGGGTCTGTGGATTCGGGAACAGGCCGAAAAGCTGGGGCTGAACGCCTGGGTGCGCAGCTCGACCGATCAGTTGCATAACGTCGCTATCCAGGGCCCGCTTAGCCGCGATATCCTGAAACAGGTGCTCTGGACCGCTCCTGTGAACCCGACTGTCGAAGAGCTGGGCATGTTCCGCTTTACACCCGCCCGGCTGGGCGATTTTGACGGCACTGCCGTGGTCTTGGGGCGCGCGGGCTATTCCGGCGAGCTGGGATACGAGGTCTTCTGTCATCCCAAGGACGCCGAAGAGGTCTTTGACGCGATCTGGAACGTGGGCGAGCCGATGGGCCTCGCGCCTTTGGGTCTGGCCGCGCTTGACATGATCCGGATCGAGGCAGGTCTCATCTTTGCGGGATCAGAGTTTGACGATCAAACCGATCCGTTTGAGGCCGGTATCGGCTTTACCGTGCCTCTCAAATCCAAAAATGACGATTTCATCGGTCGCGCGGCTCTGGAAGAACGCAAGGCGCACCCGCATCGCAAGCTTGTGGGCCTTGAATTGGAAGGCGGTCTTGTGGCGAGCCCCGGTGATTGCGTGCGCATCGGCAAGGCGCAGGTGGGCGAGGTGACATCGGCGGTGAAATCCCCGGTTCTGGGCAAGAACATCGCGCTTGCCCGTGTGGCCGCCACCCATGCAGAGCCGGGTACCGAGATTGAGGTGGGCCAATTGGATGGCCTGCAAAAACGCCTCAAGGCCAAGGTTGTGCCCTATCCGCATTTCGACCCGACAAAAGAACGGGTGAAGGGGAATTACGGGTAGAGCTTTTTCAACTTACGGGCTCACATTCTCGTAGATGCGCTTCCAACTTTCTTCGGCTTTGCCTAACGTTCCGCGACGTTTGAAAAGCTCAGGATATCTGCCATTATGACGGCTCTTCTCTCTCCCTTCACGCTGCGCAATGTCACCTTCAGGAACCGTATCGCTGTCTCGCCGATGAGCCAGTATCGCGCCAGAAAGGGCCTCGCCAATAACTGGCATATGGTGCATCTGGGACGGTTTGCTCTGGGCGGTGCCGGGCTTGTCTATGCCGAAGCAACGGCTGTCACGGAAGACGGGCGACGCACGCATGGGGACCTGGGGCTTTGGACAGACGACCAGGCCGAGGCGCTTGCGCCTGTCGCGCAGTTTATCAAAGCAGAGGGCGCCGTGGCGGGCGTGCAGCTTGCCCATGCCGGGCGCAAGGCCTCCGAAAGGCGGCCATGGCACGGGGAAACACCTGTTGATGACGAAGATGAAGCCAGCCGCGGCGAAGCCCCCTGGCAGGCCATGGCGCCCTCCGCCATATCCTACGCCGACGGATGGCCAGCGCCGCAAGAGATGTCTGACAGCGACATTCGCCATGCCATTGATGCGTTTGGACAGGCTGCCAGACGGGCGGCAGATGCCGGGTTCCGCATGATCGAAGTCTATGCAGCCCATGGGTTTCTCATTCACCAGTTCCTGTCGCCGATTTCCAATCAGCGGGATGATCAATGGGGCGGATCGCCGGAAAACAGACGCCGCTTCGCGCTCGAGGTCGCACAGTCGATCCGCAAGGAATGGCCGGACGATCTGCCCTTGGCTTTTCGCCTATCGGCGACGGACTATCTTGAGGACGGTATCGAGGTTGAAGACACCGTGGAAACCGCAAAGGCCCTCAAATCCGAAGGCGTCGATATGATCGATTGTTCGACCGGTGGCATTGGTGGCAAGACCAGGCCCCGGCGCATGGTGATCGAAGAAGGGTTCCAGGTGCCCTATGCCGAGGCGGTTCGCCGAGACGCTGACATCGCAACCATGGCCGTCGGCTTTCTTTGGGATGCGCAAACCTGCAACGCGATTGTCGAAGCTGGTCGCGCCGACATGGTGGCACTTGCGCGCGAGCTTCTGGATGACCCGAACTGGCCGCTGCACGCCGCCGCCCGGCTCGGTGCGGATGAGGGCCACGGGATGTGGCCGGTCGAGGCGGGCTGGTGGCTGATGAAGCGGGACCGGCTCTTGCGGAAGCTGGGCCTTCGCGGATCCTAGATCGGGCGCGATCCGCATTTGACTTAACCGTTCCTTAACACCCACAAGATCTGCCCCGTTGCGCGGCGTGCGCTACATTAATCATTTGGGGTTTCACCGCCTTTACCGGTGCCGCACCGACGCGATACCGACGTAATACCGATGCAATACCGACGTTGCGATCCCCGCAAAATAAGGGTTTTAACCTTTTGGATCGCAAAACTTGCACTCCGGGCGCGGCGTGGCAGTATGGCATAGGCCGCAGCGCCGCTCATTTTCCGGATTTCACGAGGATCGATGGCTGACCCGCTTGATACTGTTTTTGCTGCCCTCGCCGACCCGACACGCCGGGCGATACTGATCATGCTTCTCGAAGATGACATGGCCGTAACCGACGTTGCCGAACCGTTCGAGATGTCCTTGGCGGCCGTGTCTAAGCATCTGACAATATTGACCAAAGCCGGACTGATCAGCCAGGAAAGGCGTGGTCGGGTCAAATGGTGCAAGCTCGAGCCCGATGCGATGCGCGACGCCAGTATCTGGATGCAAAGCTTTGGACAGTTTGAGGCGGTCAATCTGGACGCATTCGAGCGTTTCTTGGAATCCGAGCTTGGCGAGAAGGATACCCCGGCTTGAGCGCATCCTCCAAGCCAGCCGCGCCATTGACACCGCAGCATCTGCCCGAGCCGCGGATCGAGCGGGTCCGCAACGCGCTTGTCGTTCCGGTGCAAAAAGGCGGTCGGCTTCCCAGTGGTGTGTTTCGAATGAATGGCACATTTTGTGAGCATTCCCAGACGCTTCTGTCTCAGAACCGGTTTAGTGAAAGACCTGATCGCCCGGAACGGCAAGGTCTGATGCGGATCTCGGGCCGGCATGTCTACGGTGGCGTTGCCCGTGATCATTTCGGGCACTTCCTGCTGGAAAGCCTCGGACGGCTCTGGGTCTTTGACCATCTCGATGCGCCGGTTGACGGCGTGCTTTTTTCGCCCCGCAGAACCAGTGATCGGCTGACGCTTTTCAACCCGCGCTACCAGCCGCTTTTTGATGCCCTCTGCGGCTCGGCTGCGCCGCTTATGTTCGCCGAACCGGTTGTCGTCGAAGAGCTCTTGCTGCCCAGCCCCGGATTCGGGCATCAAGCCTGGATCACAGGCACGACCCAGTTTCGCGATGCGATACGAATGCGGCTCGAAAACGCATTCCCGGCTGCCGGTGTTGATGATCTCTATATCTCTCGCACGCGCCTTGAGGGTGTGGAAAAAGCTGTCGACAAAGAACGGCGGATTGAGCGGCTGATGGCGCGCAGCGGGTATCAGATTTTCCACCCGCAAGACCATGATATCGAGACCCAGATCAAGCAATATCGCGCTGCCAAAAGGATCGTCGCGCCCGACGGTTCGGCCTTGCATCTGGCCGCATTCGTTGCCCGTCCTGACGCAAAAATTGCCGTTCTACAACGTCGCCATCGCCAGAAGATCGTGCAGGCGTTTATTGAGCAATTCTGTGCATTTGGCGTCTCAGACGTGCAGTTGATCAATCCTCTCGCTCCGAAAGACAATCGCGATTCCGCGGCGGGCGAAGCGCCGGATCCCCTGAACTTTCGTCTTCTTGCAAAGCAGCTTCAGAGCGCCGATTTTCTTTAAGGCGCGCTTGGTTCATCTTTCAGTAACAAAAGCAACGCGATGATGGTGAGCGCGATGCCTGCGAGGATCCATACTGGTGGCACACCGTGGCCCAGCGCGATCTGCCACGCGATGACCCAGGTCGGAGTCAGGTAGGTATATGCCATGACCTTCGCGCTCGGCAGGCGAAGCGATGCGAACTGAAGCAGAACAAATGTCACGGCGGTGGCGACGATGGCAGTATAAAGGATCGTGATCCAGACAATCGTTGGAAGCGTGCTCCAATCGGTCGAAACGATGTCGCGCCATCCGAAGATCAGCAAAAGAAGCGCCGCGGCAACGACGGCTCCAAAGGAGAACACGATCGGGCTTTCGCCACGGTTCAGCTTGCGCACCATGGGCGTATAAAGCGCGTGGGCGATACAGCCGAAGAAAAAGATAATCTCGCCGCGGCCCACATCCATTTTCAGAAGTGCGGCGATGTCGGCTCGAAAAATGACCCAAAGCGCGCCGGTTGCGCCGACGGCCAGCGCCAAAGCCATGCGTTGCGTCATTCTTTGTCGCAGCAGGAGAAAGCCAAAGAAACCAGACATGATCGGCGTCAATGTGAACACTGCCGATGCGCTGACTGGCGGTGCCGTCTTAAGACCTTCGAACATCATCACGAAGTAAAGGCCCATTGAACCACCCAGCAGCAAATACCGCCACGGCGCTTCAAGGGCGTGACGAGGGATCCCAACCGTGGCGTAGGCGACCGACCCGACAAGAATACCTGCCAGCACGAATCGGACTGCATTTAGAGCTGCTGGCGAGATATGGGGTGCGGCCATGGAGCCAAGCGCAAAGGAACCGGCAATCAGGGCCGAGAACGCAAGCATCGCGGCGTGACCGCGCGCGGTCTCGTTCATTCTGTATCCCAGGACTTTGCGCAGTCTTTGAGAAAAGTCAGGAAAGCCTGAACCTTGGTCGTTCTGTGAAGATCCATATGGGTAACAAGCCAAAGCGGGGCCATCCATTCTTCGCGCGGCGGCAGCACCTCGATCAGGTTACCAAGCTCTTTGGCCAAAACGCTCGGTATGAACCCAATGCCGGCACCTGCCACTATGGCGCGGCGTTGCGCATGCACATCCTGACTTCGGAAGGTAATGCGCTCTTCCGGCGCGGTGTCCCGCAGCCACTGGTTGAAAGGCGCGCGGTTCTTGGGATCATCGGCGCTGACAAAGTAATGGTTGCCAAATTCTGCTTCCGATTTTGGCAGGCCATGACGGTCAATGTAATCCTGGCTGGCATAAAGAGTGTATTTCTGTTGAAAGAATGGCTGCACAACATTGTCGGGCTGATCCGGGGCGCGCCCCGCTCGAATGGCCACATGTGCTTCGCCATACTCCAGCCGGAACAGCCGCTCGCCGGTCAGAAACCGAACAATGATTTCTGGATACAGGCGTTGGAAATCACTCAGAACCGGGACGAGCAAATTGCTCAATCCGCCTAAAGAGGTCACGACGAGCTCACCGGAAACATCATGCCCGCGCCCCTTAATACGTCCCGAAAGCTGGCTGAACTGGTCATCGGTGGCTTGCGCAACACGCAGGAGGTCTTCGCCGGCCTCCGTTGTGGTGTAGCCGCGTGCGTGGCGTTGAAAAAGCTTCACGCCCAAATTCTCTTCAAGGGCGTCGATATGACGGATAACCGTTGCATGATGCACGCCAAGAACATCAGCCGCGCCGCTGACAGTCCCAACACGCGCCACGTGATAAGCGGTGCGCACCTCGTCCCAACTGTCCATTGGTTTCAAACTCCGCGTTATGTGCAAATTTCAACAGTAAATGTCTATTTGCGATAGTTGCGTTTTTCTCAGCACAAGTCAATTTCTATTCCAAGCCGAAGAACCATTGTTGAACTGACCCAGAGGATTTGACCAATGACACATACAATTCTGCATATCGATGCCTCCGCCCGCACCAAAGGCTCTGTCACTCGTGATCTTAGCTCTCGACTTGTTGCGCGACATTCGGACGTGAAAGTCATCACGCGCGATCTTGCGGCCGAGCCACTGCCGCAGATCACAGAGGATTGGGTGAATGCCAATTTCACGCCCGCCGAAGTCCGGACCAAAAGACAGCAAGAGGCGTTGGCCCTTTCAGATTCCCTGGTTGCCGAGATTCAGGAGGCCGATACGTTGGTGATTGGTCTGCCAATCTATAATTTCGGCGTCCCTGCCGCGATGAAAGCCTGGATCGACCTAATCGCTCGTGCCGGGCTGACCTTTCGCTATACGGAAAACGGTCCAAAGGGCCTTCTTGATGGTAAGCGCGCTATCGTTGCGGTGGCTTCGGGCGGCACCAAGACCGGGTCCGAGATTGATTTTGCCACGCCATATATCCGCCATGTACTGGGATTTGTCGGCATTACCGACGTGACGATCATTGCCGCAGATCAGATGAACCTTGATGCAGAGGCTGGTCTTGCCCGGGCGTCGGCAGATATCGAGGCGATTGGAAAGGCCGCGTGACGGATGTCGTGGTCTGGCTGCCTTGTTTAGAGAAAGGCGGCCAGATCACCCACACCAAAACCGGACAATCTCATTTCGGCTGTTGAGGTCGACATTCAGACGTTTCGGATTGTATTCTGTCGTGACAATCCCGCCGGGCGGGATGATGCGCACAGGGTTCGGCCATGCGGCCTCGTTAAAGGCCCCAACGGGTTCACCAACAAGCGCCGCGTTTTCCGCCACTCCGCATTCGTCTGGCCCGGCCTCTTCAAGCCGGGGCGGTGCATCCGGGGCCACCTCCGCAGGTCCGCAACCCGAGAGGCCGAGGCTCATTCCTGACGCCAGAATCAACGACATACGCATATGACTGTCCTTCTCTTGCTGAGAACAGTCTTGTGCCAAATCTGAGTTGTCACAACCCCCATATGACCAATCTATTGAAATGATGCGCGGTTTCGCCCACAGTCGGCAAAAGACTCTGGGAGGACAGTAAAATGCGCACCACCGCCGCCGTGGCCCTTGAGGCCGGAAAGCCGATGGAAATCATGGAAGTGAACCTTGACGGCCCGAAGGCCGGCGAGGTGCTGGTTGAGATCAAGGCAACGGGGCTTTGCCACACAGATGATTTCACCCTGTCCGGAGCGGACCCCGAAGGCGCCTTTCCTGCCATTTTGGGCCATGAGGGTGCAGGGATTGTCGTTGAAGTGGGTGAGGGTGTCACATCGCTGGAAGTGGGCGATCATGTGATCCCGCTCTACACGCCGGAGTGCCGGGAATGCGAGTATTGCCTTAATCCCAAGACCAACCTGTGTCAGGCGATCCGTTCGACCCAAGGACAAGGTGTGATGCCCGATGGCACCTCGCGGTTTTCCATGCTCGATGGCACGCCGATCCTGCACTATATGGGCTGCTCGACCTTTTCCAACCACACGGTCATGCCCGAAATTGCTCTCGCCAAAGTGCGCAAGGACGCCCCTTTTGACAAAATCTGTTACATCGGTTGTGGTGTGACCACGGGCATCGGCGCTGTGATGAACACCGCCAAGGTTGAGATCGGTTCGCGTGGCGTGGTGTTTGGGCTGGGCGGTATCGGCCTCAACGTGATCCAGGGCCTAAGGCTCGCGGGCGCCGATCAGATCGTGGGTGTCGATCTTAACCCTGCGAAAGTCGAAATGGCCACGCGCTTTGGCATGACCGATTTCGTGAACCCCAAAGATGTCAAAGGCAGCTTGGTGGATCATCTGGTTGAGCTTACGGGTGGCGGCGCTGATTATTCTTTTGACGCGACCGGCAATGTGCAGGTGATGCGCGATGCCCTTGAATGTGCGCATAAAGGCTGGGGAGAGAGCGTGATTATCGGTGTCGCTCCGGCGGGCGCTGAGATTTCCACAAGACCCTTCCAGCTTGTGACGGGTCGTGTCTGGCGCGGAACCGCTTTTGGCGGCGCAAGAGGACGGACGGACGTGCCCAAGATCGTCGACTGGTACATGGACGGCAAGATCGAGATTGATCCCATGATCACCCACACGATGCCATTGGAAGACATCAACAAGGGGTTCGACCTGATGCATTCCGGTGAAAGCATCCGGTCCGTGGTGGTGTACTAAGACAACACAAAGCCCTGCGATTGTTGATATGCTGCACAGATAACAAACCCTTGTCTCGACAGCCAATTTGCGGCGCGCTAACACAGCCTCGTCGCAAAAGAGTCTTGGGGTTCGAATGACGCATCTGACGCGCCGCGCTTTCTCGCTGTCTTTGATCTCGGCGGCTGGGCTTTCTGGTTGTGCCACGCCGCCGGTCCATGCCCCTGATGAGGTCAGCCGTCTGGCCAATGGCATTACGGCGCTCAACCCGACGATTGATCCGGGTGAAGCCCTGCGCGCCGCGGAAATTGGTATCAATTACCCCAAGCAGTTGCGACAGCAATACGGGGTCACGGACTCCGCTATCGTGCACAATATCAAGGTGAATGCCGGCACCCGGCCAAGGGGGCTATGCTGGCACTGGGCCGAGGATATGCAAAACCGCCTTGAGCAGGAAAATTTTCAGACGCTCATCACCCACCGCGCCATCGCCAATGCGCATACGAGGCTCCTGATTGACCATTCCACCGTGATCGTTTCGGCGGTTGGGGACAATTTTGAACAAGGCATGGTGCTTGATCCATGGCGCTTCAGCGGTGTTCTCTACTGGGCCCCGACACTGCAGGATGAAAAATACACCTGGGTGCACCGGCAAGAGGTTTTCGCCTGGAAACGCGCTCGGGGGCTCTTGAAGTCCAGTGATCCGTCGTCAGAGCCTATCCCTGTGAGTTGATGCCGCCAGTTAGGCGGCATGCCACAGCTTAGCGGTTAACTTCTTGTGCGTGCATTTGCTGCATGAAGGCTTTGCCCAATGCGTTCTTTACGTCTTTCAGTTCATTTTGAATCGCAGGAAAGTCGAAACTTTCTGATCTAACAAGCCCAGCTTCGTAATCTTCTGAAAGGCTTTGGACAAACTCAAGGCGCATGTGTGTTGGAGGATGAGACAGGTCGGTGCGCTGCAGTTCTTTTGCTGCCCTATCCAACAAGTCCTGACATGTTTTTTGATCCGCTGACGCGATCGCCTTCCCCATGTGATCAAAAACGGTTCCGTCCTGGTTTTTGGTGTACGGAAAGAGATCCAGAACCGCGCGCTGCGCCAAATGCCCGCGTGTTAGTTTCTCCAAAACACCCGTATATGCACGCTTGCCGCTAATCAGTGTTCCGAGCGCGTCTGCCCTGTACTCGGCGCGCTGCGATTCGAAATATATCGCTCGCAAAATGAATTTGTATATGGCGACAAGAGACTTAGAAAGCAGCCAAATCACCAAGTCAGTGATGGCTTCCATAAAGCCGCTATTTCTAACGAGCCGCGGCGCATTTAAGATATTTAGCTGAGCGCCAATAACTTTCTGTGCATCGCCCAGAATCGAATTCCGATTGGGATCATCATTCACTTTGTGAGACATCTCATGAGCAAGAACCGCAATCTTTTCTTGATCGTCGAGCGCTTCCCAGATCGTAAAACCGATTCCGACCACCCACTCGCTAGGTTTCATCCAAGGCCTAAAGTGGGCAATGTAAGCGTTTGGGTCACTGTCGAGATGCAGGCCATCTGGTGATGTCGTGTTCGCCGCCTTGGCAATTTCGTCCATCAGACCAAACAACACCGGGAAGTCATTTCTACGGAAGGTTTTTTCGGTGTTCTTTCCGCGCTTTGGAAGCAATAGATATCCCACGAAGAGGATGATAGCACCGAAAATCACTGGCAGGATTTGCCCGAATGACCAGACAATAATGTAAAGCCCCAAAGCGAGGACCGCATAGGCAGAATAAAGGAAAATCGCCGCGAAAAAGTAGGCGATGATCAAACGCAATGAAAATCTTGTTCTTCGTTTCGCTCCGTCGACTTTTGCTTGACTCAAAAGTTTTTGGGCGTTCTTTGCCTGCCACGCAGCTACTATTCTGTCTTTCATAACCTGCTCGATTGGTCCTGCGTCCCCGTTCGCCAACTTAGAAAAGCAGAATTGGCGTGATGCAACCAAAAAGAGCGTCAGCCAAACAAAGCCTCCATCAACTGGCATTCGTTTTGCAAACATGTGTGTGCGCTGCTGCACTTGCATCAGGACCAAAGGCCGTTACCTCTTGCGCAACGCACATGATGATGAGGAGCGCGGACATGAGTGACGACACCTACACACCCCCCGAAGTCTGGACGTGGGAGCAGGAGAACGGCGGGACATTTGCGTCGACCAACCGTCCCATCGCAGGCGCGACACATGACAAAGAGCTGCCCGTGGGAAAGCACCCGTTTCAGCTTTACTCGATGGGAACGCCCAATGGTGTGAAGATCACCATCATGTTCGAAGAGCTTCTGGCGGCAGGTCATGATGCGGAATACGATGCCTGGCTGATCCGGATCGGGGATGGGGACCAGTTTGGCTCCGGGTTTGTCGAGGTCAACCCAAACTCCAAGATTCCGGCTCTGGTGGATCACAGCGGGTCTGAGCCGGTGCATGTGTTTGAGTCGGGTTCAATCCTGATCCACCTGGCTGAAAAGTTTGGTGCGTTCCTGCCAGCTTCCGGGCCTGAACGTACCGAAGTTCTGAACTGGCTCATGTGGCAGATGGGAAGCGCGCCTTATCTTGGCGGTGGGTTTGGCCATTTCTACGCCTATGCACCCGAGAAGTGGCAGTATCCGATTGACCGGTTTGCGATGGAGACCAAGCGGCAGCTTGATGTGCTCGACAAGCGTCTGGCGGATCGGCCCTATATCGCGGGCAATGACTATAGTATCGCCGACATGGCGATCTGGCCCTGGTACGGCAATCTTGCCCTGGGGCGCCAGTACAATGCGGGGACGTTCCTTAGCGTGCATGAGTACAAAAACGTTGTGGCCTGGGCCGAGAAGATCCTTGATCGCCCGACGGTCCAGCGCGGCCGCATGGTCAACCGGACATTCGGGGAGCCTTCCGAACAGCTATGGGAACGTCACGACGCGTCGGATTTTGAGACGCAAACGCAGGACAAGATTGGTGAAGACGCGTAAATCGGCTTTACTCTGAGTTGCAATCAGGCAGGGTGGGCGAAAGGAGCTTGCCCATGCCTGATGACCCGAAACTTCTGGCAGTCTTGATTGACGCCGACAACATCACTGCAGGGTTTGCAGAGGCAATCCTAAAAGAAGTTACGTCATTCGGCAGAGCCGGCCTGTGTCGCGTTTATGGCGATTGGTCCGATGGAAATTTGGCAGGCTGGGCAGACGCAGCCCGAAGGTTGGGGCTTGTCCAATACCACCAGCCCGCAAATACCAAGCGGAAGAACTCTACCGACATCGGGTTGGTCATTGACGCGATGGATATCCTTCATGCTGGTCATTTCGACGGGTTTGTCCTTGTTTCCTCCGACAGTGACTTTACGCGACTGGCAAGCCGGATACGGGAAAATGGTGTGACGGTTTTCGGAATTGGAGAGGGCAAAGCACCTCCATCCTTCAAAGCTGCGTGCAATCGATTCGTGACGATCGAAAACATCCAGCTAGATGCAGACGGCGCAGAAATCTCAGATGTGCAATCCCTCGAAGCAGAGGCTCTTATTTTATCGGCCATGCAAAAGATTGATGTTGAGGGCAGTTGGTATGCGCTGTCCCGAATTGGTCATCAGCTACTGGTAGAACAACCCGAATTCGACACGAGGACCTATGGCTTCAAGAAGCTGAGCGACCTGGTGAGAAAACTCGACGGATTCGAACTTACTTCAAAAGCTGGGCAGCAACCGCAGGTGCGTTTCAGAAAGCGCTAGCCATTCGCGCCATCTTAGAAGACACCCATGCTCAGCCCTGCGCCAAACGCCTGACCAAGATTGCGGCAGGGCTTGAGGTCTTCTTCGCCTAGGTGTTTTTCAGCCAGGATTGCCTCGGGCGTTTGGGCGTGCGTGCAGATGATGATCGGCTCTTGTACGACCTTCAGCCGCCAGCCGGTGGCGATACGGGCGGTTTGGCGGACGGCATTTTCCCCATCTGATCCGGCGCAGACCATCTGGGCGTAGGGGCGACCCTCGATCTTACCCAGAACCGGGTAATAGCAGCGGTCAAAGAAATCCTTCATGACGCCAGAGATTGCCGCGAGATTTTCTGGCGCGCAGAAGATGTAGCCATCGGCTTGGAACAGATCCTCGGGGCCAGCGTCGGCGGCAGGCTTCAGCTCTGTCGTAGTTTCACGGCGTGCAGTTTCAAAAGCGGCCTCCGCCATCTGGCGGCTGCCGCCTGTGCGAGAATGATAGACGATAAGCAGCTTGGCCATATTCTGGCTCTCGCGATGGTCCTAGTTCATCAACCCGGCAAAGCGCAGCGCATCATCGACCATACCGCGGGTCTCGTTGCTCAGACCGGTCAGGGGCGAACGCACTTCTTCACTGCAAAGGCCGAGCTTGGACATGGCATATTTTGCGCCAACCAGACCTGGTTCGGTGAAGATCGCTTTATGCAGCGGCATCAGGCGATCCTGGATGTCCAGCGCCTTGGCGTAATCGCCCGCCAGTGTCGCGTTCTGAACCTCAGCGACCATTTTGGGGGCGACATTGGCTGTCACGGAAATCACACCTATGCCACCTTGCGCGTTGAAGCCATGCGCCGTGGCATCTTCGCCCGAAATCTGGCAGAAATCTGGCCCGCATGTCATGCGTTGTTGGCTCACGCGGGCAAGATCACCTGTGGCGTCTTTCACACCAACGATTCGGGGAAGTCTTGCAAGCTCGCCCATGGTCTCAGGTGTCATGTCGATAACCGAGCGCCCGGGGATATTGTAGATGACGATCGGCAGCTCACAGCAGTCGTGCAAAGCTGTGTAATGGGCGATCAAACCCCGCTGCGTGGGCTTGTTGTAATACGGCGTCACAACAAGCGCAGCGTCTGCGCCGACTTTCTCGGCATGCTGCATGAAGCGAATGGATTCCAGCGTGTTGTTGCTTCCAGCACCAGCGATGACAGGGATACGGCCAGCTGCGGCGCGCACCACCTCTTCGACGACAGTTTCGTGCTCTTCATGGCTAAGAGTCGGGCTTTCGCCGGTGGTTCCGACTGGAACAAGCCCGTGGCTGCCTTCGCCGATATGCCACTCGACCAGCTTCTTGAGCGTATCAATATCCAGCTCGCCGTTCTTGAACGGCGTGACCAGGGCAGGAAAAGATCCTTTGAACATGATACGCTCCTTTCTATGTGTAGCCCTGTGATCTGATTCACGCGGGCGGATGCTTTTTCGTGACCTGATAGAGCCACGGGTATGCCATCTTTCTGCCAAGCAAGTGATTAGACTGTGTTTGGACGTCAGTTTAGGCTGGCGTTGTCTATCGTCTGTGGTTGGGAAAATGCAAGAGATGTTGCGTGTTCTTTGCCTTGTTGTTGCAGCTTTTGCCCTGACGTTGCCGGCGTCAGCCGGCGAACCTGCGCCTGCCGCACCCCGACCGTTGTCTAGTGCGTTTGACGCGATGCAGGCCGGACGCTGGGCGACTGCGAAAGAACTTGCCGCGCGCAGCGGACCGGCGGCTGTGACGTTGATTGAATGGCACCGTCTTCGCGAGGGTTATGGCTCTGAGCAAGACATCATGGATTTTCTGAAAGCACATCCCGATTGGCCAGGTCTTGAGTTGCTCCGTCGGAAAAGCGAGCTGACGGTCGTGCAGGGCGATCCGAAGTCCGTTATTGCATTCTTTGAGAAAAGCCCTCCGCAATCGGGTCGCGCCGCGCTTGGGCTGGCTACGGCTTTGCAAAAGGAAGGCCGACAAGGTGACGCAGAGGTCGCTGTCGTACTGGCCTGGCGCACACTTGATCTTACAACAGATGAGCACAACGCCTTCATGAAGGACTGGGCGGAGTTGCTCAAGCCGCATCATGAGGCACGGCTGGATATGGCGTTGTGGCGCGGTTTGCGGGATGTCGCGCTGATGTTGCCGCTTGTTGACAAAGAAACGCGCGCGCTTGCCGAAATCCGTCAGGACATCGAGGCAGGCAAGACCGGGGCGCTGAAACGGTTGGGTGATCAGCCTGCAAATGCGAAGACCAATCCGCATATCGCCTATGCCCTTTTCAATCGCCATATCAAGCGCGGGGAAAGTGACAAGGCGATCAAAATTCTGCTGCGTCAAAGCGCGCTTGAGGGCGGCCTTGGGCAGCCTGAACGCTGGGCTGGCTGGCGCCGCGAACTGGCGCGCGACCGGATGCGTGACGGTGCGGCGAAAACAGCCTACGAGCTTGCCGCAGGTCACGGCCTTATCGAAGGGTCCAGCTTTGCAGACCTCGAATGGCTTGCCGGGTTCATCGCATTGACCGACCTGAACGATGCGGAGGCCGCCGCAGGGCACTTCCAGAGATTCATGGACAAGGTCGAGACACCAATCTCGCTCGGTCGGGCCGGGTACTGGCTTGGGCGCGCGCAAGAGGCCCTTGGCAATACAGAGGCGGCGGCAATTGCCTATGAACTTGGTGCGCTCCACCAGACAAGCTTTTACGGTTTGCTGGCGGCAGAGCGCGGCGGCTTTCCGGTAGATAAAGAGCTTTCCGGAAGCGAGGCATTTCCGGATTGGAGAACTGGCGCTTTCGTTAAGAGTGATGTTTTTCAGGCGGGCCTTTTGGCCTATGCCAATGGGCGCGAAGAACTTGCAGAACGGTTTTTTCGACATCTGGCCTTGTCCCTGAGCCGCGTCGAACTTGGCCAGCTGGGTGATGCCATGGCTGACCTTGGGTCAGAGCATCTACAGGTCATGGTTTCGAAAACAGCGGCGCGACGGGGCATCGCGTTGCCGCGCTCATATTTTCCATTGCATCCGCTCAAGGCTCTCGAATTGCCGGTGCCTGCTGAGCTGTCTTTGGCGATTGCACGCCGTGAAAGTGAGTTCGACCAAGGTGTTACCAGCGGTGCAGGAGCCATGGGGCTGATGCAATTGATGCCAGCCACCGCGGCAGAGATGGCGCGTGCCATTGGCGTATCCGGTCACAGCCGCACGCGGATCTTTGAGGATTGGCAATACAACGCCAGGCTGGGTGCCGAATACCTAGCTCGCATGGCGCGCCGGTTTGACGGCAACATCGTGATGATGGCCGCAGCATATAACGCCGGCCCATCAAGACCAGCACGGTGGATGTCTCGTTTTGGGGACCCGCGTGGCGGCAAGGCGGATATCATCGACTGGATCGAACATATCCCGTTCAACGAAACGCGGAACTACGTGATGCGGGTTGCGGAAAGCCTGCCGGTGTACCGGGCCCGGCTTGGTCGCGATCCTCATCCAGTGCCGTTCAGCGAAGAGCTAAACGGATCGACATTTGCCATCGCGACCGATTGACCGGTGCACGCAGGCCTAGTGGTTAGAATGGTCTGCGTCTTTCTTTGTGTCATGACCTGAGTGATCGCCATGGCCGCTGTGGTTTTCCTCTTGCCCGGTCGCCAGGCGCTTCTCGACCTTGAAGACAATGTCGAGCGCTCCGGCTTTCTCAAAAATGAGCGTGGCAGGTATCTCTTCGCCTACCTCAAACGGATCGCCATTGAGGCCCATGAACATGACATGCATCCCGCCTGGTTCAAGCATGACGGTCTCACCAGCCGGGAGATCGACGGCGTCAATATGGACCATCCGGGCAATGCCATCGTCCTCTTCGGTGTTGTGAATCATCACACGTGGGAAATCTGCGCGGACGGCGATTAACCTGTCATCGTGATCTCCGTCGTTGGAAATTGCCATGTAACCGGCACCGGCACGGGCAGTCTTTGCCGTTTCAAAGGCCATGGGATGAATGACGGTCAGATCATTGAGCTTGGCTTCGTCGGCGAACCCGACCTGTGGTGACAGAGCTGCGACAAGCGCAGCAGCCAAAAGGTAACTTCTGTACATAGTTTTATCCATTCTTCAGCGCTGCACCGAAACGTGGATCGGCTGAGTATTGGGGAAAGTGGGCGCTTGTCTCGAATGAAACAAGGCAGATGAAATTTAAATCATCGGTCTTGATGGTGGTGCGCGCGGCAAAGCGGCTGAGGTGGCAATCTTTTCGTCAAGCAGCGGCTCACCTTGCCAGATCTGCGTGACAAAGCGTTCTGAAAATACCGAGGTCGAGACGATCTGAGCGGAAAGAACGCCGGTCGTGACGCCGACGAAAGGGCAGGATTCCGCGACAATACCGTGCTCATCAGAGATCGGTGTTCCGTCATCCAAAGAGACGTAGATGATCTGACCGCCCGCACAAAGCGCCATCTGGTTTGGCGCGTCGGGCGATAAGATGAGAGGTTCGGCAATGACTCGAAATGAAAGAAACCACGCCGCAATAAATCCGATCAAGATACGCCCGATTGGATTCATGTTGCGTGCCATGATCGCAGGTCCTTTCGTGCGTTCGTTCTTTGCGAAAGTTGTGCCGATGTAAATAGGTCCAAATGTCTCAAGTTGTTCTGGATCATGACGCCACTCGCTGGCGCCATAACGTGAAGAGCCCTGCGGCAACGATTAAGGCGGCACCGACGGCTACATTTGTTCTGATGGTCTCTGAGAAGATTGTGACACCAATAGCGCTCGCAAAGACGAGCTGCAGGTAGGCGAAAGGCTGAACGGCGCTGGCCTCTGCGACCTCGTAGCATTTGATCAACGTGAAATGGCCCAATGCGCCGGTGATGCATAACGCGCCCATCCAGATCCAGTTGCTCTGGCTCATCGGTTCCCAAAACCAGATACCGACGCAGGTCATCGCGACGGCACCGGTTGTTCCGGTCCAGAAAAAGCTTGTTGCTGCGCTGTCCTTGCGGGCGACGTAGCGTGTCAGAAGACCATAGAGCGCGAACATCAGGGCAGAGACAACGGCAATGACCGCCTCGGGCCGGAATACACCAAATCCGGGCTCGAGGATAATGATCACACCAATGAAACCGACGCCGATCGCGACCCATCTCCGCCAACCGACACGTTCCCCAAGTACAGGGCCAGACAACGCGGCGATCAGTAGCGGATAGCAGGCAAAGACCGCGTGGCTTTCCACTAGCCCCAGAAACGTGAAAGCCGCAACCATCACGCAGATTTCTGCCGCCAGCAAGACGCCACGAAAGGCCTGCACATATGGCTGTTCGGTTGCGGCTGCCGCCATCAACCCGCCCGCCTTGCGGCTTGCAACTGTCATCACAAAGGCGGCGAAGAACCAGTAGCGGATCATCACCACCATGAAGACATTGTATTCCCGAGCGAGGTGCTGGGAAATACCATCCTGAACGGCGAAGATGAAGGTGGTCGTCACCATCATCAGAATGCCAAGGCGCGTGTTTTGTTCGGCCATCTTCAGGTCCGTAAAGCACGCGTCATGTGGCGCTTGCGCCCGAATCCCGGAACACGGGTGACCTCGAAGCCTGCGGCCTGCAGAGCACGGCGGACATGACCGGCTGCGGTGTAGGTGGCGGCTGTGCCACTAGGCGCAGTATGAACGCCGACCTGGTGGATCAGCGTTTCTTCCCAAAGCTCCGGATTTTTTGCAGGCGAAAATCCGTCAAGAAACCAAGCATCGGCTTGTCCTTTCCAGAGCGGAAGGGTTCTGCGTGCGTCGCCGGTAACCATTTCGAATTGCAGGTCTGGCAGGTTGAAGCAAGTGTTCCCCCAAAGCGCGTCAAGCTCATTGACCAGTTTCTCTGGCACGCCGAAGGCGGCTTGCGCACGTTTCATCTCGTCTCGCGACAGAGGGAACGCCTCGAATGTCGTGTAACGCAGGCGTCCTTTGACCCCCGAATCCCGCCATGACGCGAACGCCATCAAAAGATTGAGACCGGTTCCGAAACCCAGCTCGGCAATGTGAAAATCGTCTCGAAACCGTTCCGGCAGGGCATTCCCGGCCAGAAAGACATGGCGCGATTCCTCAAGACCATTCTCAAGGCTGTAATAAGGATCGTCAAAGCGTGTCGAAACCGGCACGTCCCTGTCTCGCCATTCGATAGCTGCCTTCTGGTCCTGCATCTTTGCTTCGGTTACCTAGGGGGTCGAACAGATCGACCATGCCGCCGCCTTTTGGAAATGACAATGCCAGATATCACCATCCTCGGTGCCGGAATCTTTGGACTTTCGATTGCCTGGGCCTGCCAAAGCCGCGGGGCCTCTGTTCGCATCATCGACCCGCTTGGACCCGGAGGCGGCGCGTCGGGCGGATTGGTCGGTGCGCTGGCACCACATGTCCCCGAAAACTGGAATGAGAAGAAGGCTTTCCAATTGGAAAGCTTACTCATGGCAGGGCCGTTTTGGGCAGAGGTCGAGACCGTCTCTGGCTTGTCCTCTGGATATGCGCGGAGGGGGCGCATCCAACCTCTGTTGGATGCGCGGTCTCTTGAACTGGCGCATGCGCGCCAGCATTCTGCGAAAGACCTTTGGGCTGGTCATGCCGAGTGGCAGGTTGTCGGCGAGGAAAAGATTCCATTTGCTGTCGCGTCGCCGACCGGGTTTTACGTTTTGGATACGCTCTCTGCCTGCCTTCACCCCCGCAAGGCCTGCTATGCTTTGGCGAAGGCGTTGCAGAAAAAGAGTGCTGAAATCGTCCCCGATGGACCACAGGCGGGAATAGTGGTCCATGCGACCGGGGTTGCCGGGCTGGAAGAGATGTCTCGTCAAATGGGTTTGACCATTGGCAACGCGGTCAAAGGCCAGGCAGCTTTGTTGGATTTTGAAGCATCCAAGTCGCCGCAGATCTTTGTCGACGGGATGCACGTGATTTTCCATGAAGACGGGACCACGGCCATTGGGTCGACGTCGGAAAGGCTGTTCACAGAGCCAACAGCAACAGACGCGCTTCTGGAAGATGTGATCCGCCGTGCGAAAGAAAAGCTGCCGGTTCTCGCTGGCGCGAATGTCATTGAACGTTGGGCGGGGCTGCGACCTCGCGCCCTGTCGCGGGCGCCCATGTTGGGGGCACATCCGGTCTACTCGGGGCAGTTCATCGCCAATGGCGGCTTCAAGATCGGTTTTGGTATGGCCCCGAAAGTGGGACAGGTCATGGCCAATCTGATGCTGGAGAGCGTCGACAGCATTCCGGTGGATTTCAGACCAGAGGCCTCCTTGCCAAAAGGTTAACGCGCCTCGGCCAACAAGCATTGCCGTCCATCTGATCCACGCACCCAGCAGGTGCCATCGTGATGCCAGCAAAGCGCGACCTCTTCTTGATGTGTCACCGGGCTGGTGGCGCGAAACTTGAAAGTTGTCAGCTTTTTCAATCGCCGCTCGGCCAGAAGCATCAGCATCTGCGCCAGCAGAGGCCCGTGCACAACAAGTCCATCATAACCCTCAATGTCGCGGGAATAGGCCTCGTCATAGTGAATGCGGTGGCCGTTAAAGGTGAGTGCAGAATAGCGAAAAAGAATCGTGGTGTCGGCCGAAAATGCTTCGTTGTAAGCCTCATCGGTGCGCGCCTCGGGGGGAACCGGCTTGCGCCCCTGACCTTCCTCTTCACGATAGACAAGATCCTGCAGCTCCACCACTTTGCAAAGATCATCCTGCCAAATCTCATGGCGCAGGGTGACGAAGGCCAGTGGACCACTTCGCCCCTGTTTGTGCTCTGCCTTGGCGACGGATGTGCGTTTCTCGGCCGGGACGCCGACGAGCAAGGGGTGCGCGAACTCTAGGCGTCCACCGGCCCACATGCGCCGGGGCAGCCCCATATCCGGGACGATCCCCCCTAGTATCGGATGTCCATCACGGCCCAGTTCCGCCGGCGGTCTTGGGTCCCAGAAATAGATGTGGTGAAAGAACGGGGGCAGTGTTTCGCGGGCGGAAATCTCCGATGAAATTCCAAGCGTGGCCAAAAGCGCCCGCGCGCGGTCTGGATCCATCTGATCGGGTGTGATTTGCACGTTTTCTGGCATATTGGCAGATTAGGCAGCACTTCTTTGAGGAACAATCTTGAAATGCCTTTTCAAATTCAATCGCTTGACCACCTCCTTCTGACTGTGTTGGACATCTCGATGACCGTTGCGTTTTATGAACGCATGTTTGGTTTCGTGGCCGAGCGGTTCAATCCCGTTGATGGGGCAGATCGTGTGGCGCTCTGTTTCGGCAACCAGTAGATCAATCTGCTTCAGGCGGGCGCGGAGTTTGAGCCCAAGGCGCATCTGGCCAAGCCCGGGATCGCAGACCTTTGCTTTCTGACGGGAACCTCGCTTGAAGATTGTGTGACGCCTCTTCAGAAGGAGGGGGTGGACATGCTTGAAGGGCCGGTTGAGAGAACTGGTGCCGCCGGGCCGCTTTTATCGTTCTACATTCGCGATCCTGATCAGAATCTGATCGAGATATCCAATCTGAGAGACTAGGCCAACGCGTCACGCAAAGCCTGCATGCGTTCTGTCAAAGGTTTCAGGTACGTCTCGGATTTCAGACGCCCATTGTCATCAAACTGAGCAGAGGCATTGGCGACCATCACGGCAGGCCCAAAAACGAACCGCACCTGGAATTGCGCCAGACAATTGAGCGTCATGAATAACCCGGTCTCCCCGCCCCCGCGGCCTGCCGCCGCTGACATTACAACGGTCGGCTTGTGTCGCAGCGCTGGCATGTCGACACGGCTAAGCCAATCCAAAGCATTCTTCAAAGCGCCGCTGATACCCTTGTTGTACTCGGGGCTGGACACAAGCAAGGCATCGGCATCGCGAATCCGGTGTGCGAATGTGTGGACCGCATCGGGCACGCCATGCGCGTCTTCGTCGTCTCCGTTGTAAAGTGGAAACGAGATATCCGCTTCGACCGTCGTTGCCGGACCAAATGCTCTGGTTGCCTCTTGCAGCAACGTGCGGTTGAAGGACGCTTTCCGTAGGGATCCTGAAATCAATAACAAATTTGGCTTCGGCATAACGTCCTCTGGCTGCGTTTTCTTACCGCAGCAAGATGTTCCGAAGCCATCATCTGGCAAGGCCGTGATTTCGAATTGATCTGCCGGAAAAGAAAAACACCCTGCGGTCGCAGGGCGTTCTCGAAGAATCTTATTCTCGATTTACCAGTCAGTCGGTCCCTTTTCAGCAAAGACATGGACCAGAAAATCGATAAACGCGCGTACCTTTGGCTGGGTAAAGCGGCCGGGTGGATAAACCGCATAGATGCCTTGGGTTTCCATCGGCAAGTCCGGGATGACGTCCACGACATGACCGTCTTTCATTGCGCTGGAATACAAGAAGCTGGGCAGATAGGCGATGCCAAGGCCCGAGATGGCGGCGTTGAGGAGCGATTGCCCGTCATTTACAGACAAACCACCGGCAGTGCGTACCTGACGTTTTTCACCTGAGGGCGCTGTCAGCTTCCAAACCGATCCATTGGACTGGCTGGAGTAATGCAGAAGTTTGTGCTCATTCAGATCGTCAATTTTCGCCGGGCGTCCGTGTTTTTCAAGGTAAGCCGGGCTTGCGATCATGCGTTTCGTCGTCTCTGTAAGCTTGCGGGCACGCAATGTGCTGTCTTCAAGCTCACCAATGCGGATCGCCATGTCAAAACCTTCAGAAATAAGTTCGACGTAGCGGTTATTGAGCACCATGTTGACCGTGATATCCGGATAATCGTCCAGAAACTGGCCCAAAACCGGGCTCAGGTGATTTACACCGAAATCCGTGGCAACAGAAATGCGCAGCAGGCCGGACGGGTCCGATTGCATCGAACTGACAAGTGCGTCGGCTTCTCCGGCATCGTTTAGAACACGCAAGGCCCGGTCATAATACGCCAGACCAATTTCGGTCGGGCTGACGCGGCGCGTGGTCCGATTTAGAAGGCGGGCACCGAGACGCGCCTCGAGCGAAGAGACGTGTTTCGACACGGCAGACTTGGAGATGCCCATCTTTCGCGCTGCGTCGGTGAATCCCCCTTGATCCACAACCGTTGCGAAGGCCTCCATTTCGGTAAGGCGATCCATACTCGATACCTCTGTGAAGTCTTTTGATCTGGACCGTGTATCGCTTCTAATTCGGGCACAACTGCGGCACCCACTCGACAATATCTGGGTTTGTCTGGGGCTAATCAGGATCAAACCCAGCTTGAATTATTAGGTGCTCTCAGCCCTGAATGCGCTTTGAAAAGCAGCAGCCGCATCTCTCAGGCCGGTGTCATCCCTCGGTCCTACAAGCAAAATTCCGAATCCATCCTGAGTCCAGCTATATGTGTCCAGCCCATGCAATTCGGCAAATTCCAACCGATTGGTTGTTTGCTCGCCTGTCTCTACAATGCAGAGCGCAACAGGGCCCTGGTCTGTGGTGAGAAAGGTAAGCTGCGCCAGCGGTCGGCCTTTGTATCCGAGTTCCTGAGCGCGGACGAACCTAAGGCCATCGATTTCCGGCAAAGCGGCCACATTGAAACCCAGCTTGCCTGACAAACGCTCAAGGCCGGCGTTCTGTTCGTCTTTTGGAATCTTACTCAAAGACAGTGTTTCGGTCACATAAAGCGACTGATAATTGGCAACAACGTCTTTCCAGTCGGCGTCCGCGGATTGAAATGGAAGCGTCGCGCCCCACGCCAGAACGGCACCTGCAACCATCGACGCCGCCGCAACGCGCAAATTCCACCTTGGTTCTCGATCCGTCGCGTCGATCTCTGGGGGGGCTGGCGCTAAAGAGAGAATGTCATCAAAAACCGCTTTGTAGTCAGCGCTTGCTTTCACAAGATGATCATGGCGTTGTCGCAATTCCGGATCGGACCGCATTGCAGAGCTGATGCGTGAAGATAGTTCTTCGCCGGCTTCTCGGTCGATAAAGCGTGTCAGGTCTTCATCTGAAAAATTTGACTTTTGAGTCATGCGTCCGTCCCTGTGGCAGCGTTCATTTGTGCCGCGAGTGACTTACGCGCAGCTGATACTCTGCTCATCACCGTTCCGGGCGGAATATCAAGTAAGTCCGCCGTCTCAGCATATGTGTAGCCCTCCACGAAAACCAAGAGCGCTGTCACCCTTTGTGCTTCGGGAAGTGCGTTCATCTTTTGAAACACTTCACGCGCGAAAATATTCGTTTCACTGGAAGGAATTTCTGCTGCGAGCGAATCTGCCTCGCCCGAGGCAAAAGATTCGGTCTTGCGGATGGCATCGCGGCGCAACTCATTAAGCCACAACCTGCGGGCCATCACAAAGAGCCATCGATCAAGATGGGTGCCCGGCACGAAGTGATCGGCTTTTTCGAGCGCTCGCAGACACGTCATCTGCGCCAGATCATCTCCCAAGGCACGCTGACCGGTCAGTGCGACGCAGAACCGCCACAGCCGATCGAAACAGCCCGGCAAGCCATCCCGAACAACGCTACGTGGATCTTTTTTCCCCAAGAGGCGAATAGAACCATCTCCTTAGGTGTTTCCGAAGTATTGCGAGTGAAACGCAAACGACTGAAGCAGACAAGGGAGGACTCCTATGAAACTCATCACGAAAGCGGCAGCGATTGTTGCACTTACAGCGTCAATGGCGATGGCGGAACGCACTGCAGCACCTGACGGCGCCAAGGTGTATTTCATTAATCTTGAGGACGGCGCGACTGTGTCTTCTCCGGTGAAAATCAAATTCGGCCTTTCCGGAATGGGCGTGGCACCGGCGGGTACTGAAAAGGAAAACACCGGCCATCACCACATCCTTCTGAACCGCCCGCCATTGGGTGAAGGCCCGGATGGCGCGGAAGAAGTCGAATATGGTTTGCCTGCCGATGAAAATCACATCCACTTTGGTGGTGGGCAGACAGAAGTGTCGCTGGATCTGCCGGCAGGCACGCATACGCTACAGCTTGTACTTGGCGACCTGAACCACGTTCCGCATGATCCACCGGTCACAACCGAGGTGATCACGATCACAGTCGAGTAATTTTTACAAGCTAGCTGCCAGGCGCGTTCCCTGATCAATCGCGCGCTTGGCATCCAGTTCGGCAGCCACATCAGCGCCGCCGATGACATGACAAGACACGCCCTTTGCCTCCAGCGCGTCAGCCAGGCTGCGTTGGCTGATCTGACCGGCGCACAGCACGATTGTGTCGACCTCCAGAGTCCTTGGATTTTCGCGCGCCTCTCCGGTCGACACCATCAAGCCGCCATTGTCGATACTTTCATAGTTGACACCTGCCATCATCTCGACGCCCTTCATGCGGAGGGCGGCGCGGTGAATCCAGCCAGTCGTCTTGCCGAGGCGTTTGCCGGGGCGTTCGGCCTTGCGCTGCAGCAAAATGACCTGACGCGCGGCAGGATCGGGTTGCGGCCCTTCCGGAGCAAGACCGCCGGGTGTTTCCGCCGGATCTCCGACGCCCCATTCTTCCTTCCACTCTTCAAGGTTCTCGGTGGGGCTTTCGCCTTCGTGAACCAGGAATTCAGCCACATCAAACCCGATGCCGCCTGCGCCCACGATGGCCACTCGTTTGCCGACATGCTTCTTGTGACGCAGCACGTCGATATAAGAGAGCACGTTGTCACCCTCCTGACCCGGTATTTCCGGGTCGCGCGGAACAACACCTGTTGCGATGACGACCTCGTCAAAGCCAATCAGATCGTCGGCGCCGACCTCTTTGCCAAGCTCAAGCGTGACACCGGCCTTTTTGACCATCACGTCAAACCAGTCGACGAGGCCGAAGAACTCTTCCTTGCCCGGCACCTGTTTCGCCATGTTGAGTTGCCCGCCAATCTTGTCGTCCCGATCAAAGAGCGTCACTTTATGACCTCGCTCTGCGGCGGTGATGGCCGTGGACAGGCCTGCAGGCCCCGCACCGACCACCGCGATGGATTTGAGCGCGTTGGCGGGTTCAATGGTCAACTCAGTCTCATAGCAGGCACGCGGGTTCACAAGGCAGCTTGAGATTTTGCCGGAGAAGGTATGATCAAGGCATGCCTGGTTACACGCGATGCAGGGGGCAATCGTTTCAGCCCGTCCTTCCATCGCTTTCTTCACAAAATCTGCATCGGCCAGGAACGGGCGTGCCATCGACACCATGTCGGCGCACCCCTCGGCCAAAACCGCCTCACCAACTTCGGGTGTGTTGATCCGGTTCGACGTGATGACCGGAATCCTCACATGCCCCATCAGTTTCTTGGTCACCCAGGTGAAGGCCCGGCGCGGAACAGAGGTGGCAATCGTGGGAATGCGAGCTTCATGCCAGCCAATGCCGGTATTGATGATGCTCGCGCCGGCCTCTTCGATTTCCTTGGCCAATTGAATCACTTCATCAAAGGTCGACCCATCCGGCACCAGATCGATCATCGAAAGCCGATAGATGATGATGAAATCAGATCCAACTGCCTCGCGTGTGCGACGCACGATTTCAATCGGCAGGCGCATCCTGTTCTCATAAGACCCACCCCAACGATCCTCGCGCTTGTTTGTATGGCGAACAAGGAATTGGTTGATGAAATATCCTTCCGACCCCATCACCTCTACGCCGTCATATCCTGCCTGCCTGGCGCGGGAGGCGGCAGTGACGATATCGGCGATTTGTTTTTCGATACCCTCTTCATCCAGTTCCTTTGGAGGAAATGGCGAAATCGGGGACTTTATCGCGGAAGGTGCCACACATTCGGGCCCATAGGCATAGCGACCTGCATGAAGGATTTGCATGGCAATCTTGCCATCGGCGTCGTGCACCCGGTCAGTGACGATCTTGTGGTTGGCAATGTCTTCGTCCGAAAAGAGCCCCGCCGCGCCCGGGAACACCCCACCTTCACGGTTCGGGGCCATGCCGCCGGTGACCATCAGACCGACGCCGCCGCGCGCCCTTGCGGCGTAAAACTCGGCGACGCGGTGCCAATCCTTCGTTTCTTCCAGACCGGTATGCATCGACCCCATCAGCACACGGTTCTTGAGCGTCGTATGGCCGAGATCAAGCGGGGCAAGCAGGTTCGGATACTGTGTCACGGGCGGGCCTCCTGAAGTTTACGTGCACCATGGCTACGTCAAGCGATGTTGTCACGTGCGACGCTGCGTTAAGGGAGGTGGATTAGAAATTTACCACCTGTTTAGTTCAGATGACTGGTATGAGTTCAAAATGGCAACAAGAAACGATATCTAAAAGCGAGCAAAGACTTTGCGCAGTCGACACTCTGCTACGGACAGGACGCAGAGTTGCAGTGCTTCACTATTGGTTGCTTCTTTGAGCCCTGAATTCGGTTGGCCTATATTGGTCCAATCACTGGCTCTTGGTTGAATTTGCGTCACGCATTAAGTTCTGTAACGACTCGCGCACTTTTCTGCGGGTGCTCTCATCCAAAATCTTTAAATCAACCGTTAGTTGATTTCCGTCGTGACTTTCTTGAATCGCGACCGAGCGCGATGCTGAGTGTTCTGTTATGACTTTGTAAGGTCTTACCTCGCGAGCGATGCCTTTAAATGAAACGGCCTCTAATGGTGTTGCATCGACAATGTCTCTTACATGCGCATAGGTTTCATAACTCAGTACAATTCCTCCGGGTTCAGCTATTCCCTCTAGTCGAGCCGCCAAGTTAGCTTCGGCACCAATGATTGTGTAATCCATTCTATCTGCAGATCCGAAATTACCTACATTGCAATAGCCAGTGTTTATACCCATGCGAGCGCGGAACGGGTGCTCAAGGCCTTTCTCATGCCAGGTTTTTTCCAACTCCTGTAAGCGTCTTTGCATATCTAGTGCCATGCGCACGCATGCCCGAGCATCCTCAGCCGTTCCTTTGGTATCCGGGTCGCCAAAAAAGGCTACAATTGCATCACCAATAAACTTGTCGACTGTCGCACCGTGCGCCTGAGCAATTTTTGCCATTTCGGTGAAATAGTTGTTCAACAAATCTGTTAATTCTTCTGGTTGCAATCGCTCAGTTGTTGCCGTGAAATCCTTGATGTCAGAGAAGAAGACAGTCAATTTCTTCCGCTCTGTCGAAATTGACGCGTCCTTCTCACCTGAGAAAATTGATTTGTAGATTTGTGGCGAAAGGTACTTTGATATTTTTGCAGAAACATCGGCGAGAAACGAATTGTTGGCAGCCAATTCGTCATTAAGTAAAGAAAATTTCCCAGCAAGCCGATACTGCACTATCGCAAACAGCATACCCATTGTGCCGGCCACCGCCAAGTAAGCGAGCACCCATTTGAAGGTCCAAATGTTCAAAGCGATGGGTTGTCTTATCGAAACAGTTTGCAGGCCCCTGACGTCACCCACCTCCCAATCGGATTTCGCACTTTCGACATGAGCGTTGTGACAAGACACGCAGGCGCCGGACATGACAACAGGGGTCGCAAGAGTGATTGTTTGATCCCATAACTTGCCGGTCGTTTGCACGAGGACATCAGTTCCAAAATTGGACCTGAATTTCTCTAGAGCCATCGTTTCAAACTCGTCTAGTCGGTGGCGTGGCCTGCTCTTGAAAGGAAAATCGGAAACAAATCGGTATTTCACGTCGCCTTCGGTATTTCCAATGGCGTCCCCCAACTCGATGGATAGCGTTGCCGGGATGGGGATTGCTCCGATAACTTCTTCATAGTTGTGCAGCAATTTGGTTTGTCCGTCAGCCGCCAGAACCCGGCCCACCACGTTTTGAGCGTAGTAGGATCTCACGCTTGTAATAATGTTGTTCAGACTTGTTGCCTGTCGGAGCAGGTTCTGGTCTGAAAGACTTTTGAGATCGAGCCAGATTGCGATCGGCAATGCCACCAACGCACTTGCCACCAGAGCGAACAACCAGGACGGACGTGTCAGGAAAAATTTGCCAATTGCTTCCATCACATTCCCCCCAAATGTGTGGCCGGTACTAATTTTTGAGCTTGTTATTCACTTTTGACCCAAGCCCGAGTTTCATAACACAATTTCATCCACTTTTACCATTCCTGCGCATTTTGCCAAAACACCTCTCACATCGCACTCGCCGCCCAATCCCAATACATGTCCCGAACGCGGCGGGTGACGGGGCCAATTTGAAAGTTGGTCTCGTCAAAGGCTGTCACCGGGGTCACTTTCATCATATTGCCTGACAGGAAAATCTCATCGGCGTCGTGGAAGTCCTCGAACGACATGATGGTCTCGTGCACCTCCACGCCGTCTAAACGAAGGTTTTCAATATGCCGAGCGCGGGTGATGCCTGCCAGGAAAGTACCGTTGGGCACGGGCGTGAACACTTCTCCATCCTTTACGGCAAAAACATTGGCGGTGGCCGTTTCCGCCACATTACCGAGCGCGTCGGCGACAAGTGCGTTGGTGAAGCCTTTATCGCGGGCTTCGGCCAGCATTCGGGCGTTGTTAGGATAGAGACAGGCGGCCTTGGCGTTGACCACGGCATCTTCAAGCACCGGACGGCGAAAACGCGTTCTCGTCAAAGTCGCTGACATATCCGGGGTCGCCATCGGAATTTCCTCCAGGCAGATGGCAAATCCTGTTTCGCCGCCATCCTTGGGGACAATCGCCGACATGCCGCCATCGATGGCCCAGTACATCGGGCGAATATAGACGGCAGCGTCAGAGGCGTAGGATTTGAGCCCCTCTTTGACGATCTCTACCATGTCATCTGGGCTGACCGTGGGGGTCACCATCATCGCCTCGGCCGACGCATTGACGCGCGCACAGTGTTTATCAAGATCAGGGGTCATGCCATTCGCCAGCCGAGCCCCATCAAATACATTGCTACCAAGCCACATGCCATGATCGGCCGCGCGCATCAGGGGCACGTCACCTTCATGCCAGGTGCCATCGAAATAGGTGCGGATATTGCTGCCGGTTGCCATCGTCGCCTCCCTTTGCGCGCCACCCTAGGTGGTGCATCAGGAGGCGTCCAGAGAGATCAGGTGGACTCGGCCAAAAGCGTCTTGATATCGAGTCGGACATTGACCATGGAGAGTGATCCATTGGCGTCGCGGGGCCATTCGGATTCAGGCTTGTCGCGGTAGAGCTCAACGCCGTTGCCGTCGGGGTCCGAGATATAGACGGCCTCGCTCACGCCATGATCGGCGGACCCCTCGATGGGGATGCCTGCATCGACTACCTGCTTCAGGGCCGTGGCGAGAGAGGCCCGGTCAGGGTAAAGGAAGGCGGTGTGATAAAGCCCTGTGTGGCCTTTGGGTGGCGGCGTCCCACCGGCCGATTCCCAGGTGTTGAGACCGATATGGTGGTGATATCCGCCCGCCGAGAGAAAGGCCGCACCAGAACTCATGCGTTGCTGGACTTCAAAACCGAGAACGCCGGAGTAAAACCCAATGGCGCGGTCGAGATCGGCGACCTTGAGGTGAACGTGACCGACGCTGGTCTGGGGGTGCGTGACATGGGACATGAGAGGCTCCTTGCTGTGCTTGCAGCCAATGTGGCGTGCCTCGGGGCACTGTGCAATTCAGCAAAGTTTCTCTGGTTTCGTGCGCCAATGCACATGGGCGTGCTTAACTTGCGCGCCACTTGATTGAGCAGCCCATTGAGGCGATCTGATCCTCGGGTCCGCGCCCCTTCTCGGCCACCTGTTTCATTGCTTCATAGAGATCACGACGGAGGTCAGCAGGTCCGGCCTGCGCGCGGGAGGCGTCAAGGCGTCCCCGGTATTGCAGACCCAAATCGGCGTTGAACCCAAAGAAATCCGGCGTGCAGGCAGCATCATAGGCGCGAGCGACAGTTTGGTCTTCGTCATGCAAGTACGGGAAGGGGAAGGCGTGATCCTCTGCCATCCGCTTCATGTTCAATAAACTATCTGCCGGGTAGGCGACCGCGTCGTTTGAGCAGATCGCAGCAACTCCGACGCCTAACTTTTGTAAGTCACGCGCGTCGCGGATGATCCGGTCCAGAATGGCCAGAACAAAGGGGCAGTGATTGCAGATGAACATGATCAACGTGCCATTCTTGCCGGCGACGCTCGATAGTGAATGCATCGCACCATCTGTGCCGGGCAGTTCAAAATCTGGTGCGGGCCGGTCGAAATCGCAAACCGGCGGCATCCTCGCGACCATTACACTTTTGCTCCGACCATACCGACGATCTCATAGGTCTTCTGCAGGATCGGCCCTGCGATTGCGCGGGCGCGTTCTGCCCCGTCATCAAGGATTTTGTCGATCTCGGATGTGTCCTGCATCAGGCGCGCCATTTCGGTTGAAATGGGGGCGAGTTTGTCCACCGCGAGATCGGCCAGCATTGGTTTGAAGGTGCCAAACTGCATGCCACCGACCTCGGACATGACCGCATCTACATTCTGCTCGGACAGCGCGGCATAGATGTTCACAAGATTGCGCGCCTCGGGCCGGTCATCGAGCCCTTTGGCGTCGGTTGGCAGCGGTTCGGGATCGGTCTTAGCTTTGCGGATCTTCTTGGCAATCGCATCTGCATCATCGGTCAGGTTGATGCGGCTCATGTCCGATGGGTCGGATTTTGACATCTTCTTTGAACCGTCCCGCAGGCTCATGACACGCGTGGCTGCACCCTCGATGACCGGTTCTGTGATCGGGAAGAATTCAACGCCGAAATCATTGTTGAACTTGATCGCAATATCACGCGTGAGCTCAAGGTGCTGTTTCTGGTCTTCGCCGACCGGTACATGCGTGGCGTGGTAGGCCAGAATATCAGCCGCCATCAGGGCCGGATATGCAAACAGGCCCAGCGAGGCGTTCTGCGCGTTTTTACCGGCCTTGTCCTTGAACTGCGTCATGCGCTGCATCCAACCCATGCGCGCCACACAGTTGAAGACCCATGCCAGTTGAGTGTGCTCGGGCACTTGGGATTGATTGAACAGAACGGATTGCTTTGGGTCCAATCCAGAAGCAATGAATCCGGCGCAAAGCTCGCGCGTGGCATGGCGCAGCTTGTCGGGATCTTGCCAGACGGTGATCGCGTGCAGATCGACCATGCAATAGATCGTCTCGAAATCCGATCCCTGCATTTCGACAAAGCGCTTCATTGCACCCAGGTAGTTTCCAAGCGTCAGGCCGCCTGAAGGTTGGATGCCCGAAAAAACGCGGGGTGTGTGGACCACCTCGGTCATGGAATTCTCCGTCTGGATTTATAACTTGGCCTCGCTTACTTCTGCGTCCAGGTGCCGTCAAGGAGCACAGGCATGTCCGACTACCGCGAACCCAGCCCGGTCAATTCCGTTCCGCCCCTTATCCTCGCGATTGCGATGTTGATCCTGGGGATCGAGCTTATCTTTCAAATTGGCGTGCGTGGCATGCTTGGTGGGCCAGACGCTGTTGGCTGGCGTCTTGAAGCAATCCGAGACTACGCGTTTTCAAACCGTGGTTTCGCGTGGATGCTGCAGGCAGGCGAGATAAGGTTTGATTTCGTCAGGCGGCTTGTGACCTATCCTTTTGTTCATAGCGGTATGATCGAAGCATTGTTTGCCATGGTGATGACGCTTGCGCTTGGTAAATTTGTGGGTGAGCGCATGGCCCATTGGGCCGTCTTTATTCTCTTTTTCGTTTCTGCTGCTGTTGCTGCGATTGCCTATGGATTGATCCTGCCGGATGGTCCTGGTTTGATCGGCGCCTTTCCCGGGGTCTACGGCCTCATCGGTGGCTTTACGTATCTCATATGGCTGCAACTTGGCCAGCTCGGACAAAATCAGGCGCGCGCGTTTTCCCTGATCGGCTTTCTTATGGGTATTCAGCTGATTTTTGGAATAATGTACGGCGCGGACAAGCAGTGGCTTGCAGATGTCGTCGGATTTGCAACCGGATTTGTGCTCTCAATCGTTTTGGTTCCCGGAGGCTTCCGTCGGTTGCATGAAAAGCTAAGGCAGCGCTGAAGCGATCAGCGCCGGAAGGCCGCGCGTAGTTCGGATACATGGAACGCACCCAAAAGGCGCCCGGCCAGAAAATAGCTGAATACGCCGGCTGAAATCAGCACCAACAGCGCTAGCCAGCGCCAGCCTCCGAACCCGAAGAATGGTGTCAGTGATACGCCCACCGCCCAAAGAACGCAGCCCATAATGGCGGAGGCTATGATTATACGCCAAATGCGCTGACGAAAACGCGTGTCAAAGCGGGCGACTTCTCCGTACCGTCGGGATCCAAGATGCAGAAGTAGAACCATGATCCAGGCCGCCGCGGTCGTTGCAATCGCCGCCGCAATCCAGCTGATGTAAAAAGACAGCCCGACGGCAAGTGCCGCGTTCACGATCATTGCGACAACGGCATAGTGAAATGGGCGCTTCGTGTCTTCTCTGGCAAAGAACAGGGGCTGCTGGATTTTTTGCAAGACGAAGGCCGGAAGGCCAAGGCCGTAGATTGAGACGGCAAGCGCAGTGGCGGCCGTATCGTCCGTTCCAAATGCGCCGCGTTCGAACAGAACAGAGACGAGCGGCAGTGGCACGATCATCAAAGCGACAGCCGCCGGAATTGTCAGGGCAAGTGACAGCTCGCCCGCGCGGGAGAACGCGCTGCGCGCCCCATCTTCATCTTCTGCGCGCAAGCGGCGTGCGAGATCAGGCAGAAGGACTATCCCTACAGCGATCCCCACCACGCCAAGAGGCAGTTGATAAAGGCGGTCTGCAGCGTAAAGCCAGCTCACTGCTTTTTCGGTGTTCGATGCCACCAGTTGCCCAACGAGCAGGTTAACCTGGACGACGCCGCCCGCGAGCGCCGCTGGCACCGCCACACGGACCAGCCGGGCCATTTCGGGTGTCCATCGGGGACGCTGAGGGCGGATTCTAAGGCCAGCGCGATCTGCGGCGTGCCAAACCAGAATAAGCTGCGCCAGCCCGGCGAAAGGTATGGTCCAGATGAGAGCATTTGCCACCGCACCACCGACCAGCCAGGCAACCGCCATTGCGGCTATCAGCATGACATTGAGCAGGACCGGCGCAGCGGCTGCGGCAGCGAAACGGCCAGATGCGTTGAGAACGCCCGACAAAAGAGCCGCGAGCGAGATGAACAGGATATACGGAAAGGTAATGCGCGCGAAATCGACGGTTATGTCAAATCGGGCATCACCATAGAAACCCTCGGCTGTGGCGTAGACCAGAACCGGCATGAAAACCATCGCCAGACCCGTGAGCAGCAAGAGGACGAGGCTCAGGCCCGAAAACGCCAGGCTAGCAAATCCGATTGCATCGTCGTCGCCTTCAAGCCGCTTTGCGAACATAGGTACGAAAGCCGCGTTGAATGCGCCTTCCGCAAAGAAGCGACGGAACATGTTCGGAAGGCGAAACGCCGCAACATAAGCGTCCATCAATACCCCAGGGCCAAGCAAGCCCGAGATAATCACATCACGTACAAAACCAAGCACGCGACTAAGCAATGTCCATCCTCCCACGGTCACGATGCCTGAGAGAAGGCGGATGGGTTTCATGCGTCTGCCTGTGTCTTGCTTGCCTGCATGAGGAGTATCCGATTGACCCAACTTGGGAAAGAGGGCGTGGGAATCGAAACAAGAAAACGGCCCTGATCCGCGTGAGCGATGCAGGGCTGCCCTTATTTACTTGGATAAGTTGTCAGCTTCTTTGACGCCGAACGCCTTCCGCGCGACAGATATCGTCTGCCTCGCGCACGGTCATGTTTTCGGGCCGGTCAATGGCTCTGTCCCAAAGGACACGTTCTTTTGTGTAGAGTTGGCAGGTGACGATCCCTTTGCTGGTCTCCAATTTGACCGGCGTGGTCTCGAAGCTGCGTGGATCGGGTGCGCAACCAGCCAGAGCGATTGCGGCGGCGGCACAGAGCATTGCGGGTTTTACCATTTTTGTACCTTCTTCGTCGTGGTTCGATCAGCAAAACACCTGATCTTCGCGTTTCATTCAGTTCAGATTGCATTCGTGGGAACCTGTATCCCCTTGGTTTAAGCGATCAAGTGGAATTCTGTGGCATTTTTCACCGTAAATCCGATAGTTGTGGTTTCATTGGTGCAAACTGGCGATCCTCCGCGCAGTTATGCAAGATGGCTTTGGTCTTTCGATTCAGATTTGACGACGTTGCAGTTTTTGATTGCTGTCCACCAACCTTAGAAAAGGGGTAAACCCATTGGACCGGTTTCTATCAATTTCATTGATTGTTCTATCGGTGAGCATGTCCACTGCGTTTGCTCAGAATGAGACATCCTTCAAGTTGGTTGCACTGGGCGACATGCCCTATGGCCCGCCGCAGGAGGTTTATCCGCCGTTTGAAGCCTTGATAGGCGAGATCAACAAACGGTCACCGGAACTGGTGATCCATGTTGGAGATACCAAATCAGGCCGGGATGACTGCACGGATCAGCTTTTGAAAGAGCAACTAGCCTACCTTCAAAGCTTCGAAGCGCCGGTTTTATACACACCGGGCGATAATGAATGGACCGACTGTCATCGCGGTGACATTGAATGGACGGACCCTCTTGAAAGATTGGGTTTCATCCGCTCATTTTATTTTTCAGAGCCCCAGACGAGTTTTGGCCAAACCAAGGTCGCGCTCGAGCACCAGGGTGATTTTGGGTATCCCGAGAATGAACGTTACCGCACGAAAGAGATTGGTTTTATCACGGCGCATGTCGTCGGCTCAAACAACAATTTCGAGCCGCGCGGCCTTGAGAATGTTGAGGAATTCTTCGCGCGCAGTCAGGCGAGCTCGGATTGGCTGATACAAAGCTTTGAAGCATTTGCCGATCTCGACGTGATCGTCCTGGCGATCCATGCAGATATGTTCGAGTTCGATTTCAATGAATTTGGTCGTGAAAGATGGCTGCGTCATTCCGGATTTCATGAATTCGGGAACACATTGAAATCGGCAGCACAGCAATATGGCAAACCGGTGCTTCTTATTTTCGGCGACAGCCACCGGCATGTCATTCTTCGCCCTTTCCCTATGGATGCGTCCAACGTTCTGGCCATGGAGGTTTACGGCGCCCGAGAAATGCACGCCGTTGAAATTCTCATTCGCCCCGGTGAGGACGAGCCTTTCGTTTTTGAGACGATCTGGAATCCATTGCAGCGCTAGCGCGACAACGTTCAACTCGCGGCCCTTTCCGCCCCTTGTTCAATCGCGTGACGGAGCTTTCGTTCAAGCGTCTTCTGCTTGCTTTCCGAATGGAATTTCAGTCCGAACATGTCCTTCACATAGAACGTATCCACGACCTGTTCCCCATATGTCGCGATAACAGCGGAATTGATGTAGACATTGCTGTTTGCAAGCGTACGCGTGAGGTCATAGAGCAGTCCGGGCCTGTCACGGGTGTCGACCTCGATGATGGTGTAAATTTCGGAACCCTCGTTGTCGAAAGTGATGTGTGTCGGCACACGGAAAGCGCGCTCGCGTTTCTTGATCTTGTCACGCGATTTGATCGCATCACGTGCAACAACCTCTCCTTTGAGTGTCTTGTAGATCATCTCGCGGAGTCGCGGGAGACGATCTGCCTCGTACGGGCTGCCATCGGCGTCCTGAATCCAGAAAGCGGCTGTGGCATACCCATCCTGGGACGTGTAGGTTCGCGCATCGACAACGTTAGCTCCCACAAGAGCCAGAGCGCCCGCAAGCCGCGAGAAGATGCCAGGGTGGTCCGAAAGAGCAAAACACGCACGGGTCGCGTCACGGTCTTCGTCGGGGTGCAGATCAATTGCAATCTCATCGTTTTTGATATCGCGTAGCAGCTTGGCAAAAACCACATGGGCAGTGACATGCAGACCCTGCCAATAAGGCGGATAGTGGCGCGATGTCTCTGTCTTAAGGTCTTTGGAATCCCAATCCGCGAGAGCGGTGCGCAGGTTGCGTTTGGCGTCCGAGCCGCGTTGCTCTCGGTTCAGCGCCTCCAGTCCGCCTTCCATGGCGCGCCGGGTTTGGCGATACAAGGCTCGGATGAGCGAGGCTTTCCAGTTGTTCCACGTATCCGGGCCAACACCCCGAATGTCGCAAACCGTCAGCACGCAGAGCAGATCGAGACGCTCTTTGGTTTGCACGGCCTTGGCAAAATCACGCACGGTTCTAGGATCTGCGATATCTCTCTTTTGCGCCATATCGGACATAAGGAGATGGTACCGCACAAGCCATTCGACGGTTTCACATTCCGCAGGCTTAAGTCCAAGGCGAGGGGCGATCTGCCGGGCAAGCTGCGCGCCCAGGATCGAATGATCTTCGTCCCGACCTTTGCCGAAGTCATGAACGAGAAGTGCCACATAAAGCACTTTGCGATTCACCCCTTCGTCGAGAATTGATGACGCCACCGGCAATTCTTCGATCAATTCGCGACGCTCGATTTTTGCCAGCTGGCTCACGGCCTGGATGGTGTGCTCATCGACAGTGTAGCTGTGATACATGTTGAATTGCATCATCGCGCGGATCGGTTCGAACTCGGGAATGAAAGCTGACATCACGCCCAGCTCATTCATTCGCCGAAGCGCTCTTTCGGGGTTTCCGTGTTTGAGAAGAAGATCAAGAAAAAGCTTCTGAGCTTCGGGATCTGCACGAAATTCGACGTCAATCAGATGCAGGTTTGCCGTAACAAGACGCATGGCGTCGGGATGGATCAATAGGCCAGTTCGAAGGGCTTCCCCGAACAGTCGGAGCAAGTTGAGACGATCTTCGAGAAATTTCTTTTCGTTCTCGATGCCAAGGCGCCCGTGTACCTCGACATAGCCTGGTTTCATCTTCCGCTTGCGGGAAAACAGCCTTTGCAAAAGCGGCTCTGACTTGACGTGATCGGCTTCGAGTTTTGTCAGAAGAATACGAGTAAGATCACCGACAGCAGTGGCATGGCGGAAGTAGTCTTGCATGAAGATTTCAACCGCCCGGCGTCCGGCGCTATCGGTGTATTGCATGCGGTCCGCGACTTCGACCTGCATGTCAAAGCTAAGCTGCTCGCTGGCCCGTCCCGTGATCAGATGTAGATGGCATCGCGTGGCCCAAAGGAAGTTTTCGGCCTGGGCGAAAAGGTCAAACTCCTCCTGCGTGAACAGACCACGGTCAACAAGCTGCGCAACATCATCGACCTGGTAGGTGTACTTGGCGATCCAGAAGAGCGATTGTAAATCGCGCAGGCCGCCCTTCCCTTCCTTCACATTTGGCTCGACCATGTAGCGCTCGCCCTGCTTTTCGTGGCGCGTATCGCGCTCTTCGAGCTTGGCTTCGATAAATTCGCGTTCGCTGCCTTTGAACAGATCGTCCCGCAACCGAGTGCCGAGATCATCGCCCAGTGCCACGTCACCGAAGAGAAAACGCCGTTCTAGAAGTGCGGTTCGGATTGTAAAATCCTGTTCGCCCAGGCGGAGGCAGTCGCGCACCGTTCGGCTGGAATGTCCGACCTTCAGCTTGAGGTCCCAAAGTATGTAAAGCGTGCTTTCGATCACGCTCTCGGCCCAGGCTGTGATCTTATACGGGGTCAGGAAAAGCAGATCGACGTCAGAGTGCGGCGCCATCTCACCACGGCCATACCCGCCGACGGCGAAAACACTCAGTCGTTCCGATTGTGTTGGGTTCGACAGTGGATGAACCAGCTCCGTCGTCACCCAAAGGGCAACCTCGATAATACAGTCCGTAAGCCAGCTGTAGGAACGGGTGGCGGCATGCGCTGCAAAAGGTCTCTCTGACAAGGCATAGGAAATGGCGGACCGACCATCCGAGATAGCATCTCCGATTACTTCGACAGCGGCGCGCCGCAACGCCAATTCATCATTTCCATCCGATACCTGCCGTGTGCCGATAAGCTCTTTGACAGCTTTGACATCAAAGATTTCGGCCGACGGGCGAATGAGGTTTTCGGAAATGGGCGGACTGTCCTTCATATAGTCCTTTTACGCGATCAGTGCGTCAAAACCCAGAGCCAGCGAAACTACCCGGCGCTGGCGAAATGACGACGATCTGCCTATTCTGGATCGTCGCAATTGCAAGGCCACGCTGGGTTGTGCCGTTTGGAAGAAAGCGGAAAATGCCGTTCACGCCTGCAAATCCGGCCGATTGTGTCAGCCGACCTCTGGAAAAGGCGTCACTTTGACCTGTCTGAGCCAGCGCCCCGATCGCCGCAATGGCGTCGTAGGACAACCCGGCAAGCGGATGCGGTGACGCACCGTTCGCAGTCTGAAAGCGGCTGATAAATTGCGCAACGCGCTGCGGATCGGGCATGGCAAACCAACCACCTTGAACACCGGGCAGGTCGCGGGTTTGCGGTGGCGTGTCCCAGCGCGACAAACCGATATACTGTACGTTCTCAGGGCTCAGACCCGCCTCTGGAAGCATTTGCGAGAACAGCGGCAAAGCGCCGGCGCTGTTGGCATCTAGGAAGATGGCGTCTGCCGAGTTTTGCTCAGCCGCAGTCCGGATCGCGGGCACAGCGGCAATAACACTTTGTTCGGAGAAGGCGTATCCGACGGTACCTGCCTGTGACCCTCCGTTTGCAGCAATCGCTTGCTGGATTGCTTGTCTGCCCAGTTCTCCGGCAAGGTTATTTGAATGCACAGTCAGGATACGGCTTTTGCCCTGTCCAACGGCGTAGCGCGCCAGGCGATTGGCGGTGTCCTGAAATGTCTGACCAAGCACAAAAAGATTGCCGCCCGCAATCGTTGGGTTGTTGGAAAAGGCCAGCACGTTGACACCCTTTGGCGCGACGGCCACCGAAACGGCATTTGCTGATTCTGCATGAAGAGGGCCGACGATGATTTTCGCGCCCTCATCCACCGCACGGAGAGCCGCCTGTTGTGCCTGGCCTGCATTGCCCGCCGTTCCGTAGACACGCAGATCGATCTGGACGCCGGAAAGGTCTGCAACGGCAAGCCGCGCGGCGTTCTCTAAATCACGCGCCAGCTTTTGTTCATTTGCATTTGCCGAACCGTGCGGCACCAGCAAAGCCACTGGCACAGGTGCGCCCGGCGTGATCGTAGCCCCGGCACCAGTTGGCAGACCGGTCTGGCAGGCAGCCAAAACAAATAGCGCAGCAATGAGCGCGACGCCAGCGCGCAGCTTGCGGAGAACTGAAAAAAGGGCAAACATCACTCAAGGGCTCCTGGTTTTCGCGCGGGGCTAGGCCGCAAATATTTTGACGATAATAAACTTACAGAGAGGCTGGTCCAGAAATGAATCCTGACACCGGCTCGCTTTCTCCCGGCCTTTACCTTGTGGCAACACCTCTGGGCACGGCACGGGACATTACGCTGCGAACGCTCGACATTCTGAAAATTGCTGATGTCTTAGCGGCGGAAGACACGCGGAGCCTGAAGCGATTGATGGAAATTCACGGTATTGGATTGAACAACCGACCGCTGCTGTCTTACCACGATCACAATGGCGCGCGCGTCCGGCCAAGGATTTTGTCCGAAATTAAGAACGGAAAATCAGTTGTTTACGCCTCGGAGGCGGGTACGCCGCTTGTTGCCGATCCTGGCTACGATCTCGTGGCAACAGTGATTGAAGAAGCACTGCCGCTTGTTTCGGCACCTGGCCCGTCTGCTGTGATAACCGCCTTAACCGTGGCGGGACTTCCCACAGATCAGTTCTTTTTCGCCGGATTTCTACCGTCATCATCTGCCAAGCGGAAAACCGCGCTCAAGGCTTTGGCCGACGTGCCGGGGACGCTTGTGTTTTACGAATCGCCAAAACGCGTGGGTGCAATGCTCACAGCGGCAAGCGAAATTTTAGGTGGTACTCGTCGGGCCGTGCTTTGCCGGGAACTGACCAAGAAGTTTGAAGAGGTCTTGCGCGGGTCTTTGGACGATCTCGCAGCGACAAGCGCCGAGCGAGATTTCAAGGGTGAAATCGTTGTCCTGGTTGCGCGCGGTGAAGCCGAGGCGCCGAGCGCCGATGACGTCGAAACCGCGCTTTCGGAAGCTCTTAAGGAGATGAGTGTCAAAGACGCTGCCAAGAAGGTGTCGGCTGAACTTGGTCTAAAGCGGCGTGATATTTACCAGATAGCTCTGGAATTATCGCGGCATGATTGAGGAACTGTTAAGGGCCTGATGCGACACTTCCCGACAAACAGGAGAGTGCCATGGCTGCAAGGACTGTAACTGATACAGCGACCCGAGATAAGAAAAGCGCAAAGCGTGAACGGGGCCGTCGCTCATTTCTGAACGGCCAAAGTGCAGAAGGCTTAGTGGCGAAGGCTTATCTGGCTGCCGGCTCAGTCCTGCTTGAGACCCGCTGGCGTGGAAAAGCGGGCGAAATCGATCTGATCTTTCTCGAACGCGGCACTTACGTTTTCTGCGAAGTGAAAGCTGCGCACACGCATGAAGCTGCAATGCAAAGACTTCTGCCTGGCCAGATGCAGCGCATCTACATGGCAGCGTCGGAGTATCTTTCAAAAACGCCCGATGGTCAGTTGAGCGACGTGCGCTTTGATCTGGCCTCTGTCGACGCAAAGGGCGAAGTGGGTATTGTGCAAAATGCATTCGGTCATTTCTGATTTGCACACCGCTGTCCAATCCCCCATGTAGGAAAAACCAAAGTCTGGAGACCCTGCATGAAGGTTGCGTTCCAAATGGACCCGATCGGTCCGATTGACATCAATGGCGACAGCACGTTTCGAATTGCGCTGGAGGCACAGGCGCGTGGCCACGAGCTTTTTTACTATACGCCTGATCGCCTTGCTTATGATCAAGGGCTTGTGACGGCGCGGGGTTGGCCTTTGCAGGTTCAGAAAGTTGAAGGGGATCATTTCAAGCTTGGTCAGGAACAGGTCGTTGATCTGTCTGACTTTGATGTCGTCTGGCTCCGGCAGGATCCACCATTTGATATGTTCTACATAACGACAACGCATCTGCTTGATCGACTGATGCCGGGTACCTTGGTGGTCAACGATCCTTTCTGGGTGCGGAACTATCCAGAAAAACTTCTTATCCTTGATTTTCCCGACCTCATGCCGCCAACGGCGATCGCGCGTGATCTTCGGACTATCCGCGCTTTCAAAGAAGAACATGGCGATGTGATCCTTAAGCCGCTCTACGGAAACGGCGGTGCCGGTGTTTTCTTTTTGCCGGAAGGGGACAAGAACCTTAGCAGTCTGCACGAGCTTTTTACCGGGTTCAGCCGCGAACCTTTGATTGTGCAGAAATACCTTCCCGAGATCAAAGATGGCGATAAGCGTGTCATCCTGGTCGATGGTGAGCCTGTTGGCGCCATCAACCGGCTTCCAGCGCAGGGCGAGACACGCTCGAACATGCATGTCGGAGGTCGACCGGAGAAAGTGGCGCTCACAGAGCGCGACAGGGAGATTTGCGCCACGATCGGGCCGCTTCTCAAGGAGAAGGGCCAGGTTTTTGTCGGAATTGATGTCATTGGCACTTATCTGACCGAAATCAACGTCACTTCGCCAACGGGCATCCAAGAGTTGGAACGTTTCGATGGCACCAACACGGCCGAGAAAATCTGGCAGGTGATTGAGGCCAAACGCGCGTGAGCCTTGCCCGTCCAATCCTGAACACGTGGCTGCGGTGGACAGAGAAGACTTTTCTGGCCCGCGCGGAAGATCCACTTCAGATCCGTCGATCCTTTGAAACCAAAGCGCGGTTCTACTTTCACGCGCCCTTTGGCACCCAGTTCTCTGAAGAGGTTATAGGCGGGCGTGATGTGCAGTGGGCCTGTGCACGCGGGATTGAAAAAAATGCGAGCCCCGTTCTGCTCTACTTTCATGGCGGCGCATATGTTTTCGGCTCGCCGAAAACCCATCGTGCCATGTTGGCGCGCCTGTCGGTCGAGACAGGTTTGCCCACTTGCCTTGCAAGTTATCGACTGGCACCGGAGCATCCCTTTCCCGCAGCACTGGAAGATGCGCTGGATGTCTATCGGGCTATGATGGATCGTGCTGGCGGCGTCATTTTGGGCGGCGACAGCGCTGGCGGCGGATTGGCTTTGGCGTTGCAAGCCGAGATTTGCAGACTCAACTTGCCAAATCCGCTTGGCGTGTTTGCTTTTTCGCCTTTGACGGACCTGACCTATTCGGGTGAGAGTTTCGTGGAACAAGCTGTTGCCGAAGTCATTCTTCCTGCGGAACGTGCGCAGGAAAGTGCGGATTACTATCTTGATGGCGCGGATCCCAAAGACCCACGCGCGTCGCCGCTATTTGCGGACTTCATAGGCGCGCCGTCGATTTGGATGTGTGTGGGCGACACTGAAATTCTTCTGGATGACACGCGTCGCATGGCCGAACATCTGCGGTCACAGAACGTTTCGGTTACCGAGATTGTCGAACATGACCTGCCACATGTCTGGCCGATTTTTCACAATCTGCTGCCCGAGGCTCGAACAACGCTGCGTGAGCTTGCTGGCTGGATTACATCTCTTTCGCGCCACTCAAGCGATAGCTGACCGCCTCGGCGATATGCGTACGGCTGACTTTTTCGGCGACTTCCAGGTCGGCAATCGTGCGCGCGACGCGTAAGACGCGGTGATAGCCGCGCGCCGAGAGTCCAAAGCGTTCCGCGACCTTATTGATCAACTCGCGCCCGTCCGTATCTGGCGTGGCGATGTCTTCCAGTATTTCGCCTTCTGCATCGGCGTTAAGGTGTATGCCCGGGGCGTCCTTGAACCGGGTGGCTTGAACAGTACGTGCCGCCATGACACGCGAGGCGACGACAGCAGAGCTGTCACCGGAGGCTGGTAGATCAAGGTCGCGGAAGGCGACGGGCGGTACGTCGACGCGAAGATCAAAGCGGTCCAGGAGCGGGCCAGAAATGCGCCCCATGTAATCTTCGCCGCAGACAGGGGCGCGCGAACAAGCGCGCGCGGGGTCAGTGAGATGCCCGCATTTGCACGGGTTAGCGGCTGCGACGAGCATGAACCTGCATGGGTATTTCACGTGAGCGTTTGCCCGCGCGACCATCACCTCTCCGGATTCGATCGGTTGGCGCAGTGTCTCCAAGACCGGGCGGGGGAATTCGGGGAATTCGTCCAGAAAAAGAACGCCGTTATGGGCCAGGCTAATCTCTCCGGGTCCGGCGCGCCGCCCGCCACCAACAATAGCTGCCATCGAGGCCGTGTGATGGGGTTCGCGAAAGGGGCGTGTCCGGTTTATCCCGCCCTCGTCAAGCAAGCCTGCCAGAGAATGGATCATCGATGTTTCCAAAGCCTCAGATGCGCTCAGCGGCGGCAAAAGGCCTGGCAGGCGTGCAGCCAACATGGATTTGCCGGAACCAGGGGTTCCCACCATCAGAAGGTGATGGCGTCCCGCAGCGGCAATTTCGAGCGCACGCTTCGCGCGTTCCTGACCTTTGACATCGCGCAGATCACGGCCCGAGTCATCCTTGGTTACTTCGCCCGGTTGCGCCGGAGCAAGCGGAGATTGCCCTGTATAGTGGCGCACAACATCGGCCAGACTTGCAGCGCCGATGACCTCCGCTGATCCGACCCAGGCGGCCTCTGATCCGGACCCCTTTGGGCAAAGCAATGTGCGTTGCGCTTCGGCCGCCGTCATCGCCGCCGGAAGGGCACCCACGACTGGGACCAGCGAACCATCAAGAGATAGCTCACCAAGCGAGCAGGTTCCTTCCACGGCGTCCCGCGGAATTATTTCCAGCGCCGCCAGGAGCGCGAGCGCAATGGGCAGGTCAAAATGACTGCCCTCTTTGGGCATATCAGCCGGCGAAAGATTGATCGTGATACGTTTGGAAGGAAGGGCAATCGCCATGGAACTGAGTGCTGTACGCACCCGGTCACGGGCTTCGCTCACCGCTTTGTCTGGCAGTCCCACCAAGGAGAAAGCGGGTAGGCCCGGCGTGACAGCGCATTGTACCTCTACCGATTTGGCCTCAACGCCCTCGAAGGCAACGGTGTAGGCGCGCGCAACCATATGTGACCTAATTTTCCTTGCTTCCCCGTCACTTGGGTAGCGCGAAAGAGGTTGATGAAAGGTTAATGTGCTTCGCCAGCATTTCGCAGTTCAACGAATTTTGGCCAGGCTTCGGGATCATGCACAGTTTTGTCTCGGCAAAACGCATTGCAGAACCCGAAAACGCGGTCTTCACTTTGCATGTAATGTGTGACGGGCTTACCAGAGTACGGGCATTTGGTATTTTCCGGCGGTCCCGTTTCAACCGGTTTGGCGGGCTGCGGCTTTGGGCCCGGCCAGTCTGTTTTGGGCAGGTTCATCTCGTAGGGAACCGGATCATAAGTCCTGGTGAGGCCCATCGCGCGCCATCGACGAAAACTCGGGTCGTTCAGCGTGGTCTCCACATAGGTCTGAGCCGTTTCGCCAACCGGCAGAGCGTAACCGGCAATCCGCGCGGCAACGGGTGCATAAAATACATCGGCAAGGCTGTAATCGCCGAAAAGCCAAGGGCGCTCCGCTCCGTGCCTGTCGCGTGCGAGTGACCACAGCGTCTGTAGGCGGTCAAGCTCTTCCAGAACGGCATCTGATGGCCGAAATCCTACCCACTGATGCAATAGTTGCATGGGGCATTCCCCTCGGAGTGCCCCGAAGCCCGAATGCATTTCGGCGGTAACAGAACGCGCAAGGGCGCGTGCCGAGGGTTCGGTCGGCCAAAACCCTTTGTCCGAATGTCTCTCTGCCAGTGTCTCGGCCATGGCGAGCGTGTCAAAAACGATCACGCCCTCACCATCGCGCATCGCAGGCACAAGTCGCGCCGGGTGAAGCGCAGCAAGATCCTGTGCCATAGTGCCATCATAAAGGCCCACGATATGGGTGTTGAACGGGATGTCGAACTTCTCGAACATCAACCATCCGCGCAAGGACCAGCTTGAGAAACTGCGGTCGCCGATAAACAGATCATAGGTCATTTTTCGAGCTTAATTTGAGAATGGGCCCAGCCCTAACGATGATTTGTGCGCTGGTTGATCACGGCAAGTGATTGATCCGCTCCACGCGCCAGCCTGCTCTTTGCTGGACAAGCGTCGTCACCGACAGATTGTCAATCCGGTGGCCTATGGCCTCTTCAGGCGCCAGCCCCTCGGCCCGTTGAACTTGTGTAAGGATTACACCGATATGCGCGACCGCTATGATATCGGCATCCGGGTAAGTGGTATTCAAATTGTCTACGGCCTTTGAGACACGCTCTGCAGCTGTGTTCCAGCTTTCACCGCCAGGCGGCGACACATCCCCCGGAGTTTCCCAATATGCGCGGGAAAGTTCTGGATGTGATTGTGCGACTTCATCAAAATGTTTGCCATCCCACTCGCCAAAATGAAATTCACGAAGGTCAAATCGGCTTTTGAGGCGTGTGCGTTTGTCGGACAGCACATCAGCCGTCGCAACCGCGCGAAGTAGATCGGATGAGATTACCAGAGCATCTTTTGGCAGGAACGCATTAAGACGGGCGATCTGCGCATGATCAGAAAGGTCGGCGGGGACATCACGCCAGCCGACAAAAGTTTTTTGATGTGTCGGACCGTGCCGCACCCAATGCCAGGTTGTCACGGCAGCGTGCCTTTCAGGACTTGCGGCAGGCCTGCAATGACATTGACGACCAAATCCGCTTTTGTGGCGACTTTTTGGTTAAGCCTTCCCTGCGCGTCGCGGAACTGCCGTGCGAGTGCATTCTCTGGCACAACGGACATCCCAACTTCATTGGTAACGATCACAACGGGTGCCGGGCACAGTGCGAAACCGGCCATCAATTCTGCCTCGGCTTCCTCCAGCGGCTTTTCAGCCAATATTTGGTTGCTCAACCACATTGTCAGGCAATCAAGCAAAACGGCCGTATCACCACTTATCGTTGCAAGCATCCTGCCGACATCCAAAGGTTCTTCGATGGTGCGCCAGCCTTCGCCACGCTGCTCTCGATGTCGCTTCAGCTTGGCGCGCATTTCCGCGTCATGCGCCTGCGCGGTTGCGAGGTAGACGAGGCTGCGCCCGGTACCTTTCACCAGACTTTCGGCGAAGTCAGACTTCCCCGATGCCGCACCGCCGATAACCAAACTCAAACCCGGTAGCATTCTGAAATGACTCTTTTTTTGATCCAGTTTCCGAATGCATCCGTAACAACAAGTGAAAAATAAAAAAAGGTCACTAGCAACATCATCCAGGGAGCAAGAGATGGCATTGGACAGCGGTTATAATTCGGACATGTCACGCGCAGCAATGCGCGCTGAACTTTTGGACGCTGACACCGAACGTGACCTGGCCTATGCGTGGCGCGATCAACGGGATGAGCAAGCGCTGCATCGCCTTATCACTGCCTACATGCGATTGGCGATCTCGATGGCCGCCAAATATCGCCGTTACGGAGCCCCGATGAGCGATCTCATTCAGGAGGCGGGCCTTGGGCTTATGAAGGCGGCTGACAAGTTCGATCCGGATCGCGGTGTGCGGTTCTCGACCTACGCCGTCTGGTGGATCAAAGCGTCGATCCAGGACTACGTGATGCGGAACTGGTCAATGGTGCGGACGGGTTCCACAAGCAGCCAGAAATCTCTGTTTTTCAACATGCGCCGCGTGCAGGCTCGCTTGGAGCGGGAAGCCATGGCCCGTGGTGAGAAGCTCGACGGCCACCAGTTGCGCGAGATGATTTCGCATGAGGTCGGTGTGCCTCTGCGCGATGTCGAGATGATGGAAGGGCGTCTCTCGGGTTCAGATTTCTCACTCAATGCAACGCAAGCGTCCGACGAAGAGGGCCGGGAGTGGATTGACACCATCGAAGATGAAGGCCCGCGCGGAGATGAGGTGGTCGAGGAAGATCACGACATGGGCACGCTTCGCAACTGGCTGACGGAGGCAATGTCGCGTCTCAACGATCGCGAGCGCTTTATTGTCCGCGAGCGCAAGCTGCGAGACGATGCGCGCACGTTAGAAAGCCTTGGCGAAGAGCTTAGCCTTTCGAAGGAACGTGTCAGGCAGATCGAGGCAGCGGCCTTCCAGAAAATGCGCCGCTATCTTGAAAAACAGGGAACCGAGGTTCAAAACCTGTTGGCATGATACGTGCCAGTCTTATCGGTCTTTCATCCCTGCTACTCCTGCCGCTGCCATCATGGGCCAGCAATGAGGTGCCTTCTTTTGACGATGACGTCCTGTCAGAGTTTGCAGAAGCTGATGTTGTCATCTTGGGCGAGGTTCATGACAACCCGGCGCACCATGTCGTACAGGCGGAGATCACCAGACACGTCTCGCCAAACGCCATCATCTTCGAGATGCTATCCGAAGATCAGGCGCGCACTATAACATCGGCCAACAAGCAGGACGAAGCTACACTAGAAGCGGCTCTGGATTGGAATGCATCCGGCTGGCCAGATTTCTCGATGTACTACCCGATCTTTTCGGTTACACCCGAAGCGCGCATCTATGGCGCGCAAATCAATCGATCGATGGCCCGTCAAGCGATGTCAGAGGGCGTAGAGGCCGTGCTTGGAGACAGCGCCGCGGAACTTGGGCTGATCACATCATTGCCCGAGGCTGAGCAAGCCGAGAGAGAAGTGCTTCAGGCGAAGGCGCATTGTGATGCTTTGCCAACCGAAATGCTGCCTGCAATGGTGACAGTGCAACGTCTCCGCGACGCTGTTCTGGCTCGCACGGCAATTCAAGCTTTGGACGAAACAGGTGGTCCGGTGATCGTGATAACCGGAAACGGCCATGCACGCGCCGATTGGGGCATGCCAGTATATCTCAGGCGGTTGAGGCCGGAGATCAATATTGTCACACTCGGTCAAGGAGAAGATGGAAGGCCGCCCCCCGGTCAGTTTGATCTGGTTTTGTCGTCGACCGCGCCGGAGCGTGATGATCCTTGTGCTGCTTTCAACTAGCTCTGTTGGCCGGCCCTTGTGTTGAACAATGCACGCGCATAGTCTCGGCGCTGGTATGTTAGGACGGCGCGGATGCTCGCATCGAGACGAATTTTGCTAATCATCGGCGGTGGAATTGCCGCCTATAAATCTCTGGACCTCATCCGGCGTCTGAAAGAGCGCGGGGCGACGGTTACGCCCGTACTTACACGCGCCGGATCAGAGTTTGTGAGGCCCCTGTCGGTCTCCGCTCTGGCCGGTCAGAAAGTATTTCAGGATCTTTTTGATCTGACTGACGAGGCCGAGATGGGCCACATTGAACTTAGCCGAAGTGCGGATCTTCTTGTCATCGCACCGGGGACGGCGGATCTGATGGCGAAGATGGCGCAAGGCCATGCCGATGATCTCGCTTCAACTTTGCTGCTTGCCACCGACACGCCCGTGCTTGTGGCGCCTGCGATGAATGTGCGCATGTGGGATCATCCGGCGACCCAGCGAAACGTCAAAATGCTCAAAGAGGACGGAGTGCGTTTTGTCGGGCCCAATGAAGGCGACATGGCGTGTGGCGAATATGGGCCTGGACGCATGGCCGAGCCGTTGGAAATCGTCGCGGCGATTGAGGCGTATCTGGCTGATGGCCCTCTCGCAGGCAGGCGTATTCTGGTGACATCCGGTCCGACGCATGAACCGATTGATCCCGTTCGCTATATCGCCAACCGGTCCTCTGGGGCGCAGGGCACAGCGATTGCCACTGCCCTGTCGGCTCTTGGTGCCGAGGTGGTCTTTGTCACCGGTCCCGCAGATGTTCCGCCGCCGGAAGGCGTTTTGGTTGTCCCGGTGCAGACGGCTCAAGAAATGTATGAGGCCGTCAAGGCTGCATTGCCTGTCGATGCCGGTGTGTTTGCTGCGGCGGTGGCTGACTGGCGCGTGGCGTCCGCCTCTGACCGTAAATTGAAGAAAACCAAGGATGGTCTGCCGGATCTTTCCTTCGCAGAAAACCCCGACATTCTGGCGACGGTTTCTAAGATGAAAAAGAACCGCCCCGGCCTCGTTGTCGGCTTTGCTGCAGAAACCGATGACGTGCTGAACCACGCCACCGCGAAGCGCAAACGCAAAGGCTGTGACTGGATTGTCGCCAATGACGTCAGTCCGGCGACCGGGATCATGGGTGGGTCTGAGAATGATGTGACATTGATCACCGCGGACGGATCAGAGGATTGGCCGCGTTTGTCGAAAACGCAAGTCGCAAAGCGTCTTGCCCAGAAGATCGCGGAGGCGCTTGCGTGAACTGCCGTGTGCCTCCGGAGAAGATGTTTCGTGCAGGAAAAAAGGTCTGCCGATGGTAGCCATTTCGGTTCTTTGGGATGAAGGCGCGGACCAGTCTTTGGGCCTGCCTCGTTATGAGACACCGGGATCGGCGGGGGCGGACCTTCGTGCAAATTTTGCGGACAGAACTGCGATCACACTCAAAGCTGGCTCCCGCGCCTTGGTCCCCACTGGCCTGCGATTAGCTATTCCCGTAGGCTTCGAAGTTCAGATCAGACCGCGCTCTGGTCTTGCACTGAAACATGGGATCACCTTGCCAAATAGTCCTGGAACGATCGACAGCGACTATCGCGGGCCGTTGGGCGTGATCGTGATGAATGCCGGTGACGCCCCCTTTGTGATTGAGCACGGGATGCGGATTGCCCAGATGGTGGCTGTTCCGGTTGTTCAGGCGCATTTCATTGAGACCCAGATCCTCGACGAGACATCGCGTGGCATTGGCGGGTTTGGCTCAACCGGGGTGAACTGATGCTGCTGGTGCTTTTTCTGGCTGCCGTCCTTTGGGGCATTGGCATGATCATGGGCACGCCACATCGCTTGCGCTGGTCCATGATTGGCTTTTTGTGGCTGGGTGTTGTCGGGCTGCATTTGGTCTTGCCGGACGGTCATCCATTGCGACTGGCCACGGGCGAGCAAGCCGCACCTTGGCTTTTGTTGGGTGGCATGGGCGTGGTGGTTTTTCTTTACCGGGCGGGCCTTCGGACGCTCAAATCAAGGGCACAGACCGGAGCGCCGGTGCCGCAAAACACCGGGACTTTCGCGCCAACTGAACTTGAGCGCTATGCCCGTCACATCGTTTTGCGCGAAATTGGCGGACCGGGGCAGAAAGCCCTAAAGCAGGCGCGTGTCTTGATCATCGGGGCGGGCGGCCTTGGGTCTCCGGCGATCCTCTATCTTGCTGCTGCAGGTGTTGGGCGTATCGGGGTCATCGACGATGATGTTGTCGATCACACCAATCTGCAGCGTCAGATCATACACACCGATGACCGGAGTGGCATGCCAAAGGTATTCTCGGCAGCCGAAGCGGTGAAAGCCCTCAACCCCTATTGCGAGTTTCGCCCCTACAATCGCCGCTTGTCCGAAGAGGATGCCGAAGGACTTTTTCCTGAATATGACCTAATTCTAGATGGAACGGACAATTTTGAGACGCGGTACCTGGCCAATCGTGTCGCCTACAAGCTGGGAAAACCTTTGATTTCCGGAGCTTTGTCGCAGTGGGAAGGCCAGCTGAGTGTCTTTGACCCAAAGCAAGATACACCATGTTACCAGTGTATTTTCCCCGAAGCGCCCGCGCCCGGGCTCGCACCCAGCTGTGCAGAGGCTGGTGTTCTTGGACCTCTACCAGGCGTGATGGGGTCGATGATGGCGGCTGAGACGGTCAAAGTGATCACCGGTGCGGGAACGCCGCTCAGGGGTGAAATGCTGATCTACGACGCCCTATATGGGGAAAGCCGGAAGATTTCGTTAAGCCGTCGAGCTGATTGCCTAGTCTGCGGCCAAACAGGAGAACAAAATGACCAATCCGCTGCTGAGTGAGTGGAACACGCCCTTTGAGATCGCTCCGTTTGACCTGATCTCTGATCAGGATTTTGAGCCGGCTTTTGAAGCTGCGTTGTCTGCAGCACGCGCCGACATTCAAGCGATTGCCGATGATCCGGCCGATCCAACCTTTGCAAACACAATCGAAGCGTTGGAAGTCGCCGGCAAAAGCCTCGACAATGTGCTCTCGGTGTTTTTTTCGGTCGCAGGCGCCGATAGCAATGAAAAGCGCCAGGAATTGCAGCGGGTCTTTTCGCCCAAGCTTGCGGCCTATTCCTCGGAGATCTACGGCAACAAGGCGTTGTTTGCACGAATTGAGAAACTTTGGGACGCGCGGGAAAGCCTTGGTCTTGATGACGAGCAGGCCCGTGTCCTGATGCTGACACATCGCGGTTTCCGGCGTGCCGGGGCTGCGCTTGAAGGCGCCGCAGATAGAAGAATGCGCGAGATCCGCACGCGATTGGCAGAGCTTGGGACCGCCTTCACACAAAATCTCCTTGCGGACGAGGCCGGCTGGCATATGCCGCTCTCTGACGATGATATCGAAGGTCTGCCCGAATTCGTGGTGGCTGCCGCTCATGCAGCAGGCAAGGAAAAAGTGGCGGATGGTCCGGTTATCACGCTCTCTCGCTCTCTGATCGTGCCCTTCTTACAATTCTCGCCAAGGCGCGATCTTCGCGAAAAAGCGTTTGCAGCCTGGGTCGCGCGCGGTGCCAATGGCGGCGAGACCGATAATCGTAAGATTGCCACAGAAATACTGGCGCTTCGCGAAGAACGTGCCAAGCTTTTGGGCTATCAGAGTTTTGCTGATTTTAAGCTGGAAACGGAAATGGCAAAGACGCCAGCCGCGGTTCGAAAGCTACTGATGGATGTCTGGGATCCGGCGAAAGCCAAAGCGGAGGCGGACGCAGATGTTCTGACAAAAATGATGCAGCAAGACGGCATAAACGGCCCGCTGGAGCCATGGGACTGGCGGTATTACGCGGAAAAACGGCGCAAGGCCGAGCATGATCTGGATGAGGCGGAACTCAAGCCTTACCTCCAACTTGAGCGGATGATTGAAGCTAGTTTTGCCTGCGCAAATCGCCTCTTCGGGTTGGAGTTTAAACCCATCGAAGTACCGCTCTATCATCCCGATTGCCGTGCATGGGAAGTGACCCGGGAGGGTGCCCATGTGGCAGTGTTTATCGGCGACTATTTTGCGCGAGCCTCGAAGCGTTCTGGTGCCTGGTGCTCCGCGATGCGGGGGCAAGCCAAGTTTCCCAAAGTGCAAGGGCCAGTTGTGATCAACGTCTGCAACTTTGCCAAGGGTGAGCCTGCGCTCTTGAGCTACGATGACGCGCGCACGCTGTTTCATGAATTTGGCCATGCGCTGCACCAGATGCTTTCAGACGTCACATATGAAAGCATTTCCGGCACCTCCGTTGCACGGGATTTCGTAGAGCTTCCAAGCCAGCTCTACGAGCATTGGCTGGAAGTGCCCGAAGTGTTGGCCGAGTTCGCCACGCATGCCGAAACAGGAGAGCCGATGCCAAATGCCATGCTTGATAAAGTCTTGGGCGCGGCGACCTTCGATATGGGGTTCCAGACTGTGGAATACGTGGCGTCGGCCCTGGTCGATTTGGCTTTCCACGAGGGGGTGGCACCGGAAGATCCGATGGCCGGACAGGCCGACGTGCTGCGTGAAATCGGCATGCCACACGCAATCACGATGCGCCACGCGACGCCGCATTTTGCACATGTCTTTTCCGGCGACGGGTATTCTTCGGGCTATTACAGCTACATGTGGTCAGAAGTCATGGATGCCGACGCTTTTGCCGCCTTTGAAGAAGCCGGCGGCCCCTTTGACCCCGAGAAAGCCAAGGCGCTTGAAGAAAACATTCTTTCAACCGGCGGCTCTCGCGAAGCAGAGGAGTTGTACCTGGCCTTCCGCGGTCGCATGCCAGGGATTGAGGCGCTGCTGCGGGGACGAGGATTGGCAGCGTGACACCCGAAGAGATCGATAAACTGCCCTATCGGCCCTGTGTAGGTGTGATGCTGGTAAACCAGGACGGGAATGTCTTTGTTGGTCAGCGTATTGATAGCGAAGTTGCCGCCTGGCAAATGCCGCAGGGCGGTGTGGATGAGGGCGAAACACCCCGGGAGGCGGCTTTACGCGAGCTTTGGGAAGAAACCGGCGTTCAGGCTGATCTGGTCACTATTCAGGCAGAAACGCAGGATTGGGTCACTTACGATCTGCCATATGAGCTTGTACCAAAGCTTTGGAAAGCGCGATATCGAGGCCAAAAACAGAAATGGTTCCTGCTGCGGTTCCACGGCACAGATGCAGACGTCAACATCGCGTCTGAACATCAGGAGTTCTCTGAATGGCGCTGGTTGCCACCGGACGAACTTGCAGGCGCGATCGTGCCTTTCAAACGCTCGGTGTATGAAAGCGTGCTGAGCGAATTTGCTGGAGAGCTGTGATGCGGGTGGGGCTGGTGTTGGGGTTTGTGCTCTGCGCTGGGCCGGCGTTTTCCCTGTCTTGCATCCGTCCGGACGTGGCCACGACATATGAGAGGGCGGCAGAGGCGCGGGAGATTTACGTTGTTGTGCAAGGGCGTCTGACCTTTGATCAAGCGCGTGTTCCGGAAAACGATCTGACGGGTGCGGCCCGACCGGACATCGCAATTCCAGCGCGTCTGGACGGCATGTCATTGTCCAAAGATGGTTTCAAAACATCTTTTCAGCGCGATATTTCTGTAATCTTACAATGCTTTGGCCCTTGGTGCGGCGGGGCAGAGTCCGGTACGGATTATCTGGCGTTCCTGCAACGAACGGATGAAGGATACGTTCTGGCCCTCGATCCTTGTGGAAGCTTCGCCTTCCCAAATCCAAGCGAAGCGCAGCTTGAGCAGGCGGTGTCTTGCATGCGCGGCGAGGGGTGTCATCCTTTGAATTGAGCCGTTTCGGCGCTAGCTCTGTTTGTAGAAAACGCGAGATGGTGACCGGCCGAATCCGTGCAAATTCCAACGTCGGTATTGCGTCGGTATTACGTCGGTATCGCGTCGGTGCGAAACCTAAGCCGCTTGTCGTTAAAGCTTTGGACGAAATGTTGTCTGAATAAACGCCTCTTGCAGACTCACCCATGCAGGCGTATATCCCTCTCAACAGCGGCGCTTTCGGGTCCACACCGAAGGCTCCACCGGGAAATATCAACGGGCCGCGGGCCCGTTTTTTTTGTGCTTGAAAGACTTATGAGCAACGACCTTATTGCCAAATCTGCGATGGATCGCCAGATGGCCGAGATCATCACCCCTGTCATTGAAGACATGGGGTTTGAGCTTGTGCGGGTGCGCCTGATGGGCGGCAAGACGGCGACGTTGCAGATCATGGCAGAGCGCCCCGATGGCGGCATCGAAGTGGATGAGTGTGCCAATATATCGAATGCGGTGAGCGCGGTTCTGGACGTGGAAGACCCGATTACCGATGCCTATACGCTGGAAGTGTCGAGCCCCGGCATTGACCGGCCGTTGACGCGGTTAAAGGATTTTGACGAATTCGAAGGCTATGAAGCCAAGCTTGAAACGTCGGAGTTGATTGACGGGCGGAAGCGCTTCAAGGGTGTTTTGGCCGGGACCGAAGGCGGCGATGTGCTTATCAATGTCGAAGAAGGCACGGTTGGCCTTCAGTTCGATTGGCTAGCAGATGCCAAGCTCGTGCTGACCGATGAGTTGATCAAAGACATGCTCAAGGCCCGCAAGGGTGCGGGTCTGATAGACGAAAACAGTTTTGACGAGATCGAGACCGAAGGGTCTGAGGAGGACTAGGACAATGGCAATTACCTCTGCAAACCAGCTGGAGCTTTTGCAAACCGCCGAAGCCGTGGCACGGGAGAAGATGATCGACCCGAGCCTTGTGATCGAGGCGATGGAAGAAAGCCTCGCCCGAGCGGCCAAGTCGCGTTACGGCGCGGAGATGGACATTCGTGTCGCCATTGATCGCAAGACCGGCAAAGCCACTTTCACCCGGGTGCGCACGGTTGTGGAAGACGAAGAGCTTGAGAACTACCAGGCCGAATTCACCGTTGAGCAGGCAAAGCAATATCTGGATGACCCTAAAATAGGCGATCAGCTCATCGAAGAAGTGCCGCCCGTGGATATGGGCCGGATTGCCGCTCAGAGTGCCAAGCAGGTGATCCTGCAAAAAGTGCGCGAGGCCGAGCGCGACAAGCAATACGAAGAGTTCAAGGACCGCATTGGTACGATCATCAACGCGCAGGTCAAGCGCGAAGAGTTTGGCAACGTGCATGTCGATGTTGGCATGGGCGAAGCCGTGCTGCGCCGGAATGAAAAGATCGGGCGTGAAAGCTATCGTCCGAATGACCGCATCCGCTGCTACATCAAGGATGTGCGTCGCGAAGCGCGTGGGCCACAGATTTTCCTCAGCCGGACGGCACCAGAATTCATGGCAGAGTTGTTCAAGATGGAAGTGCCGGAAATCTATGACGGCATTATCGAGATCAAGGCGGTTGCGCGTGATCCCGGCAGCCGGGCAAAAATTGCTGTCATTTCCTATGACAACTCAATTGATCCTGTCGGGGCCTGTGTGGGGATGCGCGGCAGCCGCGTGCAGGCGGTTGTGAACGAGCTTCAGGGTGAAAAGATCGACATCATTCCGTGGAATGAGGATCAACCGACTTTTCTTGTGAACGCGTTGCAGCCTGCGGAGGTGAGCAAGGTGGTTCTTGACGAAGAGGCGGAGCGCATTGAAGTGGTTGTGCCTGAGGAGCAGCTTTCGCTGGCGATCGGGCGGCGCGGTCAGAACGTGCGCCTGGCAAGTCAGCTGACCGGGCTTGATATCGACATCATGACCGAGGCGGAAGACAGCGAACGTCGCCAGAAAGAGTTCGAAGAACGTACGAAGCTCTTTATGGAAACGCTCGATCTTGATGAGTTTTTTGCGCAGCTTCTGGTTTCCGAAGGCTTCACCAACCTCGAAGAGGTGGCCTATGTTGAGCTCGATGAGCTTTTGGTGATTGATGGGGTGGATGAGGATACCGCGAATGAGCTCCAGGCCCGGGCGCGGGACATTCTTGAGGCGCAGGCCCGCGAGGCGCTTGAAAAGGCGCGTGGTCTTGGTGCGGAGGACAGCCTTATTGAATTTGAGGGCCTGACACCCCAGATGGTGGTGGCCCTGGCCGAGGATGGCGTGAAGACGCTGGAAGATTTCGCGACCTGCGCAGATTGGGAACTGGCAGGTGGCTGGACGACAGTCGATGGAGAGCGGATCAAGGATGACGGGCTTCTGGAGCCGTTTGACGTATCTTTGGAAGAGGCACAGGATTTTGTGATGACGGCACGGATCATGCTTGGCTGGGTTGATCCTGCCGAGCTTGAAGCGGCGGCTGCCGAAGACGGCGAAGACGCCACCGAAGAGGAGGCCGAGGCCTGATTTTCAGGTCTCGCGAGGCTCGACATGGGGCGCGGTGGACAGCCCAAGGATCGAACAGACGGTCCTCAGCGCAAATGCATTGCCACAGGTGAGGTGCGTTCCAAGCAAGGTTTGATCCGGTTTGTGGTCGGGCCCGATGCTCAGGTGGTGCCGGATATTCTGGAGCGCCTGCCAGGGCGCGGTATCTGGGTTAGTGCCAGCAAAGACGCTTTGGAGCTTGCGGTAAAAAAAGGGCTGTTTGCGCGCAGCGCGAAGCAGGCGGTGACTGTTGCAGATGATCTGCCGTTGCAGGTCGAACGTCTTTTGGTCCGTCGCGTTGTTGATTTGATCAGTCTTGCGCGCAAGAGCGGTCATGCCGTTGCGGGCTATGAGAAGGTCAAGGATTGGCTTGCAAAAGATGAGGCCGATGTGCTGATCCAGGCCAGTGACGGATCGGAACGTGGCAAGAGCAAATTGAGCACGCCTTATGGCGGCTCTTGGATCGGTTGGTTGACGGCCGATGAATTGGGTCAGGCCTTTGGACGGGAAAGCACAATTCATGCCGCACTAGCGGCTGGTGGTTTGTGCCAACGTGTTGTAGATGAGGCGGCAAAGCTGAAAGGCTTGCGCGTCTCGGCTGGGCAAACGCCTCGCCGGAAAGGAAGTTGAAGTAGATGAGCGACAACGACGGAAAGAAAACTCTGGGTGTGCGTGGCGGTCCTCGTTCGGGGAACGTAAAGCAAAGCTTTAGCCATGGGCGCACCAAGAACGTCGTGGTGGAAACCAAGCGTAAGCGGATCGTCAAGCCCAAGCCGGGTGCGGCGGCTCCGGCGGCTGGGGCGTCGAAACCTGCAACGGCTCAAGCGGATGCGTCGAAGCGGCCTGCGGGGATTTCCGATGCGGAAATGGAACGCCGGATGAAAGCGCTTGCTGCGGCCAAGGAACGCGAAGCCGATGAGGTGGCCAAGCGCGAAGCCGAAGAAAAGGCGCGTGAGGAAGAAAAGCAGCGTCGCCGTCAGGAGGCTGAGGAAAAGGAACGCGAACAGCGCGAGGCCGAAGAAAAGGCGCGCGCCAAGGCCGATGAAGAGGATCGTAAGAAACGCGAGGCCGAAGCCGCCGCTCAGAAAGCGGCGGCAGCAGCTGCAGCCCCACCTGCAGAAGAAGTTGCACAGGCGCGCACGCCCAAGCAGACGCCGCGCAAACCTGACCGTGATCGCGACGATTCCAGAAGCCGCGGAAACAAGGGCCGTGATGATGGCGGTCGCCGATCTGGCAAGCTGACCCTGAACCAAGCCCTGTCCGGCGGAGAGGGCGGGCGCCAGAAATCGCTTGCCGCGATGAAGCGCAAGCAAGAGCGCGCGCGTCAGAAAGCGCTGGGCGGTGGCGAATCCCGCGAAAAGGTGGTGCGGGAAGTTCAGCTGCCCGAGGTGATTGTTGTATCGGAATTGGCCAACCGTATGGCAGAGCGTGTGGGTGATGTCGTCAAGGCATTGATGAACAATGGTATGATGGTCACGCAAAACCAGTCCATTGACGCCGATACGGCAGAGCTGATTATCGAGGAATTCGGCCACAAGGTGACCCGTGTCAGTGACGCGGATGTGGAGGACGTGATCGACTCGGTCGATGATGATCAAAAAGACCTCAAGCCACGGCCCCCTGTCATTACCATCATGGGCCACGTTGACCACGGCAAGACATCGCTTCTTGATGCTATTCGGGAGACTAAGGTTGTCGCCGGAGAAGCCGGAGGCATCACCCAGCATATTGGTGCTTATCAGGTGGAAACTGACAGCGGTGCAGTGCTGAGTTTCCTTGATACGCCGGGCCACGCGGCCTTTACCAGCATGCGCGCACGGGGTGCGCAGGTCACGGATATTGTTGTTCTGGTTGTCGCAGCGGACGATTCCGTGATGCCGCAGACAATTGAGGCGATCAATCACGCGAAGGCTGCCGAAGTGCCGATGATTGTGGCGATCAACAAGGTCGACAAACCCGAAGCCAATCCCGACAAGGTGCGCACCGAACTGCTTCAGCATGAGGTGATCGTTGAGAAGATGTCTGGCGAGGTTCAGGATGTTGAGGTCTCTGCCATCAGTGGACAGGGTCTTGATGAGCTTCTCGAAGCGATAGCCTTGCAGGCGGAAATCCTTGAACTGAAAGCCAATCCTGATCGGTCAGCAGAAGGTGCTGTCATCGAGGCGCAGCTTGACGTGGGCCGTGGTCCGGTCGCAACCGTTTTGGTGCAGCGGGGCACGTTGAGACAGGGTGATATCTTTGTCGTGGGCGAGCAATACGGCCGGGTTCGGGCGCTTATCAACGATCGGGGTGACCGGGTTAAGGAGGCTGGACCTTCAGTGCCAGTCGAGGTCCTTGGCCTGAACGGCACGCCAGAGGCGGGTGACGTCCTGAACGTGGTCGATACCGAAGCGCAGGCGCGCGAGATTGCCGAATATCGCGAAAAAGCGGCAAAAGAGAAACGCGCCGCTGCCGGTGCGGGCACCACGCTTGAACAGCTCCTGGCGCAAGCCAAGGAGAACGAGAACGTCAAAGAGATGCCAATCCTGGTCAAAGCTGATGTTCAGGGGTCTTCGGAAGCGATCGTTCAGGCGATGGAGAAGATCGGCAATGAAGAGGTGCGCGTACGCGTGCTTCATTCCGGCGTTGGCGCCATCACAGAGTCTGATATTGGCCTGGCCGAGGCGTCTGGGGCGCCAGTTTTTGGCTTCAACGTCCGTGCCAACGCGCCCGCGCGCACAAGCGCCAACCAGAAAGGTGTGGAGATCCGGTACTACTCGGTGATCTATGATCTTGTGGATGACGTGAAAGCGGCGGCGAGTGGCCTGCTGGGCGCAGAGATCCGCGAGAACTTCATTGGCTATGCGGAGATCAAGGAAGTCTTCAAGGTCACGGGTGTCGGCAAGGTGGCTGGCTGTCTTGTGACCGAGGGTGTGGCGCGCCGGTCTGCGGGCGTACGTCTCTTGCGGGATGACGTGGTGATCCATGAAGGCACGCTGAAGACGCTGAAACGCTTCAAGGATGAGGTGCCAGAGGTTCAATCGGGCCAGGAATGCGGCATGGCGTTTGAGAATTACGACGACATTCGCGCCGGTGACGTGATTGAAATCTTCGAGCGTGAAGAGATTGAGCGGAACCTCGAATAACCCTTTTTAGAGACTGTTTTTACGAAGAAAGGCGGCCTTTGTGCCGCCTTTTTCACAACCAGTCGCGCAGGATCGGGATCAGCGGAATGTCCGCAGGTGGCATCGGATAGTCGCGCAGCTGATTGGGGCGGACCCATTTCAGCGTCTGACCTTCTCTCGATTGTGGTGTGCCGTCCCATTTGCGGCAGGCAAAAAGCGGCATGAGCAGGTGGAATGTCTCGTAGCTATGGCTGGCGAAGGTCAGTGGTGCGAGGCAGCTTTCCCAGGTGTTGATGCCAAGCTCTTCTTCCAGTTCCCGAATAAGGGCGTTTTCGGGTGTTTCACCTTCTTCCACCTTGCCGCCAGGGAATTCCCAGAGGCCGGCCATGGTTTTTCCCTTGGGGCGCTGTGCGAGAAGGATACGACCCTCGATGTCTATGAGCGCCACGGCGGAAACCAGGATCACCTTCATGAGCGGTAATCGGCATTTATCGAGATGTATCCATGTGTGAGATCGCAGGTCCACACCGTTGCCGTGCCACCCCCCAGGCCAAGATCGACATGCAGCTTGATCTCTTCGCCCTTCATGTGAGAGGCACCGTCCTCTTCGCGATATGCGGGACTAACCCAGCCTTTTTCGGCAACAAGCGTGTCGCCAAACCAGATGGAAAGAAGATCACGATCTGCCGGTGCGCCGGATTTTCCGATGGCCATGACCACCCTGCCCCAATTCGGGTCTTCGCCTGCGATGGCGGTCTTGACCAAAGGCGAATTGGCGATTGCCATGGCATGGATCTTGGCGTCTGCGTCGCTGGACGCGCCGGATACGGAGACTTCAACGAACTTTGTCGCACCTTCACCGTCGCGTACCACCTGATGGGCGAGGTCTAGCATGACACCGCGCAAAGCCTCCATGAAGCCGACGCTTTTGGCGGTGACGCTGACACCAGAGCCGCCGGTCGCGGCCACGAGAAGCGTGTCGGAGGTTGAGGTGTCGCTGTCGACGGTGATGCAGTTGAAGGTCTTTTCATTCAATGCCGAGACCATTTGTTGAAGCACTTCGTGCTCCATGCTGGCGTCGGTGAAGATGTAGACCAACATGGTTGCCATATCCGGAGCGATCATTCCGGAGCCCTTGGCGATCCCCGCGATATGTACCTGCTTTCCATCCACCGAAATTGAGGCGCCGGCGCCTTTCGGGAATGTATCGGTCGTCATGATGGCTTTGGCGGCTTCGGCCAGGTTAGAGACTGATATTGCGCCTGCGGCCTCTGCGATCTTGGCGCAAATTCGGTCATGCGGCAGCGGCTCGCCGATGACGCCGGTCGAGGAGGAGAAGACGCGCTGGGGCGGTATGTTCAGCGCATCGGCAACCGTCTCGGCAATTGCGTTGACGGAGTCTTGCCCGTTCTTGCCGGTAAAGGCGTTTGCGTTTCCGGAATTTACGATGATTGCAGCGCCTTCGTTGGAATGGGTGCCGATCTTGTCCTGGCAGTCGAGAACAGCGGCAGACCGTGTCGCCGATTTTGTAAAGACACCTGCAATGGCTGTTCCAGGGTCGAGGGCGACCAGCGTGACGTCCTTACGATCCTTGTACTTTACGCCTGCTTCGACAGCGGCGAACCGAGCGCCTTTGATCTCTGGCAAGTCCGGGAAACGTTTTGGCGCGAGCGGTGAGACTGCGGTGATCTTGGCCATGTTTACTGGTCCAAAAGGTCGTAGTTCAGGATGACGTCCGGGTTCAGCCCTTCGGTTTCCATGCGCGAAATCTCTGCTTTTGACCGCAGGTCCGCGACAAAAGATTCAAGTGCAGACTGACGCGCTTCTTCAACGAGTTGAGCGCGAACAGTGTCGAACTCGGGGCGTGCACGATCACGGGTTTCGCTTAGCAGAATGACATGCCAACCGAAGTTCGTCTGGACTGGAGGGGACACTTCGTTTGGCGACAATTCCAGCACGGCTTCGAAGAATGGCTCGACCATATCACCTGCCCCGAACCAGCCAAGATCGCCGCCCGATGGTCCTGAAGGGCCGGTGGATTTTTCGCGCGCAAGGGTGGCGAAATCTGCGCCGTTATCGAGTTCTTCGACAAGCGCTTTCGCATCGTCTTCGGTCTCCACCAGAATGTGAGATGCGCGATACTCTGTCTCTGGCTGGTCTGCCGGATACTTCTCGTCATATAGTGCCTGGAGGCTGTCCTCGGCAGGTTCTTGGGAAACGATCCCTTGCATGACCTCGCCCGCCAGAATGGCGCGGGTTTCGTTCTCCATTTTGATTTGCGTTCTGAAGCCGGGGTCCCCTTCGATTGATTGCATCAACAGCTCGTGTTGCACCAACTGATCGAGAATACCCTGAAAGAGCAGCGCAGAGGGAAATTGATCATACTGTTGCGGCAGCTCTGAGCGAAGAGCAATCACATGGGCCAACGTGATTTCCGTGCCATTGACCGTCGCAAGCACCTGATTTGGATCAACTTCGTCCTGGGCAAAAATCGGCAAAGCGCTTGCGCCGAGCAGGCAGGTTGCGGCGGCGAAAGTCTTGAATGACTGCAACATAAAAATTCCTTTGTTCATTCGTTCAGGGGCATCACGCCCTGTGACGTTGACACTGTATCAGGAGGCCCTTACATCGCCTTGATACAAAGGCGAATTGCCCATTGCATCCGTTCTAGGGATGCCGGGCGAGCGGGGCAAGTAATTGCCCATCAAAAACAAGCGAACGGTCGAAACGGATTCAAGATGCTGGGTATTGGAACGGTTGCCAAAAAGATCTTCGGAACACCGAATGATCGGAAAATCAAGGCAACACAGCCTCTGGTGGAAAAAATCAATGCGCTGGAGCCGGAATTTGAGGCTCTGAGTGACCAGGGGCTTCTTGATAAATCGCAAGAGTTCAAACAGCGTATCGAGGCGGGTGAGAGCCTTGATGACCTGCTCCCTGAGGCATTTGCAAATTGCCGGGAAGCCGCGCGCCGCGCACTTGGTCTACGCGCCTTCGATGTCCAGCTTATGGGCGGTATCTTTCTGCATCAGGCCAATATTTCGGAGATGAAAACCGGTGAAGGCAAGACACTTGTGGCGACCTTTCCTGCCTATCTCAATGCCCTGACCGGCGGGAACGTTCATATCGTGACGGTCAACGACTATCTTGCGCGCCGTGACGCGGAGTGGATGGGCAAGGTCTATTCTGCGCTGGGTATGACCACAGGTGTCGTTTATCCCCAACAACCTGAGCCTGAGAAGAAAGAAGCCTACGCCGCAGACGTCACTTATGCCACAAATAACGAGCTTGGTTTTGATTATCTTCGCGACAACATGAAATCGTCGCTGGAGGAGATGAACCAGCGAGGGCACTTCTTTGCGATTGTCGATGAGGTTGACTCGATCCTGATCGATGAAGCGCGGACGCCGCTTATCATCTCTGGTCCCGCGCAGGACCGCAGCGAGCTTTATGTCACCATTGATAAGCTCATCCCTCTGTTGCAGGAGGAGCACTATGCGATTGACGAGAAAGCCAAGAATGTGACCTTCACAGATGAGGGCAACGAATTTCTCGAAGGTGTTTTGCATGAACATGGTCTGCTTGATGCAGAACAGTCTCTTTATGACCCCGAAAGCACGACAATTGTTCACCATGTGAACCAAGGCTTGCGGGCGCATAAGATGTTTCTGAAGGATCGCGATTACATCGTGCGTGACGGCAACGTGGTGCTGATCGACGAATTCACCGGCCGTATGATGACCGGACGCCGCCTTTCAGATGGCTTACATCAGGCGATCGAGGCAAAGGAAGAGTGTGATATTCAGCCTGAAAACGTCACGCTGGCGCAAGTGACCTTCCAGAATTACTTCCGTCTTTATGACAAGCTTGCCGGTATGACAGGCACCGCGGCGACAGAGGCGGAAGAGTTTGGTCAGATCTATGGGCTTGGTGTGGTCGAAGTGCCCACGAACAAGCCGATTGAGCGCATCGATGAGGATGATGCGGTTTATCGCACCGAGCGGGAAAAGTTCGACGCCATTATCACTGCGATCAAGAAAGCACATGACAAAGGTCAACCCATTCTTGTCGGTACAACCTCAATCGAGAAATCCGAGACCTTGAGCGCGCTTCTGACCAAAGCTGGTGTAAAGCACAACGTTCTCAACGCTCGCCAGCATGAACAAGAGGCGCAGATCATTGCCGAAGCGGGAAAGCTTGGCGCGGTCACTATTGCGACAAACATGGCCGGACGTGGCACCGACATTAAGCTTGGTGGTAACGTTGAGCTGAAGATCCTCGAGGCGATTGCATCCGACCCGGAAGCTGATCCGGAAGCTTTGCGGCGGAAGATTGAGGCCGAACATGACGCGGATGAGACCGCTGTGAAAGAAGCTGGCGGGCTTTATGTTTTGGCCACGGAACGGCACGAGAGCCGTAGAATTGACAACCAGTTGCGGGGACGTTCGGGCCGTCAGGGTGACCCTGGCAAGTCGTCCTTCTTCCTGAGCCTCGAAGACGACCTTATGCGGATTTTTGGTTCGGAACGGCTTGAAAAAGTGCTTGCAACGCTCGGCATGAAAGAAGGTGAGGCGATTATTCACCCGTGGGTCAACAAGAGCCTTGAGCGGGCTCAGGCGAAGGTTGAGGGGCGAAACTTTGATATTCGCAAGCAGCTTTTAAAGTTTGACGATGTGATGAACGAGCAGCGCAAGGTTATCTTCAAACAGCGTCTCGACATTATGCGCGCCGATGACCTTTCGGAGATTACGACCGATATGCGCGGAGAGGTCATTGATGACCTGATTGATCGCTTCATGCCGCCCAAGAGCTATGCCGATCAATGGGATATGGAAGGCTTCAAAGCGGCGGTCGCGGAGCAGATGAGCCTTGATCTGCCGCTCACGGAGTGGGGTGATGAAGAGGGCGTTGACGACGACGAGATTGCCGATCGGATCGAGCAGGCCGCGAGCGAGATGATGACCGACAAGGCTGAGAAATTCGGCGCCGAGAACATGCGCATGATCGAAAAACAAGTTTTGCTGCAGACGATCGATGCCAAATGGCGCGAGCACCTTTTGACGCTTGAGCATTTGCGCAGTGTTGTGGGTTTCCGGGGCTATGCGCAGCGCGATCCCTTGAATGAATACAAGAATGAGGCGTTTCAGCTATTTGAATCCATGCTGGATGGGTTGCGCCAGGATGTGACCCAGAAATTGTCGCAGCTTCGACCGCTGACCGAAGAAGAGCGGCAGGCGATGATGGAGCAGATGGAGGCGCAGCGCACGGCGATGGTAGACGCCGCCAAACAGGCGCTCAGCGGAGATCAGCCAGCTGGCGAGGCTGCGGACGGGTTTGACGAGGCCGATCCGAGCACCTGGGGCAACCCGGGACGCAACGAGAAATGTCCCTGCGGATCAGGCAAAAAATTCAAGCATTGCCATGGCCGTTTGAGCTGAGCAAGCGCCTGCGAGCCGCCAAAAAGACACCTTTGCACTGCCACAGACCGGCCTTGATCTTTGACTATCAAGGCGTGTGATTTCTGAGGCATGTGGGAGGCCGTCATGAAATTTTCTTTTGCACCCAAGCGTTTGGCTATGGTCAGCGGCGTGATGATTTGTGCGCTTGGCACTGGCCACCTGATGCAAAGCGTCTTTGTCGGCGACAAGAATCCAGGCTTCTCCGGTGTGGCGGTCGCATCGGTGAGTTCGCAGGTCTATTCGACACGATCTGATACGAAAAGCGATGTGAGTGCCGAGGAAACATTCCTGCCTGAGACTGGCGATGTTGGGTCCGATGCGGAAAAGCTTGAAACCCTTGACGGCAAGCTTGTCGACGATGTGGTGCTGACATCCGCCCTGCCCTCTGCGCCAGCTGCAGTCGATCGCCCGGTGGCATTGCCAGATGACCCGGTTGAGATCGTCGCCCTTAGCGATGCGCCGATTTCTGATCTTCCCACAGAAGAGAAAGCCCCCACCTTTGGCTGTGACATCAAGCTTGATGTGCAGGCTCAGCAGGCTGCGATGGCCATGCTGGAGCTAAGTGCAGGCTGTCTCGCCAATGCGAGATTCACCATGCATCACAGTGGCATGATGTTTTCCGGGGTGACTGACGAAAACGGTATGTGGACCGGACTTGTGCCCGCACTGGCAGAAAATGCGTTGTTCATTGCGGCGTTTTCCAATGGCGAAGGGGCCGTTGCAAATGTGCATATCCCTGACTTGGAGGCGTATGACCGCTATGTCGTTCAGTGGAAAGGCGCGACTGATCTTCAGATCCATGCCTTCGAGAAAGGCGCGACATATGACGAGCCAGGGCATCACTGGCGGGAAACGGCAGCTATGGATGATGCGTCACAGGTGCCCGACCAATCGTTTATGACGCAGTTCATCGACTCTGATCTCCCCGAGAGCCTGAATGCGGAAATCTACACGCGGCGATCAGAGACCACCGAAATCGACGTCGTCGTTGAGATCCAGGTCGACACTTCGTCTTGTGACACCGATGTCGACGCGCAAGCGCTTGGCTGGTCCGCCGACGGTGGACTTGAGGTGCGTGACCTAATGATCGCTATGCCGGACTGTGGTGCGGTCGGAGAGCTTCTTGTGTTGAAAAACCTATACGGAGACCTGACAATCGCGCGTAAATGAGCGCTGCGAGCTAAGGGGTTCAGATGGGTAAAGCATGTGCGGCGGTATTCGCCGCACTCTGTTTTTGGGTTTGCGGACTACCTGCATCGGCCCAGGACGTGACATTGACATCGCGGGATGGCCGGGTCGAGATTTCTGGCAATCTGTTGGGCTTCGATGGCGAGTTCTATCGCGTCGATACCATCTATGGCGAACTGACGGTGGATGGTTCGGGTGTTGATTGCGCGGGGCCTGGATGCCCAAATCTGGAGACCTTCATCGCGCAGGTCGTGTTTTCAGGCTCTCCCACGATTGGGCGCGTTCTCTTGCCTGCGCTGCTTGAGGCATTTGCAATTCGGTCTGATCACGACCTTACCCTCGAGACGCTTGAGGATGGCACGCTCTTGGCTATTTTCACGGATCCGGTCGAGGAACGTGTCGTCGGAGAGTTTTTTCTACGTCTTAACAATTCTGATACCGGGCTGTCCGACCTCATGTCCGGCGTCGCAGATATCGCCATGTCGATGCGCGAAATCCAAGCGGCCGAACTCACAAAGGCTCGCGCTGAAGGGCTGGGCGATCTCGACGCCCGAGGGCGAAGCCGTGTTGTCGCACTTGATGCGCTTGTCCCGGTGGTGTCTCCGTCGAATCCGGTGCAGACAATCACGCTTCCCGAACTCGCCGGTGTTCTGGCGGGTGAAATCACCAACTGGGAGCTGCTTGGCGGGCCCAATGCGCCAATCTCGGTTCATGTCCATGGGCCAAGCACCGGTCTTGGTCAGGCCAGTGAAAACCTTGTTCTAAAGCCTGCAAGGAAGACACTTTCCAGTGACGCGAAGCTCTTTGATGACGGGAAGGCGCTGTCCGAGGCGGTCACACGGGATCCGTTTGCGCTTGGCCTGACCAGTCAATCGGAGATTGGCAACAATTGGCCCTTGTCGCTGGGCGGCGGCTGCGGCTTTGCGCTTCAGGCGACGCGACGCGCCGTGAAAACAGAAGATTATCCGTTGACGGCGCCTGCGTTTCTTTATGTCCCGGCACGGCGATTTCCGAAGCTGGTTCGTGAATTTCTATCGTTTCTGCGTGATCCGTCCGCGCAATTGGTTATTCGCCGAGCGGGCTTTGTTGATCAGGCAGAGGAAGAAATTTCAATCAATGAGCAAGGCAGTCGTTTTGCAAACGCGATTGCGCTTGCAGGCCCGGAAACATCGCTTGCCGAATTGCAACGGCTTGTTTCGACGCTGTCACCTTTGAGGCGCCTGACGACAAGTTTCCGGTTTGAACCGGGCTCAGCGCGGCTTGATGCTCAGTCACGTTCAAACGTTTCGCAGCTTGCCAGAGCATTGGAGCAGGGCCGCTTTGATACGCGAAAGTTGCTTTTCGTGGGCTTTAGTGACGGCGAAGGTGCGGCGGCCGCGAACAAACGTATTGCAATGCGCCGCGCGACGGCGGTTCGAGATGCGGTGCTTGCAGAGGCGGAGACGGCGAACCTGACACGCGTGACAGTCGATGTAGATGCCTTTGGCGAAGCGATGCCAATGGCATGTGACGAGACTGCCTGGGGCCGCGGGATAAATCGCCGCGTTGAGGTTTGGGTGCGCTAGATCAAGCCTTGAGAGCGAAAGCTGATTTCGCAGGATTTCCCGATGATGACGTGATCGTGCAGGACGAGGCCCAAAGCCTCGCATGCGGATTTGATTTGCCTGGTCAGAGATATGTCTGCCGAAGATGGCGTGGGATCACCGGACGGATGGTTGTGCACCAGAATAAGCGCGCTGGCGTTGAATTGGAGCGCGCGTTTGATGATTTCCCGAGGATAAACCGGCACGTGATCAACTGTTCCCCGCGCCTGTTCTTCATCGGCAATAAGCGTATTCTTTGTATCCAAAAAGAACGCGCGAAATTGCTCGATATCGCAATGCGCCATTGTTGTATGGCAATATTCGATCAGCGCGTCCCAGGATGACACGACCGGTCGGCGAAGCACCTTTGAGCGCGCCAGGCGATGTGCTGCTGCCTCTACCACTTTCAGTTCGCATATTGCTGCCTCGCCGACCCCTTTCACACGTGAAAGCTGATCCGGGGGTGCAGAGATGACGGCATTGAAGTTGCCGAACTCTTTGAGCAACTCGTGTGCCAGTGGTTTGACGTCTTGCCTTGGAATCGCGCGGAACAGGACCAACTCCAGAATCTCGTAATCTGGGAGCGCCGCGGGGCCACCTGCAAGGAAACGCTCACGCAATCTCTTGCGGTGGTCCTGAATATAGGGGGGCGGCTTCTGTGCAGCGCGGGGAGAAGAGAAGATCAATTCATCCGCCGCAAAGAGCGGCATGTTCGTATCGGGTACCTGAGAGCCTGTCTGCATGAGAGCACATTGCCCTCAGGTTTCTTAATAGATCATTAAGCCGGCCTGCTGTGCCGGGGAGCCTAGTTTTTCATCCCGTCCCAAAAGCTCTTCACAGATCTGAAGAAGCTGCTGCTTTCGGGGTTATTCTCTTCCGACAACTCGTCGAATTCGCGCAGCAGTTCTTTCTGGCGGCCTGTCAGATTCACGGGTGTTTCAACCGCCAGTTCGATGAACATGTCACCGGTTGTCCCGCCGCGAAGCGCGGGCATACCTTTGCCGCGCAGGCGCATTTGCCTGCCTGATTGCGACCCCTCGGGGATTTTGACCCGGCTGCGACCGCCGTCAATTGTCGGCACCTCGATGTCGCCACCAAGTGCCGCCTTTGTGAGGGACACCGGAACGCGGCAGAAGAGATTGGTTTCTTCGCGCTCAAAGATCTCGTGCTTGTCGACCTCAATGAAAATGTAGAGGTCGCCCGGAGGCCCTCCGCGCATCCCGGCTTCGCCTTCGCTTGCCAGGCGGATACGTGTGCCGGTTTCAACGCCAGCCGGGATGTTCACACTCAGAGAACGATCTTTCTGAATACGCCCTTGTCCACTGCAGGCGTTGCAGGGGTTCTTGATGATCTGGCCAAGGCCGGAACATGTTGGGCAAGTGCGTTCGACTGTGAAAAAGCCTTGTTGGGCGCGGACTTTGCCCATGCCGGAGCAAGTCGGGCAGGTGGACGGCTCTACGCCGCCTTCGGCGCCTGATCCGTTGCAGACATCACAAGCCACGGAGGTGGGGACATTGATGGTTTTCTGCATGCCGCGATAAGCATCGTCGAGAGAGATGCGCAGGTTGTAGCGCAGGTCGGCGCCGCGTGCCGCACGTTGGCGCCCGCCGCCAGCGCGGCCACCGCCCATAAAGTCGCCGAACAGATCGTCGAACACGTCTGAGAACGCGCTGGCAAAATCGCCTTGTCCGCCAAATCCGCCGCCGGGCCGTGCGCCTGCTCCGGTGCCGCCTTCGAAAGCAGCGTGACCGAACCGATCATAAGCGGCCTTCTTTTCGGCGTCTTTCAAGATATCGTAGGCTTCGCCCGCCTCTTTGAATGCGGTTTCAGCATTTGGGTCATCTTTGTTGCGGTCGGGGTGAAGCTCTTTAGCCTTGGTGCGGTAAGCTTTCTTGATCTCGTCAGCAGATGCCCCTTTCGAGACCCCCAGCACGTCGTAGTAATCGCGCTTTGCCATCGGAAATCTCCTTCAGCCGGAGAGCGGAGGCCTTAACAAAGCCTCCGCTTGTCCGTTCGGCGCTTTAGGCGCGCTTGTCTTCATCCAGATCTTCGAAATCCGCATCGACGATATCATCGTCATCACCGCGCATTTCATCTGCCGCCGCTGGCTCATCGTCACCGTCTTCCTGGCTGGCCTTGTAAATGGCCTCACCAAGTTTCATCGCAGCCTCGGTCACGTTCTGCAGACCGGCCTTGATCTTGTCGGCTATTGCGTCTTCTTTCTCAAGGTCGTCCTTGAGTGCCGCAATGGCTAGCTCGATGGCTTCGACCGTTGTCGGATCAACCTTGTCGCCATGTTCTTCGACTGATTTCTCGGTCGAATGGATAAGGCTCTCGGCCTGATTGCGGGCCTCGACGAGCTCGCGACGTTCCTTGTCGGCTTCGGCGTTTTCTTCTGCGTCGCGAACCATCTTTTCGATGTCTTCGTCACTCAGACCGCCAGATGCCTGGATCGTGATCTTCTGTTCTTTGCCAGTCCCTTTGTCCTTGGCCTGAACAGACACGATGCCGTTTGCATCGATGTCAAAGGTAACCTCGATCTGTGGCATGCCGCGCGGTGCCGGCGGAATTTCTTCCAGGTTGAACTGACCCAGAAGCTTGTTATCCGCAGCCATCTCACGTTCACCCTGGAAGACGCGGATCGTCACGGCGCTCTGGTTGTCCTCTGCGGTCGAGAAAATCTGAGACTTGTTGGTTGGGATCGTGGTGTTGCGATCGATCAGACGGGTGAAGACACCGCCCAGAGTTTCAATACCCAAGGAAAGTGGAGTCACATCGAGCAGAACAACGTCTTTGACGTCGCCCTGCAGAACGCCGGCTTGAATGGCCGCACCCATGGCGACTACCTCATCCGGGTTCACGCCTTTATGCGGTTCTTTACCGAAGAACTTTGTGACTTCCTCAACCACTTTGGGCATGCGGGTCATGCCGCCAACCAGAACAACCTCGTCAATGTCGCCTGCGGACAGGCCAGCATCCTTAAGGGCTGCTTTGCATGGCTTGAGCGATGCCGCAATCAAATCGCCGACCAGGCTTTCCAGCTTGGCACGTGTGAGCTTGATCACCATGTGCAGCGGCTGGCCATCGGCACCCATTGAGATAAACGGCTGGTTGATCTCGGTTTGCGACGATGAACTAAGCTCAATCTTGGCCTTTTCCGCAGCTTCCTTCAGGCGCTGCAGGGCCATCTTGTCTTTCGTCAGATCGACGCCGTGTTCCTTTTTGAACTCATCGGCAAGATAGTTGACGATGCGCATGTCAAAATCTTCACCGCCAAGGAACGTGTCGCCATTGGTTGATTTCACTTCGAAGAGACCATCATCGATCTCAAGGATCGTGACGTCGAATGTGCCGCCGCCAAGGTCATAAACGGCGATGGTGTGTGTCTCTTGCTTGTCGAGGCCATAGGCAAGCGCGGCGGCTGTCGGCTCGTTGATAATCCGCAGAACTTCAAGGCCTGCAATCTTGCCGGCATCTTTCGTCGCCTGGCGCTGTGCATCGTTGAAGTAGGCCGGGACCGTAATCACCGCTTGAGTGACCTCTTCGCCAAGATAGGACTCGGCGGTCTCTTTCATCTTTCCGAGGATGAAGGCTGAGATCTGGCTTGGCGAATATTTCTCGCCTTTTGCTTCGACCCAGGCGTCGCCGTTTCCACCATCAATGACGTTGAACGGCATATTCTTCTTGTCTTTGGCCAAATCACTGTCGTCCTCTCGACGACCGATCAGGCGCTTGACACCGAAAATTGTGTTCTCAGGGTTGGTGACGGCCTGGCGTTTTGCCGGCTGGCCAACAAGGCGCTCATCATCTGTGAACGCGACGATGGAAGGCGTGGTACGAGCGCCTTCGGAATTCTCGATAACGCGTGCCTGGCTGCCGTCCATGATTGCGACGCAGCTGTTTGTGGTTCCGAGGTCAATACCGATGACTTTGGACATATCTTTGTCGATCCCTTCTGGTTAAGGCGATGGAGTGGAAGTCGGACCCATTTAGGCATCTGACCACCGGTTCGAAGGACGGTACGCACAGTGGCGTCCGCCGTATCGAGCGGTATATAGGCAGGCGAATAGCGACCTGCAAGCGTTCGAAGACCTCGAAAACTGCAAATTGCGACTAAATTGCTGCTGAAACTGCGCATGAGGAACTGATGCGACGCCCTTCTATTGAGATACGAGGTTTCCAGGTCTTTGAAACCTATCTCGATCATGCCGACCAAGCAGAACTTCTTGAAGTTCTGCGCGGCGTGGTGCGAGAGGCGCCGCTTTTCTCGCCTATGACGCCTTATGGCAAACCAATGCGGGTGCAAATGACATCGGCTGGCCGGTATGGGTGGTATTCAGGCAAGACAGGTTATCGTTACGAAAGACAGCACCCAAACGGGACAAACTGGCCAGCGATTCCCCAGATTGTCTTGGCGATTTGGCGAGATTTGGTCAGCCCCGAGCGCATGCCAGATTGTTGTTTGATCATCTTCTACGACGAAGGGGCACGCATGGGCCTTCATCAGGATAGAGATGAGGCCGATTTTTCCTGGCCCGTCCTTTCGATCTCTCTTGGTGACGATGCGCTTTTTAGGATCGGCAATCAGGCGCGTGGCGGGTCGACAGAATCCATCTGGCTCCGGTCTGGTGATGTTGTCGTGATGGGTGGCGCCGCGCGACTGACCTATCACGGCGTGGATCGCATCAAGCCTGCATCGTCCGCTTTGCTGAATAAAGGTGGCCGTATCAACCTGACATGCCGGGTTGTCGACTGAACCAGCGTGCCAGACCGCTGATCAAGGTTGCAGGTTGCAGCAACCGGTCACATAGCTCACGCCTTGGTCTTCGGTCAGAAAGAGATCGACACTTATGCCATACGCCCGGTCGGACATTTCGTCAGAGCATGCGTCACGGTGAAAGATGAATGTGTATACCCGATCTCCGCCTTGTCCGAAAATCGCGTATCGATCGGTCCTGTTGGAGGCAGTCACCGGTTCAAGCATCTGGATACCGACTGGTGTCTCGCCCGGTCGTGATAGCTCGGCGGTTTCGCCCTCATCAATCTGAAGAGACCAAAACGGCTCTGTTCCGATACAAATCAGCGGTCGTGGCAGTTCGTCCTCAACCTGGCCTGGCCGCCGGTTGAGAAACCGAAGCGACACCCACCCGGACATCTCGCCTGTATTCACGCGGCCCCATTCTTCGGACGCATCGAACTCCACGACCTCGATATTGCGGTCTGTGTGGCTCAGTTTTCCGATGATGGAAGAGGATGTCGTCGGCTCTTGCCGAATGTTGAGCACGTCGTCTTCCGCGACATTGGTGACGTCAAAAAGGGCCGGCAATGCCTGGGACCATGCCGTTGTTGCCAGCAGTGCCAAGAACATGATGGCCGAAAGAAACTTCATCTCCGGGCGCTCCAACTGCTGGAGGCATGCTGGCGCGTATAGAATTCGGCCAGTAACCCGATGACAAGAAGCACACAGCCCACGATCAACGCGTACTCGTAGCTTGTATTGCGAGGGTAATAATTGATGAAAATGAATCCTCTCGCCTGATCGATAATGTGGAAGAGCGGATTCCAGATAAACATGGCGAGCATGAAACCTGGCAGGCTATTCGCCACAAAAAGCTTCCCGGAGGCAAACATATTCACACGCGTATAGACTGTTCGGAGAATGTTGGCTGTGTTCGGAAACCAAGGCTTCATCGCCATGAACAGCAAGCCCACCGCGCATCCGGTGAACCATCCCAAAAGCACCATTCCAAAAGCAGGGATAGGCTGCGCGATTTCCACCGGATTGATCAGTGTATGGTAGAAAAACAGAATGATCAGCAGTGCCAGAACCTGAATGTACAATGCGCCCAGAGCCGCAGAGCAGATTGAGACAACCGTGTTCATCGGGGCGTGCTGCATCATTGAAGAGGTCGACCCGTCTGCACCGGCAACTGCGGCGACGGTTTTTATATGTGTCAGGTAGATGAAAATCCCTGACAGCATATAGAGAAGGAAATCGCCCCGAAGCTTGGCGCCTCTAAGCCCCAGAAAAGTAAAGACAAGGTAGAACATCAGCACAAAGATGACGGTTGTCATCACGCTAATGATCAACGCCATGAAAGCGTTGCCATGCGCTTTTCTGATGTCGCGCACAGTCGCATGATAGATCACTTCGGCCAGAGTGAGGGCCGATCCAAGTGTGGTTGTCTTGCGCGTGTGCTGAAACATGCCTGTCTTGCCGGTAAACCTAAGCTTTTTTAGACGGGATTTCTTGCTGTCCCGTTATCTGCATACCATAAGGGGCGCGGGCCCTTGCCGCAACAGCGGCTTGTCGATGACAGCGATGGAGCAGATTTTGGATTACGAGAGACTAGTTACGACTATGCGACGCCTCGCATTGGAAGCAGGTGACGTTATCATGAGCATCTACGACGCCGATGATTTCGACGTGAAGGTCAAGTCCGACGCCAGTCCGGTCACCGAAGCAGATGAGGCCGCCGATGCCCTGATCTCGGCAGGCCTGTCGGCTGCATTCTCCGACGTGCTTTTGATCACGGAAGAGCAAGCTGAAACGCATGATCAGACGGCCAGTACTTTCTTGATCGTAGATCCGCTGGATGGAACCAAGGAGTTCATCAATCGGCGCGGGGATTTCACCGTAAATATTGCCTATGTAGAGGATGGCGTCCCAACACGCGGTGTGGTCTACGCGCCTGCAAAGAAGCGCATGTTTTTTACAAAAGCGGATGGCAGGTCGGTTGAGGAAGCCGGGCCGTTTGAAAAAGAGAAGATCGGCGCTTTGAAAGACCTTAGCGTTTCAGATGCCGACAACAGGGCGTTGATGGTGGTGGCCAGCAAATCACACCGCGACCAGGCCACAGACGATTATATCAACAAATATTCGGTTAAGGATATGAAGAGCGCTGGTTCCTCACTCAAGTTTTGTCTTGTTGCCGCAGGCGAGGCGGACATCTACCCCCGAGTGGGGCGTACCATGGAATGGGATACGGCAGCAGGACATGCCGTCGTGCATGGCGCAGGTGGCAAGGTCGTTCGGTTTGATGACCACACGCCTTTGACCTATGGAAAACTTGGCTATGCAAACCCATTTTTCATCGCCTTTTCTCCTGAAGTTGATCTGAAGCCCGCATCGTGAGCGTTCTGATCGTCATACCTGCGCGCTACGCGTCGTCGAGATACCCCGGAAAGCCTCTGGCCATGTTGAAGGGGGCCGATGGTGTTTCAAAAAGTCTGATCGAGCGCAGTTGGGATGCTGCGCAATCCGTCTCGGGCGTTGACCGGGTTGTCGTGGCAACTGACGATTCCCGTATTCAGGAGGCGGCTGAAGAATTTGGCGCCGAGGTCGTGATGACATCCTCTGAGTGCGCAAACGGTACGGAACGCTGTGCCGAAGCGCATTCCGCGCTTGGTGGACTCTATGAAATAGTTGTCAATCTTCAGGGTGACGCGCCGCTTACGCCCGACTGGTTTGTCGAAGATCTGGTTAACGATCTGCGGCAGAATGCAAATGCAGATGTCGCGACGCCGGTTTTGCGATGTGATGGTGCGGCCCTGAACGGGTTTCTGGAGGACCGGGCGCATGGTCGCGTGGGCGGCACGACTGCGGTCTTCGGCAGTTCCCGTCAAGCACTCTACTTTTCCAAAGAAGTGATCCCGTTCACTTCCAACACATATGACGATTCAGAAGCAACGCCTGTTTTTCATCACGTTGGTGTCTACGCCTATCGGCCCAATGCACTTGCTGCATATTCAAGCTGGCCAAGCGGCCCTCTCGAAACGCTCGAGGGGTTGGAACAGCTGCGGTTTCTGGAAAATGGCAAGCAGGTTCTATGCACGATTGTAGAGGCCAACGGGCGAAAGTTCTGGGAGCTGAACAACCCAGAGGACGTCCCCCGGCTAGAAGAGATGATGCAAGAGATGGGAATGCGCTGATTTTTTGACCAATCGGCGAGATGTTGCTACGTAAACGAATAAAAAACGAATAAACTGTTAAGTGCCGCCACGGAGTGGTCACATTTGTTCTGTTGTACTGAGTTGGGCTGTCTAGGAGCGGTAAATGCGAAAGAAACTCACAAAGGCTATTTTCCCAGTTGCTGGAATGGGGACGCGGTTCCTTCCGGCTACGAAGTCTGTGCCGAAAGAGATTATGACGCTCGTTGACCGGCCTCTTGTACAATACGCCATCGATGAGGCCCGCGCTGCGGGCATTAAGGAATTCATCTTCGTGACATCGCGTGGCAAAGGGGCGCTTGAAGATTACTTCGACAATGCGCCGCAGCTTGAGCAGGAATTGCGCAAGAAGGGCAAAGATGAACTGCTCGAGGTTTTGCGGTCAACAAACATGGACAGTGGTGAGATCGCCTATACGCGGCAGAACAAACCTTTGGGACTTGGTCATGCGGTTTGGTGTGCCCGGCGTCTGATTGCGAATGAGCCTTTTGCGGTGATCCTGCCGGATGATGTTATCGCAGCCGAAAAACCATGCCTTCAACAGATGGCCGAAGCCTTTGAGGAAACGGGTGGAAACATCGTCGCGGCAATGGAAGTGCCAGACGAACAAACATCTTCCTATGGTATGCTCGATATCAAAGACGACATGGGCAAGATCGTTTCGACCAAAGGAATGGTTGAGAAACCTGCTCTTGGCGATGCGCCGTCAAATCTTGCGGTCATCGGGCGTTACATTCTGACACCGACAGTCTTGCAAAAACTGAACAAGAAGAAGACCGGTGCCGGTGGCGAGATTCAACTCACGGACGCGATTGCAGATGCGCGCGAAGAAGGTGAGGAAGTGTATGGCTACCGCTTTGACGGTCGCCGTTTCGATTGCGGCTCAAAAGCTGGTTTTCTGCAAGCCACCGTCGCCTTCGCATTGGATCGCCCTGAGTTGCGGGATGATCTCTGGGGTTTCCTGAACGAAATGGTCAACGCCGCTAAAGCTGCAGAATAAAAGATCCACAAGGGGACGCGCTTGAGGAATGTCCTGGTCACTGGCGGCGCTGGGTATATAGGGTCGCACGCCTGCAAGGCCCTAAAGGCGGCGGGCTATGTTCCGGTTACTTACGACAATCTGAGCACAGGCTGGGCTGATGCTGTCAAATTCGGTCCTTTCGAGAAAGGTGACCTTCGAGACCGCGCTCGTCTCGATGACGTGTTCGCGGCTTACAAACCCGAAGCGGTCCTGCATTTTGGCGCCCTGAGTCAGGTCGGCGAAAGCATGCGAGAGCCAGGTCTTTATTGGGACAACAACGTCGCCGGCTCGTTGGCTTTGTGCCAAGCGGCCATTACGGCCGGTTGCCTGAGGATTGTCTTCTCATCCACCTGTGCGACCTATGGGGACCAAGACAACGTTGTCCTCGATGAAACAGCCGCTCAGTGCCCGATCAACTCTTATGGTGCCAGCAAGCGTGCGATTGAGGATATGCTGCAGAATTTCGATGCCTCCCACGATCTGAAACATGTGGTCTTCCGGTACTTTAATGTAGCAGGCGCGGATCCTGATGCCGAGATAGGAGAGTTTCACCAGCCCGAGACGCATTTGGTGCCCTTGATTCTAGATGCGGTTGACGGACGGCGCGATGCGCTCACGATCTTTGGCACAGATTACGACACACCGGATGGAACCTGCATTCGCGACTATGTTCATGTGAGCGATCTTGTGGATGCGCACGTTCTTGGTTTGAAATGGCTGGAGGCGGGGAAAGACAGCCGTGTGTTCAATCTTGGAACAGGAACCGGGTTTTCGGTTCGTGAAGTGACGGATCAGGCAGAGAAAACAACTGGGCGGCCTGTACCCATCGAGTTCGGCGAAAGACGGCCAGGAGATTGTACGAAACTTGTCTCTGGATCTGAGCGCGCGTCCAAGGAACTTGGATGGCGATCGGAGCGATCAACGCTTGATCAAATGATTTCTGATGCGTGGCGCTGGCATCAAACTGGACATTACGAGAAATAAACCTGATTTTCAGGAAAAGACTTAAAGACAGGCGATCGATGAGCTTGCTGTCTGAAGCAGGAATGGCATACAGGCTTCGGTGGAAACGCCGCAGATTGCTTTTTCGCGCCTTACGCAAGCGCCGACAGTTGAAAGCGATCAAGGATCGGACAGCGCGGATTTTACCTGATCAGATTCTCTTGTTTTCTACTATTCGAAATGAAGCCGAACGCCTTCCGTTCTTTTTGGAGCATTACCGAAGCCTGGGTGTGGGCCATTTCCTTTTTGTCGATAATGCCAGTGACGATGGCTCGGCAAAACTCCTGGAAGAGCAGGATGACGTTTCATTCTGGAGCACTTCAGAAAGCTATCGTCTGTCCCGATTTGGCGTCGACTGGCTTGGCTGGCTGCAAATCAAACATGGGCATGGTCATTGGTGTCTGACTGTCGATGCCGACGAGATATTGATCTACCCACATTACCAGACGCGCCCCTTACCTGCCCTGACTGGTTGGTTGGACCAACAAGAATTAGAGTCCTTCGGTGCTCTGATGCTCGATATGTATCCCAATGGCGCTTTGGAAGATCAGAAATACATGCCGGGGTCTTCGCCGTTTGAAACCTTAGATTGGTTTGATAGCGGCAACTATATGATGCAGCAGAAACCAGACCTTCTGAACCTGTGGATTCAAGGCGGTGTCAGAGCCAGGTTGTTCTTCAAGGACCGACCAAGACGAGCGCCGACACTTGGAAAGGTACCGCTGGTAAAGTGGAACAGGCGGTTTGCTTATGTCAGCTCTACCCATTCTTTGCTGCCCAGGCGGCTCAATCAGGTTTACGATGTTGAAGGCGGAGAGCGTATTTCCGGCGTTTTGCTTCACACCAAGTTTCTTGATTCCGTCGTTGCAAGGTCATCCGAAGAAAAAAAGCGCGCAGAGCATTTTGCCAACAGCAAGCTCTACGATGACTACTATGACGCCCTATCAAGCAATCCGACACTTTGGTGCGAAAGTTCGAGCAGGTTTACCGGATGGCGTCAGCTTGAAGCTATGGGTTTGATGTCGAAGGGGAATTGGGTGTGACGATTGTTTCGGAGTTTACCTGTTGCGCGCAATCACCTATTGTCCCCTGCACGAACAGTTGCAGCGAAAATCGCGGACACAGCCTGCGAAAAATATGCAAAAAGAATGCGTTAAGCGTCAAAGACTAGGGTAGGGTAAGAAATGATGCCTGCCACGAGGATCGAGTAAGTGAGTTTTTTGCAGTCATATGTGATGCGGCTGCGCAGAAAGCGTCACCAGATACGGGCGTTCCGCAAGCATTTCTCACTCAAACCAGTTGTGGATCGTACGGGCAAGATTCGCCCCGGCGACATTCTTTTGTTTTCGACTATGCGCGACGAATACGTGCGGCTGCCGTATTTTCTGAAGTATTACAGGAACCTCGGCGTCGCGCATTTCCTGATTGTCGACAATGACAGCAGTGATGGCGGACGAGAATTTCTTGCAAATCAAAGCGATGTGTCGGTCTGGACGACAAAGGCAAGTTACAAGGGATCGAAGTTTGGCGTTGATTGGCTGAACTGGCTTCAGCGCCGATATGGACATGGACACTGGACGTTGGTCGTCGACCCTGACGAGCTGTTTATCTATCCGTTTTGCGACACTCGGCCTATCCGCGCACTTACGGATTGGCTCGACGTAAGTCAGGTGCGGTCCTTTGGGGCCATGTTGCTTGATATGTATCCCAAGGGGCGTATCGATGCTGTTCCTTACTTGCCGGGTCAGGACCCCATAGAGATCACAAGCTGGTTTGATCCGGGCAACTACGTGATCGAAAAGAACAAGCGCTACGGAAATCTATGGATTCAGGGTGGTCCACGGAGCCGGATGTTCTTTATGGATAAGCCTGCCAAGGCACCCGCACTTAACAAGACGCCCTTGGTTAAATGGGACAAACGCTACACTTACGTCAGCTCGACACACATGCTCTTACCGCGTGGCTTAAACCTGACCTACGACGAATGGGGTGGAGAAAAGGCCAGTGGCATCCTGCTGCACACGAAGTTTCTCAACACCTTCGCGGCGAAGGCGGAGGAAGAGCTGCGGCGCAAACAACACTATCAGGGAAGCGTTGAATACAAGGCCTACGCGGCAAATGTTCAAGAAAATCCGGACCTTTGGTGCAAATGGTCGGAAAAATATATAAACTGGAGGCAACTTGAGATCCTCGGACTGATGTCAAAGGGGAACTGGGCATGAAAAAGGGCAGTTCATGAGTGTCGGCATCATCATGCTGGTGCACACGGCGTTTGATCGTGCGGAGCAAGTTGCGCGCCATTGGTCTGCGGCGGGATGCCCGATTGTGGTGCATGCGGATAAGAACGTGGTGCCCAGTGCCTACAACGCCTTTGTCGATGCGCTTTCCGACATGCCAAACGTTCGCTTTTCCAAGCGTCACAGGTGCGAATGGGGCACTTGGGGCCTTGTTGCCGCGACGCAAAGCGCCTCACGCCTCATGCTTGATGAGTTTCCACATGTTCGGCATGTCTATCTCGCGTCCGGCTCTTGCTTGCCACTCCGTCCGGTTCAGGAGTTGATCGATTACCTGGCAGAACGCTCTCAGACGGATTTTATTGAATCGGCCACTACATCCGACGTTCCCTGGACGATTGGCGGATTTGATAAAGAGCGTTTCACTTTGCGGTTTCCTTTTGCCTGGCGAAAGAACAGATTTCTTTTCGACAAGTATGTCGCGATACAGCGGCTGATCCGTTATCGGAGGCGCATCCCGAATGGCATCGTTCCGCATATGGGAAGCCAATGGTGGTGCCTGACGCGCCAGACTTTGTCCGCCATCCTCGACGATCCCGATCGCCCGATCTATGACCGCTACTTCAAAAAGGTCTGGATCCCGGATGAGAGTTACTTTCAAACGCTTGCTCGCCTTTACTCACGGCAAATCGAAAGCCGATCTTTGACGCTGTCAAAATTCGACTATCAGGGAAAGCCGCATATCTTCTATGATGATCACCTGCAACTGCTGCGCCGCTCGGATTGTTTCGTCGCACGTAAAATCTGGCCATTCGCCAACCGGCTTTACGACGCTTTTCTGACCGACCCGGCAGGCGCTATGAAACGCACAGAGCCGAACCCCGGAAAAATTGACCGTATCTTTGCGAAAGCCGTCGAACGAAGAATGCGCGGACGACGCGGTCTCTACATGCAAAGCCGCTTTCCGGTCGAAGGTCGTGAGAACGGTTTGACTTGCGCGCCATATGCCGTTTTCGAAGGCTTCAGCGATCTTTTTGAGAACTTCGAACGCTGGTTGGCAAAGGTAACTGGTGCCAGAGTGCACGGACATCTTTTCGCGCCCGAACGCGCGGAATTCGCTGATGGTCAAAGTGTCACGAATGGTGCGCTCAGCGATAGCGCGTCCCTGCGTGACTATAACCCCCGCGCCTTTATCTCCAGCTTGATTTGGAACACCCGGGGTGAGCGGCAGTGTTTTCAGATGGGGCCGCGGGATGTGATCAAGGACATTCAATGGGATATTGCGAAAGACGCCAATGCGCAGATTTCGGTCCTTTCCGGTGCTTGGGCTGTCAATTTGTTCAAATCGAACAGTAACTTCGCGGATATCCGTCAAGAGGCGGCGCGCTTGCAGCGGATTGAAAGCAAGCATCTAGAGGTTCTACGCTCTCCCTGGACAAAGGCGAGGGTACGTATCTGGACAATGGCAGAGTTCATCGAAGCCCCAATGGAACCGCTGCAAGCCATCATCGACGAGATTGGAAAACAGAACCAGTTCGGGCTTTCTGAAGTTCCGAAAATGGCGGACCTCACGGGATTTGGTCAGTTTCTGCAAAATCTCAAAAATCAGGGGATGCACCCCTACCTTATGGGTGACTTCCCAGTCGAGCACCAATTGCACGAGCCCAACAAGGATAAACCCAAACCTTACCTCGTGCGGTAGACGGTATGGAGCGTCGGTTCGACTACTTCGTTGTATTTGCGGAGATGCGCACGGGCTCGAACTTTCTTGAGGCCAATATCAACGCATTTGACCGATTTGAGTGCTTTGGAGAGGCGTTCAACCCACATTTCATCGGTTATCCCAACAAGACAGAGATTGCCGGCGTGACGCGAGCCATGCGCGACGCGCATCCCGAACGCCTTGTTGATGCAATAAAGAACTTGCCAAGCGGGCTTGGCGGCTTCCGTTTTTTTCACGATCATGATCCTCGCATTCTGGATCTGATCTTGAATGACGAGAGGTGCGCAAAGATCGTCCTGACGCGCAATCCGCTGGACAGTTATGTTTCGTGGAAAATCGCGCAAGCGACAGGTCAGTGGAAGCTGACAAATGTCAAACGCCGCAAAGATAGCCGGGTTCGGTTTGAGGCAGCCGAGTTCGAAGAACACATGTCAAGAACACAGGGATTCCAGGTGCAGCTGCTGAACACGTTGCAGCAATCCGGCCAGACAGCATTCTATCTGGCGTATGAAGACATTCAAAATCTCGATGTGATCAATGGGCTCGCAAAATTCCTGGGCAGTGAGGACGCGCTTGAGAGCCTGGATCAGGATCTCAAGAAACAAAATCCTGATGGGCTTTTGGACAAAGTTTCCAATCCAGAGGAGATGGAAGAGGCAGTTGTCGGGATTGACTTGTTCAACCTGCATCGCACGCCAAATTTTGAACCCCGCCGGGGACCAGCCGCGCCAAGCTTTGTGGCCTGCTCCAAGTCCCCACTGCTATTTATGCCGATCCGGTCGGGGCCAGAGCCGGATGTCATCACCTGGATGGCGGCTTTGGATGACGTCGACACAAGCGGTCTAAACACTCGGCTTAATCAAAAAGCCCTACGTCAATGGAAAAGGCGCAATCCGGGGCACCGGTGCTTTACCGTTTTACGTCATCCTTTGGCTCGGGCGCACCACGCGTTCTGCACCAAGATCCTGCAGACCGGTCCGGGGTGCTACGACGGAATTCGTCGCATCTTGCGAAACTCTTTCAAGCTTCCTTTACCTGGGAAGTTTCCGTCAGATGATTACGGGCTTGTCCAACATCGCGATGCCTTCCTTGCCTTTCTCGATTTTCTTGAAGCCAATCTATCAGGCCAGACGGCAATTCGCGTGGACGCGCATTGGGCAACGCAATCCGCTGTTCTGCAAGGCATGGCGAATTTCATTGTCCCGGATCACGTCTTTAGGGAGGAAAGGCTTCAAACGGACCTGCAGCGGCTTGCCGAAGACCTAGGCGCGCCTAACAGGGCCAGTTTTTCCAAAAATGCCTCGGAACTGCCCTTTGAACTAGCTGACATCTATGATGACAAATTGGAGAAACGAGCCGCGCAGATTTATCAACGAGACTACATGATGTTTGGGTTTGAGCCTTGGCAGAGCTTGCCTGTCTAGGCGGCTTGAACCGACTGCGATTCTGTGATGATCGCGTAAAGAGTTGCGGGATCATTATTGGCACGAAGTTTGGCGCAGACAGACGTGTCTCGAAGTGTCCGCGAAACCAGCGCCAAGGCTTTCAGGTGTTCTACACCGGCATCTTTGGGTGCGAAGAGCGCGAAAGCCAAGTCTACGGGCTGACGATCCACCGACGAGAAGTCAATAGGTGTGTCGAGAAGAACAACGGCGCCTACAACTTTGTCCGGCCCATCAAGTCGAGCATGCGGAAGGGCGACACCATGACCAACGCCGGTCGGCCCCAGTGCTTCCCGTTCCAGAAGCGCTTCGACGGTCTTTGTTGCATCCAGACCATAGGCCGTTTCGGCAATCGTGCCGAATTCGTGCAGTAACCGTTTCTTACTCGAAACCGAAGAAAACACCCGAATTGCCTCAGGTTTGAGGATTTCAGAGAATTGCATTTGATTGTTGCTCCGGCACGCAGGTTAAATTGGCCCGCGCCTGTTTGAATTAGGGATCAATCCAACCGATGTTGCCGTCGTCTCGGCGATACACCACGTTTAATCCGTTCTTGCCTTCGTTTCTGAACACCAGAACCGGTGCTCCGGCTAACTCCATTTGCATCACTGCCTCGCCAACAGAAAGAGACGGAATTTTCGTTTCCATTTCAGCCACGATGATCGGCTGAAGCGTATCGGGTTCCGAATCTTCTCCATCGCTGTCGGAAGCGAGGATATAGGCGGATGCCTGCGAAAGTTCAACCGGTTCTGAACGTTGCCTATGATGATCTTTCAGTCGCCGCTTGTACCGACGCAGCTGTTTTTCCATTTTTTCGCTGCATTGGTCGAATGCAGCGTAGATTTCATGCGCATGTGCCTTTGCTTGTGCAGTCAGACCGGTCGACAGATGGATGGTTGCCTCGCACACGAATTCTGCGGCGCTCTTCGAAAAGATGATGTTCGCGTCAGTCGGACGTTCGGCGTATTTCTCGACCACCGAGTTAAGCTCGTTTTCAACATGTGTTTGAAGAGCGCTTCCAATATCAATTTGTTTTCCGCTGATCTGATAGCGCATCTTTTATCCTCCAAAAAAGCCGCACGAGCCTTAGATTGGCAAAAAGCCTGTCTTCGATTTGCTCGGACTGAGAAAAAACTCTTGTTTGTTTGCTATTTCGAAGCCGGTCCGGGAACACCAGAGTGATTCAGCTATTGATGCAAAAACCGCAAGAGGCATACCTCAATTGAGGCGCTTTCAGCGGCGTTTGTCAATCCGCTTGGCAACAGAATGCAAAGGTTTCCACAAAAGATTGAGTTAAGAAATACGGAAATTATCGCCAAGATAAACCCGTCGGACATTCTCGTTCGAGACGACCTCGTCAGGAGACCCTGACATAAGAACCTTGCCATCATGCAGAATGTAGGCTCGATCCACGATCTCGAGTGTCTCTCGTACGTTGTGATCGGTGATCAGCACCCCGATCCCGCGTTTCTTGAGGTCGGCGACCAAGTGTCTGATATCCCCCACCGAGATCGGATCGACGCCTGCGAAAGGTTCGTCCAGAAGAAGGTATTTTGGGTAAGCGGCAAGACACCGAGCAATTTCAACGCGCCGACGTTCGCCACCTGACAGGGCCAATGCCGGTGCGCGGCGAAGGTGCTCAACGGAAAATTCCGAAAGCAGCTCTTCGAGACGCTCACGGCGCTTATGGCGCGAGGGCAGTGAAATATCGAGGATCGACATGATATTGTCTTCCACACTCATGCCCCGGAAGATCGACATCTCTTGCGGCAGATACCCAATTCCAAGCTTTGCGCGCCGGTACATCGGCAATCCCGAAACATCCCGCCCATCGATGGACACCTTGCCACCCTCTGGATAGATCAACCCGGCAATTGCGTAAAAAGTTGTTGTCTTGCCCGAGCCATTTGGCCCCAACAACGCGATAACTTCGCCCTGCTGCAGCTGCAAGGAAACATCCCGGATCACCACGCGCTTTTTGTAACTCTTGCGCAGGTTGGTTACAGAGAGCCCGCTGTTTTCATGCGCGATATGAAGTTCAGGCTTGGTCACGCTTCAATTCTCAGGCTGCAATATCGTTTTCACGCGCCCGCTGACACGAGCGGTTCCTGCACGGGTGTCTACGAACATCTTGTCACCGGTCAATGCGTTGACGCCTTGAACCAAAAGCACGCTGCCCTGCATCTCGATCATCCCGGTATCGATGTTGTAATCGGCGCGTTGCGCTTCGGCGGCATCTTCGCCGCTTACAAGGGTCACGCCACCTGTCGCTTCCAGTTTTTCAATGCCGGACTGATCCGACTTGTAGACAACAAGAACGCGAGGGGCCGATAACCGCATCTCGCCCTGTCCGATAAGCACATTGCCCGAAAAAACCGCGGTGCCATTGTCTTGGTTCACATCAAGGTTGTCGGCGGTCACTTCCACGGGCAGGCGGCTGTCCTGCGCGGTGTCACCGAATGCGATCTGCGCACCCTGCGCGACAGATTGCGTGGCGAATGACAGAGCCAGGAAAGCGATCGTTAGGTAGGTGAGACGGAGCAAGTCTTTCAATCCTCGGAGATATGGCCGGTGTATATCAGCTTCACCCCGTCAGTGAATACCAAATGTGCGGTGCCTGTTTCCTCATTATTGGTCAAAATCATGCGACCGGCTGTCAGCATACCGGGCGGACCTTCGCCCGAAACAGGGCCGGGCGATTCCAGATGCAGCATGTTGAAATCCGCTTCGAGCCGATCTGATGCGATATCATAACCGGTCGTTGTCGTGATCCGCACCTCACCTTCAAGTGAGGCCGTATTTTTGTTTTGATTCATATCGGCATTATCAGACATGACATCGATCACTGTTCCTGACAGAAGGCGCAGCTCGGCCGAGATGTCTGTCGCCAGAATAATCTGGTTGTTTTGTGGCGATGGGCGCGCCGAAACTGCGGCAAGCATGATTTCATCGCCCCCTTGGGTCACGCCGGCGAAGGCAGCGTTTGTCGCGCCTTGATCCTGAGCGCGTTGTTCAAGATCCAGTTCGACAACCGGTATTGCCTTTGTCGGATCAACACTTCTTGAGATGAGGAAGAGGGTTGAAAGCAGAGCCAGTGCAGCCAGTGGCAGGATGATTTTCATCCACGCCACCATCTGAGAATAAAAATTGTCCTGCCACGCGACCATTAGTGAGCAAAAATGTCTGTTTCCGGCCACCCGGCAAGATCAAGCCTTGCGCGCGTTGGAAGGAATTCAAAACACGCCTGCGCCAGTTCGGCCCGGCCTTCGCGCGCAAGCCGCGCATCCAGCTCCTCTTTGAGGCGATGAAGGTAGAGCACGTCAGAGGCTGCGTAGTCGAGTTGAGCTTCGGTTAGCGCTTTCGCGCCCCAGTCCGATGATTGTTGCTGCTTGGAGATGTCGATTTCCAGCAGCTCCTGAAGCAGATACTTAAGCCCGTGTCGATCCGTGTAGGTGCGCACCAGTTTGCTTGCGATTTTCGTGCAATAGACTGGCGCGGTCAGCGCGCCAAATGCATGATACAGGGCGGCGATGTCAAATCGCCCAAAATGAAAAATCTTCAAGACGTCTGGATTTGTCAAAAGTGCTTCGAGATTTGGCGCAGATGTCTGCCCCTTCTCGATTTGCACGATATGTGCGTTGCCATCCCCGCTTGAAAGCTGCACGACGCAAAGCCGATCACGATGCGGGTTGAGCCCCATGGTCTCGCAATCAATTGCAACGCTCGGTGCAAGATCAAGACCGTCGGGGAGGTCATTCTTGTAGAAGTGATTGGCCATTTTCATTCCCTTTGTGGAAGGAATGGTGCCCAGGAGAGGACTCGAACCTCCACGTCCATACGGACACTAGCACCTGAAGCTAGCGCGTCTACCAATTCCGCCACCTGGGCTGGTGTCGTCTGGGGCATGTAGCCATCTGGTCTAAGGGTGTCAACGCCAATTCGCCGCTAGCGCGCGGACAGTAAAGCGCCTTGTCCAAAGCCTGCGACAGAGGTACGAAAGGCAAGATAAGCGCAGTCGGGAGCAGCTCTATGTCGCAACTTGTCACTATCTATGGCGGTTCGGGTTTCGTTGGGCGATATATTGCGCGCAGGCTGGCGAAATCTGGCTGGCGTGTCCGTGTCGCGGTACGTCGCCCGAACGAGGCGATGCATGTCAAAACATATGGTGTCGTCGGACAGGTTGAGCCGGTGCTTTGCAACATCCGCGATGACAACAGTGTGCGGTCTGTGATGCAAGGCGCGGACGCGGTGGTAAATTGCGTCGGCACATTCGATCGTGGCGGAAAGAACAGCTTTGACGCCATCCAACACCTTGGCGCAGAGCGCATTGCGCGCATTGCCGCTGAAGAAGGTGTCGGGCGGATGGTGCATATCTCTTCGATTGGTGCAGACGCGGCTTCTGATAGTCTCTACAGCCAATCAAAAGCCGAAGGTGAAGCCGCCGTTCTGTCGCATATGCCAGAGGCGGTCATTTTGCGCCCATCTGTAATTTTTGGGCCGGAAGATGCGTTCTTTAACCGATTTGCCGGCCTGACACGATTGGGTCCAATCCTGCCAGTTGTTGGTGCAGAGACAAAGTTTCAGCCGGTTTATGTCGACAATGTTGCCGAGGCGGCGGCCAAGGCTGTCGAGGGTGGTGCCGAGGCAGGTACTTACGAGCTTGGCGGCCCGGACGTGAACACATTTCGCGAACTGATGGGACAGATGCTAGAGGTTGTTCGGCGGCGGCGATTGATCCTGAACATCCCGTTTTGGGCAGCAAATATAATGGCTGTGCTGATGGAGGCCGTTCAGTTCCTGACAGGTGGTCTTGTGCGTGCACAGATCACACGGGATCAGGTCACCAGTCTGCGGGTGGACAACGTGGTTCAAGATGGTGCCAAGACGCTGTCTGATCTGGGGGTCCGTCCTGTCGCGCTGGAAGCTGTATTGCCGGACTATCTTTGGCGCTTTCGGCCTGCGGGCCAGTATGAAGCGCTTAAGGAGTCGGCGAAGAACCTACGCGCGGATTGAGCTTTTCATGTGTAGGCAATGAATAGCAGGATCAGGCCCAGGATCACGCGGTAGATCACATAGGGCGTGAAGCTCACGCTTCGCAGCAGCCGCATCATCAAGACTAGCGCCAAGAGTGCTGCAATGAAAGCGATTGCTGCAGCTATCGCGCCATCTCTCAAAAGCGCCGTATCGGCGTTCATCATCGTTTCGCCTGCAAGAAACGCGCCACTGGCGATGATCGTCGGAATCGACATCAGCATGGCAATTCTGGCCGCATCTTCGCGGTCATATCCCATGAAACGCGCGCCCGTGATCGTAATGCCGGAACGAGAGGTTCCCGGGATAAGCGCAACAGCCTGCCAGACACCGATTACAAGTGCATCGGGTAAGGACCAATCCTTCGTTTTTTTGACTGTGTCACCAACCTGATCGGCCCAGTACAGGAATAGCCCGAAGACCAGCATGGCCCAACCAATAACCGTGATGGATCGCAACGCATCGTCCAGACCGGTCAGCTTGAGAATGAGACCAAAAGCGACGACGGGAACCGAGGAGACCGCGAGCAATAGTGCAAGCTTTGCACCTTCCGTATCTATCCTGCCAAGGAGCATGCGTGGCAGGCCAAGAATGGCAAGTCTTACGTCTCGCCAGAAATAGAGAATAACTGCAAAAAGCGTGCCAACATGAACGGCGACGTCGATGGCCTGCCCTTGATCGTCCATACCGGTCAAGCTTGGTAGCAGGATCAGGTGTCCTGACGACGAAACCGGGAGAAATTCTGTGACGCCTTGAATAACGGCCACAAGAATCAGTTGGAAAAGCGGCATGCTCGTGCCCCTGCTCTTGGTCTTGCCTCAGCTATAACTCACTAATTCAAAGAGAAAAGGGATCATTTAGGTCCGATTCGGCTCTAAATTTTATGGAAAAACGGCGACTTCTGGCCGGTTCCATTGGAAAAGCGCTAATTAGGTCAGCATATACGACTTTATTTTCGTTAATCGCTCGTTTACAGAGGCGGGACGGTATGGGCGGAGGAAATTGTGGCTGATCAGCAGATGTTGAAATTCGTAACGGTCGAACGTGACATGCCCGAAAAGCGGGCGGCGGAGGATCGTAAGGCGGACTTTGGCGAGATTTACGCCGAATATGCTGACGAAAAGGCAAAGGAGCAGTCCGCACGGTGTAGCCAGTGCGGTGTGCCCTACTGCCAGAACCATTGTCCTTTGCACAACAACATTCCGGACTGGCTTCGTCTGACGGCTGAGGGACGGCTTCAGGAAGCTTATGAACTGAGCCAGGCGACAAACACGTTTCCCGAGATATGCGGTCGCATCTGCCCGCAGGACCGGCTTTGTGAAGGAAACTGCGTCATTGAGCAGTCCGGCCACGGCACGGTGACGATTGGGTCGGTTGAAAAATACATCACTGATACCGCCTGGGAGAAAGGCTGGGTCAAAGCAATCGCGCCGGCGACCGAGCGCAGCGAGTCTGTGGCGATCATCGGCGCGGGCCCCGGAGGTCTGGCGGCGGCCGATGTTCTGAGGCAAGCCGGTCTGCAGGTGACGGTTTATGACCGGTATGATCGGGCAGGCGGGCTTCTGACCTATGGGATTCCCGGCTTCAAGCTTGAGAAAGATGTGGTCATGCGGCGCATCGAACAGCTTGAGCAAGGCGGCGTCCGCTTCAAAATGAATTGCGATGTGGGTCCGGATGTCGCGTTCGAAGACCTTCGTTCAAAGTATGATGCCGTCTTGATCGGAACGGGCGTCTACAAAAGCCGCGAACTTCCCGGGCCTGGCGCAGGTGCCGCCGGAATTGTTCGTGCGATTGATTACCTGACCGCCAGCAATCGCAAGAGCTTTGGCGACGATGTTCCAGAATTTGACAGTGGCGAACTTGATGCGAAGGGCAAACGCGTTGTCGTCATTGGCGGTGGCGACACGGCCATGGATTGCGTCAGAACTGCGGTGCGTCAGGGAGCGACATCGGTCAAATGCCTGTATCGCCGGGATCGTGCAAACATGCCCGGAAGCCAGCGTGAAGTGGCAAATGCCGAGGAAGAAGGCGTGGAATTTGTCTGGCTTAGTGCGCCGAAAGCCTTTCATGGCGACGCGGTGACGAGCGTGAAGGTGCAGCAAATGCGCCTTGGTCCGCCCGACGCGACAGGACGGCAAAGCCCGGAAGAGATCGATGGCGCAGATTTCGATGAGCCTGCGGATCTGGTTATCAAGGCGCTTGGCTTTGAGGCCGAGGACCTTCCAAAACTCTGGGGTCAAGCAGAGCTGGAAGTCACCCGATGGGGCACAATCAGAGCCGAATATGGGACAGGGCGTACGACGATGAAGGGTGTTTATGCTGTTGGTGACATTGTTCGTGGCGCCAGTCTTGTCGTCTGGGCGATCCGTGACGGACGCGATGCGGCGAAGGCCATCCTGGACGATTTGAGCGCCACTCAAGCGGTCGCAGCGGAATGAAAAACCAACGTCGGTATCACGTCGGTATTACGTCGGTATTGCGTCGGTGCCCCATGAGGGCCTCGCAAATCAGGTTGGTCATACCGACTGACCTTTTTGAGTGAGGAAAGCGATATGTCGACGGAAACCACAACTGAAATCACCGGAAGGTGCCTGTGTGGTGCCGTGACGGTTCAAGCATCCTTTGGAACGTCAATTATCCGGGCCTGTCATTGCGAGATGTGCCGCAGACACACGAGTTCGATGTTCATGTCGCTGGCGACAGAGCCAGATAGTGTCCGTTTTGAAGGCCCGGCGAAAAGTTATCGGTCATCCGATTGGGCCGAGCGCGGCTTTTGCGAGATCTGCGGTTCGACCCTCTGGTACGGGACTGTCGAAGATGGCGTTCGCCATCCGGCTGCAGGACTGTTCGAGAATGCCGCCGGGGTTCCGCTGAAGCTGGAATTTTATGCCGATAACACGCCGGAGGGCTACGCGCTTGCCGGTGAACACAAGAAACTGACGACGGCGGAGACCATCGCCAGATTTGCGCCGAAAGAAGGGTGAGCCAATGACGAAATTCGACTCTAAATGGGCCCAAAACGAAGAGGCCAAGCGCAAATGGCTTTCCGAAAACGGCATGTATTCCGAGGAAGAAGAACATTCCTCCTGTGGGGTGGGTCTTGTTGTTGCCGTGAATGGCAAACCAAGCCGGAAAGTTGTCGAGGCGGGCATTGATGCGCTCAAGGCGATTTGGCATCGCGGTGCCGTTGATGCCGATGGCAAGACCGGCGATGGCGCTGGCATTCATATTCAGATCCCCGTTCCGTTCTTCTATGACCAGGTGCGTCGCACCGGCCACGAGCCGCATCAGGACGAATTGATGGCCGTGGGTCAGGTCTTTTTGCCCCGTACCGATTTCGGGGCACAGGAAACCTGCCGGACCATCGTGGAAACCGAAGTGCTTCGGATGGGATATTACATTTATGGCTGGCGCCATGTTCCGGTGGACATCAGCGTTCTTGGTGAAAAAGCCAACGCCACCCGGCCTGAGATCGAACAAATCCTGATTTCGAACTCAAAAGGCATGGATGAAGAGGATTTTGAGCGCGAGCTTTATGTCATTCGTCGCCGGATTGAAAAGGCCGCTGCCGCTGCGGGTATCGGAGGGCTTTACATTGCGAGTCTGAGTTGCCGCAGCATCATCTACAAGGGCATGATGCTTGCCGAACAGGTCGCCGAGTTTTACCCCGATCTGAAGGACGAAAGGTTCGTCTCGAATTTCGCGATCTACCATCAACGCTACTCGACGAATACATTCCCACAATGGTGGCTGGCACAGCCATTCCGCATGCTGGCGCATAACGGCGAAATCAACACGCTTAAGGGTAACATCAACTGGATGAAGAGCCATGAAATCCGCATGGCATCTCAGTCTTTTGGTGAGCTAGCCGAGGATATCAAGCCGATAATTGCGTCAGGGTCGTCAGATTCGGCCGCGTTAGACTCTGTTTTCGAGGTTCTGGTGCGGGCTGGTCGCAGCGCGCCAATGGCGAAAACGATGCTGGTTCCGGAAAGCTGGTCGAAGCAGGCCGAGGAACTGCCGCAGGCGTGGCGCGACATGTATTCTTACTGCAACTCGGTCATGGAGCCATGGGATGGCCCGGCAGCACTTGCCATGACCGATGGCCGATGGGTTTGCGCGGGCATGGATCGCAATGGGTTGCGCCCCATGCGGTATGTCGTGACAGGCGATGGTCTTGTCATTGCCGGTTCCGAGGCGGGGATGGTGCCGATTGACGAGGCGACCGTGCGCGAAAAGGGCGCACTTGGCCCGGGCCAGATGCTTGCCGTTGATACCAAGAAGGGTGTTCTTTTTCACGATACCGAAATCAAGGATAAGCTGGCACGTGCCCTGCCCTTCGGAGAATGGGTTGGCAAGATTGTCGATCTTGACGAACGCCTTGCGCGGGCTGCCGAAAAACCGCTGACAACAGGCCAAGATTTGCGCCGCAGGCAGATTGCGGCTGGCTATTCGATGGAAGAAATCGAACAGGTTCTGGCGCCGATGGCGGAAGATGGAAAAGAGGCTGTTGCCAGCATGGGGGACGACACGCCAAGTGCCGTCCTTTCGACCATGTACCGCCCGCTTAGTCACTATTTCCGGCAGAATTTCAGCCAGGTGACAAATCCGCCGATCGACAGTTTGCGGGAATACCGGGTGATGAGCCTTAAGACCCGGTTTGGAAACCTGAAGAATGTTCTGGATGAATCGAGCAGTCAGACTGAGATCATCGTTCTGGAAAGTCCGTTTGTCGGCAATGCGCAGTGGGATGTTCTGCTTGAGAGCTTTAATGCCGAGACGGCGGTTATCGATTGCACGTTCGAGTCTGGCAAGGGGGCTTTGCAGGCGGGTTTGCGTCGTATTCGTGCTGAGGCTGAGGATGCCGTACGGTCTGGCACGGGGCACATTGTTCTGACGGATCAGAATGTGGATGAGACCCGTGTTGGCATGCCGATGATCCTGGCAACAAGTGCGGTGCACGGGCATCTGACGCGTGAGGGTTTGAGGACGTTCACAAGTCTCAATGTGCGGTCGGCGGAATGCATTGATCCGCATTACTTTGCCGTGCTGATCGGGGCGGGCGCGACCGTTGTGAACCCGTATCTGGCAGAGGACAGCCTTGCAGACCGGATTGATCGCGGCCTTCTGGAAGGGTCGCTCACCGAGGCCGTCGCGCGATATAGGACGGCCATTGATCAGGGTCTTCTGAAGATCATGTCGAAGATGGGGATCAGCGTGATCTCTTCGTATCGTGGGGGTCTGAATTTCGAGGCCGTGGGTTTAAGCCGGGCCATGTGTGCCGAGTATTTTCCCGGCTTGACGAGCCGGATCTCGGGGATTGGCGTTTCCGGGATCCAGGGCAAGCTGGAAAAGATCCATGCCAAGGCTTTTGAAGGGGGCAAGGACGTTCTTCCGATAGGCGGGTTCTACAAGGCTCGCAAATCTGGTGAAACCCACGCCTGGGGCGCGCAGACCATGCATATGATGCAAATGGCCTGCAACAAGGCGAGCTATGAGCTTTGGCAACGTTACAGCCAGGCGATGCAGGCAAATCCGCCAATCCATCTGCGCGATCTGATGGCGATCAAGCCGATGGGAGACCCGATTCCAATCGAGGAGGTGGAAAGCGTGACGGCGATCCGGAAGCGGTTTGTCACGCCGGGAATGAGCCTTGGCGCGCTTAGCCCGGAGGCTCATAAGACGTTGAATGTCGCGATGAACCGCATCGGCGCGCGCAGCGACAGCGGAGAGGGTGGCGAAGATCCGGCGCATTTCGTGCCAGAGCCCAATGGCGATAACCCTTCGGCGAAAATCAAGCAGGTGGCTTCAGGCCGCTTCGGTGTCACGGCGGAGTATCTCAATCAATGCGACGAGCTTGAGATCAAGGTTGCACAAGGGGCGAAGCCGGGTGAGGGTGGACAGCTTCCGGGGATGAAAGTCACCGACCTGATTGCCCGGCTGCGGCATTCCACCAAGGGTGTGACACTGATCAGCCCGCCGCCGCATCACGATATCTACTCCATCGAGGATCTGGCGCAGCTCATCTACGATCTGAAACAGATCAACCCGACTGTGAAGGTCTGCGTGAAGCTTGTGTCGCAATCAGGTGTTGGGACGATTGCTGCCGGCGTGGCCAAAGCTAAGGCGGATGTGATCCTGATTTCCGGTCATAACGGAGGCACAGGGGCATCACCTGCAACGTCGATCAAATACGCGGGATTGCCTTGGGAAATGGGCCTTACAGAAGCGCATCAGGTTCTGTCGATGAACAACCTCCGCAACCGGATCACACTTCGTACCGATGGCGGCTTGCGTACCGGGCGTGACATCGTCATGGCGGCGATGATGGGAGCCGAGGAATATGGTATCGGCACCGCCGCGCTTATTGCGATGGGCTGCATCATGGTGCGCCAATGCCAGTCGAACACCTGCCCTGTCGGTGTCTGCACGCAGGACGAGAGCCTACGGGCCAAGTTCACCGGCAATGCCGATAAGGTTGTGAACCTGATCACATTCTATGCGCAGGAAGTTCGCGAGATACTGGCGAGCATCGGGGCAAAATCGCTTGATGAAGTGATTGGACGTCCGGATCTTCTAACGCAGGTGAGCCGTGGCAGTGCGCATCTGGATGATCTTGACCTTAATCCTATGCTGATTTCTGTAGATGGTGCGCGCCATATCACCTTTGATCGTAATCGGCCGCGCAACGAGGTTCCCGACACTCTGGACGCCGAGATTGTCCGCGATGCCGCCAGGTTCCTTGATGACGGCGAAAAGATGCAACTTCACTATGCGGTACAGAATACCCACCGGACGGTTGGTACGCGGGTCTCAAGCCACATCGTGCGGAATTTTGGCATGCGCAATGCGCTGCAGCCCAACCACCTGACGGTGAAGCTGACCGGAAGTGCCGGACAAAGCCTTGGTGCTTTTGGCGCGCCGGGCTTGAAGATCGAAGTGTCTGGTGACGCCAATGACTACGTCGGCAAAGGGCTGTCAGGCGCGACGATTGTCGTGCGGCCGCCGATGACAAGTCCGCTTGAGGCCAGCAGCAACACGATCATCGGCAATACCGTTCTTTATGGCGCCACGGATGGGTATCTATTTGCCTCAGGGCGCGCCGGAGAGCGTTTTGCGGTTCGAAATTCAGGGGCGAAAGTTGTCGTCGAGGGCTGTGGTTCCAACGGGTGTGAGTACATGACCGGTGGTGTCGCGGTTATCCTTGGGACGGTCGGTGCAAACTTTGCTGCCGGGATGACAGGCGGAATGGCCTATCTCTACGATCCGCAAAGGCAAACCGACAAGCTGATCAATCGGGAGACGGTTGTGACCTGCCCTGTGAGCGCGCCGTACTGGCTGGGACAACTGGAAGAGTTGATCGAACGGCATGCGTCAGAAACCGGAAGTCAGATCGCGCAGAACATTCTGCAGTATTGGGATGTGGAACGCGGCAACTTCGTTCAGGTCTGCCCGAAAGAAATGCTGGATAAACTTGAGCACCCTCTCGGCCTTGAGGAAGGCGCAATTCCGGCGGAATAGAGTCTGATAGTGCGACATGAATGGCGGTCTGTGTGACACACTGCCATTCATTTCTTTCATTGCCTGCGATCAACGGATTGACCATGCATTGCCAAGCTGCGGTATAGCTTGCGCGATGGCCAAACGAAAATCCAAACGCAAATCAAATTTTCCGGCACGGATGATTGAACGCATCCTTGCGCCGGTGCGCTGGGTCTGGCGATGGACCTTGCGAGTTGCGTTGATTGTAAGCGTCATTGTTTGCGCGACCATTGCCGTGCACCGCTTTCTTGACCCGCCAGCCACACTTTACATGGCGCAAGAGGCCGCGCGTCTTTCTGGGATCGATCACCAATGGGTGCCAATCGATGATATCGCTGATGTTATGCCCAGATCACTTGTTGCGGCGGAAGACGCGAATTTCTGCCTGCATTGGGGATTTGATGTAAAGGCAATCCGGACAGCCCTGGAAGACGGAACAGGGCGTGGCGCGTCGACGATTTCGCAGCAGGTCGTCAAGAATGTCTACCTTTGGCACGGTCGCAGTTGGGCGCGCAAAGCGCTTGAGGCTTTGATGACGCCGCTTGTTGAGACCTTTTGGACCAAGCGGCGTATTCTGGAAGTCTATCTGAACGTTGCGGAGTTCGGTGAAGGTGTTTTTGGCATTGAGGCCGCCTCTCGCCATTACTTTGATACGGGCCCCGAAGATCTGAGTGAGCAGCAGGCTGCCCTTCTGGCTGCAATCCTTCCAAATCCGAAAGAGCGTTCCGCCTCGAAACCCAGTGATTTCGTCAGAAAACGTGCGCGACAGGTTCGCGGCGGCGCGGCCACGATCCGCCGTGACGGACGTTCGGGATGTTTCGAGGATTGAATTGCCGTGCCAAACGGGGCATTGAGAGACAGTTTACGTCCAATTCCCGGAATTCGTATGGCTAAGCTGTATCACGTCCCGTTGTCACCTTTTTGCAGAAAGGTGCGCTTGTGCCTCGCTGAGAAACGTATCGAATGCGAATTGGCCGAGGAGAAATACTGGGAGGCGGATGCCGATTTCCTGCGTCGCAATCCAGCAGGTAAGGTCCCGGTTCTGAAAATCGATAACCTGACCTTGTCGGAGAGCACGCCGATCTGCGAATACCTTGAGGGCAAATATCCAGAGCCTGCATTGATGCCGAAAGGCCATGAGGCGAAGTATGAAGTCCGGCGTCTGGTGGCCTGGTTCGATGACAAGTTTCACAATGAAGTCACGTCCAAGCTTCTCTACGAGCGGGTGAACAAGAAAGTCATGGGTCAGGGGTTTCCAGATAGCGGCAATGTCAAGGCCGGTGCGAAAGCGATCAAATTCCACCTCGATTACATGAACTGGCTGCTGGATCGGCGACGGTGGCTTGCCGGCGACGTTATGACAATGGCCGATTTTGCCGCTGCTGCCCATATGTCGAGCCTTGACTATATATCGGATGTCGATTGGAACCGGTCCGAGACCGTCAAGGATTGGTATGCGAAGATCAAATCGCGGCCCGCGTTTCGCAGTATTCTGGCCGATCAGGTGCCGGGCTTTCCCCCGCCTGCGCATTATGCCGACTTGGACTTCTAAAAAGTGTTTCAGGGTCACCAAGGCCACTGCCTCAGCCGTGGTCTGACAGCATGGATGGGCTGAAACAGAGACTGATATCGCAATCCGAGATCGAAGGGTTTGATGCGTGCCGCGTCTGCTCTCCGGATGCTGTTCCGGATGTGCCCGAGCACCTCGCGGCTTTTTTGCGGAAAGGGTATCATGGGCAAATGGCCTGGCTGGCAGATCGGGCGCATTGGCGCGGGAACCCGGCGGCGCTTTGGCCGGAAGCCCGGTCAGTGATCGTGCTTGCCGACAGTTACACGCCCGAGTTTGATCCGCTGGCCAATCTGGACCAGCCCGGGCTTGGGACGGTGTCCGTCTATGCGCGTCACAAAGACTATCACGATGTGATCAAGAAACGTCTGAAGCGCCTGGCGCGGTGGCTGATCGACGACAGCGGTGGCGAGGTAAAGGTGTTTGTCGACACAGCGCCCGTTCCGGAAAAGCCATTGGGCCAGGCGGCCGGGTTGGGATGGCAGGGCAAACACACAAATCTCCTGAGCCGGGAACTGGGGAACTGGTTTTTTATCGGGTCCGTCTTCACGACGCTGGTAATAGACCCTGATTCACCTGAAATCGACCATTGCGGTTCTTGCCGTGCGTGTCTGGATATCTGCCCGACAGACGCTTTTCCGGCGCCATATCAGCTTGATGCGCGGCGGTGTATTTCTTATCTGACGATTGAACACAAAGGGCCGGTTGATGAGGATCTGCGCGGTCAGATGGGGAACAGGATTTACGGCTGTGATGACTGCTTAGCGGTTTGCCCTTGGAACAAGTTTGCAGTCGTGGCGAAAGAGGCTCGATATCATGCCCGCGATGATCTGATGGCGCCACGGCTTGATGATCTAGCGGGTCTTGACGATGCTGGTTTCCGGCAAAAATTCTCAGGCAGCCCAATCAAGCGGATTGGACGGGATCGCTTCGTTCGCAATGTGCTTTATGCGATGGGGAATTCGGGTGACGGGTCCTTGATCGGTTCGGCGCAATCGCATTGTGATGATCCGGACCCGACAGTTGCAGATGCCGCGCGCTGGGCGGTTCTGCGACTGAAAGATGCCGCAAATAAGCTGGAATAACGTCGCGCAATCGGTACATCTTTCGAAAAAATAAGGAAAATTCATGCCGATCCTTCTTGGCGTTGATACTGGTGGCACCTACACCGACGCTGTGCTGCTTGAAGACGAGATGCGAGTCCTTGCCAGCAGCAAGGCGCTGACCACGCGCCACGATCTTTCGATTGGCATCGGGCAGGCCATTGAAGCCGTCTTGATGCAAAGTGGCGTGTCACCGTCTGAAATTGCACTTGCGTCGCTGTCCACGACATTGGCCACAAATGCTCTGGTCGAAGGCAAAGGCGGGCGAATTGGCTTGGTCTATATCGGTTTTCGAAAGGACGATCTTAGGAACCATGGCCTGACAGATGCGTTGGCGGGAGACCCGGCAATAGCTTTGGTTGGCGGTCATAACCACGCCGGTAACGAGGCTGTGTCACTTGATGAACCTGCGCTTCTCGCGTGGTTGGAGACGATTGATGATGTTTCCGCCTTTGCTGTCGCTGGTCAATTCGCCACTCGAAATCCCGCCCATGAATTGCGCGCTGCTGAGATTATTCGTGAACAGGTCGGCAAACCGGTGAGCTGCTCGCATCATCTTTCGGCCAAGCTGAATGGCCCCAAGCGGGCGCTTACGGCGCTTTTGAATGCCCGCCTTATCGGGATGATTGCGCAGCTGATTGCGAAGGCCGAGGACACATTGGAGCGATTGGAGATTAGCGCGCCATTGATGGTTGTACGGGGTGACGGCGCGCTGATCTCTGCGGCGCAGGCCAAGGAACGCCCAATCGAAACGATTCTGAGCGGGCCGGCAGCGAGCATTGTTGGTGCGCAATGGATGACGCATGTTGGTGATGCATTGGTTTCGGACATTGGTGGCACAACAACAGATGTGGCCGTGCTGCGCGAGGGACGCCCTGCGATTGACCCTAACGGTGCGCGCGTCGGCCCCTGGCGGACAATGGTCGAGGCCGTCGCGATGCGCACGACCGGATTGGGCGGTGACAGCGAAGTGCATGTTGTCGAAGAGGGTCTGACCGGCGGTGTGATACTGGGGCCCCGCCGCGTTGTGCCAATCAGCCTTGTGGCGCAGGACGACCCGGAACTTGTGCACGCCGTTTTGGACGAACAACTTCGCAGCGAGACGCCCGGAGAGTATGATGCGCGATTTGTTCGGATCGTGCCCGGCGTTGATCCATGTGGGATCGGAAACAAAGACGCCGCCTTGCTTGAACGGATTGATGAGCGGGTCCGGCCCGTTGGCGCAATTCTGAAAACCCGTCTTGAGAGCTCGGCCCTGCGGCGGCTTGTCAATCGAGGGATTGTGCAGGTCGCGGGCGTTACGCCCTCGGATGCCTGCCATGTGCTGGGGCTCCTTGGTGATTGGGATCGGGAGGCCGCGGAAAAAGCTCTGACACTTTACGCACGCAAACGCACCGGCAATGGCAACCGGATAGCGCAAAGCGCATTGTCGCTGTCAGAGATCATATTTGAGCAACTGGTCTCGCAGACAAGTTTGGCCTTGTTAGAGACTGTTTTTGCAGAAGAGAATGTCGAATTTGGCCAAGCGCCCGATATTCTGGCGCGGCACAGTCTTTTGCAGAAAGGCCTTGACCATCATCGCGGATTGCTTCGTCTTGAAGCCGCCGTGAACGTGCCAGTCATAGGTCTTGGTGCATCGGCCGCCACGTACTATCCAAAAGTCGGGACGCGTCTTGGATGCGATATGATCTTGCCGGAGCACGCCGAAGTCGCGAATGCCATAGGCGCGGTTGTTGGTCGGGTCACAATTCGGTGCAGTGGGACAGTGACAAGCCCTGCCGAAGGGCGGTTTCGCGTGCATCTTGATGGGGGTCCTGAGGATTTCGCAAATGTCGATCTAGCGATTGAGCGTCTGGAAAATGTGCTGGAAGAGATGGCGCGGAAGCAGGCGATGGATGCGGGCGCAGAAGATCTTCAAGTTCATCATCTGCGTGATGTAAAGACGGCTGAGGCAGAAGCGCGCGAGATTTTTCTGGACGCAGAAATCACGGTTGAGGTCAGTGGTCGACCGCGGATTGCCGTTTAAACGGCAACAGCTTGGAGACCAATCAACCAGTCCCGTACATTCCTTTCTTGGGGGCTGAGCGGGATGGAGTCTGACCAGACAAGATAGAAGCCTGCTCCGGTTGACCAAGCCCATTCTGATCTGGGGACCAGCAGGCCCTGGGCAACCAATTGCTGCGTGACGTGTTGCCATCCAAAAGCGAAGCCTTCCCCTGCAATGGCCGCCTGCAATACCAATGCGTAATCGTTGAGGCGCAAGCCTGTTTTCGGCTCGACATAGGGGACGTTCCAGTGCTGGAAGAAATCCGCCCAGGTCGGACGCTCACGAATTGGCTCTTCAAGGTGGATTAGAGACTGATTCAGCAAGTTTGCGACGGTTCTTAGATGAATCGCTGCCGCATTTACGCGCGGTGCGGCGATGGGCATGATGACCTCCGGCGCAATCAAATGGCTGTCGCATCCTGACCAGTCACCGTGCCCGCGCCGAATGGCAAGACTGGTGCCATCGCTGCCGATTGCGGGTTCGCGCTCTGAGGTCTGGAGGCGCAGATCAATGTCAGGATGCGCATGGTGAAATTCCGCCAGTTTGGGAACCATCCAATAATGGGCAAAGGCGGTCGATGCCGAGAGTGTGACATGCGCCTGGGCGCTGCGTGCGCTTAGGAGTTCCGCGGTGGCCTGGATGCGGGAAAAAGCCGATGATACATCATTGAAAAGGCGCTCTCCTGCCTGTGTGAGGCTGACCGAGCGGTGTGCCCGGTCGAAGAGCCGTGTGCCCAGAGACGTTTCCAACTGTTTGATGGATGCTGACACGGCAGGTTGTCGAACGTTCAACTCGTTGGCCGCTTTGGTGAATGATCTGGTGCGTGCTGCGGCCTCAAAAACCAGCAGATGCCTTGGCGATGAAACCAGTTTCCAGAGCTTTTGCATAAACTCAGGTTATCCAAAGAACTGATTTTTTCAAGCGTCACAGGACTTGGTTTTGGATTTAGATTGATTCCGCAAGTGGGAGACAGGACATGCCGCGACGTACGCGCACCCGACGTGAGACCGCCGAGCAGGCTTTGTCCGCCTTGCCGTCGCCCTTCGTAACGCGACGGCTGCCAGTCTTCGACGTGGTCGATGATAAAACGCTGGCGCGGCTTGATGCGCAGGTTGATTGGCTTATTGAGAATGTCGGGATTGAATTTCGCGACGATCCTGAGGCGCATCGTATCTGGAAATCGGGTGGCGCGGAGATCAAGGACAACCGGGTGGTTGTAGACGCCGCCCGGATCAGGGACCTGTGCAAGCTTGCGCCGACAGAATTTACGCAGGTGGCGCGCAACCCGGAGCGGAATGTGGTGATTGGTCGTGAAAACCAGGTCTTTGCGCCGATTTATGGCGCACCATTCGTCCGGGATCTTGAGGGCGGCCGGCGTTACGGGGATATCGATAGCTTCGAGAAACTGGTCAAGCTTGCCTATCTTCATCCCAACTTGCATCACACCGGGCTTGTGATTTGCGAGCCCTGCGATGTTCCGGTGAGCCATCGGCATCTGGACATGGTCTATCTGCATATGACGCGGTCGGACAAACCGCATCTGGGCGCGATCACCGAAATGAGCCGGGCGCAGGATAGTGTCGATATGGCGGAGATCCTGCATGGCAAGGACGTGATGGAGCAGCAATGCGTCATCATGGGCAATGTGAACACCAATTCACCACTGCTGGTGGACAAGGTGGTGAGTGAGGCCATTCGCGTTTACTGTGGCCGGGGACAGGGCATCGTTGTTGTGCCATTCATTCTGTCCGGTGCGATGGGTCCGGTCAGCACCGCGGCAAGTGTGACACAGGCCTTGGCTGAGGCGATGGTGTGTTGCGCATTCGCGCAGCTTGTCCGGCCCGGTGCGCCCTTTGTCCTGGGCAACTTCCTGTCGTCGATGAGCCTGAAAAGCGGGGCGCCGACCTTTGGGATGCCAGAACCGGTAATAAGCAACTATGCGATCGGCCAAATGGCGCGTCGCCTGGGCCTGCCGCTGCGCTGTGGCGGGTCGCTGACCGCCTCAAAGATCGAGGATGCGCAGGCGGCTTATGAAAGCGCGGACTCGATGCACTCGACCGCACTGGCCGGGGCGAATTTTGTGCTCCATGCTGCGGGATGGTTGGAAGGCGGGCTTTGCACCGGGTTTGAGAAGCTGGTGATGGATGCGGATCGCTTGGGGGCTTATCAAAAAATGCTGGGTGGGCTCGATACTTCGGATGAGGCGATGGCACGTGACGCTTACGAGGAAGTGGATCCCGCCGGGCATTTCCTTGGTTGTGCCCACACGATGAGGAATTACCAAACCGCTTTTTATGAGCCCAAGCTCAGCGATAGCGAGAATGTCGAAAGCTGGGAGGAGGGCGGATCGAAAGACATGCGCCGACGCGCTTACGAGCGGTGGAACGCAATGCTGGACGGATATGAGGCCCCACCGATGGACCCTGCCGTGGACGAGGCGTTGCAGGACTATGTTGCGCGGCGTAAGCGTGAGATACCGGAAGCGTGGTACTAGGGGGCTCTGCCCCCATGTCGAAACGGTGTTTCGACGTCCCTCCAGGTGTTTTCGGACAGATGAAGGAGATTGGGATATGAGAGCATCAGCACGGTTTGATCAGGATCTCCTTGGTCGACTGGAGGGCTTGCAAGACGAGGGGCTCTATAAGACCGAACGCGTGATCACCTCGATGCAGGCTGGCGAAGTTGTGCTGGCAGGCGGGCAACAGGTCGTGAACCTGTGCGCCAACAACTATCTTGGCCTGGCCGATGATCCCGAGGTCATTGCGGCCGCCCATGAAGGGCTTGATCGATACGGATTCGGCATGGCCAGCGTGCGGTTCATCTGTGGCACGCAGGAAGAGCACAAGGCGCTGGAGGCGCGCATCGCCGGGTTTCTTGGCATGGAAGACGCCATTCTCTATGCCGCCGCGTTTGACGCGAATGCCGGTTTGTTCGAGACGCTTCTGGGCCCCGAAGACGCGATCATCTCGGATGCGTTGAACCACGCCAGCATCATTGACGGTGTGCGTTTGTGCAAGGCGCAGAGGTATCGTTATGCCAATTCCGACATGGCCGATCTTGAACGGTGCTTGCAGGAGGCCGCTGACGCGCGGCACCGGCTGATCGCCACGGATGGCGTTTTTTCGATGGATGGCTACATCGCGAAGCTGGATCAGATTTGCGACCTGGCAGAGCGCTATGATGCGATGGTCATGGTCGACGACTGCCACGCCACCGGATTTGTCGGGGCCACGGGGCGGGGCAGCTTTGAGCATTGTGGTGTGATGGGACGGGTCGATATTCTGACTGGCACGTTAGGCAAGGCGATGGGCGGGGCCTCGGGCGGATACACTGCTGCCAGCGCGCCAGTGGTCGATTGGCTGCGCCAACGCTCACGACCTTATCTTTTCTCGAATACATTGGCCCCAGTGATCGCGGCAGCGTCTTTGAAAGTGTTCGATCTGCTGGAGGAACGCGGCGATACCTTGCGCGCGCAGCTTGGGGAGAACGCAAGCTATTTCCGTGAAAGAATGGGTAAGCTGGGCTTTGAGTTACTGCCCGGGGAGCACGCGATCGTGCCCGTGATGCTGCGGGACCCGAAGCTCGCGCAGGAGATGGCGAAGCGTTTGAACAAGCGGGGTGTCTACGTGACCGCGTTCAGCTTCCCGGTTGTGCCCAAGGGCCAGGACCGTATTCGCACGCAAATGAGCGCAGGTCTGACGCGCGACATGCTGGACCGGGCCATTGACGCATTCGAGGCTGTGGGACGCGAGTTGGAGGTTATTTCCTGATGGTCCTGCCCTCTGTCATCGATGCGATGAGCGGCACGCCACTGGTCGAATTAAGCCGTGTTAGAGACGAATTGCATCTCGACGGCCGCATTCTGGCTAAGCTGGATTACCTGCTGCCAGGGTTTTCCAAGAAAGACCGAGCCGCCCGCGCAATCATTGAAGGCGCGCGCGCCTCTGGCGAGTTACAGGCAGGGCAAACGGTAGTGGAATTGACCTCGGGCAACATGGGAACCGGGCTCGCCATTGTCTGTGCTGTGCTGGGGCATCCCTTTGTCGCGGTGATGAGTGAAGGCAATTCCGAAGAACGTGCCCGGATGATGCGCGCGCTGGGCGCGGACGTGGTGCTGGTTCCGCAGGCGCCCGGAAGTCTGAAAGGTGAGGTTTCGGGTGAGGATTTGAAGCTTGTCGATCAGTCCGCTGAAAAGATCACCGAAGAGCGTGGTGCCTACCGAGCGGATCAATTTGAGCGTGTCGGCAATCCCTTGGCCCACGAAACAGGGACCGGGCCGGAGATCTGGGAGCAATCGGGCGGTGAGATCACGGCGTTTTGCGACTTCATCGGGTCGGGCGGCACCCTTGCAGGCGTCGCGCGGTATCTGTCACCCAAGGGCGTTCGATGTTATGCCATCGATCCCGATAAACCTGATCACCCGATCCAAGGTGGCGGCTATTCGATGCAGGACCTGACGCACCTGAAAGACATGAGTTTGGCGGGATCAGTGACTGTTTCAGGCCGTGACGCCAAGGAAGCCGCCCGCCTTTTGGCCCGGACCGAAGGCATCTTCGGAGGCTTCTCCGCCGGCGCAAATCTGGCTGGCGCAATCCAGCTTTTGACCGGCGTTGAGCAGGGTGGAACCGTCGCCATCGTCATGTGCGACAGCGGATTGAAATACCTCAGCACCGATTTGTGGGACTAAAGCATGCAGAACCAGATGAAAGCCCTTGTCAAAGCCAAGCCCGAACCAGGGCTTTGGATGGAGCATGTTCCGGTGCCGGAACCGGGGCCCAGCGATGTGCTGATCAAGGTGAAGAAATCGGCCATTTGCGGCACCGATGTGCATATCTGGAAATGGGATGAATTCAGTGCCAAGACGGTGCCGGTGCCCATGGTTGTCGGGCATGAGTTTGTTGGAGAGATTGTCGACACCGGCGCTGCTGCGGTGAAGTACAAGATCGGGCAACGGGTTTCGGGCGAAGGTCATATCGTCTGTGGAACCTGCCGGAATTGCCGCGCAGGGCGCGGGCATCTGTGCCGCAATACCAAGGGTGTGGGCGTAAACCGGCCCGGGAGTTTTGCCGAGTACCTGTGCATCCCCGAGGCCAATGTCGTGCCCATCCCCGAGGAAATCCCGGACGAGATTGCGGCGATATTTGATCCCTTTGGCAATGCCGTGCACACGGCATTGTCTTTCGATCTGGTGGGCGAAGACGTACTTGTTACGGGTGCCGGTCCGATCGGCATCATGGGCGCGCTTGTGGCGCAGAAGGTCGGCGCGCGGAAAACCGTGATTACAGATATCAACCCCTATCGCCTCAACCTCGCCCGCAAGATGGGCGTCCAATATGTTGTGGACGTCTCGAAAGAGCAGTTGCGCGATGTGATGGATGAAATCGGCATGACCGAAGGCTTTGATGTTGGCCTGGAGATGTCTGGCGCGTCGGCGGCCATGCAGCAGATGATCGCCCGCATGAACAATGGTGGCAAGGTGGCCCTTCTGGGCATTGCACCTACCGAATTTCCGGTGGACTGGAACACCGTGATCTTCAAGATGCTGCACATCAAGGGCATCTATGGCCGCGAGATGTACGAGACCTGGTACAAGATGATCGCGCTTGTGCAGTCGGGCCTGGACGTGTCGGGCCTTATCACCCACCGCATCTCCATCGACGACTTTGAAGAGGGGTTTGCCGCGATGATCTCGGGGGACAGCGGCAAGGTGGTCATGGATTGGGATGTCGCATGAGACAGGTGTTCCTGATACTGGTTGCCTTTGTCTTTGCATCTGCTGCTTGGGCCACGCCGCCACGTGTCACCGCATCGGACGACCGGATGATTGCTGCGACCCAGACACATCTCTACGTGCTGCGCGATATCGAGGATAATCTTGGGTCTCACTATTCCGGTCTGCTGGATCAGCACTTGATTGAAATCAGTCTCGACACGGGCGAAGCCACGCGGTTTTGGCCTGTGCGGCGGATGGCCGTGAACCGCCTGCCAGAGAATGATTTCGTCAACCCCGGTGAGGTCCAGGATCTTGAGGGTGAGACGCAAGACATTACGGCGATACTCCGCGAGGTCGGTGCACAGCCGATTTCGCCAAGCTTTTGGCAAATGGATGATTTAACGTTGGAAGATGGATCCCTGCTTCTGAAGGGCAAGCCGGTGTTGACCCCTTTCTCCCTTCGCGCTCTTGGGCGCGCGCAATTGGCCATCCTGCGTGACAGATATCCGCCGATTGAAAGCGAAGCCGAATATGTCGCCGGGGCGCGCATCGATTTCTACGACCTGTACGCCGAGGGAGATTGGGAATGCATGCTGCTTCCCGAGACGCGGTTGGTTTTTCGACCAGCTGACAGCCTGATCATCGCAAAACTCACATGCGAGGACGCGGATTTGAGCGGCATCTGGTCATTTCACGCGATTCTCAAAGACGACCTTTAATCGGAGACCAATCATGAGCGACACGCTGGCACAATCGGCGCTCAACATTCAGAAGGATGAGACGGCCAGGGGCAAGCCTTTGCCCAGCCATGCCAAGGTGGCCATCATAGGCGGCGGCGTGGTGGGGTGTTCGATCTTGTTTCACCTGAGCAAGTTTGGCTGGAAAGACGTTATCCTGCTGGAACGGAACGAACTTACATCCGGCTCAAGCTGGCATGCCGCAGGGCAGATTCATACGATTTCCAGCGATCCGAATATCAGTCGGCTGCAGAGTTACACGATCGGACTATACAAGGAAATCGAAGAGCTTTCCGGGCAGTCGGTGGGCCTGCATATGACAGGTGGATTCTACCTTGCTTCGAACAAGACATGGCACGACTACCTGAAGCGCGAGCGTTCCAAGGCGCGATACATGGGGCTGCATCAGGAATGGATCAGCCCGACGGAGTTGGCTGAACGACATCCGCTCATTGATCCCAAACATTACTATGCGGCCTTGTGGGATGATCAAGACGGCGATCTGGACCCTTCGGGGACAACTTATGCTTTTGCGAAAGCGGCACGTCATTACGGCGGGCAGTATTTCACGCATACCCCGGTCACAGCGACAACTCAGCGACCGGATGGGCAATGGGAGGTCGTCACCGAAAGAGGCTCTGTTGTTGCCGAATATGTCATAAATTGTGGAGGTCTTTGGGCGCGCGAGGTCGGGCACATGGCGGGCCTGAACCTACCCGTGCAACCGATGGAGCACCATTATCTGCTGACTGACCGGATTGATGAGGTTGCTGATTTTGGCTCGCGCCTGCCCTGCGGGATTGACTACGAAGCCAACATCTATTTCCGGCAGGAACGTGACGGGATGTTGCTCGGGACCTATGAACCGGTCGGCACGCCTTGGAAAGTTGACGGAACACCCTGGGATTTCGGGCATGAGCTTTTGCCGCCGAAACTGGAGAACATAGCAGAACGGCTTGAGCTTGGGTTTGAGCGGATACCCGCATTGGCAAATGCGGGCATCAAAGACACGATCAACGGTCCGTTTACGTTTGGTCCGGATGGCAACCCGATGATCGGCCCGGTGCCGGGCATGCGCAATTATTGGTGCGCCGTGGGTGTGATGGCGGGGTTCTGTCAGGGAGGTGGCGTTGGTCTGACCATGGCGGAGTGGATGATCGACGGCGAGCCCTCTATCGATGTCTGGGCCATGGATGTGGCCCGATTCGGGGACTGGGCCACTCCCGATTGGGGCACGGTCAAATCTACCGAAAATTATGAACGCCGTTTCGTAATGACGTTTCCCAATGAGACCCTACCCAAGGGACGAATGCAGAAGACAACCGCGCTCTATGACCGGCTGGTGGCCAAGGGTGCGCGGATGGATCAGGGCTTTGGGCTTGAGCACGCGCTTTGGTTCGCGGATGGTCCAGAAGATGCGCATGAGGAGCCTTCCTTTGAGCGCAATCGGAGCCATGATTACGTGGCGCGTGAGGTCAAGGCGGTGCAAGAGGCCGTTGGCGGTATCGAGATTGCGAACTTTGCCAAACATGAGTTCACCGGGGCGGGCGCGAGAGCCTATTTAGACTCTGTTCTTGCCGGATATGTGCCAAAACCGGGTCGTTTGACACTTACTCCGATGCTGACACCCAATGGTCGTTTGTATGGGGACCTAACTGTGGCGTGCTTGTCCGAGGAGCATTTCACCCTCTTCGGTTCGGGCGCGATGCAGGAGGCGCATCGCCGTTGGTTTGAGAAAGATCTGCCCGGCGATGTGAACTACCGCAATGTCTCGGATGACTGGCACGGCGTTGCATTGAGCGGGCCCAGGTCACGTGAGCTTTTGTCGCGTATCACGCGGGGGGATGTGAGCGCCGATGCGCTGAGGTTCCGTGACCTCCGGCAGACTTTTGTCGGTGGCGTGCCCGTCATTCTGAATCGAATATCGTTCAGCGGCGAGCTTGGTTACGAAATCTACTGCCGTCCTCAATACCTTTTGCGTCTCGCTGAGGCGATTGAAGACGCGGGCGCTGATCTCGGATATCGCTGGTATGGGGCGCGGGCGCTGATGTCGATGCGGCTCGAAAAAGGATGGGGCGCGTGGACGTTGGAGTTCCGACCGGATTTCAATGCCGTCGAGGCTGGCCTGGATGTCTTCATCAACTGGAAAAAAGACTTCATCGGCAAGTCAGCGACGGAAGGCTTCGTCAAAGAGGCGGTTTCCCGCAAGTTGGTGACGCTCACGATCGATGTGGATGGCATTGACGTGACGGGCGATGAGGCGGTTTTGCACGATGGTCAGGCGATCGGCTATATCACCGCCGGCGGATATGCGCACCGCGTCGGGCGGTCGATGGCAATGGCATATGTCGCATCCGAGTATTCAGGTGCCGGTGAGGTGCTCGACGTCGAAATCCTTGGCGAGTTGTACAAGTCGGAGGTTCAGGGCGCTCCGGTTTATGATGCAAACGGGGCCAATATGCGTAGCTAAAAGCCAAGGATGGCCGTGCCATGATAGAGCAATTCGACGCGCCAAGGCACTATGTTTTCCTGTTGATCCCCGGCTTTTCAATGCTTGGCTTTACCTGCGCGCTTGAGGCGCTGAGCCTTGCCAATCGTCATCCCAGCGGCAAGCAATACTATGATTGGACGTTACTGAGTGCCAATGGACGACCGGCCCAGGCGTGGAACGGTGTGACCGTCGAGGTTGACGGCGGATTGGAAGAGCTTCATCGCGAAGACACGCTGGTTGTCTGTGCGGGTGAAAACGCGGTTGAGGGCAGTACCAAAGAGGTTCTTGCGTGGCTTCGGCGTGAGACCCGAAAAGGCATGAAGTTTGGTGCGTTAAGCAGCGGAACCTACACGCTTGCGCTCGCAGGTTTGATCGCGGGCAAGCGCGTTACGACGCATTGGGAATATGCGGATGCGCTGACAGAAGCCTTGCCTCAGGTCAGTATGCAAGAAACGATCTATTCTCTGGATGGCCGTGTCTTTTCCTGTGCAGGTGGCGCCTCGTCCATGGATCTCATGCTCCATCTCATCGAAGAGGACTACGGGCTGAAACTGGTGGAGTGGGTCGCGGAACAAATGGTTTATACCGCGCCCAGGGATCGAAATAGTGCTCAGCGTCTAACCCTGCCGTCACGTCTGGCGCGCGGCAATCGCAAGGTTTTGCAGGCAATTGAGTTGATGCGCGCAGCAATCGAAGAACCTCGAAAGCTTAGCGACGTTGCGCGCGAGGTTGGGGTCTCAACTCGGCAGTTGGAGCGATTGTTTCAGACGGTGCTGAACACATCCCCTAGCCGCTACTACATCATGACAAGGCTTGAACGCGCGCGGCATCTTCTTCGACAAACAGATATGACTGTCACTGAGATCAGCGTCTTATGCGGGTTTGCAAGTCCCACTCATTTTTCGCGTGCTTACAGAAAGATCTACAACCTGCCGCCCAGCAAGGAACCAAGTGCGGGCGGGACGCTTAACCGTCTGCCTGACTAAGCATCGCCTCGATCGGGCCCGTGATACGCCGTGAGGTCGGTTTGACCGTTGACCGGAACGTTTCAACCAGATTGCCCTGCCGGTCGAGCAACACCTTGTTGAAGTTCCAGTTCGGCTCAAATCCGGTCTCTTCTGCAAGAGATCTGAAAAATGGATGGGCATCGTCGCCGGTCACAGATGTGATGCCCGTCATTGGCAATGTGAGATCGTAATTCACTTCGCAGAAATGCTTCACCTCGTCTTCGCTCTCCAACTCCTGGGAAAAATCGTCGGAGGGAACGGCAAGCACGACAAGACCTTGGCCGCGGTATGTTTCATGCAAGGCTTGAAGGGCGGAATATTGATCCGTGAAGCCGCAAAGCGAGGCGGTGTTGACCACAAGGATAGGTTGGCCAAGCCAATCCGACAATTTATGTGTGCCGCCATCGATGTTGGTGAATTCAGTTCGCAGATCCAGCGCAAGGGCGGGCGATGCCGCCAGTGCCAGGATAAAAGCAAGAACTTTCCGCATGTCTTTGTCTCCTTCACCACGTTTACGTAGTGCGTCGGCTTACGGATCAAGCGAAAGGTTCAGATCCGACCGATCTGTCGCTTTCAGGCATAGTAGGGTGTCGGAAATTTGTCGGTTCCGTCCCGTTAAAAAGGCTAATCTGACCATAGGAGGTGCTTGCCATGGCGGATGTGAAAATTATCGAAGATGGCGCGGCCATAGCATTGGACATGGGCGGAGCGGTGTCACGTTATCATGCCGTCTGGCTGCGAGATAACGCCTGGGACGAGCAAACGCGAGCGGCTGGAAATGGGCAGCGTCTGATCACGTTGTCTGACATTCCCGAAGATATCGCCATTCAGCACGCTTCAGTGGAGGGTGATCGTCTAAAAGTAACCTTCGCACCGAATGAAGAGCAAATAGACTATGATTTGAACTGGATTGTGGCGCATTGCTATGACCTGCCTCAATTGTCGGAAAAAGGCTGGGTTGGGGACGAGATTCTTGTTTGGGACAGTGCCTGGCAGGGCCAGGTCCCAGTCGCGGATTTTTCTCAGGTTACGCAGGATAAAGAGGCTCTGGCCACATGGCTTGACGGAATCGTGCAGTTCGGATTTGGCAAGCTGACCGGTGGACCGGTCGAGGAAGGTGCGCTTTTTCAAGTGGCCGATCTTTTTGGCTACGTGCGAGAGACCAATTACGGCCGTCATTTTGAAGTGCGGACCGAGGTGCACCCGTCAAACCTCGCCTTCACAGGATTGGGCCTGCAGGCGCACACAGACAACCCTTATCGTGATCCGGTGCCCACCGTGCAGATACTCTACTGTCTTGAGAATTCTGCCGAGGGCGGCGAAAACATGGTCGTCGATGGGTTTGCATGCGCGCAGAGACTTCAGCGTGAAGACCCCAGAGGGTTTCATCTTTTGAGTTCTTACTGCGCGCGTTTCGAGTTTGCCGGCGAGGACGGGGTTTGTTTGCGGTCAAGGCGCCCGATGATCGAATTGGCGCCGGACGGGGCACTGGTTGGTGTCCGGTTCAACAATCGCTCGGCAGCAGCGATCACCGATGTCCCGTACGGCGATATGGCGGCGTACTACGCGGCCTACCGAAGACTAGGTAAAATCATTGATGACCCAGAGATGGAAATCACTTTCAAACTTGAACCAGGCGAATGCTTTGTCGTGGACAACACCCGGGTTCTGCATGCGCGCAAGGGGTACTCGGGGTCCGGCTCGAGGTGGTTGCAAGGGTGTTATGCCGATATGGATGGGCTTCGGTCGACACATGCTGCCTTGGTTCAGGAGATTATCAGGGCAGCCGAATGACGAGCGATATTCAGAGTCTAACACGAGCAAATATCGTCGAATTTATCGCTGACATTTTTGCGCGCTGCGGTGATGAAGAGTATCTTGGCGAACCTGTGACGATGGCACAGCATATGCTGCAAGGTGCTTATCTGGCCGAACAGAAAGGCATGCGAGAAGAGATTATTGTGGCCGCGCTTCTGCACGACATCGGACATTTTACCTCTGAATTTGGAACCTTCACGATGGCGGATACCTCTGATCGATTTCATGAGGAAGCAGGAGCAAGGATTCTCGAGGCTTTCTTCCCGTCGGTTGTGACGGATTGTGTGCGATATCACGTGGCGGCAAAACGATATCTTTGCGCTGTGAAACCGGAGTATTTCGACCAACTTTCCGAGGCGTCGGTTCATTCGCTCAATCTGCAAGGCGGGCCAATGACCGACGACGAGGTCGCAGAGTTTGAATGCAACCCAAATGCGGAAGACATCGTCGCTGTGCGATATCTTGATGATGCGGGCAAACACCCAGACATGAAGACGCCGGAGTTTTCGTATTTCGCACCAATGGTTCAGCGCGTCGTTGATGCGCATTGCGCCTGCTCATAGCGGGGTTGCGGAAAGAGCATTTGAAAAGCTTTGGGCCTTGCGTCAGCTTTGCAAGAAAAGGCCCAATCCATGAACCCGCTCAAGGGAATAGCACTAAAGCTCTGTGCGGTGATGCTCTTCATCGTGATGTCGGCCCTGATCAAGGCCGCGTCAGAAACAGTGCCACCAGGTGAGGCGGTGTTTTTCAGATCCTTTTTTGCAATTCCCGTTATCTTTGCATGGCTTGCTTTTCGCGGAGAGGTGCGCACAGGTCTCAAGGTTACTTCGCGCATGGGGCATTTCTGGCGCGGGGTTGTTGGTACAACCGCGATGGGCTTGATGTTTGCTGGTCTTGGTCTTTTGCCTTTGCCCGAAGTCACGGCACTGGGATATGCCGCGCCGTTGCTGGTAGTGATCTTTGCGGCGATGTTTCTCGACGAAAAAGTCGGTGTATTTCGCCTTGCCGCCGTCGCTTTGGGCCTTGCCGGTGTTCTTATCGTCCTGTCGCCACGATTAACCACCTTGAGCGGGCCGCAGGTGGAAACCGCACAGGCCGTAGGCGCAGTCCTGGTTCTTCTCGGGGCGGTCTGTGCCGCGCTCGCTCAGATCTATATTCGAAAGCTCGTGCAGACCGAGCAGACAAGCGCCATCGTCTTCTACTTCTCCCTTACCTCGACCACACTGTCGTTGCTCACACTTCCATTCGGATGGGTCATTCCGGGCGTATTGGAGACTGTTTTTCTGATCTTGGCGGGTCTAATAGGGGGCGTTGCGCAGATCTTTCTGACCTCTGCTTACAGATACGCCGATGCAAGCGTGATCGCGCCTTTTGACTACGCCTCGATGCTCTTTGCGATTGTCATAGGGTATGTGTTTTTCCAGGAAGTCCCGACGCAACAAATGCTTCTTGGGGCGGCACTGGTTATCCTGGCCGGGATCATCATCATCCTACGTGAGCGTCAATTGGGTCTCAAACGCGGTCGCGCACGGTCGGTCAAGACACCTCAGGGCTAGCGGTCAAGCCAGGCATATTTCAGGTAGGCGGGTTTCATCAGCAACCTGCGGAAACGACCAAGTGGAAATCGCTTTGGTGTGTGACGCATAGGCGCGGGATGCGGGAGATCGGGTTCGATGTCCCTGACAAGATCAGCGAGCAGTCGTCCGGTATAGCTTCCCATGGAAACACCGTTGCCGTGATACGCAAATCCGGCAAATGCGCCCGGCATGTCCGGGATCGGCCCCGCATAAGGGACGAGATCGCGCGTAAGACAGACAAATCCTGACCAATAATAAGGTGTGTCAACATGAGACCATGCCGGAAACATCGCTTCGAAATCTGAACGGATCTTCTTGCGTATATTCGCTTCGCTTTGCGCATTGTGACTGAGGCCACCCCGCATCCCGAACAGCATACGGCCATTTGGCATCATGCGGAAATAGTGCAGCAAATGGCGTGTGTCGTAACACATCTGAGTACTCGTCCACCCTTGTTCGCGCTGCTCATCGGGAGAGATGGGCCGGGTCACGAGGATGCTCGACTGTGTCGGTAGATATCGTCCGCTCATCCATTTGGGCACATTGTCGGAGCTGTAGCCGTTCGTTGCGAGAATGAATTTCTGCGCCGTAACAGAGCCGCTTTCGGTGCGGAGTCGGTATCCTGATCCATTGAGCCGTTCAATTTCCGTAACTGCGCTTTGTGCATAAATCCTGGCCGTCGCATGTGCTACGGCTTGGGCAAGTCCAGCTGCGTATTTCCGCGGATTCAGGGCGAAGCCAATTCTGACAGTGGCAGCGCCATGAAATCCGCCATTCAAGCCGGCCTGCGCCAAACCCTCCGGTGGTATGAGTTGGGTGTCCAGACCATAGAGCTCGCGCGTCAATTCAACGCCAGCTTTCATTTTTTCAAAATCGCGAGGCCTGTGCGCAAGTAAGGTCTCGCCATCGGAATGCCGATCCACATCCAGGTCCAGTCGGCCAATCAGATCATCCACGAATTCGACAGCGGCCTTTTCTGCGCGACAGAAATGACGCGCTTCGTCCTCGCCGAATTTTCTGGAAATTTTGCCGTGGCTTGCTTTTGCGCCGCCAAGGCAGCAGAAACCGCCGTTGCGCCCGGACGCGCCCCAATAAGGGTGCTGTGCTTCCAAAACGACCACGTCTATTCCCGCTTCGGCAAGGTGCAGGGCAGCAGACAGCCCTGTGAAACCTCCGCCGATTATGGCCACATCCGCTGTTACATCGCTTTTGAGCGTGGGCCATGTACCGAGTTCGACTGTTTCGGCCCACCAGCAGTTTTCGATAGGGCTGGAGCCATAGGCCTCGTCTTCCCAAATTCGGTCTAGTGTCGCCATTTCAGCCTTGCAGTATGTTGAGGAGCGATTTGATCAAAAAAGGCCCTTGTGTGTATAGTGGCACTCTAGACATCTGGTGATCGAGCTCGCAAGCCGAGATTGAGAGGGTGCCGTTTCAGGAGGCCGCAACCATGAACAAATTAGTTGGTGCAATTGACGAAGAGGGGCAGAGCCAAGCTGCGCCGCCTGCGCATCAGGTGATTTATCAGACGCTTAGGGACATGATCTTGTTCGGTGATCTGGCTCCGGGCCAGCCAGTGACCATTCAGGGCCTGACTGATCAGCTTGGCGCGGGCATGACCCCTGTAAGAGAAGCCATTCGGCGCCTGACGGCCGAAGGCGCGCTAGAGTTCCAAGGGAACCGTCGTGTAAGTGTGCCAAGATTGAGCGCAGAGAACATCAGCGAGCTCATTCTTGCGCGTCAGTGGCTTGATCCGCATCTGGCTTTGAGGGCAACTGAGCGTGCTACCCTAGATGATTTGCGACATTTGGCTGAGCTTGACGAGGCACTGGACGCGGCCATTGCTCAGGGGGATCTGCGGGCCTACCTGCAAAAAAATTACCTATTTCACACGCATCTCTACGCGATTGCGGATGCACCTATTCTGTGCGATCTGGCGGAAGGTCTCTGGCTGCGTTTTGGCCCGTCTTTGCGGGTTGTCTGTGGCCGGCTCGGTACACAGAACCTGCCGGACAAGCACAAGGATGTTCTTAATGCGATGCATGCTCGTGATGCCGAAACGGCCGCGAGGGCGATCCGCGAAGATGTTATTCAGGGGATGGAACAGGTTCGGCAATCCTTGGAACTTGAAGCGCAATCTCATTGAGTAGATTGACTCGGAAAAATTTGATCATATTCTGGAGCCGTCGCCTTCGAGGCCCTTTTCCGATCACTTATGAGGTGTGCCATGTCGCTAATCACGAACCATATGCCAACCAGTGAACTTCAAGCGCTTGATGCGGCACACCATCTGCATCCGTTCACGCATGGCCATGATCTGGCAACAAAAGGCGCCCGCGTGATTGCGCGCGCCAAAGGCGTCATGCTTACTGATAGCGAGGGCAATGAATTCTTGGATGCCATGGCCGGGCTTTGGTGCGTAAATCTCGGCTATGGTCGGCATGAACTGGCGGAAGCTGCAGCGCGCCAGATGAAAGAGCTTCCTTACTACAACACCTTCTTTCAAACCACGCATGTGCCAGCGATCGCGCTTGCAGACCGGCTCGCCGAATTGACCCCTTATGATCTCAATCATGTGTTTTTCGCCAGTTCAGGGTCAGAGGCGAATGATACGAATATCCGTCTCGTCCGAACCTATTGGCAGGAAAAAGGTCACCCTGAGAAAAACATAATCATCACGCGCAAGAATGCCTACCATGGATCGTCGATGGGCAGCGCGTCACTAGGTGGCATGGCGTATATGCATGCGCAGGGCGGGATGCCGATCCCTGACATTCATCATATCGACCAGCCGCATTGGTGGGCCGAAGGCGGCGATATGGATCCCAACGAGTTTGGGTTGCAGCGTGCCCGTGCCTTGGAAGAAGCTATTCTGGAACTTGGCGAAGACCGCGTGGCAGCCTTTATCGGCGAGCCTATTCAGGGTGCAGGTGGCGTGATCATCCCGCCCGAGACCTACTGGCCCGAGATCCAGCGGATTTGCGACAAATACAACATCCTGCTGATCGCCGATGAGGTCATCTGCGGATTTGGTCGCACCGGGAAATGGTTTGGCTGCGAGACCATGAACATCCGCCCACATATCATGACGGTCGCCAAAGGCATTAGCTCAGGCTACGCGCCGGTGGGCGGATCGATTGTTTGCGACGAAGTGGCCGAGGTGCTGAATAACTGCGAATTCAGCCATGGTTATACCTATTCCGGCCATCCGGTGACATGTGCAGTCGCATTGGAGAACCTTCGCATTCTCGATGAAGAGCGTATCGTCGAGAAGGCTGGCAGCGAGACCGCGCCTTACCTGAAAGAAAAGTGGGAAGCTCTCGCTGACCATCCGCTTGTGGGCGAGGCAAGGATCATCGGCCTTATGGGCTCTATCGCTTTGACGCCGGACAAGGCGAGCCGCGCCAAATTCGCATCTGACGCTGGCACAGTGGGGCTTATGTGCCGCGAGCATTGTTTCGCCAACAACCTCGTTATGCGCCATGTTGGGGACCGAATGGTAATTTCGCCTCCACTTGTCATCACAAAAGACGAGATCGACCTTTTAATTGCCCGCGCCACAAGGGCACTTGATCTGACGCACAAGCAGTTGCTGGACGAAGGGATGATGAAAGCGGCCAGTTAAGGGCGCATACTCCTAGGTCTTGACGAAGAGCTTCCTAGGCATGTCACAGAAGGCTTCCGCAGGGCCGCTTTCCTTGATGAGGATCGACTCGGTTGTCTCAAGACCCCAGGTGTCCATCCAGAGCGCTGGCATGAAGTGGAACGTCATACCAGGTTCAAGCACAGTGGTGTCTTCAGTTCTGATTGATGCGGTCCGTTCACCCCAATCTGGCGGGTAACTGAGCCCGATAGGGTACCCCATGCGGCCTTCGCGTTTGATGCCGTATCTCTCCAGGACAGATAAGAAGGCATTTGCGATCTCACATGTCCTGTTCCCTGCTCTTGCCGCCTCTAACCCGGCTTCAATCCCTTCGATCTGTGCCCTTTCTGCCTCGAGCATGTCGGCTGGCGGAGTGCCCAGAAAAACGGTTCGACACAGGGGCGCGTGATAGCGGCGATGGCAGCCAGACAGTTCAAAAAATGTCGCCTCCCCTTCCTGCATCGGGCTGCCGTCCCAGGTCAAATGTGCGGCGGTTGCATCAAGGCCGGAAGGCGTCAGCGGCAGGATGGCCGGGTAATCGCCCCAAATATCGTTCACGCCCGTGATCCCGGCATGAAAGATCTCGGCGACAAGATCGTTCTTGCGCAGCCCGGGTTCAGCCCGGTCAATCGCGCATGAAATGACTTTTTCCGAGATCTTCGCGGCGCGTCGGATAAACTCAATTTCGGCGTCCGATTTCACCAGTCTTTGCCAGTTTACGAGGGCTGTGGCATCGACCAGTTTGGCATTGGGCAATTCTTCTAACAGCACCGCGTGCGCTTTTGCGGAGTAGTAATAGTTCTCCATCTCGACACCGATGCGTGCGTTTTCGAAGCCCAAACTCTTTATGTGTTGAGCGAGATCCTGCATCGCGTGGCGTTCAGTGGATTGTACGAAGTTGTCGGAGTATCCGAGGATGCAGTCGTCATCCATCCAGCATGTGCGCCGTCCTCCAAGCATGTCCATGTACCGCCCCCACCAGATCGGTGGGCCTTCTTGTGAAAGAAGAACACCTTGGTGGACATAAAAGGACCATCCGTCATAACCGGTGAGCCAATTCTGATTTGACGGGTCTGTTGCAAACAGAATGTCGATGCCAGCGCGTTCCATCGCGCGCCGTGTCAACGTGATTCTCCGACCGTACTCGTCAATTGAGAAAGGTGTGCGTTTGCTGTTCATTAGGGTCTCGATATTTTGGTCTTTTCAAAAGACTAAACCAGAATCGCAGGCGAAACCTGCAAAAACACGATCTTTTTCGCAGCCTGCAAATGTTACTGTTGACGCATGCCAAAAGAAGCGCACATTTGTATATCTAGGAGGAAACGCGATCTTTGCCGCAGCGCCTGTATCTTTGGAAGATGCTGAGCGAAACTGGCTTAGTGCAATATTGCAAATCTTCTTCTTGAGCGTTCGTCCTTGCAGATAATGCTTGAACGGACATTCATGCGAGATTGTGGAGGAAAACGGGAATCCTTTACGGTCTTTATAGATTGTCCAGCGTCCAGCAGGGCGGCGAGTGACAAGCACAGTCTTTCCGGGCGACCGGGAGGACGAGGGACTGATGCGTGAGAAGGGTGAAATGACAAAAATCGTTTGCCTATTGGCCAGCCCGCGAAAAGCGGGCAACAGCGATGTGCTTGCCGAAAGATTTTGCTCTGCCGCAGAGATGCATGGTGCACATGCTCAGGTGCACTCTTTGCGCGATCTTCGGTTCCAGGGATATACCCCCCAAAACGGCACGATGGCTGATTATGGACCTGACGATGATCTGGGCCCTGTTTTGGCGGATATAGAAGAAGCTGATGTTCTTGTAATCGCGACACCAATCTATTTCTGCAATATCTCAGGGCTGGCAAAGCAGGCGCTCGACCGGTTCTTTACGTTCTTTGTGCCTGACTATCTGACCGCAGAGGTGCCGTCTCGATTGGGACGAGATAAGAAGCTTGTACTGGTTCAGACCCAAGGTGAAGGCGAAGAAAGATACGGCAATATTCTAGACCAGTACACGCCTGCATTTGATAAACTGGGTTTTACAAGCCGGTATCTGCTAAGAGCATGCGGCGTGCGTGATATGGGCGAAGTTGCCGCGCATACCAAGGCTCTTTCAAATGCAGATCTTTTGGCGCGTCGTATCGTCTTGGCCGAAGAAGCAACGGTTGATTGAGACAAGCATCCCGTTCGCTCAATAAATACTGCGTTGATCACGTGTGCAAATTGATCCGCAATACGTGAGGCCTATGAAATGAGCGCAGAAGCTTCGTTTGCGGCTGCTCGTCGATTTTTGCGTCAAGATTCTTGCATAAATTATGGAATCCCGATTTAACTTCGTTCCGAAAGCAAGAAAACTTGCAACGGGAATAATGGGGAGAAGCTCTTGACTGACTCGCACTCAGGCGATGCGTTCGTCGCGTTTGAACGTGTCCAAAAGAGTTACGATGGAGAGACACTGGTCGTCAAAGATTTGAACTTATCCATACCTAAGGGTGAGTTCCTGACTATGCTTGGACCCTCGGGGTCAGGCAAGACGACATGCTTGATGATGCTTGCAGGCTTTGAGACTGCGACGCATGGCAAGATTCTTTTGGACGGCGTCTCGATCAACAACATACCACCGCACAAGCGCGGGATCGGCATGGTTTTTCAGAACTATGCGCTCTTCCCGCACATGACAGTTGCGGAAAATCTTTCTTTCCCCTTGGAGGTCCGCAAACTTGGCAAATCTGATCGAGATGCAAAGGTAAAACGCGCTCTCGACATGGTGCAGATGGGTGCTTTTGGTGGGCGGCGGCCAGCCCAGCTTTCGGGTGGGCAACAACAGCGGATCGCGCTTGCGCGGGCTCTCGTGTTCGAGCCGGAACTCGTCTTGATGGACGAACCTTTGGGTGCGTTGGACAAGCAACTGCGCGAACACATGCAGTTTGAGATTACAAACCTGGCCCATGACCTCGGTATCACGACGGTCTACGTGACCCACGACCAGACAGAAGCGCTTACCATGTCTGACCGCGTGGCGGTGTTTGATGATGGCAGGATCCAGCAGATCGATGCGCCCGATGTGCTTTATGAAAGCCCAAAGAACAGCTTCGTTGCGCAGTTTATCGGCGAGAACAACACGCTTCACGGCACGATCAAAGAGATAAAAGGCGAGTTGGCTGTCGTTCAACTAGAGGACGGAGAACTCATCGATTGTAAGCCTGTCAACGTCAGCAACGTTGGCGAGCGTACATTGGTCTCAATCCGCCCTGAACGTGTTGAGTTCGATAAGAGCCGCCTTAAGAAAGGCACACATACGGTAAAAGCCGAAGTGCTCGAATTTATCTACATGGGAGATATCTTTCGGACGCGTCTTCGTGTGGCAGGAAATGATAACTTCGTCATCAAATCAAGAAATGCGCCGGATCAAGTGCGTCTCAAACCCGGCGAGACAATTGAGATAGGCTGGCTGCCAGAGGATTGCCGGGCACTGGATGCGAAGTAAGATTTGAAGAATTCGGGCCGGGCATTTTCACCTGGTTCGAATAAGCTGAGGCCTTGGGATTGAGTCCCGCGAACCAGGGCTCACAAATGTAAAAGCGGGAATATACTTGGGAGTATGAAATGAAACTGACGACAACACTTATGGCATCGACCGCACTGGTGGTCGCGGCTGGTTCGGCTTTCGCCGATGGCCATGCCAAGATGGCCGACTCCATGACAGTGGTATCGTGGGGCGGCGCATATCAGAAAAGCCAGCAAAACGCGTATACGATCCCCTACAAAGAAATGCATGATGGTCTCGAGGTTGTTTGGGACGAAAGCTCAGCCGAGGCTGTCGCCAAACTTCGTGCGATGGACGAAGCGGGCAGCGTAACCTGGGATGTGGTGGACGTTGTTGCAGCTGATGCGCTGCGTCTTTGTGACGAAGGTCTCGCGATTGAAATCGATCCTGAGAAAGATCTCGCTGCCGCGCCTGACGGCACTTCGGCGGAAGAGGACTTTGGTGAGCTTCTGGTTGGCGACTGCTTTATCCCGCAGATCGTTTACTCGACCACGTTCGGTTATCGCACAGACATGGTTGCAGAGGGTGTGGATCCTCCAAGCCAGATCTGTGACGTCTTCGACTTGGAGAAGTATCCGGGCAAGCGTTCGCTGGAAAAGCGTCCGATCAACAACGTTGAGTGGGCCTTGCTTTGTGACGGTGTTGCCAAGGAAGACGTCTACGACGTTCTGGCTACAGAAGAGGGCCAACAACAGGCGCTCGATAAGCTGGCAACGATCAAGGATGACGTAATCTGGTGGTCAGCTGGTGCCGACACACCGCAGCTTCTGGCCGACGGTGAGGTCTTTATGGGTTCCACCTATAATGGACGTCTTTTTGCCGCGATCGAAGAGCAAAAGCAGCCCATCGGCATGATGTGGGACGCTCAGGTGTTTGACCTGGACGGATGGATCATCCCGGCGAACCTGCCCGAAGATCGTCTGCATCGCGCAATGGACTTCGTAAAATTTGCAACCGACACGCAGCGTCTTGCGGACCAGGCCAAGTACATCTCGTACGGCCCGGCACGTGCGTCGTCTGCACCTCTGGTTGGTCAGCATGCAGAGCTGGGCATCGACATGGCCCCGCATATGCCGACCGATCCGAACAACGCCGCGAACACGTTCCTCTATAACTACGAGTTCTGGGCGGACTATCGCGACGACATCGACGCCAAATTCCAGGCGTGGCTGGCGCAATAAGCCTGGCGTGATGATCTAAGAATTGGGATGGGCTTTTGGGCCCGTCCCGTCACCAAGAGAGCGATGGGACATAAATGAGCGACGCAACGCAAACCGGGCCGGTTCTGGCCGCGGATGGATCGCCACTCAAGCGCAGTCTTGCGCGCACCTTGCGACGCCAGAAACTTCGCGCGTTGCTCCTGATCTCTCCTCTTCTGGTTTTTGTGTTGGTCACGTTCATCGTTCCGATCGTGTCAATGCTCTTTCGGTCGGTTGAAAACCAGATCGTAGCACACACTCTCCCCCAGACCGTTGAAGCCCTTCAGGACTGGAACCCTGATGCCGGCGAGCCTCCCAGTGAGGCCGTGTTTGAGGCGCTTTACTTTGATATGTTCAAAGCGGCTGAAGCAAAGCGTCATACGCAGGTCGGCAACCGCTTAAACTATGAACAGCCGGGACTTTCCTCGATGTTCCGGGGCACAGGCCGTGATCTCGATGACATCGGCGAAGAATTCGAAGACGTGTTTGTCGGAATTGACCCGGCCTTCAAGACATCGGAGTTCTGGTTTGAGCTTTTGTCCGGTGAGGGCGGCGAAAGTTTCTTGGATGACCGCCGTGCGCTTTATGCTGCGATGCTGGGCGAAAGTATGCGGGGTGATGTCGGATTTTTACCGTCTGCCGAGATGGTGTCTTTGTTGCCTGCGACCAGCGCGGCCTACACGGACTTTGCGATCTGGACTGCCATCGAGAAGGAAGACGTTGTGGCTGAGGAACGGCCTTGGGAGGCGGTTTACGCCGGCCTTGGGGTCGATCTGAGGTCTCCTGAGGTTGTGGCGGAAATCGGATCCTACTCTGGCCCTGGCGCCGATATCTTGAAGGCTGCAGTTGCATCGCGGGACCAGCTTCCTCAAGCAAGTTTCCAAGAGATGTTTGCGGAATCTGACGAAGACTGGCTTGATGTCGAAGGCTGGCGCACAATGTCGCTTTACAGCCCTGACTACACGACAGGCTATTTCCTGAATTCCGTCGATTTGCAGAAAACGATTGATGGCGTTGAGGCCCGTCCGGAAACTCAACAAATCTACATCAAGCTTTTCATTCGTACGCTTTACATGTCTCTTATCATCACCGGAGCCTGCATTTTGCTGGGTTATCCCGTGGCGTGGATTTTGGCGAACCTGCCGTTGCGAACGGCAAATGTCCTGATGATCCTTGTGTTGTTGCCATTTTGGACATCGCTTCTTGTGCGGACAAGTGCTTGGAAGGTGCTGCTCCAGCAGCAAGGCGTGATCAATGAAATCCTTGTCTGGCTTGGTTTTGTTGCGGATGACGGTCGACTTGTGCTGATGAACAATGCGACAGGCACAATCATCGCGATGACCCATATTCTTCTGCCATTCATGATTCTGCCGCTGTACTCCGTGATGAAAACCATTCCGCCTTCCTATCTGCGGGCGGCCAAGTCGCTGGGCGCAACCAATTGGACAGCATTTTGGCGAGTCTACTTTCCACAATCTGTGCCCGGGATTGGGGCGGGTTCGATCCTCGTCTTCATCCTTGCTATCGGCTACTACATCACGCCCGAGATTGTCGGCGGCACCGATGGCGTCTTCATCTCCAACCGGATCGCATACCATATCTCTAGTTCGCTCAACTGGGGCCTTGCCGCCGCGCTGGGTACGATCTTGCTGCTGGTGGTGCTGGCGCTTTACTGGCTCTACGACCAGATCGTCGGCATTGACAACGTGAAGCTTGGAGGATGAGGCATGTCTGATCTGACGATAACTGTTCCTCGCCCGCCCCTGCCGGGGTTCACTCTGCCTTTGACTGCGGTTCTTGGTGCCATTTTTGGCTTTGTCGCGGGCAATGTGTATGGCCAACCCTGGATCGGCGCGCTCGGCGGTGCTGCGGTTGGTGTCGTCATTGCATATCTCGCTCATGCCATGTCGCACAAAAGGACAGCGACCCGTTGGGGCATTATCGCGGTGCTGGCTCTTGCAGGACTTCTGGCAGGAGGGCTTGGCGCGGCCTTGTCAGGCGTGATTATCGGGGCGGTGATGAGCTGGTTTGCCTATTGGTTGGATTCCGGTGATTACCGGAAGAATGTGCCGATCTACTACTCGGCTGGTCAGACCCTTTGGTACAACAGTTTCTTGTTCATCTGCGGGCTGGTGTTCTTCTTTCTGATTGCACCGTTGCTGCCGGTCATGTGGCTAAGCTTCAATGCCGAGGATTTCTTTACCTTCACGCCAGAGATGCTCAACTTTCAGGCCGAGGGATATTCGCTCAAGCATTACCGGAATTTCCTGGGCACCGAAGAGTGGATGACGCCGCTCAAGAACTCACTGATCATCGCTCCCTTTGCGACGTTTATTTCCGTAAGCCTCGGCACTTTGGCCGCGATAGGCTTGTCGCAGTCGCATGTGCCAGGAAGACAGGCGATCATGGCCGTGCTGATCTCTCCGATGATTGTTCCCTTGATCATTTCGGCCACCGGAATGTTCTTTTTCTACGCGCCTTTGGGCAACTGGTTGGAAGCCAATCTGGGGCTCAGTCAGAATTTCGTCGGTTACGTGAAGGTTATTTTGGCCCATGCAGCTTTGGGTGTGCCTTTTGTGATCATCACCGTGACCGCGACGCTTGTGGGCTTTGACCGGTCGTTGACAAGGGCGGCTGCGAATATGGGAGCCGACCCGATCACAACATTCTTCCGCGTCCAGATGCCTCTTATCCTGCCCGGCGTGATTTCCGGTGGTCTGTTCGCCTTTATCACGTCCTTCGATGAAGTCGTCGTGGTGCTTTTCGTCGGCTCGGCGCAGCAACAGACTTTGCCGTGGCAAATGTTTACCGGCCTGCGCGAGCAGATCAGCCCGACCATTCTTGCAGCGGCCACCATTCTGGTGACGGTCTCGATCCTGCTATTGGCAACGGTTGAGCTTCTGAGGCGGAGATCCGAGCGGTTGCGGGGCTTGAGCCCAGGGTGAGAGGAAGGGCGGTTTTTTGACCGCCCTCATTCTGAACGCCTTCGACTAGGAGAGTTTGATGCCTACGCCGCCCACTTGCAGTCTTGGAGACTAAGTAAGTTGTTCGGATCGTAGTCATCGGCCTCGGTCTTGATGTAGTCATTGCCAAACCGGCTTTCGGCGACAATCACATTCACACTGCGTCCAGCCGTCTCAACGAAGAAGCTCCATTTGCCGGATTTGATCCCGGCAATCGCTTCCTTCTGAGAAAGGCTCCACCGGGTGCCATCTCTGTTCTGGCCACCGACGCGTTCTATTGCTTCGGTCGGATCGAAGCGGTCGTTTTTTTCAATGCAATCTATCTGATGTCTCATATCAGGCTCCAATAGTTTGAGTTGTTGCCCGATAACTCTGCTAGGACGAAACCGGGCATATTCAGGCCTATGATGTGACATGCCCTTACGTCAACTACGATATGTGGTAGTTACGTCAAAATGTGCTATTGACAGGCTCAAGCCGCTGAACTGATTGAAATAAAAAGAGGGGACAGATTGCTCTGTACCCCTCTAGACGTTCCAAATAGTTGGTTCCGTCCTAGCATTTTCCTTGAATCACGAATCGAATCTTAGAGTCAACACGCGTGAAACAGGTTTTATTGATGTCGTGGATAAGTCCGCCGATTTGTGGAAAACAAAGTGTTTAAATGTGGAAAACTCACTGGCGTACCAGCGTCTCATACCCTTCCGCAATATCGCGAGTGAGCGCGCCGACTTCGAAATTGTAATCGCCGATCTGTCCGACAGGTGTCACCTCTGCGGCGGTTCCGGTGAGCCAGCACTGCTCAAAGCTTTCCAGCTCTTCCGGCATGATGTGGCGCTCATGTACTTTCACCTGCCGGTCGCGCAGCATGCCGATGACGGTCTGGCGCGTGATGCCATTGAGGAAGCAATCGGGGTCAGGCGTATGCACCTCGCCATCCTTAACGAAGAAGATGTTTGCGCCTGTCGCCTCGGCCACATAGCCGCGATAATCGAACATCATCGCATCAGAGCACCCCTTCGCTTCCGCTGCGTGCTTACTCAGAGTGCATATCATGTAAAGACCTGCGGCTTTGGCATGGCTTGGGATGGTTTCCGGGCTGGGTCGTTTCCACTTTGAGATATCAAGCTTGGCGCCCTTCATTTTGGCGTCGCCATAATACGCGCCCCACTCCCACGCCGCGATGGCCAAACGAACAGGGTTGCGTGCCGCCGCAACACCCATGTCCTCCCCCGAGGCCCGCCATGCGACTGCGCGAACATAGGCGTCGGTGAACCCGTTGGCCTGCAGCACTTCTAGCTTCGCAGCCTCAATTTCGTCGACCGTGAACGGGATTTCAAAGTCAAGTTGTCCTGCCGAGAAATGCAGGCGTTCTGAATGCTTACGGCTTTCGAAGATCTTGCCGTTATAAGCGCGCTCGCCTTCGAAGACAGAGCTGGCATAATGTAAGCCATGAGTCAAAATGTGAACATTCGCATCCCGCCATTCGACCAGTTTACCGTCCATCCAGATCTTGCCGTCACGATCGTCATAAGCTGCCATATCTCATCTCCAAGGGCACCATATTTTTCATTTATTGCGCTTATTATGTCCGCTTCGGACATTTTATTGCGCAGAAACTGAGAATCGCTACCAGTTAGACCTTGGAATGTCAACAAGGCTGACGTATCTTGCTTTGGGAACAGGGAAGGTATGAAGTCGGAACACCCGATGACAGAGACACGAAGCGGCGAAAGCTTGCTGTTCTTGACCGACGAGCAGTTGCGGCAAGGTATTGAGGCGATGTTTTTCGCCTATCGCGGGTTTACCGCAGATCCGGACCTTATTCTGACCGAGCTCACATATGGCCGCGCCCATCACAGGGCCATTCATTTTATTGCGCGCAGGCCGGGAACGACCGTCAGTAATTTGCTCAACATTCTTGGCGTGACGAAACAGTCTCTGAACAGGGTCTTGCGAACGCTGATTGAGGACGGGCTGGTCAAAAGTGAAAAAGGTGTTGCAGACAAGCGTGAACGACACCTGACCCTGACAGCGGATGGCGAAGCTCTTGAACAACGCCTGTCAGATGCACAGCGTGCACGGATGCGTGCGGCTTATCGAACGGCGGGGCCAAGTGCTGTCGCGGGTTTCCGTCAGGTGCTGGAAGCGATGATGGACCCGGAACTTAGGCGCCGGTACAACGCCATGAAGGAGACAGACACGTGAGTGATCCCGCCCCACATCTGTTGATCGTCGATGATGATGAACGTATTCGCGATCTTCTTCGCAAGTTCCTTAACCGTCATGGTTTTCTGGTTTCCGTTGCGCGCGATGCGGAACATGCGCGTCGCGTGCTGTCTGGTCTGGAGTTCGACCTTGTTGTCATGGATGTCATGATGCCCGGGCAAGATGGGGTCGCCTTTACCAGATCTTTGCGTGAAACCATCACAACACCGATCCTGCTCTTGACGGCTAAAGGCGAGACGATGGACCGCATAAAGGGTCTCGAAGCAGGGGCGGACGATTACCTTCCAAAGCCGTTCGAGCCCAAGGAATTGCTTCTGAGGATCAACGCAATTCTGCGACGCATGCCTGAACCAGAACCCGAGCATGTGACGCCGAAAGTTCTAAGTATGGGCTCGGTTCGCTTTGATATCGAACGCTCCGAACTCATGCGCGGTGAAGAGCTGGTCCGTCTTACGGCGACCGAAATTCAGCTGATGCGGATCTTTGCGGAGAATCTCCGGGAACCCGTCAGCCGAACGAAGCTGGTTGAGGATTTGGGGCGGGACAAAGGTCAGGCGCAGGAACGCGCCGTCGATGTGCAGATAACGCGACTGAGGCGGAAGATCGAAGCAGACCCCAAACAACCGCGCTACCTGCAAACCGTGCGTGGCGAAGGATATATGCTCGCCCCTGATTGACGATTGCAAAGCGTACTGAGCTGGTCGTTGGTTTCTCGCTCTGGTTTCCCCAGAGCCAGCCTGGTGATGGACACGGATGAGAATCCTTGAAGTCTCTTACTCGAGGCCGTAGATCATCTGCATGACACGGATTTTTGACATGGATGATCGTGCGCGCCTGCCCTGGCGGTTCTACGGCGCGACAATGACCGTGCTGGCCCGTCTATCGGCCTAGCCTGACCGTTCATCTATTGTTTCATCTTTGAATGGGAGAGGACCGATGTCCCCCAAAACGCTCTATGATAAAATCTGGGATGCTCACGTCGCACATGAAGCCGATGATGGCACCTGCCTGCTCTATATTGATCGCCACCTCGTGCACGAGGTGACAAGCCCGCAAGCCTTCGAAGGGTTGCGCATGGCTGGCCGCAAAGTGCGCGCCCCGGAAAAGACCATTGCTGTCCCGGACCACAACGTGCCGACAACGGCAGGCCGCGAAGACCCCAAGAATATGACCGAGGACAGCGCGATCCAGGTTGCCGCGCTTGACAAGAACGCCAAGGATTTTGGTATCCACTACTATCCCGTGTCGGATGTCCGTCAGGGCATCGTGCATATCGTGGGCCCCGAACAGGGTTGGACCCTTCCGGGTATGACCGTCGTTTGCGGCGACAGCCATACGGCCACACATGGAGCCTTTGGCGCACTGGCCCACGGCATCGGCACGTCCGAGGTCGAGCATGTTCTGGCGACACAGACGCTGATCCAAAAGAAATCAAAGAACATGAAGGTCGAAATCACGGGCAGGCTGCGCCCCGGTGTCACCGCGAAAGACATCACCTTGTCTGTCATCGGGCATACGGGCACTGCAGGCGGCACCGGTTATGTCATCGAGTATTGCGGCGAAGCCATTCGCGATCTGTCGATGGAAGGGCGCATGACCGTCTGCAACATGGCGATTGAAGGCGGCGCACGTGCCGGGCTTATCGCTCCTGATGAAAAGACTTTCGAGTATGTTCAAGGTCGTCCGCATGCGCCAAAGGGCGCGAAGTGGGAGGCCGCGCTGGCCTGGTGGAAAACGCTCTACTCCGACGATGACGCCCATTGGGACAAGGTCGTCACCATCAAGGGCGAAGACATCGCACCAGTGGTGACATGGGGCACATCACCCGAAGATGTCTTGCCGATCACCGCCAATGTGCCTTCCGCAGATGATTTTGAAGGCGGCAAGATCGGTGCGGCTCAGCGCTCGCTCGACTATATGGGCCTGACACCGGGCACGCCGCTTCGCGAGATTGAGATCGACACGGTCTTCATTGGATCCTGCACCAATGGCCGGATCGAAGATCTGCGCGCCGCGGCGGAAGTGCTCAAAGGAAAAAAGGTCAAAGTCAAACGCGCCATGGTCGTGCCCGGTTCGGGCCTTGTTCGTGCACAAGCCGAAGAAGAAGGTTTGGCGGACATCTTCAAAGAGGCGGGATTTGAATGGCGGCTCGCGGGCTGCTCCATGTGTCTCGCCATGAACCCCGATCAGTTGAGCGAAGGCGAGCGCTGTGCCTCGACGTCCAACCGCAACTTTGAAGGCCGGCAAGGCTACAAGGGGCGCACGCATCTTATGTCACCGGCGATGGCCGCCGCCGCTGCTGTCACAGGACGGCTCACCGACATTCGGGAGATGAACTGATGGATAAGTTTGACAAACTCACCGGGATCGCGGCACCAATGCCTCTGGTAAATGTCGACACCGACATGATCATTCCAAAGCAGTTTCTGAAGACGATCAAGCGCTCCGGTCTGGGCGTCAATCTCTTTGACGAGATGCGCTATGATCGGCAAGGCAACGAAATCGCGGATTTTGTCCTTAATCAGACCCAGTATCGCGAAGCTGAGATCCTTGTGGCCGGAGAGAATTTTGGCTGCGGATCCAGCCGAGAGCATGCGCCCTGGGCAATCAAGGATTTTGGCATCCGTTGCGTGATCGCGCCCAGCTTTGCCGATATTTTTTACAATAACTGCTTCAAGAATGGCATCTTGCCGATCACTCTGCCCCAAGAGCAGGTGGATGTTCTTATGAAGGACGCTGAAAAGGGTTCTAATGCGCGAATGACGGTCGAACTAGAAGCGCAAACGGTCACAACTTCGGACGGGGAAACGTTATCGTTTGAGGTCGACTCTTTCAAGAAACATTGCCTGCTTCAGGGGTTGGACGACATCGGTCTCACCATGGAGAAGGCGGGCGCGATTGACAGTTTTGAAAAGAGCGCAGCGGCCGAACGGCCCTGGGTCTGAGAAGCTTTCGGGCGAGAAACTGCCTAAAACCGTTATCGTCCAACCGACATATGAGGCGCAAGAGGGGGTTCATCGACCACTTTTTGCGCCTTTTTTGTGTCTGTTAGTTTGCGAAACGCTACATCTGGTAGCAAACTACAAGACCGCCAAACTTCCGTTCCGAAATTGATGCAATCCAGCACCACAAGGACCATCAATTTGCCGGAAATCCTAAGTCTATTCAGTGCCAGTCTTGAGCAAGGAAGCGAAAAAAGGCAGAAATTGGGCAATATTGAGGCAAGCCGCCATAATTGGTGGTCCCAGCATTGGAAACAAGGCGCAGCCAAAAAACGCGCCGGTCCAGTCAAAAGGGAATTAGTAGTGGTTTCAAAGTTTATCAGCGCTCTGTCCCGAGCTGTGCTTGTGGTGCTTCTGATGCTAGCGCCCGCTCTTATTTTGCCTACAGTTGATCCTGATACGGCGCAGATTGTCGTCGTTGTTGCGCTTCTTTTCTCTTTGTTGACCTTTATCGAATACTTCGGCCGTTATCCCAGCATCGTCGAATTCCGGTTTGCGGCGCCCTACAACCGTATGAAGTTTTTCGTTCTGTCGATCGTTGTGGTGTGGCTGTCTTTCATCGCGCGTGGACAGGTAGAGCCCAGCGCCCTGACTTTGATCCTGACCTATTTCGGCCAAGTCATCGGCAATTGGGTGGATTTCCCATTTTCACCCGTTCGGCTTCTGATCTTGCTTCTGCCCACCGAAGCTGATCCGCAAATCATCGGATCGGTACGAACCTTCGCGGGCGTGGCTTATTCCGCCTCGTTGGTGATGGTCCTGTCGTTCGTCGTCATGGTCCGCGTATTCGGATGGCCGATGCGAAACGGCGCGTTCAACGTCTGGGTCAATTTACCACTATTCGATCCAACCAGGGGCGGAGACATCGTAGAAAGGTTAAGGCGAGACGGTTCTCTTAATATTATGTTAGGGGCTTTGCTCCCATTTTTCTTTCCAGCACTTATCAAAACGATTGCGCTGCTTTTTGGATCTTTGTCCGTTGAGAGCCCTCAGACGCTTATTTGGATCACCACTCTATGGGCCTTACTTCCCGCAAGCATTCTGGTTCGGGGCATCGCGCTCTTTCGGGTTGCGGAGTTAATCGAAGAGAAGCGTCGTCGCGTTTATGCAAAGGCACAGGCCGAAGGCTTACAAGAGGCCTGATTGCGGTCGCATTCGTAGCCGGACTTTTCGCCCATTCTGCGTCTTTTGCCCAGGACAAATTGCGCGTAGCGACTTTCAACACGGAACTAGATCGCGACGGTCCCGGCCTCCTCCTTAGGGATGTGCTTTCTCAGAACGACAAACAAGTTGAGGCGGTGGCCAAGATCGTGTCCCTGACCAGGCCTGATGTTCTTGTGCTGCAGAATGTCGACTATGATCATGATCTTTTCGCCCTGAAGGCGTTACGAGATCAAATTTCGTCCTTTGGTCATGACTTCGAGTATCTCTTTGCGCGCGCGCCAAACACCGGCGTCGCAGTGGCGCTGGACGTCAACGGTGACGGTCGAATTGCTTTGCCGCATGACGCGCAAAGCTTTGGTGCATTTGAAGGGCAGGGCGGAATGGCGCTCCTGTCGCGATATCCAATTGACGAAAAGGGTGCCCGGGATCTGAGTCATGTGTTGTGGAAAGACAGTCCGAACTCAAACCTGCCAAAGCTGCCGCCGGTGGTTGGAAGGAACACCCAGCGACTGTCTGCAACAAGCCATTGGATTGTCGCTATTGAAACCCCTCATGGCTTGGTCGAGATCTTGGCGTTTCACGCAGGCCCCCCCGTGTTTGATGGGCCTGACGACAGGAATGGCTGGCGAAACCATGACGAAATTGCCATCTGGCAGCCGGTTCTGGATGGCTTGTTCGGACCGGTCTCTGAGCAGTTTGTCATCATAGGCAATGCAAATCTGGACGTGACGGATGGCGAAGGTCGCAAAGACGCATTGATCGCGCTGCTAAGTGACTCAAGGCTGCAAGACCCGATGCCAAAGCGCCTAAATACGCCTACAATAACAATTGGCACCCGTGGTGATCCGGCACTCCACACTGTCGTCTGGCCGCACCCCGGCCCCGGTCCTCGGCGCGTAAGCTACATCTTACCCAGCCAAAGGTTCTTGGTTGCGGAATCTGGGATTTTTTGGCCGCCTGATGATGACAGGCACCGCCAACTTGTCGAAACGGCCAGTCGCCATCGCCTGGTCTGGGTTGATCTGATGATTCCCTAGCTGCGCAGAGTGGGCATGTATCGGCAGTGCCTTTCTTGACCCTTCTGGTACTTCGCTATAGGCGAAGTTCGAAAGGCCGTTTCTTGAAAGGACACCGAATGAGCACCCCTTCGCTTCTTATTTTGCCCGGTGACGGGATCGGACCGGAAGTTATGGTCGAAGTCCGCAAGGTGATAGGCTGGTTTGGTGAAAAGCGTGGGCTCAAATTTGATGTGAGCGAAGACCTTGTCGGAGGCGCTGCGTACGACGCCCATGGTAAACCTTTGCACGACGACACGATGCAAAGAGCGCAAGAGGTCGACGCTGTGCTTCTCGGCGCGGTTGGCGGCCCCAAATACGATGATCTGGACTTTTCGGTGAAGCCAGAGCGCGGATTGTTGCGGCTGCGAAAAGAGATGGACCTTTACGCCAACTTGCGCCCGGCACAATGCTTTGATGCGTTGGCGGATTTTTCCAGCTTGAAGAAAGACGTGGTTGCCGGGCTTGATATCATGATCGTGCGCGAACTGACCTCGGGCGTGTACTTTGGCGAGCCGCGCGGAATCTTCGAAGAGGGCAATGAACGCGTTGGGATCAACACGCAGCGCTACACAGAATCAGAAATTGAACGCGTGGCGCGATCTGCTTTTGAATTGGCCATGCGGCGCAACAAAAAGGTCTGCTCGATGGAGAAGGCCAATGTGATGGAGTCGGGGATCCTTTGGCGCGAAGTCACGACGCGCGTATCGAAGGACTATCCAGAGGTTGAGTTGAGCCATATGTACGCGGACAATGGCGCCATGCAGCTTGTGCGCGCGCCAAAACAGTTTGATGTCATCCTCACGGACAATCTTTTCGGAGATATTCTTTCGGATTGTGCGGCGATGCTGACCGGCTCGCTCGGGATGCTGCCATCGGCGTCGCTTGGGGCACCAATGGCAAATGGTCGGCCCAAAGCGCTTTATGAACCGGTTCACGGGTCAGCACCCGATATCACGGGGCAGGGAAAGGCCAATCCGATTGCCTGCATCCTGAGCTTTGCCATGGCGCTGCGCTACTCATTTGACGCAGGCGAAGAGGCGGCGCGTTTGGAAGGGGCTGTAAACGCGGTTCTTGCCGATGGGGTGCGCACCGCGGACCTTCTTGGAGAGGAAGGCGTGAGTCCTGTCTCGACCACCGAAATGGGGGATGCAATCCTGGGGGCGCTTGACGCTTCTCTCTGAAAACTTCCATATTTTGGTCTTTTTTTCCCTCTAGAGTTGCGTGACTTTAGAGGGATAGAGACAATGAATTTCAAACACTTTTTTTCCAGTGTCCTGTTAGCGGGACTGCTGTCATCGCCTGCATTCGCGGTCTCTGTAGAGGACGCATATCCAGAGGTATACGCTGAGATTCCGCAGGAATGGCGCGACGTCTTGGATACGATCGAGCTTAGGCAGGGTGCGCAAGACCTGTCATTGGTCGTTTTGGATGTTCCAGAAGGCTTTTACTTCATTGACGCCGAGGATGCCGACACTGTTTTGCACACCATCTGGGGTAATCCCCCGGCCGATAACGTGATGGGAATGATCTTTCCCAAAGACGAATTCTTCGCCGAGAACTGGGGTGTCGAGATCATCTATGAAGATATCGGCCATGTCTCTGACAAGGATGCGTCCGAGATTGACTACGGCACATTGCTGCGGGATATGCAGCGCGACACGCGCGATGAGAACAAATGGCGCCGTGAAAATGGTTACCCAACAGTGGATCTTGTCGGGTGGGCAGAGCCACCGCATTACGAAGCCAACGAGAACAAGCTCTATTGGGCGAAAGAGCTCGCCTTCGAGGGAGATGACTACAACGCACTCAATTACAACATTCGCCTGCTTGGGCGTGAGGGTGTCTTGGTTCTGAACTTCATCGCATCAATGGATGAACTTCCCGAGATCAAAGCAGCTGTTCCGGCTGTCCTTGAAATGCCGTCCTTCACGCCGGGCAACCAATATGCCGACTTCAATCCCTCTACGGATACGCTTGCAGCGGTCGGCATCGGCGGCCTGATTGCAGGTAAAACGTTGACCAAAACAGGGTTTGCAGCTGCCGCCATCCTGTTGCTCAAGAAATTCTGGTTCGTCCTGTTCTTGCCGTTGATCGCCCTGAAAAACTTTGTGTTTGGACGCCGGACTTAAAGCGGGAGGCTCAGAGTATAGCCGCGGCCATCGTGCTGCGGCGACCCTCTCTACCCAAATCAGACGCTGGTCCGCTCCCGACTTGCAAATAGCCGAGTGCTTCTGTAAGCGCCTGTTTCGTAGTCGGAGTGTAGCTCAGCCTGGTAGAGCACTGTCTTCGGGAGGCAGGGGCCGGAGGTTCGAATCCTCTCACTCCGACCATTAAATCAATAAGTTGTGCCAAAAGACCGCTTAAAAACAAGATAATTGTCTCGGTTTTGTCTGGCGAAACTGAGCAAGTCTCGCAGGAAACTCGATCGATTGATTATCGTGGATCGCTCGCACAATCGATCAACGCCAAAGCCGCCATTGGCCAATTTGCCGCGAAAGGTCAGTCAAGCCCAAAGCAGTCTTTGGGTTGCGCCTCCAAAATCTCTCTCGGTTCCGCTTCAAGTTGGCTATTTCATCCCGATCCGCACCCATAAACCTACCTACGAGCTGTTTCTGAGGGTTTTTTGAAGGTCAAAGACAATTAAAAGACGTCACTTCATAGGAATTGCGAATAACGTGGTCAGCGCGGATGTCACAACCAATACTAAAACAAAGGCCAACCATTCTATTTTCAAGGCCTTCGCCAAGGATTTGCCTGCCTTAGGGTCGCCAGCAACAAGTCTGGGCACAATCCGAAATTTATTGAGTGCGCCAAGCAGAAGAAGACCTGCGACGATTGCCAATTTGGCTAGAAGATTTACCCCGTAGCTTGTTGCAAAAAGCGCATTCCAAGACCCGACTAGCTTCCAGCTAAGCAAAACACCGGCAAGCAAGAGAAGGGGAATGATCGCCGACGCGATCTGTCCAAATCGATGCCCTAATTCTCTGGCGGCCACAAGGGTTTGGGCTTGGTCAGCCAACTTACCCAGCGGAAAGAGTATTCCGATCCAAAACGACACCACGGCTAGGTGAACGAATAAAACCACCTTGGTCCAAATCAAAGCATCGTCCGCAACATGACCAATTGCTGAGAACGACCAAAGAGCTCCGACTGCCCCAACCAAAGCCAACACCCATGCGAAACCGCCAAGAAGTAACCCCAGCATCATCAATCCAAGACCGGCGATTCGAAACGAAAGCGCCGATCCCACCGGCGTTTGCCACATCATGCCAAGGATGGTTGGGTCAGTAATGCCACTTGCATCGCCGGTTAATGCGGCTCCGCGCAGCGCAAAACCAGTTAGTGCCGCGACTAAACCGAGCGCTGAGCAAAAAAAGGCAAAGCGTTGTATAGCTGTGAGGATTTCGTGAACCAGAGGCGCAAACACAAAGCGAACCGTCACAAGACCCGCTGCGGTAAATACACCAAAATACAAGAGTGATTTGGCAAGAATTGCCGACAGTTCAAAGACGTCCGGCACGTTTTATTCGACCTCGAAGGAGAATTCCCCCTGCATGGCATGCCCATCAACCCCTAGACCTCGCCATTCAATCTCATAAATACCTGTGCCCATTGGTTCGATCGGGAGTTTAAATGCGTTCACAAATGCGTTGTGATCACTCAAATCGATCGATTGTGTATCCCCGCTGGAATGGCTGGCTTCGACTTTGGTCAACCTCAATTTGTCTGAGAAGTTGAGTGCGATTTCCGTGGGCGGGCTTTCTAGGATCATGCCATCCTCAGGGGTCGTGGCATTCATCTTCGAATGCGCATTTGCTGCTGCGGAAGACAAAACAATACAGGCTGCCAAAGTCAGATTTTTCACGGTAACTGTCCTCTTTTTTGCAAGAAAATGAGCGAATTTTGCGCTTGGCAATGAACCTTGTGTACTGAGGCTAAGGGTTCCAGCAAGGGTAATGTCAACCCTTCCAAAGCACTGTCCTTCTTAGTCCGACGGCATGGCGTGACTTTGTCGTTCAGCGTTTCGACCTTTTACTGAAGTGCAAACGCGGTTATATGAGCGTCATGGTCGAAATCGAACGGATCACCAAGATTCTTTGCTTTGCACTGTTTGCTCTGGCGGTAGCTCTGGGCGGACTTGGTATGGAAGCTGCGCACGCAAAAGCGTCTCACGATGAGCATTCCGTTCAGATGGAACTTGCGCTGATTGATCTTGGCGATCTCGACAGGCACGCCCATATGGAACATCATCACCACGTTTCAATGGAATTGTCAGAAAATCACGAGGGTCATGCTGAGTGCACGATGGCTGCTTGCTGTCACACAGGCGGTACTGAAGTGCAGTTCCGGTTATCCCTCGTCGATGAAAGTACCGCGATCTTCGCCATCTTCTCTGCCGATCAGCACTCGGACGCGGAAAAAGATCGCGCAGACAAACCTCCAAGACACATCTGATTTGATCAGTTGCTGACGCATCTTGGTGCGGCAGTTCTTTTGGCACGGCTGTAACCGTGCCTGGTTTCAAATCAGGAACATGCTATGCGTGGACGTCATATAGCCCTCACAATCCTGGCGTTGACCGCCGGTATCGGTGGTGGTGTTTTGCTTGAACAGCAGCGCTCAAAAGCTGCCATGAACGCAGTCGATACGGGGTCTCAAATCCTTTATTGGGTTGCGCCTATGGACCCAAATTTCCGCAAGGATGGACCTGGCAAATCTCCCATGGGGATGGACCTCGTTCCGGTCTACGAGGGGGACGAGCCAAACGGGGACTCTGGAAACGTCATATTGTCGTCGGCGGAGGTGAACGCCATTGGCGTACGCACGGCAGTTGCCCGCATGGAAGATGTGGCGCGACGGATTGAGACGGTTGGTTTCGTGGCCTATGACGAGCATGAAACAAGCCACATCCACACGCGTGTCGAAGGCTGGATTGAGCGGCTTGAAGTCCGCGCAGAGGGTGATCCTGTCGCCGAAGACGAGTTGCTCTTTGAACTCTACGCACCTGAAATCACGATTGCGAGTTCCGAGCTTCAACGCGCCGTGCGCCGCAGGGATGCCGATGAGGAACGCATTGCCCGCACGAAGCTTATGAACTTTGGCGTCAGCGAACGCCAGATCGACGAAATGGCAAAGGCAGACGCCCCGGCCAAGCGCATCAGATACTACGCACCTCAAAACGGTGTTGTCTTAGGTTTGAATGCGGCAGATGGAATGTATCTTGAACCAAACACCCGTGCGATGTCCCTTGGCGATCTTTCGACTGTCTGGATCATAGTGGACGTTTTTGAGCGTGATCTGGCGCTACTGACACCGGACATGCAGGCAAAGGCAAGTTTCGATCATCTGCCGGACAAGATGTTGACGGGTGACATCGACTACATCTTCCCAGAGCTTGATCCGACGACACGAACACTTCGGGTGCGCTTGCGCTTTGACAACGCCGAGGGCAGTCTAAAACCGAACATGTTTGCCAGTGTCACGCTTGTTCCCAGCCAAACGCGAGAAGCGGTCACGGTGCCTTCGGAAGCCGTCATTCGAACCGGGCGCGCAGAACGCATCATTCTGAAGACCGACGACGGCACGTTTCGACCCCGGCTTGTGACAACCGGGTTGCGCAACGGTTTTGGCGAAGGTGGCAGGACTGAGATTGCCCAGGGCCTAAGCCCTGGTGACGAAGTGGTCGCTTCCGCCCAGTTCCTCATCGACAGTGAAAGTGCGTTAAACGCGGGAATGCTGCGCTTTGCACCTATCGAAGCCGACGCAGTTGGGGCAAAGGGCACATTGGTGTCACTGGACCCAAGCGCGCGCAGTGCGGTTATCAAGCATGACGAGATTGCGGCCTTGGACTGGCCAGCCCTGACAACGGAATTTACCATCCGGTCGGATGTCTTTCTTGACGATTTGTCCGAAGGGCAAGCCGTCGAATTCGAGGTGTTTCGCGGAGCGGATAACCTGCTGGCGATCAGTGCGATTGGCAGCGATGACGGCGTTGACGCCACGGGCACGGGCATGGTGCATGCGGTGACGCCTGACGGCAAGTTGACGATCAGCCATGATCCGATCCCTGCATTGGGGTGGCCTTCCATGAAAATGGACATGGACGTTGCTGGTATTGAGGCGGCGGACATCCCGCTTGAAACGCAGATCGAATTTGATTTGGCCGAGGGTGAAGACGGCCTTTACGTCATCGTCGGTGTTCGCGGCGATGTGCCAATGGCCGAACAGATGGCCATGGATGCAGACGTGCCGGATCAAGACAGTACTGCCGCCCCACCGATTGTCGTTGATGGCGTCATACAATCGGTAAACGCGGACACACGGCAAGCCACGATTGCGCATGGACCGATTGCCGAAATCGGGATGCCCGGCATGATGATGGATTTTGCCTTAGACGAGAGCCTTGATCCGTCGGCGCTGCCTTTGGATGAGGACCTGTCGCTCACCTTTGCACGACCTGACGGGATGACCATGATTCTGACATCGGTAGACCCCAAGACAAAACCGATAAAGGTGATGGGTGTCGTCAATAGCATCAATGCTGAGGCCGCCACAGCCAACATCACGCATGGCCCTATAACTGAGATCGGGATGCCCGGCATGACGATGGATTTCCCGCTCGGCGAGACGCTGGACCCAGAGAGCCTGCCGATTGGTCAGGAAACGGGCCTCTTGCTTGAGCAAGGTGGGGATCTTTCCCTGACGGTCATCGGGATTGAGGAGGACGCGTCATGATCCCCGCGCTTATCCGTTGGTCCATCGAGAACCGGTTTGTCGTTGTGGTGCTTGCCTTCATGCTGGCCGCTGCAGGTGTCTGGTCTGTCCGCACCACGCCGGTGGACGCTATCCCCGACCTTTCGGACGTGCAAGTGATCGTGAAAACATCCTACTCGGGTCAGGCCCCGCAAGTTGTTGAAGATCAGGTAACCTACCCCATTGCAACGGCGATGTTGGCCGTGCCTGGGGCCATTGACGTGCGTGGGTTTTCCTTCTTCGGCGACAGCTATGTGTATGTCGTCTTCGAGGACGGAACCGATCTTTACTGGGCGCGTTCGCGGGTGCTGGAATACCTCGCGCAGGTGCAATCCAGTCTACCGGCTGGTGTTAATCCGGAGTTGGGGCCCGACGCCACTGGGGTGGGGTGGATTTACCAATATGCGTTGATCGACCGCACCGGCGGGCACGACCTGTCACAGCTTCGCGCCATGCAAGACTGGTTCCTGAAGTTTGAACTGCAAACCATCGAGGGAGTGTCCGAGGTCGCCACTATTGGCGGCATGGTCAAGCAATATCAGATCGTCGTGGACCCCAACAAACTGCGCGCTTTCGACATTCCACTTTCCAAGCTGTTGGAGGCGGTGCAGGAGTCCAACCGCGAAACCGGTGGGAGCGTCATCGAGATGGCCGAAGCCGAGTATATGGTGCGCGCCACCGGCTATGTGGACGGGCTGGACGATCTCGCCTCCATCCCCTTGATGGTAAATGAACGCGGCGCGGCGCTCACCCTGAATGACGTGGCCGAAATCCGTCTTGGGCCCGAAATGCGCCGCGGCGTCGGCGAGTTCGACGGCGAAGGCGACGCCGTGGGCGGCGTTGTCATCATGCGATGGGGCGAGAATGCACTTTCCACGATCAAGGCCGTCGAAGAAAAGCTGACCGAGCTACGCGCGTCTCTTCCAGCGGGCGTGGAAATTGTCACCACTTATGACCGCTCCGGCGTAATTGAGCGCGCGATTGAGAACCTCCAGAAAAAGCTGAGCGAGGAGTTCATCGTGGTCATTCTGGTCTGCGGTGCATTCCTATTACATTTGCGATCCTCACTGGTGATCGTTCTGTTCCTGCCTCTGGGTGTACTCGCGGCATTCGTCGTGATGCGAATACAGGGTGTGAACGCCAACATCATGTCACTGGGAGGCATTGCAATCGCCATCGGGGCCATGGTTGACGCAGCCATCGTGATGATCGAGGCCATGCACCGAAAGATCGAAGAAGGAAAAATCACCGCACAGAACCGGTGGAAAGTCGTTGCCGAAGCGGCATCCGAAGTCGGGCCAGCGCTGTTCTTCTCGCTGGCAATCATCACGGTCAGCTTCGTGCCTGTGTTCGTATTGGAGGCCCAAGAGGGCCGCCTTTTCAAACCACTGGCCTTCACCAAGACCTATGCCATGGCGGCCGCCGCAATCCTATCGGTCACGCTGGTGCCGGTGCTGATGGGCTACTTCATTCGTGGCCGCATAATCGCGGAACGCCGCAATCCGCTCAACGTTCTATGCCAATGGATGTACCGCCCATTTCTGGATGCCGCCGTCGCCTGGCCCTGGGCGACAACCTTGCTGGCGGGCGCGCTTGTGGCCTCCATGTGGTACCCCGCGCAACGAATTGGCACCGAGTTCATGCCCGCACTGAACGAGGGCGATTTCCTGTATATGCCGTCGCTTTACCCCGGGGTGTCCATCGGCAAGGCACGTGAGGTTCTTCAGCAGACCAACCGATTGATCAGCGAGGTACCCGAGGTTGAGAACGTGCACGGCAAGCTGGGCCGCGCCGACACGGCCACCGATCCGGCCCCGCTGACGATGATCGAAACAACCATTCAGCTAAAGCCCGAGGAAGAATGGCGCCCCGGCATTACGATGGAGGACATCCGCAACGAGTTGGATAAACGCGTACAGGTGCCGGGCGTCACAAATGTCTGGATACAACCTATCAAGAACCGCATTGATATGCTGGCCACCGGCATCAAAACGCCGGTGGGTGTGAAAGTGTCCGGCGCTGATTTGGACGTGATTGAAGAGATTGCCGTGTCTGTCGAACGCGCCGTGGCTGACATTCCAGGCACAACTTCTGCCTACGCCGAGCGACCCGTCGGTGGTCGCTACATAGAGATCGACATCGACCGGATGGCAGCTGCGCGTTACGCACTGTCGATCACTGACGTGCAGCAGGTTGTACAAACAGCCATTGGCGGTCAAACCATCGCCGAAAGTGTTGAGGGTCTTGAGCGGTTTCCAATCAATTTGCGCTATCCCCGCGACTGGCGCGACAGCCCAGACAGGTTGGCCGATCTGCCGATGGTCACACCTTCTGGGGCACATATTCCTCTCTCAGCCGTAGCTGAAATCAAGCTGGTAGACGGCCCAGGTATGATCCGCTCTGAAAATGCGCGGCGCACCGGTTTCGTCTTTATCGACATCGCCGGACGTGACCTTGGCGGCTACGTGACAGAAGCGCGTCAGGTTGTGGCAGACACAGTTGAGTTGCCGCCTGGTTACTCGCTGTCCTGGTCTGGCCAGTACGAATACATCGAACGGGTGCAAGACAAACTGTCGGTCGTTGCCCCCGCGACGCTGCTGATCATTACGCTGATGCTGTTCCTGGCTTTCAACCGCGTCACCGAAGTGGTGATTATTCTTTTGGCCTTGCCGGTGGCTCTGGCGGGCGGCGTATGGCTGATCTGGTATCTCGGCTTCGCTGTGTCCGTCGCCGTTCTGGTTGGCTTCATAGCGCTTGCAGGCGTGGCCGTAGAAACGGCGATCGTGATGCTGCTATACCTCAACTTGGCGTGGGACAAACGGCTCAAGATGGCGCAAAATGAAGGCCGAGATTTAACCCGCAACGACATCGAAGAGGCGGTGTTCGAAGGCGCGCTTCTGCGATTGCGACCAAAGCTGATGACAGTCGCTACAATTTTTGCCGGACTTATTCCGATCATGTATGGTACAGCCACAGGTTCGGAAGTCATGCAGCGTATCGCTGCCCCAATGATAGGCGGCATGGCTACTGCCACAGTTCTTACCCTGTTTGTCATCCCCGCCGTCTTCGTGATCTGGAAACGCTTCAGTCTTACGTGGACGAAACCCACACCAAATCCTGATGCGTCAAACCCAATCCCTACTCCGGGCGAATAGCCCAGCACGCTAGCGCTTTTTCAATGGAGGATCCAATGCGCAATTTCACACTCTCACTGGCACTTATCTGTTTCATGGCCCCCCAAGGCTTCGCCAGCGATGATCAATCCGGTCACTCAGACCACTCGGGCCACACCGATCATTCCGAAAAGTCCCATGGTGATCACTCCGCAATGCACGATGGTGTGCATGCCGAAGTCACAATCAACAGCATGTCTGATAGCGCTGTGAATGTATCTCACGGACCAATTCCTGAGATTGGCTGGCCTGCAATGACTATGGACCTTAACCTCATTGAGGGTGCCGAGGTCGGCGACGTCAAAGTAGGCGAAGAAGCTATGATGATGTTGGAAAAAGGTGAAGATGGAATGTACGCGGTTCGCGCACTTGTGCCGATGGAATGATATCAGTCCTAGCGAGCTAAAAAGACGCCGAATCTTTGAATTTTGCCGTTTGCGAGTTTTTGTTTTCAGCAGCTTTGCCCCGCAAAGCAGAAGTGTCTTCTGGATGTGGTGAAGGTCGGCTCAACCTTAGATGAGGCGGCAAGCCCGCAGCTGTCAATCTTTTGTCTCGAAGTTGACTCAGAGAAATTCGGTTGAGTTACCGGTTTGAAAATACCGGATAATTTCGACAACAAACACTGCAAAAAAAACAGTGGTCAACTAACTTGTTGATTTAATTAATGTGGTAACGTCTTCGGGAGGCAGGGGCCGGAGGTTCGAATCCTCTCACTCCGACCATTTTGGCGTAGCGCTTGCGGTCCGTTTCCCGATTCCGCGTCGAGCTCCCGTGAGCAAATCTAGATCAATTGCGAAAGTTGTTCACAGGCTGTCTTTAAGGCGGGCAAGTGAGATTTGAGGTCATTCAAACCTTTCCTCTGGATCGGCGCGTGGATCGACAATGTGGTCAGAAGCCGTCCTGTATTGTCCTGAATCCCGACAGCGATTGCCGCCATGTCTTCCATGAACTCCTGATCGTCTGTCGAATAACCTCTCGCACGGGTCTCGGAGAGCTCATCCAGCAACGCGGCTGGGTCTGTCAGCGTGAAAGGCGTTTTCTGCTCCAGAGTGACCGTGGATATCCATCGATGCAGACGGTCATTGCGCATTGATGAGAGGTAAAGCTTTCCACTCGCAGTGCAATGAAACGGCACCTGGGTTCCGACCGGGAGTTGGATACGCAGCGGCCAATGTGTCTCCACACGATCCAGATAGACCATCCCATACCTGCCTGGCGCCGCAAGGTTGCAGGTTTCGCCAACCTGTTCGGCCAACCTCTTCATGATCGCCAATCGCTCGGTTCGCATGCGCTGCGATGACAGGGTGTTGGCTGACAAACGCCGAAGTCGATGGCCGGGTCCGAATGACCGCCCATCGACATCTCTTTGGATAAACCCTTCGTCTTCGGCAGTGGCCAGCAGACGATGAACAGTAGGCTTTGGCAAACCAAGTGTTAGGCTTAGTTCCGCCGGAGACACGGGGCCTCCGGCTTTTGCCAATTCCTCAACAAGAAGCAGCAAACGCAAGTTTGTGGGTATTTGCCCTCTTGAATCGTCTGCGTCGCCTTTTGCCATTTTTCCCTATCTGTTTGGCAGCAATGCAAGTGCCAGTTCAGGTACGAGCGAAACGATGATCCAGACACCGATCAGCGCGAACAGATATGGCACCGTGTACCGCAGCAACCGGAAATACGGAACACCGGTTACACCCGACGCCACGTAAAGGTTCAACCCATATGGCGGTGTGATGAAGCCGATTGAAGCCCCGACCAGGAAGATCACCGAGAAGTGCACCGGATCAACACCAACGCTTGCTGCGATAGGCGCGAGGATCGGCGCAAGGATGATCGTCACAGGCAGAGATTCAAGGATCATGCCCGAGAAGAACACGATGGCCATCGCTGTGAACAGAACCGCGTGATATCCGCCCATGGAGGTCACGAAGTCACCGATGACTTGCTGTGCACCCAACAGCGAAAGGATTTGTTGCATCACCACCGAAATCGCGATCAGCGGCGCCAGAATACCGGTGATCTGGGCAGAGCGCATAACGATCCCCGGGATCTGCGGAATGGTGAAACCCTCCACAACCAGCATGCCCGCCATGGATTTCTGTGACCAGTCGAGTGTTTGGTCCATGGAGAAAATCTTGCTCACCACCCAGCTCAGAAGACCAGCGATCAGACCGAAGCCGACTGTCACACCCGCTGCTTCGGTGGGCGAGAATTTACCGGTGTAAATGCCCCAGAGCACAAGGCCGATGGCGAAGAAGCCAAGCCAGGCACCGATGGCGGTTTTGAGCACACGCACTGGCGAGAGACCAATAAGATAGCCCCATCCATTGCGCCAGCAGATGATGAAACAGGCCAGCATCATGCCCAGAACCATCATCGCGCCGGGAATGATGCCCGCAACAAAGAGGTCCGAGATCGGCAGGTTCATCAAGAAGCCGTAAACGATGAAGATGATCGAAGGTGGGATGATGATCCCGACCGTTCCACCCGCAGCCGCCGTGGCCGCCGAGAAGCGCTCGTCGTATCCACCTTTCACCATTTCTGGGTGCAGCATTGAACCGATCGTAGCGGTCGTGGCCGAATTCGACCCCGAGATCGCCGCAAACAGACCACAGGCCCCCAGAGAGGCCATCGCCAGTCCGCCCCGGATCCAGCCAAGGCAGGAATAGGCGAAATCTGACAGGCGCCGGGCGATGCCCGAGCGGTTGATCAAGTCCCCGGTCAAGATAAAGAGCGGCATCGCCAGAAGGGCAAAACCATCTGTGAAGACGTCCTGCAGAGCGGCCCCCATGTTCAAGAGCGGTAGCTCAAGCAGGAAGGACATCCCGATCACCCAATAGGCAATGACAAGAAACACCGGCACGCCCATCATGAAGAGGATCGTGACCCCGATAGAGATCAGTGTGACAATGGTTGGATCGCTCATGCGTCACCTCCGATCACGGCGGCTTCGATCATCTCGTCGCCATTGCGGTACTTTGCGATGTCTTTGGACACGTTCTCGATCACGCGCGCAGTCAAAAGAATGAATGCCACGGGAACTGTTGCCAGGAACCACCACTGCATCACGTTGTCCGTGCCCAGCATGATTGAAAAGTTCGCAGCAGCCCGTACACTTTCCTGGGTCGTGGTCACGACGACGATCCAAGCAAAACCGATCCACAGCACAGCGTCCAGCATCAAAAGCAGGAACTGCAGGAATCTCGGCGAGGCCTTGCGAAACTCCGCAAAGGCCAGATGGGTCCGCAGCTTGACGTTATAGCTGCACCCGACCCAGGTCATAACGAGGAACAGGAAGGGCGGAATAGTGGTTGACCAGGGTGGCTGACCCGAAAGGAAAAACCGCTGCACAACGCCCGAGAAAATAATGTAACCAATCGCTAGATAGGCAATTACCATGACTGCCTGCTCAAAGTTTTTTTCCAAGAAAGGAACCACCCGGTAGATGTAGGCCACCGCTGCTCCACCGACCAAGGTGACAATCAAACCAAGTGGCCAAAGCCCGGGATTGCCGCGCATGACGCTTTGTAACTCAAAAGAGTCACCGCTGAACAAGGCTGAGAGAAGTTCTCCCATCCCGCTTATCATTTCCATTGCGCACCCTCCCGACGCTCTGTCTTATCCGCGAATTTTTTTTTGATTATCTGACAAATTTTGCACCCTTATTTCAAGGGCGCTGTTTGTGACCTGGGCGTGTGCCGCCCAGGTCGGGTTCATGGATTAAACGAACCATCCTTTGTGGATCAGCCTCTCCACCAGCGGCGGGGCTCGACGTTTTCTGCCAACGTGTGCGGGTTGTTGCGCACTTCGTTGTAGATGTCTTGATAGGTGTCGATGCCATCGGCCCAGCCGTTGATCCGCTCACGCCACTCTTCCCAGAGCTGCGGCTGGAATTCGGGCGAGCACATCTCTTCGGCTTTCTTGATCTCTTCGTCCGACAGCGCCGCGACACGGACGTTGTTTTTCGCAAAGATCGTGTCTGGGCCCTGATGTGGGTGCGAGAAGCCAACGGTGTTGACCAGCGCGGCTTCGTTTGCGGCCTGCACATGGACCTGAGACAGGTAGGATGATTCCATAACCGCATCCTGCAGTTCACCACCGAGGCTGTCGAAGGTCGCAGCGTTCATCGCTGTGTGCTCTGTGCCGCAGAAGAAGCGCAGGTCGACACATTGGCTGACAACTGGCGACATATTGGCATAAGCGACGGCAGACGCCCATGTTTCCGCGCCGTCGATCAGGCCCTGCTTCAGACCATCAAGCGTTTCTTCCCAAGCCACCGGAACGGGGTTCAGGTTCAGGGCATTCATGGCGATACGGCCAAGCTGTGTGCCCGTCACGCGGTTCTTCGTACCGGCAAGCTGGTCGATCGATGTCACGGTGTCTTTGTCTTCCCATGACAAGCCAAGCTGGATGCCGCGAAGTTCTGCGTGGGTGAAGAGGAACTTCAGACCGTGGCGCTTTTCAAACGGATCCCGCAGGATGCGTTGTGATTCGGGGCTGTACATAAAGTAGTACTGGTCTGCGCGGCTGCGGAACATATACGCGTAGTCGAGCACGTTCAGATACGGCGCACCACCGGCGGAGTTCTGAGTCGACGCCGCATAGATGTCGACGATGCCCTGCTGCGCTTTCTCAACGCAGGACAGCTGGCCACAGATTTGGTTGTTGCCGATGAATTCAATCCGAATCTCACCGTCTGTGCGCTCTTCAAGATCACGCGCGAATTCAAGGCAGCCAGCGCGTTCAATCAGGAGGTTGTCCTGGTTGAATCCAGCCGCACCAAATTTGAGATTAAATTTTGGTTCCTTTGAGAATCGTTTATCGTAAGTTGATTCTGCGGCTTTCGCCAGGTTGGCGGCGGTCATCGCGCCCCCAAAGGCACCTGCGGCTAAAAGCGTCGAGCTCATACCGTAAGTCCCTGCAATCTTAAAGAAATCGCGGCGTGACACGCCTTTGATGCGATCGTAAACTCCCATTGCGTCCTCCCATGTTTGCAATTATTGAGACGTTTTATATCAAAAAAGACTAGAATAGCTTTCTTGTTATGGCTAGTCTTTTTTTCGTCTGGAGGAACATTACAATGCAAGCGGACTATATCATAGTGGGTGCTGGCTCTGCCGGGTGTGTTTTGGCTAACCGTCTCAGCGCTGACCCAAAGTCGCGCGTTGTGCTTCTTGAAGCCGGGCCGCCGGATCGCAATCCGTGGATCCACATTCCGGTCGGTTATTTCAAAACCATTCATAATCCCAAAGTCGACTGGTGTTACAAAACCGAACCCGATCCGGGCCTGAACGGGCGTTCCATCGAATGGCCGCGCGGCAAGGTTCTGGGTGGGTCGTCTTCGCTCAACGGGCTTCTCTACGTGCGCGGGCAACCGCAGGACTATGATCGCTGGGCACAGATGGGCAACAAGGGCTGGTCCTGGGACGATGTGCTGCCGCTCTTCAAGCGGTCCGAGAAAAATGAACGCGGTGCTGATGAGTTTCATGGAGATCAAGGCAATCTCTCGGTCTCCAACATGCGCATCCAGCGCCCGATCACCGATGCCTGGGTCGCTGCTGCGCAGGCTGCGGGCTATCCATTCAATCCCGATTACAACGGGGCCCAGCAAGAGGGCGTAGGCTTCTTCCAGCTCACCGCACGCAACGGGCGGCGGTGTTCTTCGGCGGTCGCATTCCTAAACCCTGTCAAAAGCCGCGAAAACCTGCAGATCATCACCAATGCGCAGGTCGAAAAGATCGAGATCGAAAACAAGCGCGCCACCGGGGTCACCTATAAAGATCGCAGTGGCAACTGGCAGACCGTACACGCCAACAAAGAGATCATCCTTTCCGGCGGGGCAATCAACTCGCCGCAATTGCTGATGCTCTCTGGCCTTGGTGAAGCGGACCAACTGAAAGAGCATGGCATCGACGTGATCGCAGATCTGCCCGGTGTCGGCAAAAACATGCAGGATCACCTGCAGGCGCGTTTGGTTTACAAATGTAATGAGCCAACGTTGAATGACGAGGTGTCGAGCCTCTTTGGGCAAGCCAAGATTGGCCTCAAATATGTGCTTTTCCGGGCCGGACCGATGACAATGGCGGCAAGCCTTGCGACCGGCTTCATGAAAACCAGCGACGATGTTGAGACGCCCGACATTCAGTTCCACGTACAGCCACTGTCGGCGGAAAATCCGGGCAAGGGCGCTGATCCTTTCTCGGCCTTCACGATGTCCGTCTGCCAGTTGCGGCCAGAGTCAAAAGGTGAAATTCGCCTCAAGAGCGCGGATGGCCGGGAGTATCCGAAGATTATCCCGAACTATCTCAGTGCGGAAACCGATTGCCGCACAATTGTTAAGGGTGTGAACATCGCGCGCAGCATCGCGCGACATGCCCCGCTTACGTCGAAAATCTCTGAAGAGTACCGTCCGCATAAGGACCTGCCAATGGATGATTACGACGCGACGTTGGATTGGGCGCGTAACAACACAGCGTCGATTTATCACCCAACCGGCACCTGCAAGATGGGATCGGACAAGATGGCGGTGGTCGATTCCGAGCTGCGCGTGCACGGCATTCAGGGCCTGCGCGTCGCGGATTGTTCGATCATGCCAGAGATTGTTTCGGGCAACACCAACGCTCCGGCCATTATGATCGGCGAAAAGGCATCTGATCTGGTGTTGGAAGCCGCAAAAGCCTGACGCGGTTTCAATAAGAACTGTCGCAGGGGATTATGCCCCTGCGAATTCATCTCTCGCATACCCTTGCAAAAACAGAAGCGCGGTCAAATCGCCGTGGTTCACCCGCAGATCGCATTCTGTTGCAACGGATGGTTTGGCGTGAAGCGCAACGCCGGTTCCCGCCCGGCCAAGCATGCCCAGATCATTGGCCCCGTCACCTACGGCAATTACGTCCTGCACGCCAATACCAAGCCTTGCGCTGATTTCGACCAATGCCTGCACCTTGGCTTCACGTCCCAGGATTGGCCGCCCCGCTTTCCCGGTTAGCTGGCCGTTCTCGACCAGAAGCGTGTTGGCGCGATTCTCGTCAAAGCCAAGTGTTTGCGCCACTTCCGCTGTAAACGCCGTGAACCCGCCCGAGACCAAGGCGCAGTAGCCGCCGTTGGCCTTCATCGTCGCGACCAATTCTCGACCACCGGGCATGTAAGTTATCCGTTCCTGAAGAACCTTCCCAATCACCGTTTCCGGCAGGCCTTTCAAAAGACCGACCCTTTCGGTTAGCGCGCTTTCGAAATCAAGCTCACCGTTCATGGCGCGTGCCGTGATATCTTTCACATGTGTGCCAACGCCGGCTTCGTCGGCCAGTTCATCGATGCATTCCTGCTCGATCATGGTGCTGTCCATATCGGCCAGCAGCATCGTCTTGCGCCGCCCTTCAGTGCGCTGAACAACGAGATCGACCTGTTGGTCCTGAAGGCTGTCCCAGACATCCCATTGATTTGACGGTACGGCACCCATCTCAAATTCCGCCGCTTCATCGGCTGACAACCAGACCACTACGCCGCCACCCCAGGCATTGCGCAGGTTTTCGGCCAAAGCCGGATCAAGCCCGCCAGCCGGGGCAATCAGTGTCGTGGTAAACATAAGGTCAAGTTTCCGATCGTAGTCAAAGGCGTCGTATTTGATCGTTCAAACGGCGTTCTAGCGTCCTTTCTGCACTTGCGAAAGGTCCGATCGGGGCGTATGTCGGTCAGTGGGACACCCTTCCCCAACGAAGGGCGTATATCTGGAAGGATACCATCGATGGTACTCGATACACCGGCAACGCGGCCGGGTAATCCGCGTTTTTCGTCTGGCCCTTGTGCCAAACCTCCCGTTTTCGAATTGAGTAAACTCGCCGACGCGCCTTTGGGCCGATCCCACCGTGCTGTGGTGGGCAAGACCAAGTTGAAGGCGGCCATCGAAGGCACGCGAGAGGTGCTTGGCGTTCCGGCGGACTACAAGATCGGCATTGTTCCGGCGTCTGACACAGGCGCTGTTGAAATGGCCATGTGGAACCTACTCGGGGACCGGCCGGTTGAAATGCTTGCATGGGAGAGCTTTGGCGCTGGTTGGGTCACGGATGTGCTCAAACAGCTCAAGCTCCAGGCCGAGATCAAGACCGCCGAGTATGGTGAAATCGTCGATCTTGCGACTGTTGATACCGACCGCGATGTCGTCTTTACCTGGAACGGCACGACCTCGGGCGTACGCGTGCCCAACGGTGACTGGATCAAAGCCGACCGTCAGGGGCTGACCATCTGTGATGCGACCTCTGCCGCCTTCGCGCAGGACCTGCCCTGGGACAAGCTCGATGTCGTGACGTTCAGCTGGCAAAAGGTGCTGGGCGGAGAGGCGGCACATGGCATGCTGGTCCTCAGTCCACGAGCCGTGGAACGGCTCGAAAGCTACACGCCACCCTGGCCCCTGCCGAAGATTTTCCGGCTGACCAAAGGTGGCAAACTGATTGATGGTGTCTTTGAAGGGGCCACGATCAACACGCCTTCCATGCTCGCGGTCGAGGACTATCTTCTCGCGCTGGATTGGGCGCGCTCTGAGGGTGGATTGGCGGGCCTCATGGCGCGCGCCGATGCCAATGCGCGGGCCGTGGCTGATTTTGTCGCGTCAGAGCCGTGGATCGAAAACCTCGCCGTGGATCCCGCAACACAGTCCAACACGTCCGTGTGTCTGAAGTTCACCGACAGTCGGATCACCGATGGAGCCGCCTTTGCCAAGGCCGTTTCCAAACGGCTGGAAGAAGAAGGCGTGGCCTTTGACATCGGCGCTTATCGCGACGCGCCTCCGGGTTTGCGGATCTGGTGCGGTGGCACGGTGGAAACCGCAGACCTCAAAGCTTTGATGCCCTGGATCAAATGGGCATTCGAGGCCGAAATCGCCAAACCGGCCCAAGTGGCCTGACGCACCGACGTAATACCGACGCGATACCGACGTAATACCGACACTAGAAATGGAGCCCAAAATGGCACCCAAAGTCCTCGTATCCGACAAGCTTTCGGAAACCGCCGTTCAGATTTTCCGCGACCGTGGAATTGATGTGGATTTCATGCCCGATCTGGGCAAAGACAAAGAAAAACTGCGTGAAATCATTGGGCAATATGATGGCCTCGCCATCCGCTCAGCCACCAAGGTGACGCCCAAAATTCTCGAAGCTGCTGATAACCTCAAGGTCATAGGCCGTGCCGGAATCGGCACTGACAATATCGATAAGGAAGCCGCCTCCAAGAAAGGTGTGATCGTGATGAACACGCCCTTCGGCAACATGATCACCACCGCCGAGCATGCAATCGCAATGATGTTTGCCGTGGCGCGCCAGATCCCCGAGGCCTCGGCCTCAACCCATTCAGGTAAATGGGAAAAATCAAGGTTTATGGGGGTCGAGCTAACCGGCAAGACGCTTGGTGTTATTGGCGCCGGCAATATTGGTGGGATCGTGTGCGCCCGTGCCCTGGGGCTCAAAATGAAGGTCCTCGCCTATGATCCCTTTCTTGGTCAGGAAAAGGCAGATCAAATGGGCGTCGATAAGGTCGAGCTTGACGAGCTTCTCAAGCGCGCTGACTTCATCTCCCTGCACGTTCCGTTGACCGATCAGACGCGCAACATTCTAAGCCGTAAGAACCTGGAAAAAACGAAGCAAGGCGTTCGGATCATCAACTGCGCACGTGGCGGGCTTGTGGACGAGGCGGCGCTGGCCGAGATGCTGCAATCCGGCCATGTCGCCGGGGCCGCCTTTGACGTCTTTGCCGAAGAACCTGCCACCGAAAACCCGCTCTTCAACCTGCCCAATGTTGTCTGCACCCCGCACCTTGGTGCGGCCACGACCGAGGCGCAGGAAAACGTGGCCTTGCAGGTCGCCGAGCAGATGTCGGATTATCTTCTGACCGGAGCGGTGAGCAACGCGCTTAACATGCCCTCTGTCACAGCCGAAGAGGCCAAGGTCATGGGGCCGTGGATCAAGTTGGCGGATCACCTTGGTAACTTCATAGGTCAAATGACGGATGAGCCGATCAAGGCGATCAACATTCTCTACGACGGTGTTGTGTCGGGCATGAACCTTGATGCGCTGACATGCGCCTCTGTGGCTGGCATCATGAAATCCGTCAATCCGGAGGTAAACCTGGTGTCTGCTCCGGTCATCGCAAAAGAGCGGGGCATCAAGATCTCAACGACCAAGCAGGACAAGTCGGGTGCCTTTGAAGGCTACATAAAGCTCACGGTCGTCACGACCGAGCGGGAGCGCTCTATCGGAGGCACGGTCTTCAGCGATGGCAAGCCCCGGTTCATTCAGATCAAGGGCATCAACATCGATGCCGAGATCGGACAGGACATGCTTTATACGACCAACCATGATGAGCCCGGCATCATTGGTGCGCTGGGGCAGACCATGGGAGAAAACGGCGTCAATATCGCAAACTTCACCTTGGGCCGCGCCGCGGTCGGCGGAGAGGCCATTGCGCTTCTTTACGTTGACTCACCCGTGCCGGACACGGTTATTGCCAAATTGAAAGAGACAGGTCTTTTTCAGCAGATCCGCGCTCTGAGTTTTGACGTGAACTGAGCATTGGTTCCGGCACTTGACGAGAAGCCTCGGAGAAACTCCGGGGCTTTTCTTTTTGCTAGGTTCACGACAGGTTCGTCAAGACTGAAAGAGGACGAGAAAGATGTTGCCCCATCTCGAGATTTCCGCAGTTCAAGCGCGACCGGCAATGGTGCCCTTGTCACGTCCGATCACTACGGCGAAAGTCACAATCGACAAAGCGCCTTTGGTGTTGATCGATGTGAAAACGAAGCAGGGCCTTATCGGGCATAGTTACATCTTTGGCTACACGCCTTTGTCCATTGGCCCGATCGCTGCTTTCATTTCAAACCTGGCTGATACGGTGATCGGCAAACCGGCTGATCCGCTCTCACGATTTGCCGAGTTCGAGACGATGTTCCGCCTGCTTGGTCGTCAAGGTCTGGTGGGCATGGCCATAGCGGGGCTCGATATGGCTTTCTGGGACATTCGGGCCAAGGCACAAGACATGAGTGTCGCGGCAGCACTTGGCGGTGAAGAAAAACCGATACTTTGTTATGACAGCCACGGTTTTTTTGATCCTGATCGTGATGTCGGGGATGTGGAGCTGTCTTTGCGGCAAGGCTTCGAGGTTCTGAAGTTCAAACTTGGGGCAGAGACGGTGGAAGATGATCTGCGGCGGCTTCGTGCCGCGCGAGATATCGCCGGGGCCAAAAAGGTGAGACTGCTTGACTATAACCAGGCGTTTTCCTCGACCGAGGCAATTCGACGTGTTCGCTGCATTGAAGAAGAGTTCGCTCTCGACTGGATCGAAGAGCCGGTTCCGGCCGAGGATTTCGCAGGGCATCGCGCTGTCCGTGCAGCGGTTCGCACGCCTGTGCAAACGGGCGAAAACTGGTGGTTTCCTGAAGATGCCGCGCGCGCGTTGCAGGCCGAGATCTGCGACCATGCCATGCTTGATCTGATCAAGATCGGCGGGGTCACAGGCTGGATGCGCGCGGCTGCAATGGCTCAGGCCGCATCGGTTCCGGTCTCAAGCCACCTCTTCCCGGAAGCCAGCGCGCATGTTCTTGCGGCCACGCCGAACACGCATCTTTTAGAATGGATGGATGTCACCAGTGCAATCGCCCTTGATCCCTATGAGATCACGAACGGAAATCTAATGGCGAAGGGCCCTGGTTTCGGGCTGATCTGGGACGAGAAGGCGGTGTCGAAATACCTGGTGTGACGGGGGTTTCACTCGATCCAAACAGTTACGCTTGATGCGCGGCCATTTGCATCAATAACAGAGAGCTTGGAAAAGCCCTTGCCAAGCCCGTTAATCTCGGCCTCCCGGCGCCGCTCGTCCGTCTTGACCGGGACTCCATTTGCAAGCCAGGTAAACGGGCCGACCCCATCGCGCAGCTTTACAGTCAAGGCTTCTTGCTTGAGTAGAAGTCTGGCGCCATCTGGTGGAAAAATCAGCTTGGGCGCGTCTCTTGCGGCTGCAGAAGCGGCTGCCCGACCAGAGAATTTACGCAAGGGTTTGGGCAGCTGCGCGGTTGAGAGTATCAGCGTTTCGGGAGGTGGAGGTGGCAGGGCGTCCAGCTTTGGCTTGATCTTTTGGAAAACCTCGAAAAGCACCGGGGCAGCGATCTGACCGCCGAAGGCGCCTGGGACCGGTGTTCCATCAGGCCGACCGATCCAGACCGTCGCCACATGCCGCCCATCAAATCCAACGGCCCAGGCATCTCTATGTCCGTAGGATGTGCCGGTCTTATATGCCAGTCGATGTTTCGGGAAACCACGAGGCGGTGCAAGGCCAGCCAGAATATCTCCGACCTGCCAGGCTGCCGAGCGAGAAAGAACCTGCCGACGGAGTTGCTCATTTTCGCCTTGCCGCCATCGCAGTTCGCTCAGACTGCCCTGCCGCGCGATCATCGCGTAAAGCTGCGTCAATCCTTCGGCAGATACGCCGATACCACCCAGGCCAACCGCAAGGCCGGCAGTGCCACCGGGCAGCTTCGTCTCGACCCGGCTCCTGTGAAGTGCATCCAAGAGATGCGCCGGACCGAGTTCGTCAAGCAGCAAAACAACCGGTATGTTAAGCGACTGGCGTAAGGCATCCGTAACGGTCAATTCTCCGCGAAAGACATTGTCGAAGTTTTGTGGTGCGTACCTGCCGAAGCTCACCGGCCTGTCATCGATCAAGGTCTGCGGGTGAGCAAGGCCATGATCAAAGGCCATGGCATAGACAAGCGGTTTGAGGGTTGAACCCGGTGAGCGGAACGCGCGTGTCATGTCTACGTAGCCTTGGCGCGTATCATCGGCGCCGTAACCCGCTGATCCGATTGAGGCAAGGATTTCACCGGTCTGATGGTCGGCGGCCACGATTGCGACCGATACATCTTGTGGCATGCCGCGTATGGCCTGCAGGGCCAAGTTTTCTAACTTGCTCTGCAATGATTTCTCGATGGTCAGGTCGTGTCGGATGGCGACCGGATCGTCTTGTTTCGCGCGATCCGACAGATGCGCGGCGAGGTTAGGAAAGGCCTGCCGGCTTTTGGGCAACGCCTCTGTCAGCGCTGTGTTATAGCCTTCTGATGTCAACAACCCCGATTGATATGCGCGGGTCAGAATGCGGGTTCGTGCGGCTTCGGCTTGCGCTACAGACCGGTCCGGCCGCCGGGCTTCCGGTGCCTGCGGGAGGGCAACCAAGAGTGCTGCCTGCGCATTGGTCAAACGCTTTGGGCCCTTGCCGAACCACGCGTAGCTTGCCGCCCTCACACCCTCGAGATTTCCTCCAAATGGGGCGTGTTCCAAATAAAGTTGCAGGATCTGGTCTTTGCTCAGCTTTCGCTCAAGTGCTAGCGCAACGCGCATTTGGCGCAGTTTGCCATTGAGTGCGCCAGTCCCCGAATTCTCAAGAAGTCGGGCAACCTGCATCGTTAGCGTTGACCCGCCTGATACGACCTCACCCTCCCATATGGCTTGCGCTGTAGCCCTAAAAATCGCGCGTGGGTCGATGCCTGCATGCTGGTAAAACCGCTTATCCTCGTAGGCAATGAGCATATCGATATAGCCCCGATCGACAGTCTCGGGGTTTATGGCCAGACGCCAGCGCCCGTTCTCAACGGTGTAAACGCGCAGCAATTCTCCGTTGCGGTCGCGCACTTCGGTTGAGACTTCGCGAATGAGCGGTGGCAGGTCTGTGTCTTCAACCCATTGATCAAACAGGTCTCTCGTTGTGCCGGCAACGATGAGCGCAAGGCCGAGCAAAGCTGGCCAGAGCCATGCGCGGTTGGCGATGGTTTTCATCACGCCGACCTCTTACTCGTTCGTGACTTGCACGCGTCCGGTCGCCGTTCTGGCCCGGTATTGCGGACGGTACATGTCCTCAACAGATGCTGCGGGATGATGATAGTCACCGCTCGCCAAGGCACGCACGATATAGGCCAGTTGAAACGGTTTGTCAGAGCGCCAATCGACTGCTGCGAGAAACCTTTCAGAGCGGAATTCAGTGTGGGTTGTGGCGATACTCTCTAGCCAGGCGAGTGATTTGATGTCTCCGGCTCGAAGCAGGTTGGGGTTGTCGATCTCAAAACCTGCCGGAAGCGGGTCATTGATCATCAGCCGGGCTTCGCCGGTCTCAAACGGTCTGATTGTCAATACGGTAACCAAACGCGTTCCGGTTACGACCTGTTCAGGCGAAACAGGTTGGCCATCCAAGTCATAGTATGCGCGTTCGATCGCATAGCCGAATCCGCCGGCATCTGGGGCAACTTCTGGCACACCAATCGTCGTCAGGCTGATTTCTGATGGTGCTGTCCCGAGATTGGTCACGGTATGCGTTCCTATTTCCGCCGCGGAATATCTCTGGATCAGAGCCGATGTCAGAGGGACGCCATCCAAAGCGAGCGTATTGGCTTGCGGATTTCGTGTGAGACTTCGGGCCGCAAGCAAAGACCATGCCTGTTCTTGAGTGGACATGTTTGGCCCGGCCTCCGTCAGGGATTGTACCATTTCTTCAACGTTCACGGCATTGCTCCCAGCCTCGGATGCAAGCGTCAGAACGCCTGCCCGATCACGCAAGTTTGTGCCGTAATCAGCGCGCCAGATTTGGCCTTCGGTTTCTTGCTCTGCTTCAATGCGGGTCACGGCAGCTACAAACATGCGGTCAGCGCGCGTCTGATCACCATAGTAGGCAAGCGCCGCGCCTAATTGGGCAAGCGCGAGTGGTGTTGCAAAAGCCTCTGCCTTGACGTCAGCATAGTACCGTAAGTCCCCCATCTGAGCGGCACCTTCACGGGCCAAAACCATAAGGGCATAGGCGATATCCTCGCCGCCCTTGTCAAAGTCCGGCGCATAATTGACGCGGTTGCGCAGGTTATCCATTGCAAGTGTGTAGGCATGTTCGGGGACGTCATGACCTTCGTCCCGCGCGCGTGAGAGGAAGTCGGCGACGTAAGCATCAAGCCAGAAGTCGCCTGAGCTTGCACGCCAGAGGCCAAAGCTGCCGCCGCTCGACTGTCGTGTCAAGATTTGGTTGATCGATTGCGCAAGGCGTTCGTCTACTTGCTCGGCATCGCCAAGCCCCAAAGCCTCAGCCATTTCCCGGAAATACAGAAGGGGCATTGCCTGCGACACCACCTGTTCCGTGCAGCCATAAGGGTATCGATCCAAAGCGCTTAGCAGACCGGGTGCATCCAATTTCGCCAATGAGCCAGACGAGATCAGCACCTCGGCCCCGCTTGGTTTGAGACCCGCAAAGACCTCCGGATCGAGCGTGAAAGTATCGCCGGGTTCAAGCGAGAACCGTCGCGTGTTTGAGATTGCTGGATCAAGTGACCTTACACCGAGCGTCAGGTTTTTCAGAAGCTGCTGGCCATCCGGCGTCGTAAGGGCAATCCGCAGGTCATAATCCCCGATCTCGCCAGCGGTGACCGGGATCCGCAGCACCGCTTTTCCCTGCGCTTCAAGGTTGAGGCCTGAAGGAACCTCTCCCGAAAGGACTGGTGCGCTGCTTGTTATGTCGAGCCCCATGCGGCCGGCCGTGCCCTCGGCATGGGTAATCTCGAGAAGCATGTGGCTTTGATCGCCGGGGGCCAAGAAGCGCGGAAGCGATGCTGTTACAACGACCGGATCACGAATGATCGTGTCTTTTTCAACCTGACCGACCGATTTGTCCGACCACGCCACGGCCATCAGTCGGACGGTCCCGTTAAAGTCAGGCACATCGAACTGCACGTCAGCGCGACCATCAGCGGCGACTTGCAAGGGTCCGGAGAAGAATGACACCAGCTCCTCGGTCGGCGGCGGTGATTGCAAATCGATTGCCGCGCCTGCATCGCCGCCTGATCGGATTTGTCCAGTGGCGCCGTTCAACCCGTCGATAAGCCTGCCATAGAGGTCCCGGATTTCGACGCCCAGTCGACGCTGGCCAAAGTAATGACCGGAAGGATCGGGGCTTTCGAAACCTGTCAGATTCAGGATGCCAAGATCCACCGCCGCAAGGGTCAGATAAGCGGTTTCCCCCTCTGCCAGCCCATCAACTTCGACCGTCACCGGCAGCGAGCGTCTGGGTTGCGTGACATCGGGCGCGACAATGCTGACCTGCAGTTCTTTTTCGCCAGGCTCGATCTTTGCATAAGCCAGTCCGAGCGATCGCGCGGGGTTCTGACCTGCCGCAACGTCCATTGGCCGGATGACTTGCGCCGTTACATACGCACCAGCGCCCCACTCATCTGTGACGGTCAGAGGAATCAGGTTGTCTCCGGCAACAACTTCATAGGCTTCTTTGTGGATGACGCGGTTCGACATGACCGTGACTAAAGCGGTCCCGGCATAGCGCGGCAAAATCCGAAGGTTCACGGTATCGCCGGGCCGATAGGTTTCGCGGTCGAGTGAAACTTCAAGCGTGTCGGGTGTGCTGCTGGCATCAGCTGGCGCGTACCAGCCTGCGTAAAACTCGGTCGACGTGGCTACGTAATCACCATCCGTTCGCTCAACGACAAGCTCATAACGGCCCGATTGGACCTGACCCAAGATATCGACCGGCGTGTCGCCCAATGTCTCGGCCCCGGTTGCAACTTGTTCTCTGGTCGTGATGGGTTCCCAGTTCCAATTCCCATAAGCCTGATACCACTGATACCGTGTTTCAACGCGATTCAATGTCCATGTGACGTTCATGGGTGTTGGCGTCAGGTCCGTGCCAATGCCCAAAAGTTTGAAAGTCGCTTGGCCATTCTCGGAAACAACGCCGTCAAATTCCGGTCTGATACCTATCAGAGGCGCCGACGGGGCCAGGGACTTCTCTAGGCGGCGTTCAACAGGTCTGCCGGACCCTTCCTTGAGAGAAATGGCAAACGTCGCTTGATAGGGTCGGTCGTTTTGGCTGGCTTCGGGTAATGTGACATTGAGTGTCAGCTCACCTGATGCATCGGTTGTGCCACCTTCGAGGAAGACCGTCTGCGCAGAGACCCATTCGTCGTGTCGACCAAAGCGATATCCCGGAAATGCCTCCAGTTCTGACAATGCGCTGATCGTGACAGAGCCTTCCGCATTCAACCCACTCCCTGGTGCACCAAAGAGATAGCGTGCGCTTAGGGAGAGAGGGAGTTTCTCGCCGGGCCGCACGTCGGCGTCAGAAGCGGCAAGATCAAAATCAATGCGTTCGGGCAAGAAATCTTCCACCAGAACGGTCTGACTTGAAACAGGAGCCGCGTCGGGGTCAGTGAACAGATCAAGTGACCAGGCGCCGCGCGGCGCTGAGGTGCCGACCCGGAAGGCGAATACGTGGCCGCCTGCTTTTGGGCTTTGGGAAACCTCGCGCGCGTATTCGACACCATCAGGGCGTTTCAGGATGGCGGTAACCGGCAGGCTCGATATGGCCTGTGCCTCGGCGTCTCGGGCCAGAACGGTCAAATTTATCGTTTCGCCTGCTCGGTATGCACCGCGATCAGTTGTCGAAAAGAGGTCGACTGCCGATGCGGCGGGCAGCCCTTCAACGCCTCTGTCCGAGAGATCGAAAGCCGGGTCTGTCAGCGACAGGAAAGCCATATCGACGTCGTCACGCTCTACGATCACCATGGCCGGTGCCGCGCCGCCGGTTCCGCGCGCCAATCCTGGGGCGAAAAGGACGTGGCCCTGGCCGTCTGTTTGGCCTTCGCCAAGGATGCGATTGGATCTCGAAAGAAGGGTAACCTTCACGTCTTCGCTTGCCATCGCATCGCTGAGGCGACGGACAAAGACATGTAAGCCGCCCGTGCCGTTCAATGTGGTGACGCCAAGGTCTGTCAAAACGAACCACTGCGTTGCACCTGTCTGTTCCGACTGATCTGCACCGGGCACACGTGCCGTCAGGACGTACACACCGGGCTCTTGACCGGACAGTGCTTCACCAAGGGGCAGGCGGGTCGTCATCGTCTGGTTCAATTCGTTTTGAACAAGCCCCTTACCTTGCCAGACTTCTTCGCCAAGGTTCGTGGAAAACTGGGCATCCTCGTAGGCACTGAGCGGTCGACCGAAGTAGTTGTCCTGTATGACCCGCAAAAGATTGCGGTCACTCACGCGCCGCAGACTGAGATCGACCTCTTCAAGGTTCACTGTATCAATGGGAAGCGCTGTGTCAGCCGATTTTGGCAAGACATAGGAACGACCGGAAAACGTCACGCTCGGACTGCGGTCGCGCACATATTGTGCGATGTCGACGTTTTTTCGGAGAGCTTCGCCGCTCGCCGCGGGAAGTCCCGCGCGAAACGTGATCCGGTATCTCTCGCCATGTTCTACCCCGCTAATGCAAATCTGTTGCGTATCAGGCTGAACCACCAGACCGGCATCTGGCAGGCGCACAAAGGGCGTGTAGTCGACGCCAGCTTTCACGAGAGGTTCGGAAAACTCTGCGCAAATTCTTGGAACGCTGCTCTCATGATCCGAGCGGTGTTCGACAATGCGGAAGCCGTATTTTGCCAGGGCGACTTCCAGTGCTGTTGCGACGTCCTCTCTGGGCAAAGTCTGCTCTGCAAGCCGCAATGCGGGAACCAGGTCGCGGCCCCTGCCAAGTCCTTCCAGGGCGTCCGCCATTTGAAGCAGAGCATTCACGCGTTCGGCGTCGCTCAATCCACGCAGATAGGCGTTTACAGACGCCTCCAGCGCCTGCTGCATATATCGTCGCTTGTCATTTCCGTTCTGGGTTTCAATCAGCAAAGAAAGCCGGGCGTATTCCACCCATTGATCCGACAGATCCGAGCGCGCGACGGCCGCGCCTGTCCAGCGCATTGCGTTGAGATAATCCTTGACGGCAATACGCTCCTGTGCGGCGTTTATCATCGAGGCTGTATCCCATTGTCCGCCCGGGTGGCGCGTACCAATGCCAAGTGCCAGCGCTCGCGCTTCCTCCAGGTCGCGCGCCGTTAGAAATCCAAGTTCGCCTGTGCGCTGATCCGCCGTCTCCAGGACACGTGCATCAGTCCGCAGCACCTCGGCAGAGATTGCGCCTTCATAGGCTGTGGTTTCAGTGACGCCGCTTTTCGGGAAACAAGAGTTCGCGCGGGTGTTAAACGTGTAGGCCTTGCAGCTTTGGTTCGCAAAGCACGCGGTGCGACACGCGTCGATTGTTGTGTCGAAAAGCGGTTCGAGGTCTGCGCCGAAAAAGTCGGTGTCGCGCGTCACGACCTCTCTTTTCTCTGGTACTGAGGACTGCGCATACGCCAATGATGCGCTGAATGAAATGAACAAAAGACATGCAAAATAGCGGAGCATGAAAACCTCCCTCTTAATGCTGTCATCGTGCCACGGCCCGTCACATCTGACAACTTGTGGTGGCCCGGTTTAAGCAGTTGTTCACCATAATCGCCGAGTGTGGCCAAATCCGTTAACCGGGATGGTGGAGAACGGCGCATGAGCCTGGCCAACAAACTTGCCGAAGAACGTCGTGCCAGGCTGGCAGCGGAACGTTTGTTGGAGCAGAAACAGGCAGAGCTTCAGGCGGCCAATCGCAAACTTGGCAAACACGCTAAAGCGCTGAGCGAAGAAATTGTGGAGACACGTGCCGAGGTGCAAACGGTGCGTGACGAAAACGCCCGCGTCAAATCAGACCTGACAATCGCACACCAAAAGGTCGAGATCGCCGAACGCCGACTTTGGCAATCTATCGAAACCATTCAGGATGGGTTTGCCTATTTTGACGGCGAAAGCCGTCTGATTGCTGCGAACAATGCGTGGCTCTCTGTCTTTGACGGGCTTGAAGCCGTGCAGCCTGGCATCAGCTATGTTGAAATTCTTCAGTATGCTACCGAGGAAGGGGTTGTAGATATTGGTGAAAATCTTCCCGTTGCTTGGCGGGAAGCGATGCTGGATCGTTGGCAGACCATGTCACCCGAGCCAGCCATCATTCGCCTCTGGAGTGGCCAGTACATCAAGCTTATCGATCAACGCGGCGTCGGCGGTGATGTTGTCAGTTTGGCTTTGAACATCACCGATACAATTCGTCATGAACAACAGCTCAAGGACGCGCGTCATAAGGCCGAGACCGCCAACCGCGCAAAATCGGCCTTTTTGGCGAATATGAGCCACGAGATCCGAACGCCGATGAACGGTGTCGTGGGCATGGCGGAGCTGCTTGCCGATACGTCCTTGGATGACGAACAATTGCTTTACGCGACAACGATCAAGAACTCGGCGGAAGCACTGCTTGTCATCATCAATGATGTTCTCGATTACTCCAAGATTGAAGCTGAAAAACTCATCTTGAGGGAAGAGGCATTTGATCTTGAGCGGTGCATCCACGAACTTGTCTTGCTATTGCAGGCAAACGCCAGTGACAAGGGCATTGACCTTGTTGTCGATTACGACCTTTTCCTGCCAACTGAATTTCTTGGCGATCCCGGTCGCATCCGGCAGGTGATGACCAATCTCATGGGCAATGCCGTGAAATTCACCGAAACTGGCCATGTGATCGTTAGGGTCGTCGGCTTGCCCGACGACGGAACCGAGAAGATGCGCGTCAACATCACAATCGAAGACACCGGCATCGGTATTCCCGCAGACAAGGTCGATCACATTTTTGGTGAGTTCAATCAGGTTGACGATGAGCAAAACCGCAAATTCGAAGGCACGGGCCTGGGCCTCGCCATTTCGCAAAAACTGGTTGCACTGATGGGGGGCGATGTCTGGGTCGATTCCGTCGAGGGTGAAGGGTCAACATTCGGCATATCGCTCAGCTTGCAGCTCGCATCGCCAGCCAATGCCCAGAACTTGGGTGCACCGGCCCATCTGCGGAAGGTGCTTCTGGTTGAACAGAATTCTCTTGCACGAGCGATTCTAGAGCGCCAATTCGGTGCGCTTGGCGTGCAGACCCTGAGTTGCACGACCGGGAAAGAGGCGCTCTTGCAGATGTCTGACGACGTCGATCTTGTTCTGACCGATCACGTGATGCCAGAAATGGACGGGTTTGAGCTTGCCGAAGCGCTTGCCAACAACGGTTGCGACGCGCCGATCGTACTTCTTACACCGAACCTTGGCGCGGCAGAGCAAGACCCCGGCAGGCGTTATATTCACGGAATGCTGCAAAAGCCGGTTTCGCGTGCTGCCCTGTTTTCCGCCCTATCAAGTCTGCCAACCCCGACGAAAGAAGAAACAGCGCTAGAGGTTCCGGCAAAGGAAGAAAGCAGAAAAATGCGCGTTCTGGCCGCGGAAGATAACAGAACCAACCGGCTGGTTTTTGCAAAGATGCTCAAATCACTTGATCTTGAAATTGAGTTTGCCACAAACGGTCTTGAGGCCGTCGACTTGTTCCAATCTTTCCAGCCTGATCTGATTTTCATGGATATCTCGATGCCGGAGATGGATGGAAAAGAAGCGACGCGCCGTATTCGTGAAATAGAGACTGAAACAGGGCAGCATGTTCCAATCGTCGCAATGACCGCACACGCCATGGACGGCGACGCGGATGGAATTCTGAAAGCAGGACTGGACTATTATCTAACGAAGCCGCTCACCAAGGATGCGCTGACAGATCACGTGCTCAAAGCTTGCCCCGACAGTGTAGTTTCGCCCGAACCAGTTCAATCGGTTGCCTGATCACGTAGGAAGACCGGCTTTTCGGCGGTCGACATGTCGCAACTATACCTGTAGCCGCCGCCTTCGAAGTCTTGCAATGCCTCCGGCGTGGTCAGCCGGTTCTGAATTATGAACCGTGCCATGGCCCCCCTCGCGCGCTTGGCAAAAAAGCTGACGACCTTGGGTTCGCCATTCTTGATCTCCATGAAGACAGGTGTGATGACCCTGAGCTTGAGTGAGGGAAGATCAACGGCTCCAAAATATTCCTGGCTGGCGCAGTTAACCAGAATGTCCGTTTTCATATTCACGGCCTGGGTGTTCAGAGCATGTGAAATCGTATCGCCCCAAAATTCGTACAGGTTCTTGCCGCGCGCCGTTTTGAGCCGGCTGCCCATCTCCAGTCGATAAGGCTCGATCTCATCCAGTGGTTTCAGGAGCCCATAAAGGCCGGACAGGATCCGTAAATGGTCCTGCGCCCAGTCTATTTCATCCGCATCAAGCGTTGCGGCCTCAAGCCCCTGATAGGTGTCACCTGCGAAGGCATAGGCGGCCTGCTTCCGGGGCATCGCGCCAAAATCGTGGAACCGCTCCGCATTGAGCTTGGCCAGATTGTCACTGATGCCCATCAGCTTCTTAAGGTCGACCACCTTGAGCCTGCGAGCTTCTTTGACGAGCAGTTGCGTGTCCCCAGAAAACTCTGGCTCAGATGTCGCAACCTCTCTCAATGGTTCCATGTCCAGCTTTTTTGCTGGTGACACAACGATTAGCATGTCCGCCCCCGATCAAAATTGTTGAGAGTGACTTAGTCCGTCATCTGCAAGACGTCCAGAAATGCCGTCCCGAATCTTTCAGAACGCTTATCACCTAAAAGGCGTTTCAGATCGTGAAGCGTGCGTGGCCTCAAAGAGGCTACTCTCGCCAAAAGCGAAGCCGAACAGCTAAGCGGTTTCTCAAGGCCGTCTAACCCGCGCGAAAGCCTGGCCTGAACTTCCAAAAGGCGATCATACACCTCACCCGTCTCCTGTCCTGCCAGCTTTCGTCGGTTAGGATGCATTTCTGCGATTTCGCCAGTTATTACAGACAAAAAGATATCGCCAAACTGCGCGAGCTTCTTTGCGCCGACACCGTTGATCCGCGCCATTTCATCAAGATTTCCCGGTCGTCGTTCGGCGATCTCTATCAAGGTGCTGTCATTGAACACAATATATGCCGGTACCTTGGCGGCCTCGGCAAGGGCCCGGCGTTTGGCCTTGAGTGCCGACAAAAGCGGCGCGTCTTCTTCGGAAACCATCGCCTTCGCTCTGGGCGTTCGCGACCTTGTGACAAGCGTGTCGCGCCGCAATGTAATTTTTGCTTCATCCTTTAGGATCGGTATCGCAGCTTGGGTGATGCGCAATGCCCCATGCCGCGTCGGGTCGGGCCGAACTAGATCATGCCCCATCATCTGCCTGAAGATGCCTTGCCAGGTCTTGCGATCTGTTTCCTTGCCAACGCCGAAAGTTGGCAGGCTGTCATGACCACGCGCGCGCACCTTGTCTGTCAGTGTTCCGCACAGGATATCGATCAGATGGCCTGAACCAAAAAACTCGTCCGTGCGCAGAATAGCCGACAGGGCCTTGCGGACCTCTTGGGTCCCGTCAAACACCTCTGGCGGCGTCTGACAGGTATCGCAGTTGCCGCAAGGCTCCGCCGTCTCACCGAAATATGACAAGAGTTTCTGACGTCGGCAGGCTTGTGCTTCGGCAAGGCCCAGCAGAGCATTGAGGCGCGCATGATCAGCCCCGCGCCGTTCGGGGGGTGCCAGACCTTCATCGATCTGACTACGGCGCAAGCGAATGTCATCCGCTCCAAAAAATGTGAGCGTGTCAGCGGGTGCGCCATCGCGCCCGGCACGACCGATTTCCTGATAATAGGCCTCGATCGATTTTGGAAGATCGGCATGGGCCACCCACCTGATATCGGGCTTGTCGACACCCATCCCGAACGCCACTGTCGCCACCACAATCAGCCCGTCTTCGCTTGAAAACCTGGTTTCGACCTCGCGCCGCATTTCGGGGTCCATCCCGCCGTGATATGCGCAGGCACTGTGCCCTGCCTCGCGCAGCGCTTGCGCGAGCGTCTCTGTTTTGGCGCGAGTGCCGCAATAGACGATGCCACTTTGTCCTTCTCGCGCGGCGGCAAAATCGAGAATTTGTTTGCGTGGCGCGTCCTTCGCCGTAAATGCCAGCCGTATGTTGGGCCGGTCGAATCCCTTCAGAAAGACCCGTGGCGTTTCCCCGTCAAAGAGCTTTTCGATGATCTCGTCTTGCGTCTCGGCATCCGCAGTCGCAGTAAAGGCAGCCAGCGGGACACCGAGCGTACGGCGCAATTCACCGATGCGAAGATAGTCGGGCCGAAAATCATGGCCCCATTGGCTGACGCAATGGGCCTCATCCACTGCGATCAACGAAACACCGATCCGGCGCAGCATGCCAAGCGCAGACCCAGCTGCCAGGCGCTCGGGTGCTATGTAGAGAATTTTCAACTGCCTGGCTTCAAGAGCATCCCAGACCGCCCGCGTTTCTTCTTCGGTATTGCCCGAAGTCAGCGCGCCGGCAGATACGCCCACTGATTGCAAGAAGCGGACCTGATCGCGCATCAAGGCAATGAGTGGCGATATGACGACGGTGACACCATCGCGCATCAATGCGGGAAGCTGAAAACAGAGTGATTTGCCACCGCCGGTCGGCATGATGGCAAGCGTGTTCGCCCCCGAGGCGACCGTCTCTACAATTTCATCCTGACCGGGACGAAAGGTGTCGAACCCAAAAATATCCCGCAACAGCGTGGCAGCGCACTGCATGAAAAGCCTGTAAGATTTTGTTCTGCTCTTACAGCTGACCTTTCCACACTACCGTCTGGTTAATCAAGACAAGATCAGCCGCAAAATCCCAATGGCCGACCACCACAGAGCATCTCGGGCAGGATGAAATCGCGCAAGGACAACAGGATAATGAAGGCAACCAGAGGCGCCAGATCGAGCGGATTGGTATTTGGCAGGAACCGCCTTATGGGCGTGTATATCGGTTCGAGCAACCGGTTGAGACCATACCAGATCTGGGCGACAAATTGTTGATGCAGATTGAGAACCTGAAAGCTGATCAGCCAACTCATGATGATGTGGATGATCATGATGAAAAACGCGACATCAAGGATTAGGCCGATTGGCCCCGCAATTGCCTGCATTTGACTGTTCCCCTTCTGGCCTCCTGCCTAGGTAATCAGGCCTGCAAAAAACCGCAAGGTTGACGCGAGGTCGTAGGTTGACGTTGTCGCCTTCAACGTCAACTTACATAAGATTGACTTCAGAGGATGACGTCCATGTACCCCGTGATCAGAATGGCCTGGCAAATCTTCAAGGTGCGAAAATCTCCTCCGCTTTCTCCCGGGCAGGTGCATGTCTCTCACCATTTCTGCCTGCCGTGGGACATCGACATCTGGATGGAGCTGAACAACGGTCGGACGCTCACGCTTTACGATCTGGGTCGAATTCCCTTTGCGATCCGCTCTGGCCTCGTAAAGGTCATGCGCAAGAAAGGCTGGGGGCTGACAATGGCCGGGGCAAGCGTCAGATATCGCCGTCGCATCCGCATGTTTGAGTTGATCGAAATGCGTTCGCGTGTCGTCCATTGGGACGCGCGGTTCATGTATGTGGAACAATCAATGTGGAAGAAAGACGGTGAATGCGCAAATCACATTGTTTATCGTGCGGCGATGACCGGCAAAGAAGGGATCATTGCGCCTGAACGTGTCGCTAAAGAGATGGGTGTGGATCCTGCTGCGCCAAAAGCGCCCGACTGGGTTTTGGCGTGGATTGAGGCCGATCAGGTTCGACCCTGGCCTCCGATGCAAGAAGACCTTGCCACGCCCGCCTGAAGCTAGTCATATCGCCCTGAACAAGGGGGCAGGATGGCACAGATTTCGGCGCGGCGACGGATTTGGGGCTGGTTCTTCTTTGACTGGGCCAGTCAGCCCTACAATACGCTTCTGATCACTTTCATTTTCGCGCCATTCGTCAAAGAACTTGTCGATGATGGCGCGAAAGCCCAGTCTCTCTGGGGGTTTACGGTTGGTGCGGCGGGCCTCACCATTGCTCTGGCGGCACCGATCCTTGGTGCTGTGGCCGATACCTATGGCAATCGCCTGAAATGGATCTGGCTTTTCTCGATCTTCTACGTGGTTGGCGCAGCGGGTGTCTGGATGGCGAACCCGGCTGACTTGAACCTGACGCTTGTGCTTGTCTGCTTTGCCATTGGGCTCATCGGTATGGAATTCGCCACGATCTTTACGAATTCCATCCTGCCGGATTTAGGCACCCGACAAGAGATCGGAAGGATATCTGGAAAAGGCTGGGCCTTTGGATACCTCGGAGGGCTGGTTGCGCTTTTGATCATGCTGGCTTTCTTTGCCGAAAATGCAGAAACCGGACTTACCATGCTTGGGCTCGCACCGGCCTTGGGTCTTGATCCGGAATTGCGGGAAGGCACACGCTTTGTTGGGCCATTGACCGCGCTTTGGTACGCCGTGTTCATGATCCCGTTTTTTCTTTGGGTGAAAGATCCCAAAGTTGCGGGGCCTAGCTCGGGCGCGTTTCAGGATGCGATACGGGGTTTGAAAAAGACCATCCGTGGTTTGCCGCAGACGCCCTCTCTTTTTGCATTTCTCGGCTCATCGATGCTTTACCGGGATGCACTCAACGGCATGTATTTTTTTGGAGGGATCTATGCTGCCGGTGTCCTCGATTGGAGCGTTATTGACACCGGTGTCTTTGGCATCGTCGCGATCATTTCCGGTGCTGTTTTCGCGTGGCTAGGCGGCTATGTTGATGATGCTTTTGGTCCCAAACCAGTGATCCGCGTCAGTATCCTCGTTCTTTGCTTCGTCGCGATCTCGATTGTGTTTGTTTCGCGCGACAGCGTCTTTGGTATTGCCGTGGAGGAAACGTCGCGTTTGCCTGATATCGCATTCTATGTCGTTGGTGCCGTCATCGGTGCGGCAGGGGGGACGATCCAGTCGGCCAGCCGGACGATGATGGTTCGGCAAGCCCACCCGGACCGGATGACGGAAGCCTTTGGACTATACGCCTTGGCAGGCAAGGCCACCAGCTTTCTGGCGCCTTTGGCTGTGGGTATCGCCACGGGGCTGAGCGGAAGTCAGCAAATCGGGGTTACCCCTTTGATTGTGCTTTTCCTGTTGGGTTTTCTGCTGCTACGCTGGGTGCATCCAGAAGGGGAAGAGGCGCGATGAAACATGCGTTGAAAGTAACCTGCCTGATGGTTTTTCTGGCCGCCTGCGGCGCGTCAACCCAAGAGACGGGTGAGTTGTCTCAGACGGTTCTGTCCACTCAAAGCATACCCGCCTCGATGCAAGGTGTTGAGGCGCGCCAATTGTTTGGCGCATCGCCGCGAGCCTCCCAACAAAGCACGGTGCCTTTTGGCGGCTATGCAAAGGGATGCCTTGCAGGAGGTGTGCAATTGGCTGAGACCGGCCCCACTTGGCAGGCCATGCGCCTGAGCCGCAACCGTAACTGGGGACACCCGGAGGCCGTTGACTTTGTGCAAAAACTTTCGCGTTTTGCAGCGACACAGCCTGGATGGCAGGGGCTCTATATCGGTGACATCAGCCAGCCGCGTGGCGGGCCGATGCTGACCGGCCACCGGAGCCACCAACTGGGGCTCGATATCGATATTTGGATGCTGCCCCCGAAGCGATTGAACCTGAGCAGGACAGAGCGGGAGAATATCTCGTCCATATCGCTCAGACGGGCCAATGGTGCCTATACCAATGACAACTATACACGCCAGCACCATGAGATCATGAAAGCCGCGGCAAAGGATCCGCGGGTGGCGCGTATCTTTGTCTTTCCAGGCGCTAAGGTGCGGATGTGTAAGGAAGAAAAAGGGGATCGCGCCTGGCTTCGGAAGATACGGCCTTGGTATGGGCATCACTATCATTTCCATGTGCGGCTGAAATGTCCGAAGGGGGCGACGGGCTGTGTGGATCAGGCGGCACCGCCAGCCGGGGATGGGTGCGCCGATGCGGAACAATGGGTCAGAAATATCCTCAACCCGCCACCTCCTGATCCGAATGCCCCACCGCCGAAACCGCGACGGGAACTGACGATGCGGGACCTTCCGCGCCAGTGCGTGGGTGTGCTGCAATCCGAGTAAGGCCACATCCTGTGGATAAATTTTGAGCAGCCGCTGCATTTTGTTTTGACAACGAGAAATTCTGTGGCAGGCTGCGGGTGAGTTCAACAAACGAAAGGAGGTGGTCCAGTGTCTATAAAGGGATTGGAGAGAGGTGTCGGAACAGTCAGGAGGGATCGCGTCTAGGGCAGACCCTGGGTGTGAAAACCCACTGATTGGCACGGCCTAACCGGCCCGCCTCCGAAAACTTTAGGGGCCGTTCCGCATCTCGGAACGGCCCTTTTAGCTGGTAAAATTCCGACGTCGGTATTGCGTCGGTATTACGTCGGTATCGCGTCGGTGCGATAAGGAAAGAAATGATTAAGATTACGGAACAGATCACGATAGAGGATTGGGAACTGACCGAACAGTTCGTGCGTGCCTCGGGGCCAGGTGGTCAGAACGTCAACAAGGTGGCCACTGCCGTGGAACTGCGGTTTGAGGCCGAACGCTCCCCCAACTTGCCCGACCCGGTCAAGAGGCGGCTCAAGCGTTTGGCTGGCCGACGCTGGACCAAGGAAGGCGCGGTGGTCATCCAGGTGTCAGAAGAACGCTCGCAGGCCCGCAATCGCGAGATTGCCCGCGACCGCCTGGCGGCGCTTCTGCGCAAAGCCAGCGAAAAGCCCAAACGCCGCATCCCCACGAAGGTTTCCGCCAACCAGAAACGCAAGCGCGTGGAGGCGAAGAAACGGCGCGGAGAGGTGAAAGCGTTGAGGGGGCAGGTGGGCGATAGCTAAGAGGTCCGTTTTTGGCCAATCGCCGTTGGTCTTGCTGCCGTCGGAAAGAAATACCTTGGCGACGGTTTCCAATGGTTGTCGTCACCGCCCCGTCAGCACGAGAGCGATTGCAGGGAAGGCGATCAGCAGGCCGAGGCGGATCACGTCGCTTAGCACGAAGGGCAGGACGCCGATCATGATGGATTTCTGGTTCAGGCTTGGGGCCGAGGATTTGACCATGAAGAGGTTCATGCCCACTGGCGGTGTGATGAGGCCGAGCTCTACCGTGACCACGGCGATAATGCCGAACCAGACCGGATCGTAGCCTGCCTCGATGATGACAGGAAAGAAGATCGGGATGGTCAGCAGGATCATCGCAAGGCTTTCCATGAAGCAGCCCAGAACGATGTAGACCGCGAGAATGATGGCCAGGACCTGCCAGGGCTCTAAGCCGGCTTCTCGCATATAGGCCACGATCTCGAAGGAAATCTGCGAGGTCGAAATGACAAAGCCATAGACCTCTGCTCCGATCAGGATAAGGAAGATGCCTGCGGTTGCCGCCACGGTGTTCTTGAGCGCGCGCAGAAGACCGGCCCAGCGCATGCCGCGCCAGGCGGCAAAGATAAGTGCCAGAAGGGCACCGGCGCCACCGGCCTCGGTTGGCGAGAAGAACCCGCCGTAAAGCCCGCCCATCACCAGACCGAAGAGCGCCCCCACCGGGAGGAAGAGGCGCAGGGCCTCTAACCTTGTGGTTTCTTCCATCGGGGCGGCCTCGTCACCGGGGCGCCAGAAGCGGCTGATGATCAGGATCGTGACGATGTAGAGCGTGTAGGCGAGCAGGCCCGGCAGGATGCCGGCAAGAAACATCTCGCCCACCGATTGCTGGGTGATCAGCGCGTAAAGCAGCAGCGCAATGGATGGCGGGATCATGATGCCGAGCGTCCCGCCAGCAGCGAGCGACCCGGCGGCAAGGCGCGGATCATAATGCCGTCTTTGCATTTCGGGGTAGGCGATGCGCGTGATGGTGGCCGCAGTGGCAAGTGATGAGCCTGAGATGGTGGAGAATGCAGCGCTGGCTGTGACGCCTGCGGCCGCGATGCCGCCCGACCATCCCCTGGTCAGTCGTTCAGAGGCGCGAAACAGATCACGGGCCATGCCGCTCTCGGAGATTGCATTGCCCATGAGCATGAAGAGCGGCACGATGGTAAAGCCGAAATTCGTCGCGGTCTCCCATGCGGCGGTTTCGAGAACGCTGAGCGCGGGGCCAATGCCGATCATCATGGCAAAACCGCCGAAACCCACCAGGATCATCGCGATGCCAACCGGGCAGCCAAGCAAAACCAGCCCGAGCAGGACACCGATGGAGGCCAGGCCGATTGTTTGAAAATCCATCAGGTTTCGTCCGTTTCAGGCGGTTTGACGAGACCAAGCGCGCTTGCTGCAGCGAGAAGTGTCAGGGCGCCACATTCCAGCGTGGCAATCGCATAGAACGGCCAGAGCGGCCATCTTAGATCCTGGGTCTGGTCGCCGCGCTCAAAAGCGGTTTGTGCGAAATCGAAGAAGGCCGCAGTGAGGATCGCGGCAAACCCTGCGATGAGCAGAAGCCAAAGCCGGTCCGCCGCGACTTGCAGCCAGTGGGGGAATTGCCGGCTGAGAATATCGACGCGGATCAGACCGGTGCCAAGCATGGCGGGGATAGCGGCGAAGATCGAAACCATGAGCGCGTATTGCGACAGTTCAATTGCGCCGAAGATCATGAAATTCAGATCCCCCCCGGTGGCATCAAAGATGGCGCGTGCGATGATGTTGAATGCCACGACGGCGAAAAGCACGAAGGTTGCCGCAATGGCCAGCGCCAGACAAGACAGGCGCAGTGCTTCGAGACATCTGGTCAGGACAATCATCTTTTGGGTCGGGGGCGAATTTGACCTGCCCAGTCGGGCAGGCCATTGCGCTTGATCAGTTCAACTCTGCCTCGCAGTCCGAGACGAAGCCAACGATGGCATTGTAGGTTTCCGTACCGGGAAGGCCATTTCCATCGAGTTCTGCAAGGTAGATCTCTTTGGCACGTTCTGCCGCGGCCTCCCATTCGGCGCGTTCAGATTCCGGGATCTGGTAGATTTCGCCGCTTTCGGCGACACCGGGATAGGCGCGCGCGTCGCTGTCATCAAAACCTTTGCCTGCCGCCAGCGCCCATTTCATTCCGATATTTTCGTCAACCGCTGCCTTGCCTGCGTCAGACAGGCTGTCATAGGCATTCTTGTTCATCGTGACGATAAAGGCGGATGAGTAGAACCCGAATTCCGTGTGATGCGCGGTGATCTCTCCAAGCCGGAATGCTGGCAGTGCTTCCCATGGCAGCATGTAGCCGTCGATCACACCCTTTTGCAGGTTCTCGTAAACGGTCGGCGCGGGCATACCGACCGGCTCTGCGCCCAGCTCTTCGAGAAGTGTGCCGATCACAGCCGTGGGCCGACGGATTTTCATGCCCTTCAGATCGGCAAGGGACTTGACCGGTTTGTCTTTAGAATGAATGTGCCCGGGCGCATGAACATGCAAGAAGATGGGCTTTGTTTCCGTGTATTCGGAATCAAGAGCGCCGGAATCGTAGAGTTTCTGCAGGGCGCAGGAGCCAACTTCGGCGGTTTCAAAAAGACCTGGCAGTTCGATGACCTGCGTCAGCGGAAACCGTCCGGCTGTGTAGCCTTGCAACGTCCAGGCCAAATCGGCGACGCCATTCTTGGCATTGTCGTAGCCCGCAGGCGCTTTGCCAAGGGTTTGCGCGGGGAAGACAGTCACGTCCACTTCGCCGCCAGAGGCTTCTTTGACGGCTTCGGCCCAGCCGGTGAACAGATCGGTGTGCTGCCATGTCACCGCAGGCATGAAATGCGCAAACCGCAGATCGTCTGCTGTTGCCGCGGTTGTCGCTCCGATTGAAAGCGCTGCGATGGCAGCGGCGCGGAAAGTTCTGATCATCCTATCCTCCCTTGGTTTTGGCCAATTATCGCAGAATACTCAGTGATCTAAAGTGTTATGATGTCAACCCGACATGATGATGGGCGCTAGGCGACATTTGTGGCTGGAGATCCCGCGGTTGGCACAATCTTTTTGAGGTGCCTTGCGGAAACAAATGATGAATATGGGCTGTGGATCGCAAGAAGGGTGGGCGAGGTGGACATTCAGGTGAACGGGTTGCGCGTTCTTGCGGGCGCTTCGGTTCTTGCGGCTGTGCTTGGGTCGGTGCATGCGTTTTCTGTCTTCATAGCACCGCTGGAGGCGTTGTTTTCCGTCTCACGCGGCCAGGTCAGCCTGACCTATTCCGGCGCGTTGATATGTTTGACGCTCATAGTGCTTTTGGGTCATCGGATTTATCCCATGTTCTCCGCGCCGGTGCTTTGTCTTGCCACAGTAGGTCTTGGTGCGGCTGGGGCGCTGACTGCGTCGCTTTCGGGATCGATGATCGGTGTCTGGATCGGGTACAGTTTGCTTTTCGGGTTGGCAAACGGGCTTGGCTACGGGTTTGGCCTGCAGATCGCGGCCCAGGCGAATGCCGGGCGCGAAGGTCTGGCGATGGGCTGTGTGACTGCCGCCTATGCGCTGGGGGCGGTTCTTGCGCCGCTGCTGTTTGCGCAGGCCTTGGCCCATGGCGGATTTTCCTACGCGATGACCGGATTGGCGGTCGTACTTTTGGGCGCGGGGGCTTGTGCGGCCTTATTGATGCAGCGCGTGCGGTATCGGGCCGACCCCGCGCCAAGCGATGCCCGACCGGTGACAGAGGTCCGACGAATGTGGCTGGGCTATTTCGGTGGTGTTATGGCGGGTCTTATGGTGATCGGTCATGCCGCCGCGATTGCGCGTGTTCTGCAGCCCGAACAAGCCCTGTGGATTGCGCCCGCACTGGTTGCCGCCTGCAATCTGCTTGGAAGCCTGATCGCAGGGCGCGCGGTCGATACGCTTCGGGCAAAATGGGTCCTGCCAGGTCTGTCTGCTATCACCTGTCTTGGACTGTTGATCCTGGTTCTGCTCGAGGCGGCGGGGATGCTTCTGGCCTTGGCAATGATTGGCTTTGCCTATGGCGGAACCATTGCCGCCTGGCCACCGGTTATCGCGAAGAGGGTTGGGATGGCGCGAAGTGCGATGGTGTACGGGCAGGTTTTCACCGCTTGGGGTGTTGCCGGTCTGGCCGGACCCTGGCTTGCCGGGGCGCTCTTTGACGGCACAGGGACATACGGCATGTCGTTGCTGATTGCCGCCGGGTTTGGCGCGGTCGCGACGGCGCTCAGCTGGCGGCTGTTCTCGGCCACGGCCCAGACGCCTTGAGAGGGGCCAATGTAATATCGCGGTCACGTGCAGCGCTCAGCAGCCGACCAAGTTGTTTTTGCGTGCTGTAAAACCCGGGGCCGGCTTTCTTTGGTCGGATATCGTGGCCGACAAAGACAGCCTTACCGCCGGTTTCGGCGATCAGGTCCAGAAGCCGAACTTGATGGGCCCATCCGGGGAAAGCTTTATGCTGTGCGTCTGCGAAGCCGAGATTTGCAAAACACTTGTCTTTGGGTTGCGCCACGTAGATGCGCTTGCCGGGATTGAGCGGATCGACGCTTCGGGGGCCATCGGTTCGGATGACGTCAAAGCGGTTTGCGAGGGCCTTTCGGGTTTCGGTTGTCGAGCCATGGAAGGGGCAGGCGAAGCTGCGGGCGGGTAAGCCCAGATTGCGGTGTTCTGCGATACCCTCATCGATCTCGTGCCGCAGCCAGTGATCCAGACCGTGACGTTGCAGATAAGCGCCAAGGCGCGGGTGCGTTCTGGTGTGAAAGCCGATCTCGTGGCCATCATCCTGCAGTTGGTGCAGACCATGGATTTGCGATTTGGTTGCCTCGTGCAGGTGGCTTACGCAGAACGTTACCTTTGCGTCATGCATCTGGAAAACCGGCCGCGCGGCGCACCAGTTGTCGACAAAGAGATCATCGAAGGTCAGACAAAGAGTTCCCGGCATGCAACCGTTTTAACGAGAGTTTGTGTGGCTGCCTATTGGGTTGAGGGAACGGCCGCACTTGGTTGGTAGGTACCATAGCCATAGGGGCGCAGGGCGCTGGGCGAAACCTTTGAAAAGACGAAACCTGCGATTGGTTGGCCGGCATTGTGCAAAAGACGAAGTGCCTCGCGCACCTGGGCCTTGCCGGTCTTGCCCCAGAGCACCGAAAACAGAATCGCATCAACCGAGTCTGCCAAAAGGCGCGCATCGGGCACGGCCAGCAGCGGGGGCGAGTCTATGACGATGTAGTCGTAATTTTCACGCAAAGTCGCAATCAGCGCAGCGAAGGTTTTGGACGCGAAAAGATCTGCGGCATTCTGATGTGTGGACGTGCCAGACAGGACGTCAAAACCGAAAGGTGCGGGGCGATAAATGGCATCCTGCAGGTTCGTTTCGCTGAGCAGGACAAGCTCCAGATTGCCTCTTGGCAAACCCGGCAGGTACTCGGCCAACGTGTTGGCGCGGATGTCAGCCCCCAAGAGCAGGACACGACGTCCGACGCCGACAAGCGATTGTGCCAGGGCCAGCGCGTTGGTGGTTTTGCCGTCGCCGGGCATCGCCGAGGCCGATAGAACGACTTGAGGCGGATCATCGGCTTGGGACAGAAGAAGCGAGGTGCGCAGATTGCGCACAGCTTCGGCAGCAGCCGATGTTGGATTGTGCAGAAGCTCTGGCAAAAGTTCGCCGCGCGTCTTTTTCTGGAGGTTGGGGATTTGGCCGAGCACTGTGTAACCGGTTGCGGTTTCAATCTCGTCAACGGTATGGAAACTGTCGCGGAGACGTGCACGCAATAGGACCATCAGCACACCGATGACCAGACCAGAAACCGAGGCCAAGGCCAATATGCGGAACCTCTGCGGTTCTGACGGACGCACCGGTATGACCGCGCGGGACAGGATGCGGCTATCGGGTTGTTGGATACCGTCTTGTGCTGAGGTCTCGTTGAACCGGGTCAGGAAGTATTCATAGAGCACGCGCGTTGCCTCGGCCTCGCGTTCAAGCTGCTGCAGCGTGATCAGGTCCTTGTTTTGCAGATCGATCTGCCGCATTAACCCCTGTTCGGACGTTCGCAGCGAGGCGAGCTGGCTGTCGAGACGTGCGAGCTCTCTGTTCTTTTGTTCCTGCCCTTCCGTGGCCTTTTGTGCATGCTGATCTTTTTCGAGATCGGATATCAAAGATGCCTTTGCGTCCTTGGCGGCATACATGCGCTCTCGCAGGTCTTTGGCCTGCCGTTCCAGCAGGCGCAGGGCTTCGGTTGAGACCAGTTCGGTGTTGGCGTTGTAACGGGCGACCTTGCTTTCGGCGTTCTGCAATTTTGTTTCGAGGTCGTGCACTTGTGTTGCCAGCCAGCCAGTGGCCTGCGTCGTGGCATCGCGCTTCACCGCAACCTGGTCGGCAATGTATGCCTCGGCCACGGCATCGGCAATTTCGGCCGATTTGACGGGATCGGTGGAGGCGGCTGTGATGCGGAAAACAAGGCTGGAGCGGATGTTCGAGACCGAAACCTGAGACAGAAGAGCCGAGATGACACGGTCCTGGGTCTGTTGTGGGTCCGGGTTGGTAGGATTTGGCGCGTGGAAGGTGAAGATAGATCTGAGCCGTGTGGCAGCTGACAATGGTTTCAGTTCGGAGTTGAATTCAGGATCGTTTGCAAGATCGAGGGTCGCTGCGACCGTGCCCATAAGGCCGCGACTGCGGAGGACCTCCAATTCAGAGTTAATCTCGGATGTGTCGCCCGAAAGACCGGCCGCCACGCTTTTCAGATCGACGATTTGCTCCTGATTGGGTTCGAGAATGACAACAGAGGTGGCACGGTAAACCGGCGTGGCGAGGATGCTCGCATAAACTCCGCCAAGGCATGCGGCGGCAAACAATGAGGCACCGACCAACACTTTGCCACGCCACAAAATCGAGAGCGCTGCGCCGAAATCTATTTCTTCGCGAGCCGCCCAAGCCTCTGTCGTCTCGCGGTGCGCGAAGGCTCTGGTTTGTCGCGGGTCGGAGATGGTCATGGGTCTCTCTTTCGTAACGTTTGCTTAACTCATTTTCATGCAGGGTCTTGCCGGAAGAACCCGCTGCTATGCCTCTGAAAAGTCAATTTAAAGTTGGTTAAAAATAGTGAAGAATGTCTTAATATGCGTCCTGATCCTCACAGGGTCTGCCTTGAAAGCAGAGACGGCCGAAGCTGAAAAAGAGCGTATTTGTTCAGACGGCCGAAACGCGGCTTTGCCGGTCTGCCTGGGTCTGCCGGACGCCAGCGAGCCAATCACGAATTTTGCGCCAGTGGTCTCGCCAATCGGCGGATTGGCGGCGGCCTTGGGTGCTGTGCTTGGAGCAGGCGGTGCGAGCCCGTCGACAAGCTCGACCAGCACATCGGGGACGAAATGATCCCCGGCGGAGAGGTGTGATTTCCAACTTTCCTAAGATTTTTGCCATTTGGCGTTGGACGATTAACGCTTCCTTTGGCGGTGGCTGATCTTTTCTGCCCCGTGGGGTGAGAAATCAGTGGGCTTGGGAACCAATATGTTGGACATGCGAAGCCAGTTCGTGCGCCTTATCGGCGGTGCCGTTTTCTTTCTATGCTTTGTGCTGGGTCTTCCGGGGTCGGAAGGCGCGATGGCGCGGGCGGAAACGATGGCTGCCGCCCCGCTGGTTGTTCGGAACGATCGCGGTGGGGACCTGCGAGAGCGTCTGGATCAGCTGCACCAACTGCGTCAGAGTGGCAGGCCCGTGGAGATCAGAGGCCGGGTTTGCTTTTCGACCTGCACGCTGTTTATCGGGCTGCCGCAAACCTGTATTTCACCGCGAACCACCTTTGGGTTTCACGGGCCGAGTTCATTTGGCCGCCCGCTTTCGCCGGAGGTGTTTGAGCGCGCTTCAGGCGTGATTGCGGATCATTATCCCGGCAAACTTCGGCGCTGGTATCTTGAGACGGGCCGTTACCGGATCCGCACGCTCTATCGCATACCCGGGAGTCGGTTGGTCGAAATGGGTGTGCGGGCGTGCTGAGGCGTGAGCGTACGGCACGTTAATCAAACGGCAACCCTGTGCAAAGAGGTTTCGCGGCACGCTCAACATGGAGTTCGCGATGCCTATTACTGACAGTTTTTCCAGTTTTGATACCGGCCTGACAGGGCCAATCTGTGGTGGGTTCGATATCACCCCCGATGATGCAAATGACCTGTCTTCAATGACGCGGGCGCTGATGGTGACCGGGTCTGGCGATCTTGGCGTTGTTCTCAAAGATGGCGATACGCTCGTTCTGCCCGGTTTGACACCAGGCGTAATTTACCCTTTGCGAATTGTGCGTGTTTTGGCGACCGGCACAACGGCGACCGGGATCAAGGGGCTCGTTTGATGATCGGCCTTTCCACCGGATTGCAGCCGCAATTCAACGCGCGCCAGACCGTCGATCTGCCCGTGGGGTTCGACTGGGATCAGGGGCGGTTTGACATTTCCATCACAAAATCCGGCAAGACCTACTCAAGCTCTTTTCAGCCACGCGATCTTGTTGACCAAGCCATCTGGACCGGCGCTGCAATTCACGTCGATAGCGCCGCGGGCGATGATGCCAATTCAGGTCTGGGTTCCGTGGATGGAGATTTTTCGTCCGCGAAAAGGACGATCCATGCGGCCTTTGTTGCGGGCAACGCAACAGGTGCGCCTTACCGTGTGCTCGTGACGCCTGGCACCTACGAGGAAAGCGCCTTTACCCGCAACGGCAATGATGAACCAGACCAGGCAGTGGCCGTGATTGGATGGCAAGGTGCGGTCCGGTATCGGACAGGTCCGTTCCTGCCCAATTGGACGGATGCGGCCGGTACATATTCATCCTCTGTCAGTTCTGTGCGTCGCGCCTTTCGCACGGACGTGTTGACGGATAAGGGGCATTATACCGAGCTTTCAAACGTTGCGGATGTGGCCACTTGTGCGGCGACACCCGACAGCTGGACGCAGGATGGTGGAACAATCCATGTCAATATCGGAAGTGCGCCGGGCGCGGGCGACATCGCATTGATGCGGTCGTTTCACGGCGCACGATTCCTGAGCCATGACAGGGATTTCTATCTCGAAAACATCCACACCGAAGGGGGGATCACCGGCGCCCTGCATTTTGATGCCGTGGCAACGCGAAACATCGTCGGGGTGAATTGTTCCTTCCGCTATTCAGCGCCATCAAATCCGTCTTCGCCACTGGATGCCGTAAGGGTTCGGCGGACAAATGGTCTGGTTGCGTTTTTCGGCTGTGATGCGAGCCACGGTGCGAAAGACGGCTGGTCCTTTCATGAAGACGGAACAGTGGGGATGCATGTGCTCTTGCAAGACTGCACCGGCTGGCGAAACGGGATTGATGGCGCCACATCCTGCAACGCGTTTACGACGCATGATGCTGTGCGTGCGATTGTGCTTAACGGCTCATTCGGTTTGTCGCGAAATGGCACCGAGGTTCATTGTATCCAGACAACCGAAACCTGGGTGGCCGGTGCGCGGGCGGTGGCACGAGATATTGATGGATCCTCTGTTGCCTTCAAATGTTCCAATCCGTCCTACATGTGGTTGCAAGACTGTGTCGCAGACGCGGATGGCGCGACCGATAACTATGCGGTTGAGGCCAATGCGGGAACGGTCTTTACACGAGATGTCGGCATCGTGGCTGGATCGGTCGAAACCTCGCTGGGCGGATCGGTTACGCCGTTCTGAGCAAGCTGGTGTGCAAGTTCCGACCAATCCGGGATCACTTCGGGTCTGTGCGGAAAATCTTCGCACAGACCCAGCGCGTTTGGCGCCCTGTAGCCGATGATCGAGGGGCATTCGGGAGTGCAAAGCCGATCTGGCCCGAGAATGGGCAGGCCGAAATGCCGGTAGAGCAGCATGCGATTGGAATTGGTGATCTGGTATTCCAGTCCGGGCGCGTCCCGATAAGGCGCAAGGCCAATATCGGCATGCGCGATATGGGCGAGCGTTCTTTCGAAATTCTGCTCGCCATGCCATGTCACGTTTTGTTGCTGCGGCGGTGTTGCCCTTAGCCGGCCAAGAATGTGGATATCCCAGTTTGGCCGCGCTTTTGCGAGATGCAGGATGGCAGCGTCGTCAAATTGGGTTGTACCTGCGCAAACGGCAATCTTTTGTCCGGCTCTGCGTTTGTAAGGGTCGTGATGGGGCTGATCGACAAGATGCCGCGGGATGCCCATGGGATCGAGGGTTACGTTGGGATGTCCCACAAACCTTTTTGCAAGGACCGGGCTTGCCGTGCTGATACGCGTGAAACGGTGGAGCATTTCCTGTTCGGCATCGATCAAACCCTGCGGTGCGTTGAGAAGCCGAATGTCATCATTGACGCGATAAATGCGTTTAGCTTGTGATGCGTGCCGCGCGAGCAGTGGCGCCAGCAAGAGCGAAGGCCCGCTTTCACAGATCACAAGATCCGCTTCGCCGAGACGGTCGCGCAGCATCCTTTCCCAATACCGAAAGAAGAGTGGCCAGGCCTTTTGGCCGAGCCGGGACAGAGCGGGGTGGCGCAGATTGACCGGGTGGACCGGGGCAAATTCAAATAGCGCGCTTAAAGTGGGGCCATGATGGACCAGACCTGTCTTCGGCCTATGTTCCAGCGCGCGAAGCCGGGCATCGCCCAATACCCGCGAGAGCCAGGAGTATCCGACCGTGACATGGGTCACGTGCCAACCGGATTGCTGAAGGTGATACGAAACCCAATGCAGGCTTGCACGCCTTTTTTGCTGCGCAAAGTGACCTGTCAAAAGGAACGCGCGCTTCATGCCGGTCTCATCTGAGGATCGCGCAACAGCGTGGCGATGCCGAAGTAAAGAAATGTCCCGCAGATCATCTGTGCGAGCAAGGGCAGGGTCGGTGTCAGCAAGACAGTGAGCACGACGATGACAGCCGCGATCAGCGGCGGTGCGGCGGCTGAAAGATGTGACGTGGTAAGGCCGAGGCGGGGCAAGGCCCGGTTGATGTACCAGGTGTTTACAAGAAGTGCTGCGCAGGACAGCGCCAGAGCGCAGGCGATTGGCGTGTAAAGAAGTGCGGGAAGAAGCAGCGCGGTACCGATGCACAGCATGGCAACAGCGCGGTGCAGGACAAGGTCGGTGTGTGAACGTGCGGTGAGCGCCTGGTTGATTGGCATGATGAGCGCGCTGCTGAGGCCCAGTCCCGCGAAAGCACGAAGGATCGGGGCGGCGGCCTTGGTGTACTCGGCGGACAGCATCAGGTGCATCAGGTCCGGCGCAAAGAGGAGCACGCCAGCCCAGATCCAGGCCGAGAGCCATGCAACGCGTGACAAGTGCATGGAGATATCAAGATGTTTTTGGGAAGTCTTCCGTGCCAGTTGTGGCAGAGCGATAAACCGAAGCGGAGAGACGGCAAGCGCATCAATGAGCGTGTAGATGCGCGTGGCAATCTGAAAGGCGCCCGCTGCAGAAAGACCTAGGGTCAGGCCGATGGCCAGTTGCGCGAGGGGAAACTGGGCCGCCCCGGCGAGGTCGCGGCCGGAAATCTGTGCGACTTTGGGCAAGAGCTGCACGGCGTGGCGCGCTGATGGGAGTTTGGATGGACACCATCGGGCCAACCAGATTGTCAGAAGGCACGTGCCGATGGCATTGGCCAGCGCGAAGGCCACCAATGCCCAGACACCTGCACCGTCTATCAAAAGTGTCAGCGCCAGCACGGCGGCGGAAATCTGAACCGCGCCGGTTCTCAGAGCAAGGGCCTTTAGGCGCAGGGACTTGCGCAGAAGCCCGTCGGGGACAGCCGCCAATCCGTTGAGCAAGGGAATGATCGCAAGCGTGCACATCGCCGGTTGTGCGGTGAGGATGCCGACACTTGCAAAGATGACGGACAGACAGAGACCCGATGCGACCGACAAAAAGAAGAGGCCATCAAGGCGCCGGGGGCTTTTGCCAAGAATGATGACACATTCCGCGATCCCGGCCCGGTGCAGGCCCTGGCTTAGGCGTATCGGCGCGAAAAGGGTTGCGAAAAGCCCGATCTCGGACAGTGTCAGAAAATGAGTGGCAATGAGAAAAAGCGCTGCGTTGATGCCGACGCGGGACCATTGAAGCAAGAAGGACCAGACCTGTGTGCTCATGCCGCCACGGCCTTTCCAGGGGCATTGAGCCACTGCATCATTGGCCGCTCCAGCAGGAGATGTGTCAGACCCCCGACCATCAGGGCCAATACGATGACGCCACCAACATAGATCCATGCGCCCGTCGCGCTTTGTGGCATGAGTGGCAGCAAGAGCAGGGTCGCCGCGCGCAGGGTGAAGCGGTGTGAAAGGTAAACTGCGTAGGAGGCATCGCCCAAGAGCTGGCCTGGAGTCCTGACATTGGGACAAAGCAGAGTTGCGCTTGCAATGACGATGGTGGAAGGAACGCCTGCAGCGATGACCCGTGGCAGATCGAGCGTGCCGAGCAAGATCAGAAGGCCCAATCCCACGATCAGACCAATGATTGCCAGAAGAGCACTTGGATAGACCAAACCCAATTGATAGAGGCGCGCCAAGCCTATGCCAAACAGGAATTCAAGGATCAGCGGGTTGGTCCAGAAAGAGATCGCTGTCGTGGAGTACGGGATTGCCAGGCCGACGAGGACAAGCAAGATCAACAAGCCTGCAACGGTCGCAAGTGCGTTCCTCATGCAAAGAGAAATCGCAAAAAGGGCGTAAAAGAAAATTTCGTAATTCAGCGTCCAGCCGAGCGACAGGACCGGTGCGATCCGCCCATCTGAGCGGGCATAGGGCAGGAACCCATAGGAGGACAGGATTTGTCCCAAATCCAGATTTGTGTCCTTTGCGGCCCCGGGCAAGAGCAGAAGAACAGCGACCATGAGAGTGGTGAACAGGTAGTAAAGTGGTACGACCCGCACCAGTCGTCTTTTGAAGAAGGTAAGCGGCTGCGCGTGGAACCGGCTTGCCGAGAGCGTGACGACAAAGCCGGAAATGACAAAGAAGAGGTCCACGCCCCGTGTCCATGGGATCGCATCGCCTGCAAGGGGCACGCCGAAATAATGCTCGGCTTCGGCAATGGTATGGCCAATCAAGGCCATGATTGCGGCCAAGGCGCGCATCGATTGCAGACCCGCAAGTTTGGTGGAAGGCGTGCCGGTCATGATGCCATTTCGACCGATCCGATATCGCGGCATCCAGACGTATCACGGGAAATGGGTTTCCTGCCGACGCGGCGTGCGGTTCTGCAAATCAGCGCAATGACGGCAATGGAGACCAGAAAGTTCTGATGCGTGACATAGACGGCGTGGCTTGAAAACAGCAGAGCCGCTCCGATCTGAGCATAAATCGCCGTCCAGCCGAGCGATTGGCAGGCACTGTGAAAGACCAGGCGAAAGAGCACGGCAAAACCAGCGATGACACCTATGCCAAGAACCGGACCAAAATCCACATAGGCGGATGTGAAGAACGGAAATTCACCGCCGCCCAAAACGACGTTTAACTCTGGAATCCTGCTTGGGTTCGCGCCTGCAGCAAGCCCATCGGTGAAGGTCAGGAAACTCAGGCCTTCGAAAGTGAGGGCACCATATGTGTGAGGAATGGGACGGCTGAGCGGCGCGAGGCTGTTCCACATGTCATTTGCAATGTAGAAGGCTAGCTTCTGGCCTGCGATCATCGTGACAGCACTGTCCATGTTGGGATTTGTGATTGCCTCGCGCGCAATCCACAGGCCCAGGAACAGGCAGACGCCAAGGATGAGCCAGCGCAGGGCATACATCTGCCCCTTCACCATGCAGGTGGCGATGTAGCTGGACAAAAGAAACTGTAGCAGCAAGAGCCGCTGGCTCATGACGATCGGCAGAAGAAACAGCAGGATCGCATTGAGGAGCAATGTCGCCTGACAAAGCCGCCGTGATCGGGCCGTCAGACCGCCATTGGCAAGCAATGCCGCGGCCATTGCACCGGTGGCCGGAAGTGCCGCGTAAAAAATGCGCATGCCAGTGAAGAGTTTATTCTCCAGCAACATGTCGCGGGTTCCGAGACTGTCGAGATAAACCGCGGCGGTCAGTGCCGAGATGCCACCGATTTTATGCGCTGTCGCGGCAATCCAAAGAAGGGTGACGCAGGCAAATACAAGGTTGACCGTGGTGTTGAGACCTGCGGCCTTGTTCACGTCAAGCCGCGCTTCGAAAGGGTGCAGAGGCGGAAGAGAAAGCCGTGCGATCCAATCAGCAAGCGTGTAGACCGTCAGGCCAAGGATAATCCAGATGATGCCCGCCAAAGTAATGGCCGAAAGATCAAGCTGTTCGCGGGCCATGAAGGTTTGGACAAGGACCATTTGGTCAAGAGACAGAAAGGTCCAAGTCGCAAAAACCGCGGTCATGACCCAGCAAAAAAGCATGAGGCTTGGCGGAGAGAGAGCCTGTCGCTTCATGCAGCCGGCCGTAGGGTTCTGCAGCTCTCATAGAGCTCTATATCGGGCGCGCAGATTTGTTCCAGACGATGACGCAGTGCTGACGACACGGTGGGTTTGCCCGGGGCACGGTTGCGATGCCAGAATGGCAAAGGTCCTCCGGTCAGTGCGCGCAGGTCTGCATAACAGGCCCGCGCGTCGCTCAAGTCTCCGACCAGATCGAACCGGGAGAGCGCGCGCACGGCGCGGCTGATCAAAGGGGTGCAATCATGGGTCTCAACCTGGCTTTGACCTGCGAAATAGAACAGGTACTGCGTCGCCAGACGGCGGGCGTCTCTGGTCTCAAGGAAAGCGTCGAGTGTGGCGGGCCGGTTCTGATCGGGGTGCTTGCGTTGCAGGTAGTGGTAATGGGAGACCAATCGCGCAACCGGATCCCGCAAGAGCGTGACAAAGCCGTAGTCACGCGCCTTACCAAGATGCAATTCGGGGTCATATTGAACATGGCCTGCAATAAGGCGCGTGCCCTTCTCGACATGCGTTCGAATCTCGGCACGCCGTGCGGCGTAGTCGCTTAGAATGCGTGCCTCACCTGTCAGAGAGCGATCTCCCTGATTGAGCCTGATCGTGGCTTGCGAGGTCAGGAACCTAAGACGCAATGCAGCACCGAAAGAAAACCCGCCGCATTTTGGCACGTGGATGTAGATGAGCCCAGTCATGACGTGTCGTGTGCGCTCCCGTGGCCGGATCGCCATGGCGGGTCCCGGTCTGTCGTTTGTTAGCAATTTGGTAAGATTCGCACGGCAGGGTTAACGGGTGCTTAACGTCCGAGTGAAGGAGCGCCCGTATGCATATCGTGCATCTGATCACCCGCCTGTTGCGGGCGGGATCAGAAGAAAATACTTTAGAAACAATACGCTGGCAGATCAGCGCTGGTCACCAAGTCACGCTGATCCACGGCTCGGACCCAGATCCCTATTGGAATGAACATCTGCCTCATGGGCTTCATCGGATCATATTGCCGGAATTGGTTCACCCCGTTGATGGTTATCGCGATCTGCGCGCGATTACATGGTTGCGCGAGATCTACCAAACGCTGATGCCGGATGTGATTCATACACATCAAAGCAAAGCTGGTCTTGTTGGTCGGCTGGCGGCAGATGTCGTGCCTGAGGCGCTTGTTGTGCATGGGATCCACATTTTGCCGTTTGAAGGCGTGAACCCTGTCAGGCGTGCGATTTACCTTGCCGCCGAGCGGCTTGCGGCGCAACGAACCGATGCGTTCATCTCTGTCTCACAGGCGGTATCGAAAACATATCTCGAGGCGGGGCTGGCGCGTCCCGGCCAAATGTTCTGCGTCAGGTCCGGAATGGATCTTGATCGCTTCCGTCATGCGCAGCCGCCGGTGGATTGGCGGGACCTCTCTGGCGCGAAAGCATCTGGTGAAAAACCACTGCTCGTTCTGATGATGGCCGCCTTCGAGAAGCGTAAACGGCACGTCGCCTTTCTTCGGGCCTTTGCGGATGTGGCCGCGCGTTTACCTGCCACGCGGATCTTGCTGGCAGGGCAGGGACCGGAGGAGGCACGGGTCAGGGCCGAGGTGGTGCGGCTTGGTCTGCAGGAACACGTTGTGTTCTGCGGCCACCGCCCCGATGCCGAGGCGCTGTTTGCGCTGGCGGATGTCTCGGTTCTGACGTCCGCGCGCGAAGGGCTGCCAAGAGTTGTGGTGCAGTCCATTGCTGCGGGATGTCCGGTCTTGGCTCAGGACATTCCAGGGCTTGATGAGATCATCGTGAATGAGCGCAATGGCCTTATCTTGCCAGCGGATGATCAACGTGCCGTGGCTATGCGTCTGGCGAATGTTCTCAATGATGCCTCTCTACGCACCAGCCTTGCGTCTGGCGCGCGAGAGACAGACGTGTCGGCCTGGGAGCTGTCTCGTCTGGGGGCCGGGATCGAACGGTGTTATCGCGCGGCTCTTGGACGGCAGGCATCGGTCCTGCAGGCCGAGGTCGCATGACGCTTTACATCAACGGCCGGTTTCTGACCCAGCCTCTGTCCGGTGTACAGCGCTTTGCGCATGAGATTGTCAAAGCGCTCGACGGGCTTCTGGCGGATGACGGATCGCTCAGGAAGCACTTTGGCCGCGTTGTGGTCGTGACGCCCTTTTTGTCGGAGGCAGAGCGCGCGCAATACCCCCGCTACCGAGTGATAGAGATCCATCCAACCGGCGCGTCGCGTGGTCATGTGTGGGAGCAGTCAAGACTTTACCAGGTCAGCAAAACCGGCATCCTGCTTAGCCTGTGCAACAGCGGGCCGCTGGCGCATGACCGTCATGTAGTGGCGTTTCACGATGCGCATGTTTTTGAGATGCCCGAGGCGTTTTCCACTCGATACCAGAGATGGCATCGCTTCCTAAGACCGAGACTGGCGCGTCGGGCGCGGCAGCTCATCACCGTGAGCCACTATTCCGCGCAGAGTTTGGGGGGGTGGCTTGATATCGATCAGGCAGCTTTTTCTATCGTCCCTAATGCGGCTGAGCACATCTTGTCAGTTGAAGCAAACCCAAGCGCAGCACAGGCGCACGGGCTTACGCCTGGAGGCTACTTTCTAACCGTCGGCAACCAAAGCCCGAACAAGAACCTATCCTGGCTGGTTGATGCCCATCGAAGTGCCGGACCCGGTTTGCTGAAGCTTGTTGTCGTTGGAGATGCGCCGCCGGCACTTGGTCAGGCATCCCTGCAGGAGAGCGACACTGTGCGCATCCTTGGCCGTGTTACAGATGGTGATTTATGCGGTCTTCTTCTTGGATCCGCCGGATTTGTTTTCCCGTCGCTCAATGAAGGTTTTGGCATCCCACCCTTGGAGGCCATGCAATTGGGTGTTCCTGTTCTGAGTTCGAACACCACCGCGATGCCAGAAGTTCTTGGCGATGCGCCAATGTGGTTTGACCCAAGCGACAGTCTTGGAATGACCCTCGCGCTGAAGCGCTTTGCCGCGATGTCAAGCGACGAGCGGGCACGTCGCATTGCCAAAGGCCAGGCGCGCGCGGCGCAGTACTCATGGCAGGCCAGTGCCGAAGCTCTGATTTCAGCACTGGATCCGCTCTTCGGCAGCGCGCCGCGGTCGCGGTCCGGCCTGTCGGACCCAAAGAGACTTTCACCGTCCAGTCGGACGAAAGATAACAGCGCTTGTGCGTAGAATAAGCGACAGGTCCTGCGCAGGAGAGATCGCGCGAGCGTAAGCCATGTCAAGGCGCAGGCGTTCGCGGTAACACCCATCGGCCCGTCCTTTGATCTGCCACAGACCGGTGATGCCGGGCCGCATTTTCATGTAGACACGGGCGTTCGAGCCGTAGCGGTCAAGTTCGGACTGCGTCACGGGGCGGGGACCCACAAAGGACATGTCGCCACGCAGAACATTCCAGATCTGTGGCAACTCATCCAGGCTGGTACGACGCAGGAATTGACCCAGCCGCGTGATGCGGGGATCACATGAAAGTTTTTGCGAGCGTTGCCATTCCGCCGCTGCTTGCGGGTCGTTTTCCAGAAGCTGGGCAAGCAGCGCCTCGGCATTAGGCACCATGGTCCGAATTTTCCAGCAGGAGAATCTTGCCCCGTTTCGACCGACTCTCGTGTGGCTGTAGAAGCCGCCTTCGCCCTGTAACCTGACCAACAGCCAGAGAGTGCAAATGACTGGCAAGAGAACGGGGAGCAGTAAGAGAGCCAACGCCAAATCCAAGAGGCGTTTGCCGATTGAATGATAGAAAAGAGAGACGAGATCGCGGACAGAAGATGAAGGCGGCAGCGTCTGGTGTGTCATCGCCATAGGCGGGCTCCGTGGTATGGTCCCACCCACACGGTGCTAACAAATCTTTAAGCATCGCGAAGCTTAACAAGCGGTAAACACGTTCCTTAAATTTTGTATAAAAAGAGGAAAAGCTGGTCAGGCTGTTAAGAATTGGACCCGGTCAGGTTCGACAATTGCAGCCGTCAGTTTTCCTGTCGCATAAGCGCCGGTGTCGATGGCAACGCGGCCTGCCTCGATCTTGGGGTCTTCAACGACCGTGTGCCCGTAGATGACCCACATGCCATCGGTCCGCTCTGTCGAGAGAAAATCCTTGTGACCCCAACGCAGCGTCTGCGGCTTTTGATCGGAGATTGGTCTTTTGGGATCGGCGCCAGCATGCAGGACGGCGACATTGCCTGATTGCCAATGCGCCGGCTGGTCTCGGAGCCAGCTCAGAAGCTCGTCACCCATTTGGTCAATCAACGCATCGCGCAGCTTTGCCAATTCTTCGCCACGCGCAGAGGGCGAAATTCCAGCCAGACCAAAGCTGGCAATGGTCTGCAACCCGCCATGCAAGAGCCAGCGCCCGCCATCGCGATCCGGTCGGTCAATGAAGCCAAGCATCATGTCTTCATGGTTGCCGGACAGGCAGGTTATATCGGTCCGTGATTGCAGCAGGCGAAGCACCTGGGCGCTCTCGTCTCCACGGTCCACATAATCGCCGACACAGATGATGGGCAGATCGGGAAGTTTTGGCAAAAGCTGGGTCAGAAGATCAAACCGGCCGTGGATGTCGCCGATGGCCACAAAGGGCGTATCCGGGACGGGCGGACCGAACTCAACATCGGGCTTGTTAAGGAAGTTCCGCAGGGCGTTAAGCATTTATTAACGGTCCGTCTCTGAGAATTTTAACCAAACTATCGCGTCGCGGCGCGGGTGCCCACCCGTTTTGCGCGGCGGCGCGGCAAGCTGGGTTGGCGTGACACTGAATTAGGACTTTTGATTGAGATCCATGGAGTTTTTTCCTCAGCTCACCTGCTTTGCGCTGATCTTGCTTTTGGTGTGCCCTTCAAGGCTGGTGGCGGAGACGCTGTCGAGTTTTGGCACGCCTGGCCTGATTGACATGCCAAATGCCGCCGTGCTGCCCGATGGGCATGTCGCCGTGACAACGAATACCTTTGAAAACAACCAGCGCTACACGTTGACCTTCCAGATCTTGCCAAAAGTCTACGGTGCGTTCCGGTATTCGATCCTGCGTGATCTTGTTCCGACTGGCCCGAATGGTGGCGACGTCTTTGATCGCAGCTTTGATCTGCATGTTCAGCTTTTGGAAGAGCGGGCAAACCGACCCGCACTTGCCTTTGGCCTTCGCGACATTGCCGGGACAAGCCTTTTCTCCAGTGAGTATGTCGTTGCCACGAAATCAATCGCACCAAATCTAAGCGTGACCGGCGGGCTGGGTTGGGGGCGGTTGGCACAACGGGGGTCTTTTTCGAATCCGTTGGGCATTTTTTCATCAGGGTTCGACACACGTGCGCCACGCGCGACCACTGGCCAATTGGCATTTGATTCTTTCTTTCAGGGTCCTGTGGCGTTTTTCGGGGGTGCGGAAGTCGCGCTAAACGACCGTCTGAGCCTTCAGATTGAGTATTCTTCCGATGCTTATGACCGTGAGCGCGCCGTTGGAAACGCCAACATCGACAGCCCTTTCAACGTCGGGTTCAGCTACCAGTTTGATCATGGATCGCAGCTGCGTGGCTATGTCCTGGGTGGTACGACGGCTGGTTTGCAATACAGCTATGTTTTTGATCCGGGCCAACGACGCGTGCCCAGTGGGCGCGATGTGGCTCCGCGCCCCTTTTCAAAAGGCCCGAAAGTCCCTGTCGATCTTCGGGGTCAGAGCGAACGCCAGACCGTTGAGGCGCGACTGCGAGGGGGGCTTAAACAGGCGGGTTTGGCTCTTCACAGGTTCGGTGTTGAGGGCGCGAGAGCGCGCATCTGGGTCGAGAACGAGCGCTGGGATATTGAGGCGCAAGCCATTGGTCGTGTGGCCCGTGTTTTGACTCAGACTCTGCCAGAGCAGATTGAGACCTTCGAAATTGCGCTGCTCCATCGCGGTGTGCCGATCAGCACAGTCACGCTCAGACGGGACGATCTGATCGAATTGGAACGGGACCTTGATGGCGCTTGGCGCAGCCTTGCGCGGGCTCGGATTTCCGATGCCTCGCGCACGGCCCCACCACCGGCAGCCAAAGAAGCTTTTCCCGTTATCGAATTCGGTATCGGCCCTTACGTGGCCCTGTCTTTTTTCGACCCGGATCAACCTGTGCGCGCCGATGCCGGCGTGCAGCTCAGCAAAGCCTACCGGCCTGCGCCCGGTCTGACCTTTTCGGGGGTATTTCGACAGCCGCTGGTTGGCAACATCGAAGATGCGCGGCGGATCTCGGACTCGGCCTTGCCCCGGGTCCGGTCCGATGCCGTGCTTTATGCGCAGCAATCAGAGTTTGAGATCAACGAGCTTACGGCAGAGTATCTTTTTCGCCCCGGAAAGGACCTTTTTGGCCGTGTCACGGCGGGTTACCTGGAAGCCATGTTCGGCGGTCTGTCGACAGAGCTTCTCTGGTTTCCGGTGGAAAGCCGCCTCGCGCTTGGACTGGAACTGAACTACGCGCGGCAGCGCGACTTCGACATGCTGTTTGGCTTTCGGGGCTATGACGTGCTGACAGGGCATGGTTCGCTTTACTACGATTTGGGCAAGGGGTTCTCGACGCAGCTCGACATTGGCCGCTATCTGGCGCAGGACTGGGGGGCGACCTTTACCCTGACGCGAGAGTTTAACAACGGCTTCAGGATCGGTGGTTTCTTCACCCTCACTGATGTGCCGTTTTCACAGTTTGGAGAAGGGTCGTTTGATCGCGGCATCACTGTCGAGATACCCCTGTCTTGGTTGACCGGGCGTGCAACGCGCCGCAGTTTTCGGCAGGTTATCCGACCTTTGCAGCGTGACGGCGGTGCACGGCTCAATGTCAGCAACCGCCTTTATGACGCGATCCGAGATTACCGCGCGCAGCGTTTGAGTGCCGGGTGGGGAAGGATATTTCGATGAGGCGGTTTGGCGTTGTCCTGACATTGGCGTTGATGGGATGCGAAGCCTCTGGCACCCCGGATGCGCGCGCTTTTCTGTCAGGCGCTGGGGTTCAGCCAAAGGAGATCGAGCCGCGCTATATTGCCTTGCTCAAAGCGCAGGCTCCGGCCTTGCAGATCGGCTTTCCAGACAAGGCCGAGGGCGGAGGCACTCTTTTGCTGGAAGACCGGGATGATGCTTTTGAGTATTGGCTCAGCCCGGAAGGCGCGCAGGTGATCCTACAGGACGGTGTCTTGCACGGTTTGCGCGGGTTCGGTGCGGGGCTGATGGCCTCTGACCTGACAGAGCCCCTGGCAAACCTGCAAGCCCTTTCGCCGGGGGTTTCGGATCGGTTCCAAACATTTCTGACAGGTGACGACAAGACCCAAACGCGCACGTATCGCTGCGTATTCGAGCAAGCCGGGACCGAAAAAGTCGATCTGCAGGGAGCAACGGTCGAGGCCTTTTTGATGATCGAGCGATGCCGGAACCTCGATCAGGCATTTGAAAATTACTACTGGGTTGAGCCCTCTCGGCGGCGGATCGTCCTCTCACGACAATGGGCGGGCCCTGGCCTTGGCGCTCTTTCAACAAGAGTGGTGCCATGACCCTAATGGGAAAGCGAGGAGGATAACATGATCCGGATCTCGATACTTCTGATAGCATTGGCAGGCCTTGTGGCCTGCGGCACGATCTACCGGACTTCGTCCGTCAGCCCAGGTGTGCAAAACGGCACTCAGGTTCGCGTTGTGTCGATGTCTGCAGAAACCGTTCTGCAGGCAAATCGCTCGCCTTACACGCCGAAAACTCTGCCAGAGGTCTTCTCTCTCACAGCCGGCACAGGCGGTGGTGTGCGCAGCATCGGTTCCTTGCCGCAGCCGACTTTGGAGGCACAATTGCGGCCTGCGGCGCTGGATGTCCGCCTGCCGCCTACGGTCGCACCTGGCCCTTACAAGATCGGTATTGGCGACGTGCTGGTTCTTTCGACCCCCGATGCGAGTGCTTCGATCGCCGACGCAAGTGTCTCTTCAAGTCTGAAAAATGGCCGACAGGCCTTTACAGTGCAGGATGACGGCGCGATCAACATTCCGTCCGTTGGGCGCGTGAAGATTGCTGATCTGACCGTTGAATCTGCCGAGGCAGAGCTTTTTCAGCGAATGGTCGCAAATCAACAGGACCCGGCGTTCAGCCTTGAGATTGCAGAGTTCAATTCAAGGCGGGTGTCTGTTGGTGGCGCGGTTGCCGCGCCGGCGGTCGTCCCGGTCACGCTTACGCCGCTGTCGCTAGATGCAGCGCTCGCCGCTACTGGCGGTGTGGCGGTTCAGGATCAGGACAGTGCGTCAGTCCGACTTTACCGTGCCGGTTCGCTTTACCAGATCCCCCTCAGCGTGCTTTATGCCCGGCCCGACCTGCTCAAGACGCGGCTGTTGGATGGCGACTCGGTGTTTGTCGATACAGAGTATGAGCTTGGCAAGGCCCAGGCGTTTTTCGAGCAGCAGATCGCGCTTGTTGCGGCTCGGCAGCAAGCGCAGCAGGCCGCGCTTTTGGAATTGCAGACGGAGGTGAGCCTGCGCCGGGCGCAATTGGCAGAAGCGCGTACCAATTATCAGGCGCAGGTGGCACTTGGGGCGGACAAGAATGATTATGTCTACATCACCGGCGAGTTGCGCGAACAGGGGCGGTTTGCCCTTCCATTTGAGCGCCGGGCCGTTTTGGCCGACGCCCTCTTGGCGGAAACGCGGGGATTTGCGGTGCAATCGGCGGATATCTCGCAAGTCTATGTGCTGCGCGCCTCAAACGACCCGCGCGAGTTTGGCGCTGTGACCGCTTGGCATCTCGATGCGCGAAACGCGGCCAGCTTTACCTTGATGACACGGTTTGAGCTGCGCCCAAATGACGTGATATTCGTCGCCCAGCAGCCCATCACCAAATGGAATCGCGCTGTCTCGCAGATCCTTCCGTCTTTGATAAACGTGAGTAAGGTGGCGGTGGAATAGGTGTTAAACCACCACCTCCATCTCTTCCTGCTCACCGACACCGAACACCCGCTTGTAGCGGTCGATCTGGTCCTTTGGCCCCATCGCCTTGCGCGGGTTGTCTGAAAGTTTGACGGTGGGTTTGCCGTTGGCTGCAACCGCTTTGCAGACAAGAGAGAAGGGCGCGAGGCTGTTGCCGGGGGTCAGATCGCGGAAGTCGTTGGTCAGAAGTGTGCCCCACCCAAAAGAGACCTTCACCCGGCCTGCGAATTGCTTGTGCAGGGACAGGATTTTGTCCTCGTCCAGGCCATCCGAAAAAATGATCAGCTTGTCCTTTGGGTTTTCACCCCGGTCCCGCCACCAGTTGATGGCAATTTCCGCACCTTCTGCCGGATCACCTGAATCGATACGAATGCCCGTCCACCCGGCCAGCCAGTCCGGCGCGCGGTCAAGAAAGCCTTTGGTGCCGTAAGTGTCGGGCAGGATGATGCGCAGGTTGCCGTCATGCTCTTCCTGCCAGTCCGAGAGAACCTCATAGGGTGCCAGGCGCAGGGCATCGTCGTCTTTCGCCAAGGCGGCGTAGACCATGGGCAATTCATGCGCGTTGGTGCCGATTGCCTCAAGATCGCGGTTCTTGGCGATCAGGCAGTTGGAGGTTCCGACAAAGGTGTTTCCAAGCCGTTCTGTCATGGCTTGCACGCACCAGTCCTGCCAAAGGAAAGAGTGTCGGCGACGCGTGCCAAAGTCGGCAATGCGAAGCCCCTCCACGCCGCGCAGGCGCTCGACCTTCTCCCAGAGCTTGGTCATGGCACGGGCATAGAGCACCTGAAGCTCAAACTTGCGAAGCGTGTTAAGAACGGCACGAGACCGCAGCTCCATCAGAACAGCCAGCGCAGGGATCTCCCAGAGCATGACCTCTGGCCAATTGCCCTCGAATGTCAGCTCATATTGCCCGTCATGTTTTTCCAGGTGATAGGGCGGCAGACGCAGTTTTTCGAACCAGTCCATGAATTCCGGGGTAAACATCTGGCGTTTGCCATAGAACGTGTTGCCGCGCATCCAGGTGCTTTCTCCGCGGGAAAGCGACAGTGACCTGATGTGGTCAAGCTGCTCGCGCAGCTCTCCTTCATCGACCAGATCGGCGAGGCGCACAGATTTGGTGCGGTTAATGAGCGAAAAAGTGACTTGCGTGTCGGGCTTGTTGCGAAACACCGATTGGCACATCAGAAGCTTGTAGAAATCCGTATCGATCAGAGACCTGACAATCGGGTCGATCTTCCACTTGTGGTTCCAGACGCGGGTGGCGATGTCGACCATGCTTGGCCTCCGAGGCGACTTCTGCGCGTTCCTTTAGATCAAACCGGTCAAGACTGCGCAAGCGCGGTCCGGGTGGCCTCGGCTAGGCGTGAAATCCCGGTGGCGAGCTTGTCCTCGGCGTTAAAGGTGAAATTCAGCCTGACAGACCGACGATCGCGGCCCTCGGGATCGAAGACAGAGGATGGAGAAATGCAGACACCGTGTTCAAGGCCGACTTTCATCAAGTGATCGGTGTTAAGCTCTGGGCGCTTGGCAGTAGCCCAAACGAACATGCCGCCGGTCGGGCGTTCCCAGTCATAAAGCTCACCAAGATGTGCATCCATTGCCGCGCAAAGGGCATCGCGCCGCGAACGGTAGAGCGACAGGATGTCGGGCAGCATGTCATCAGCCAGCCCTGTCGCAAAGGCATCATGGGTGATCTGCTGGCAAAGGCCGGATGTGCACATATCCGCGCCTTGCTTGGCCGTCGACAAGGCTTTTATCATCTCTGGCGCGGCAATGACCCATCCGATGCGCAGGCCCGGTGCCAGTTCCTTGGACACCGTGCCAAGGTAAATGACCGGCCCATCATAAGGATTGCGGCTCTTTTCGGCGGAAAGGTCGAGCATTCTGGGTAACGGTGGCGCATCATAGTAAAGCGCGCCATAGGGATCGTCTTCAATCAGCCAGGTGCCAGTGTCGTGCGCGGCGTCGACCAGAGACTGGCGCGTTTCGGTATCAACCAGCTTGCCTGTAGGGTTTGAGAAGTTTGGCACCGCATAGGCAAACTGTGCGCCGGTCATCAACTTTGCTGGGTCAAGATCGTTGGCATCAAGCCGCATCGGCCGGTATCGCGGGCGGCGCGGGCGCCAGTTGTCCAAGGCTCCAAGATAGGTCGGTGCCTGTGCCGCGATAACGGCGCCTTCTTCAACGAGGGTAGTGCCAAGCAAGCCCAAGGCTTGTGCCCCGCCCGACGTAATGAGCACGTTGTCCCGTGTCAGCGTGATGCTATCGCCCGAGAACCGTTTGGCAATCAAATCACGCAGGTTTGGCAAACCGGCCACAGGCGTATATGCCAATGTCTCGGCGGCATGTTTGGCAACTGCTGTCGATGCCAAACCTGCCAGTTCCGGAACGGGCCAAACCGATGTGTCGGGCAGCCCGCCACCAAGATTGATGAGGCCGGGCACACGGCCTGCCGCCAGGAAAGTTGCGGTGACATCATTGGTATCATCAAGCCATTTGGCGAAGGCGGGACGTTTGGGCATGGATGGTCCTCGAAATGAAACCTGCGGCCTACCTAAGATAAAATGAACAATCGTTCAATTCACGTTTCGTGATAGTGCTCATCACCTTTCGCTAAAGCGGCGCTCCGACTAAGCCTCCAGGTCCAGCGCTTCAACCGACAAAATCGTTGGTAAGTGGCGTGCGATCTCTTGCCAGCTTTCGCCTTCGTCAAGGCTGGCAAAAATTGATCCGGAGTTTGTCCCGAAATAAAGGCCGTGGCATTCGCATCTGTCGCCAGCCATTGCCTGGCGAAGCACGGTAAAATAGCAGCTTTTCTGCGGCAGCCCGTTCCGCAGATCCTGCCATGTTGCGCCTCCATCCCGAGAGCGCCAGACAGCAGCGGCGGCATCTGGCGGATACCGCCCCGCGCTGTCACCATTCAGCGGAATCGTCCAGATTGTTTGTGGGTCATGCGGGTGTATGCGGATGGGAAACCCGAAAGTAGAGGGCAGGCCTTTGGTGATGTCCTCCCAGGACCGTCCCCCATCTGATGATCGCCAGACACCGTGATGATTTTGCTGGTAGAGCAAGTCTTCAGAACCGGTTGCCCGCATCATGTTGTGCACGCAATGTCCTGTCTCTCCGTCACTGGGCGCGGCGGGATGATCGTTGTGCGTGCAGGCCTCCTTGTTGGAAAGCCGGTTGCGCCGTTCCCAGGTCGACCCGCCATCTTCCGTTGCAAAAACACCCGCAGCCGAGATGCCGACCCATTGTTTCTTGGCATCATCCGGGTCGAAGACGATCGTATGCAAAACCAGTCCGGCAGCGCCCGGATTCCAGTCCTTCGCCGAAGGATGATCGGTGAGCGCATCAACACGAGACCAAGTTTGTCCCTTATCCTCACTTCGAAGCAGGCTCGCCGGTTTGGTTCCTGCGTATACGATCCCGTGGTCATGCCCAAGCGACCAGATCTGCTGAACGGTCTCATCAAAAGGCAGGGGGTCTTTGCTCCAGTCTACCATGTCAGCAAAATCGGGATCTTGCGCGGCCCATTCGTCAAGCATCCCCCGGCTGAGCCGCGTGAGGTGCCAGGTCTCGCCGCCATCTTCGGAGCGCCAGATGCCCGCACCGTGAAATTCATTTCCGCCGCCAGCCCAGATGGTTCCGGAGGCCGGATCTCCGATCACGTGGTTGATGCACCAGCCGTTACAATATGGGCCCGTCACCTGCCACTCGGTGCGGTCGTTTTCGCCATGCAGAAGAAAGGCGCCCTTGGTGGTGCCAAGCAGGAGTTTCATATTGGTGGATTGCATGAGCAGCGCCCCTGGAGATACTGCGCAGCATATCACAACGGGCCGGTCTGCGAAATTGCCTGGCTAGCTGCCAAGCGCCTCTTTGCTATCTTCGGGGGCCTCATTGCGTTCGAACATACCATAGTCCCGGATGACGCTGACGACACGCAAGCGGTAGTCGTCAAACATGATGTCCCGGCCTGCTTTCTGCGCATTGCGGTGCGCCGACAGTCGACGCCATTCGTCCAGGGCGGCTTCGTCGCGCCAAAAGCTGAGCGACAAAAGTTTGCCTGGCGTGGTCAGGCTTTCGAACCGCTCCACGGAAATGAACCCGTCTATGCCCTCGGCGAAGGGTCGCATCTTGCCAGCCATGTCAAGATAGGCGTGTTTCTGATCAGACTTGGGAAAAACTTCAAAGATGACAGCAATCATGTCGGGTCTCCATGCGGGTATGAGACACATTTCACAAAGGTACGGCGTTCTCGCAACAGGAACTTCTCTGACCTCGCGAATTCGTAATTAGCGCGCCCCATAGGATCGCTGGCCAATCGAGCACGATACGTCTCGTAGTCGGCCAAGGAGGCAATGTTGTAGATGCCGTATGCGCGACTGGAAGAACCCTCATGCGGGGCGAAGTACCCGATAAGATCCGCGCCACAGCGCGGAATGGCCTGGCCCCAGGTTTTCGCATATTGCACGAAGGCCTCGGGGTTGTTTGGGTCAATGTCATATTCGATGATGCAGGTCAGCATAGTCAGTCTCCGGTTTGTTTGAACGGAAGATTACTGCATAGACCTTACGTAATACTTCGGCTAAGGTCGAACTATGAAAGACGGGCCAGATATATCGCGCGTCGCCTTTCTGATCGGTGATCCGGCGCGCGCAAACATCCTTACTGCGCTCATGAGCGGCAGGGCCCTGACCGCCAGCGAATTGGCGAATGAGGCAGGGGTTACGCTGCAGACCGCCTCATCCCATCTGAGCAAATTGGAGATGGGTGGCCTTATCTGCCCGCGACGCGAGGGTCGCCACAAATACTTCCGCCTTGCGGGTGCAGAGGTTGCAACGGTCCTCGAGGCGTTGATGGGGCTTGCCGCAGGAACCGGTCAGTTGCGGCATCGTCCGGGTCCAAAAGATCCGGAACTGCGTCGGGCTCGAGTTTGCTACAATCATCTGGCGGGTGACATGGGCACGCAGATGTTTGACAGTATGTGTGACCGAGGGTTTTTAAAAAGCTCAGGTGATGATTTGTCTCTGACGGATGCCGGAGGAGCTTTCATCAAAGGCTTTGGAATCGATCTTGGCGCACTGCCAGAATCGCGTGCGCCGCTTTGCAGAGCCTGCCTTGATTGGTCGGAACGACGGTCACATCTTGCCGGACAGGTCGGTCGTGCGATGCTGTTGCGGATCGAAGATCTGAAATGGGCTAGCCGTGTCGATGGCACTCGGGTTGTCCGTTTCACACCGGCTGGGCTACATGCTTTCGGACAGACCTTTGGTTAAAATGAAATGCTCACCAAAGGCAGGTCTAATCGCAGAATTCGTCAGTCCAGATTGAAGTCGACATAAGTCCAATATAAACGGGTCTCATGTCAATTTCGGTTGAGACCTTTTTTCTGGCCCCAGGCGCGGAAGGCACACTTCAGGCGCAGATTCAGCAAATGATCGCCCAAGGGATTCTGTCGGGTCGTTTTCGAAAGGGTGAAAAGCTTCCATCATCGCGCAAACTGGCGCAGCATCTAAGTGTGAGCCGCATCACGGTCACGCTGGCCTACACCGAGCTCTTGGCGAATGATTATCTCGAAAGCCGGGATCGTTCGGGATATTTTGTCTCCGAGAACGCACCGGAGCCGCCAGAATTTCAACCACACCTGCCGCGACGTGACACCATTGACTGGAGCCGCGCTCTTGGCCGGAAATTCACCGGTGGCGCAGTTCCGCAAAAGCCACAGGATTGGTCCCGATACCCCTATCCGTTCATCTATGGTCAGACAGACCCAAGCCTGTTTGACCACGCGAGCTGGCGGCATTGTGCCTTGCGCGCGCTTGGACAAAAAGACTTTCAGTCGCTCGCAGCAGATCACTACGATCAGGACGATCCTCTGCTCATCGAATTCATCCTGCGCCACACCTTGCCACGACGGGGTATTTCGGCTGAGCCTGGCGAGGTGTTGCTGACGATGGGGGCGCAGAACGCCTTGTGGCTGACTGCGCAGGTCTTGTTGACTCAGCGCCGCACGGCGGCGGTTGAGGATCCGTGCTATCACGCGCTGCGCGATATCCTGACCCAATCGCGCTGTCATCTCGCCCCGGTCGCCGTAGACCGGGATGGGCTGCGACCGGACCGGCTTCCCAAGCAGGCGGATGTCATTTTTACGACACCTAGCCACCAGGCACCGACGAATGCCACAATGCCGCTGGCACGACGGCAGGCCCTGCTTCAGGAAGCCAAGGAACGCGAGGCGCTGATTGTCGAAGATGATTACGAGTTCGAGATTTCTTTTCTCAGATCGCCTCTGCCTGCGCTCAAGTCGCTCGATACTGATGGGCGCGTGATCTATGTCGGCAGCTTCTCAAAATCGATCTTCCCGGGGCTGCGGCTGGGCTACATGGTCGGACCGCAGGCTTTCATTCGAGAGGCCAGAGCTTTGCGGGCGAGTGTATTGAGGCACCCGCCCGGGCATATGCAAAGGACAACCGCCTACTTCCTCAGTCTGGGATACTATGACAGCCTGATCCGACGGATCGGTCAGGTCTATGCGCGCCGCCGAAAGGTGATGGAGGCCGCTCTGGAGGCGCACGGTCTGGGCGTCGTGGGACGTGGCGTATTTGGCGGAAGCTCGATCTGGATGCGTGCGCCGGAGGGGGTGAACACGGCAGAGCTTGCGCAGGTCTTGATGAAAAAGGGCGTTCTGATCGAGCCGGGACACTCATTTTTTGACGCTGAAAGCGCGCCCACGAACTATTATCGTCTGGCCTACTCATCGATTCCCTCGGAAAAGATACCAGCAGGTATCGCGATTCTGGGTGAAACGCTTCAGAGTTGGCATGATCGCTAACCGCAAGCGTCAGCCGAGTTAATAGTTATATATATCAGTAATTTATGTATTCAGTAGAAACCAATACGACACGTCCGTGTCTTTCAGTTTTGTCAAAAATTGAGAAGCACCGTCTCAATAATTTGCATTTCTGGACATAAATGGGTTACAAATCTGGCCCTAGAAGGAGATGCATCTCGACACTAATTTCAGCCTCAACGCGCCGGGAGACCGGATTCTTCAGTTATTGCTAGGAGCACAACCATGAAAATGACAACCGAGGAAGCCTTTGTCAAAGTCTTGCAACGACACGGCATTCAACATGCCTTTGGAATTATCGGATCGGCAATGATGCCGATTTCGGATATCTTTCCTGCGGCAGGCATTAAATTCTGGGATTGCGCCCACGAGGGCAGCGCCGGCATGATGTCGGACGGCTACACCCGTGCGACCGGCAAGGTCAGCATGATGATTGCGCAGAACGGCCCTGGCATCACCAATTTCGTGACGGCTGTAAAAACTGCTTACTGGAACCACACTCCGCTGCTGCTGGTAACGCCGCAAGCCGCAAACAAAACCATTGGTCAGGGAGGTTTCCAAGAAGTCGAACAGATGAAACTGTTCGAAGACATGGTCGCCTACCAGGAAGAAGTTCGTGACCCGACACGTGTGGCCGAAGTTCTGACCCGCGTGATCTCTCAAGCCAAGCGCCTGTCTGGCCCGGCCCAGATCAACATCCCGCGTGACTTCTGGACCCAGGTAGTTGACATCGAAATCCCCGACCCGATCGAATTCGAAGCAAGCCCCGGTGGCCACAATTCGGTTGCCGAAGCGGCTGCAATGCTGTCGGAAGCCAAAAACCCCGTCATCCTGAACGGTGCCGGAGTGGTTCTGTCCAAAGGTGGTATCGAAGCATCACAGGAATTGGCAGAGCGTCTGGAAGCCCCTGTATGCGTGGGCTACCAGCACAATGACGCCTTCCCCGGCTCGCATCCTCTCTTTGCTGGTCCGTTGGGCTACAACGGATCCAAAGCTGGCATGCAGTTGATCAAAGAAGCGGATGTCGTTCTGTGCCTTGGCACCCGTCTGAACCCGTTCTCAACGCTGCCAGGCTACGGTATCGATTACTGGCCTGCTGATGCCAAGATTATTCAGGTTGATATCAACCCCGACCGGATCGGCCTGACCAAGAAAGTCACTGTCGGCATCGTGGGTGACGCCGCAAAAGTTGCGCAAGGCATCCTGAAAAACCTCAGCGAAACCGCAGGCGACGACAAACGTGAAGAGCGCCGTGCGCATATTGCTCAGGTGAAATCGGCCTGGGCACAAGAGCTGACCTCGATGAACGAAGAGCAGGACGATCCAGGCACCAACTGGAACGAACGTGCTCGCGCGGCCAAGCCGGACTGGATGAGCCCCCGCATGGCGTGGCGCGCAATCCAAGCTGCTCTGCCTCGTGAAGCGATCATCAGCTCGGACATCGGCAACAACTGCGCCATCGGCAACGCCTATCCCAGCTTTGAGGAAGGCCGCAAATACATGGCGCCGGGTCTCTTCGGCCCCTGTGGCTACGGTCTGCCCGCTATCGTGGGAGCCAAAATCGGCCAGCCTAATGTTCCTGTTGTGGGCTTTGCCGGCGACGGCGCCTTCGGGATTGCTGTGAACGAGCTGACAGCGATTGGCCGGGGTGACTGGCCGCCGATCACTCAGATCGTGTTCCGCAACTACCAGTGGGGTGCGGAAAAGCGGAACTCGACCCTTTGGTTTGACGACAACTTTGTCGGCACCGAGCTGGACGAGCAGGTCTCTTATGCAGGTATTGCGAATGCCTGTGGCCTGAAAGGCGTGATCGCACGGACGCAAGAAGAACTGACCGATGCGCTGAACCAGGCCATCAAGGACCAGATGGAAAACGGTGTGACCACGCTTATCGAAGCGATGATCAACCAAGAGCTGGGTGATCCGTTCCGCCGTGACGCTATGAAGAAGCCGGTCAAGGTTGCTGGTATCAGCGCCGACGACATGGTCGAGCAAGCGGTTTAATACAAGGACGGGCCGGGCGTTATGACTGCAAAACCCATTGCGTTACTGCTGTCGGATGCCCGGCCTGAACCCGCCACGATCGCGTTGAGCGAAGGCGTAGATCCCCGGATTGTAGAAGGGGGTCTTGCCGCTGTGGATCGGGGCTTTGCCCGGATCATTCTTGTCGGTGCGGCGGCCACGGTCGAATCGGAACTTGCCAAGCACGATGCCATGGGGCGCGCTGGGGTTGACGTGCATGACCCGGCAACCTCGCCTTTGCTGGATGAGTTTGCCGCCGCTTTCTACGAGTTGCGCAAGCACAAAGGCGTTGATGAGGCGAAGGCGCGCTCGATGGTGCAGGATCGGTTGGTCTACGCCGCGATGCTGGTGCGGCAGGGCTATGCCGATGGGACCGTCGGCGGCGCTGTGGAAACTACATCAAACGTCGTGCGGGCCGCTATTCAAGTCATTGGCAAAGCACCTTCGGCCAAGCTGGTGTCGAGTTTCTTTCTGATGTACCCGCCCGATGGCGCGCCAAGTGGCGCACGTGCCATGCTCTATTCCGATAGCGGCTTGGTGATTGACCCAAGTGCAGAGGAAATGGCGGCCATCGCAGTGGATGCATCGGCCTCTTTCGAGGCCTTGATGAGAGGCACACCGAAGGTTGCGATGTTGTCATTCTCGACCAAGGGAAGCGCAAAACACCCGATGACCGAGAAGGTTGTCGAGGCAACGACGCTGGTGCAGGGCGAGCATCCGGATCTGAGCGTCGACGGTGAGCTGCAATTCGACGCGGCCTTTGTGCCCTCTGTAGGGGAAAGCAAATCACCCGGTTCTAGTGTTGCGGGACAGGCCAATGTGATGATCTTCCCCAATCTCGATGCGGGCAACATTGCCTACAAGATCACACAGCGTGTTGGCGGATACACTGCGATCGGCCCTGTGCTTCAGGGGCTGGCCAAACCCGCCAATGACCTGTCGCGCGGATGCGTCGCCAGTGACGTGACAGAAATCATCGCCGTGACAATTCTTCAGGCGCGCGCAGGCGCAAACTGAGACAGAATTGACATGGACTGCCGGATGTTCGGAACGAATGTTTCGACGACATCGGGGAAACAGGAAAACAGTCGCGGTGGCCACGAAACTGGCCTAACGTGACAGGAATGTGAACAGGGAAGGCGACTGCATGCTTGATCAGCCAAAGGTAGATACCTCTCCAAAAGTTTCTGACGAGGTGCGCAAAACGACCTGTTACATGTGTGCCTGTCGTTGCGGCATCAACGTGCACATGAAGGATGGCAAGGTCGCCTATATCGAAGGCAACCGCGACCACCCTGTGAACAAAGGCGTGCTTTGCGCCAAGGGCAGTGCCGGTATCATGCAGCACAATGCGCCGTCTCGTTTACGCGCGCCGATGAAACGTGTGGGTCCGCGCGGGTCAGGCGAATTCGAAGAAATCAGCTGGGACGAAGCGCTCGAGATCGCGGCTGGCTGGCTGGAACCTATTCGTCAGGAAGATCCATCCAAGCTTGCCTTCTTCACGGGGCGCGACCAGAGCCAGAGCTTCACCAGCTTTTGGGCGCAGAATTTTGGCACGCCGAACTATGCCGCGCATGGCGGGTTCTGTTCCGTCAACATGGCGGCCGCTGGCATCTACACGATGGGCGGAGCTTTCTGGGAATTTGGACAGCCTGACTGGGATCACACCAAGCTCTTCATGATTTTCGGTGTGGCCGAGGACCATGACAGCAACCCCATCAAGATCGGTATTGGCAAGATCAAGGCACGTGGGGCCAAGGTCATTGGTGTGAACCCGATCCGGAGCGGTTACAACGCCGTTGCCGATGAATGGGTGGGCATCACGCCGGGCACGGATGGTCTCTTTATCCTCGCGCTGGTGCATGAGCTTCTCAAAGCGGGCAAGATTGACCTCACCTATCTGGCGCAATTCACCAATGCGCCAGTGCTCGTCAACTCAGATCCGGATTCGCCGGAGTATGGTCTTCTGATGCGGGACAAGGATGGCAAACTGCTGGTCATCGACCGCAAGACAGGCAAGCCAGCACCCTTCGACAAGAAAGGGGTGAAGCCCGATCTGTCCGCCACCTATCGTCAGGCCGGGATCACGCATCGCCCGGTCATGCACCTTCTGGCCGAGCGTTACATGAGTGAGGAGTTCTCGCCCGAGAATGTCTCTGGCCGTTGCGGCATCAGCGCGCGTCGGATCAAGGCGATTGCGTCGGAACTTGCGCGCGTCGCTTTTGAGGAAGAGATTGTTCTTAACCACGAATGGACAGATTTCCGCGGCGAGAAACACAAAACGATGGTGGGCCGCCCCGTAAGCTTCCATTCAATGCGGGGCATCTCGGCCCATTCCAATGGGTTCCAAACCTGCCGGTCGCTGCACCTTCTGCAAATTCTGCTGGGCTCGGTCGAGGCCCCCGGCGGGTTCCGTTTCAAGCCACCTTACCCCAAACCGGTCAGCATTCACCCCACACCGCATTGCAAGGTGACACCGGGCAAGCCGCTTGATGGCCCGCATCTGGGCTTTGTGCGGGGACCGGAAGATCTTGCGCTGAAAGAGGATGGATCACCTGCGCGGATCGATAAGGCATACACCTGGGAAAACCCGATGAGCGCCCATGGTCTTATGCATATGGTGATCTCAAATGCCTATGCTGGCGATCCCTACAAGATCGACACGCTCTTTATGTACATGGCGAACATGTCGTGGAACTCGTCGATGAACACAAGCGGTGTGATCGACATGCTGACCGACAAAGATGAGAGTGGCGAGTATGTGATCCCGCGCATCATCTATTCGGATGCGTATAGCTCTGAGATGGTCGCCTATGCCGACCTCATTCTTCCTGATACGACCTATCTGGAGCGGCACGACTGTATCTCGCTTCTGGATCGTCCAATCTGTGAAGCTGATGGTGCTGCGGATGCCATTCGCTGGCCAGTGGTAGAGCCGGACCGGGATGTGAAGGGCTTCCAGACCGCACTCATCCTTCTGGCCAACAAGATGGGCCTTCCGGGATTCACAAACGAAGATGGCACGGCCAAGTACAAGGACTATGCCGACTACATCGTCAACCATGAACGCAAGCCGGGCATTGGCCCGCTCGCAGGCTGGCGCACGGGTGAAAAAGGTGTGAGCCATGGACGCGGTGCACCCAACGAGGCGCAACTGCAAAGCTACATCGACAATGGCGGCTTCTTCGTGAAGCACATCCCAGAGAATTGCGCCTATATGAAGCCGTGGAACATGGGCTATCAGGACTGGGCGGTAGAACTGGGTCTCTATGACACGCCACAGCCTTACATCTTCGATCTCTATGTCGAGACGATGCGCAAATTCCAGTTGGCCGCCGAAGGCCATGGAGAACGGCAGCCCCCCGATCACCTGCGGGAACGCATCAAGAAGATGCTCGATCCATTGCCAATCTGGTATCCGCCTTTCGAGGATGACGCGGTCGATTTAGAGGAATACCCCGTTCACGCTCTTACACAGCGGCCTATGGCGATGTATCACTCTTGGGGTACGCAAAATGCCTGGCTGCGGCAAATTCACGGGCGCAACCCGCTTTATCTGCCAACCAAGATCTGGGAGGCCAACGGGTTTGAAGAGGGCGATTGGGCCACGGTGACCTCCGTCCACGGCGAGATCACGGTGCCAGTGGCGCATATGGCGGCTTTGAATGAAAACACCGTCTGGACGTGGAACGCGATTGGGAAACGCAAGGGGGCCTGGGCGCTCGACAATGACGCGCCGGAGGCCACGAAGGGTTTCTTGCTCAATCACCTCATTCACGAGCTTCTGCCACCCAAAGGAGATGGGTTGCGCTGGTCCAACAGTGATCCGATCACCGGGCAGGCGGCCTGGTTCGACCTGCGCGTGAAGATCAAAAAGGCGCAGGCCCCTGCCGAGGCGCAGCCAGCGTTTGATCCCATCAAATCGCCGGTGGGGCATGGCCCGGATCAGCTGACATGGAAGGTGGGCAAATGACCAAAGCCCAAAACTTTTCGAAAAAGTTTGGGCAAAAGTCTTTTGAAGACTTTTGCGACGGAGGAAAGGCATGACAACGCTTCCTGAAAAAACCCAACGCAAAATGGGTCTTGTGATTGACCTCGATACCTGTGTCGGGTGTCACGCCTGTGTTGTTTCCTGCAAAGGCTGGAACACGGAAAACTACGGTGCGCCTCTTTCGGATCAAGACCCCTATGGCGGCGATCCATCTGGCACATTTCTTAATCGCGTACATTCCTACGAAGTGAAACCCTTGGCCGAGAGCGCGGCGGCGCAGCTTATTCACTTCCCGAAATCCTGCCTGCATTGCGAGGACGCTCCTTGTGTGACCGTCTGCCCGACCGGCGCCAGCTACAAACGTGTTGAAGACGGTATCGTCTTGGTCAATGAGAGCAACTGCATCGGCTGTGGTCTTTGTGCCTGGGCCTGTCCATATGGCGCGCGCGAGATGGATGCGGCGGAAGGTGTGATGAAGAAATGCACCCTTTGCGTGGACCGCATCTATAACGAAAATCTGCCTGAGGAAGACCGCGTGCCAGCCTGCGTCCGCACATGCCCGGCAGGTGCACGGCATTTCGGCGATCTGGGTGACCCCGAGAGCGATGTGTCCAAGCTGGTGGAAGAGCGCGGGGGCATGGATCTTATGCCCGAGCAAGGCACGAAGCCCGTCAACAAGTACCTGCCGCCGCGTCCGAAAGACCAGGTCATGGCGGCGTCTGAGGCCGAGATTGACATTCTCGCCCCGCTGCTCGCCCCTGTTGCCGAAGAGCCAAAAGGCTTTATCGGCTGGCTCGACAAAGCTCTGGAGAAGATCTGATGCATCCAGCACCATCTGTCATCGTATTCACCACCCTGTCGGGTCTGGGTTTTGGTCTTTTGTTTTGGCTGGCTTTGGGTTTGCCAGATGTGACCGGGTGGGTCGCGTTCGTGTTCTTTGCCATCGCCTATGCGCTGGCCGTTGGCGGCCTGATGGCGTCGACATTTCACTTGGGCCACCCAGAGCGCGCGATGAAAGCCTTTACGCAATGGCGATCGTCCTGGCTGAGTCGCGAAGGGCTATGTGCCGTTGGTGCTCTTTTGGCCATGGCTGTCTACGGGGCGGCGCTTGTTTTTCTTGAAATGCGCTTGGCCACTGTCGGGTTGATCGGGGCGATCCTGTGTGTTGGTACGGTCTTCACGACATCGATGATCTACGCGCAGCTCAAGACGGTGCCACGCTGGAACACACCTTTGACGCCGCTTTTGTTTTTGTCACTTTCCCTTGCAGGTGGCGCGTTGTTGGCCGGTCAGGCCATTATTGCCCTGGTGCTTCTGCCTGTTGCCGCCGCTGCACAAGTCGCCTGGTGGTTTCGTGGAGACAAAGCGCTTGCGGAAAGTGGGACAAACCTTGCCACCGCCACGGGCCTGGGCAACATCGGCTCCGTTCGTGCCTTCGAGCCGCCTCATACTGGCACCAACTATCTGCTGCGTGAATTTGTACATGTCGTCGGGCGCAAGCATGCCGCCAAGCTGCGCATGATTGCCTTGGCATTCGGATTCACCGCGCCGTTTGTTCTGTTGCTGGTTCCGTTTTCGCATTTCGTTGCCCTGATCGCCGTGGCGAGCCATCTGGCCGGTATTGCAGCGTCACGCTGGCTTTTCTTCGCCGAGGCGGAACATGTCGTGGGGCTGTATTACGGCAAGCGGTAGAATACCGAACCGAGGTTCCGTCTTCACCCCCAGCCATCTGTCCATTCGTCCACGACAGGATTGATCCGGTTCTTCCGGAACCGCACCCATCTGACGCGGATGGCCCAGAATATCGCGAAGAGCACCACCAGGACGAAGATTGTGAACCAGGGTATAATCCGGACATCTGGTCCCTCGACCTGACGAACAGACACGGCGTTTGGGAAAATCGAGATCAACTCGTTGCGCCAACCGTAATGCTTGATTGCAACCCACTTGGGCGCTTCCACCGTTGACTTCAGATCGGCCGCTTCTGCCTGTAGGTTCGAGGTGTCGAACTTGAAATAAGGCGGCCAACCCCAGCCGGTGTCCTCATTGCGGTAGACCATGACCCGCCCGTTGCTTCGCACCGCCTGAATAAAGAATACGTCTCGGTTGGTCGCGGTTGCGTCATTTCCAACATCCGGGGCGGCCCAGAAGATGCTGTTCTCGCCAAAATCGATGCGTTTTGTATAGGTGTCGCTGACGCGCGCGATATCTGTCTGAGGCAGCGTGTAGTGTAAAAAACTGGCGATCAGCACCCAAAATAGCAGCCAAAAAACGACCCTTATGTAAACCATTCGTGATCCTCATCGCGATGCGCGGTCCTGCATTTGACCTGCGGAGTTCTTCTGCCATGTTACCAGAGGAGAAAAGATTGAACATAACCAACAGGAGGTACGACCATGTGCGACATCTGCGTCATGAACGCTGTAAAGGAAAGGATGCTGTCTCGGCGACAGTTTTTCAGTGTAAGTGCTGCTGCTGGCGCTGCCGCGGCGGTTGGAACGGTGACGGCCCCCCCGGCGCTGGCCGATGGTCACGCCTCGGTAGAGGACATGACCCACACCTATGATGCCGATTTTCCAACCTATTTCGGTGCGCCCGGCATTGAGATGGAGCAAAAGTTCAACTTTGCGGAAAACGGTTTCAACTTGATGCAGCTTTCGGTCAATGAACACACCGGCACGCATATTGATGCGCCGCTGCACTTTTCCGCAGATGGCAATGCCGTCGACGAAATCCCGGTGAGCACTCTGGTTGCGCCACTTTGTGTGATTGATATCGCCGCCAAGGCCGAAGCTGATCCGGATGCGCAGGTTACCCCTGATGACGTCAAAGCCTGGATGGCGTCGCATGGCGACATTCCCGACAATGCCTGTGTGGCGATGCATTCGGGTTGGGGCGAAAAAACTGCCACGGATTCCTATCGTGGGTTTGATGGCGAAAAGATGCATTTCCCCGGGTTCCACATTGAAGCGACGCAGATGTTGATTGAGGAAACTGGCGCGCAATCCATGGCGGTGGATACGCTGTCGCTGGATCACGGACCATCAGCGGACTTCGTGACCCATTATGCCTGGCTGCCCAGTGGCCGGTTTGGGATTGAGAATATCGCCAATCTCGGGAGTGTCCCGGCTGCGGGTGCAACCTTGGTTATTGGTGCGCCAAAGCATCGCGGTGGCACCGGAGGCCCGGCGCGCATTTTCGCGATGGTTTGATGGCCGTCACACCAAATGTAAATAAGATGCAAACTCGGCCAGGTCCGCCCTGGCCGAGTTTCTTTTACCCAACGATATTATATTCGGGTCCGTATGGATAACCAGTGATGTTGTCGTTTCCGTTCTCGGTGATGATCAAAACATCATGCTCACGGTATCCTCCAGATCCTGGCTGACCATCAGGAATGGTGAGCATTGGCTCCATCGAGATCACCATGCCAGGCTTAAGGACGGTGTCGATATCCTCTCGCAACTCCAAAGCCGCCTCGCGACCATAGTAATGCGACAGCACGCCAAAGGAATGACCATACCCAAACGTACGGTTTTGAAGTAAGTCACGTTCAGCAAGAAAATCGTTGATCTTATAAGCCACCTCGGCGCAGCTGATCCCAGGTTGCAAAAGTGACATGCCATACTCATGCGCGGCAATGTTGGCCTCCCAAATCGCCATCGACGCCTCATCAACCTCGCCCACGAACAAAGTGCGCTCAAGCGCCACGTAATAGCCCGAAATCATTGGGAATGTATTGAGAGACAGGATATCACCCCGTTTTAGCTTACGGGCTGTGACCGGGTTGTGTGCGCCGTCTGTATTGAGCCCGGACTGAAACCAGACCCACGTATCCCGATACTCTGCATCGGGAAATTCCTTGGCAATTGCACGCTCCATTGAATCGCGTCCCGCCATGGCGACGTCAATCTCGCGCGTGCCTTCTCGGATAGCGTCTCGAATGGCATACCCACCGATATCTGCAATTGCTGTGCATTTGCGAATATGAGCGATCTCATCAGGTGATTTTTCCATACGCTGGCGCATTGTCATCGCAGCGATGTCGACGACCTTTCTTGGTGACAAGAACGCATCTAAGAGCCCGCGCTGCATAAGCGTCAGGTGATCGCCCTCGATGCCGATCGTCTTGTCTTTGCCAGTGACGGACCGCACCGCGCGCCAGTAGTTGTCGCGTTGCCAGTCAGAGTAGGTAATGTTGTCGCCGTGACAGCGCCGCCAGGGTTGCCCCGCATCGATTCCGGCAGAAATTGTCACACTCTCCGTCAATGTGACGACAAGTGCATATGGCCGGCCAAAGGCGCAATAGAGGAAACCAGAGTAATAGGCGATATTGTGCATGGATGTGAGCACGGCAGCCTCAGCCCCGGCCTCACGCATGATTTGTCGCAACCCCGCAAGGCGCGCCTCATACTCTTCTGATGCAAATGGCAATGGGGCCTTTTCCCCGTTGTGGAAGCGGTAGAAATCCGGACGTGTGCCCGCAAACTCGGTGGAGTGGATAGGTGCAGTCATAGTGACCCTCCTTCGCAAAGAAAGGTCCCGGCGTTCAGGACTGATTGGATGATGGATCCAGGTTGTTGAACGACGCCATCGTTCGTGGATCTATTCTTCTTGTTGCCCTCTTGGCGCGATCTGGCAAGATGTTTTGCGACAAAGAGAGGGCGGAAACGAACCATGAGCGCACAGCCGGGCAAACGGAACCTGATCACGGATGTGGCGGGCATCTACGTGGGTCAGGCGCAGGATGACCGGATCAAGACGGGCGTGAGCGTGGTGGTCGGTGACGCGCCCTTCACGGCCGGAGTGCATGTAATGGGAGGCGCGCCCGGAACGCGCGAAACGGATCTTTTGGCACCTGACAAGCTGGTCGAGCAGGTCGACGCGCTGGTTCTGTCGGGTGGCTCGGCTTTTGGGTTGGATGCGGCTTCCGGCGTTGCAGATGCGCTTCGGGCTGAGGGGCGCGGCTTTGCGGTCGGTGATCAGCGCGTGCCAATCGTACCCGGAGCAATCCTGTTCGATTTGCTCAATGGTGGGCAAAAGGACTGGGATACAAACCCCTATCGGAGCCTTGGCGCCGATGCCTTGGCTGCGCGCGGCGAGGGTTTTGATCTGGGCTCGCATGGCGCAGGCGCAGGGGCCACGACGGTCAATTTCAAAGGCGGCATCGGCTCGGCCTCTTTGGTTTTGCCTGATGGCACCACGGTCGGGGCACTTGTCGCAGTCAATGCGCTTGGCTCTGCCGTTGCAGGAGACGGACCCAATTTCTGGGCCGCACCGTTTGAGATCGATGATGAGTTTGGTGGCTTGGGCCCCGCTCAGGATTTCGGTGACACGCAGACGCCACGCACGAAGTTAGGTCAGCATCAGGCAACGACCATTGGCATCGTTGCCTCCGATGCCGTGCTCACACAGGCGCAATGCAAGCGCCTGGCCACAGCCGCTCATGATGGATACGCGCGCGCTCTGGTGCCATCCCATACGCCAATGGATGGAGATTTGATCTTTGCCGCATCAACGGGCCTGCACGCGGCACCGGATGTCTCTGCTCAACTGGCGATTGGACATGCCGCAGCGGTCTGCGTCAGCCGGGCGATTGCCCGAGCCGTGTTCGAAGCGCGCCCTGCAATAGACGACACGCTCCCATGTTGGGCCGAGACATTTGGGCATTCATGACAAGAAAGAAGCGACTGTGTCTTTGACCAGGATGTCCTGCATCATGTCACTCGTGGGATCGGCCAGCGCATCAATCACATCGAAATGATGTTTCCCGGGTGCGATGTTTAATGGGCAAGACCATGCCTCACTTTGCCATCGGGCCTGATCCAGAAAAGCTGGTCGTTCATCTGCGCCAACCCAGACCGACACAGGAATGGCGAGACGATCTGCCATGAAAACCGGGCTTTCTGCGGCGGCGGTTTTGTCTGTGAGCTGAAACAATTCGTTCATGGATGTGCGCAACAGGGGGCGCAGATCAGAGACGGGGGAGATCGGGATGATACGCCTGATCCTTTTCTCCGTGGTGTCTTGCAGCCGCCCCGGTTCGCACATGCGCGACACAAGATGCCCACCGGCAGAGTGGCCAGTCAGAACAAGAGGCCCGGAGACCTGCTTGGCGATCACCTCTGTCGCGAGGGTGATCTGATCCGTTATCTGCGCGATGCGGACGTTCGGGCACAGATCATATGATGGCATGGCAACCGAAAACCCATGCGCCAAGGCGCCTGCGGACAGATGGGACCAATAGCTGCGATCAAAACGCCGCCAGTATCCGCCATGAACAAAGACCACCGTTCCGATGGCCGTGCCTTCTGGTAGGAAGAGATCAAAGGCCTGACGTTCCGTCTCTCCATAGGGCACGCCAAGCGCTGCCCGACCTTCAGCTTGCAGATTATCACGAAACGCCTGTGCAACGTCTGACCAGCGCGGCGGATAGGCCATGGCATCCGGAATGTGCCCGACATTGTCATATGCGTCATCAAGGTCCATCATGCTTTCCTTATGAGGTAACCCTAGACATTCCTTGCCTCAAATGCTTAGCCAACACGAGATGTTTCTGGGAGGACGTGCCATGCTTGATACCACGACAAATCTTAAATCGCTTTTGAAAGACCCCGAGCTTCTGGCCGAGCGCGCCTATGGCGCGGGCGAATGGATGGACGGTGACGATGGCACGTTTGAAGTCACGAACCCCGCGCGGGGTGATGTGATCGCCAATGTGGCCGACATGAGCCGCGCGCAGGTGGCGGCTGTGATCGCGCAGGCCGAAGCGGCGCAGAAAGACTGGGCCACATGGACAGGCAAGGAACGCGCCGCGGTGCTGCGCCGTTGGTATGAGCTGATGATGGAACATGCCGACGATCTGGCGATTATCCTGACCGCCGAACAAGGCAAACCGCTGGCCGAAGCCAAGGGCGAGATCGGTTACGGAGCAAGCTTCATCGAGTTCTTCGCTGAAGAGGCCAAGCGCATCTACGGTGAGATGATCCCGGGCCATCAGCGTGACAAGCGCATCATGGTGATCAAACAGCCCATCGGCGTGGCGGCGTCGATCACGCCTTGGAACTTCCCCAATGCGATGATCACGCGAAAGGCCGGCCCGGCGCTTGCGGCGGGCTGTTCCTTTGTTGGGCGTCCGGCGAAAGAAACCCCGCTGTCGGCGACGGCGATGGGTGTTCTGGCCGAACGCGCTGGCATCCCGAAAGGCGTGTTCAGCATTGTGACCTCGTCGAGCTCTTCGGCCATTGGCAAGGAGTTCTGCGAGAACCCGGCTGTGCGCAAGCTGACCTTCACCGGCTCAACCGAAGTGGGGCGCATCCTGCTGCGGCAGGCGGCAGATCAGGTGATGAAATGCTCGATGGAATTGGGTGGCAACGCGCCCTTCATCGTATTTGATGATGCTGATCTGGATGCCGCCGTCGAAGGTGCCATAATGTGCAAGTTCCGTAACAACGGTCAGACTTGTGTTTGCGCCAACCGCATCTATGTGCAGGCCGGTGTCTATGACGCCTTTGCCAAAAAACTGCAGGATGCTGTTTCTAAAATGAAAATTGGCGATGGTCTGGAGGACGGCACACAGCTTGGTCCGCTGATCAATGCCGACGCAATCGATAAGGTGCAGGAACATGTCGCCGATGCCACGGCCAAAGGTGCCAAGATTTCCATGGGTGGCGGTGAGCCAATGGAAGGCGCGGGGTATTTCCTGCCGCCGACGATCCTCACAGATGTCACTCAAGACATGATGGTGAGCCAGGACGAAACCTTCGGTCCACTTGCACCGCTCTTTAAATTTGAAGATGAAGACGCCGTAATCGAAATGGCCAATGACACGATCTTTGGTCTGGCGAGCTACTTCTATGCCAAGGATCTGAGTCGCGTCTACAAGGTGGCTGAGGCGCTGGAATACGGTATTGTCGGCGTGAACACAGGCATCATTTCGACCGAGGTAGCACCCTTTGGCGGGGTCAAGCAATCGGGTCTTGGTCGTGAAGGCAGCCATCATGGCATCGAGGATTACCTTGAGATGAAATACGTCTGCATGAGCGTCTGAGCCTTCAGCTTCTGCCCCTAGGAAAGGATCAAGCCTATGAAATCGCAAGCTGATCTGGCGCGTGACTTTCGCGCGCTCCACGTAAAGGGTGATCCGGTTATCCTCTACAACATCTGGGATGCGGGCAGTGCCAAGGCGGTTGCGGAGGCCGGAGCAAAGGCGATTGCAACAGGCAGTGCGCCTGTAGCTATGGCGAATGGGTACAGTGACGGTCAGGCGTTGCCGCTTGACCTTGCGCTGGCCAATATCGCCCGGATCACTGCGGCTGTGGACCTTCCGGTGTCCATGGATTTCGAAGGTGGGTATGCCCTTGATCCCGAAGCTGTGACAGCCAATTTTTCCCGTGCGGTTACAGCGGGCGCTGTTGGGTTCAATTTTGAGGACCAGATTGTGGGCGGGAATGGCCTGTATGCGACTGACGTACAGGCCCGTCGTATCCAGGCCGTGCGGCAGGGCTGCGATACAAACGGTATCGGCGCGTTTTTGAATGCGCGGACTGATGTCTTTCTCAAGGCCTATGCGGCCAAGCAAGCGCCGACGCGAGAGATGCTTGCGGACGTCGTGGCTCGCGCGGGGACCTATGCCGACGCTGGCGCGGATGGGTTCTTTGCGCCGGGGTTGCTTGATCTGGATATGATCACCGAGCTTTGCTCGAAGGTTTCTTTGCCGGTGAACATCATCGCATTGCCTGGCGCGCCGTCAAATGCCGATTTGGCCAAGGCGGGTGTGGCGCGGATCAGCTATGGGCCAGTACCCTATCGGCAGATGTCAGCATGGCTGGCGGAACAGGCGAAAGCTGTTTTCGAAGGTAGTTAAGCCAATCCAAATAAAATATCTGAGTGCCGCCAAGGATTGACCTCTGGCGCGCGTCCAACAATCGTGATGCGCATGGAAGTGACGGATGAAAGCCTTGCAAGGGCGGCGGCGGAAGGGGACGCGGAGGCGTTTACGACCCTCCTGCAGCGCCATTATGAAGGCGTCTTTCGATTGGCGTTTCGTCTGACCGGTGCGCAGGCGGAGGCCGAAGATCTGACACAGGATGTCTGTGCGGCTTTGCCCGCGAAACTGCAGGGATTTCAAGGTACTGCACGATTTACCACCTGGCTTTATCGGGTGGTTGTGAATGCGGCGCATGACCGTCGTCGTCGCAGTGCGACGCGGGCAAAATACGCTGAAGGTTGGGGCGACTGGGAGGTGGATCGCCGGGCGTCTGATGCCGAAGCAGCGGAGGCGCTGGATTGGCTGACGCAGGCCATGCGCGCCTTGCCAGAGGATTTACGAGATACGCTGGCCCTGGTGCTGGATGACATGAGCCATGCCGAGGCTGGTGAGGTTCTCGGTGTTTCTGCTGGCACTGTAAGCTGGCGCATCTCGGAGGCAAAGAAACATCTGCGCGCGCTGCGCGAGAATGAGGAAAGCTCATGAGTGATGATCTTGATGACCTGAAGGCGGCGATGCAGGCTGCGACACCACGCCCGGACGCGGCACGCAAGGCCGAGGATATTGCCCTTGCGCGGAAAAACCTTGCAGCGCTCCAAGAAACGCAGGCTGCTGCGCGTCAAACCTCTGAACGCCCCAGACCGGGGCTGATCAGAGGAGTGATGGATATGATCATGCGGATGAACACGCGCGGGGCGCTGACGGCAACCACGGCTTTGGTGGCGCTTGGATTGGTGGCGGTGGTGCCGGATTGGCAGAACGCGCCGCGCCTTGATGGGCCCCAGCCGGTGGTGTTGGAGTCGGATGGTGCGCGTGAGGAGCGCAGTGATGACCGGGCGCGCGATGCATTTGTCGAGGAGGTCGCGCCGGAGATTGTCGCGGAGCCTGTACCCGTAGAACGCCTCGAGTCTGAGATTGCGCAAGAGGCACTGAGCGCGCCTGCGCCGCAATCGAGCGCGACGTTGAAACGAGAGCAGGCACCGGCGGACGGGATCATGCTTGGCGGGCAGGTGCAAGGGTTTGATGCGGAGCAAATTGAGCGTCGAAGTCTGGTTGTACCTCTTCCGCCGCAGAATGATGATATCTACATTCAACCTGAAGCCAACACCGAGGCCTTTCCCGATGCCGACCCGAATCCATTGAAGGTCACGGCCGAGGAACCGGTTTCGACCTTTTCCATTGACGTGGACACGGCCTCTTATGCTGTTGTCCGGTCGTCCTTGATGGCAGGGCAGTTGCCACCGAAAGAGTCGGTGCGCATCGAGGAGCTGGTGAACTACTTCCCCTATGACTATGCCGCACCTGAAGGTGACGTTCCGTTTCAGCCGACCGTGACGGTGACGGGAACGCCATGGAACGCTGATACGCAGCTGGTGCATATTGCGATCCAGGGGGAAAACAAATCCTTAACAGAGCGGCCCCCGCTCAACCTGGTGTTCCTGATTGACACGTCCGGGTCGATGAACTCTGCGGCGAAGCTTCCGCTTTTGAAGCAATCTTTGGCACTTATGCTGCCGGAACTGACCGCGCAGGACAGTGTTGCGATTGTCACCTATGCCGGTAGCGCGGGGCAGGTTCTGGAGCCGACACCGGCCACCGAACGGGCGCAGATTCTGGCCGCGCTCGACCGGCTGGATGCGGGTGGATCGACGGCAGGACAGGCCGGATTGCAGCAGGCCTATGCGGTGGCCGAAAGCATGGCGGCAGACGGCGAAGTCACCCGTGTTCTGCTGGCCACGGATGGGGATTTCAACGTGGGTCTGTCGGACCCGGAAGCGCTCAAAGACTTTATCGCGGAGAAGCGTGAGAGTGGCACATACCTGTCTGTTCTGGGCTTTGGCCGGGGCAATCTGGATGATGCGACGATGCAGGCGCTGGCGCAGAACGGCAATGGGCAGGCGGCCTATATCGACACGCTCAGTGAGGCACAGAAGGTGCTGGTGGATCAGCTCTCTGGTGCACTTTATCCCATTGCGAATGATGTGAAAATCCAGGTGGAGTTCAACCCCGCGGCGGTCGCGGAATATCGTCTGATTGGCTATGAGACGCGGGTTTTGCAGCGTGAGGATTTCAACAATGACAAGGTGGATGCCGGCGACATTGGCGCGGGTCATCAGGTGACCGCGCTTTATGAAATCACGCCGGTGGGCTCACCTGCGCGGCTCACGGATCCGTTGCGTTATGGTGAGGCGGAATTGGCGGGAGATGTTAGCGAGTTGGGCTTTCTCAAGCTGCGCTATAAGGCGCCGGGTGAGAGCGAGAGCAATCTCATTGAGCGACCGATTGTGCCGGGCAGCTCGGCCAGTGCCGATATGCAGTTTGCCGCCGCGATTGCTGGCTTTGGGCAGCTTTTGCGGGGTGAGGCGTACTTGGGTGATTGGGCGTATGAGGATGCCATTGCGCTGGCCAATGCGGCGCGAGGTGAGGATGCGTTTGGGTACCGGGCAGAAGCCGTGCAACTGATGCGGTTGGCGCAGAGTTTGCAGCGATAAGCCCAAATACGCGCGAATCATGGTTAACAGGCTGATTTGGCGGGATTTCGGGCTTTCGGTATTACGTCGGTATTACGTCGGTATCGCGTCGGTATTTTTTCGCAGTCGATGGGCGTGACTTGCCCGGTTAACGGGGCGCTCGGTGCTTCTAAGACAAAATAAAGCGCCCCGTGGAATGCTCCCGGGGCGCTTCAGAATTTCTAAGGCGTGTTGTGGCCGAGGCTTAGTTGACCGCTTTGGCGTCCACTACATCCTTGGTCACAGCATTGCCGCGGGCAATCTCGATCTGACGCGGTTTGAGGGCTTCGGGCACCTCGCGGACGAGATCGATATGCAGCATGCCGTCGGCATGGCTTGCGCCATTGACGCGGACATGATCGGCAAGCTGGAACTTGCGTTCAAACGCGCGCGTCGCGATGCCGCGATGCAGGTAGGTGCGTTCGCTTTCATCCTCGGACTTGCGGGCCGAGACGATCAATGCATGTTCGCGGACCTCGACAGAGAGATCTTCATCGGCAAACCCCGCGACTGCGATCGAAATACGATACGCATCATCAGCGGTTTTCTCGATGTTGTAAGGCGGATAGGTGGGTTGGTTGACATCGCCGGACAAAACACGGTCCATCATGTCAGCGATTTGGTCAAAACCAATGGATGCGCGGTATAGTGGCGCAAGATCAAAGTTTCGCATGGGTCATCCTCCATTGAGCGATAACGATATGTTTTTGCCTTCCCTTATGGGACAGGCAGACAGGCCCAACCCGCATTGCGGCGTCGGACATCCCTTATGTGGGGCGTCAAATTTGCGGTTTCAAGAGGGTACGAAATCTATGTAAATCAGGGTTTTGCGAATTTTGCACCCGACGCACCACCGCCTTGTCCGACGCGGACGCGCTTGTGCGCCTGAGGTTCTGTCTGGGCAGGTGGGGCGCTGCGCAGCTTGCTTTTGAGCGCGCTCAGAACCGGGGGCAGGTGCATGCCGTAGGCCGTGGTGCTGCCGTCTGGATTTTTTGACCCGCCCACCACCAGCGATACGATCTGTGCACGGTAGGCGCCATCGGTGAAGACCGGTGCGCCGGAGGAGCCGAAGGTGACGTTGCAATCGAACGAAACCAGACCTTGTTGTCGCCAAAGAATGTTGCATTCGCGCTGACGAGAGGGGGCTCGATCGCGGCTCTGGCCGTAGGATACGACGCTGAGCTTGTCGCCCGGCCGGGGGTTTTCATAAGGCACGAACGGCCCGGCGACGGCGGTCGGGATCGCCTCTGTCAATTCCAGCAGGGCGGCATCGGTGCGGATGTTGTCAATTGTCATGCCGACACCCGGAGTGTAGCCGTCGGCGACAACGAAACGTCCAACGCTGCGCGTGGCGATTGCCGTGCCATTGCTGAGACCGGCCCGGAATTGCAGGGACGAGGCGTCGCGCCTTTTGCCGGTGTGATCGAAGACGCAATGAGCCGCTGTCAGGACGAGGTTGCTGGCCACCAGCGAGCCCGTGCAATAACCGCCATCGGCGATGTCGACTCGGCCCACGGCCTCCCATCCGAATAGATCATCGCGGTCGGTGAGTTTGGTCAGACTATCGGCTTGCGCCGAGAGCGTGGTCACGCCAAGCGCTAGTAGGAAGAGCGCGGATATGGCGCGCAGCGAGATCATTCTGACTGCGGCTTGGGACGGGCAAACTTGGCGCCGGTGTCGCGGCCCGACCCGTTGGAAAAGAAGCTCTTGCGCGGCTGAACCTCAAGGCGCTTGGTGGCGCGAAGTTCCTGGCGCATGTTCTCAAGCGGTGTCTGCAAATGTGCGCCGAGCGCGACCTTCTCGCCATCCACTTCGGCCATGGCCGAGACGACGGAAACAACCCGGGGTGTGCCATCGACAATGGAGAACACCGGTGCGCCCGATGAGCCGTAATTCACGTCGCAGGACATGACCAGAACGCCATTTTGGCGCGCGAGTACTTCGCACACTTCCTGTAGAGACGGTGCCTCGGACCGGTCGCGCGCATAGCTTACCACTCCGATCTGATCGCCCTTCTTGGGGCGTTCATCGGTGCGGAATGGCACGACGCCGGATTTTGAAATGGGATGCTGAAGTTCGAGCAAGGCGATGTCATTTTTCACGCGATGCGCTTCGACATCGGTGGAAAAGGCATAATCCGGATGCATGACTGCGCGCCGCACGCCGCGATAGGCCGAGGCGCGGCCATTGCGCCAGCCGGCCAGAAACTGGATCTGCGAGATGTCGACGGCCTTGCCGGTATGCTTGTTGTAAAGGCAATGCGCCGCGGTCAGCACCAGGTCGGGCTCAATAAGCGCACCGGTGCAGAACCCCTCGCCGTCGATATCGAGACGTCCTACGCCCTCCCAAAGGCGCGTGTCGTCGCCGGTGTCCAGACGTTTGAGTGCGCCTTCGTCAGCAAGCGCGGCTGTTGAGGCCAAGCCAAGCCAGGCCAATACCAATAACTTACGCAAACCCTTACCTCCTACTTCGACTTGGGCTTACGCGTGTTTTAGGGCAAAATTAGGGCCTTTCAGAGCCCCGCATTGGCCAAGGCGGGTGGTTTTGGTCCACCTGTTGCCCAATCGAGCAACTCGACGGTGTGCACAATCGGGATCTCCGTGCCGGAGCCGATCTGCATCATGCAGCCAATATTGCCAGCCGCAATGATGTCTGGGTTTTTGGCTTCCAGCGTTTGCACCTTGCGGCTCTTGAGCTGGCCAGAGATTTCGGGCTGCATCAGGTTATAGGTGCCTGCCGAGCCGCAGCAGAGATGCGAATCCTTGGGTTCCACAACCTCAAAACCGGCTTTTTTGAGCAGGGTTTTCGGGTGTGTTTTGATCTGCTGACCGTGCTGTAGCGAACAGGCGGCATGATAGGCGATACGCAAGCCTTTGTCGGCGCCTTCGGGGATTTCAAGCTGCATCAGCAGTTCCGAGATGTCCATCGCGATACCGGAGACGCGCGCGGCATCCTCGGCAAGGCCTTCATTGCGGAACATGTGGCCGTAATCCTTGACCGTCGTGCCGCAGCCGGATGTGTTGATGACAATCGCATCGAGACCGTCTCCGTCCATCTCGCGCGCCCAGGCTTTGATGTTTTTGCCAGCTGTGCCGTGGCTCTCTGCGGTTTTGCCCATATGATGGGTGAGCGCGCCACAGCACCCTGCACCTTCGGCTATCACGACTTCGCACCCCAATCGGGTCAGAAGGCGGATCGTGGCATCGTTGATATCTGTATTGAGCGCCTTTTGCGCGCAGCCGGTCATGAGCGCCACGCGTTTGATCTTTTGCGCCTTGGCCGGGAAAGTCTGCGGGTCATCATTGCGGCTGACGGGTGGGATGTTTTTGGGGGCCATCGCCAGCATGGCGCGAATGCGTGCGTCGGGGATCAGGCGGGCGAAGGGTTTGGCCATCTTCGCGCCCAGCATCGCCACGCGAAAGCGCATCGGATAAGGCAGAATGCGTGCCAGCGTCCAGCGCAGCAGGCGTTCAAAGAGTGGGCGGTCATAGCGTTCTTCGATATATTCCCGCGCGTGATCCACCAGGTGCATATAATGCACGCCCGAGGGGCAGGTGGTCATGCAGGCCAGGCAACTGAGGCAGCGGTCGATATGTTTGACCGTTTTGGGATCAGGATCACGGTCATTCTCCAGCATATCCTTTATGAGGTATATGCGGCCGCGGGGGCTGTCGAGCTCATCGCCCAGCACTTGGTAGGTGGGGCAGGTGGCGGTACAAAAGCCACAATGCACACAGGTGCGCAGGATTTCGTTCGAGCGCTGGATTGCGGGATCTTTGAGCCGTTCAGGGGCGAATTCGGTTTTCATATCAGCTGTGTCTTTCCCAAAAGATCAGGCCGCCTGGCCCATGAGGCCCGGGTTGAGGATGCCGCGCGGGTCAAAGCGCGCGCGCAGACCGTCCTGCAGGGTGGCAATGGCGGGGGCGAGAGGCTGGAAGACCCCGGCGGCACGGTTGCCGCGGATCAGTGTGGCATGTCCGCCCTTGGCATCGACAGCAGCGCGAATTCGTGCGCCTTGGGTGTCTTGCGGAACCTGTAGCCAGACAAGGCCGCCGCCCCAATCATAAATCGCATCAGCCCCGTCGATTTGTGCGACAATGCCGGGCGCGTCCGAGGGTTTGACGGACAGTCGCCAGACGTCTGTTTGCACCGCGTGAAACGGTTCGACGTTCTGAATGTAACGCCAGCCCGCCCGCGTCTTTTCAGGGTCTGTTTCGGTTCGGCCGGTGCCGAATTTGCCGAGCAGTTTCTGCAGTTCTCCCAAGCGGTAAGCGACTGATTTTTCCGTACCCTCGACACGGATCATTGTGACAGGGTCGCCATCCATACCGGAGGGCAAATGCGCGGCGCCTGTCACCTCGAAAGGAGAGCCAAGCGCGCGGGAGAGCGCTGCGACGGCATCCCGATCAGTCAGCCCATCAAATAGAAGAACGCCAGTGGTGTGCGTGTCGGGGAGAACCTTAAAGGACACCTCTGTCAGCACTCCCAGCGTGCCATAGCTGCCCGCCATCAGCTTGACGACGTCATAGCCGGTGACGTTCTTCATCACGCGCCCGCCATTGCGGGTGATCTGGCCCTGGCCGTCGACAAATCGCACGCCCAGAAGGAAATCGCGTGCGGCACCACATTGGATGCGGCGGGGCCCGGAGATATTGCCCGCAAAGACGCCGCCTATGGTTGGCTCGCCCTTGGTGCCCAGAAGACCACGATGATCCATCGGCTCGAAGGCGAGGCGCTGGTTTTCCTTGGCAAGCGTTTTTTCAATCTCGGCCACCGTTGTTCCGGCTTTGGCAACCATTGTCAGCGCGCCGGGCTCGTAGAGCTCGATGCCTTTGATCTTGGCAGTGGTCAGCGGCTGTCCGTTGACCGGCACGCCGATCGGGCGCGTGCCACCGCCCATGACTCGCAGGGGCTCGGTGGTGCTCGCAACCAGCTCGGCCAGCTCGGCCTCTGTTTTTGGGGCAAGTGGGGTCATGGGTTACTCGGCAGCTATGCGGCGCGCGTCGGAGGACGCCAGCGGAAAGACTTTGGCGGGGTTCAAGAGCCATTTGGGATCAAACACGTCTTTGACGGCCATCTGGATTTCAAGGTCTGCCGGATCGTATTGATGCAGCATCAGATCGCGTTTCTCGATACCGACGCCATGCTCTCCGGTGAGACAGCCATCCACCTCGACACAGAGCTTGAGGATTTCCGCTCCAAAGGCCTCGCAGGTTTCCAGATCGCCGGGCTTATTGGCGTCAAACAGGATGAGCGGGTGCATATTGCCGTCGCCTGCGTGGAAGACGTTGGCGACATCGAGGCCGAATTCCTTGGACATTTCGCCGATGCGTTTGAGGACATGGGGCAGTTGGCTCACCGGGATGGTGCCATCGAGGCACATGTAATCGTTGATCTTGCCCATGGCCCCAAAAGCGGATTTGCGACCGAGCCAGATTTTCGCACTTTCCTCTGCTGAGGAGCTTTCGCGCAGGGCCACGGGGTTGTGGCTGCGGGCGATCGTCATGATCGTCTCAAGCTGTTCGTCGATTTCGGCATCCGAGCCTTCGACCTCAACAATCAGGAGCGCCTCGCAATCCGGGTATCCCGCTTGTGCAAAGTCTTCGGTTGCGCGGATGCAGGGGCGGTCCATGTACTCGATGGCCACAGGCAGAACGCCCGCCTTGATGATGTCCGAGACGCATTGACCGGCGACCTCGTTCGAATCAAAGCCCATCAGCACGGGTCGCGCGCCTTCGGGTTTGTGCAGGATGCGCAGGGTGGCCTCTGTCACGACACCAAGCTGGCCTTCGGAGCCGCAGATAAGCCCCAAGAGGTCATAGCCTTCGGCATCAAGATGGGCGCCACCGATATCCATGACTGTGCCATCCATGGTCACCATCTTCACACCCATCAGGTTGTTGGTGGTCACGCCGTATTTCAGGCAATGCGCGCCGCCTGAATTCATCGCGATGTTGCCTGCAATGGCGCAGGCCAGCTGTGATGACGGATCAGGGGCGTAGAAAAACCCGTCTTCTTCTACCGCGCCGGTGACCGAGAGGTTTGTGCGCCCGGTCTGTACGCGGATGAAACGGTTGTCGTAGTCGGTTTCCAAGACATCGTTGAGCTTGGCCACGCCAAGAATCACGCTGTCTTCGGTTGGTAGGGCCCCACCGGCAAGAGATGTGCCCGACCCGCGCGGGACGACCGGGACATTCATGTCGTGGCAAATGCGAAGGGCGGCGGCAACTTCTTCGGTGCTGGCGGGCAGGACAACCGCCAAAGGCGGGCATTTGTAGGCGGTTAGCCCGTCGCACTCATAGGCGCGCGTCTCGGACGGATCATGGATCACGGCATCTTCCGGCAGGACCTGCTGCAGACGATCAATCAGTTCGGCTTTGCGCGACAGGACCTTTGGGTCCGGGTTTGGCATTTCCATAACAAGACTCCTTGAATTGGTAAAATAATATAACCAATTTTGAAATAGGCAAGAAAAATCCCATTTCTGCTCTGTAACGCATTGGTCATCGGGCGAGATAAGGACGTGACTACAGTTCGGAACTAACTACAGTATAGTGTGTCTTATGAGAAAACGACTGTCTGCACTTCTGTTTCTTTTTGGCCTGGGACCTGCCTTCGCGCATGAGCCGGTTATCAAGGACGTGATGGTTGCCAAGGTTGGCATGGTCTGGAATTTCAAAGTGACGGTGGAGCATCCCGACACGGGGTGGGATCATTATGCCGATGGCTGGGAAATTCTGGACAAAAATGGCAAACAAATCGGCTATCGCAAGCTTCTTCATCCGCATGTGGAAGAACAACCTTTCACACGGTCCCTGACGGGTGTGGTGATCCCGGATGGAACGCGAGAGGTTTTTGTGCGCGCCAAATGCTCGGTTGATGGGTGGTCGAGCGAGAAGGTTCGGGTTGAGCTTTCGCCCTAAAGGGGCTTAGCGTCGGCCTTCGCGCAGCCAGGCCCCGACAATAAAGACAGACATAAGCAGCAAGACAAGCCAGGGTGGCAGCAGGTCGGTCTGGCGCACCGAGCGTGTCTCATAGGCGCCGCGCGGTGTGATGCCGATCCAGCCGCGCCCAATGGCCGCGCGCCCCTCTCTGACCGCACGGATGCGCGGCGTGCCATCAGCCAAGGCATAGGTGCCGCCGCCGGTGGCATCGAGCACGGACGCCAGTGTTTCGGTGTCTGCGATCGTGTTGACGAATTCGACCGGTGCGGCAGGGCCCAGGCCTATGACCGCTGTATGCTCTTGATTTTCCAGACGGTAGAGTCCGATATCGGGACCGTCGTAGAGCGCTTCGAAACGGCCGGGCGAAACTTCTTCCAGGGACATTTCGATCTGCTCGCCGCTTGGTGTGGTGATTGTCACGGGTCCAACCGTGTCTTCCAGTGACCGGCGGATGATGCGCATTTGCTGCCCGGTGGCCTCGGCCCAGAGCGCCTCTTCCTCAAGCTCTGGTTCTTTCATCATCCAATGGGCGAGCCGCCGCAGCAATTCCAATTGCGGGCCGCCGCCTTCATAGCCACGATTCCAAAGCCATGCGTGGTCAGAGGCCAGCAAGGCGACTCGGCCTTCACCAACCCGGTCAAGCACCAGCAATGGGCGGTCATCGACGCCGGTCATCACCGTGTCTCCCGAGGCTTGTTCGACTTCAATCTGGCGTAGCCATCTGCCCCATTCAGCGCCAAATTCCTGTTCGAGACCGGATGTGACCGGATGGCGTTGGCCGAGATCCGTGATGGCCGGGCGATAGCGTTCTTCAAGAACACGCGCCGTGGGGCGCGCCGGAAGGATTGCTTCGAGCGGTGTGCGATAGAGACTGTCGGCAGAGGCAAAATCAGGACCAGCCGCAATGAGAACAGCGCCACCGTTTTCAACGTAGCTGCGGACGTTTTCCAGATAGACCGCGGGCAAAATACCACGGCGTTTGTAGCGGTCAAAAATGATCAGGTCGAAATCCTCGATCTTTTCGAGGAAGAGCTGCCGTGTCGGGAACGCGATCAGCGACAGCTCTCGTACCGGCACACCATCCTGTTTCTCTGGCGGGCGCAGGATGGTGAAATGCACAAGATCCACGGAGCTGTCGGATTTCAGGAGGTTGCGCCATGTCCGCCCTCCGGCATGCGGCTCGCCGGAGACCAGCAAAACCGACAAACGGTCGCGCACACCGTTTATCTGAACCAGAACGGTGTTGTTGCGGTCGGTCAGTTCGCCGTCGACCGTTGGTGTCGAAAACTGCAGGACATTGCGGCCACCATGGGGCAGGCGGACAGGCAGGGTCACATCCTCGTTCAGGGGGATCTGAAAGCGCTGTGGCGGGTCACCGTCGATAGAGATGTCGACCGATACGCTTGTGGTATCCGCCGGAGCCGCGCCGAGATCGGATACCCGCAAGGTCATTGAGATGTCTTCACCAAGAATGCCAAAAGCAGGCGCATTGTTAACTTCGATCTTGCGGTCCCAGTCGTTTTCCGTGCCGGTGTGAAGCAGGTGCAGCGGGGCGGGCATGTCGGGCGTGCGTTCAAGATCATGCAGACGACCGTCTGATATGAGGATGCCTCCGGCGATGCGGCCTCGCGGCTCTTCGGCCAGGGCCTCGGACAAGGCTGTCATCAGCCGCGTGCCTGTGTTATCGATGCCGTCCTTCAGGGTCACGCGGCGCAGCTCGGTGTTGGGCCGGGCTTCAATCGCGGCGGCAAGAGCGTCTGCGGCATCTGATGTGGTCGTGCTCCGCTCTGCCAAAGTCTGGCTTGCAGTTTCATCCTCGACCATCACGACGATGTCGCTTAGGGGTTCACGTTCTTCAAGCTGGTAGACCGGGCCAAGCAGGGCGCCAATCATCACAAGCCCGCCAAGCGCGCGCAGAGCCCAACCAGACAGGCCGCGCCAATAGGCCGTCAGGATACCGAGGGTCAACAGAACGCCCAGCGCGGCAATCAGCCAGATATTCAGCAAGGGATCAAAGAGGATGCTACCGATCATTGACCCAACCTGTCGAGAAGGGCGGGAACGTGGACCTGATCGGATTTGTAGTTGCCGGTCAGCACGTGCATCACAAGGTTCACGCCGAAGCGAAAGGCCAGTTCGCGCTGTCGTTCCCCGGCAAAGCCGCGACCGACGGGGAACATCGCATTGCCGTTGGGGTCTGTCGCCCAGGCCGATGCCCAGTCATTGCCGCCGATCACCACCGGTGTCACGTTGTCATTGAGATTGCGGAACGGCATGCCTTCGACTTGCTCGGCATCGGGAGGGGCGGCTTCTACCCAGACACCACGCCCGGCATGGCGGCCCGGAAAATCCTGCAGCAGATAGAAGGTTCGGGTCAGAACATGGTCTTGCGGGATGGGCTCTAGCGGAGGCACGTCCAGCGGGGTGGCGAGGCGCTGCAGCTTCTGACCATTCGGTGAGGCGGCGCCGAAGCTGGCAATATTGGCGTCGCGCGTGTCAAAGAGGATCATTCCGCCGGTGCGGAGATATGTGTTGAGCTTGGCATAGGCTTCGGCCGAGGGGATCGGCTGATCAGGTGTGATCGGCCAATAGATGAGCGCAAAGACAGAAAGCTCATCGGTTTCCAGATTGATGCCAACCGGGGTATCGGGTTCGACGGAGGTCCGGAAATAGAGCGTTTCGCCAAGCCCGCGCAGGCCAGCTTGCGCTGTGCGGTCAAGTTGCGGATCACCGGTCAGGACATGGGCCAGCACAACCTCGGAGGCGGCAAGCATCGTCTTTTCTTCAGACGTCAGGTCGCTTTGGGCCTCGGCGATTTGCGGGGTAAGCATCATCGCAAGCAGAATGGCCGTCAGCTTGGCCCCGGCGGAGACCAACCGACCGGAAAGTGCCAGAGAGGCAATGATATCAGCCATCAGGAGCGCCAGCGCAGCGGCCAGAAGCCAGCCGCCCAGCGGTGTTTCGGGCAGGCGCTCGAGCCCCAGCACGGGTACCGTGGCTGGCCAGGCCATCGGGCGCAGAACCGTGTCAGAGGCCAGCACGTTTAGTGCCAGCCGGCGATCAGGGCCCTCGTAGATGCCCGGCCGAAAATCAGGGCCGAGGGGGTCTTGCAAAAAGCGCTCTCCATCGACGCCCGGCAAGGTGCCCGCATCGACAAGTGTGCCAAAGCCGTTGAGCACACGAATGGGCTGCCATGTGGTGCCTTGAAGCTCGCTCAGATCGGGGAGCGCAAGAGTTGAGGACACGGCGAGGCGTTCCAGCATCTGCACAAAAAGGCCCGACAGGGGCAGTGTCGACCATTCGGCATTTGCGGTGATATGGAAAAGCACCACCTGGCCAGCGCCGATGCGCTTGCGGGTCACAAGAGGTGTGCCATCGGAAAGCTGGGCAATCACACGCTCGGCCAGCGTTGGATCAGGCTGGGCCATGACCTGTGCGGCGACCGTCACATCCGGTGATAGCGAGAGGCCAAAGAAGGGGCTGTTTTCGGCAAACGGCGCAAGTTGCTTGGGTTCACCCCAGCTCATCGCGCCGCCGACAGTGCGCCCCCCGGCGCGCAGACGCACGGGCAAGAGCGCGCTTTCTGTGCTTCGCGAGACATCTGATGCGGCCAGGCGGGGACCGGCAAAGCGCAAGAGCATGCCGCCTTCGTTTGCCCATTCGAGTAGGGCGTCTTCCTCGGCCTCTGAAAGCGTGGCGACATCGGCAAGAACAACCACATCGGGATTTGCAGGCAGAATGTCCAGAAGATTGCCTTCCAGAATATCGGCCGTCGGTTCAAGCGCCTGTTCCAGATAGTGGAGCGGCGACAAGAGCTCGAGACCCTCGCGATCTTCTCGTCCGGCGATCAGAGCCACTTCACGGCGTTTGAGGCTGTCATCGGTAAGTGTCACCGCGCCGGCATGGCTTTGACCGGCAAGCTCAAAACGGGTGAGGCGGGCACGAAGCTCTGATGGCAGGCTGAGCAGGCCTGTCGCTTCCGTCTCGCCGGTTTCAAACCGCAAAGTGAGATCTGCCAGTACACGAGAGGCACCTGAAGGGTCGCGCCCATGAGCTTCGACGCGGACCTCGCGCGTGTTTCCGACAACGGCGCGGATGGCTGTCAGGCGTATGTCGCCATCTTCCACCAGAGCGGGTTTGAGCGCGATGACCGGGACCGGGCTTTCGTAGACGGTCACGGGTCCGCGATCTTCCAAAGCGTCGAGAAGCGTCGTGCGCCCGGATCGGTCAAGACCATCCGAGAACCAGCGCGTTTCAAAGCGCTCGTCCCCCAACATCTGGGCGGCCTCGGACATTGCGGCAGGGGTCGCAGACCACGCCGAGGGCGCGAGGCCGGAAAGAAGCCTGCGCCAGGCTTCGGCGGATTGGAAAACCGGGGGCTCTATGTCTGACAGGCGCAGAATGGCCACCGGTCGCGTGTCACGACCGGCTTCAGCCAACATGGCGTCGAGCAGCTCGGACTTTTCCGGCCAGTCGCGGGCACTGGCCCAGCTTGCATCAAGGACAACAAGAAGCGGGCCCGAACTTGGGGTTTCCGCGGTCTGACGGGGATTAAGCACCGGGCCGGCCAGCGCAATGATGGTGGCGGCCACGGCCAGCATGCGTAAAAGCAAGAGCCACCAGGGCGTGCGGTCTGAGACGGTGTCGTCATCCTTAAGGCCCAGCAGCAGTGCCACGCCGGGAAACCGACGGCGGATCGGTGCGGGTGGCACCGCCCGCAGGATGATCCAGAGAATGGGCAGGACCAGAAGCGCGGCCAAAAGCCAAGGTGTTGTAAATCCAATGGCACCGAGGGTCATTTGTGATGCTCCCCGTCGATGGCGTTGTAAAGCCACAGAAGGGCTGATTGCGCGCTTTCGGCGGTGCGATGCAGGCCATATTGCCATCCGGTGGCGATACAGAGTGCCTGCAGCTCATCTTTGCGAGCGGCCAGCCGGGCCAGATACCGGTCGCGCAATTCAGAGGCCTTCAAGGTCTCATGTGCCAGACTGCCGCCGACACTTTCAAAGATAGTGCGCCCGCGATAGGGAAAACTTTCCTCGGCCGGGTCCAGAATCTGGTAAAGTACGCCGCGAACACCGCGATCTGCCGCGCTCGTCAACGCGTCCTTGACCGGGCCGATTTCACCAAGAAAATCGGAGAGAAACACTCCTCTGCCATGAGACAGCATGCCTGTGGTCTCTGGCGCGCCGTAGTCCGCTTCGTCATCATGCAAAAGCGCCAGGGAGATACGTTCGACCTGAGCCTCACCTCGCCGTGGCAAAAGGTTTGCGCCCGACAAACCGACCCGCTCTCCGCCGCGATTGAGCAAGATGGCCATGGCCAGCGCCAAAAGACGGGCGCGGTCGGACTTTTCGGGCAATGCGTTATCGGATGAAAATCGCATGGATGCCGCGCCATCGACCCACAGCGTCACGCTTTGGGCAATCTGCCATTCGCGCTGGCGCAGGAATTGGCCGTCGGACTTTGCCGAGCGCCGCCAGTCGATATGACGCAGCTCGTCTCCGGCCTGAACGGGGCGGTATTGCCAGAAATCATCGCCCATCCCGGACCGCCTGCGCCCATGTTCGCCCAGCAGCACCGTGCCAGCCAGATGTTCAGCGCGCGCCAACAGCGCGGGAAATCTGGCGGCTTCGGCCTCGGCCTTGGCGCGGAGAGGGGCGATTGGGCTCACGCAGCGGCCTCGGACCGGGTGAAGGAGGCGACTGTTTCCGTGATAAGCGTGTTGAGTTTCTCGCCCCGCGCCCGCGCGGCAAAGTTGAGTGCCATGCGGTGCGTCAACACCGGTTGCGACATCGCCGTGACGTCGTCGATATCAGGCGCCAAACGGCCATGGAGCATGGCACGCGCACGCACGGTCAGCATCATGGCTTGTGCCGCGCGGGGACCTGGACCCCATGCGACGGTCTCGCGCACCTTTTCGGACGCTGTCGGATCTTCGGGACGGAAGGCCCGGACAAGATCAATAATCTGGTTCATGACCGCCTCTCCCACCGGCATGCGGCGCAGCAGATTTTGCGCGTCAATCAACTCTTCAGGTGTGAAGACCTGATGCGACTCGTCCTCGGAGACGCCTGTCGTCGCAAGAATGATGTCCCGCTCGGTGTCGCGATCGGGATAGGGCACGTCGATCTGCACCAGGAAACGGTCAAGCTGAGCTTCTGGCAGCGGATAGGTGCCTTCCTGCTCAATCGGGTTCTGTGTCGCCAGAACATGGAAGGGCGGGGAGAGAAGGCGATCCTCTCCTGCGACGGAGACTTTACGCTCTTGCATCGCTTGCAGCAGGGCGGACTGGGTCCGGGGGCTGGCGCGGTTGATCTCATCCGCCATCAGAAGCTGGCAAAAGATCGGGCCGGTGATGAACTTGAACGCGCGGGTTCCGTCAGCACCGGTCTCAAGCACCTCCGAGCCAAGAATATCGGCGGGCATCAGGTCGGGGGTAAACTGTATCCGGTTGGAATTCAGGCCCATGACCGTGCTGAGGGTCTCGACAAGCCGGGTTTTTCCGAGCCCCGGCAGGCCGACCAAAAGCCCATGGCCGCCGCAAAGCAAGGCAGAAAGCGCCAGGTCAACGACCTGTTCCTGACCGATGAACCGCCGTGTGATCGATGCCCGCGCCTGCGCCAGCTTTTCTTCCAGCGCCTCGATCCCTTTGAGCAGATCGGTGTCTTCGGTCATGGAAAGTCTCCGTTTGGGTCTATATCTGTTTGGTTAGAATGTATCGTTTGTGTTCGAAATGGCAAAAGCTATGAGCAAAGAATCCATCACGACACCGTCAGCAGAGCGTTTGGCCGAGGCTGCGCGCAAAGAGATGTCGAACGGATTGCCACCTGTGCACCTTTGGGATCCTCCGTTTTGCGGGGATCTGGACATGCGGATTGCCCGAGATGGAACATGGTATTACCTCGGCTCGCCAATCACACGCCCAGCGCTTGTTCGCTTGTTTTCCACGATATTACGGCGCGAAGATGGCAAGTATTTCCTTGTCACACCCGTCGAAAAGGTCGGGATTACTGTCGACGATGCGCCGTTTGTGGCGGTTGATTTCGACGCTGCAGGACAAGGTGACAGCCAGATCCTGGTGTTCGAGACAAATGTCGGTGACAAGGTTCTCGCCAGCCTGGACGCGCCGCTGCGGGTTGAGATTGATGCAAAAACCGGCGAACCCGCGCCTTATGTGGTCGTTCGATCAGATCTTGAGGCGCTGATTGATCGGAAATCATTCTATCGGTTGATTGATATTGCCACCCACCACAACGGCAATTTCGGAATTTGGTCGGACGGCACTTTCTTTCCGATCGTGCCTTCCGAAGATGCTCTGAATGCGTGATGCACGCGCAATCCGGACTGTTGCGCATCGTTTTCGCCCAGAAGTAAGCCGTTGATTCCTAAAGCTGCCTTCGAAAAATATGAAGGTAAAACAAAAAATCCCACCACAATCAGGCGGGGCGGGCATCGTTCAAAGCAGAGGCTGAAAAATTTTCGGGACGAGAGCGTATGGCGAAACCGCCATATCTCCCGTCCCGAAGAATTCTGAAACGCGTGAGCGTTTTAGAGTTTTGTCGAAACCGGCTCAGGCTCGATCGGCACGGGCGCGGGTTCTTCTTGTTGTGCACAGGCTGCTACGCCAACGGTTGCAACGAGTGCTGCAATGATTGCGAGTTTATTTGTCATGTGAATAGTTTCCCTCCAAGTGACATCTTATACATTTCGATAAAGGGAATCGTTGTCAACACTAACGCTTTGCGATTAGGCGGATTCCCGGCTATGCGCGGCATTTTTGACAACGTTTCGGGTAAAAGTCACTACATTGTTTCACAAAAGATAACAACCTGTTGCAAATAAACGATTTCAGTGCGCTTCTGCCCAATTTGCACCCTGACCGGCATCGACAACAAGCGGCACATCGATCTTTAGAGCGGGCTGTGCGGCGTCTTGCATGACATCTCTGGCCACCTCGATGACGCGCTCTTCAGCACCTTCTTGCACCTCAAATAGAAGTTCATCGTGCACTTGCAGCAACATCTTGCAGGGAAGGTCAGATATAGCGTCCGGCATTCGAATCATCGCTCTGCGAATGATATCGGCGGCGGTGCCTTGAATCGGGGCGTTGATGGCGGCGCGGCGTGCAAAACCGGCCCGTGGTCCTTTCGCGGCAATCTCGGGCGTATGGATCTTGCGGCCAAAGAGGGTTTGCACGAAACCCTGTTCTTTGGCGAACGCGATGGTGTTGTCCATATAGGTGCGAATGCCGGGAAAACGCTCGAAATACCGGTCGATGAAGGCCTGAGCCTCGGCGCGTGGGATGCGCAGGTTTCGGGCCAGACCAAAGCCGGAAATGCCGTAGATGACGCCAAAATTGATGGCCTTGGCGCGGCGGCGCACGTCGGGTGTCATTTCGTCAAGCGGAACGTCAAACATTTCCGATGCGGTCATCGCGTGAATGTCGAGCCCATCGGAGAAGGCCGTTTTGAGCGCCTCAATATCGGCCATATGGGCCAGAATGCGCAGCTCGATCTGGCTGTAGTCGAGAGACACCAGAGTATTGCCCGGCTCGGCGACGAAAGCTTCGCGAATGCGGCGGCCTTCTTCGGTCCGGATTGGAATGTTCTGCAAGTTCGGATCGGTCGATGCCAGACGCCCCGTAGATGCGCCTGTCTGAACGTAGGACGTATGCACGCGACCCGTGTCCGGGTCGATATGATCCTGAAGCGCGTCTGTATAGGTTGATTTAAGTTTACTGAGCTGCCGCCAGTCCAGAACGCGCGCGGGAAGCTGATGTTCTGTGGCAAGGTCCTCCAGCACATCGGCGCCGGTGGCGTAGGCCCCGGTCTTGCCCTTCTTGCCGCCCTCAAGTCCCATCTTGTCGAACAGTATTTCACCAAGCTGTTTGGGTGAGCCCACGTTGAAGCTTTGGCCCGCCAGTTCATGTATTTCGGCTTCGAGCCCTGCCATTTTCTGGGCAAAAGCGTTGGACATCCGGCTGAGTGTTTCGCGGTCAACCTTGATGCCATGCCGTTCCATCTGGGCCAGAACGGGGACCAGCGGACGTTCGAGGGTTTCGTAGACCGTGGTCACATGCGCGCGGTGCAGCTGCGGTTTGAACGTGTGCCACAGGCGCAAGGTGATATCGGCGTCTTCGGCGGCATATTTGACAGCGTCGTCAATCGGCACACGATCAAACGTGATGGCGGATTTGCCGCCGCCCAGAAGATCCTTGATCGGGATTGGCGAGTGCGCGAGATACCGTTCGCTCAGCGTGTCCATCCCGTGATTATGGACACCCGAATTGAGGGCGTAGGACATGAGCATCGTGTCGTCGATCGGCGCGATTGTGATCTCGTAACGCGCCAGCACCTTGGCGTCATATTTCATGTTTTGCCCGATTTTGAGGATTGCGGGGTCCTCAAGGACGGGTTTGAGCGCTGCAAGCGTTTCTTCGAGCGGAAGTTGTCCGTCCAGGATGGCATCGGAGCCGAAGAGATCATCGGCGTTGCCGTCTTTGTGCTGCAGCGGAATGTAGCAGGCTTCCCCGGGATCCACGGACAGGCAGATACCGACCAGATCGGCCTGCATCTCGTTAAGCGAGGTGGTTTCGGTGTCGAAGGCCACATAGCCGCGCGCGATTACGCGATCAATCCAGCGCTGCAGGGCATCATTGTCTGAGACACGCTCGTATTTTGCGGGGTCGACTGGCGGCCATTCCGGTGCGCTTTGGTTTGCGTTATCCGCTGCGGGCGCGTCCGGTATGACCGGAGGTTCGACGCCAAGGGCATCGGAAATGCGCTTGGTCAGAGTGCGGAATTCCATTTCGGCCAGGAAGGCCATTAGCGTGTCGGGGTCAGGGTCGTGGACCTCGAGATCGTCGAGCGTAAAATCCAGCGGCGTCGCACAATCGAGTTGCACGAGCCGTTTGGAAAGCTCGATCTGCTCGCGTTTCTCGATAAGGGTTTCGCGGCGCTTGGGCTGCTTAATCTCTTCGGCACGATCAAGCAGGTCTTCGAGCGTGCCAAATTCATTGATGAGAAGTGCCGCTGTCTTGACGCCAATGCCCGGCGCGCCGGGCACGTTGTCCACACTGTCACCGGCCAGGGCCTGAACGTCGACAACGCGATCCGGACCGACGCCGAATTTTTCCATGACGCCGTCGCGGTCAATGCGCCGGTTTTTCATAGCGTCAAACATCTCGACCCCGTCACCGACAAGCTGCATGAGGTCCTTGTCCGAGCTGATGATCGTGACACGCCCGCCGGCGTCTCGGGCTTGAACCGAAAGCGTGGCGATAATGTCGTCGGCCTCGTACCCTTCGAGCTCTTTGCAGGCAATGTTGAAGGCTTCTGTCGCCTGCCGGGTCAGGGGAATTTGCGGGCGCAGATCCTCTGGCATAGCCTCGCGGTTGGCCTTGTATTCTGAATACATGTCGTTGCGAAACGTGTGGCTGCCCTTGTCAAAAATCACCGCGACATGGGTCGGTGCATCAGGGCCCGTGTTGTCAGAGATGTAGCGCTGCAACATGTTGCAAAAGCCCGAGACGGCGCCAATCGGCAAGCCATCGGATTTGCGGGTGAGCGGCGGCAAAGCATGGTAGGCGCGAAAGATAAAGGCCGAGCCGTCAATCAGATGCAGATGATGGCCTTTGCCGAAATGCGTGCTCATCCTGGCCCCCGCCGGTTGCGAAATGTCGTGCCAAACCTATTGCCACGAAGTGGCGGCGGCTTCCAGCGAGATCGCGCGGCTATTGCTGTCAGGCCATTTCAGCTTGCTGGTCAAAGAACGAGGTGGAGGTTGGCTTTTCAGGGATTTCCATCTCGTAAGATGAACAGCGCACGCGCCCTGTTTCGACACCACACACAAGTTCATGCGTGTGGCGGCTGGGCAGGTGATTGGGGCTGAGTTCAATTGCGTCTTCGGCATAGTATGTTGCGATATAGAGCGTGCGAGGCTGATCCGACAGGTTGGGCGCAGAGCCGTGCAGCAGGCTTGAGTGCATCAGGCACACAGAGCCGGCCGTGCCGGTGCAATGCACGATCCGGTCTTTGTGTTCGTTCAGAACATCATCGGAAACCGCGCCTGTGAACCGGCCGTCATGCCAATGCGAGTAGAGCGGGCCTTTGTGCGTGCCGGGGACAACTTCGAGCGGGCCATTCTCAAGAGTCACATTGTCAACAAAAAGCAGCGCCGTGATCAGGTCATCATTGGTCATCGGTTGAAACGAGAAGTCCTGATGAAATTTGACCTTGGTTGCGGCGCCGGGTTGCTTGGAGTTCACCTTGCCGTGGTGAAAGCGCAAATTGGGGCCAAGAAGATCGGCGATCATATCGACCGTTCGGGCCTTGCGCATTGTGGTCAGAAAAACCTCTGACACTTCTTCGGGCGACTGGACGCGGCGTAGGGCAGGTTTGTCTGCACTGTGGCCGGGCTCGACCGAGAACCTTGGTCTGCCATCCATCGTTTCCCCGTAGTCTTCGAGGTGGTCGCGGCTTTCCTTGACCCAGTTGTCAAACTCACCTCGAAGGGCTGCAAGTTGCTCGGGGGTGACGGCATTTTCGATGGTGATAACGCCGTCGCGCCAGAAGGCGTCGATCTGATCCTGAGAAAGTGCGGGCCGAGAAAGTGCGGGCATAACATAGCGTCCATTCTATTTCCTGGCGAAATGGAACAGGCTTGGGCGGATCGGTGTCAATGCTGTTTGCGCAACGCGCAGCGGGAAATCTGTCGGTTTCAGACTTTGCCTTCAAAGTCTTTGTGAACGAGCTTGGCGTCACAATAGGGGCATTCAACAAAACCGGTGTCGCGCGGGATGGAGAGCCAGACCCGGGGATGGCCCAATGCGCCTTCGCCGCCGTCACAGGCAACGCGGTAGCTGTCGACAATGCGTGTTTCTGGGGCTTCGGTCACCATTGACGCATTTCCTTTTGGCTGCAGTTTCCCTAAAGCGCGACTATATCCATGCGCGCACCGGGGACAAGACCAGCAATGCCATCAAACGCCATTGAAATTCGTGGATTGCAAAAAACCTATCCTGGCGGGCGGTCGGGCCCTGCCAAAGATGCCCTTAAGGGCGTGGATCTTGATATACCTGCTGGCTCTATCTTTGGATTGCTTGGTCCGAACGGCGCGGGCAAGTCGACGATGATCAATATTCTGGCCGGTCTTGTGATTAAATCGGCCGGATCGGTTCGGATTTGGGGCTTTGATCAGGATGTAAACCCGCGTCAGAGCCGGGCGGCGATCGGGGTTATGCCGCAGGAGCTGAACCTTGATCCCTTTTTTACGCCGCGCGCCGCCCTGGAGGTGCAGGCCGGCCTTTATGGTGTGCCCAAGTCGCGTCGGCGTAGCGACGAGATACTCGAGATGGTAGGGTTGACGGACAAAGCCGAAGCCTATGCAAGAACATTGTCGGGCGGCATGCGGCGGCGGCTTTTGCTGGCCAAGGCTCTTGTGCATCAGCCCAACGTTCTTGTGCTTGATGAGCCGACGGCGGGCGTTGATATCGAACTGCGCCAAATGCTCTGGGAGAATATCCGCAGGCTCAACCAAAAGGGGATGACGATTATCCTGACGACACATTACCTCGAAGAGGCCGAGGAAATGTGTGACGAAATCGCGATCATCAACCAAGGGTCGCTGGTCGCGCGCGACAGCACGGTCAACCTGTTGCGGCAACTGGACGCACGGTGCCTTCTGGTTGTGCCAGAAACGGCACCTGAGACCTTGCCAGATTTGGGCGGTCTTGAAGTCACGCGCCGCGACAACGGCGAACTTGCCTTTTCCTACCGAGGATCCGAGCTCACCGCGAATGCGGTTCTGGAAGCGGTGCGGCAAGCCGGTATCGTGATCAAAGATGTTCGCACCGAACAGGCCAACCTGGAAGATGTTTTTCTGGCGCTGACCCGGTCGCGCTAGGTTTTACCACTGTCTTTCAGGCGCTCTTCGATGGCTTGCAGCCGGGTGAGGACTTCGTCGCGATACTCATCCGTTCGCTCCGCATCTTCGGCCCCATGCGCGTCTTGCATCGAGTTCACGATGAGACCCACAACAAGGTTCACCGTGGCAAAGGTCGTGACAAGGATGAAAGGCACGAAAAAAGCCCAAGCGTAGGGGTAGACCTGCATAATCGGACGCACAATGCCCATGGACCAGCTCTCAAGCGTCATGATTTGAAACAGTGAATAGGCAGAGCTTCCGATGGTGCCAAACCAGTCCTGAAAGTTCGCCGCCTGTTCCGGTGTGCAGGGTGTGCAATCTCCGCCGAAAAGCTTCGTGGCCATGACCGAGCCGATATAGAAAATGATACCCATCAACAGAAAGACGGAGCCCATACCAGGCAGCGCGCTCATCAAACCCTCGACCACCCGCCTCAGTGAGGGCATGACCGAAACCACGCGCAGCAAGCGCAGTATGCGGAGCGCGCGCAGCACGCTTAGGCCTTGCGCCGACGGAACAAGCGAGATTGCGACGATGACAAAGTCGAAATTGTTCCATCCGTTACGGAAGAATGACCAACGGTAGACGAAAAGCTTCAGAAGAAGCTCCATCACGAAAATGCCAAGACAGACCGTATCGAGCGTCTCGATAAGCGGGCCCATCTTGCCCATCACGGTCTTTGAAGTCTCAAGTCCCAGGATAACCGCATTGAACAGAATCACCCCCAGGATGAAGTTCGTGAAGGTCGCGGATTCGACCAGCCGTTTGATCCGGGACTGGCTGTCTGGGTCAGTGAAAGATGCAGGTTCGGTCATGAAATGCGATATGTATCAAGGAAAAAATGCCAGCAAGATGGCGAAAGATAGACTTCAGGAATGGTGTGGCAAACCTTCCTCACTCGGGTTTGGGAACCATGCGGCCAAGGCTGCGCCCACCCAATATGTGCAGATGATAATGTGGCACATCCTGAATGCCAGCCTCGCCGGCATTGGAAATTGTCCTGTACCCGTCGTGACCTGCACCGGGCGAAAGTTCCAGCATGTCACAAAGCTTGGCTGAGGCGCGTATGAAATCGATGATTTCCGCCTCGCTTGCCTCGGCCGCAAAGTGATCATGACAGACATAAGCTCCCTTCGGAATGACCAGAACATGAACGGGGGCTTGCGGTTGAATGTCCCTGAATGCAAGCGTGTGCTCCGTTTCGAGAACAGTGTCGTTTGGTATCTCTCCGCGCAGTATCTTGGCGAAGATGTTCTGATCGTCGTAAGAATAGGACATAGGCAATCTCAGTCGGCAAAGAGGTGGTTGGTTTGTGCAATCTCCATCGCCTTGTCAGGCGGAATTTTCAGAAAATGCTCTAACTGTTCGGCGTTGGCCTCGGGCTCTCTTGATTGTTTGATGATGCGGTGATTTTCAAATTCAGCATCGCGAATTCGGTCAGCTTCAAAATTTATGTCACCGCGGATCGTCGGCAAGAGGCGCTCAAGCGTTTCTCTGGGTGTGCGTTCGCCGGCAAGGCCCACGCGTTTGGCATGACCGATCAGATAGTCGTCTGAAAAGTCGCACTGGATTTCCAGGATTCGCGTTGTCGAACGGTCGCTGTTGAAATCTTCGAGAAGGTCAATGTTGCCAGGGTCCATGCAAACGATGAGCCGATCGGTCTCGAAGTAGTCGAAAAGCATGCGCATTAGGGCCCGCCGGTGTCGGGTGCGTTTTCCCAAACTGCCCTGAATGCCCCCTAGATCGGGCAGTTGGGTGTCGTCTTCGTTGAAGAGATATTCAACCGCAGGAACATTGGTGACCTGCTTTATGCGTGCCAGAAGACGCTTGGCCACATGCCATTTCTTGCACACAAGGATCATGAGTTCTCTTTCGCGACCCAAAGTGCTTTCTGTTTCCCAGAACCGCAGCGCGAAGCGCCGACCGATGCGCCCTCTGCCTGACAGGAATTTAAAAAGACTGCGTCCCTCGTCGGAGATTTTGAATTCAGCTTCGTCATTGGCGTAAAGGGCGCCCAGTCGCGTCTTCAACTCCGTTGCCTCGGGGCTGATCTTGCGCGCAAAGAGCGCGTCCTGGCTAAGAAGCAGATCATAATGATCATTGTAGAACGTCACCGGCATCCCGTAATCGGTGAACATCAGGAAGGTCAGAGTGCGCGTACGAATTTCATTTTCGGGCACGAGGTGGCGCACAAGTGTCTGGAAAAAAGTTTCATCGGGGATCCAAGTTGTGCGGAAAAACCGCATCACGTCGCGGCGTTTTCGGGTGAAATCAAGGATCCACTCTATGGTGCGCCGCCGAAGGCACCACCATTGGCTGCCGATCATGATTTGCAGATCTGACGGGATCTTGCGGGTCAGGCCGAGTTTCTTTTGCAAATTGAAGGATCCGTAGAACAGGCGTTTGTTTTTCCGCTCATTGAAAAAATGGCGGTAGATCAGCCGCTCTTCTTTCATCCCTGTCTTGATCCAGTCGCTGCCGAAGTAGTCGAAACTTTCGATGTAATCGATGTCATCGCGATCAAGGAAATCATGCGCGAAATGCGCGGATTTGATCGCAGCACAATCACCCGACAGCATGTAGAAATGCGTGGCGCGCGGGAACCGTTCAACGGCGGCTTCGATCGCGTTCAGCGTGGCCTGCACCAATGACCATTCACCCCAACCGCATTTGATACGTTTTCGCGCGAAAACAACATTGGGATTGTCGGCAAGAGCCGCGCGAATTTTTTGATATGAGCTTGTTTTTGCGCGTGCATCGAAATGGATCGACATATAATCGCCTGCAGCCGTAAGCATCTCGGCCTGCCGGATTATGGCATCCGGATCCTTGTGACACAGAAGAATGAAGGCGATTTTAGCCATATCTCAGCGAAGGTCTGCTCTTTTTACGTTTGCTTATAGTGATAGTCGTGAACAGGCGTTGAATAAACAGCCTTTCTTTGGTTTTTTGTAAGCGGTATTCAGGTGTCACCCGACGCATGCAAAAAGAGCGGGTTTGGAGGCAGGGACATGAGCTTTCCCGGGACATGGATGACGGAAAGCGAGAGCGTTGTTTATCGCGTCGTGCCGAAATGTGCGTGTTCGACAATTGGTCAAATCATGTATTATTCAGATCACGGCGCATTTTTTGACGGCGACATTCATGATGCGGTCGATGGTTTGCACAAATGGGCTCGTGAAGACAGCCAGCCGTTGATCAAGGCCAACGTGCGCACGCATACGTCCTATGCTTTCACCTGCGTACGCAATCCCTACACGAGGATCTTAAGCTCGTTTTTCGACAAGATTTGCGGCATTCAGCGCAACGGGAAACGATATCGAGGCAAGCTCGTTCCGCTTCTTATTCAGAAATATGGCATCGATGTCGGGGGTGAGGACGGACAACAGGAGTTTGATCAGATCAAGAGTTTCCGGCGATTCTTGCTTTTTGCACGAGACACGATCCGGTGGAAGCGGCCCATGGATCCGGATATTCACTGGTCTTCCATGTCCGGGCATATCTCGACGTTCATCGTGAACGGCGGCACCTATGACAAGATCTTCTGGACCGAGCATTTCAACGATGGGATGGGTGAGGTCCTGAAGCAGATCACCACACCCAAAAAGATCAATCTGAAGAAAATTCCGCGCTTCAACGAAAGCGAAGGTCACGGGCCGAAACGGTTGCATCCGGTCGAAGATTACTTTGACGATCTTTCAATGCATCTGATCAAGGAAATCTACCACCGGGATTTCGAGCTTTTTAAGTATGATTTCGAGAATCCGGGCAACAAGATGCCGATTGGCGAAATTGATCTCGCTGAGGTGCATGCGAAACTTGGCGAGTGAACTGGCCGTTGCAGGCGCGAATTGCTCTTGCCCGCCGACGGCTTCTGCCGCTCGAACTATCATAGCCGCCGTCGACTAAGCCGCAGGGACATTGCGACTAGGCCGACCTCTGCTTGTCAGGCCTTTGCCATGCTTAGATTAAGCCTGCCTTTGCAAACATCGCCTTTACATCAGCCTCTGGCCTTGCGCCGTAATGACCGATTACCTCGGCCGCTGCTACGCATCCCATCCGGCCTGCAATATCCAGTGATCTGCCTGTCGCGAGGCCGTAGAGGAAGCCCGCAGCGAATTGGTCTCCTGCGCCTGTTGTGTCCACCGGAGCCACTTCGTGCACCGGAACAGTCACAGTATCGTTGCCTTCGACCATCACTACATCATGGCCAGAGCGGGTGCAGACGATGAGTTTACTTTCTGAGGCGGCTGCCTCGAGAGCTGCGCCCAGATCTTCAGTCTCATAAAGTGATCGCCATTCGTGCTCGTTTCCGATGACGACATCAAGTTCTCGCGCGATTTTGCGGAAATCGGCGCGATGACGGTCAACGCAGAAAGGATCGGAAAGCGTGATCCCGGCTTTGCCACCGGCTTTACGGCACGTCCGTGCAGCGTTGAGTAGCGCCTCTTTGCCTTTGTCTTTGTCGTATAGGTAGCCTTCGAGAAATAGCAGCTGCGTTGATCCGGTCACCGCTCGGTCCACGTCACCGGTGTCCAGCTCTGTGGATATGCCCAGATACGTGTTCATCGACCTCTCGCCGTCTGGTGAGACAAAGATCATTGAACGAGATGTCGGAAGTTCACCATCAATGACTGGCTCATTCACAAAACTCGTGCCAGTTTCTTTCATTTCGGCGACGTAGTCGCGCCCGGCTTCGTCATTAGCGACGCGACCTATGAAAGCCGTATCCAGACCCAGTGCGCCGATGCCGGCTATGGTGTTGGCCACCGAACCGCCAGCCATTTGTGTGCGATCTTCCATGTTGTCATAGAGGAAGGCGCAGCGTTCTTCATCGATAAGCTGCATCACACCCTTTTCTATCCCCATGCGGTTCAGGAAGTCGTCATCGGCACTGGAAATGATATCAACGACGGCATTGCCAATGCCGACAACTTGGTACTTGGTCATAAGGTCTTTTCCTCAAAGGGGCACAGATCGCGGATAAGGCATGCGCCACATTTTGGTTTGCGCGCAACGCAAATGTATCGGCCATGCAAGATAAGCCAATGGTGGGCATGCAGTTGGAAGTCTGCGGGGATGTGGTCCTCGATGGCGCGTTCGACGGCATCAACATCCTTGCCAGGCGCAATGCCGGTACGGTTGCCGACCCGAAAAATATGTGTGTCCACCGCCTGGGCCGGATGACGCCACCACATATTCAGCACCACATTGGCCGTTTTGCGACCGACACCAGGCAGCGATTGCAAAGCCGCGCGTGAATTGGGCACCTCTCCACAGTAATCTTCAACAAGGATCCGCGAAAGCTTCATCACGTTCTTGGCCTTGTTGCGATAGAGGCCGATCGTCTTGATGTGCTCGATCAGTTTCTCTTCGCCCAGATCGAGCATCTTTTGGGGCGTGTCCACGATCTCAAAAAGTGCCTTCGTCGCCTTGTTCACGCCAGCGTCTGTGGCTTGTGCCGATAGTGCGACGGCCACGACGAGCGTGTAGGCATTCACATGATGCAATTCGCCCTTGGGCGTCTCTTCGGCGTCGCGAAAACGCGTGAAAATCTCGCGAATGGTATGGTAGTCGAGCTGCTTGGCCATGATTGCTCCTATGCCTGCTTCGCGCAGGATGCGCAATATTCGGGTCGCAGGGCCAGGGTGCTTCGCGTAGATTTGCATCATCAGAAAGATGAGGCACAAAATGAACGCTCCTGCTCATGATGGATATCATTTCAACGTAATGCGGCGCGCCATCGACCTGATCGATGAGGCTGGTCCAGCAATGTCACTGGGCGAAATCGCAGAAAAAATGAACATGAGCCCGGCGCATTTTCAAAGGCTTTTTACGCAGTGGGTCGGGGTGTCACCCAAGCGATACCAGCAGTATCTTGCGCTGGGGCAGGCCAAAGACCTGCTCGCCGAGCGGTTCACAACTCTGGACACGGCGCATGAGCTGGGCCTTTCGGGGACCGGGCGTCTCTATGATCTTTTCTTGCGGTGGGAGGCCATGAGCCCAGGTGAGTTTGCCCGAAAAGGTGAGGGCCTGATGATCTACTGGGGGTGGTTTGACAGCCCGTTTGGTTTGGCGCTGGTGATGGGCACCGAGAAAGGCATTTGCGGCATCGGCTTCGCGAATGAGATGGGCGAGGAGGCTTCTATGCAGGATCTGGTGTCACGCTGGCCAAAGGCAGAGTTTGTCGAAGATCCGATGATGCTGCGCCCATGGGTGCTGATGGCCTTTGGCGCGGGTGATCAAACGACGGAGAAGACGCCGCTCTACATGATTGGGGCCCCGTTTCAGATCAAGGTATGGGAAGCCTTGCTGCGCGTGCCGTCAGGTCATGTGACAACCTATTCCGAGATTGCCGAGTCCATTGGACACCCCAAGGCAGTGCGCGCCGTGGGTACTGCGGTTGGGCGCAATCCGGTGAGTTTTCTGATCCCGTGTCATAGGGCCCTGCGAAAATCTGGAGGATTGGGTGGCTATCACTGGGGCCTTCCGGTCAAGCGCGCGATCCTGGCATGGGAGAGCGCGAGGGCGGAGGCAGGATAAGAAAACGCCCGGGTGATTGGCCCGGGCGTTTTTTTTGATCGCCTTAGATGCGGCCTTTCCAGGGGATGAGCCAGTTTTCCACCTTGCGCATACCCACTTCGATACCAAATCCGATAACGCCGATCACGATGATCCCAACGATGATGATATCTGTTTGCTGAAACTTTGAAGCAGTGACGATCATCTTACCCAGACCAACATTTGCCGCCACCAGTTCTGCCGCCACAACCGTGCCCCAACAGACGCCCATAGCCACCCGTGCACCAGTAAAGATTTCTGGCAACGAGTTGGGCACGATCACCCGGCTTAGAATCTGCCATTTGTTGGCACCCAGAGAATAAGCCGCATGCACTTTCGAAATCGCGACCCCCGATACCCCGGATCGGGCAGCGATGATCATGATCCAAAGCGCGGCAAGGAACAGCAGGACGATCTTGCCGGTCTCATCGATACCAAACCAGATGATAATCAGCGGGATCAGAGCCAGCGGCGGGATAGGCCGCATGAACTCGACAATCGGGTCAAACCATCCACGAGACCAATTTGTCAGCCCCATGGCGTAGCCGATGGGGATACCAACCAACGCACCCAGGAAAAAGCCGACCAGAACGCGCATCACCGAATAGCCTGTGTGCGCCAATAGCGAAAACCCTTGATAGCCTTCGGTGTTCAAAAAGAAGAACCGTTCCACCACAATTTCAGGTGCAGGCAAATACAGGCGTTGCATGCGCAGACCAGTGGCAGGTGCGAAGGTGGGCGTGCCTTTGTCAGTCAGGCCAATTTCGCCTGCTGATGTTTTAATCTTGCCACCTGGCTCAATCGGCTTTCCGTTCAGTGCCGTAATGCGTGAGCCGTCTTTTTTGGAAACCTCGTCATTCTTCCAGACATCGATGACCTTGAAGCCATATCGCGCAACTGTCGTGCTGTCGTTTTTGGCAAAGCCATCTCCAGGCTCGACCTCGGGATCGCCGGGTGCCTGGTGCGGGTTACCGTCGGCATCTCGCGTCAATTGGATGTCTTCGCGATAAACCAGCACAGTTACTGTGCCTTCATCGGTGGTGCCGTCCTCAAGAGTTGCTGTGTATGTGAACGATGTCTCACCTAGAAACGGTCCGGGCATTTTGGGCAGGGGAATAGTAGAGTTTGTAAATGCCACCCAAAGCCAGAAAAGCGTGACAACTGACAGGATCGAGGCCAGCCGGTTTGCTACGACTGCGCTTTCGTCGCCAAATGTCACCGTCTTCAACTTGTTGAAGCCAGTGCGTTTGAAGAAGCTCGAAACCAGACGCGATAAGATCAGGTAGCTACCAAAAAATGCGCCGACATAAATCGCAAAGACGATGATTCCGGTCATGCGCTTTCCTCCGCTCGGCCCATGATTTCTTCTTCCATGTTCCAGATCATGGAGAGAATTTCTTCTCGGGTGGTGTTATAGTCCTTGTGTTTTTTGACTTCGCGCAGGTCTTGGCCCACACCCAAATCAGCAAAGGGCAGCCGGTACTCTTTGTGCACCCGGCCAGGGCGCGGGGCCATGACCAAGAGGCGCTCTCCGAGCAGCAGCGCCTCTTCGACAGAGTGGGTGATCAGGATTATTGTTTTGCCTGTGTCTTTCCACAGATCAAGAACCAGACTTTGCATTTTTTCCCGGGTCAGCGCATCCAGCGCTCCGAGTGGCTCGTCCATCAAAATCACGTCGGGATCATTGGCCAGGCACCGGGCCAAGGCCACGCGCTGTTGCATCCCACCTGACAGCTCGTAGATGGCCTTTTCTTTGAAGTCCTGCAGACCAACGATCTCTAAAAGATGGTCCACTTTTTCCGTGTATGCAGATTTCTGCGCGCCCTTCATCCGGGGGCCGAAACTGACATTATCGCGGACGTTCATCCATTCAAACAATGCGCCTTGCTGAAAAACCATTCCGCGCTCTGGGTCGGGGCCCTCGACCTTATGCCCATTCAGCACAATCTGGCCCTCTGTGGGTGCGAGAAACCCTGCGACGATATTCAGAAGCGTGGTTTTACCACAGCCCGAGGGACCCAGAACGCTCATTAACTCGCCTGACTTGATGTCGAGCGTCACGTTTTTCAGCGCTTGAACATGACCGCCGTCTGGCAGGTCAAAGCGCATTGAGATGTCATCAATAAATAGACCGTCCACAAGTGTCCCCTTTTTGGCAGGTCGTCTGGCGCTTTGTGCGCTCTAAAGAAAGACGGGCGCACTAGGCGCCCGCCTTAGATGCTCGTGATTTACTGACCCAGTGGGCCGGTGTTCACGTTGTCTGCGTAAGATGCTTTTGCCGCATCAATGGAGCCCGCTTCCACAAAGACGTCGGCAACGCCTTTCATGAACTCCTGCGCACCACCGCCGAGCCATTTTTCGCTCAACTGGTCTTCAACTGCTGGGAAGACGAATGTACTGATTGTCGCCATTGTGTCCTCTTCGGACATACCGGCGTCTTTCGCGATGACCGGCAGCATTTTGGCGTGGTTGGCTTCGTCTGCCCACATCGAGTTGGCTTGCGCCGTCACGTCGAGGAACTTGGCAACCATGTCGCCGTTCTCGGCCACGAATGAAGACGGAGCAGATGTCACGTCAAAGACGAGAATCCCAAGCTCTTCTTTCTCGGCGCCAGTCAGAAGCACGTTGCCGCTTTCTTTCATGCGACGCAGTGCGCCACCCCAGCCACAGGCCATGTCGACGGACCCTTGTGCCAGAGCCGCCTGACCTTCGGCAGGAGCCATATCCACAACTTCGAGGCTGTCGAGCGAGACGCCAAAGTGGCTCATTTGCTTCAGGAAGCCGTAATGTGCAGCTGTGCCGAGCGGAACGGCGACTTTCTTGCCGGCCAACTCCGCAGCGCTTTCCTTGTCGATCTCAAGACCGGACGACACAACGCAGTTGTCATTGTCGGAGTAGGACACAGCCACGTCGATGATTTGCAGGTCTTGACCAGCGCTTGTTGCAACGACGAATGGCGGCACACCTTGGCTGACAGAGATTTGCACGTCGCCGGATGCCATCGCTGCGCTCATCGCGGTCCCTGTGTCAAAGCTGACCCAGTTGACAGTCGCACCGAGTGCTTCGTCATACATGCCCTGCTCTTTTGCAAACTGGAAAGGCATTGGCCATTCCAGGAAGTAGCCAACCGTGATCGACTCGTGGCCATCGGCCAGAGCAGCTTGCGATCCTGCCATTACGGCCAGACCAGCGGCGGCACCCATGAGTTTAGACTTGAGTGTCATATGAAGATTTCTCCCTATACTCTTATGGTCACTTTATTGTTCTACACGTGCCCATGACCTCAAGACACGCGTATCAATACTGCGCGACTCCAAGCGAAGCCGCAACAGATGCGCCGACATCCGATCCGAAATAACGATTCCGTTCAACGTTTTTATTCGGTTTGCCCGCAAGGTTCTGAACATCCGAAATCCTTTTTTTGAAAAACACGTTTAAAAACATCTGATTCTAGGTGGTTTTGATGATTTTCGGGCAAGCAGTCCGTCATAATTGGACATAATCAAAGCTGCCGTCTGGCCCTATTGAAGAGACACGATTCCAGGCTGATATGGATAAGAATTAAGACAAGGTAATCGCTGGTGCCCGTCGATCTCGGCGGGCCGAACCTGATGGAGCTTCTTATGGATGGCAACCTTCTGAATGATATCGACAAAGTCGTTGATGCCGACCGTGCGCATGTGTGGCATCACCTGATTCAACACAAACCTTTTGAGACCGGCGCACCGCGGATCATCGTTGAGGGCAAAGGTATGCGGGTCTGGGACCAGCATGGCAAAGAGCACCTCGATGCGGTGTCAGGTGGGGTCTGGACTGTCAACGTTGGTTATGGGCGCGAACGGATCGCCAATGCGGTGCGAGATCAGCTTATCAAGTTGAACTACTTCGCAGGGACGGCCGGTTCGATCCCGGGCGCAATGTTCTCTGAGCGTCTGATTTCCAAGATGCCCGGGATGAGCCGTGTCTATTACGTGAATTCGGGGTCGGAAGCCAATGAGAAGGCTTTCAAGATGGTCCGTCAGATCTCGCATAAACGGTACGGTGGCAAGAAACATAAGATCCTCTATCGAGACCGCGACTATCATGGCTCTACCCTCGCGACGATGTCGGCGGGTGGTCAGGACGAGCGGAATGCCCAGTATGGCCCATTTGCGCCCGGTTTCGTGCGCGTGCCGCACTGCCTTGAATATCGCGCGCAATGGGATTTGTCGGGCGAGGAATATGGAATTGCTGCTGCAAATGCGATTGAGGAAGTCATCCTTGCAGAAGGTCCAGATACGGTCGGCGCGCTGTGCCTGGAGCCGGTGACGGCCGGTGGTGGTGTCATTACTCCGCCAGAAGGCTACTGGCCTCGCGTGCAGGAGATCTGCCGCAAGTACGACATCCTGCTGCATATCGATGAAGTCGTCTGTGGCGTGGGTCGGACCGGCACATGGTTTGGCTATCAGCATTACGGTATCGAGCCGGACTTCGTTACGATGGCGAAAGGCGTTGCGTCAGGCTATGCGGCAATCGCTTGCTGTGTGACCAATGAGCGTGTCTTTGAGATGTTCAAAGAGAATGTCGCGGATCCGCTAGACTATTTCCGCGATATCTCGACCTTTGGCGGCTGCACCGCAGGCCCTGCTGCAGCCCTTGAGAACATGGCGATTATCGAGGAAGAAAACCTGCTGGAGAACACCACGCAGATGGGTGATTACATGTTCGATCAGCTGAGCGCGTTGGCTGAAAAACATGCTGCCATTGGTCATGTTCGTGGTAAGGGCCTCTTCCTTGGGGCCGAGCTTGTCGCTGATCGTGACAGCCGTGATCCAGTGGATGAGAAACAGGCGCAGGCAGTGGTTGCCGATTGTATGCAACAAGGTGTGATTATCGGGGTGACCAACCGGTCGATCCCCGGCTTCAACAACACTCTGTGTTTCTCTCCCGCGCTGATTTCGACCAAAGACGATATTGATGAGATCGTTGCTGCGGTTGACAATGCGTTGGGCAGGGTCTTCGCCTGAGGAACTGGCGTCTACTAATTCTGAAGTCACCCGGCTTGATGAGCCGGGTGATCTTTTAATGCCACCACGCCGTGCGGTGATGACGGTTCAGCCAGCCGCCAAGGCTTAGGTGATCGCGACGGATCAACAATACCAGCGCGATGAGCGCGCCGAGAACGGCAAGATCGATCACCGGATTTCGGTTGATAGGAAAACCGTTATCGTTGAGCGCGAAGGGATCGAGAAACCGCTCCCATCTGCGGACCACCGTGAAAAAATGCATCACGAGTAGAGCCGCGTATGACGCATAGCGGAAAATTCCGATCGCGACACAGATGCAGATTGCGATTTGCAGGCCGCCCGCAAAATAGACCTGCCAGAGACTAAGGTCGACATCGTCGAAATGACGTGCCAGCTGCTGGTATTGGCCGGGCGTGATGATCTTGTGCGCGGCCCAAAGAAACATGAACCAAGCTAGACCAAGCCGCAGGACCAGAACCGCAATGCCATCGAGCCAGTCATCCTTTTGGAGGCGAAATTGTTCATCCATCGTTTCTGAAATCCGTCTTCAAGACGCAGGTGGCCAAATCACAGGAAACCAGTCTTTGCGCAACTGATCGCCCGGTTTCATGTCGTGGCCGGGGAAAGGCGGCGACGTCGGGCCCTGTCGTTCGACATAGCGCGCGTCATCGCCGACAAGTCGCAGCGAAAAAGCGCGTCGCCGTCGGGTGGTTTCGTTTCCGCGAGTGCCATGCAGAATGCCGAAGTTAAACGCCACGGCATCACCGGGCTGCATTGGCCATTCTGCGATGTCCATTTCATCTTTATCCGGGTCCGGAACATTCATGAACTCACCGGGGTCCGGGTAAAAGTCTTCCTCACTAAGCCAGCGGGTTGGCAGCACTGGCTTTTCCCAAAGATGAGAACCTTTGACACAGCGAAGACTTGCCTCCTCAACAGGGTCGACAGGGGCCCAAAAGCTTATCGTCTGCTTTCCTTCGACAAAGTAGTAAGGGCCATCCTGATGCCACGGTGTCGGCTTTGAGGTGCCAGGTTCTTTCACAAGGACATGGTCGTGAAAGACTTGCGCGGTTTGTGACACCATAAGGTCGGCTGCCACTTCGGCCACCGGCGAATTCTTGATGACCTCGGCAAATTCCGGAATGGCCTGCCAATTGCAATAGTCGTCAAAGAACCGGCCTGCTTCGCCGGTCTTGAGATTCTCGGCAGCATAGGGCCCGGGGCAAGACATATTGCGTCCGATCCCCGCGCGAAGGGTATGGATCCAGTCGGCAAACAGACCCGGGATCATCACAACACCGTCGCGCTGATACGCGTCAACATGTGACGGGTTGATCAAAGGATGTGGCATTATGCAGCTCCCGGTCCGGAGGCCAGATTACTGCATTGGTCAAAATGGTCTATCACAAAGAAAGACCGGGTGGATGGCCCGCCCGGTCTTTGTTGCTCTTGCGTGTGCCGGATCAGACTGCGTTAGGCAGGATCACGATTTCGACGCGGCGGTTTTGCGCCTTACCCTCTGCGGTCAGATTTGACGCAATGGGTTGGTCTTCGCCACGTCCGAAGGTTTGGATCCGGCTGAAAGCAACGCCACCATCAAGCAGCACATCAGCGACAGAGTTCGCCCTGCGCTCTGACAGCGACTGATTGTAGGCGGCACTGCCGGAATTGTCGGTGTGGCCAACGATCTGCACGTTGCTATCGGGGTATTCCTGCAAGTTTGATGCGACCTTGAGAAGATCTGTTCTGAGCGCCGGATAAACCGTCGCGCTGTCGACGTCGAAAAGAATGTCCTGAGGCAGCGAAACGATCAACCGATCACCCGTGTTGGTGATCGTGACATCATCATTTCCAAGGCTCTGACGCAGCTTCGCTTCTTGTTCGTCAAGCAGGCCACCGGCGACGACGCCACCTGCGGCTCCGACAACGCCACCGATCACGGCACCTTTGCCTTTGTCGTCGCTAACAAGTGCGCCGACGCCAGCACCTAGAATCCCGCCGAGAAGCGCGCCTGATTTGGCATTCTTGTTGGGATCGTTTTCATTCAGATGCGCAGGGCTCGTGCAGGCCGCCAAAAGACCAAGCGACAAGCCCGCCGCGATAAAAGAAGTTTTGTGAGAAATGCTCATGTCCTGAAGCCTCATTGTTATGCCCATTTTTCCGGGTCTCGCGAATATAATATGCCTTTGTCGCTCAAATCCCAAGGCCAATCTGGGGGGAAATAGAGATGAACGGCGCCAAACAGGCCCAGAAAGAGCGCTTCGGAAGTGGCCATGGCTGCTGTGGTTCGTAACGCTTGCCTGTGCTAGCTGTCTCGTATGATCGTTCATTTGGTTCATACCGCTGAGGTGCACAAAGCAACATTCGACCGTCTGCACGATGAGATCGCAGCCGGTGTCACGATTGAGCATCATGTGAAAGAGGCTTGGCTGGCACGCGCTCGCGGGGATGATACGGGCAGGCTCCAATCGGAAATTGCGGATTATCTGGGCGGTCTGGCTGGGTCTGTCTTATGCACATGCTCGACAATCGGTCCCATGGCGGAAAAAACGGGTGCGTTGCGCATCGACTGGCCGATGATGCAAGCTGCCGCGCGTGCCGGTGACTGTGTTCTGCTTGTTTACTGCTTAAAGAGCACGGCGCACCCAAGCCGCTTGCTATTGCAGCGCGCCCAAGAGGAAGCAAACCTCTCACAAGAGATTGTCGAGCTTTATTTGCCTGACCATTGGACGCTGTTCGAACAAGGCCGCACAGATTCTTTTGTGGGGGCCGTGGCAAAGGACATTAAGGCAGCCGTTATGCGACGCCCCGATGTGAAGGCTGTTATCTTAGCGCAAGCCTCAATGGCCGGAGCGGCCGAGAAGCTTTGTAAGCTCAATATCCCCGTCTTCAGTTCTCCAAGGCTTGCTTTGCAGGCGGTAATGGCATTGGGCGGGGTGAAAGTCAGTTGAAAGGGCCTGGGCATTCAATATATTCCTTCGGCCAAAGCGGAGACCGGTCATGACCAATTATCTCGACTTCGAAAAGCCACTGGCCGAGATCGAAGGCAAGGCAGAAGAGCTTCGGGCCATGGCCCGAACCAACGAAGAAATGGATGTCGAAGCAGAGGCCGCGGCGCTTGACCGTAAAGCGGCAGACATGTTGGCCGACCTCTACAAGTCGCTTACACCTTGGCGCAAATGCCAGGTGGCCCGACATCCCGACCGACCTCACTGCCAGGACTACATCAAGGCACTCTTCACCGAATATACGCCTTTGGCGGGTGACCGGAATTTTGCGGATGATCAGGCGGTGATGGGCGGATTGGCGCGGTTTAACGATACACCGGTGGTGGTGATCGGTCATGAGAAAGGCAACGACACCAAGAGCCGCATTGAGCGGAATTTTGGCATGGCGCGACCAGAGGGGTATCGCAAGGCAATCCGTCTCATGGATCTGGCGGATCGGTTTGGCCTGCCCGTCATCACACTTGTGGATACGCCCGGAGCTTACCCAGGGAAGGGTGCCGAAGAGCGCGGACAGAGCGAAGCGATAGCCCGGTCGACGGAAATGTGCCTGCGCATCGGAGTGCCCCTTGTCAGTGTGATCATTGGCGAAGGGGGTTCGGGCGGCGCGGTGGCCTTCGCCAGCGCAAACCGTGTTGCGATGCTGGAGCATTCGATCTATTCGGTGATCAGTCCTGAGGGGTGCGCATCCATCCTTTGGAAGGATGCCGAAAAAATGCGCGAGGCAGCTGAAGCATTGCGATTGACGGCGCAAGACCTGACAAAACTTGGTGTGGCCGACAAGGTGATCAAAGAGCCGATGGGTGGAGCGCATCGCGACCCGCAGACCACGATAGCGGCAGTCGGACGAGCGATTGAACAGATGCTGAAGCAGCTTTCGGACAAGAGCCCGGACGCGTTGGTCGAGGATCGCCGCAAAAAGTTCTTGTCGATGGGCTCTCAGGGGCTGGCCGCCTAATCAGCCGAGCAGCATCTTCAACCCTTGGGTCACGTCGGAGCGCACTGCAAGGCGCAAACCGGGTTCATCACCAGCTTTCAGGGCCGCGATGATAAGGCGGTGATACCTCGGCGGTTCCTTGTGGCGGAGGCGGCCATAAAGTGCGCGCATGGTTGGACCAAGTTGCAACCACACGGTTTCCGCCATCGCCAGCATAGCCGGGGCTTGCGCGCGGAGATAAAGGGTGCGGTGAAATTCGAGATTTGCGCGAATGTATCCCACTGCATCTTGTCGCGAAATCATGTCGCTGACGCGGGAATTTATGCTGTTGAGACGGTCGATAAGTGCGATATGCGCGCGTGGCAGTGCGCGGCTGGCAAGCTCAACTTCAATGAGCGCGCGCAGGGCTGCCAATTCCTCGATACGGTCATTTACCAGTTCGGGCGCCGTGACACGACCTGAGCTTGAGACGCTGAGCGCGCCTTCGGCGGAAAGTCGGCGCACGGCCTCTCGGGCCGGCGTCATCGAAACCCCGTATTCAGCCCCGATCCCACGCAGGGTCAAGGGTTGGCCGGGACGAAGCTCACCATGCATGATGCGAGCCCGCAAACCGCGGTAGACACGGTCATGAGCGGATCCGGATTGCGGAGCACCCGGCGCGGCGAAAGTTTCGGGGCGTTGAGACGGGACCATATGTTCTTGTGATCACAAATTCGGACAGCGTCAATCCCGATCCGCATCGAACTTGTAGCGATGTAGCTCGGCTCCGTGGTCGCGCAGCCATCGTCGAGGCTTGTCGTAGCCGGGATGCAGACCGTTGACGATTGACCAGAAGTTTGAGGAGTGATTCATCTCCACCAGATGCGCGACTTCATGGGCGGCAACATAGTCAAGGACATCAGGTGGGGCGAGGATTAAGCGCCAGGAATACATCAGATTTCCATCATGCGTGCATGACCCCCAACGAGAGCGTGTATCCCGCAATGTAAGGCGCGAATAGTGGCGTCCGATCTGTGCTGCACAGTGGTCAGAGGCCGAAGCCAACCTGTCGCGCGCGCGGGCCTTCAGCCAACCCAAGACCCGTGCTGCGGTTCTTTCTGGAGGGCCGGGAACATAAAGAAGCGACTCATCCTTTGTCACACGTGCAGCCGAGCCCTGAACAATTGTCAGGTTTTGCCCCTCAACAGCTAGCTCAGTGCCGATGCCAACCACCTCTAAAGCCGGTTTTCTGGTCAGGTTCTTGCGCAACCATGATGATTTTTCCTGCGCGAAGGAAAGACCTTCCCCATCGGACACATGGGAGGGCAGCGTCAGCGTGACGCGCCCGTCAATACCCGAGATACGAAGGGAAATTCGGCGCGCTCTGCCTGACCGCCGTAGAGTTAATTCAATAGGGGGGTTGCCCGGCAGGACATGATGTCCCATATGACCTCGCAGTTTGATGAATGCCGCCCGCGTCAAAGCCTTTGACACCTTGTTCGTGTTATGGCAGGGGACGCGGATCGTCCGCAAGACAAAGAGATGCCGGAGGGGATAAAAATGCCCAAGGAAGAATGGGGTGTGAAACGTGTTTGCCCGACAACGGGAAAACGTTTCTACGACCTGAACAAAGACCCAATCGTGAGCCCGTATACCGGCGAGGTAATCGAGTTGCATGCTGGGAAGACCCGCTCAATCACGGCGGATGCCGAAGACGCTGAAACCAAGAAGATGCAAGCGGCGGATGTCGACGACGATATCCTCGATGATGATGACGATGTCGATGTGGATGTCGACCTTGGAGATGATGTTCTGGAGGATGACGACGACGAGGATAACGTCTCGCTCGACGATATCGCCGACGTTGCTCAGGAAGACGACGACAGCTAATCGTGTGGTTAGTGATGCGGCGGACTTTTCACTTGATCCGCTTCGGCGCTTTCCTTAGATAGCGGCGTGTGTTTCGTCTGCATGGCAAAGCGCATAACATGGGGCCTTAGCTCAGCTGGGAGAGCGCTTGCATGGCATGCAAGAGGTCAGGGGTTCGATCCCCCTAGGCTCCACCAAATCTTCTTCGTAAGATATTGATTTTATGATGATTTTTGGCCCTGATAGATTCCATACCGCCGATTTTCCCACCACTTTCTTTCCAATATAGCCCTGTCCGAGCAATTGGACCCGTTAGTCGCCACTCGAAAACGCCAATCAGTTGAAATCTATCCCAGCAAGAGCGCTGTTAGCTTCCGCAGGTTGTTTTTCTTCTGAACCACTGGATGCAACACCTTCTTCTTTCCTTGAAGGAATCAAGGGCGGAAGTTCAACATCTTTTCTCGGAACCGGATCTGCAGTGAGTTCTCTTTTCTTAACTTCAGCCATGATTGGTCTCCAAGGGGTTTAGTTTGCTGTGATAGAAGTGCTTTCTATCTACCCATTTGAAATTTTCGTGTTTTGTCACCGTCGCAACGTCGATGTGACCACCCACTGAATTTGCGCCAGGAAGGAAACGCACAAACTGCTTTGTAGTTTCCGCCAGGAATCTGGCGAGCTCTATTGCATCGGATGTTGGCATTGCAGGATGCTCTAGGTTTGCTTGAGTAAACTGCGCAACCTCCGTCAGTGCATCATTCAACTTTTCTTCAGGAACGCCGCCTCGCATCAACGCTTGGCTCATTCCCTGACCGTAACCCAAGACCAAGCGATTTATTGCCTCGGGAGCGCCGCCCCAGCATACCCGACTTGGCTGATCGACACTTGCTTCACAAATAGGATCCGGGCAGTCGCCGTTATGTATTTCGATACGCCAAATTTCACCCATCTCGGCTCCTGCCGAGTATCCACCCACCCAGAAGTGGAAAGTTCCCTCGGGTTTTGTTTTCAGCTTCTGGAACCGCTCGTCGAATAGATAACGACGCGCCTTTTCTGCCACCTCCTGGATGCTATAGGTGTCGTGCGAGATAAAAAAATCTCCGCCTTCTGCTTCAGTGAGTTTCCGAAAATCTTTGGCAATGGTCGAAATAGACGAGTTGCCGAAGTTGCCTATGCCTGCCGTCATCGCGGCAATAGGGAGCCCCTTCTGCAAGTTAAATACCTTGTTGGCGTTGTCGTATGTATTGATCGTAGCTGCAGAACCATCGGCCAATTGCGTCTGAAGCGAAGACGTGCTGTCGGCTGCGAAAACGAGACAGTCTTGTACTTTTACTGCCACACAGATTGTCATGTCGCCCCCGCCAATGCACAGTGCTATTGAAGCAAAAAACGCCCAAAGATTCAATCAATGATTCCAAAGACTTGAGCCTGTGGAAAAGTTGGATTCTTTCAATGGCTTAGCAGACTTAGGGATCAACTTAGTATTCACCCCCTTGCCACCACCAACGGCGGCTCCGGCGGAAACGACCGAATGTCGAACCATTTGAACTTGGTACCATCAGCATTCTGCTTGTCTCCGTAAAGAATGGGATAACCGCCATGGGCATGCCGTATGAGGCCCGCCCGGAACGCCTTCAGATCCAATATCGTCCAGCTGGCAATGCCGCCTGAGGCATCCGCATGGCCGTAGAACATCCAATCCCCATGCCCGTTCACAATCTTCTTCAGCTCGGTATCTCCGCCACCTGCTGAGGCTGTTCTGACAGTGAACTGGTGCGGATAGCGCTCGGCATAGCCAGGACGACGTACACGGGCCGCTATGCGGGTGTCACGGGCGTCAAACATCAGCAGGTCCGTGGCCTGGTGCCAGTCCAGCTCATTGGGCGCTTCCTGAATGAGGTGAGCGCCAACAATGCGCTTGATCTCTGGCAGGTACTGGTCTGACCAATGCCGGTTGTGGGAATAGAAATTCATATCACTGGTACAAAAACATAGGGGCCATCTTAGGGTGGGTGGCCTTCGAAGAAATCGGTCACGACAAAGGCGACCCGAATGCCTTGGTCTTCCAGCTTCCGCTGATTGCGCCGGACATATTCGGGCTTGGAGCCCAAAGCTTTTGTGTCCAGCAGAAGGAGTTGGTCGCCCGGATGCAGTATCTTGTTCAGGATGCGCCAGCCTGGACGATGGCGGAGATTGCCCTTGGGCATGTCTGAGAAGACACCTTCGGCTCCAAGGAAATAGAGCTTCCTAGCCCAGAGCGTGGCCATGTCCATGGTTGGAGCTACAAGATATCCAAAGACGCGGGCGCCATCGCTCTTGCGAAACATCTCAGGGGCGCAGGCACCGCAGGTCATGATGCGGCACCCGCGCAATGGCGTCTCCCTCGCCACAATGAGAAAGTAGCGCGAGATGAATGGATTGGTAGGCGCGTCATGCTGAGAAACTGTCTGCCCAGTGCGCCCGCCATGTCACACCAGCTTCTACGCAAAGCCTCTTCAGAGCGTCTGCTTTGACCACCTGATAACCATCCGCGTTGTGGGGTACGACGCTATCCAAAAGGTTATGCAACGCTTCCTGAGTGTCGGTCGTCTGAATAGGTGTCGCCCCGGCTCCAGCGATTGGAACTGCAGCCATTGCCACAAGTGCTTTGCGGCGGTTCAGATTGTTCGGTGTCATTGTCTTTCCTCATTGTGATTAGCTCGTTGAACTCGCTGCAGGTCCACTTCGCTACGCTTCGAATGGCGTGTGATGTGGGCAAAACTGGCGCGCAATCGCGCGTGCTTTGGTGTGTTCCGCTTCCAGCACGCAGAGAGCGTCCTTCGCCTTGCACAAAAGCCAGTAAACAGAATGCCTGACTTCGGTGTCTTGAAAGACGCCTTCTTTACAGGCCAGTTCATACAGAAGCTCTATGGATGCCTTGATCGGATAGTACCTGGAATCCAGGTCTTCCATACTATCAAGCGTATTTACGATTGCGCGCAGCGCTTCGACTGGGTCTTTTGGCAGGCTTTTCTCATAGGCTTCCTGCCGTTCTCTCAGCTTCTTTGCGCTCTCGATATCCTCCTCAAAGATGCGTTTGACTGAATGAGCCATGCCGTTGACCGCACGGTTTTCCCAATCTTGTACTGGCCGTAAATCTTCGTTCGCCCGAGAGGCGCTTTCATTGGTCATTGCTTTGTTCTCCGTTGGTGGTAATGTCCGTTATAGGACATATCAAAATGTCCGAAATAGGACAAGAAGAAAGTGACTACTGCACAACAATTGAGGGCGGCACGAGCATTATTGGGCATGTCTCAAGATGAATTGGCGCAACTTATGAACAGAACCACCAAGACGATCAGAAGGGCTGAAACTGACAAAGACACCGTCGCAGAAATCACTATCAATGAAATGCGCCTCGCCCTCGAAAAGGCCGGGATCGAGTTCATCGAGGAGAATGGCGGTGGGCCGGGTGTGAGGTTGAGGAAGTGAACCGAGGAATACGCTTGTGAGCTTTTGGAAGACAGTTCTAGCTGTGTTCGTTGGAATGCTGCTATACAACGTGACCGACAACTTGGTCAGCTTATACTGCGGCCAACCATCGGCCTGCCAATTTGCTAAATAGGTAGCCGTGATCACGTACACTGGTCAAAAAACAAAACATATCCGGAGTTTCACCAATACAAGATATCGTTAAAGAAATCTGGGACCATGTTGCCAATGCAAGTGTTCTACTCGCAATTCTTGGTGTCGTTGGCTACTTGTTTCGAGATGCCATTTCATCCTTTTTTACCAAATCTATGGAAGCGAGGTTCTTTGAACAAATTGAAAAGTTCAAAGCCGATATTCGTGAACGAGAAAGCGCGATAGAAAGGCAGTTCTCTGCGAAAGAACGAGAGGTGGATCGCATTGCGAACTATCTGTTTTCCGAACAACAAGCCAGAAACACCGTTGCCGCCACTAAGAGGATAGAGGCGGCAGAAACGCTTTTGGCTAAATGCCACATACTTCAAAGACAACAATTTACTGTCGAAACCATGAAGTTGGTCGACGTCACAGCAGTACAAGAAAAACTCGACAAAAATGAAATGAGTCCGTTTTTCAAACAAATCGAAGAGATGACGGGGGCAGATAGCGCTTTGACTGAGTTGAAAGAAATCAATCACGCTGTTTGCGCCCTACATCTGAGCGATAGGTCTGTAAAGCTGTTCGACGCTTACCTGTCCGTTTTTGTCAGTGCCATTGCGTGGGTGAAACTAGCGGGTTTGGGGATGCCCCCGGCTAAGTATTTTAACGCTGATGGTATGGCGAAGGCTATCATTCCAGTCTTGCCATATACCGAAAAATCGTTTGAAAAACATGGTCCTGCTTTTGGCTTTTTTTGCGCCGATACTTTGTATCAAGAGTTGGTTCAGTCGCTACGTTCAGACATTGACGGCAAAGAAGCAGAGAAACGCGTTCAATCCACGGCGCTTCGCTACACCCTTGAGTCCCAACAAATCCATGTAGAGGCCAGGCAGAAATTGAAAGAGTTAGGCCTGCCGGACGATCTCACGCGAGATCAACCATTGGTCAATGTCTAGTCGGTCTAGGCTATTCCATCCATGACGGCCAATCCGCCGCCAATTCGAACAACTTCGGTGTGATGGTATACATCGACGAAGGTGGCGAACAAATGTGTCCTACCAGATCCAACAGTCCCTCACCGCATCTCGATCTGATCAGCCGAGATCAGTATAATCTGCGGCTTGCCTTTATAGAGCTCAATCGTTCCGCTGATCGCGATGGTCTGGTCTTCCAGATCGAAGACATCAGGAAATCGGTGCGTTCGTCTTTCAAGAATCACACCGTAGAAAACATGGTTTGGATAGCGACCGCCAAAGTTGACGAACCGTGTGCCGCCCGGGCTTTCTGAAACCTGGCTGACGACGCCGACCACGGTCTGTTGTGTGCCTACGTGGCTGTAGGCCTCGTTTGGTGTGATGCTTTCTGCAATTGCGGCTGTCGCAAGGAAAAGCGCGGCTGCGGCAAAGGCGGAGATCTTTGAAATATAGCTCATGGAGTTTCTCTCAGTCGTATAAAATGCTATGCTAGCCACGCTGATTTGGCATTTTTGCGGCGCTGTCCTCGATAGTTTTTGATTTGATATCATTTGGCAACGTCATTGAAATGAGACTATTGCGTGGAAGGCGTCTTGAATAATTTCAGGAGGTCACACCATGCTTTTTGGTTTCTCAAGCAAGACGCAGCCCAGAATTGCGCGCTCGATACGAAAACTCCATACGCGAAAAGTTCTACCGGCTTTGATTGCGGCTTTTCTCCTTCTTTGCTTCTCGACATTGGGCAGCAAAGCTAACCCATCAGTCGAAGAACTTGTGGCAGAAGGCGGCGTAAAAGTCCTGCGGGACAACGGACTTTCAGGCGCTTTTGATGATCAAATCAGACGTATGTCACCCAACATTCGAAAAGGTGAATCAGTGCCGGCTGCAGCTGGCACGCGCCTTCATGAAGAATACACTGAGTCATACCGGGAATACCTTGTTTCCCAAGACGCCGAACCACAAAGGCGCGACTTTTTGGGACGGCGTGCAAACAACAACAAGGTTTACAGGCTAGGCAACCTTGAGATTTGGCTTGAACATGGAAACGCAGCCAGCGGCGATAGGCATAACCTGGACCTGACTGTTTGGGAGCTAGAGATCGATGGCAATGAGGTGAAACGTGCGAGAGGTGTTGGGACCGATCTGTTCACCAGGCATCCGCTCGACAAGTTGGCCGATGTTGACCATCGTGACCATTTCAGAAGAAAGGCATTTGCGGCTGAGGCGACAATAGGCGTAGCCGAAAAACTGGGCATAGAGGCTTCCATCGATGTGAATCCTGACCGTTCATTTTATTACGTAGACAGCGTACTGGAACGAGACGCGACACCAGAGCATCGTTTCAACCCCTCAGATCTGGCTGATGATAAGTATTGGACAAATGGCAAAGGCGGTAAAAGCCGAAGTGGTATTTACGCTGCACGCGCAATAGTTGGCGCATTGGACGACGGAAATGATCCCCGCGCGCTATCCACATCGGCAGATGCTTACTCTCCTGGCTCGGCGCCAGAAACTGAAGGAAAAAAAACAATAAGGAACTGGCTGCTTGGCATTGGCACAGGGGTTATTTCATTTACGACCCAAGAAGCTCAGGCTGCCATCGAAGTTGTAAGCGATCGACGCACGCAGCTTTCGCAGGCCTACTATCATATTCTTGATGATAATTGGGATGAGCTAGCCGTCTTGCTGCAACAGGGTGACGTGGAAGCTCAGATGGCGGGCGAATTGGCTGCGTTGGGCTCCAAAGCAAGCGTGTTTTCCAGCGAAATCATCAGGATGCTCTGGGAAAAATACAACGCGGCAAAAGCGGTTGAAACCCTCTTTTTCCTCGAGGGCGAAGGCGGAAAAGTACGACTGGGTGATGGAAAATGGGCCAACACCTCGGCGGACGCAGCTCAGTTGAAAAATCAAAACATCTTGGATCAATGGGGCGGAAGAATGCCAATTCCGCAAGGCGTTTCAATGAGAGCCCCTCGTTTGGTTTTTGAACGTATTCTGGGCGCTGATCACGACGTCGATGTGTTTGTGAATGAGGTTAGTTTCGCCAAGATCGGGAATGGTCAAGACATTGAGATAGCTTTGCCGAAGAACTTGGACGGAAGAACCATCCGCATTTTTGTTATTCCATTCCGAAACAATGGCGGAATTGACGATCTAGAAATTGTTTCACCTGCCATCAAATACTATGCGTTTCCTGAATAGAGCCGACAGACACGAGGCTTTATCTTTCTTGGAGTGCAATATGCTTTCTTGTTTTCAAGAGGCCGGTCTATGGCAGGTTTGGACGCAAAGCACTAGCCTATGAGGACGGGGGGCTTGTCGCAGAACGAATTTCAAGGGGAAAGGAACCACGTCGCATGCCTCGTAATACAAAACTAATCATGAGCCCCATAAACCTTCGTCACGCGAACTTGGATTTCAGCGGATATGAAGAAGCTTTGGCGATGGCACGCCGCCGTGGCGCCAAGCTCCTTGTGGTAACGGTCGCACCAGAAATGGAGCGCAATCTGAATATCACGGACTCAAGAGAATACTGGGGCAAAGCACTAAAGAAGTTCATGGCGGCCTATCCAGCTGAGGGGGTGGAAGTGGAAACGGTCGTTCTTTTGGGAGCAATCCATCGCCAAATCGTCAAGTATGCTGAAGAACGAAATGTCGACGTTATCGTGATGGGTTCGGCCAATCCGAATATCAAGGATTACATATTGGGAACCACCGCAAGCCACGTTGTCGCCCATTCAAAATGCTCGGTTTATGTGGTCCGGTCTTAGTGGAATTGGAGACCTATGCTGAAGAAGTGCCGCTAAAGCTCTTGTCACAAACAATCCGAGGATCCAGGTATGACTATCAACAGAAGCGAAGCGGTGAAGAACCTCGCGCTGGTCAACACGTTGGCCTCCAGCTTGAAATTCAGCCTGGAGGATGACCTCACTCAGGAAGATATCGCTGCAGGCGCCGAACCACTGGCCCGAGAACAGATCCAGGCTGAGCTGGACAAAATCTGCGACCTGGTCACGACAATTGCCATTCTCAACCTTAAGGCGGAACCCGAGGAATGGTTGGCTGCAAAAAACAAGATTGAATAGGCTCTAGAGTGAGACTGGTGGTCGCCGCATTCGACTATCCCCTAAAGGCAAGAACATGAAACCGCTGCTCTATTGGTTTTCCTTCGTTGTTTTAACTTCCCAATATTCCTTTGCTGGCGAATGGATTGAAGGCCGCGTTACCCATGTCCGTGATATTGACACCATCGAGGTCAACAACTTGCCAGTGAGGCTGCAAGGCCTAGACGGCCCTGAACTCAATGAACGTGGTGGTCGTGAAGGAAAGCGTTGGATGACCAAGCTTATTCTGCGCAAGCCGGTCAAGTGCTGGCTTACGGGTGAGAAGACCCATGACCGCTGGGTCGGACAGTGCTTTGACGCCTCGGAGAATGACCTTGCGGCGCTGGCCGTAGCTTCAGGATTGGCTAGGGATTGCCCGCGGTTCTCAGGGGGCAGGTACAGGCAGTTTGAGACAGCGGAAAGCAGGCGGCTACCTAGCAAGAGTTATTGTCGATAACTCCCATCATGCTTCTCTCAAGCGTCCGGAGTACATTGCCAGGCACGCAGATTTGAATGAGTGCGGATCACACATTTATTCTTACAAAAGATAACATCTTTTTTACTGGAAAATCCAAAGCCACAAGGCTTGGGTTGCTATGTGTTTTTGTCAAGAAAACTATTCGACGATAGGCGAAATCCCCCCTCCAACGACCGCCGTATCACCAACAGTTCTTAGCAATACTGCTGAGAAGATATCCTAACCAAGTTGGAGACTAAAAAATGCTTCGTAGAACCTTTCTTGCTTTCACGGCAGCCGCCTCATTGACATCCGCAACTGCCTTCGCAGGTGACGGTCCCAAAGACATTGTTGATACTGCGGTAGCAGCAGGGTCCTTCACCACGCTCGCCGCTGCGCTCGATGCTGCAGACCTTGTAGACACACTCAAGGGCGATGGTCCATTCACTGTCTTTGCCCCAACCGACGAAGCTTTTGCCGCCTTGCCAGAGGGCACAGTTGAAAGCTTGTTGTTGCCGGAAAACAAAGATCAGCTGGTAGCAATCCTCACTTACCATGTTGTGCCAGGTAAAGTGATGTCGACTGACCTTAGCGACGGTATGGCGGCAACAACCGTCCAAGGAGATGATCTGACAGTTGACCTGTCCGAAGGCGTGAAGATCAACTCAGTGTCGGTCACAACGGCTGACATCGAAGCTAGTAACGGTGTGATTCACGTCGTCGACGCGGTTATCTTGCCAAGTAGCTAAGAGCGCGTTTGCCGGGGCGAAACTCTTAAGAGCCCCGGCATTCTTTTCCCTCAGCCAAAAACGCCCAAGGGCAGGACTGGGGTTGGTTAACTTACTCGCCTGAAGTGGCAGCTTCAAACCGCCAACATACCTTTCCATCATTCCGGAAAACCACCACTCACACCTCCGGCGGCTGACTACCGCGCCCAACGACTGTCAGAGAGCCGTTCGGGAGCGGCTTCTGAAGCTTCAAGGCGTCTTCCGTCTCAGCAGTAAGCCACGTCTCCACCTCCTGCTGTGTCGTCAGGATAACGGGCATGGCCTTGGGGTGGATGGCACCGACCTCGGCATTCGCCTCCGTGGTCAGGAAGCCATAGAGATTGTCAGTGGTTTCGCCATCCTTAAGCTTTCGGACAGAGGTCCATTGCGTCCAGATACCCGCAAAGAAGGCCAGAGGCTGCTCTTCAGACAAGGCAAACCACACAGGCTCGGATTTCTGCCCAGGCTCGTTGTGCGGCTCTGAGAAGGCCGTGAAGGGCACAACGCATCTGTTGCACACTCCCAGCCACCGGCGCCAATGCGGGGATTTGGTGTTGCGGACATTGGTCACGCCTCGGTCTGTCTTCTTGCCCTTCAAGGCAAAGGTGGGTGACGGCATGCCCCATCGCATCATGGACAAGACATGCTCGTCTTCAGTGCGGTGCACCACAGGGGCCTGATAGTCGGGGTAGATACCCGTCAGAGGGGCCAGGTTGCCCACCTGGTCGTCAATGCCGCCAAACAGATCCCGGATGGCTGCTTGTCCCTTGGTCATAGAATAGAGGTTGCACACGCCAAACAACTCCCAGCCTTGCCACGTGCCACTATGGGCTGGAGAGGAATAAACATGACGCTGGGTGCCATCTGCAAGTGTGAGGTCGGGAAAGGCATGAACCATAGCCCGTGCGCCCTCAACATCTCTCAGGTAGACACCTATGGCATCTGTCGCGAGTCCAGGCGAGGAATGCACTGCGTACTCACCCGGCCCAATCTCACAGCGCAGCCAACTGTGCAGATGATCCAACCTTTGCCCCAACCCCCATTCGGGTATCTGGAACCTGACCCGGACAGGAAATGCGATTTCATCGGTTTTCTTCTGGGGTGGAGAGCGTCGAACCATCAAGAGAACATTACAGGAACATTTGAGTCGTGCAATGGGGTTGGTTGGCATTGCGTGGATGGATGGTAGAACGGCTGGGATAATCCAATTAGAGATATCTTTCTACTTTCCCACGCGTTTGCGGCAGCGATATACATTGTGTGATGGATCAGATCCGATCATATCTGGGCGGATGTCACTGTAACAACATTCAGATTGAGTACTCTAGCTCGGTCCTTCCGTCAGATACGGAAGTTCGAGAATGCCAGTGCAGGTTTTGCCGAAAGCACGGAACCAAGGCGATTGCCGATCCGGCAGGGGTGCTTCTCATAAGAATTACTCAGGCCGAAAATGTCAGCCGATACTCATTTGGCATGCAGACTGCTCAGTACCTAATCTGCCGCGAGTGCGGGGTTTATGTCGCTGCAATTACTAACGACAAGGATGAGCCAAGGGGCATCGCCATCCTCAACACATTGAACGAAAGCTCTCTTTTCACATTGCCGCCCGTGCCAGCAGACTACAGCTCGGAAAGCCGGTTTTATCGGCAAGCCAGGCGACGTCAGAAGTGGACGCCAGCGTGGATCAAAGTCTCCGGAAAACAAAGGCAGCTTTGAGCCCAACCTGACTGTTTCTGCACGATAAATGAAGGACCGCTTTAAGTTGATCCACACTAGGACTGCTGACACGCCGTTGGCCACAGGGTTGTTGTAGAAAGCTGCGTTAACAGCGGAAAGTTCAGAAAGTGCGTCATTCACGGTATTTGACTGGAATTGGTCTCGTGGCGCTTTCAGCGGTTGTCTTTAGTGTATCGGGTGTCCTGACAAAGATGATCGAGGCCGATGGATGGACCATCGCATGTTGGCGCGGGTTGATCGGAGGATTAGCCGTCATCGCTTATGTTGAGTTCCGACGAGGCGACACGACACGAAGTCAAGCCTTTGGATTGGGGTGGCGAGGTTGGATTCTGGCAAGCGTGGGCAGTGTCGCAAGCATCGCGTTTATCTATGCCTTCAAACTGACATACGTAGCAAATGTCGCCGTAATCTATGCAACGGCTCCGTTCTTTGCCGCTGGCCTGGCATGGTTTGCCATGCGTGAAATCGCCAAAGGTCGCACGATGGTTGCAGGCGCTCTTTCGTTGTTTAGTGTCTTGATCATCGTTTCCGGTGGTTTGGGTGCCGGCAAACTGATGGGCGACCTCTTGGCTGTAGCAATGACTTTGGGAAACGCCTCGTACATAGTTCTGATACGCAAGTTTGCAAACGTACCAGTCGTTTGGGCGGGTGGAGCATCGGCTTTGCAGCTCTTCCTTGTTGGATCTCTGATCGGCGCACCCCTTGATGTCTCAGCCCAAGATGTCGCGCTGCTAATTTTGTTTGGAATAACATTTGCAGGGGCTGTCATCCTTTGGACCGAGGGCACGCGGTTTATCCCTTCCGCACAGTCGGCGCTCTTAGGAACGGTTGAGATACCTTGCGCAACGCTGCTTGCATGGATCATTTTGAATGAGTTTCCACCGATTGCTGCAGTCTTCGGCGGAGCCATAATCGTGTCAGCGGTCGTTTGGCATGCGACGATGGACTATCGACAAGAGAAACACGGCGACTTGCAATAGCAGACATTCGTACAGTTGCAGTAACCCTCCGCTCCGTCCGCAGAGCAGACCTTCAGTGAATAAAACCTCGCCGCCAGTTGTTGTCATAACGTTAAAGGGTAAACGGTATTAATGATTGAGGCCCGTCAGTCTTGTCGATTGGCGGGCTTCCCACCCACTCCACCGGCACGATCCGCTCATGCACCACAAACAGCCTATTCTTCGATGCACGTAATCTTATTTCCGATGCTTGAACAGTATTTCACCTGTCCTGTTTCGGTGTCGACGATCCAGACTTCTCTTGAACCTCCAGTGGCGACACCCTGATACTTGCCTTGGGCTGATGCTAGAGTTGCGCTAGCAGTCAAAATTGCTACGGCCGCTGTGAATGCCTTCATTTGTTTCTCTCCTCCTTAAAAATCGTGATTAGAAATCTCCGTCCGCCAAATGATCGTTTCGGCCTGACATTTACCGAAGGCTGATAGAAACAAAAGCGCGTGCCTTGCGATCGGTGCCGGTGTGCGATCCGTAAAGCTTTCCATCGAGGATCTCTATCTGCGGGTCTAATCCGCCGGGTTCTTGACCCGGAAGTGCGCAACCTGACACGGCCTCAGACATCAATTCGAGTGTCGCAAAACCACGCAGGTTCGGCAGATCTGCATTGGCGTATTCGCCGTTATCATCGCCAATATCACGCGGCTCAGTTTCCGCCAGAAAACGCCAATTCGCTAGGGGCGAGATCAAATCAGGATTGGCCAACGGATGCGCCTCTAATTGCCTAGGAGTGTCTAATGGTAGTGGCCTCGACCATCCGGCTCGCTCACCATCAGCGTAGCCTCTGACGAAGACTTTCGCCTCGATCGCGAGTGCTTGGAGCTGAAGTTGGAGATAGGCGGATTCCGCGATCACGCGTATAGGTTCAGGAACTCCCTCATATTTCTCAAGCGACGGAATGCGGCGGATCGCATCATGAATAGAAATGTCATCAGCTATTGAAGCATTTACTGCCCCGCAAAGTGCCGGCCCTATTTCCGCCAGAAGCCTCTCGATTTCTCCCTCACTATAATAGTTCTCAACAGTAAAGCGCTCACTTTCAAATGCCAGCAGGCCAAATCCTCTATCAAGTGCATCCTCATCAGAACTAGCCAAACTGCGTGCATAGATCTCATAGTTCGCAACAGCGGGTTGCCCAACGATCTCCAAAAGCGGCGCTTCGCGCAAAGCAAGTCGATCAAGTTCACTATTGATCTGATCTATACCCTCTCGCACCCGTCGAAGCTCTTCGCGCTCACCAGCGCTCAGGTCAGCTTCGTTTTCTGCAGAGGCAATATCCCTGGCAACTTGCATTGCGTTACGGGCTTCTTTCTTAGCGTCTTGCAGATCAGTACGGAGCGACATGATCTGTGTTTTGTTTCGTTCCAGCGCTCTGTCTCGAGTGCGCACCAGATCTTTGAGATCATCGATCTCCTGATCCTTTACTGTGATCGTCTGCGCCTTTCGTTCGATTTCTTTCTCTTGGCGCCTGGTCTTTGCTTTCAACCCCGAGATTTCGACATCCTTTTGTCCAATACTGGTATTCAAGTCGCCTATCTTTTGGTCCTTGCTCGAAAGGTCCTCTTCAAGTTCTCCAATCTTTTTGTCACGCTCTTCAATGGTGCCGTTAGCGTCCCTCAGATTGTTCTCGAGCGTTTCGATCCTTGATGTCCGTTGCGCCTGCTCCAGCGCTGGTACGCCAAAGTAGAAAATGACCGCAGAGAGTATCAGCAGAAGTGTACCAACCGATACACTTACGCTTCCGATCGGCAAGCTAAGGAAGAACAGGTCGATTGTCTGGCGGTCGCCCGCCGGTGTGCGGCTTCCCTCGACGGTTCGTAGGAGGAAGATGATCCCTGCAATGGCAAAAAAAGCGCCGGCACCGCCGAGAAGCCAGTGTGCTGCTGTCAAAACCCAATCCCTTAAGCCCAACTACGTTAAAGTGTATCCGAGCATGGTTCGTTCAATCAAGTATCAACGTCTTTTTCGAATTGACGCTCTTTCGAGCAGAAGGCTGAGCGCTTTAGAAGACCAGCCATTCCTTAATTTCTGCCGCTACGGGTCGAAAGCGCTCTTTTGGTCAGCACCGTCGATAATCATCCGGAAAATCTCATCTCGGTTTTCGGCGCCGCGGTGCGCCTTTTCGGGATTTGCAATAATCGGAACCAAAGGAAAAGCTGTGCCCGCGTTCGAAAGCAGAACGTTGATAACCTCATAACTACCCTTATCCGGGTTGTCTAACGTCAGCACCAATGGGACAGTTTAGGTCGATTTGATAAGGGAGGGTTTCTGGCACATCGTAACCACCAAG
>CANMOU010000003.1 GCA_947499555.1 uncultured Roseovarius sp.
ACCATTCTGAGACAACGAGAAAGGATCAAACAAAAGACCATCGAAACGCGACGCTTGCTTCACCGCAAATCCGCCGCGCAATCAAACCAATCAGATGAGCCAGACCCTCTCTTCGGTCAGGCAGCAGTCTATCCCAAAATCCCTGACGTCAAATACAGTACCCGCTTTTCTCTAGCAGCGAGTCAATTAGCCCAATCATCTTTTTCGCGTGGGTGATGTCGCGGCAGATCATGTCCTGCATGCTCTCGTCCTCCTCAGTCTCCAAAAGCTTTTGGCATTCCTGCAATTCTTCTTGCCAGTCGTCGCGACACTTCACCCAAAGGTCAAGATCGGCCTTGTCTTCCTTCGTCATAGGACCCTGTACCCAAGCCTCACCAGATTTGAAGTCGATCTTGATCTGATCAGGATGCGGCAGCGGATCAGGTAGATCGGTAATGCCCGCTCGCTCGCGGCGCTTGAGCTCGTCTTCCCAAACAATTTTGTAGTCTATTGCTGTTTTCACCCATTCGTCGGCTAGCTCTTTGCGCTGCCGCTCTGTCGTGGCCAGCATCTCGGAAAAGAGGCGCTGTGCTCGAAGGTCGCCCTTGGCCGCTTTGACGGCAAGGGCACGGACAATAGCCTGGGCCATGGGGATGGAGACGTTGCGATCGCCGTCACGGACAGAGATATCGCGGTAAGCTTCTTCGAGAATAATGCTTTTGAGGCGCTCTTCTTTGAGCTTCGGGCGTTTATTCTTCGATCCCTTGGGCCGCCCCTGAGGATTCCCCGACTTGCCGGGTTTGAAGCGGCTGTCGACCGGTGGCTTGCCGTACCCGACACCGTAGTCTGAATCCGGGCGAACAGCCGGCAGCTTTGGTCTCTCATCCTCGCTCATACCGCTGCCTTCAGCACTCGGTCGGTGCCAGGTCCCCAACCACACGCCAGCCGTTCCGCGTCATCCTTCGAGAAGGCTTCCCACCGAGCGATGATCCGATCGCAATAAACCGGGTCAAGCTCGCACAGATATCCACGTCGACCGGTCTTCTCAGCCGCGATAAGCGTCGAGCCAGAACCGCCAAAAATATCAAGGACGATGTCGCCGCGACCACTTACATCGCGAATGGCATCGGCGATCATCTGAACTGGCTTGACGGTTGGATGGAGGCCCAGCTCCTCCATCCGGGACCCATGTCGACTGTTGATTCCGCGATATTCCCAGACATTTGTCCTGTAGCGTCCGTGCTGGCCAAGCTCGAACGTGTTAATGTGCGGCGCTCTGCCCTTCTTGAAGGCGAAGACAAGCTCGTGGCGGCTCCGGTAGAACGTGCCCATCCCCCCATTGTCTTTGGCCCAAACGATGAGGTTTTTCAGCTCATCATAGACAGCGCGACCAGCGTCGAGCATCTCACACATGTGACGCCAGTCTATACAGACAAAGTGGATTGACCCATCGACGGCATGATCGGACAGGTTTCGAAAGGCTCGTTCGAGAAAGTGCGTGAACTCCGCCTGCGTCATCTCGCCAGAGGCCATGGCAAATTCACGATGCTGCGTTTTGCCCCGGTTTCCGACATGCCCATCGATTGGCACATTGTAGGGCGGATCCGTGAAGATCATGCGTGCCTTTTGGCCAGCCATCAGAATGTCAATCATAGCCGGATCGAGCGCGTCCCCACACATGAGACGGTGGGGCCCCAATTGCCAGAGATCTCCTTCCCGGACCCGTGAAGGAGCCTCGATGGGAAGCGCGTCATCATTTGGGTCGCCCGGCTCCTCAGGAGCTGATGACGACAACACACCGTCGATCTCCGGAATGGAGAACCCGGTGATGCTGACGTCAAAGTCAAGATCGGCCGCAAACAACGCGCCAAGCTCGGTCGCCAAGAGGTCCTCGTCCCAACCAGCGTTGATCGCTAGCTTATTGTCGGCCAATACGTAAGCACGCTTTTGGTCCTCGCTCATGTGGTCAAGCCGCAGGCAGGGCACTTCTGATAACCCAAGGAGCTTCGCCCCCTCCACCCGCCCGTGCCCGGCGAGGATAGTGCGATGCTCGTCGATCAGCACCGGGTTGGTGAAGCCAAAGGTCTCGATGCTGTCTGCGAGCTGGCGGACCTGTTTCTTCGAATGCGTCCGTGCGTTTCTCGCCCAGGGTTTGAGTTCGTGGATGGGGATATGTTCAACTTTGCTGCGGGCCATTTTCGCCTCCCTTATCGTTCCCCTCCAACAGGCGAGCATCAACTTATCTTACCTACATGTTCGATGTATCAAACTTCTGGTCATTCGTCAAGTTCAGGCGTATGCTTCTGTTTGACCAATCAAACGAGGGGAGTACGATGCGGATTGGAGAACGCTTGTTCAGCCTTCGCCAGAAGAGCGGGCAGCCGCTGCAGGCCGTCGCAGATGCAGTCGGCATTTCGAAGGCTCATGTTTGGGAGCTGGAGAAGGGTCGGAGCAAAAACCCTTCATTCGAACTCGTGCAAAAGCTGGCGCACCACTATGGGGTGAGTATTGACGAGCTGATCGGCAATGAGAATGAACCCGATGCGGTCTCTCTTCAGATTGCGCGCCTTCATCGTGGTTTTGAAGAACTATCCGAAGGCGACCGAACGGTGGTTGAGCAAATGATAAAGTCCCTCAAAGCGCGCGCCGAGCAGCACGAGTAACCATTGCAACTTGATCGTATCGACCTAGCCGATATTCGCGATCCACGGCGAATTGCGCAAGCGATACATCGCCAACTCGGCCGTATTGAACCGCCTGTGCCCGTTATCAAGATCGCGCATGCGTTGGGGATTGTCGAGGTTAAGCAATCTCAGTTTGACGGGTTCGAAGGCATGCTTCTGACAGACCGCGTAAGAAGCCAAGGAGCGATTGCAGCCAATACGACACACGGGGATGCGAGAGCTCGCTTCACAATCGCGCATGAACTCGGACATTTCCTGATGGAATGGCATCAGTTCACCGACCCCTCTGGTTTCACTTGCAGCCCTATGGACATGCGCGAAACACAAGAGGGTCGACGAGAGCTGCGCCAGGAAGTGGAATCCAACCGGTTCGCCATTGATCTGCTGGCACCGCCGCACTTGGTGGACCCGAAGCTCGGCGACGAGCCAGATCTGAGAGACGCACAGCACCTCCGCGACCGTTTGCATATCAGCCTGGAGGCATCTACGCGCAGGATGGTCGATCGGCACCCGCAAGTTCTTGCTGCGGTGTGGTCAGCAGACCAGCGCATTCGCTACGCACACAGGCGCAAAGAATTTCCTTGGATCAAGTGGAATTCGAAGGACCCTGTGCCTGCGGATTCATTGACGTCCCGCGTAGCCAGGAACGGCAATCGTGGCTTCACAGATTGGACGCTGACTGACTCATTCGCTTGGACAGACGTCGTGGGCATCAAGCTTTGGGAACAGGTGCGCGTCGGATCGAACGGCCACGCTGTCACGCTCCTTTGGGTTGACCTTACGGATGAGTTTGACGAGTACGAACCTGTTTTAGCTCCGCGGGTCTGACCGACCAGCAGGCTGACTGAAATGTTTCGCTGATCCCCGAAATTGGTTCCCTGTTTCCGTTCGTGAATTCCCTGCAGTCGCCGCCAGATTTCCCTGTTATCCAAAGAACAGGGAATTCACTGATAAGGCTCTGATATTTCGTGCGAAAATGGGGCGAAATCACCATAATCCACCCGAAAACCCATCAAAACTGCCGATTTTCCCTGTAAATTCCCTGTAAACCACCAAAACAGGGCGAGACTGGATAGCTCGAAACTGGCCGCTTCACCACTGAAATCAACGTTACAAATGACAGCGGATAGTTGCTTTGCGGCGGGTCTTTTTCCGTTTGAGGCCGCTGGTGGCAGCTTCAACTTCGCCGACGAACTCTACTTTTTGATGGTATCTGGTGGCGTTTCCAAGTCGCGGTTGACCGTAGCTGAAAACCACACCCTCCCCTCGTCGGCGGAAGACTCGGATCAGAATCCCGAATTCAATCGCCGACTGGTTTTGCAAGCCTGCTGATTTCAAATAACCTGATTATCATGCGGAGAGGCATCAAATTTGGCGAGCTTGTCGCGCTTTGCCTGGCCAATCTGTCGGATTAAGGCGCCAAGCCCCATAAACTGATTTTCCAGCGGGCTTGTCTTTCTCCAAACCATGCCAATGGTGCGTTTGGGCTTGTTTTGCGAAAACCGTGAGATTGTCACTGATGTGCCGTGCGTTTCAAGCGGCACCGCCATTTCTGGAATCAATGTTAGCCCAAGCCCGGCATCGACCATCTGGACGAGTGTTGCGAGCGAGGAGCCTTCCATCAAAAGACTTGGGTTGGATGGCATTATTTTGCAAAAGGACAGTGCCTGATCGCGAAAGCAATGGCCTTCTTCGAGCAACAAAAGCTTCATTTCCTGCAGGCGTTCCGGCGCAGGCACTGGCTTAACCGCGTCAGCAGCAGACCGGACCAGAACGAATTCCTCGTCGAACAAAGCAAATTCGCGCAGGCTTGGTTCCGAAACCGGCAAAGCCGCGATGACAAAGTCCAGACGCGAGCGTAAAAGGTCATCAAGAAGCGATTGTGTGACGGTCTCACGCGGGTAGAGGTCGAGCGCGGGGAGAGCCACCGACAACCGGCGAATGATTTCCGGAAGGAGATATGGTGCGACTGTTGGTATGATGCCCATCCGCAACTTGCCTTGTAGCGGACCATCGGGTTTGCGGGCCAACTCGGACATTTCCTCGACGTCCAACAGAACCTTGCGAGCGCGCTCGAGAAATTCCTCGCCCAGGGTAGTTAGCCGGATCTGCCGGGATGCCCGCTCAACCAGCGGCGCTCCAAGCATGGACTCTAACTCTTTGATCTGTGCCGAGAGGGCCGGTTGCGTAATTCCGCTCGCTTCAGCCGCGCGACCAAAGTGACCAAATCGAGCCAAAGCATCGAAGTACCTGAAATGCTTGAGTGTTAGGCTAACCATAACCTGAGCTTATCGTTGCAAGAAGAATTTGCAATTGGAAATTATGTAAAGGCCGGAATACCTCTAGCTCACCCAAAAAGATTCACTCAAAACCAGGAGACCAGAGATGGACGGAAACAGAATTCCAGGACTGGGAGGTTGCCCTGTCAACCATGGTGGCAACACCTCGATGGAAAAGCCTGTCACGAAATGGTGGCCTAATGCGCTGAACCTCGACATCCTGCACCAGCACGGTGCCCGCACCAATCCGATGGATCCCGACTACAATCATCGTGATGCCGTGAAAGGCCTCGACTACGATGCGGTCAAGTCAGATGTAAAGGCGCTGATGACGGAAAGCCAGGATTGGTGGCCAGCGGACTGGGGTCACTATGGCGGCCTCATGATCCGTCTCGCATGGCATTCTGCTGGCTCCTATCGGATGCAAGACGGCCGCGGCGGCGCGGGCTCCGGCAACATCCGTTTCGCACCGCTGAATTCCTGGCCCGACAACGCGAGCCTCGACAAGGCAAGACGCCTTTTGTGGCCGGTCAAGAAGAAGTATGGCAATGCACTGTCCTGGGCTGATCTGATTATTCTCGCAGGCAACATGGCCTACGAGTCCATGGGTTTCAAAACATTCGGCTTTGGGTTCGGTCGCGAAGATATCTGGGGACCTGAAACGGATGTCTATTGGGGGTCAGAAGGTGAGTGGCTCGCGCCATCCGAAAACCGCTATGATGATATCGACGAGGCCTCGACGCTCGAAAATCCTCTGGCCGCTGTTCATATGGGTTTGATTTACGTGAATCCCGAAGGCATCAACGGTCAGCCTAATCCGGCTCATACCGCTATGCACGTGCGCGAGACTTTTGCACGCATGGCGATGAATGACGAAGAAACGGCAGCACTCACCTGCGGCGGACATACAGTCGGCAAAGCACATGGTGCCATTGCGGGCGACAACATTGGTGTGGAACCAGAGGCTGCGGGTATAGAAGACCAAGGGTTTGGTTGGACAAACCCCGATCAGGGTGGAACTGCATCGAAGGCCTTTACGTCAGGTATCGAAGGGGCCTGGACGAAAGAGCCTACCAAGTTCGACATGGGCTATTTTGACTACCTGTTTGACTATGAATGGGAACTGAAAAAATCTCCTGCGGGCGCTTGGCAGTGGGAACCGGTGGATATGCCTGAGGCGGAAAAACCTCTGGATGCAGGGGATCCGTCAGGACGTGGCCGGGCAATCATGACAGATGCAGACATGGCGATGAAGGTCGACCCGGTCTACAACGAGATATGTCAGAAATTCCGGGCAGATCCGGAGTATTTCAAGGACACTTTCGCCCGTGCATGGTTTAAGCTGACCCATCGCGACATGGGGCCACGTGCCAATTACTATGGCCCGGACGTCCCATCAGAAGATCTGATTTGGCAGGATCCTGTTCCCGCAGGCCCAACCGGCTATGACGTAGCTGCCGTTAAGGCGAAGATTTCCGAAAGTGGTCTGACTGCGGCTGAGTTGATCGCGACCGCTTGGGATAGCGCACGAACGTTCCGCGGATCGGACAAGCGCGGTGGCGCAAATGGCGCGCGTATCCGTCTGGCTCCGCAAAAAGACTGGGCTGGAAACGAGCCTGATCGTCTGGCCAAAGTATTAGGCATCCTGGAACCAATCGCGGCTGAGACCGGAGCGTCTGTTGCAGACACGATCGTTCTTGGCGGCAACGTCGGTCTTGAAATGGCCATCAAGGCGGGGGGGCATTCCGTCGAGGTGCCGTTTACACCCGGGCGCGGTGATGCGAGTGCCGAACAGACCGATGCTGACAGCTTTGACGTACTGGAACCAGTCGCTGACGGTTTCCGGAATTGGCAAAAAGATGCATATTCGGTTTCAGCAGAAGAGATGATGCTGGACCGTGCGCAACTTCTGGGTCTGACCGCAGCGGAAATGACTGTCATTCTGGGCGGTCTGCGGGTCCTTGGGACCAATCATGGCGGCAGCAGCTATGGCGTTTTCACTGATCGTGTCGGAGCTTTGACGACGGACTTCTTCGTTAACCTGACCGATATGGCCTATAGCTGGCATCCTGTAGATGACGGCACGTTTGAACTTCGTGACCGTGCAACGGGTGACGTCAAATGGTCGGCCACAAGTGCGGATCTGGTATTCGGCTCCAATTCGATCCTGCGCTCTTATGCAGAGGTTTATGCTCAGGACGACAACAAAGAAAAATTCGTGAAAGACTTTGTGGCGGCCTGGACCAAAGTCATGGAAGCAGATCGCTTCGATCTGGTCGCGTAAGTCTCAATTCCCGGGTAGACTGGTTCTGCCCGGGATATCTTCCTCACTTCATTTCTCGATTTATCTCGACAGCGTTCCAGCGTTGCTGATTTATGCGAAACACAAGTGCTTTATAATCCAGTAACAATTGGATTTCTTAATGGACGTTCGCAGGGCGGGCCACATCTGTAGTCAAATGCGTTTTCGGACTCAGAATGTGAAGGGTTGCCGATTTGTCTTTTATTGATCCACCGAGCCGGTCGTCTGTGGTTTCGCCGCGAGAGCGGTCACACGATCTGCGTCTCGTTCAAAACGACGATTCCAAAGCGCGCGACATTCGCTTTCGGCGGGCACTTGTCCTTGTGGCCAATGTCATGACGGTGTTCCTTCTGTTCGCCGCAATGGCTACGTTCCTTTCATACGGCGGTCTGATCTGGATCGAATGGGCCATGCTCGCGGCCTATGCGCTCACTCTGCCTTGGCTTTCAATCGGACTGTGGAATTCCGTGATCGGCCTCTGGCTGGACCGAAAATTCGGGAGTAACGCGGCCAAAATTGTGAACCCTGCATTGGGGCGGATATCCGGGGATGAGCCGATCAGTACCAGGATCGCCGTTGTGATGCCTTTGCGGAATGAAGACCCTGCGCCGTCTTTTCAGCGGTTGAGACGCCTTCAAGAAGAGCTGGCAGGAACCGCCTGGGCAAAGCAGTTTGATTTTCACGTCTTAAGCGACACTGATCATCCGGGTATTGCCTTGCGCGAAGAGGCCGGAGTTGCGCAGTGGCGTCGGAGCGACCCACAAGCCACAATTCAGTATCATCGTCGCAGCCAAAACACCGGATATAAGGCTGGTAACATCGCTGAATTTCTAGATCGATCTGGCTCAGCTTACGACTTTTTCCTGCCGCTCGACGCGGACAGCGTCATGGGGGCTGAAACAGTTTTGCGACTGGTGCGTGTGATGCAGGTGTCACCGGAAATTGGTATGCTGCAAAGCCTTGTGACTGGCTTGCCCTCCAAGACCTTCTTTACGCGGGCCTTCCAGTTTGGCATGCGCCATGGCATGCGGTCTTACACGCTCGGGTCTGCGTGGTGGCAGGCCGATTGCGGCCCGAATTGGGGACATAACGTTCTCATTCGCACGAAACCTTTCCATCAACATTGCATGCTGCCCAAACTTCCGGGGAAAGGCGCGCTTTCAGGAGATATCCTGAGCCATGACCAGCTTGAAGCGGCGCTGATGCGGCGCGCGGGCTTGGAAGTTCGGGTGCTGGCGGAAGAAAGCGACAGCCACGAAGAGAACCCACCTAGCCTCGCAGATTTCATTCGGCGCGAGCTTCGCTGGTGCAATGGCAATATGCAATACATCCGGCTGCTCGGCCTTCCCGGGTTAGCAAAGTTGAGCCGTGTGCAGCTGTACCTTGCGATACAGATGTATGTTGCTGCTCCAGCTTGGATGCTTTTTGTGATCCTAGGGGCAAGCTTGGCGGCGGTGCCCCAGCAATTTGTTGGTGCGCCGCTTTCGTTTGGACTTGGTCTTTTCGCTACGCTGCTAATCCTGAACCTGATGCCCAAACTTATGGGAGTGGCTCAGATACTCGCGGACAAAGATCGCGCCGCCGAATATGGCGGGCGCGTTTCGGTCTGCGTGAGCGGGCTTGTCGAAATTCTGGTTTCTATGTTGATGGCGCCCATTGTCGCCTTTGGGCTAAGCATTTTTCTCGTCGGCTTATTATTCAACCGCCGCGTCGGTTGGAATGCACAGCAACGTGAGCGCGAGCGCCTAGAGTGGCACGAAGCTGCAAGCGTTCTGTGGCCGCAAACTGTTTTCGGTCTTGCTTTGACCGCTTGGCTCGTGGTTCTGGTGCCTTGGGCGCTCATTTTTGCTGCACCCATGCTCGTCGCATTGAGCTTTGCAATTCCAATCGCTGTCGTCACGACTTCGCCGAGGCTAAGCCGCTGGTCAGTCGCAAATGGCTTATTCGACATCCCGGAAGATCGCTTATCGAACGCTCAGGACGCGCTTCCTGCCAAGGCAGACATCGCGTGAGCGCTTGGTCGTGACTTAGTCTTGCATCGTGCAATCAAGCATCACATCAGAGCCGAGTGAGTAGGCGCGCATTTTTGGCCTTATCGCATGCGCCAGCAATTCGCTCGGATTTGAGAGCGTGATACTTTGAGGACCGTCTCCGATGAGAAGAGGCGCTATTCCGAAATGAAGACGGTTCAAGAGGCCGTTTTCGAGGAACTTGGCAATGGTGATGCCGCCGCCTTCAACCAAAAGTGTCGAAAGACCTTCGGGGCGCAGAGCCTTAGTGATTTCATGTGGGTCAATGACACCCTTTTTCAGAGGCAGCCGGATCACCGTAACGCCCTCCGGCCGAGGCCGGTCCACGCTCTGAATCACGATGCGCCGTGTCCCATCGCTTGCAAAAAGCGGCGCGTCATCCGGCAGCCGGCCATTCGGGTCAATCACGATGCGCGCGGGGTTTTTCCCTTCGCAAAGTCTTACCGTAAGCCGGGAACTGTCATGCAGCGCTGTACGCACACCGATAATGACACCATCAACAAGCGCACGAATCCGGTGCAAATGCGCGAGCCCGTCTGGGCCAGAGACATCGCGCGCGTCACCAGTTACCGTCGCGACGCGCCCATCAAGTGATTGCCCAATTTGCGCCAGGGCAAATGGTCCCTGATCGCGGCGCGCCAAGGGTGAATAGAGATCAAGCGCTGCTTTTTCGCCAGAGGTCCAAGTGTTCCCGCAGGAACAAGATATGCGATTCCTCAAATGCAGCAGATGGTTCCAAGTTCTGTCGGTCATGTTTACTTGCATTTCACTCATCTCTTACGGCTTGCCGGTTGGTTTCGCCAACAGATCGACATGGCCAATCATACAGGAGATTTCATGTGGGCTTTTGCGCCGGGCCTGCCACCAGTCAGTTGCACATTCTGCGCCTGCATCGTCTGCCGCCTGCGCAATCCCTTTGACGAGCTCCAAGACCATTTCTTCCATGCCATGGCTAAGCTGCCAGGGGCTTTGAGCGTTCTCAACGGCAAACCCTGCATCTTGCAGAACCTCAATGGTGCGGTTGGCTGCATCTGGTCCAAGCGCTGGGCCAAATCCCTTGTCGGTGTGTTGATGCCTGTTGAACATCGCCTTGATCTCTTCATCGGTTGGATCCGTGGGCGCCCAGCTCATTGTGCCGTCATAGGTCAATGCTGCATAAAACGGCACGTCCAATCGTGCGATTAACGCAATCAGCCAGGGCTCGGAAACCAGATCCAGCAATGCCGAGGCAGTCACCAGCGTCACACCTTCGAGCGGAAGATCTTCGATCTTGTTGAGATCCATCAGGTAAGTTTCAGCGGATAACCCAGTCTGTTCCGCTGCTCTCTTGAGCAGTCCTGAATCGCTATCGACGAGGCGCCAAACGGTATGCGGCGGCAACAAGCCGGACAGGGCCCGTGCGGTGGCGCCCGTGCCGCATCCAAGATCGAGAATGATCGGATCCGGCCCAGCCAACAGCGCCGCTTGCTGCATCAGGTGTTTGTCGCGCGCTGCAAGATCGGCTGGCTCGCGTAGGGCCAACCAATCGGCCGAGAAACTCATGCCGAGATGTCTCCTTCGTACCAGGCACGCGCGACATGGCTTTCGTGCAGCAAGATCCTGATACGTTTGATCCGGCCCTCATCGGCCAGTTTGCCCAGGCGAACCTGCTCCGCGATCTGCTGAAAGATGTGATGGCAAAGAAACTCGGTTGTCGTGAACTTCCCCTTGAATTCCGCATGTTCATCGAGGTTTTTGTAGCGCAGCGGCTCAAGCGCCTTTGCCAAAGCCTCTGTTGCAAGGCCAATGTCCGCTACAAGACCGTGTTCGTCGATGTCTTCGGAAAAGAACGCGGCATCAACTGTGAATGTCGCGCCATGCATGCCCTGTGCCGGGCCAAAGACACCGGAAGGAAGCGAATGCGCAATCATGATGTGGTCACGAACTTCAACAGCAAACATTTGGGTTCCTCAATTCTGATTATAGCAGACGCGGTGGCAGAGCGTCATGGGATCGGACAAGATTGATCCGTAGGCTTCGGGCAGGTCGTCAAACGCGGTTTCTCCTGAGACCAAGATATCAAGCGCCGGATCACATAACAGCTGCAGGGCTTTGACCATTCGCCTTCTGTGGCTCCATCGCGGACGCCTGTCAGGCGATACTTGTCCGACTTGCGAACTGATGAGGCGAAGACGGCGGCTATGAAAGGCGCCGCCCAGCGGGGCAGGGATGGTGCCTTCGCCGTACCAGCTTGCCTCGATGATTGCGGCTTCGTTCCCAGCACAATTCATGGCTGATTCCAGACCACCGCTGGCGCCGGACAGATTGACAACGATATCGCACTCTTGCGGTGCGTTGTCCGGTGTCGCAAAGCCGCAGCCGAGCTGGGAGGCGATGCCCGAGCGATCCGGGTTGATGTCCATGAGTGTTACATCTGTGCCAGGCATCCTAGAAGCAAGGTACCCCGTCAGCGCACCAACAACACCGGCTCCGATAATCAGTATCTTGTCTCCAGGTCCGGCGTTGGCATCCCACAGAATGTTAAGCGCCGTTTCCATATTCGCAGCCAGAACTGCGCGCTCAGGTGGCAGAGCAGAGGGAAGCGGGTTCAAAGCGGTTTCCGGCAGGCGAAACTCTGTCTGGTGAGGGTGCAGAGCGAAAACGGTTGCGCCCTTATATCTACCTTCCAGAACCCGCCCCACCGCGCAGTAGCCGTATTTGACGGGATACGGAAAGTCGCCCTCCTGCGCCGGGCCGCGCATCCGTATGTATTCCGCTTCCGGAACAGTTCCTTCAAAGACCTTGCGTTCCGTTCCGCGGCTTATGCCGGAATAAAGCGTCTTGACCAAGACGCCCTCTCCGTGCGCTGCGGGACGGATTCCTGCTTGTGTCGGACCGACACACCAAAGGGCCTTGGCGGACATATCGGATTAGTCTTCCTATTGGATTTCGCGGTTACGGTGAAGAAGAGTAAGGACCATGGGCATCTCTTTAATTTTGTACAGTTAGAACGAAACCACCTGCATCAAGCTGCATGCGACACTTGGCGCGGAGTGTCAGCTGAGGTGGGTAAAGGCCCGGGCAAGGCAGCAAAAACGATGCTGGCTTTTTCTGCCGCATCTATTGGAACCGATATTCTTTTCTCTGTCATGCGCTCAGGTCTCGTGCACTGGCGTCAGCGTATTGCGCAGCAGAACCTTTTCGACGGCCTCGACCGTGCTGGCCCAGCTTGGCAAAGCCGCGCCCGCACGTGCGGAGGCTGACACCATTCGAGCACGGCAATCATCGTCGTTGAGCACCTTTGCCAGCGCGCCTGCAAACTCTAACGGGTCATCGGGTGGAACAAGAACGCCAGCATCTGGTGCAACAGTCTCGGATACCGCGCCGACCTTGCAGGAAATGATCGGTAGGCCGTGCATCATGGCTTCGTCGAATACAAGACCGTACCCTTCATATCGCGTGGCCAATGCGAAGATGCTCGATTGCGCGTAAAGCGTTGCCAGTTCGTCATCGGAGACGCGCCCTGCAATTCTCACGCGTTCATTCAAATCAAGCTTTGCCACGAGGCGCGCAAGCTCTGAAGCGTATTCAGTGCTAAAGGCGCCACCTGCGATCACGGCGTTCCAGGGCAGAGACTTAATATGCGCCAATGCTTCTATCAGGACGTCATGACCTTTGCGCGGCACCTGAATGCCCACCGACAGGATCAGGGGAGGATCAACCTTGGGTTTGGATACCTTGCTGTGGTCCGTGCCCGGCCCGGCGACGGTGATGCGAGTTTCATCAACACCGTAGTCTGTCCTCAGTACATTGGCCGTGTGAGGGCTCGGAACCAGAATCTGCGAGACCTGCTGAAGGTTTTGCCGCTCAGAGTCCCGCAAGCTTGAGCGATCACTATCAGAAAGCCCGGTTTCCAAAGCCAAAGGATGATGGATGAGGGCGACAATAGGGGCGCTGATTGACGCCATGACGGTTGAATCGAATGCGCCGAGTGCCAGGCCATCAATGATGATTGGCTGATTCTCGCAAACCGTGGAAAGTTGACGTGCTGCATCGCTCAGGTCATCGCGAGTCGGGTCCGGAAAACTGCCCCCCAAACTAAGAAGCGTGATATCCCATCCCGAATGACGTAGCCCGTTGATCAGTTTGCGGTCGAAGCTGTAACCGCCGGTGAGGGACGCGATATCCCCTGGAACAGCAAAAGTTGCTCTCCGTTTGGTTATGCAGTCTTTTTCAATCATCTGGTCGTGAGTGTTCTTTCGCCTTCGGCTGCTAGCGCAGATTTCGCGTATCGGTTCGGCTCACGCTCTAACCTTTTGAAAACCGGCATCTTCACAACCGCAGAACATAACGTGTGATGTGTGGGAAGTATAATGCCGACTATGCCTTTGGGCAGGACCTCGCTAAGATTTGAAGTTTAATCGGGGCACGAAAGTATAATGTCGGCACAACGGCTCTAGTTTTTTTGTTAAGGCAGATCGCTGTCTGCATTCGTGCACTGAACCTAACTTTATTGGACCTAAGGAGATAACATGCGAAACCTTGCTGCTTTCGCCGCCTGCGCCACCCTAGCATCTGTCGCACATGCCGACATGGCGCGTTACGAACTCGATCCAACGCATACGGCCATCTATTTCAAGGTTGACCACATTGGTTATGCCAAGACGCTGGGAATTTTTACGGGACTGAGCGGCAGTTTCTTTTACGATGATGAAACTCAAGAGCTGAAGGATGTGAAGGTCACGATCCAGGCCGACAGCGTTGATACGTTTAACGAAGCCCGCGACAACCATGTCCGAAATAAAGACTTCCTGCATGTCAGTGAGCATCCGGAAATAATGTTTTCGGCCTCTGGCGGCACACCATCGTCGGATACGAGTGGAACTGTTACCGGTGACCTGACGATCTTGGGCCAAACGCAGCCTATCACCCTGACCGTTCAGCTTAATAAAGTCGGGGAATACCCGTTTGGCCACAAACGCGAAGTCTTGGGTCTGTCCATGAGCACCTCTATCATGCGCAGCGACTTTGGCATGACTTATGCGGTTGAAAACGGGCTTGTCGGGGATGAAGTCACGATAAACATCGAAACCGAAGCAATGAAAATGGAATAGGTCTTTGACCTGACCAGGCCTGCCAGGAAGAAAGCAACAGTCCGAATTCTTCCAGGCCTGGCGTTTTTCGGACAGCTATCGCCGGCGGCTGAAAACCAGATACATCGCCCAGGCCCCAAGCGCCGAGACAGCGGCAGCCACATAGGTCCAGGCTGCTGCACGAAGGACTTTCTTTGCGCCATCCATCTCCTCACTCGTGCTCAGGATCCCGGTTGTCTCCAGAAGAGCGAGCGCGCGCCGAGAGGCGTCAAACTCGACGGGCAACGTTACAAGGGCGAATAGCGCCGATGCCCCAAACAAAATCGCGCCGATCCACATAATGATCGGGGCACCAAGGAAGAGCCCGCCGAGGAAGATGACAGGACCAACAGAGGAGCCCGCTTTCACGACTGGCACGATCGCTGTTCGAAATTCCATCGGCGCGTAATCATCAGCATCCTGGATCGCATGACCTGCTTCATGTGCTGCGATGCCTGCCGCCGCGATTGACCTGACACCCCATACCGCTTCGGAAAGGCGCAAGACTTTGCCTCTGGGGTCGTAGTGGTCACTCAGGACACCTTTGACCGGTTCGACCATTACATGTTGAAGACCGCGCACATCCAGGATGTGCCGCGCGACCTGTGCGCCGGTCAGGCCAGAGCGGAGCGCAACCCGCGAAAACTTGTGTACATTCGCTTTGACTTTGGTTTGCGCATAGCTGCCCAAAACCATGCCCGGCAGGATCAGCGCCCACAAGATCGGATCGTCAAACAAGCCTCGCCTCCATCTTTTCAGTCTGTCTTATCACTACGTAACGTAAAATACTGGGATTTGATCCCCTGGCAGTCTCTTTTGAGGTCGGCACATCAGATCAACGGCTTCTCCAGGCTTGCGTTGCAGTCAGTGCGAGGTCGAAGAATGCTGTCTTGAAACCATTATTCGGGACGCGTTTTAGCTGTGTCAGCGGGAGCGGAAGGTCGGCTGGGTCTGCGCCTGTGAGAAGGGCCGCCATGGACTTGCCAAAGACGGTTCCCGTTGTAATGCCGCGGCCGTTGTAGCCGATCGGCGTCCAAAGTCCGTCCTCAAGTTGGTGAATGCGTGGGAGGTGATCTGGTGTCATCGCGATCTTGCCATCCCAAACTGTTTCAATTTCAACCGGTCCAAGCGCAGGGAAAGCATGCGATATCTGTTGCTGCGCCCATCGGCGGGTAAGCCCCCTTTTTTCCGTGCCAATGGCGCGCCCCATCGTGCCGATCAAAAGGCGGCCCGCAGCATCTTTCCGGTAACTCCGTATAACGGTGCCCGTGTCCCATAAGCCCTGTCTTCCGGGTAAGATAGCATCGGCTTTTTCCCCTAAAGGAACCGTCGCGGCCTGCATGTAGTGGATTGGCGTGAAGACGCCCTGAAGGCGGGGCCAGAGCGCATCGGTGTATGCATTTGTGCCAAGTACGACTGTTTTCGCCGTCACGGCACTTTGATCCGTTTCAACGCGCCAGCCCGTGCCGATCTTGGAAAGGTTTGTTACGCGCGTCCCAATGGAGATTTCCGCGCCCGCGCCTCGGGCTGCCCGGGCCAATCCTCGACAATATCCCATGGGGTTTATCGTTCCTGCGCGGTGATCAAGCAGACCTCCGTGGAAGCGCTCAGACCCGGTCATCTCTTTGGTCTCTTTTGGGTTGAGAAGATCAACCGGTTGTCCAAGGCGCTGCCACTCGGCATGACGCGCCGTAAGGTCTTTCATGCCCGAACGAGAATGTGCAGCGTGGATCGTGCCGGTCCTCGTGACCTCGCATTGAATCTGGTGTTTCTCAATCAGATCGAAAACCTCTGCGGGCGCGCGGCTGAATCGCTCAACAAACCGTGGTCCATAGGTCTCTCCGAGTTTCTTTCGCACCCGGGCTGGTGGCAACCAGGCAGCGGCATTCACAAACCCCACATTCCGGCCCGATCCGCCAAACCCAATGCAATTGGCTTCCAACACCTGCACAGACAGACCGTTTTCGGCACAGTGCAGTGCCGTTGAAAGACCCGTATAACCGCCTCCGACAATGGCGACATCAACAGCGTCAAGGCGCGGCCCTTGCTGTGCCAGGTCGACTTCAGGCGAGGTTCTCTCCCACAGGGACAGAGGTTCTTCTGTGGTTATCATTGGCTGCTTAATCGTCGTGAACTGCGTTACAGCTTGATGCCTCGCAAATCTGTCGTCAACATATGCCAAACGCCCGTTCCTTGGTCAAAAAGGTCTCACGATATGGCAAAACTCGGAAAGACCGCGGCAAACATGGTGCAAGAAGCACGCGCCCGTATCGAAGAGGTCGAAACCAAAGACCTTATTGCGATGGTCGATGATCCCGACGTGGTGATTGTCGATATCCGAGACATCCGCGAACGAGACCGCTCGGGGTATATCCCGGGGAGTGTGCACGCGCCCCGTGGCATGGTGGAATTCTGGGTTGATCCCGAGAGCCCATATTTCAAAGAGGTCTTCGGACAGGACAAGACTTACGTTTTCCACTGTGCCAGCGGCTGGCGTTCGGCGCTGACCGTCGCCACACTTCAGGACATGGGGTTTGAAGCATCGCATCTGCGGGAAGGCTTCTCCACCTGGGAAGAGCAGGGTGGGCCAATCGAGAGGTCAGAAAAAGACTAGTGCGTCGACAGCAATGCTGGCGCGCCTTACGTCATTAAGGCTAGGTTGCGATCAGTGGATCAAAAAGAGGATGCCATGTCGGACCCAACGCTGCATGCAAAGCCGAAATCGAATTCCCCAAGCGACGCTGAACTCAAGCGCTGGGATCGGGACCATCACCTGCACCCTTGGGCGGGGATCGAGAGTGTTGGCAAAGACGATTACATGCGCGTCAACACAGGAGAGGGCATCTATCTGTGGGACAGCGAGGGCAAGCGGTATATCGACGGACCGGGCGGTATGTGGTGCGTCCAGATCGGCTATGGTCGCGAAGAGATGGCCCAGGCGATTGCAGAGCAAGCATTGCACATGCCTTACGCCTCGCCGTGGTCCTTCACGTCCGAACCCGCAGCCATGCTGGCGCGAAAACTGGCTGAGTTTGCGCCGGGTGACCTGAACACAGTGCATTTTACAACTGGCGGGTCGACGGCAGTCGACACAGCGTTGCGGGCCGTGCAGTTTATGAACAACCGTCTCGGACGGCCCGAGAAGAAACTCATACTGTCACGCGAGAAAGCCTATCACGGCTCGACCTACCTGGCTTCAACCATGACCGGGAAAGAACGGTTCAAGACCCAATTCGACAAAGCCGACGCGCTTGTGCATTTCTTGCCAGATGTAAACCCTTATGGCAGGGCCGAGGGCATAAGCCTTGACGATTGGTGCGACGCCAAACTGGCAGATATGGAAGCGGCCATTGCCGACATCGGCGCAGACAAGATTGCCGCCTTTATTGCCGAACCAATCCTGTGTTCGGGGGGGATCATCGTGCCCCCTCCGGGCTATCACAAACGCACGTTGGAACTTTGTCGCGAACACGACATCCTCTATATCTCGGACGAGGTGGTCACCGGATTTGGCCGTCTGGGGCATTGGTTTGCCTCCGAGCCGGTTTTCGACATTGTGCCCGACATCATCACCTGTGCAAAGGGGCTTACCTCCGGCTACATCCCGCTAGGCGCATGCATCCTATCAGACAGCATGGTGGATCGTATGCGTGGAACCTCTGAGAATGACACGTTTTATAATGGGTACACATATTCCGGCCATCCCGTTGGCTGTGCCGCGGCTCTGAAAAACATCGAGATTATGGAGCGAGAGGATATCCTTGGCCATGTTCAGCGGATCACGCCCTATTTCCAAGGCCGTTTGCGCAAAATCGGTGAGACGTTTGACATCGTGGGCAATGCTCGTGGCATGGGGCTTTTGGGTTGCCTGGAATGCCGTCCTGAGCTCTCGAATGAGACCTATGCCGCCCATCTGCAATTCGGGGCGAAACTGGATGCGGCCTGTGAAGAGATGGGGCTACTCCTGCGCCCCTTTGGCAACATGGCCGTCTTCTCGCCGCCGCTCATCATGACTGAGGCACAGATCGACGAGATGTTCGACATCATGGAAGCAGGCCTGACCAAGCTCAGCGCGGAGTACGCCGCCTGACGTCACTTCGGTTGCCAGTCAGCCTTGTTGATTTCGAACCAGTCGACGGTCTCGCTGCCATAGGCCTTTCTTTGTCCGACGAACCGCAGGCCACACTTGCTCAAGACACGCTGCGACCTTGTATGTCCCGGGTCGGTCGTGGCGACGACCTGGCTCAGCGCGGTTTCCTCGAAAGCAAACTGCAGCATCCTGCGGCAAATCTCTGTTGCATAGCCCCGGCCCCAAGCCTCCGCGATCAACAAGTATCCAACTTCGATCGGTGCGTTTGGATAGGCCGTGCTCTTCAAGCTGTCCCAATCATACTCATCGGTTTCAATCGGCACCGGCAGCAAAACGCAATCGCCCAGCTTCTGCCCGGTGTCCTTCCGGTTGACGCACCAGATTCCAACCCTGCCGCCCGCGCCCCTTTTGACATAGTTGTGCATATGGTCCTCGACCGCATCTGGAGACATGGGTTCAGACACAAAATGCATCACTGCCGGATCACAGAGCAGGGACTTTGCGATATCGACATCTTGAAGGGAGAACGGTGTCAGCCGCAGCCTTTCGGTTTCCAGATCAAGCGTCACGGGTCCGAGACACGACATATTCGACCTATCTCGCACGCCTGAGCAAGACCATGTTCGAGATCACCAGAACACCGATTACAACAGCACCCCCGATTAGGGCCCAACGGCCGGGATCTTCTCCGACCACAGCCCAGACCAGCAGAGGGGCCAGCACGGATTCCAGCAAGATCAAAAGCGAGACTTCGGCAGAGCTGATGTAGCGCGGGCCAACTGTCAGGAAACAGGTGGCAATGGCTATGAAGAGCCCATGCATCAAGAACAAATGCCATTGCGCGGCAACCGGCACCATTGGAGAGATAAATGGCAAGAGTATCAAACCTGCGCCAATATAGGAAAGCGGGATGGCAGGGATCATCGAGATATCCTTGAGCTGGCGTACCGCAGTGAGGGCGCCCGCGTAGGCGGCTGATACGTAAAGCGCCCAGAGATCTCCTTTCCAAGAGGCAAGTTTGCTCTCATGAGAGCCATAAGCCAGAATGCCCAAGCCGACAAAGACCCCAAGCATAGTCAGCACCATACGCCGCCCAATGCCTTCTCCCAGAAAGAGCCAGCCAAACAGCGCTGCAAAGACGGGCATCGAGGCAAAGATGAAGACCACGTTAGCGACGCTGGTTTGGGTAACGGCCATCACAAAGCCCGGTGCAGTTGAGCCCATGAGCACCATGTAGATCACACCGGGCAATCCCGTGCTGAGAGAAGTGCGAATGGCTGAAACGCCCTGAAACATCAGAACCCCGATTAGGATCATGACGCCTGCTGTGATACCGCGCCAGAAGGCGGTGACAAGGGGCTCGGCATCGATCAGGCGAACAAATAAGGAATCCGGCACCACGAACAACACGCCCAGCGTGGTCAGCAGGATGCCCTTCAGATGAGTATTCATGGCTGTAGCAGTCCGGTCTTTGACGTCGATTGTAAAGACCCTGAAAATGGCTAGGTCTGGCCCAAACGTCGTAGTAGCTGACGCAGAATGCCGATCTGATCGCTCGAAAACCCCTGCGTCAGACGACGATCATAGGCCGCCGCAGCATCTCTGAGGTCATGATAAGCAGCAGTACCCGTCTTGGTCAGGCTCAGCGTTTCAAACCGTTTGTCGGACTTGTCCCTGCTGCGCGTCAGAAACCGGCTGCTTTCCAGGCGCGTCACGGCCCGGCTTATCTTTGTTTTGTGAATTTTAGCGCGTGACACGATCTCTTTGGCGGTCATTGGCCCGTAAGTGCCCAGGTGAAACAGCACCCGCCAGTCCGTACGCAGCATGCCGTAACGGTCTTTGTAGATTTTCTGAAATTCAAGACTGGCCGCCTCGGCCGCCTGATTGAGGAGGTATGGCAGAAAATCCGCCAGCTCAAATTTGGTCTCGTCGCGCGTCATGAGATGGAGCTAGCTCTTGTTAGTTACAAATTCAACTATTACCTCTGAAACAGGAGGAGATCCGATGAACCGCCAGTCAAGTTCACATACATTCACCCAAGCCCCAAGCGAGGCAGGCCTGCACAAAGGCTACATGCCAGGCTTTGGCAATGATTTCGAAACCGAAGCGTTGCCCGGCGCCTTGCCACAAGGGCAAAACAGCCCGCAAAAATGTGCTTATGGGCTCTACGGCGAACAGCTTTCGGGCACCGCCTTCACCGCGCCCAGCCATCAGAATGAGCGCACATGGTGCTACCGGATTCGCCCCTCGGTCAACCACTCGCACCGCTACGCCCGCATTAATCTGCCCTATTGGAAATCTGCACCACATGTCGTCGAAGACGTGACATCCCTTGGTCAGTACCGTTGGGACCCGGTGGCGCATTCGGATGAAAACCTGACCTGGCTCACCGGCATGCGGACGATGACCACCGCAGGCGACGTAAACACCCAAGTTGGCATGGCCAGCCATATCTATCTGGTCACAGCCTCGATGGTGGACAGCTACTTCTATTCCGCCGACAGCGAACTATTGGTCGTCCCTCAAGAAGGCCGCCTGCGCTTTTGTACCGAGCTTGGAATCATCGACCTTGCACCGCCGGAGATTGCCATCCTGCCTCGCGGTCTTCTCTACCGGGTCGAAGTCCTTGATGGCCCCGCGCGTGGCTTTGTCTGCGAAAATTACGGTCAGAAATTCGCCCTTCCGGGCCGCGGCCCCATAGGGGCCAACTGCATGGCCAATCGGCGCGACTTCAAGACCCCGGTAGCCGCCTTTGAAGACCGCGATGCACGCTCGACCGTCACCATCAAATGGTGCGGGCAATTCCACGAAACGCAGATAGGTCATTCGCCTTTGGATGTGGTCGCCTGGCATGGCAATTACGCCCCCTGCAAATACGACCTGACGACCTATTGCCCGGTGGGCGCAGTCCTCTTTGACCATCCCGACCCGTCAATCTTTACAGTGCTCACGGCCCCCTCAGGCGTCGAAGGCACGGCTAATATCGATTTCGTGTTGTTTCGTGAACGTTGGATGGTGGCCGAGAATACCTTCCGACCGCCTTGGTACCACAAGAACATCATGTCGGAACTCATGGGTAACATTTACGGCCAGTACGACGCCAAACCTCAGGGTTTTGTTCCCGGCGGCATGAGCCTGCACAACATGATGCTGCCCCATGGCCCGGACCGCGAGGCATTCGAGAAAGCGTCAAACGCTAATCTGGGCCCCGACAAGCTCGACAATACCATGTCCTTCATGTTCGAAACCCGCTTTCCCCAGCACCTGACGGAGTTTGCCGCCAGAGAGGCCCCGTTGCAGGATGACTACATCGACTGCTGGGCCGATATTGAGAAGAAGTTCGACGGCACGCCCGAGGGCAAGTGATGGGATTTGCGTATTTTTGGAACAGTGAAAGATAGGGGCTGCTTGAGCAAATGAAGGTCGCAAGCTTGAACCATGGATCGCAAGATGGCTGGCTGGTCGCGGTCGCGGCTGACCTGTCCACCCAACGCTCATGCACCGATAAGACGTTGCGCGAGGCTCTTGACGCCGAGCGTATTGTGCCGGAGTGCACAGAGCACCCGTTTCATGAGGACCTCTGCAAAGCTGTGCTCCCGCGTGCGACACAGTTTCTTGACGCGTCCGCCTATGTGAACCATGTCGATCTTGTGCGCCGCGCACGCGGGGCCGAGATGCCGGAACGCTTCTGGAGCGATCCTTTGATGTACCAAGGCTGCTCGACCTTCATCGGACCGAAGGATGACATCCGGTCCGATGTGTCTTGGGGTATCGATTTTGAAGCCGAAGTTGCGGTGATCACAAGCGACGTCCATCAAGGTGTCAGTGCCGCCGAAGCGATAGGGTTCATCGAATACATTCTACTGATAAACGATATTTCCCTGCGCGCGCTGATCCCTGACGAGCTTTCCAAAGGCTTTGGCTTTGTGCAATCCAAACCACCCTCGGCGACGTCTCCTGTGGCTGTTCCACCAACGGAATGCCCCGGCTGGAAAGGCGGTAAACTGCATGGCGTCCTGAACGTCGATCTCAACGGTCAGCCATTCGGTCGAGCCGACGCGGGCATCGACATGACATTCGACTTTGGAACCCTAATTGCTCACGCCGCCAAGACACGGCCTTTGGGCGCGGGCACGATCATCGGCTCTGGCACCGTGTCGAACCGCGATGCTGATGGCGGACCGGGCAAACCGGTGGCGCAAGGTGGGCGCGGGTACTCTTGCATCGCCGAGCAGCGCATGGTGGAAACCATCCAGACCGGCGCGCCGCAAACACCGTTTCTGCAACCCGGAGATCGCGTCAAAATCTGGATGGAGGATGAGACCGGCCAGTCGATCTTTGGCTCCATTGAGCAGGAGGTCGCCCCATGGCCCTAACCACTCGCCTGCCACTCAGCAATCGCCTCAATCGGATAGAGCAGCATAACCACATTCAGCGTCAGATTATCGCGAATGATCCACAAGGTCAGAAGCTCAAACCCGATCACAATCACCAGACTGGCCCAAATTGGCAATCGACGCGCCAGCCAGAAGCCCAGCAGCATCGCTGTAATGTCAGAGGCCGAATTGAGCACGCTATCACCATAGTAGTCGAGCGAGATGGTCACCTCGCGGTATCGCTCAATCACCGCATTGGTGTTCTCGGCAATCTCCCACGCGCATTCCACCGCCGTGGCAATCACCAGCCGCCAGCCAATCTCAACCCGCCGGGCCACCAGCCAAAGTGCCGCGTAAAAGATGAACCCATGCAGCAAATGACTGGGCCAGTACCAGTCAAACACCTGCTGGCTGCCTTCGCTGGTGCCCACCGTCCCCCAAAGATCGACCCAGCCACAGGGGCAGGTCGGGTTGCGACCCATCAGGAGCAGGATGACGAGCGTCGCAATACTCAGCGCGGTGACAATCAGATAGGGAATACGTCTTGCAGTCATGGCCACAGGGAATCACACCTGTGGGCGGCTGTCGAGTAAGGAAAGGATGACCCATGGCCAAGGCTTTTGCTTCGCAAAGTGACCTCACGGAAAAGACCATCAGCTTTACCGAAATCGGGCGCGATCTCTATGCCTTCACAGCCGAGGGCGACCCCAATTCCGGCGTGATCATCGGCGACGACAGCGTGATGATCGTTGAAGCACAGGCCACGCCACGTCTGGCGCAGAAGGTGATCGATTGCGTGCGGCAGGTGACGGACAAGCCGATCACACATCTGGCACTCACCCATTACCACGCGGTGCGGGTCCTTGGCGCGTCGGCCTACGGCGCGGGGCAAATCCTTATGTCCGATGCGGCCTGCGCGATGGTCGCGGAGCGCGGCCAAGAGGATTGGGACAGCGAATTTCAGCGCTTCCCGCGGCTCTTTGAAGGACATGAGAGCATCCCTGGACTGACCTGGCCCACCACCACGTTTTCTGACGCAATGAGCGTCTATCTGGGCAAACGCCGCGTCGACCTGATGCATCTGGGCCGGGCGCATACGGCAGGTGATATCGTCATTCATGTGCCCGATGAGAACGTGATGTTCACTGGCGACATCGTCGAATACCACTCGGCCTGTTACTGCGGTGATGGACATTTCGGCGATTGGGGCGACACGCTGAATGCGGTGAGAACCTTTGAAGTGGATGCCATCGCGCCGGGACGCGGCGGGGCGCTGATGGGGCGTGAGATGGTGGACAAAGCCATTGAAAGCACTCGTGATTTTGTGGCCAGCACTTATGCTCCCGCTGCTCGCGTGGCCGCCCGGGGCGGGTCATTGAAAGAGGCGTGGGACGCCGTTCGCGCCGAATGTGATCCGAAATTCGCGGACTACGCCATCTACGAGCATTGCCTGCCCTTTAACGTCTCCCGCGCCTATGACGAGGCTCGCGGCATCGACACGCCGAGGATTTGGACGGCGCAAAGGGATATCGAGATGTGGGAGGCGTTGCAGGGGTGAGATTGTCCCGGCTTTGGATGTTCGTGGGTCATTTGCCCCTCACCGTTTTTGGTCTTTTTACCGGTCTTGCGGTGCATAGCGCACACAGCAAACTCGAAGAAGTGAAGCTCAAGGCCGAGTTTGATCACACGTTTGAAAAACATCTGAAAAACGCAAAGCTCAACCTTCGTGTCGCCGTACTTCAAACAAGCTTGCTCCACGTTTTGGTCGTAGCAGCGTTGATATGGGCGTTTTAATGACCTCTCCTTTCGCCCAGGACCTATACCCCTACAAGCGCCACCCTGATCAGGACGCGTCGCGCGCCGCGCACCATCCCGTCACCATCGTCGGCGCAGGCCCCGTCGGTCTTGCCCTTGCCATCGACCTTGCTCAGCGCAATATCCCCACGCTTGTTCTTGACGACAATTCCCGCGTCTCCACGGGCTCCCGCGCCATCTGCTTTGCCAAACGCACATTGGAGATCGCCGACCGGCTGGGTGTTGGCGAAGCGTTGGTCAGCAAGGGCGTGCAGTGGAATCTCGGCAAGGTCTTTTCCGGCGAGCGGAAGGTCTATGAGTTCAACCTGGCCCCCGAGGACGGCCACAAAAACCCCGCCTTCATCAACCTGCAGCAATACTACCTTGAAATTGCCCTTGTGGGGCGCCTCCGTGCACTTCAGGCCGAGGGCGCGCCGGTGGACTTGCGGGGCGAGAACCGTGTCTCTACGCCTGTGGCTCATGCCGATCATGTCGCTCTGACCGTCGAAACACCCGACGGGTTTTATAGCCTCAAGACCGACTGGCTCATCGCCTGCGACGGGGCGAATTCACCCATCCGTAACCGTATGGGACTGAACTTCAAAGGCCGCGTCTTCGAGGATAACTTTCTTATCGCCGATGTCACCATGCAGGCGGATTTTCCGACCGAGCGCTGGTTCTGGTTCGACCCGCCTTTCAACCCCGGTCAATCGGCGCTTTTGCACAAGCAGCCGGACGGTGTCTGGCGGATTGATCTGCAACTTGGTTGGGACATTGACCGAGAGGCAGAGATGGACCCCGAGCGTGTGCGCGACCGCGTGGCGCAGATGTTGGGGCCGGATGTGGCGTTCGATCTGGAATGGGTCTCGATTTACACATTCCAGTGCCGCCGGATGGAGCGCTTGCGCCATGGCCGTGTTCTTTTTGCCGGTGATGCCGCCCATCAGGTTTCGCCCTTCGGAGCGCGCGGGGCGAATTCAGGGCTTCAAGATGCCGACAATCTCGGATGGAAACTGGCGGCGGTGGTGGAGGGAGGCGCGCCTGAAAATCTGCTCGACAGTTACGATTTCGAACGTGCCCAAGCCGCTGATGAAAACCTACTGAACTCCACCCGCTCGACCGATTTCATCACACCCAAGTCCCAGATCAGCCATGTCTTTCGCGACGCTGTGCTTGATCTTGCCAAAAACCACGCCTTTGCCCGGCCTTTCGTCAATTCCGGCCGGCTGTCCCAACCCACGACCTATGACGGTTCTTGTCTGAACACGGTTGATGGCCTGCCGGGCGCTCCGCCTCGAACCCGCCCCGGCGCACCCTGCCCGGATGCGCGCCTGGAAGACGGATACCTGCTGGATGCGCTTGGCCACAGATTTTTCCTGCTCGCTCTGAATTGCGATCCTCCCGCGGCGACCGGTCTGCCCCATCTGTCGCCGCAGATCACGGACGATATCCGCAGCCGCTATCTGGGGAGTGCCTCCTCGGCGCTCTATCTCATCCGCCCTGACCAGCACGTCGCCGCCCGCTGGCCCAGTGCCACTGTTCAGGCGGTCAAAAACGCTCTTTCCTGCGCCAAAGGACATCCCCCATGACCCACTTGATCCAAACCCCAAACCTGCCCGACGCGGATGCGGTTTATGCCGATGTCCTGGCCGCGCATGAGGGACAAACCCTTGAAGAAAGCGCCGCCCTCAATGCCCGGCTGATCCTGATCCTGGCCAACCATATCGGCGAAGCAGACGTGATAAGGGAGGCGCTGGAGATGGCGAAAAAGAGTGTGAGCGCCGACAATAGAGCCAAATGATGGCTCGGAGCCCATTCAGAACACCGGTTCGTCGACCCAAAGGCACGGCTTCATAGACGTCAGCGTCCTCGGCGTACCAAATACCACCCCGAACCCCATGGACACCCTCACGCCATCATCCTAACCTCGCTCCATGACCGATACACCTGAACGCCGCTGGCATGATATGGGCGGGCAAGATGCGGGTCCGGTTCCGATGGACGGACATGATTTTGCTCTTTGGGAGAAACGCATTGATGCGCTGATGGTGCTGTGCGGAGGCAAGGGGCTTTTTACGGTCGATGGCCTGCGCCGGGCGCTGGAAGACATGGGCGAGGATGCCTTTGAGAAATACAGCTATTACGAACGCTGGATTGCTGCCACAAACCAGAACCTGATCGAGGCAGGCGTCTACACGCTCGAAGAGCTGGGCCAGCGGATGGAAGACGTCGCGGCGCGTGGCCCCACCTATGGCGAGGCGCAAGGTGACTAAAGTTCGTATCAAAACCATGTATCCGCCGGGCCACGTACGCGCGCCCTTTTATATCCGGGGCAAAGAGGGCGAGATCGAGCGAGAGATCGGCCCTTTCGGCAATCCCGAACAACTGGCCTATGGGCTGGAGGCTGAAAAGCAAACACTTTACCGCGTGCGGTTTTCCATGGCCGAGCTCTGGGCCGAGGCCGCCGAGGCCCCTGGTGACACTGTGGATGTCGAAGTTTATGCCCATTGGCTGGAGGAGTCCTGATATGCCGCATGACCATCACGATCATGAGCACCTGAGCCCCTCGGGTCATCCCTTTCGCGCCGACAATGACATTCCGCTAACCTACTGGCAGCGCATGGAGATTGCCGTGCGTGAGCTCTTGGTGGAAAAAGGCCACCTGACCCCAGCAGAGATCAACGCACAGATTGACGCAATGGATGCTCGAAGCCCTGCCGACGGGGCCGCCGTGGTGGCGCGTGCCTGGGTCGATCCGGAGTTCAAGACGCGACTTCTGGCCAATGCCTCAGAGGCGACGCGCGCGATGGGTTTTGACATCGGGCCGCTGAACCTGATTGCCGTCGAGAATACCGCTGAGATCCATAACATCATCGTCTGCACGCTGTGTTCGTGTTATCCGCGCAATCTGCTGGGCTTGCCGCCTGACTGGTACAAGACCCGCGCCTACCGTTCGCGTGCCGTAAAGGAGCCGCGCAAGGTCTTGCGCGAGTTTGGTGTGGAGCTGCCTAAAAGCACGCAAATCCGTGTCCACGACAGCACCGCCGATATGCGTTACGTGGTGATCCCGGCGCGACCCGAGGGCACCGACGGGTTGGACGAAGCGGCACTGGCTGCGCTTGTCACGCGCGACTCGATGATTGGCACAGGGCTGGCCCGCGTTCCGGCAGGGGCCTGAGAGGCAGAGGGTTGAGATAACAGGCGCAAGCGCGTAAGGCTAGGGACAAGGGTCTCTGAGAAAGGCCGCGCATGAGCGACGAGCAAACCCAAGAAAGTATTCCATTGACCGAGCGGTTGATTGGCGCACTTCTTGTTGCGCCGATCCGGATGGCCCGCCTGTTGCCCTACCGGATGCGGGTGCCTTTCGTTGGTTGGGCGGTGTCCAGTGTCCTCGGGCCGCTTGCGGGGTATCGGCGGCGAGTGCGCGAAAACCTCGCCTATGCCCGCCCCGATCTTTCCCCCGAAGAGGTACAGGAGCTGATGCGCCGAGTGCCCAATAATGCCGGGCGCAATATGGTCGAGCTCTATTCGCCTGAATTTGCAGATCACGCGCGCAATTCCCCGGTTATCGGCCCCGGTCTTCCCGATGTGCGTGCGGCGCGTGAGGCGGGGCGTCCGGTGATCTTTGTCACCGGCCATTTCGGGTCTTTCAACGCGGCGCGCCTTGCGATGATGGAGCAGGGGTTCAACATGGGCGTCTTTTACCGTCCCATGGCAAACCGCCCGTTCAACGAACACTATGTCAGAGCCATGGCCGCGCTTTCCGAGCCAATGTTTGAGCAAGGCCGCAAAGGCATGATCCAGATGGTCAAGCATTTACGTTCGGGCGGCGTTCTGGCGATTCTGAATGATCTCAACGCTCATGATGGCGTGCCGCTTGAATTCTTTGGCAAGCCGGCCCTGACGTCGCTTGCCACGGCGGAAATGGCGCTCAAGTTTGATGCGCTTTTGGTGCCGGTCTGGGGCCTGCGTGATCCGGACGGTCTGCACTTTACGATCCACACCGAAACGCCGATCCCGCATTCAGATCCTGTGACAATGACGCGTGAGTTCAACAGCCGTCTTGAAGCGGCCATTCGCGAGAACATGCACCAGTGGTTCTGGATCCACCGACGCTGGAAAGACGGCACAGGCCCACTTGCCGACCGCGGTTCCAAGATTTTGGCCGATATGGAAGAAAGTGCCTGACAGCGCCTTTGGGTATTTTTGACAAGAAAGAAGCCAAAGCACCTGGTCTTCTTTCTTAGTCCAAATACCCGGGTGCCGGCCGGTGACAATCAGGAAAAGATCAGGCCCATTTTGCTACCGGGGGCAGGCTCATCAGCACGGCGTCAGCATCATGGCCAGTGGCAAGGCCAAATTTGGTGCCGCGGTCATAGACGAGGTTATATTCGGCATAAAGCCCGCGATGCACCAGCTGGGTTTCCTTGTCGGCCTCTGTCCAGTCCTGCATCCGGCGTTTCTCGACCAGTGGAACATAGGCCTTGAGAAAGGCGCGGCCGATATCCTGTGTCAGGGCGAAATCGGCTTCCCAGTCGCCCGAGTTCTGATCATCCATGAAAATGCCGCCAACACCACGCGCGCGGTCCCGGTGCGGGATGTAGAAATAGTCATCCGCCCAGTCCTTCAGGCGCGGATAATGCTCGGATCCGTGCGGATCGAGATGTGCCTTTTGCTGGGCGTGAAAATGCGCGGTGTCCTCGTCGTATTCGATGCAGGGGTTCAGGTCTGATCCGCCGCCAAACCACCAGGCCCCGGGCGTCCAGAACATACGGGTATTCATATGCACAGCAGGCACATGCGGGTTTTGCATATGCGCAACCAGGCTGATGCCCGAAGCCCAGAACCGCGGGTCGTCCGCCATGCCCGGCGCGCCACGTGCGGCCATTGCCTGTTGCGCCTGCGCGCCCAGCGTACCGTAGACTTCAGAGACGTTGACGCCGACCTTTTCGAAGACGCGCCCACCGCGCATCACGCTCATCAACCCGCCGCCCGCGTCAGAGCCATCATCGCTTGTACGTTTGGTTTCGCTGACATCGAAACGGCCCGGGTTTGCATCCGACATCGGCCCGGCGACATGGCTGTCTTCCAGCGCCTCGAAGGCAGTGACAATGTCATCCCGAAGCTGCCGAAACCAGCCGGCGGCGCGGGATTTTTCATCTTGCATCTTGCTCATGGCCCTATCAATGCGCCGGGGCTGCGACAGGGTCAAGCAATGTGCGGCCCCCATCGACAGTCATGATCTGTCCTGTCATGAAACCGGATGCATCGCTGGCCAGGTACTGCACGGCCGAGACCAGCTCACCTGCCGAGGCGATACGGCCCAGTGGCGTGTGATCTTCGATATCGGATCTGTAGTCGGCGTTTTCGCGTAACGTGTTTTTCAATGACGCGCTCATTACAGATCCGATCGCCAAACCGTTGACCCGGATGCGGTGCGGGGCCAGCGACACCGCCAGGTTGCGTGTCATCTGGTCAAGTGCCGCCGTCGAAACGGAATAGCCCAGAAGATCGGGATGTGTTCGCCGCGCGGCGATGGAGGAAAGATTGACGATGGAGCCAACAGGCCCCTCTTCCTGGTCCTCCGCCTGCTTGATCATGCGTTTCGCCACGAGCTGACTAAGACGGAGCGGTGTCAGCAGGTTCTGCTGCAGCGACAGTTCCACGGCGTCGTCGTCGGGATTCAGAGGGTCAGAGGGCACAACCTGCCGTGCGGCGTTGACGAGGACATCAACCTGCTCGAACGCGTCTATTGTCGCCGACAGCAGATTGGCCAGCGTAAGTTTTTCCCGCAGATCCCCCGCGAAATAACGTTGAGAACTTCCATCCTCATTCTCGCCCAGCTCATGTGCGAGCTGCTTTTCATCCATATCAGCGAACATTACATTCGCGCCTTTATCGACAAAATGCCGCCCCACCGCGAGGCCAACGCCATTGGCGCCTCCGGTCACGATGGCCGTCTTGCCCGAAATGGAAAATGACATCGGTCCTGTCTCTCCCTCGCTCGCCTGCCGTCCTGCATCGCATTCCCGGCTTTCGAGATCAACCTATCTGAGTTTCTGGATTGGCCCAAGGCCGCGCAAGACCTTGAAACGATTATCATCTGTAAGGAGCGTCACGTCGCGAAACAGCGTTGCCAGTTTCGCCTCATAGGGCAAATGGCGGTTGGCCACGAGAAAAAGCTGGCCTTTGGGTTTGAGGCACTGCGCTGCGGTTTCGATGAAACGCCGGCCCAGATCGGGATCACCGGCACGTCCGGTATGAAAAGGCGGATTCATGACAATGGTGTCGAGTGGCGCGTCGGGCCGCCAGCGCAGAGCGTCTGCCCAATGAAATCTGGCTCTGGGATCCGGGACATTGATCCTGGCGCAATCCAGGGCGTCTTTCTCGGCCTCGACCAGATGAAGGTCTTCGATATCCGGGTTCTTCGCTAATTCAGCGCTGAGATACCCCCAGCCTGCGCCAAGATCAGCGACAGTACGCCCCAGTTTCTTCGGCAGATGCCCCGCCAGAAGCTGCGAACCGGGGTCAATCCCGTCCGCCGAAAACACGCCTGCTGCCGTGACAAAACCCTCGGGCAGACGTGTCGGCTTTTCCTGCAGCCAATCCTCAAGACCTGGACCGCCGGTGATCCAAAAGAGCTTGCCATGAGATTTTGAAAGCGCGGGCGAAACATCTTGTCGGGCACGGCAAAGCTTCAGGATCGATTCGATCCCATCTGTTTTGGCACCATCGACAACAACAGGGCCCGAAGTGCCGCTGCAGGCTGATGCGATCATCGACAGGTTGAGGGATTTTGCGCGCGCCGCGAATACCACGGCTGCTACAAAGCGGCCCTCTGGTGCACTGCTACACGCGAATCCTTGCGCCGCGAACGCCTCGAACGAAGGGCGGAACCCGGTGATGATCTGGCACCTGGATGTCTCAAGAGCGGACAGATCGGTTTCGGGAGATGGCCGAAAAACGGCGATCCGCCCCTGCTCGGGCCAAGGGAGGTCCCCGGAACCGATTGCCAAAGCCAAGCGCGAGCCCGAACTCACGTCACTCTTTTTCCATAGTACATTGCAGCGGATGCTGGTGGCGCCGGGCAAAATCCATCACTTGTGCCACTTTCGTCTCGGCGATCTCGTGACTGAAGACGCCGACAACCGCGACACCCTTCTTGTGCACGGTCAACATGATTTCGAACGCCTGAGTGTGCGACATGCCAAAGAACCGTTCCAGCACGGCTACGACAAATTCCATTGGTGTATAGTCATCATTCAAAAGCAGCACCTTGTACAAAGGTGGCCGCTTTGTTTTGGGTTTGGTGTCGACGACGACGGTTGTATCTGTCCCGTCATCCTCGTTGCCTGGCCCAGACATGATGACCAGTTTTGCCATGTCGTCCCGTAATCTAAGCTCTCAAATAATGCTGTGCCTGAGGTATATAACTTTCCCTCAGCCTCTGAAAAGGGGCGCGGTTGAGCGAAAGCGCAAGTTTCTTAGACCAGCGCATGAGAGCGGGATGATAAACTTTGGTTGATAGATCGTTTTGACCGACGAAAACGTGCGTGGTCTTAATCCAGGCGCGCAGCGGCCTCAACAAGGCCGGTCCCGCCACGGCGCTGGATCAGAATGGCAACCGGGCCATCTGTTTCAACTGCTACAGCCAGATCAAGCGGTTCGCTCCCGTCCCAAGTGCCGACCTGCGCCATGCTGGTGACGACATTTGCGTAGCTGATCGTACGGCCGGCATTCTCGCCTCGGGTGATTTTGACCGTTTTCTCTGGCATGAATTGAACAAGCTGCACGACAAACGGCCCTCCGATATCGCCAAGAGGTTCGGCTTTGACATGCACTTCTCCGCCATCGCGGTTGGCCTGCATATTGATCGTTGCCGGGGTTTGCAGATGGCGGTTTATCATATCAGTCACATCCGTCGGGCTATTGCCCACGACATGCTCGCTGCCATTGATGACCATCTGCGGTGTGTAGATCATGCGACGATTGTTGGCCGCAGCATAAGCTCGTTGACGATCAGCGTGCGCAGGGTTTGCAAAGCTATCTTTCCAGCCGATATAGTCCCAGTAGTCGACATGAAGGGCGAGCGCCACGACATCGTCACGCGCGGCCAACTGGTGCATGAACTCATCGGCAGGTGGGCAGGAGGAGCACCCCTGAGATGTGAAAAGCTCTACGACAACGGCTTTTGTCTGTGCCGCGGCTGGCGATATCCAAAACCCGGTTGCCAATGCGAAAGCTGCGAGTAAACGCATGTAATTGCCTCATCGATGTCTGAACTGGCCCTGTCCTTTACCTAACCAGATTTGGCTGAAATAACCAATCAACGATTTGCGAGGCGATTGTGAATGTGTTGCATTGAATTATTGTGTGCAATTGTATACAATAAGAGGCAAGCCCGACTTGAACGCCGGTTTCTTTTAGTTCAGAACCACCCCAACATGCCTGCCCCGATTGTGAGAGGATTTCCCCATGCCTGTAACCGTTGGTCATGATAGCGCCAAAACCCGCAAAACGCTGAAGGTGGGAGAGAGCTCTGTCGCCTATTACTCGATAGCAGCGGCTGAAGCTGCTGGGTTGGGTGATTTTTCAAAACTCCCGGCTGCATTGAGAGTGGTCTTGGAAAACATGCTTCGGTTCGAGGACGGCAAGACCGTTAGCAAGGATGACATCAAGGCGTTTTCCGAATGGGCGGAAAAAGGCGGCAAGAACCCCCGAGAGATTGCTTATCGCCCCGCGCGCGTTCTGATGCAGGATTTTACCGGCGTACCAGCAGTCGTGGACCTTGCGGCGATGCGCGACGGGATCAAGGCGCTCGGCGGTGACCCGCAGCAGATCAATCCGCTGAACCCGGTGGATCTTGTGATTGACCACTCGGTAATGATCGACGAATTCGGCAATCCGCGCGCGTTCCAGATGAATGTCGACCGCGAATATGAGCGCAACATGGAACGCTACCAGTTCCTGAAATGGGGGCAGGGAGCGTTCAACAATTTCCGCGTGGTGCCCCCAGGTACAGGGATCTGCCACCAGGTGAACCTTGAGTATCTGGCACAAACGGTCTGGACCGATGTGGACCAGAACGGCGAAGAAGTGGCCTATCCCGACACGCTGGTGGGCACCGACAGCCACACCACCATGGTCAATGGCGCGGCAGTCCTTGGTTGGGGCGTCGGTGGGATTGAGGCCGAGGCGGCCATGCTGGGCCAGCCCATTTCGATGCTCATCCCCGAAGTTGTCGGCTTTGAGCTGACGGGCAAGATGGTTGAAGGCACGACCGGGACAGACCTTGTTCTGAAAGTTGTGGAAATGCTGCGCGAGCGTGGCGTGGTGGGCAAATTCGTTGAATTCTACGGCGCCGGTCTGGATACATTGCCATTGGCCGACCGCGCGACAATTGCCAACATGGCCCCTGAATACGGCGCCACCTGCGGCTTCTTCCCGATCGACGGCGAAACGCTGCGCTACCTCCGCCAGACCGGGCGCGACGAGGCGCGCATCGCTTTGGTTGAGGCCTATGCCAAGGAAAATGGCTTCTGGCGCGGTGACGACTACGCGCCTATTTACACCGACACGCTGCATCTCGACATGGGCACGATCGTTCCGGCCATCTCCGGCCCGAAACGCCCGCAGGATTACGTCACCCTCACCAACGCCAAATCGGCGTTTACGCGTGAGATGAAAGACACCTTCAAGCGCCCCATGGACAAGGAAGTGCCGGTTGCAGGCGAAGACTACACGCTGTCGTCCGGCGACGTGGTGATCGCCTCTATTACCTCCTGCACCAACACCTCGAACCCGTATGTGATGATTGGCGCAGGATTGGTGGCGCGCAAGGCGGCTGCTTTGGGACTGGATCGCAAGCCCTGGGTCAAAACCTCCCTCGCGCCAGGCTCTCAGGTTGTGTCGCACTACCTAGAGGCCGCAGGCCTGCAGGAGGATCTCGACAAGATCGGGTTCAACCTTGTGGGCTATGGCTGCACCACCTGTATCGGCAACTCTGGTCCAATCCAGAAAGAGCTTTCCGAAGCCATTGCCGAGGGCGATTTGGTCGCTACATCGGTCCTGTCTGGTAACCGCAATTTCGAAGGCCGGATTAGCCCTGATGTGCGCGCGAACTATCTCGCGTCTCCGCCGCTGGTGGTCGCTTATGCGCTGGCAGGCACCATGGATATAGACCTGACAACCGAACCATTGGCGCAGACGCCGGATGGTCAGGATGTCTATCTCAAAGATATTTGGCCCACACAGCAGGAAATCGCGGAACTGGTTGAAAAGACGGTAACGCGCGAGGCCTTTATCGAGAAATACGCCGATGTCTTCAAAGGCGATGAGAAATGGCAGTCCGTTGAGACCTCAGAGGGCGAAACCTACGACTGGCCCGCGACGTCGACCTATGTTCAAAACCCACCTTACTTCCAAGGCATGGGCAAGGAACCGGGCACGATCACCAATATCGAAGGCGCGCGGGTTCTGGCTGTGCTGGGTGATATGGTCACGACCGACCACATTTCCCCGGCAGGCTCATTCAAGGACACGACGCCCGCAGGGCAGTATCTGACCGAACGGCAAGTGCCTGTGCGCGAGTTCAATTCTTATGGCTCTCGCCGGGGCAACCATGAGGTCATGATGCGCGGCACATTCGCCAATATCCGCATCAAGAACGAGATGCTCGATGGGGTCGAAGGTGGTTACACCAAGGGCCCGGATGGCGCGCAGACATCCATCTTTGAGGCGGCCATGGCCTATCAGGCGCAGGGCACGCCCCTGGTTGTTTTTGGTGGCGAACAATATGGTGCAGGTTCAAGCCGTGACTGGGCCGCCAAAGGGACAGCCCTGCTTGGCGTCAAAGCCGTGATTGCCGAAAGCTTTGAACGTATTCACCGCTCAAACCTTGTTGGTATGGGGGTGATCCCGTTTGAATTCACCGGTGGGGACACGCGCGATACGCTTGGACTAACCGGTGACGAGACAGTTTCGATCTCTGGCCTTGATACGATCCAGCCTTTGCAGGAAGTGCCATGCACGATCACCATGGTGGACGGATCAACGAAGGAAATCACCCTCAAATGCCGCATCGATACAGCGATTGAAATCGAATATATCGAACATGGTGGCGTGCTGCACTACGTGCTGCGAAACCTGGCGCAGGCGGCTTGAACAAGATCCGGTCAGACAGGGCCGCTTTCTGGCGGCCCCGCCTCTTTCGAGGGGCGCGCGTGTTTGGCCGCCGGAACATCCTCAAGCAAGCATGCCTGGTTTTGATGTTCCTCTTTCCCGGGACGATGGCTCCCGCTTCGGACAAGGGCCATTCCTGTTTCCAAATCGATGAAAATGAAGCGCCGGACGCTTCGATTTCAGCCTGCACCGAAGCAATTGCTTCGGGCCTCGAAGGCGAAGCCCTGGCCAAGGCCCACCTTGCCCGCGGTGTCGCACATCGCGAACTGGGCCATCTGGACCAAAGTGTGTCTGATCTTGAACGCTCGCTTGAGATTGTATCGGACACGGGCACCCAACGCATGTTGGCCTGGACCTATCGTGAGCAGGGCCGATATAGCGAAGCGGAAGACCTGTACACGGACGTCTTACGAAAAGATGACCATTGGCAGGGCTGGCTTTCGCGATGCGTGGTGCGGACCGATATGGGGGCGTTTGAAGCGGCTCTTTCGGATTGCGAAGAGGCCGAAAAACAGACCACGTCGCCGGATATCATGTTCTTTAAGGGCCGCTCTCTTCTCGAACTCAACAGACCTCGTGACGCTTTCGTGACGGTCGAGCCGGGTCTAGCGATGCCAGACATCAACGGCCGTCTGTTTGAGATCGCCGCGATAGGACTGTGGAATTCTGGCCAGTATCAACGCGCTTTGGAGACCGCAAAAAGGGGTTTGGAAATCTATCCCGCCGATCCTGATATCCTTTGGTTTTTGTCGCAGGCTGAAGGGCAATAGGTGATGTTTCCGCAGTAGCGGTCCCATCTAATCCCACACAAACTGCATGATCTGTCGCACCGAGTGGAACATGCGTGACACCTCGTATGTGGCGAGAAACAAGATCGGATAGCCAACCGATTGGCGCGCTTCAAAGAATGGCACAAGACCGGTCTTGTGGATCAACGCCTGCATCGGTCGGAACAAAAGAAGCGACAAGGCCATGCCAATCAAGACGCCAACCGCGACGTCGCTTGGCCAATGCAGGCCAACAGCAACCCTTGGAAGACAGACGAAGACCCCGGCATGGAAGAGCGCAAAGATCCCTGCTCGTTTCGAGACCTGGAAAAGCCCAAGGGCCAACGCGAAGAACAACACGGCATGGTCAGATGGAAAGGCGCTCCATTCTTCCAGCAGGCGTGTGTTGAGCCACGGGGCAACGGTGATCTCGGTTTCCGGGTCGTGGACCGGTCGGGCACGAAATGGCAGGACACTTGCCAAACCACGCGCGACCGCGATGCCGATTGCGCCAATCAGCAGGACGCCGACCAGCTTCTCGCGCGCCGTCTGCCGACTCTGGTCATCGAAGGAAAACCAGAGCCCCCAGAAAAGAACGATGGGCAAAAGGTTCTTCAGCGCCTCTCGGGTGAAAAGGAAGAATGTCCAGGACAAACCGGAATTCGACATCGCCCAAGAATTTAGCGCCAATAATAGTTCTTGATCCAATCGGTCGTCTCATTCATTAACAATCGCCGAATGTGATCTGAAATTTTATTGTCGAGTCAATGAGTTGATCAAATAGAGCCGTTGTGGCGCAAAATCACGCTTATCAAGGTGTTACGCTTATCCCGACTCTGGGGCCGCAGATTGGGCGTCATTTTCAAGAGCGGGTCCATGAAAGAACCCGCTCATTTCCAAAGCACAGCCTAGGCGTTTTCGTCTGCGTCTTCGTCATCCCCCGAGGGGAGATTGAAGAAGCTGTCGGCGTCGATTTTCTCCTTCGGCTCGCGACCGGAGGTATCGTCATTGCCAAGGCTGAAAGTTTCAAGCCCCTCAATCGCGGTCGGGATACGTGGTTCTGCGTCCGCCTCAAGGCTTTGCTCTGTGCTGAGAAGCTTGCGGCGTTCGTCATCATTGATGGTCTCGCCGTCCTTGGCTTTCTTCGCAGCGGCCTTCTGAACCGCGGCGTCGAGTTCGCTTTGCTTACACAAGCCAAGCGCAACAGGATCGATTGGCTGCATGTTCGAGATGTTCCAGTGGGTGCGTTCCCGGATCGACTGGATCGTGGGTTTTGTGGTTCCGACAAGCTTTGCGATCTGGCTGTCGACAAGCTCGGGGTGGAATTTTACCAACCACAGAATCGCGTTGGGTCGGTCCTGCCGTTTGGACAGAGGCGTGTAGCGGGGGCCACGACGTTTTTCCTCGCCCACAGCCGCAGGGTTGAACTTCAGCGTCAGCTTGTGCAGTGGGTCTTTTTCGGCCTTGTCGATTTCCTCCTGCGTGAGCTGGTTGTTTGCAACCGGGTCAAACCCTTTCACACCTGTGGCCACATCTCCATCGGCGATGCCCTGTACCTCAAGCTCGTGCAGACCGACGAAATCGGCAATCTGTTTGAAGCTGATCGTGGTGTTGTCCACCAGCCAGACAGCGGTGGCTTTGGTCATCAATGGCTTTGACATCGCGAACGTCTCCTTGGCGCAAATCTGTCCCGTCGCCTGGAAAAGGCGGTCCTGAGAGTTTCCAGGACGGGTTTCCGTTGTCGGGGAACTTGGCGCGTATATAGTCGGGCGGAAATCAAAATGAAAGAGCGAACTGTTGCGCGCGTTTCTCGTTTTTCTGTTCACAGCCACGATGAGCCTGGCGGAAAGCAACAAACCCGGTGTTTTCGACTATTACGTTTTATCGCTGAGCTGGTCGCCGAACTGGTGCGCACTAGAGGGTGATGCGCGCGGCTCGCCGCAATGTGACAGCTCGGAGGATTACGGTTGGGTTTTGCATGGCTTGTGGCCGCAATTCCATCGCGGCTGGCCTGAGTTTTGCCAAAGCGCCGAGCGTGCGCCGTCACGCCGCATGACACGCGAAATGACCGATATTATGGGCAGCTCTGGCCTCGCCTGGCATCAATGGCGCAAGCATGGCACCTGCACGGGTCTGTCCGCGCCCGCCTATTATGCTCAAAGTCGTGAGGCCTACGCCCGCGTCACCCGACCGGAAGTGTTTCGCAAGCTCAAAGACCCGGTTCAGTTGCCCGCTTCGGTGGTGGAAGAGGCCTTTCTGAAAGCTAATCCAAGTCTGGAACGTGACATGGTGACAGTCACCTGCCGCGAGGGCCATATTCAAGAGGTGCGCATTTGCCTTTCCCGGGATCTCAATCCGGTCCCTTGCGGTCGCGACGTGATCCGCGATTGCCGTCTGAAAGATGCGCAGTTCGAGCCGATCCGCTAAGCTAAGCCTTCTTGCCTGTCTTTGATGGCGGATGCGGCAAAGCGCAGAACAGTCAGATGAGCAGCGCCAAGAGCGCGATGGGCCAAAGCAGCAGGTGCGAGATATGGTCAAACCAGTTGCCGCTGCCCAGTCGCAGGCTCCATGCCCCCTGCGCCAGAACCGCGACCAGCGCCAGAAACCAGTTACCGGTCAGAAGGCTGTAGAGACACATAACCAGCGTCATGGCCGCGACAGGTTTGGGTGCATAGCCAAAGCGGTAAAGATCAATCGGTCCTTTCCCGAACGCTGATGTGAGAAACCCGGTGTATAGCAACAGAAAAATAAAGAGCTCAAAGCCCGAAAAGCCCGGTACCGGCACCCCGAAGGCCACCACGATATCGCGCAGCGCAAGAGCCGGGAGCATCACGCCAAAAGGTGCCAGAAGCGCGACAAGACCTTGGATCGCGACATGGGTGCGCAGACGTGTTGCGCAGATGCCGCCCGCCGCAAGTCCTGGCAGCAGCGCCGCCCAGGCCGGTAGCACGCTGCCCACGACAGCAAAGACAAGCCAGCCCAGCAAAAGGCCCACACTCACGGAGGCACCAAGACCGTTCATGCGCCAAAGACCCAGTCGAGGTTAAAGGCCATGACGCGCAATCCCCTTTTGTTGCCGAGCGAATAGGCCAACAACAATGTGCCATCCTCCAGAGCTCGCAGCATGGGGTACCGTGCGCCCGCGCCGTTGGATTCCAGCTCCTGCAGGCTGTCGAATGTCTTGCCGCCGTCATCTGACAGCAGAAGACTAAGCCTGTCGCCGCCGTCTGGGTCGTCATTTGCCACCATCAGGATGCGCCCGCTGCCTAGCGGAAGGGCCGCGACCGGCGCGCTTGGGTTGGGTATGTTGAGCGGCGTCACCTCGGACCAGCTTTGCCCGCCATCGGCGGTTTCGCTGCGCAAGAGCTGTCCGCTTGGGTCAAAATCGCGCAGAAACGCGACCGCGCTTTGCTCGTCCAGGGGCACGATCATCGGTTGGATAGGTTTGCTTGGCCCTGTCATGCGCGCGACATCACGCACGTGCCCTTGCGCGTCGAGCCGCACCAGGCTGCCATATGTGGACCCCATTTCGAAATAGGCTGGCAGGCCGTGGGTGCTGTCGGCAAAGGGGATCATCGGCGATTTCACCAGATGCGAGCGGTTCAGGATGGGCGAAAGGTTCAGTTTTCGCGCCCAGAGCGGACCGTCTTGTGCCAGTTTCACATCCGCCACCGAAGCCATGGCCCAGCCGCCCACCGAGACGACGGTTGTATAGATGTGGTCGGGGCGGCTTTCATTCTCGATGCAATTGCCCAAGGTCACAACAAGCTGCCCGGGATCCATCACCGCCCCTAGCCCGGCGGGGGTGATGCGCGGGCCTTGCGCCGTCTTGATCCAGTCCTCGCCCACGCGCTCGAACTGGGCGGCATGAATTTTGACATCCGCCTGCGCCTCGGCTGAGCCCTCAAACCACAAGAGTTCGAAGCCGGTCTGCGAAATCATCAGGGCGGGTGCGTGCGCTTGCCCGGCGGCGATGTCATATGCAAAGATCTGATCGCATCGCAGCTTTCCCTGCTGCTGGACAGGCCGGATGGGCGCAAATCGCCAGACCGGAGGCTTGTCGCGCAGCACGGTCAATGCGCTGAGCGCGAGGCTGAGGCCCGTTAGGATCAGTAGGAGAATCGTAGCTGCGCCCAAAATCTAAGCCACCTTCAGGACAATTTTGCCGATATGCGCGGAGCTTTCCATGCGGGCATGGGCCTTGGCTGCGTCTTCCAGCGCAAATTCGGAATCCATCACCGGCGTCACGCGACCCGCCTCCAAAAGCGGCCAGACATGGCGGTGCAGGTCCTGCGCGATGCAGGCCTTGGCCAGCTTGCTTTGCGGGCGCAGGGTCGAGCCGGTGATCTGCAAGCGCCGGGTCATGACCTGCGTGAAGTTGACCTCAAGCTGGGGGCCTTGCAGGAAAGCGATCTGAATCAGGCGGCCATCATCGGCCAGCGCATCAAGATTGCGCGGCAGATATGGCCCGCCGACCATGTCGAGGATCAGGTTGGCCCCGCCTTTGGCGCGCATAACTTGAACGAAATCTTCGCTTCGATAGTTGATGGCGCGCTCTGCGCCAATATCCTGGCAGGTGGTGCATTTCGCCTCGGACCCTGCCGTGGCGAAGACCCGCGCCCCAAAGGCGCGAGCCAGTTGAATGGCCGTGGTCCCTATGCCGCTGGAGCCACCATGGATCAAAAACCGTTCTCCGGCGCGTAGGCGGCCCCGCTGAAACACATTGGTCCAGACAGTGAAAAAGGTCTCGGGCAGACAGGCGGCCTGCGCAAGGCCAAGGCCCTTGGGCACCGGCAGGCAATGTGCGGCAGACGTGGCGGCGTATTCCGCATAGCCTCCGCCGGGCAAAAGCGCGCAAACCTCATCTCCGACAGCCAAGCCTGAAACACCGGGTCCAACAGTTGCCACCGTTCCGGTGCCTTCCAGCCCGGGCAGATCGCTCGCGCCTCTCGGCGGGTCATAATGCCCCGCGCGCTGCAGCGCGTCAGGCCGGTTCACACCTGCATAGCTGAGCTTGAGGACAACTTCGCCATGGCGCGGCTCGGGAATGGTCCGCGTGCCCGTAACCAGCGCCTCTGGCCCGCCGGGTTTTGCAATCTCAACAACGCGCATCATCTGAGGCAAGTTTCCGCCCTCCACCAAGACAGGTGGTAACAGCCACGGTCAAAATTGCAAAGAACCCAAGCGTTACCGGCTCCAGCGCCCGGGCATCCCGGTTGGGCTTGTGCCGGAAGGAGGTTTGATGCGCCCGAGAAAAGACAGAGGCCCCTTCATCAAACCATCGATGATCTTGCTGTCACGCGCTTTGGCTTTGACCTTCTCAATCTGCATGACATCGTCGATACGGCGGTCAAGGAAGGCCCAGGTGTTCTCATACCCGTCGCTTTCGTCCCCCAGCCAATAAAGCAGCGTTGAGGAATAAACACCCGAGAGCGTGGCGCGTTTGGTGTACCAGTTCACATCGTCCGACGTGTCACCAAGTGCTGTCCAGATCTGATCGCAGGTTTTCCAGACCGCTTGCGCGCCCTCAAAGGCGTAATGTGGCAACGCAAAAAGGGTCACGCCACGGCGGACAAGCTCTTTGTCTTCAACCGCCTCAAGACGAAAGCGCACAGCCGCCGCAACCCGGTCGCGAAAGCGCAGCTCGCTTAGATCGGTCTCGTTCAGACGGGTGAGCATCGCTATGTCGCCCTCTTCATGAAACGCCATGGCAAGATCAACCGCCCCGCGTGGGCAGGCTGCCGAGGCCAGACCGGGGCTAATCCCGGCATCGGCCTGCGCGGCTTTGAATGTGGCCTCGCTCCACCCGTCAAAGGGCACATGCGCCTTGGCGGCGTCCAGTAGGGTCTGTTTGATGTCCTGCTTGGCCATCGCGATGTCTCCAATGTGAAAAGCTCTGACCCTAGACAACCTAGTATCGCTTTGCTATACGGCCACTTCCTGCAATCTTATGCAACTTTAACTTAGAAAGGTGGTGACAACCACATGCAGGTCAGTGTTCGCGACAACAATGTCGATCAGGCGCTTCGTGCCCTGAAAAAGAAACTGCAGCGTGAGGGCGTATTCCGCGAAATGAAGCTTCGGCAGCATTTCGAGAAACCCTCCGAGAAAAAAGCGCGCGAGAAGGCCGAGGCCATCCGCCGCGCCCGTAAACTCGCACGCAAAAAAGCGCAACGTGAGGGTCTTCTTTAAGACCTGATGCGACCAGCGCAACAAGATGACCCCCGGGCAGACGCTTCGGGGGTTTGTCTTTTTTTGGGGGTGGATCTCACTCGGATAATTTGTTGAGCTTGATGTCCGGTTTGAGCCCACAGGAGAGGGAACCCAAAAGCCGCGCGATGGTGTTCAACGCCCGCCCCGCACGCGAACCGGACTTTACCCACTCTCATTTTTCCGCCCCCACACTTGCCCCTTCGCGCCCTCTGGCCTAGACCATCTTCAACACTCGCCAGGGAGGCCGCGATGACCAAGTTTGACAAGAAAATCCTGCCCAGCCGTCATGTGACCGAAGGACCCGCGCGCGCACCGCATCGGTCTTACATGTATGCGATGGGGCTTTCCGAGGATGAGATCCATCAGCCTCTCATTGGCGTGGCCACCTGCTGGAACGAGGCCGCGCCTTGTAACATCGCCCTCAGTCGTCAGGCACAATCGGTCAAGATGGGTGTGAAAGAGGCCGGCGGCACGCCGCGGGAATTCACCACGATCACTGTCACGGACGGCATCGCCATGGGTCATGAGGGCATGCGTTCATCGCTGGCAAGTCGTGAGGCGATTGCCGACACCGTGGAACTGACCATGCGAGGGCATTGCTATGATGCGCTTGTCGGTCTGGCCGGCTGTGACAAATCCCTTCCGGGCATGATGATGGCCATGGTGCGGCTCAACGTGCCGTCGGTATTCATCTATGGCGGATCGATCCTTCCGGGCCGGTTCCAAGGCAAGGATGTGACTGTACAGGACGTCTTTGAAGCCGTGGGCCGCCATCAGGCGGGCGCGAATTCAGACGAAGAACTCAAGGCCTTGGAAAAGGTCGCCTGTCCGTCTGCTGGTGCCTGTGGCGGTCAGTTCACAGCCAACACCATGGCCTGCGTGTCCGAGGCCGTTGGTCTGGCCTTGCCCAACTCCTCTGGCGCACCTGCACCCTATGAAAGCCGCGATGCCTATGGCACTGCCTCTGGCGAGGCGGTGATGAAGCTTCTGGAGAAGAAGATCCGCGCGCGCGACGTTGTCACGCTCAAGTCGCTGGAAAACGCCGCCCGCGTGGTGGCCTGCACCGGCGGGTCCACCAATGCCGGCCTGCACCTGCCCGCCATCGCGCATGAGGCGGGGCTGGAGTTTTTCCTTGATGATGTCTGCGAGATTTTCAAGGATACGCCCTATTTCGTCGATCTGAAACCGGGGGGGCAATATGTGGCCAAGGACCTCTATGAGGTGGGCGGTGTGCCGGTTGTGATGAAGGAATTGCGCAAGATCGGTATGATCCATGAGGATTGCATCACCGCGACGGGCCGCACAATGGGTGAAGAGCTCGACCTCATTGAACGCGAAGCCGATGGGCAGGTGATCTACCCCGCCGCATCGCCTATCACCAAGACCGGCGGTGTTGTGGGCCTGAAGGGTAATCTTGCCCCGCAGGGAGCCATTGTGAAAGTGGCGGGCATGTCGGAAGAGGAACAGGTGTTCACCGGTCCTGCCCGTGTCTTCGAGAACGAAGAAGATGCATTTGAGGCGGTTAAGATGCGCGCTTACAACGAGGGTGAGGTCATTGTCATCCGCAACGAAGGCCCCGCAGGCGGGCCGGGTATGCGCGAGATGCTGGCCACGACAGCGGCGCTTTCCGGGCAGGGTATGGGTAAGAAGGTTGCACTCATAACCGATGGACGCTTCTCCGGCGCGACACGCGGGTTTTGCGTGGGCCATGTCGGGCCAGAGGCCGCGCATGGTGGGCCGATCGCGCTGATCCAGGATGGTGATGTGATCACGATCAACGCCATAACAGGTGAGTTGAGCGTGGATCTGAGCGACGACGAACTGGCCAAGCGCAAAGAGACCTGGGCCGGTCCGCGTGAGACAATCTACGCCTCAGGTGCGCTTTGGAAATACGCGCAGCTTGTGGGCGAGACTTACAAAGGTGCGGTGACACACCCCGGCGCTGAGGCGGAACGCCACGTTTACGCCGATCTTTAGGTGTCGGTCTGAACCGCCTGTGCCTTGGTCTCTGCCGAAGGATGAGTCTTTGCGCCGGAATGGATTGTTTCCAAATCCGGGTTAATGCTATTCAAAGGCGTGGGGCATTATAGAGCAGTCCCAAAGGCAACGGGCTGGCAGCAAACCGATGAAAACTTCGCTTGTGGATTGGGTCGCTGAGCGGCGTGACGTTCAAAGATGGCGCAAGGTTCTTGGTAAGGCTTCAAACCTGCGCATGTCGGAACTGCGCGCCGAACGCGCACAGGCGCAAAAGCTGCGGTATTATCTCGACGAGTTCATCTCGAAAGCGGATCAACGTCTTGCGCTGCCCTTTATCGGCTCCAACGCCTTTCCCAAGCCCCATGGGACTGACTGGTCCTGGCGCCCGGCTCTCTGGCGCGAGCCGCTGGCCGTTCCAGGTAGCTCTTCGGTGCAAAGCAAGACGCAGCTGGGCGAGGAACTGACGCTCTTTCATGACTGTCAGCATTCGGAGCTGACGCTCCGCCAGCTGCGCAATACGCGCGAGGCCGATCTTGCGCCTTTCGGGCTGAGGATGGATGTCTTCAGTTTCGATGGTTCTTTTCTGTCGCTTGTTCTCGATTTGCCGGACGCTGCCATGGTAGGGCTGCAACGCCGACATCTGCTCCGTATGGACACAATCGTCGAAATGGAAAAACCGTTGGAGATTTTTGCGCGCCTCAATGTGAAACATGGCCCGAACACCGAACAGATCGTCCGCGAACTTCCCCTGCATGAAGAAGAAATCATGGTGGAGTTTGATCTGGCCTACACCAAGCTGAACGAAAAGCGTATCGAGCGCGGATGGATCGATCTTATCTTCGAGAATCCGCAGATGAGCCAGGTGATCCTGCGGGATTTGACATTCAGCCGACGGCCCAGAGCGGAATTATAGACGCAAACAAAGGAGCATCGCATGACGGCATGGGTTTTGACCAAGACGCGGCTCATGGAAGGGGTCTGGGAAGGGATGCTGACCTATGAAGGCGTCGGATCCGCTGTTCCGGACGTGGCGGTGACGCATTTGCAGCAGCCATTGCCAAATGTAGATCTGCAGGAAAGCCAGGCAGAGAAAGCCTGGGTTTTGCGTGTGCCGATTCCGGTCGAACATATTGCCGACGGGGTTCAGACCTTTGTCATCACGGACGCCACGACCGAAACTACGCTTGGCAGTTTTTCCCTGATGTGCGGTGATGCGCTGGGTTATGACATTCGGGCCGAGGTTACGCTTCTGCGTGAAGAGCTTGATATGCTCAAACGTGCTTTTCGGCGACATTGTCTTGAGACGACATAGCCTGCGGACCATTGAGAGGGATCTCGATCTGCACAAACCCTTGTCGGGTTGTATCGCCGACACGCGCACCCAGCGCCCGAAGATCGCCTGGATAGTCCAGAACACCGGGTCCTGTTTCCAGCAGAACGGACGTCTCCGCGACGGGCACAAAGCGCCACATCTTTTGAGCAGGTGTTGGTGGGCAGATGTCCCTCGTTGACAGAAATTCGGTCACAAGATCACGGATAAGCCTTGTTCCTTTAAAGAGAACATGAGGTTGATTTGGTTCGTCTTGCATGAGCGAACTAAGGGTTGCGGCGCGAAAGTTTTTCACGGCGACGGCAAACGCCGCGTCGCTCGCAAGGGGCCTTCCGGCATGGGTGACGTTTTGGATGCGCTTGGCGCCTGGATTGATCAACTCTCCCAGGTGGTTAAATCTTGGCGGCTGTGTCAGATCGATGTCGTATTCAAGCCCGTAGACCGTATCAAATGCGTGTCCCACAAAGGCCGGGTTCCAGTAAACTTGCCGTCTTTCGCCGCGACGAAGCTGTTGAAGACACGACACAGATCTCTCCAACCAATCGAGGAGCTGATCGCTTGTCATTCGCAAGCCAACCAGAGTGTTTGGAAACGGGTAAAGACTGGCGATGTTCCGCAGGCTGATCGGACCGGCGGGAATGTCGGTGTAAAACTCTGGCCCTGCCGGACCGCCAGTTTTGTAAGGTGCGCTGGCAGACAGCACTGGCAGGCTGGCATGCTCGCTTTCCTTTAACACCGCTGCCAGGGCATCTCGCTTGCACGCCATGATGAGCTGCTGCCCCGGGTCGGGGCGAAACTGGCTGAGATAACTGTGAACCGGCACAGAGCTGACGCCAACTGCAACATTGTTCTGCCGCAGCGTCGTCTGATGTGCCGTCGCGACTATCTCTGCAAGTTTAGGGTCTGCCGTGCTTGCTGTTTCTGAGACCGCGTGCGCTTTGACCTTGTGCCCCACAACCTGCCACCTTGTTGCGGTGGGCTGCAGCAAGAGGTCGATGACACCCAGATGAGAGCCCCTGAACCCGGCCATAACAGCCGGTTTTCCTGCCAGAGTGCCATTCGAAAAACTAACGCCGGGGTCTGCAGATGTCACATTTGGATTGGGAAAAACCTGGTGCACGTGGCCTGTCATAACGGCGTCGATCCCCGACACATCCGCCAGCGCAAGGCCCGCGTTTTCCTGACCGGGCGACATCTCTCCTTGTCCGACGCCAGTATGCGCAAGTGCGAGGATAATCTCTGCACCGTCCTTTTTCATTGCCGGGACATAAGCCTGCGCCGCCTCAAGCATGTCGCGGGCCTCCAGACGACCGAACAGATGATCCCGGTCCCATTGAAGAATCTGGGGAGGCAGCAGGCCAATGATGCCGATCCGAATTCTTTGCGTGTTTCCTCCATTATCTGTCAGCGCACAGTCGAGAATTTGGTAAGGCGGGAACAGCGTGACGTCTTTGGTAGGGTCGGTGGAATGTTTCTGCGTCATGATATTGGCGCAGATGACCGGGAAAGCGGCCTCCTTTAACGCGGTCTGCAACCAATCCAGACCAAAATTGAAGTCGTGGTTTCCCAGCGTGGCGGCATCGTATTTCAGGTGGTTCATTGCCGTGACAACCGGGTTCGGCCCTGACCATCCATTTTCGGGTCTGATCGTGATGTCGGTCAGCGGCGAACCCTGCAAGAAATCGCCATTTTCGAATAAGAACGTATTCGTCGCCTCGGCCCGCATCTTCTTGATGTGACCGGCCACCTTCTCAAGGCCAAAACCATCAACCTTGGTGTCACTTGCGTAGTCATAGGCAAGGAGATGGCCATGGACATCGGTGGTCTCGAGAAGTCTCAGCCAGATGTGTTGCCCAAGGCCCTCTTCTTGCTGCTCAACGCGATCCGGCACCGGCCATGGCCAGATATTTCCATTGTTCTTTTTGGTACGACCTGGCCCTTGTCCCAAAATACATCAGCCCCTCACCCCATGAATGTCTCAAGGTCGCATATTAAACCTTAGGTTGCAAATCATTTGGCGATTACGATGCGTCCGTTGATTTGGGAAAAGGAACTTGCCCTGACATGCCGATCATGGCAGGTCGATGCTTGGAGACCAAACCATGCGTCATGCAGAAACTGTTACATTCGGGGGCTCGTCCCTCGATCGGGCCACCGATCTTCGCAGCAAACCTGAAGAAGTGCAAAAGCTTATCGCCTCAAACCGGGCAAGCGTTGTTCTTTTCTGGCGCGGCAAACCGCTTGTTGTCTCCCCGAATCTTGATCGCCTTGCTCGACTGCCAGCGGATCATTCCTTACTCGAAAAAGGCACGTTCGGTCCTGTCCTTTTGGGGCGCGAAGAGGATGGTGCGATTGTGCTGGCATATGAGCTTTCGGACTGGGTGCCTGACGACGTTGACGTAAGCACATTGGGTGGCTTCGTCGATACCAGCGAGCAGCAGCACCCTGATCTTGGTACATCCATGAGTTTTGCCGAGCTGCGCCGTATCATGACACGCCTCTCGCCTCGTGATGCAGAGATCGCAGCCGAAGCCAAAGCCATTCTGGGTTGGCATGCGACCCACAAGTTCTGCGCGTGTTGCGGTGCGGCATCCGAGGTGATTCAATTCGGTTGGCAGCGGAACTGCGATGCCTGCGGTGGTCAACATTTTCCACGTACGGATCCCGTCGTGATCATGCTGATTACATTTGGCAATAGCGTTCTTATGGGGCGCTCTCCTGGATGGCCGGAGGGTATGTATTCGCTTCTGGCCGGGTTTATTGATGCCGGCGAGACGATGGAGGCCGCAGTCCGACGCGAGGTGATGGAGGAGGCGGGTATTCGCGTAGGTGACGTTGGCTATCTGGCCAGTCAGCCCTGGCCCTTTCCGTCGTCCCTTATGCTTGGGTGCTGGGGACGGGCACTGTCCAGTGAGATAAGAATTGATCCCACTGAGATCGAAGATGCGATGTGGGTCACGCGAGAGGAGATGGCATGCGCATTTGCTGGTGAGCATCCAAAGCTCTTGCCCGCGCGTAAAGGTGCGATTGCTCATTTTTTGCTGCACAATTGGCTGGCGGATAAGCTATAGGTGACAAGCAGGCGATAAAGAAAAGCCCGAACGGGTGAACGAACGAGGGTGGCAGATGAAATTCGTCGAGAAGGAGGATATCGAGGCTCCTATCGAATATGTCTTTTCGCAGATTACCGATTTTCCGGCGCTGGAGCGGTCTGCGCTGCGCCGTGGTGCCGAGGTTCAGCGCGTCAATGAAATGTCCACCCCGGGCAAGGGTATGGCCTGGGACACCGCCTTCATGCTTCGCGGAAAACGCAGGCAAATGCGACTTGAGATCACGGATTACGATCCACCGAACTGTCTGATTGTTGAATCCGACTCCGCGAACCTGAAGGGGCACATGATGCTTGATCTTGTGGCCCTGTCCCGCCGGAGAACGCGTCTTAGTGTTTCGGTTTCGGTATCGGCAAAATCACTAAGTGCGCGGCTGCTGCTTCAATCGCTCAAGCTGGCCCGCACGAACATGACCAAGCGGTTCGCACTGCGTGTCGCAGACTATGCGAAAGATCTTGAAGATCGCTACAAGGCCATAGCCTGATACGCAAAGGGCCGCCCGAAGGCGACCCTCCACGGTCAAACCGGCTCCCTGAGTGATGGATCAGCCGATTTGCGTGTCGAGGATTTTGTCGAAAAGAGGTGAGCTACCGCGCGTGGGTTTGCTGCGTTTTTCGCCTCTGTCTTTGGCGGCGAATACCTCGTTCTCTTGCACTGCGAATTCCGCGAACTGGTTTTCCCGTTCTTGAACACTCAACTCGCCCACCTCTGTTGGGGCGGACAGGACTTTGGTGATCGAGAGAGCGGCGACAGGTGTCGCGAAAACAGCTGCCAATGCTATGATTCCAAGAGTACGCATTGTAATCTCCTCTACCAAGGGGGTTGCGGCAGAAAGCTTGCCGTTTGTGAGCATGAGATGGGGATGTGGCGGGGCGACCGACAGTCTTCATCTTGCGCTTGTGAAGGATCACTCGCAGCCGCGCACAGCGGCGTGATCACCCGTGCATGTTGGTTCACGAACGGAGGAAGTCACGACGCGTTGAAATTCATAAAGCTATGATTTTACACCAAAATATATGAAATCGGACAATCGCTCAAAGGACAGCGGATTTTGCGCCCTATCAGAAAAATTCTGTAACAATCACGGATGCTGGAATCTGCGCGTCAGTGGCGCCTCGGATCGGCCGGGTAAACACCCAGCATGACAAGCTCGGATGTGAAATACTCCAGTTCTTCCAAAGCTCGCGCCACGGCGGGATCATCGGGATGCCCTTCGATATCCGCGTAAAACTGCGTCGCAGAAAAGCTGCCACCAACCATGTAGCTTTCAAGCTTGGTCATGTTGACGCCATTGGTGGCAAATCCTCCCATGGCCTTGTAGAGCGCGGCGGGAATGTTTCGCACTTGAAAAACAAATGTCGTCATCATGCCGTCAGAGCCGCGTTGAGACCAATCAGGCTCTCGCGACATGACCAGGAACCGCGTCGTGTTGGTGCCTTCGTCCTCGATCCCGCGCGCCAGCACATCGAGGCCGTAAATCTCTCCAGCCAGTTCACTGGCAAGGGCCGCCATTTCCGGATCACCGGCCTGTGCCACTTCGCGCGCAGACCCGGCTGTGTCGGCACCGGTCACACGTTGGATCCCCTGATTGGCGAGAAACGCGCGGCATTGACCAAGCAGCATCGTGTGGCTTTTGGCGCGTTTGACCTTTTCTAGGGCTGTGCCGGGCAGGGCAAGCAGGTTGATGCGCACCCGGACAAAGGCCTCTGACACGATGTGCAGGCTTGAGGACGGCAAAAGGTGGTGGATATCTGCGACCCGCCCAAAGGTCGAGTTTTCCACCGGGAGCATGGCAAGATCGGCTTTCCTTGTTCGCACGGCTTCAATGGCGTCCTCGAATGTCCGACACGCCAGTGGTTCCATTTCAGGATACGTCTCTTTGCAAGCCTGATGCGAATATGCGCCGGGCTCGCCCTGGAAAGCGATGCGTTTGGTCATCTTCTTGTGCCTGTTCTGTCCCATGCCGTGGTGCGGTCGATTGGTCGCGGAAACTACACCTTGCGCAGTTCAAGGGGAAGCGGATAGATACGCCCCGAGAGATTCATTTGGAAACGGGCCTATGCTGGACACAATGACGTTTACGAAGATCCTGGGCGGCTTTTGTGGCGCTCTGCTGGTCTTCCTTCTTGGCAAATGGGTAGCGGAAGAGATGTACGCGATGGGCGGAGGTCATGGTGATGACCACGGCCCGGCCTACATCATCGAAGTGGCAGATAGCGGTGAAGAGACCGAAGCAGGCGAGGAAGGCCCAAGTTTTGCAGAGCTTTATGCCTCGGCTGATATCGCAGCTGGCGAGAAAGTCTTTGGTAAATGCAAGGCCTGCCACGCGGTGGACGGTACGGATAAAACCGGTCCGCATCTTGATGGCGTGGTTGGTCGCGACGTCGATGCAGTGGCTGGGTTCGGCTATTCCGGCGCGCTGAGCGCGGTAGTTGCCACCTGGACCCCTGAAGAGCTGGACGCATTCATCGCGAACCCCAAAGGCTATGCGCCGGGGACATCTATGGGTTTTGCTGGCCTCAAGAAGATTCAGGATCGGGTTGATGTGATCGCTTATCTCGACAACACAGACGGCGACATGACGGTTCTCGAAGTGCCAGCAGCGGCCGAAGAAGAAGCGGCAGCTGAACCTGCAGCGGAGGAAGCCACAGAAGAGGCTGCCACTGAAGAGGCCGCGGCAGAGCCAGCGGCGGAGGAGGCCACCGAAGAAACTGCAGAGGCAACTGAAACGGCAGCAGCAGAAGAGGCCAGCGAAGAAGAAGTGGCAAGCGAAGAACCAGCAGAGGAAGCCTCGTCAGAAAGTGATGCCGCAGCATCCGAGGCCAGCGGTTTCGCCGCCCTGGTGGCTGCTGCCGATATCGCGGCTGGCGAAAAAGCCTATAAGAAATGCGCGGCTTGCCACGTGGCTGACAAAGAGCAAAACCGCGTCGGCCCGCATCTTGTGAACATCGTTGGCCGCCCGGTCGCGTCGGTTGAAGGTTTTGGGTACTCCGGCGCGCTGGACGAACTCGGCGGCGAATGGGATCTTGATCGCCTGAGCGCATGGCTGGAAAATCCGCGCGAATTTGCTCCGGGCAACCGGATGAGCTTCCGCGGCGTCTCTGACGAACAGGACCGCGCCGACATTATCGGATATCTGCAGTCGCTTTCGCAGTAAGCGTTACCACCGCTAGCAATTTTGTGAACCGCCCGTTTATCAACGAACGGGCGGTTTTCTTTGTTGCGCTGTCGCTCGGCAAGGATCGGCGCTTGAAACCCCTGCCGCGCCTCCTTTAGCTTGCCACGGAGCAATAAAATCCCACATCAGGGCAAGTGAGAGGAAACTGCGTATGAGCCGACACCGAAACCGGGCCAAGACCCGTGCACTTGACGGACAACATCACCGCTTACTGGCGTCTGCCCTGATGAGCCTGTCAATCCTGATACTAAGCGCTTGGGTTGCGGTCGCCGAGGAGCAGAAGATCATCAAAAGCCACGGCTATTCATTCTTCGGGGATCTGAACTATCCAGAGGATTACACGCATTTCGATTACGTGAACCCCGACGCGCCCAAAGGCGGCGAGATTTCGATCGCGCTGGCCGGCAGTTTCAGTTCGATGAACCCCTTCACGCGCAATGGGCGCGCGGCGCAACTATCATCGATAATGTACGAGAGTTTGTTGGAAGGTACAGCGGACACAGTTGGCGAAAGCTATGGCCTTCTTGCACACACGGTCGAGTATCCCGAGGACAAATCCTGGGTGATTTTCCATATGCGCCCGGAGGCAAAGTTTTCAGATGGCACGCCTGTCACGGCGCATGATGTGGCTTTCTCGCATAACCTGCTTCTGGATCAGGGCTTGCAAAGTTATGCCGTCGCGGTGCGCAAGCGAATTCCCAAGGTCGAAGTTATCGACGATCATACCGTCAAGTTCTATTTCACCGAGGGTATCTCCCGGAGAAACTTGATTGATCAAGTTGGAAGCGTGCCGGTTTGGTCGAAGAAATGGTTTGAAGAAACAGGCGCACGACTAGATGAACCGCGAATGACCACTTCTCCAGGATCAGGCGCGTACATGGTCCATGAGATCGAGGCAAATCGGCGCGTTATCTATAAGCGCAATCCCGACTATTGGGGCGCTGATCTTCCAGTAAACAAGGGTCGCAACAATTTTGATACGATCAGACTTGAATACTTCGCCGATGCGACCGCCGGATTTGAGGCCTTTAAGGCTGGTGAAGTGACCTACAGGACAGAGCGCGATCCTAAGATCTGGGCAACATCCTACGATTTTCCAGCTCTGGACAAAGGTTGGGTGAAACGTGAGGAGCTGGCAAATGGTGAGCCGCCCGACATGTTAGGTATCGTTTTCAATACGCGGAAAGACGAACTGTCGGACGTTCGTGTTCGGCAGGCGCTTTCTTTGGCCTTTAACTTTGAGTGGACGAACAAGTCGCTTTTGTATGATCTTTTTGCGCAGCAGAGATCGTTTTCAACCGGAACTCATTTAGAGGCAAAGGGCCTGCCAGAAGGCGGTGAGCTCGCGTTTTTGCAATCTATGTCGGAAGAAATCCCAGAAGATGTTTTAAAATCCGAGCCCTGGGTCCCGCATGAGAGCGACCCAGACAGGTTGGTCAATCGGAAAAACAAACGGGCGGCGTTGAGACTGTTGCAGGAAGTTGGGTATTCGGTCGGTGATGATGGGATGGTTCGTGACGAAAAGGGCGTTTTGATGCGCCTGAATTTTCTCTTCAACTCCTCCGGTGATCCAACTGACAAAGCGATCGCAGAAAATTACCTCTCTAACTTGAGAGACTTGGGAATTGACGCGCGACTGGAGGCCGTTGACAGTGCGCAGTTCACCAAACGCGAGCGCGATCATGACTACCATCTGGCTTTTGACGGCTACCCTTCACTCTTGGGCACAGGCACGGGCCTCTTGCAGAGGTTTGGTATTGAATCTTCCGACGGGCTTTTTAATCCAGCCGGTCTGGCCAACCCGCTGGTTGATGAGATCATCGAAAAATCGCTTCTAACCAAAAGCCAGGAAGAAGAGGACAATTCTGTTCGCGCCCTTGATCGCGTTCTTCGGCACCAATACCTGTTAATTCCTAAAGGCTACGCGCCCAATCATTGGGTCGCCTATTGGGATCAATATGCCCATCCAGAGGAAATCCCACCTTTTGCGCTGGGGACATTGGATTTCTGGTGGTATGACGAGGAAAAGGCACAGAAGCTGAAGGAGGCAGGCGCGCAGTGAGCCGGGCAGGGGGCAACCAGCAAGAACCGCGCCAGCAAAGCGCGCTGCGACGCGGCGGGTAGCTACGCGTGGGCGCCTATATCCTCAGACGTCTGCTTTTGGTGATCCCGACGCTCATTGGGATCATGATCATCAATTTTGCGCTTGTGCAGTTCCTGCCCGGCGGGCCGGTGGAGCAGGCCATTGCCGAGATACAGGGGCAGGGTGACGTTTTCGGCGGCTTTGCGGGCGGCGAGGACGATGGTGGCCTCGGGTCGGACGAGGTTGATGGGTATATTGGTGCAAGGGGCCTTCCTCCGGAGTTCATAGCCGAGTTGGAAGCACAGTTTGGTCTCGATAAGCCGCCGCTTGAGCGCTTTCTCAATATGATGTGGAACTATGCCCGGTTTGATTTCGGCGAGAGTTATTTTCGGAAAGTGAACGTGATCGAGCTGGTTCTCGACAAGATGCCGGTCAGTGTCACGCTGGGCATCTGGACGATGCTCTTGTCCTATCTGGTGTCGATCCCGCTTGGCATTCGCAAGGCGATGCGGGATGGCACGCCGTTTGATACGTGGACAAGTGGCATCATCATTGCGGCCTATGCCATCCCGGCTTTTCTTTTCGCCATCATCTTGCTCGTGCTTTTTGCAGGAGGCTCTTATTACCAGATCTTCCCGCTCCGTGGCCTGACATCGGATGGATGGGAGGATCTGAGCCTGATCGGCAAGGCGCTGGATTATCTGTGGCACATTGTGCTGCCGATCACGGCGCTGTCCATCGGCGGATTTGCCACCCTGACGCTTCTCACCAAGAACTCGTTTTTGGACGAGGTGAAAAAGCAATATGTCATGACCGCCCGTGCCAAGGGCCTGACGGAGCGGAAGGTGCTGTATGGCCATGTTTTCCGCAACGCCATGTTGATCGTCGTCGCGGGCTTTCCGGGCGTCTTCATCGGTGTTTTCTTTACCGGCAGCCTGCTTATCGAAACGATCTTTTCGCTCGACGGTCTGGGGCGGCTTTTCTTTGAGGCCGCGATCGGGCGGGATTATCCGGTCATGTTCGCAACGCTCTATCTTACGACGCTCATCGGTTTGGTCGTCGCGATCCTGGGCGATCTGATGTATGTGCTGATCGATCCGCGCATCGACTTTGAAAAGCGGGCAGGCTGACCCTTGGTTCGCCTGTCGCCTCTCAATCAACGCCGCTGGCGCAACTTCAAGCGCAACAGGCGGGCCTATTGGTCGCTGATCCTGTTTTCGATCCTGTTTCTGATCACGCTTCCGGCAGAATTCGTGGCCAATGACAAGCCGCTTCTGGTGCAGTACCGAGGCGAATACTACACGCCGGTCTTCAGGTTCTATCCCGAGACAGCCTTTGGCGGAGATTTCCGCACCGAGGCCCCCTATGGCGATCCCGAGGTGCAGTGCCTGATCATCTCGGGCGGGCTGGAGGACTGTTTCGATGACCCCGATGGCATCATCGCCGATGCACAGGATGGCGAAGTGAATGGCGAGGCGATTGAAAAGGGCTGGGCTCTGTGGCCGCTTGTTCCCTATCGCTACGATACACCGGTGGATCGTCCCGGTGCTGCGCCGCTGCCCCCCAATGAACAGAATTGGCTTGGCACGGATGGCACCAAGCGGGACGTGCTGGCGCGGGTCATTTACGGGTTCCGGCTCTCTGTGCTCTTCGCCTTGATCGTGACGGCACTGTCGTCGGTTATTGGCGTTTTTGCAGGTGCCATTCAGGGGTATTTCGGCGGCAAAACCGACCTCATTTTTCAGCGCATCATCGAAATATGGGCCTCCACGCCGCAGCTCTATGTGATCATCATCCTGTTCGCGATCCTGCCGCGAAGTTTCTGGCTTTTGGTGGCGATCACAGTCGCCTTCGGCTGGATGGGGCTTGTGGGTGTGGTGCGTGCCGAGTTTCTGCGTGCGCGCAATTTCGAGTATGTTCGCGCGGCCAAGGCGTTGGGTGTGAGCAACATGACGATCATGTTCCGCCATATGCTGCCCAACGCGATGGTGGCCACGCTGACCTTCCTGCCCTTTATCATCACTGGCACAATCGGTCTTTTGGCCACGCTTGATTTCCTTGGCTTTGGCTTGCCGGCCTCGGCCCCGTCGCTGGGCGAACTCACACTTCAGGCCAAGAATAACCTGCAGGCCCCCTGGCTGGCCTTCACTGCCTTCTTTACCTTTGCCATCATGCTATCGCTTCTGGTCTTCATTTTTGAAGGTGTGCGCGATGCCTTTGACCCAAGGAAGACCTTCGAATGAGCCTTCTGAATGTCCAGGATCTGCGCATCGGTTTTCGGCAGGACGGCAAAGTCACACAGGCCGTGCAGGGTGTGTCGTTCACCGTCGATCGTGGCGAGACCGTTGCTCTCGTGGGAGAATCTGGCAGCGGCAAGTCGGTAACTGCGCTGAGCACAGTTTCGCTTCTGGCAGGATCGGCCATTGTCGAGGGCAGCGTGACCTATGATGGGCAGGAGATGGTTGGTGCCAGCGAGGCACAACTGCGTAAAGTGCGGGGAAACGACATCTCGTTCATCTTTCAGGAACCGATGACCTCGCTCAATCCGCTGCACACGCTGGAAAAGCAACTGCGGGAAAGCATCGAGTTGCACCAGGGCTTGAAGGGAGAAGCCGTGCGCGCCCGCATTCTCGAGCTTCTCACGCGCGTCGGCATTCGTGATCCCGAAACCCGGCTGGGGGCCTATCCGCATCAACTATCGGGTGGGCAGCGTCAGCGGGTTATGATCGCCATGGCACTGGCCAACAAACCCGATATCCTGATTGCCGATGAGCCGACTACGGCGCTCGATGTGACCATTCAAGCCCAGATTCTGGAGCTTCTGGCCGAACTCAAACGCGAAGAGCAGATGGGGCTTCTCTTCATCACCCATGATCTTGGCGTGGTTGAAAAGATCGCCGACAAGGTCTGCGTGATGAAAGACGGCCTTATCGTCGAGACCGGGCCAACCAAAGAGATCTTTGACAATCCGCAGCACGATTACACCAAGAAACTTCTGAGCGCAGCACCCTCTGGCGCACCGGAAACGGTGGCCGAGAATGCGCCTGTGCTGGTGGAAACCGATAAGCTCAAGATTTGGTTTCCGATACAGAAGGGGTTTCTCAAACGCACTGTCGGGCATGTGAAAGCAGTGAATGAGGCCAATATCTCGGTGCGCGCCGGTGAGACGCTTGGCATCGTGGGCGAAAGTGGCTCAGGCAAGACGACGATAGCACTGGCACTTATGCGGCTCATCGAGTCGGAAGGGACCATGCGCTTTGACGGCGAAGACATGCGCGGCTGGTCGACCAAGGAGCTACGTCGCCGCCGCTCTGACATTCAGATCGTCTTCCAGGACCCTTTCGGAAGCCTGAGCCCACGTATGACCTGCGAGCAGATCATCTCTGAAGGTCTGAGCGTCCATGGTAATCCCGATGGTCGCCCGGTGCGGGATCTGGTCGCCGAGGTGATGCAGGAAGTGGAACTTGATCCGGCGATGATGGACCGTTACCCGCATGAGTTTTCCGGCGGTCAGCGGCAGCGGATCGCCATTGCGCGTGCGATGATCCTGCGGCCCAAGCTTGTTGTTCTGGATGAGCCGACCTCGGCGCTCGACATGACAGTGCAGGTGCAGATCGTCGATCTTCTCCGCCGCTTGCAACAGAAATACGGCCTGGCCTATCTATTCATCAGCCATGACCTGGCCGTTGTGCGTGCGATGAGCCACAAGGTGATCGTGATGAAGCAGGGCGACATTGTCGAATCTGGCTCGGCAAAAGATATCTTTGAGAATCCCAAGACCGAGTATGCCAAGACGCTTCTAAGCGCGGCGCTCGATCTCGTGGTCTGACAAGTGAGATTCAAACGATACAAGACGGATATTCTGGACTAAGCTTAGGCTGAGTCCGGGAGGAGCCTATGCCAAAATCACTTGATGCATTCTTTGACGCCTGGTCGGAAACTGATCCGGCAGGGCAGCTTATCCTGTTGTCGAAGGCTTTGTCTGAAACCGCAAGTTACGCTGATCCCCGCACCGATGGTGTGGACGGAATTGAAGAGATCGCAGCCTATGTCGCGCAGTTTGCACAGATGGCGCCCGGTGCTAAGGCAGAGGTGATATCGTCGGAAACCCGGGCTGGTGTCACGCGGGCCACGGTCCGGTTTTCGATGCCGGGCGGCATGGAGCAGCTGGGACAGTATTTTGCCGAGACGGATCATGAAGGCCTGCTCAAGCGACTGGTTGGGTTCAAAGGCACAGGCGAGGCCTGATGGACCTTCTGCTATTTCTGCCCGGTATCCTTGCCGCCTATGCCATTCTGGTTGTCGGGGCGTCATCTCCGGGGCCTTCGGTGGCATTGCTCATCGGGATTGCGACGTCTCAGGGCCGCGCGCCTGCGATGGTGGCGACGCTTGGAATTGCAACGGGGAGCATGCTGATCAACTTGCTGACGATGCTGGGCGTCGGATTGCTGTTGTCGCAAGCGGCCTGGGCCATGACGGGGCTGCGCATCATTGGCGCTGCATACCTTGTTTATCTGGCTTACGGAGCCTTTCGCAAGGCCATCAACCCTCCGGCCGTTCAGGCCATCAAGACCGATGCACAATCCAATTGGCGGCATTTTGGGGTTGGATTTCTGCTGCAAGTGACCAATCCCAAGGCCATTGCCTTTTGGCTTTCGATTGCCTCGATCGGGGCAGTTGACGGGGCCAATCCGGAAGTGGTAGCTCTGTTCGTTCTGGGGGCGTTTTTGATTTCATTCAGCTGCCACGGGGCCTGGGCGCTTGCAATGTCGACCCGGCACATCCGGGCCGCTTACGCCAGGGGGCGCCGCTGGATTGAGACGGCATTGGGCGTTTTCTTCGTCTTCGCGGCGTGGAAGTTGGCCACGGCCGAGAAGTAACCGTTCTTCGAAACCTGCGCGATACCGCCAGCCGATCACGCTCTGTAAGTCCAGTTCACATAAATTGATCAGGCCTGACGTCCTCAGTGCCCCGGCCCGGGTTGATTAAATCAAAGGTGCGGGTCTAAGACGTGCCATGCAGATTTACCTCCCCATAGCCGAAGTCTCGGTCAACGCATTTCTCCTGCTTGGTCTTGGCGGCATGGTCGGTGTCTTGTCGGGTATGTTCGGCGTTGGTGGCGGGTTCCTGATGACGCCCCTTCTGTTCTTCATTGGCATCCCTCCGGCTGTTGCAGTGGCGACGGAAGCCAACCAGATTGTGGCCTCGTCTTTCTCTGGCGTGTTGGCACATTTGCGGCGCAAGACCGTCGATCTCAGGATGGGTACGGTGCTGCTTATCGGTGGTCTGGTTGGTGCCGCGCTTGGGGTGGTCGTCTTTAACTATCTGAAATCATTGGGCCAAGTCGACCTTCTGGTGAAGCTCTGCTATGTTGTCTTCCTGGGCATTATCGGTGCGATGATGTTTGTCGAAAGCCTGCGTGCCATCCGGCGCAGCAAGGCCGGCACACCACCCACTCGCAAGAAGCATAACTGGATTCACAAGCTGCCCTTCAAAATGCGGTTTCGCACCAGCGGGCTTTACATCAGCGTCATCCCCCCTGTGCTGGTTGGCGTCTGCGTTGGTATTCTGGCGGCGATCATGGGCGTGGGCGGCGGGTTCATTATGGTGCCGGCCATGATCTACTTGCTGGGCATGCCCACCAAGGTCGTGGTGGGCACCTCGCTTTTCCAGATCATCTTCGTGACGGGTTTCACCACTCTGTTGCACGCGACCACGAACTTCACAGTGGACGTGGCCCTGGCCGTTTTGTTGTTGGTCGGCGGTGTGATCGGAGCGCAGATCGGCACAACAATTGGTACCAAGCTCAAGGCCGAGCAACTGCGCATTCTGCTGGCGATCATGGTTCTCGCGGTGTGCTTCAAGCTTGCGCTTGATCTGCTCATCATGCCGTCCGAGCTTTACTCTATCGGCGCGGCGGAGGGGCACTGATGCGTATGCTGTTTGCCCTTGTTTTACTGGTCTTTGCGCTGCCTACCGCGAGTGAAGAGGTTGTGTTGGGGCTGAGCAAAGACAAGGTTGCCATCACAGCAACGTTTGATGGCTCTGAGATCCTTGTCTTCGGCGCGGTGAAGCGCGAGGCACCCATTCAGGACGAGCCGCTTGACGTGATCGTCGCGGTTGCCGGGCCATCCGAGCCGGTTGTGGTTCGACGCAAGGAGCGGCGCTTTGGTATCTGGGTCAACACAGAGGCACTTGAAGTTGATGAGGCGCCGAGCTTTTACGCGATTGCGACGACAGGTCCGCTGAGCGATGTTTTGTCGAATGTCGAGGACCTGCGCCATAAGGTGACGATCCCCCGGGCGATCCGGTCGGTGGGCGCCCCGAGCGACGTGAAAGATGCGCAGTCTTTTACGGATGCGATCATTCGTATTCGGACAGAGAATGGCACTTATTCCTTGCAGGAGGGTGCGGTTGCGCTGGACCAGCAAACGCTGTTCAGAACGTCGATTGAGCTGCCTTCGAACCTGACCGAAGGCAGCTACCCGGCGCGTATTTTTCTGACCCGGCAGGGGCGTGTGGTGTCTTTGTTTGAGACCACAATCGACGTTCAGAAGGTTGGTCTTGAGCGCTGGCTTTACAACCTGTCGCGAGAAATGCCTCTGATCTACGGACTGATGTCACTGGCGATTGCAATCTTTGCCGGTTGGGGTGCGTCCGCCGCGTTCCAGGTTATCCGGCAGCGCTAACTCCCGATCAAAGGTTAACGGCCTTATTTTGCTGGAATCCCGACGTCGGTATCACGTCGGTATTACGTCGGTATTGCGTCGGTGCGGATACTGGCAGCGGCCCGGAGTTAATGCGCCGTCCTGTCGCAACACCACAAGATGTGCAAATCGTTCGCCAAAGGGTAAACTCTGATCAGAGGGGCCTGTTTTGTGTCTGCGACGGACGTGGCTCACGATTGGGGAGCGCTCCGACCTTGTTTGCGCGCCGGCGCTTCCCACATGAAACCGCAGGTGAGGACATTCGGGAGCAAGAGGGGAAAATCCGATGACCATCATTGTGACGAGCGATCTTTCGGACCGGTCTCAGCATGCCATTGCGCGGGGCATTCAACTGGCGCAGATGGCGCAGGCGCGTCTGATGGTTATTCACGTGGTTGATAACACGCTGCCCGAATTTATCGCTGCGCATGTGCAAGAGATGACAAAAGTGAAACTTTCGGAAGATGTCGCCGCCATTGCCGGGCCTGCGCATGAGCACCAGATTGAGGTGACCATCGGGGACACGGTGGAAGAGATCACCAAGATGGCCGAGATGATGGAGGCGACACTTTTGGTCGTTGGCCTGCATCGGCGGCGCGTCTTTCTCGACAGTATCAAAGAAACCATGATGGAGCGTCTTATTCGGGCCAGTGCGCTGCCGGTGCTTCTTGTCGCGGATGCGGTCGAAGGGGCATATAAGAGTGTTCTGGCCGGGGTGGCGATGTCGCCTGTCTGCGGTGCCGCACTGAGAAAGATTCAGATCGTGGCCCCAAAGGCCAAGGTGCAACTCTTCCATGCGCATGAAACGTCTTTTGAGAAAGAAGCCCGTCTTGATCTTGAGACATGGTCGGGCGAGACGAAACTGCCGAAGGACCTGCCGGAGCCGATCCTTTTCGAAGGGCCTGCTCTCGAAGCGATCCGCCAGCTTATGACCGAGACCAAGTATGATCTTCTCGCAATCGGCGGGCACACCCGCAGTGTTACAAGCCGCTACATCCTTGGCAGCGTGTCCGCTGACCTGATCCGCAAACCGCCCTGTGACCTGCTGATTGCGAAATAGCCGGGGCGTTTTCGACAGGCCTGTCGGATAGAACGGCTGCACTGACACCCGTTTACGAAATAGTGCGCGTTTTCACTGGTATCTGCTGCCGGCGTAACGCGGAGGATCGAAGGGCCCTCCGCTTTTCGTGGCCGGCTTTTTCATCCGTCCCAAAAGTTCGAAAACCTGCCGGAACTTGTGACAATGCGTTGAATTCCGGCACCAATTTCTCAGCGTAACAGATTAATTAAAGAGAATAAATTTTTCATAAAAAGAAAATAATTTTGATTTGCCGCTCTTTTATATGGCAAATCGCATAAAAATTAGGCAATGTTTGGCTACTCACGCCTCATCTTCCCCCAAAAGCAAAGATGGGCATGAGCGGCCTAAATGGGCCGGGACACAAGCAAGGGCGATTTGCTCTGGCCCCTAGAGGGCCCTCAAGAAATGGCAAACGCCCGAAAACGGAGGACAGTTTATGGATACCGATATCGGTGCGCTTACGGTGATCTTTACCGAGTTCTACTATTGGATCACCATCCCGCTGATGTTTTTGATTCACGTCGGCTTCTGCATGTACGAGGTCGGCGCGACACGCCACAAGAACCACATTCACACCCTGATGAAGAACACCATGCTTATCCCGTTGGTGACCGTAACATTCTTCTTCTTTGGATGGTGGATATACTTCGCTTTTCCAAATGGGCCGGGCATCACTGGAGGGCTAACGCAATCGGACAATGCGGTTCCGTGGTCTGAGCTTATGGGCACGCACCTAGGTGGCCCCGGTCCTGCTCTTGAAAGCGCGCAAGGCTACGGCGTCGAGCTTGGCAACAGTTTCTGGAACCGTCTGAACGGCGTGTTCTGGGCCGCGTTCCTGCTGTTTTCCTGGACGGCGGCCTCGATCGTGTCGGGGGCAACCATCGAACGCATCCGCCCCTCGGCCTTCTGGATCCTGGCCGTGGTCATTGGCTCGGGCACATGGATCATCGACGCGGCCTGGGGCTGGCATCCCGATGGCTGGATGGTCACGCAACTGGGCTATCACGATGCCTATGCCTCGGGCGTGATCCACGCCATTGCGGGCGGCTTTGCGCTTGGGGTGGTCTGCGTGCTTGGGCCCAGGCTGGGCAAGTTCGCCCCCGACGGCACACCGCGCAACATCAACCCGCATAACAAGTGGCTGGTCACCATCGGCCTGTTCCTGATCTATTGCGGGTTCTGGGGCTTTTACGTGGCCTGCAACGTGCCGATCATCGACCACCAGTCGCTGGGCGGTGCCGAAGGTGTGGTGAACTTCACCGCCACCACGATTTATCTGACACCAACAACCCTTTCGGCCATCGTCTTCAACTTCCTGATGTCGCTGTCAGGTGGCTTGCTGGCGGGCTATATCGTCTCCAAGGGCGAGGCCTTCTGGACCTATTCCGCAGGCCTGGCGGGAATCATCACCGCCTCGGCAGGCAATGACCTTTATCATCCGATCCAAGCCATGCTGATTGGCGCAGTTGGTGCGGTCTGTGCGTACAAGCTGCACTTCTGGGTCGAGCGTAGGTTCAAGATTGACGACCCGGTGGGCGCGGTCGCGGTGCATGGCTATGCTGGATTCATTGGTCTGGTGATCTGTGGCTTCATGCTTTGGGGTCATCCGGCGACAGCCGCATACCATGAAACTGTCGCAGTCATCACGCCTTGGGGTCAATTCCTGGGCGCGTGCATCATGTTCATTGTCCTGGGCTTCATTCCAGCTTGGATCGTCTCGAAGATCCTCATGGGGATGGGCATGCTTCGAGTGCCGCCGGCAGTTGAGCTGGTTGGTCTGGATATGAGCGAAGAGATGGCTGAAGAGATGGACGCGATTGCGGTTTCGCAAGCTGACATCGAAGAGGCCAAGCGCCTCGGCCTGTTGACATAGAAAGGAGTGAATGATGTCCACGACTTCAATTGAAACCTGGGCAGGTGCGGATCTGTCACAAATCGGGCCGATCTATCCCATGGTCGGCACGGAGGTGATCCTGGTGATCATTGGCCTCGCTTTCTGGCTCCTGTTTCACATCATGCAGGCCGGGATTGAACGACGCGAGATGGAGGCGGACGAGGCGGCAGCAAGCAACCCGGATCGTCTGAAACGCGTCTTCGACGAGGAGGCACACGAGTAGGGCGGATTAACAGCGCCACGGGACGCGACGATCCTCAGTCCTGAATACCAAAGGGGGTCGTCAATGCGGGTGCACAGAAAATCAACCTCCACTGTGCGCCATGAACGCCGGCCTGCGGGTCGGCGTTCTCTTGCGAAGATTGGTCTGGAAGATTGGTCTGCATCGCTGATGCAAATGCCGTCGAATGTTCGAGGCGTCACCAAGTGTCCGTGTCGGGATGTGCCTTCAGGTTTCAGACGCGCGGGTAAGGGAAAGCCGGGCTGTTTCCAGATGCTCTTTCATGACGTTGGCCGCGCGTTCAGGCTCTCTTGTGCGAAGGGCATTGAGGATCTGGCGGTGTTGGGCGTTGTAAAGCGCGATGGTTTGAAGATCGAGAGTCAGGCGACGCATGCGCGTCCAGTCATCCTGCGCGCGCACCGAGCCGATCTGATTGATGATCCAGACCAAAAGGCCATTGCGCGTGCTTTCAGCCAGCGCCCGATGAAAGGCGGTATCGGCTTCTGAGAACGTCTGCGCGTCTCCGCCGCTGGCTTCCATGCGGGCACAAAGAGCTTCCATTTCGTCGAAATCCGCGCGTCGGCCATGAAGCACGGCCAGACGGCAGATATGCGGCTCCAGCGCAAAGCGCGCATCCATCAGTTCAAGCGGCGTCGCGTTTTCGATTGCCCCGGCGGTCACCTGTTCAGATTTGTGCACGACATAGGTGCCGCTGCCCGGACGGGTTTCCACGAAGCCCTCTTGCTCAAGCTGCAACAGCGCCTTGCGCACCGTTCCACGTGCCGCGCCATAGGTGTCAGACATCACCCGTTCGGGCGGCAGCCGATCATTTTGCTGCAGCATGCCCTTGGCGATTTCGCGCCGCACCAAGGCCGCGATATCCGCGGCGCCCATTCTCTGTGCGTCTGCCATCAGACTCCCCTAAATTTAGACCAAATATATACCATTTCCGGGGAATGGAAAGCAAAATAGTCTTGTTTGGATCAAAATCGGTTGACTTTTGGATCGCATCTGGGAATCGTTATCGTAGGGGAGTTTTTGCGCTCTCTGCCACCAAACAAGAATTCGCGGTTTACAGGCGTCAGACCTGTGGCTTGCACAACATCAGGGAGTTTAATCGTGGCCGAAACTGATCTCGAAAGATTCGTAGAAGCGAAAGGGCGCGCCGAGAAAATCAAGGAAGTGCGGAAGATGATTGATGCCAAGGGCATCGAGTATCTCTATCTGCAATTCGTCTCGGTCACCGGCAAAATCATGGGCAAAGGCATTCCCGCCGATCACTGGGAAAGCGTCGCCATGAAAGGCTTTCAGTTGGTCTATGGTGCCACGGTGAACCTCTTTACAGACCGGGCGGGCAACTATCTGGGTTACGGGCCCGAGGCTGCCGAGCTTGTGGGCATCCCCGAACCCGAGACCTTCATGCAGCTGCCTTGGGCGCCGACCATCGGCCGGTTCTATTGTACGCTCTTCCGCAACCGCGAAGAAAAGGAAAATCCGGGTGGTTACCTGACCTCGGATGGCCGCGGCAACCTTCGCCGGATGCATGAAGACTTCCAGAAAAAGCATGGTCGCAGCCTTCGGATCGGCACCGAGCCCGAGATGATGTGGCTGAAATTCGATGAGAACGGCAAGCCGAAGGACGGCTACTCCAAGCCCTACTGCTACCATATCGACCAGTTTGAATCGCTGCGTCCGGTCTCCATGCAGGTGATCCGCTATGCCCGCAAGATGGGGCTCGACATGATCCAGGGCGACCACGAGGATGCGCCCGGCCAGCTGGAACTCAACTGGATGTTTGACGACGTGCTGCGCAATGCCGACCGTCTGACCACTTATCGCCAGATCTGTGCTCAGGTGGCGCGGGAAAATGGCATCTTCGCCTGCTTCATGACCAAGCCCTTCATGGGTGTGTCCGCCTCGGGTTGTCACCACAACATGTCGCTCTGGCGTGGTGGGGAAGACCATTTCGTCAAATGCGGTAACGATGAAAACGACCTGCCCGGCATGAAAGAGAACTACATGTATGTGCGTGGCGGTGAAAACACCTTCATGCCCGACGATGACGATCCGCAGATGCCCGGCAAGGAAGGGCTGGAGGCGATCGGCGGCGTGGTTCACCACCTGCAGGCACTCACGGCCATCGGTTCCTCGACCGTCAACTCGTACCGCCGTCTCTGGGACACTGGGTTCTGGGCGCCTATCTTCGCCGATTGGGGCTTCCAGAACCGTACAACCGGTCTGCGCGTCTCGGCTCCGGGCCGGTTCGAATACCGCTCGGTGGACAGCATGGTGAACCCGTATCTGATGGGCTCGTGCCTGCTGGCTGCCATGGATGACGGCATCGACAACAAGCTCGATCCGGGTGAACCAGAAGAACGTAACATCTACGAGGCCATCAAAGCCGGCAAGCAGGTGAAGAAACTGCCGATGTCGCTCGGTGAAGCTCTGGATTTCCTTGAAAACAACGAAGTCGTGCAGCGTGGTCTGCCCGGTGAGATGTATCGCCTGTTCCATGAATATAAATACGACGAATTTGCGCGCTTCAACGCAACCGTCACCGATTGGGACAGCGAAACTTACATGGAATGTCTTCCCTGAGGCAGACCATGCTATTGGCGGCGGGTTAAGGAACTCGCCGCCGCTTTACACGAATACGCAACCTAGAGGAGGCGCTTCCAGATGTGTGGAATTGCTGGATTAATTCACAAGGGCAAGAGCAGCTCTGTCGGATCAGAAATGACCGCCATGCTTCAGGCCTTGAAACACCGGGGGCCTGACAGCACCGGCTATGCGGTGTACGGCACCCCAACCGAGGGCGATTACATCATGCGCCTCAAGGTGGCCGAGGCCGAAGACATGGAGAAAGGCCGCGGCATTCACCAGGTGATCAAGGACCGCATTGCCGAGGTGGAAGCCATTCTCAAAGAGCATGGGGCCAAAGTGAAATCCAAGGATGCGCCGCGGGAATATTCTCTGCGTTACGTGCTCAACCACAAGGGTGACACGGGCGAGATGGCCGCGCATATCGAGGAGACCGAAGGCGTCGAGATCCTGTCGATGGGCAATGGACTGGAACTGATCAAGGACCTTGGTGATGCGAGCGTCGTGTCGGAAGCCTATGGTCTGAATGACTTTCAGGGCACTCATGCGATTGGTCACACACGGATGGCGACTGAGTCGGACGTGGATATCAAATCGGCGCACCCCTACTGGGCGTTCCCTTACAATGATGTGAGCGTTGTGCATAACGGCCAGATCACCAACTATTGGATTATGCGCCGCGAGATGGAGCGTAAGGGCCACCGGTTTATGTCGAACTGTGACTCAGAGCTTCTGGCAGTCTACACGGCTCACAATCTCGCCAATGGCGTCTCGCTTGAAGACAGCCTGCGTCAGTCCATCGAAGAGATCGACGGCGTGTTCACCTATCTGGTTGCGACCAAGGATCAGCTGGGCATGGCCAAGGACACGATGGCCGCCAAACCGCTGGTTCTTTACGAAAGCGACGATCTTATTGCCATGGCATCGGAAGAAGTGGCGATCCGCGCGATCCTTCCAGAAGAGATCGACACGTATGACCCATATGACGAGGAGGTCCGGGTATGGCAGGCGTAACTGACGCAGAACTGAAGGAAATGACCCAGGAAGAGCGGGTAACCGCTCTGGGCATGCGGACCGAGGCGCTGACGGGAAAATCCCTTTATGTGGAGTTTGACCCAGACGCCGAGGAACGCTTTACCTATCCTTGGGCGCCGGATGTTGATTTCAACAAGCGCACCGAGATGGATTGTGACGGGATGACCACGACCGAGGTCAACTCCAACATCCGCGAGCTGATGGCGCAGGGCTATGGCACGGTTGTGCTCAAGAACCCGCGGGGCATGCACTCGTTGGGTGTCGGTATCCTCAGCAAGCTGAACCTGATCATCGAAGGTTCGACCGGTTACTTCGCGGTCGGCCTGATTGACGGACCGAATGTGCGCATCAATGGCCGGGTTGGCTGGTCCTGCGGTGAGAACATGATGTCCGGCACGATCATGATCGAGAAGAATGCTGGTTCCACCTTTGGTGCGGCCATTCGGGGCGGAGACCTTGTTTGCCGTGGCTCGGTCGGGTCGCGCACAGGTATCGACCAGAAGGGTGGCACGATCATCGTCGGTGGCGACACCGGCGCGCTGTCGGGCTTCATGATGCAGCGGGGGCGCATGGTTGTGTGCGGCAATGCGGGCAAGAACCTGGGCGACTCGATGTATGACGGCACGATCTTTGTCGGTGGCGAGATCAAGAGCCTCGGCGTGGACGCGGTTGAGGCGGAGCTGACCGATCTCGACAAGGCGTGGCTTACTCGGAAGCTCACCCAATATGGTCTGATGCCCGACAAGGGTGTGGATCATTTTACCAAGATCGTCGCAGGCAAGATGCTCTGGAACTACGACAATCTCGAGCCCACCGAGAAGAAGCTCATTCTGTAAATCGGCCCCGGCCCCCACGGGGGCTGTGCCATTCCATCTAGGAAAGGATATGACATATGGCTGACGGAGATCTGCCCAAGAAAAAAGCGCTGGACCGCGATGTAAACCGCATCGGCGACAGCTTTATCTTCCCGCCGCGTGTGATGGATGACATCCACATCAAGTCGGAACTGGGACGCTACCGGATGCGGGGCTTCTCGCTTTTCAAGAAAATCCCGCATTGGGATGACCTGACCTTCCTGCCAGGCACGCTGACGCGGTTCGTGATCGAAGGGTATCGCGAGAAATGTGAGACCAAGACCATCATCGGCCCGCGCGCCAAGGTGCCGCTGGAGCTGGATATCCCGGTCTACATCACCGGCATGAGCTTTGGCGCATTGTCCTATGAAGCGAAGACGGCTCTGGCCCGGGGCGCCACAATGGCGGGCACGGCGACCTGCTCGGGCGAAGGCGGCATGATCCCTGATGAGCGGCGCTATAGTTCCAAGTGGTTCTACCAGTGCATTCAGTCGCGCTATGGCTTTAACCCCAACCATCTTGTTCTGGCCGATGGCTGTGAGTTCTTCATCGGCCAAGGCTGTAAGGTGGGTCTGGGTGGGCACCTGATGGGTCAGAAAGTGACCGACCAGGTGGCCGAGATGCGGTCACTGCCTGCTGGTATCGACCAACGCTCGCCCGCGCGGCACCCCGACTGGCTGGGTCCCGATGACCTGGCTCTGAAAATTCAGGAGATCCGCGAAGCGACCGATTGGCAAATCCCGATCCAGCTCAAGCTGGGCGCATCTCGTGTCTATGACGACGTGCGGATGGCTGTGAAATGTGACCCTGACAGCATCTATATCGACGGCATGGAAGGCGGCACGGGCGCGGGCCCACACCTTGCCACCGAAGACACCGGCGTGCCGGGCATGGCCGCGATCCGTCAGGCGCGTAAAGCGATTGATGATCTGGGCAAACGTGGTGAGATCAGTCTTGTTTATGCAGGCGGCATTCGGAATGGCGCGGACGTGGCCAAGGCCATTGCGCTGGGCGCGGATGCGATTGCCATCGGGCACTCGGCCATGATGGCGCTTAACTGCAACAAGGACATCCCCGAGGCGAACTATCCCGAGGAAATCGGCTCTGAGCCGGGCTATTGCTACCACTGTCACACGGGCCGTTGCCCGGTGGGCGTGGCCACGCAAGACCCCAAGCTGCGCGAGCGGCTTGACCCGGATGAGGCAGCGGAACGCGTGTACAACTTCCTGCACACGCTGACCATCGAGGCGCAGCTCTTTGCCCGTGCGTGCGGCAAGACCTACCTGCACTCATTGGAGCCCGAAGACCTTGCAGCCCTGACGATGGAAGCGTCGGCCATGGCCGGTGTTCCACTCGCAGGCACCAACCACACGGTCGGCGTTGAGGATTATCACCATCTTTAAGGGTTTGGCGGGGTGAACCCCGCCCTACCGCAATCGTAGGCCGGGGTTTACCCCGGCACCCCGGAGAGGAGAAAACAAATGGCTGGAACACAATATCGCGGCTCCGAGATCAAGGATGTCGACCAGTTCCTGAAAGACGCCGAAGGCCTTGAGTCCGAACGCGAAAAAGAAATCGGCCAGCACATTGGCTATCGCTATGACGTGAACCTTGTGCCGGATTACAACCGGATCACACCCTTTTTGACCAAGTATATGGAGGTCATGGGCTGGGACGACCTGAACTGGCTGGAAGACGTGCATATGGGCTATGAGGAAGGCGCACCGGCGGTTTTTGACCGCAACAACAACGGCTGGGTGCGGGTGCCGGACAGCATTGAGTTGCCCGACAACCAACAGGACCGGGACATGATCGCGCGCGAATTGCTGATCAAGTTCCAGATGTCAGACCGGCATCCTCTCGTGAACCTGCGCAAGGCGTATATGAAGTTTTAAGAAAATGCCGCGCCCGCTTGATATTGCCTGCCTACAGACAAGGCCGATGCCCGACTTTCAGTCGGCGCTGGACGAGGCGATGCCGCTGGCCAAGGCCGCCGTCAAGGCGGGCGCGGATATCCTTTTCCTGCCGGAATATTGCGGCGGGTTGAAAACACAAGGGGCGGCTGTGACGCCGCCCTCTGCAATGGAAGCGGAACACCCCTTTTTGGCTGAAATGCAGCGCTTTGCCCGCGCGGCACGGGTGTGGATCAACCTCGGTTCGATTGCCGTGGATGGCCCGGACGGGCGCATCATAAATCGCGGCATCATGCTGGACGATACTGGGCAGATCCGAGGGCGCTACGACAAGATCAACATGTTCGACATTCAGCTAAGCGAGACGGAAGTTTACCGCGAAAGCGCGAAGGTCGCGCCGGGGTGCGAAGCGGTTATTCATGATACGCCCTTTGCCCGGATCGGGCATACGATCTGCTATGACCTGCGGTTTCCCGATCTGTGGCGCAGTCTTGCCCGGGCAGGGGCCGAGATACTCATTTGCCCCGCAGCCTTCACCAAGAAGACCGGCGAGGCGCATTGGCATGTGCTCAACCGGGCGCGCGCTATTGAGAACACGCGCTTTGTTGTCTCGCCTTGTGCCATTGGTCCGGTGCCAGGTGGTGGAGAGACATTTGGGCATTCGCTGGTTATCAATCCTTGGGGTGAGGTCATCGCCGATGGCGGCACGATCCCCGGCGTGGTGCAGGCGCAGATCGACATGGATCAGGTGGCCGAGACAGAGGCGCGTATTCCAAGTCTCGCCAATGAACAGGACTTTACCCTTGTGTCCGTTGACGCAAGAAGGAGCGTGGCATGAGCTCTCTCGCGGCCCAGTTGGGGCAAAGTTTTTCTGACAACCCGCTCCGGCTGGCATTCCTGAAATGGCAATGCCATGTGCGGCAACTTGCGATGCGCCAGAATGACGGGCGGCCCGATGCGGCGATCATGCCCGACGTGACACCGAAAGGCGCGTCCGAGCCTTTGGGCGCCGTGATCACCGTGATGAACAAAGCGCCGGGGTACTCGGTCACGCCGGAGCTGCAGCATATGGCGGCCAAGACCAATGACCCCGCGCAGCGGCGGCAAAACGCGCTGCAGTTCCTTTCGGCCACCTATTACCAGAAGGCCAAGGAATTTTCCGACATTCTGACGGCAACCTTTCCACCGGGCAGTCCGGGGGCGAAGACCCTGCATGAGGCGGGGCACGCGACACTGACATTTGAGGCCTATGGGCAGCGGTTCGATCTGGAGTGCAAGATCTGGCGTCTGGCGCCGCATAACCTGCTGCATCAAGCCACCATGGCGCACAATATTCTGTTCAATCCAACCCTGCCGCCCGCGACAGAAGTGCTTGGGTTCGAGCCAGATTGGGAGGCCAGCCGCGCCGACCCGCCGGTCGGGCAAAGGTGACCGGCTGAATTTGAGCATCTAACGAACGATGAAAGAGGGGCGTGCATGCCCTTTTTTTTGTTGTTGGTAAAGTCAAATACAAATTGTATACATAAGGTATTAAAGTGAGTCGCCCCTTGCCAACAGACCGCAAAAAAGACTGTCTCGAAGACATCAAGATGCGTATCCTGACGCTCGATATTGCGCCCGGCAGTGATCTGGATGAGGCGTCGTTATGTGACCGTTACGGCATGTCGCGCACGCCAATGCGTGAGATATTCCAAAGACTTGGCGGCGAAGGGTTTGTCCAGCTGACGCAAAACCGGGGGGCCAAGGTGGCCTCGATGGATCTTGCTGTCATGCGCATGTTCTTTCAGACGGCGCCGGTGATCTATGCCAGTGTTGCGCGGCTGGCGGCTGAGAATCGGCGCATTTCTGATCTGGCACCGCTGCAGGCAACGCAAGAGACGTTTCGTGCCGCGACCGAGGGCGGAGATGCCGGGCAGGCGGCCCTTTTGAACCACCGTTTTCACCTCCAGATCGGAGAGATGGCGCGCAACCCCTATCTTCTGCCGAGCCTGAAGCGGATGCTGATTGATCACACCCGGCTGAGCCAGACCTTTTACCGCCCGGCTTCGGAAGACGAAGCAGCGCGTGTGGCGCGGGCGGTTGAGCAGCATGAGGCGATGATCGCGGCCTTTGAAGCACAGGACGCGCAGCGCGCGGTGGATCTTACCATTGACCATTGGAACCTGTCGCGCGACCGGTTGGAGCAGTTCGTAACGCCCGACCCTCTGCCGATTGACGTTTTGACCGAAAAAGGAGGCGCGCATGCAGTTTGAGGGCATCTGGACCCCGATCGTGACGCCCTATCATGCGGATTTTTCACTGAATGAGGGCGCGCTGGCCGAAACGGTGGAACTGCTGATCAAGGGTGGTGTGCATGGGATCATCGCAGCGGGTACGACGGGCGAATATTACGCGCAAACCTTTGACGAACGGGTCGACCTGGCGCGCAGGATCAAGACGCTGATCAAGGGGCGCGTGCCAATGGTGATGGGCACCGGCGCGATGCGGACCGAGGACAGCATAGACTACGCCAAGGCCGCAGTGGAGATTGGTGCCGATGCGCTTTTAGTGGCGACACCGCCCTATGCGGTGCCCACAGGGCGCGAGATTGCTTTGCATGCGCTCGCGATTGACCGCGCCGCGAACCTGCCGGTGATGCTTTACAATTACCCCGGCCGGATGGGCGTGAACATGGATGAAGAAACGCTCGATCGGCTGGGCCGCAATCCGAATTTCTGCGGGATCAAGGAAAGTTCGGGCGATATCAACCGTTTGCATATGATCGGCCGCGATTATCCGCATCTGGGCCTGCTGTGTGGCATGGATGACCAGGCGCTTGAATTCTTCGCCTGGGGCGCGCGCGGCTGGGTTTGCGCGGGGTCGAATTTCGCGCCCGAGGCGCATGTGGCGCTTTACCGGGCCTGTGTGCTGGAAGGTAACTTTACCAAGGGGCGTGCGATTATGTCTGCGATGATGCCGCTCATGCGCGTGCTCGAACAAGGCGGCAAGTTCATCCAGTGTATCAAGCATGGTCTGACCATGCGGGGCATAGAGGCCGGGCCGCCGCGCAAGCCGCTGCAACCGCTGAACAAGGATGACAGGCGGGCGCTTGAGGAAGTGATCCGCACAATGAACACCGCGATTGCGGCCATTGAGGGGGGCAAGACATGACCGAGCTTCTGACACGCAAGGAATATGGCGCGATTGCTGCCGAGATTGACCTGCCGGCCGCACCTTTCGTGGACGGCAAATTCCGCAAGGGATCAGGCCCGATGATGGAAACGGTGAACCCCGCCACAGGCGAGGTGTTAACGAAGGTGAGCACGGCAGGGCAGAAGGATGTGGATTTTGCCGTTGGGAAGGCGCGCGAGGCCTTTGATCGCGGAGAGTGGTCCAGGGCGCATCCATCGGAGCGCAAGGATGTGCTCATTCGCCTGTGTAAGTTGATCACGCGGCGACGGCATGAACTGGCGGTGATGGAGAGCCTCGACAGCGGTAAGCCCATCCGGGATTGCGAGATGATCGACATCCCCGAGACCATTCACACGATCAAATGGCATGGGGAGTTGATCGACAAAATCTATGATCAGGTGGGGCCATCGGGCGATGATGCGCTGAGCATGATCGTCCGCGAGCCCATCGGCGTGGTGGCCTGTGTGCTGCCGTGGAACTTCCCGCTTCTGATGATGGCGTGGAAGATCGGTCCGGCGCTGGCGGCGGGCAATTCGGTGATCGTGAAGCCGGCGGAGCAGACCTCGCTTACCGCCTTGCGGCTGGCCGAAGTGGCGCATATGGCGGGCATCCCGCGCGGGGTGTTGCAGGTGTTGCCGGGCGATGGGCCGTCGGTTGGCGAACCGCTGGGGATGCACATGGATGTGGATATGGTGAGCTTCACCGGCTCCACCGAGACGGGCAAACGGTTCCTGCGTTATGCTGCTGATTCCAATATGAAAAAGATCACGCTGGAATGCGGTGGTAAGAACCCCGCCGTGGTGCTGGAGGATGCCGAGAACCTCGATCATGTGGCTGAACATGTGGTCAACGCGGCCTTCTGGAACATGGGTGAGAACTGCTCTGCCGCGTCCCGGCTGATTGTGCATAAGGCGGTGAAAGAGCCACTACTGGAGCGGATTGTGGCGCGCATGCGCGACTGGAAAACCGGCGATCCACTCGACCCGGCCAACCATCTGGGGGCGCTGGTGGATGCCGAACATTGCAAGAAGGTGGCAGGCTACCTTAAGGGCAAGGCTGTTGCGGGGGGCGGGAAGCCAAAGGGCAATTTTGTGGAGCCTACTGTCTATGAGGTCAAGAAGGCCGACAAGCGCGCCCGTGAGGAGATCTTTGGCCCAGTGTTGAGTGTCATTGAAGTGGCCAGCGAGGCCGAGGCGATTGAGCTGGCCAATGACACCGACTACGGGCTGGCGGCGTCGGTGTTCACTGGGAATATTCGACGAGCTTTAAGTGCCGCGAAAAACATACGCGCCGGTACGGTCACGGTGAATTGCTACGGCGAGGGCGATATCGCAACGCCCTTTGGCGGGTTCAAGCAATCGGGCTTTGGCGGGCGTGACAATGGCATTCATGCGCATGATCAGTTTACGGAAGCTAAGACGATCTGGGTGGATTTGAGTGATCCGAAGGATGGGGATTTGGTGGGATGAGCATCACGCTGCACGTCCCGGATCCGATCCGGGACCTAAATGTGGAACGAGAGGCCCCGGATCAAGTCCGGGGCGCGAGGAGTCTAGGACAATGACCGTTGAAGCCGTCGGCACCGTCCGGCGGGGACGTGGCGCGCGCAAGCAGGCGCGGCAGGCGCGGGATGTGACGATGCTCCCTGCGCTTAAGCGGGGCATTCCGTTGACGGAGCCGATGGATGCCGAACAGATCGAGCGCATTGATAACGCCTCAATGGATATTCTGGAAAATGTCGGCGTGGTTTTTCGCGATGACATCGCTATCGCAGATTGGAAGCGCGCAGGCGCGGATGTGCGTGACGGGGACCGGGTACACCTGGATCGCGGGTTGGTGCGAGAGCTGATCAAGTCCATCCCCGAAACCTTCACCTACCACGCGCGCAACCCTGACAATACGCTACCGTTTGGAAAAGACCATGCGATTTTCGTGCCCATGACCGGCGCGCCTTACCTGCGGGATCTGGATGATGTGCGCCGCAATCCGACGCTCGAGGATCTGGCGAATTTCCACAAGCTAAGCCACATGCTGCCCGCGATGCATAGCTCGGCGCATCACATTGTCGAGCCCTATGATCACCCGATCAGCCAGCGGCACTTGCGCATCACCTATTCTTCGATGAAGCATTCCGACAAGACGTTCATGGGCATGACGACAAGCCCCAAGAACGCCGAGGATGTGATAGACATGTGCGCCATCCTGTTTGGCGAAGGTTACATCGACACGCACCCGGTCGTGACAGGAAACTGCAATGGAAACAGTCCCCTAGTCTGGGATGAGACCATGTTGGGCGCGATGCGGGCCTTCAACAAGCGCAATCAGCCGGTGCTGTGCTCGCCCTTCGTTTTGGGAGGGGCCAACACGCCTGCCTCGGTCGCACCCACCGTGGCACAATTGAACGCCGAAGCGCTGAGCGCGCTGGCCTATACGCAAGTGGTGCGCAAGGGCTGTCCGGCGATCTACGGCCATTACCTTAGCACCGTCAGCATGAAGTCCGGCGCGCCCATGGCGGGCACGCCCGAGATTTCCCTCATGAACCTGATGATTGGCCAGATGGCGCGTTACTACAAAGTGCCGTGGCGGTCGTCGAACACGTTGGGTGGGGCCAAGACGCTGGACGCGCAGGCGGGTTATGAAAGTGCCACCACCCTTATGGCCCTGCAAATGGCGGGCACCAATTACATGTGGCATTCTGCTGGATGGAACGAAGCGGGTATGCATTGTTCCATGGCCAAGTTCGTCATCGATGCAGAGCAGTGTGCGATGGCCTATCGCATGGCCGAAGGTATCCGTTGGGACGATTTCGACGAGGCGATTGCGGCGGTGTCGGATATCGGACCGGGTGGGCATTACCTGGGCCATCCGCACACGTTAGAAAATTTCCAGCGCGCCTTCTTCATGCCAGAGCTGTTCGACAACAATTCGATCGAGCAATGGCAGGCCGAAGGGTCGGTCGAGGCCAATGAACGGGCCCTGAATTGCGCACGCCAGATGCTGAACGAGTATCAAGAACCCAAGCTGGATGAGGCCAAAAACGAAGCGCTTCTCGACTACATCGCCCGGCGTGAACGAGAAATTCCGGCAGCGGACGCGCTTAATCAGGAGTACTGATGCGGATATCCGAGTTCCATATCTATCACCATGATTTACCTGTAAAAAATGGCCCTTACACCATGTCGCACGGGCCGGTTTGGTCATTGGAAACGACCGTGGTTCGGCTGGTCACAGATCAGGGTGTCGAGGGCTGGGGAGAGGTCTGTCCCATTGGGCCACTATACGCGCCCGTACAGGCTAGTGGCGTTCGGGCTTTGCTGAATGACATCGGAGCGGGTCTGGTGGGTGTCGAGCTGTCGGTCAATGCGGTCAGCGCGGCGATTGATGTCCAGATTGAGGGTGGCAACTATGCACGCTCCGCCGTGGACATCGCCGTGCATGACGCACTGGGCCAATCTTTGGGTGTCTCGGTGGCGACGCTTCTTGGCGGGGCCTATCAGACGCGCTTGCCGTCTTACTACGCGACGGGCATCGGCACGCCCGATGAGATTGCCAGACTCGCACTTGATAAAGTGAACGAAGGCTATCCGCGCATTCAGATCAAGGCCGGAGGTCGCGACGTGGCCGAAGATATCGCCACGCTGCGCAAAGTATACGAGACCGTACGAGACAGAGCACGCATTCTGGTCGATCCCAACCGCGGCTTGAGCGGCAATGATGCCTTGCGGCTTTCGCGCGAGTGCCAAGACATTCCGTTTGTCCTTGAGCAGCCCTGCAACACGATAGAGGAGATCGCCCGCATCCGGCCGCTGATGCACCACCCCATTCATATCGACGAGAGCATGGTCGATCTCAACACGGTCCTGCGTCTCGTGGGGGATGGGTTGGTGGACGGGTTCGGGATGAAGATCTCCCGTCTGGGTGGGTTGCGCCCGGCTTCGACCTTTCGTGATGTCGCGGCTGTGAGGCGGCTACCGCATTCCTGCGAAGATAGTTGGGGGGGCGACATCGTCAACGCTGCTTGTGTGCATTTGGGTGCTACGGTGCGTCCGCGTCTGCTAGAAGGTGTATGGCTGGCGCAGCCTTATATCGAAGGCCACTATGCTCCAAACGGAGGCGTACGGATAGAGGGCGGCCATATCGCCTTGCCCGACGGGCCGGGCCTTGGCATTTCGCCTGATCCAGACGTCTTTGGCGCGCCTGCCGCGTCTTTCGGGGGTTAACCCATGGGCGGACTGCCATATCTCGATCTGGCAGACCCCGCTCTGTCCACTCGGGGGCCAGAGGTTTTGGCAGCGCGGGATACGCATTGGTGCGCGGAAACGCCCTTTGGCCTCGCGGTGCTGCGCTATCGGCAAGTGGGGAAGATCCTGCGCGACCGGCGCTTTCGCCAGGGCAGCCACAATTGGCCGGATACTGTTGGAATCAAAGGAAGTTTTGCTGATTTCTGGCGCGCGTCTGTCATTGGCCGTGAAGGGGCAGAGCACCAGAAACTGCGCGCACTGGCCGTCCCGGCGCTCAGTGAGGGTTACGTGCTTGGCCTCAAGCCTGCCTTTGATGAGATTGCCGAAGATCTCTGTGCAGAGCTTCGTAAAACCGAGCGTTGTGAATTTCAGTCCGCCTTTTGTGAGCCCTTTGCGGGGCAGGCGATCACCACGCTTCTGGGCATGCCCAGAAGCGATTGGCCACTGGTGGCGCATAACGCTGCTGATCTGGGTCTTGCGATGGGAGTTGAGGCCCCGAAATACGAGGCGCGTTTCAACAAAGCCTGTGAAACGCTGTTTAATCTGGCCAATGATCTGGTCGCCAAGGTGCGGCGCGGCGAAGATGATAGCAGCTATGTTGCACGCATGGTGGTCGAATTTGATCGCAACGGTGATTGCACGCATGAAGAGTTGCTGAACACCATTGTGATCTCCATCTTTGGCGGGGTCGACACAACGCGGGCGCTTCTGGGCCTAGGCCTGTCACTGTTCATTGATAACCCAGACCAGTGGAAGGCCCTGCGCGCCGACGAAAACCTGATTCCTGCGACGGTAGAAGAGTTTATTCGTGCGCGCCCAACGACAACCTGGGCCACGCGCGAGGCGACAGAGGATGTGGAGATTGACGGTATTTCCATACGTAAAGGTAGGGTTGTTCATTTACTTGTGCATGCCAGCGCTCGCGATCCGGAGATTTGCGAAGATCAAGCATTTGATATTACAGTAAAACGTCGCCTGCATTTTGGCTTTGGCGGTGGCGCGCATCATTGCATCGGGCATTTTGTTGCGCGCACAGACACCGCCTGTGCCTTGGTTGCACTTCGCAAGACATTCCGTACGGTTGCGTATGTAAGTGAGCCGAAGTGGCTGCCTGATAGTGGCAATACCGGCGCGTTAAGCCTGCCGATCAGATACGAGGTGGTGTGATGCAATTCGAAGGCAAGACCGCATTGGTTACAGGCGCGGCCGGCGGTCTCGGCGCGGCTTTGGTGAGGGCGTTGCGGGCCGAAGGTGCAGTTGTGGCGGTTTCGGACCGCGACAGCAGGGGGGGTGATGCCGAAGCGCATCTTGATGGCGACCTGTTGGACGGCGCGTTCTGCGACGCCCTTCCAACCCTGGCGAGAGAGGCCTTGGGCAGCCTTGACATGGTGTTCAACAACGCAGGCGTCATCACGCGCGGCGATATCACCACTGCAACAGATACCGATTGGCAGTTGACCATGGGTGTGAATGTCGAAGCGCCATTCCGAATTTGCCGCGCTGCTGTCCCGATCATGGCTGAGGCAGGCGGCGGTGTGATCGTGAATACCTGCTCTTGCTGGGGCCTGCGCCCCGGGGCCAATCATCCACTCTATGTCCTGAGCAAGGCTGCGTTGGCCTCTCTCACCCAATGCCTCGGCCGCGATCACGCCCATCAGGGCATTCGTGTCAATGCCGTGTGCCCGAATGAGGTGGACACGCCCATGCTGCGCACCGGGTTTGCGATCCGGGGGCTCGACCCCGAGAAGGCTATTGAGGATCTTAACGCCAGTGTCCCGATTGGCCATATCGCCAGCCCGGAAGAGATCGTCGATGTCATGCTTTTTCTTGCCTCTGACGCCGCACGCTACATGTGCGGCGCATTGGTCGAGGTGAATGGCGGGAAGCCGGTGATATGATTCATTTTAAGGGGAAAGTTGCGCTGGTCACCGGCGGATCGAGCGGCATGGGGGCGGCGACAGCGGCGCTTCTTGCCAAGGGTGGGGCGCGTGTCTTCTGTGCCCAACGGGGGGCGTCGGAGCATGAGGACATCGCAGCCGACTTCGCCAATCCAGAAGCGCCCAAAGAGGTGATCGATCAAGTCCGCGGACGGGCAGGCGCGCTAGACATCCTGATCAACAATGCCGGTGTCATGCGCGAAGGCACGGTTGAGGAAAGCTCTGAGGCCGACTGGCACCTGCAAATGCAGGTTAATCTGACCGCGCCTTTCCTGCTTTTGCGCCACGCCATGCCGTTGCTGAAACAAAACGGTGGTGCAATTGTGAATGTCGGCTCGATTGAGGGGCTGGGATCAAACCCCCGCCACCCGGCTTACGGCGCGTCGAAAGCAGGCTTGCACGGGCTCACGCGCGCCGTCGCCGTTGATCATGGACCCGAAGGTGTGCGCTGCAACGCTGTGGCGCCGGGATGGATCGACACGCCACTCAACGAGGATTTCATCAACGGCATGCCCGATCCGAAGGCGTTTCGCGCCGAGATCGGTGGTATCCACCCCATCCGTCGCACTGGCGCACCCGAAGAAGTGGCCGAGCTGATCTGCTGGCTGGTCAGTGATGCGGCCCGTTTTGTCACCGGGCAGATCTGGACGATTGATGGCGGCCGGATGGCCCAGCTGAGCCTGCCATGAAGATCACCCAGATGCCCTGCGATCCCGGCGTGACCGGGTGGAATGCGATCCTGCCAAAGGCGGACGCGCCGCAGGTGTTGGAAGAGAAATGCAAGGCCGACTGGCTTGTCATCGGCGGTGGCTTTGCCGGTCTTGCAGCGGTGCGACGGCTTGGTCAGCTTCATCCCGAGGCGCGGATTGTTCTATTGGAGGCCAAGCGCATCGGCGAAGGCCCGGCCGGACGGAACTCGGGCTTCATGATCGATCTGCCGCATGATCTGGCGTCAGAGGATTATGGCGGCGCGCTTGAAAAGGACCTTGCGCAGACACGGCTGAACCGCCGGGCGATTGCCTTTGCCACTGAAATGGCAGCGGAGTTTGGGCTGAGCGCAGAGGCGTTCGCCCGATCGGGCAAAACCAACGCGGCGGCGAGTGACAAGGGCCATCAGCACAACCTCGACTATGCAGCGCATCTGGCGGAGATGGGTGAGGCGCATGAGGTGCTCGATGCTGCCGCGATGAAGGCGCTTACCGGGTCGGACTACTATCGAAGCGGCGTCTACACGCCAGGCTCTGCGATGCTGCAGCCGGCGCTCTTCGTGCGAGGCGTGGCCAAGGGGCTGTCCAGCAACCGTGTGCGGATTTTTGAAAACACGCCGGTGGTTGGGTTGGAGCGGCGGGGCGATTGGGTCGCCACCACGCCTAAGGGTCAGGTCACGGCACCCAAAGTCATTCTGGCCGTAAATGGCCACGCCAACAGCTTTGGCCAGTTCAAAGGACGGCTGTTGCATGTGTTTCTTTATGGGTCGATGACCCGGGCTTTGACGGCGGATGAAATTGCCCGTCTTGGGGGCAAGGCCCGCTGGGGCCTTACACCGTCGGATCCCATGGGCAGCACCGTGCGCCGGATCAGTGGCACAGGCGGTGACAGGATAATCATGCGCAACCGCGTGACCTATGATCCGAGCCTGAAAGTGCCCGAGGCGCGTGTGACCGCCATGGGTCGCACGCATGATAAGTCCTTAGCCGCACGGTTTCCGATGCTTAAGGGGGTCGAGATGGAATACCGCTGGGGCGGGCGGCTCTGCCTGAGCTGGAATGGCGCGCCGGCCCTGGGCGAAGTGGAGGAAGATCTTTATTCGGCCTGTTGCCAGAATGGGCTTGGTCTGGCGCGGGGGACATTGCACGGGATGGCTATGGCCGAGATGGCGTCGGGTCTTGGGTCAGAGATGGTTGGTGAGGTGATGGCTCAGGGTGAACCCTCTCGCCTGCCACCGATGCCGTTCACGATTATCGGGGCAAATGCCACGATGAAATGGGGAGAGTGGAAGGCCGGGCGGGAGTTGTGAGGAGGGTGTGGGATGAAATCCCACCCTACATCGGTGGTCCGTAAGGCTGGGTTTAGCCCGGCCAATGCGCCAAACAAGCCGGGGTGAACCCCGACCTTTCCTTGCTGTCATCCCCGACTTGATCGGGAATCTCTTGGTCAAGAGGTCCTTGGGTCAGGCCCGAGGAGCAGATGCGGCGAATTCACATCGCAAAAGAGAAAACCTTACCAATATCTTAAAGCGTTTCGCGCGCGAAACATTTTGACTGCAGCGTGGGAACTCCTCCCAACATCCCAATCCTCACCCCCGCGCCAGGTCCTTCAAAATCGGGCAATCCGGTCGCGCATCTCCGGCGCAGCTTTGCACCAGCGTTCGCAATGTATCCCGCATCGCCTCCAACTGCGCAATCTTGTCGCCGATCTGGCTCAGATGCTCCTCGGCCACCGCCTTCACATCTGCACTGGCGCGGCTGTCATCTTCGTAAAGCGCCAGCAGGGTGCGGCAATCCTCAATGGAAAAGCCCAACGCCCGTGCCCGGCCCAGAAAGGCGAGCTTATGCACATCTGTATCCGCGAAGACCCGGTAGCCATTGTCGCCTCGCGTCGGGTAGATAAGGCCGATGTCTTCATAGTACCGGATCGTCTTGGCGGGTAGGCCTGTGGCTTTGGCCACATCGGAGATATTCATGAATGCGCCTCCAGTTCCGGGGCCGCGACATGGCGCAGGCGCAGCGCGTTGGTGACCACGAAGACTGAACTCAACGCCATGGCAGCGGCGGCCAGCATGGGCGACAGAAGCTGACCCGTCAGTGGGTAGAGCACACCCGCCGCCACGGGGATCAGGGCCGCGTTATAGGCGAATGCCCAAAAGAGGTTCTGCCTGATATTTCCCAGCGTCTTTTGTGACAGGGTCAGGGCCTTGAGCACACCTGCCGGGTCGCCGGAGACGAGAACCGTATCGGCGGCCTCAACCGCGACATCCGTGCCCGTGCCCATGGCGATGCCCACATCCGCCTCGGCGAGCGCCGGGGCATCATTGATGCCATCGCCGACAAAGGCCACGGGACCATGGGTGGCCCGCAAGGTCTGGATTGTCTTGAGCTTATCCTCGGGCAGCACCTCGGCCTGTACCTCATCCAGCCCAAGCTTGGCGGCAATGGCCTGTGCGGTCGCGTGGCTGTCACCGGTCAGAAGCGCGGTTTTCAGACCGGCGCGATGCAACGCGGCGATGGTGAATTTGGCATTGGGTTTCAGAGGGTCCGACACACCAAGCAGGCCTGCGATCTGCCCGTCGACTGCCGCGAAGACGGGTGTTTCGGCGCGAGAGGAAAGCTGTGCCAGAGCATTATCAAAGGCGTCTGTCGCGATGCCTTCTCTTTGCATCAAGCGCGGTGCCCCGATCAAGACGCGTTTTGACCCCTGCATGGCCTCGAGCCCGAAGCCCGCCAGGGCGCGCATTTTGCTGATTTTTGGCAAGGTGAGGCCGCGCTCTGTTGCGGCGGCCTCAACAGCGCGGGCGATGGGGTGTTCGGATTGCGCCTCAACGGCGGCCATCAGTGCAAGCAGTGTGTCCTCGTCAAATCCGTCTGCCACGCTGGTATGTGTGACGCGCGGCTGGCCTTCGGTCAGGGTGCCAGTTTTGTCAAAGGCCACAACACGCGTCTCGGCCAGTCGTTGCAACGCATCGCCTTTGCGAAAGAGCACGCCCAGCTCTGCGGCGCGCCCGGTGCCGACCATGATCGACACAGGCGTGGCCAGACCCATTGCACAAGGGCAGGCGATGATCAGAACGGACACGCCCGCCACCAGAGCCAGACCAAGCGAAGGGGCCGTGCCGAAGCTGAGCCAAAGCAGAACGGTCAGTGCGGCGATGCCCATCACAACGGGCACAAAAACACGCACCACGCGATCCGCCAGTGCCTGTATCGGCAAGCGCGCGCCCTGCGCATCTTCGACCAGCGCGATGATCCGGGCCAGCATCGTATCGCGGCCCACACCGGTCGCGCGGAACTGAAAAGCGCCGCTGCCATTCTGTGTGCCGCCGATTACAGTGTCCCCTTCGGTCTTCTCAACCGGCACAGGCTCACCCGAGATCATCGCCTCATCAACAAAGGATTGTCCGGTCAGGACCACACCATCCACGGGCAGGGTTTCACCGGGACGCACATGCACGATATCATCGAGTTGAACGGCCTCGATGGGCAAATCCTGCACCGCGCCGTCGCGTTCGATCCGCGCGGTTTTCGGGCGCAGACCCATCAGACGCCGGATCGCGGCCCCTGTGTGCCCGCGCGCTCGCGCCTCAAGCCAGCGGCCCAGCAGGATCAGCGTCACGATCACCGCGGCAGCTTCAAAATAGACCGCACGCGTGCCGTCCGGCAGAAGGTTTGGCGCAAAGAGCGCAACCGTTGAAAACCCCCAGGCCGCTGCCGTGCCAAGAGCGACAAGGCTGTTCATTTCCGGTGCACCGCGCAGCAACGCAGGAACGCCCACCACAAAGAACCCGCGCCCGGGCCAAAGAAGAACGGCGGTGGTCAGGACAAATTGCACCAACCATACCGATGGTGTGCCAAACGTGCCATGCAGCCAGTGATGCAGTGCGGGAAACAGGTGTCCGCCCATTTCCATTACAAAAACGGGCAAGGTCAGAAGCCCGGCAATCAGCGTGGCGCGCAGCGCGTCAGCGGTTTCGCGGTGCTGCGACTTGGTCAAGCTGTCCCGACTGTCGTCAGGTATGATTGTGCCGGGATAGCCCGCCGCTGTCAGGGCGGCTGTCACATCGTCGGCCTGTGCCGTGTTTAGCGTCACATGCGCGGTACGGGTGGCGAAATTCACATGCGCATCCTGCAGGCCTGGCACCGCCTGAAGGGCACGCTCGGCCCGGCCTGCGCAGCCCGCGCAGGACATTCCGTCAACTTGAATGCGCAAAGTGGTCATGACATCTCGTCCAGTTGTTCAGAACCTAGATAAGGGTTCCAGTCACTGGAAGGTCAAGGGGTTTCGGCCAGAATGCCCTTTTTGATCTAGCGGCGGGATCGCAATTTGAACACGCCGGAGCCCTCGACGACCAGCGTGCCGGTGTCATCCCGCACTGTGCCCTGCGCGAAATAGGTGGATTTGCCTCCGCCGGTTACATGTGCCTCGGCAATGAGCCGGCTGCCGGTTGCGCGGCCCAGATAGTTCACGGTCATCGACAAGGTCAGCGCATTTTGCCTGACATCCGGATCACCCGTGTAACAGCCGGCAAAGCCCATGGCCGTGTCCAGCAGCGCGGCATGCACACCGCCATGCGGCAATCCTTGCCGGTTCATCAGGTGTTCGGCCAATGGCGCTTCGATCCGGGCAAAATTCTCGGCCCAGCCGGTCATTTCAAAGCCGAGGGTTTTTGACAGGGCCGAGGGCAATTCGGCCAGTCGCGGATCAAGGTCCTTGGTCATGTATCAGCGGCCTCCATCCCGGCGCGGGCAAAATGCGGAACATAGGCCCCGAGTTTCAGCCCGCGTTCCGGATCAGAGGCGTTGCCATCCAAGGCTCGTTTCTTGACGCCTTGCAAGATGGCCGCCATGCGGAAGAAACAGAAGGCGAGGTAGAAATTGAAATTGTCGATACCCGGCAGGCTTCGGCGTTTGCAATAAGCTTCGATGAACGCCGCATCGGACATCAACCCAAGCGCCTCACGATCCAAACCTTGTAGACCGCGCCCATCTTTTGTCGCAGGCATCGACCATTGCATGATGACCGCGGCCAGATCGGCGAAGGGGTGGCCCAGCGTAGACAGCTCCCAATCCAGTACGGCAACAACTTTGGGTTCGTCAGGGGCTATCAATAGATTGTCGAGCCGGTAGTCACCATGCACCAGACAGCGCTGGCCGTCGTCAGGGGGCATGTTGGCCTGCAGCCAGTCAATTAGCCTGTCCATATCAGGCAATTCTTCGGTTTGCGCGGCGCGGTACTGTTTCGTCCAGCGGTCGGTCTGGCGCTGGCAATAGTGACCGGGCGGTCCGAAATCATCTAATCCGGCGGCTTCAATATCCACGTCATGGATCGCAGCCAGAACGCGGTTCATATCGTCCATGATCGCACCCCGGTTGGCAGGGTCCAGATCGGGCATGCTGGGTTGGTCAAAGATGCGGCCTGTGACGTGGTCCATGATGTAAAAATCAGAGCCAAGAACGGTTTCATCATCACAATAGGCCAGCATGTCGGCCACCGGCACGTCGCTGCCTGAGAGGGCACGCTGTACGCGAAATTCGCGGTCAACGGCGTGGGCGGATTTCAACAAGACGCCGGGCGGTTTGCGGCGCAGCACATAAGACCTGTCCGGGGTGGTCAAACGATAGGTCGGGTTCGACTGTCCGCCGGAAAACTTGGTGGCGCTGAGCGGGCCGTGAAAACCCGGCAGGTGATCCTTGGCCCAGTCTGCAACGGCATTTGTATCCAGAGACAGGTTCATATGTCGCCCCGCAGGTCGGGCAGTGTGTAGTCGGCAAACTGTTCGCGCAATGTCAGCTTTGACACTTTGCCCGTGGCTGTCAGGGGAAGTGCTTCGACAAATAGAATGTCATCAGGCAACTGCCAGCGGGCGAATTGCGGAGACAGATGCGTGTGGATATCTTCCAGCGAAAGCGTGGCACCCTCGGCCAGCACAACCACCAGAACGGGCCGTTCGTCCCATTTTGGATGCGGGATTGCGATCACCGCGCAGGTGGCAATGGCGGGGTGCGAAATGGCGGCGTTTTCCAGGTCGATCGAGCTGATCCATTCGCCGCCTGACTTCACGAGATCCTTGGCCCGGTCGCGCACGATGAGCCGCCCGTTGGGATCAAGGGTTGAGACATCGCCTGTCCCGAACCAACCATCGGTATCTATCGCAGATTTGGTGGCATCTTCGTTCTTGAAATAACTCGAGATGATCGTGTTGCCGCGCACATAGAGCTCACCGGCGGCCTCGCCGTCATGGGGCAGGGACGCGCCCGCATCATCGACGATCTTGAAGTCAACGCCGAAAAGTCTGCGACCGGCGCCGACTTTGGCGTCGATCTGCGCATCCAATGGTGCGTCCTTGAGCGAAGCAGGTAGGATGCCGCGCGTGCCGATGGGGCTCATCTCGGTCATGCCCCAGGCCTGATTGACGTTCACACCCATGTCCTCATAAGCCGCAATCATCGAGCGCGGTGCGGCAGAGCCCCCCACCACGAGATCGGCAAAGCCACTGGGAATGCGGCCCTGTGCCTGAATTTCCTGCAACAGCCCGGCCCAGACGGTGGGCACACCCCAGGCGGAATAAACCTTTTCGCTGTCCATGAGCCGAAAAAGGCTTGGGCCGTCAAGCTGTGATCCCGGCATGACCATCGTCATCCCTACCAATGGCGCGGTATAGGGCATCCCCCAGGCATTGACGTGAAAAAGAGGCACGACAGGCAAGACAGATTTGCCGTTGGCCAGGCTCTGCGGATGGCCCGCAACCACCATAAGCGCATGCAGCACTGTGGAACGGTGCGAGTAGAGCGCGCCTTTGGGATTGCCAGTCGTGCCGGACGTGTAGCAGAGACCCGCAGCGGTTTCTTCGGCGAACATGGGCCAATCGATCCCGGTGGGCTGTGCGGCAAGCAAGTCTTCGTAACAAAGCGTGTTGAGCGTGGTTTGCGGCATATGCGCTGCATCTGTGAGCACAACGAATATCAGACCCTCTGGCAGGTTCGGTGCGACGTCTTCCAGAACCGACACAAGGCTGGGATCAACGCAGATCACCTTGTCCTGCGCGTGGTTGACGATGAAACAGAGCTGCTCGCGCGACAGGCGCGGGTTGATCGTGTGGCACACAGCCCCGATGCCTGAGGCACCATAGTAGAGCTCAAAATGCCGATATCCGTTCCAGGCCAGCGTTGCCACCCGGTCGCCTGAGCGGATGCCAAGCGCTCGCAACGCATGGGCGAGCTGCGCCACCCGGTCAAGGAGCTGCGGATAGAGGATGCGGTGCACATCGCCTTCTTCGCGCACCGATACGATACCCTCATCCGGAAAGGCCTCGGCGGCATAGGTCAGGATGTCGATGATCCGAAGTGGATGATGCTGCATCTGGCCTTGCATTTTTTGACGCCTGTTCGACCTCGCGGGGTCCAATTCGTGGCACGAAAGAGGGCTATGATCAATCGGGCGGTTGACCTGCGCCGCCAAAGACCGCATGAGCAGGGAAGCCACAGGGGGAGCTTGCCACATGTCCTTTGACCGATCCTTGAAAATCGCCCCGTCTATTCTTTCGGCGGATTTCGCCAATTTCGGCGCGGAAATTCGGGCGATTGAGGATCAGGGCGCTGATTGGGTGCATGTGGATGTCATGGACGGGCATTTTGTGCCGAACCTCACCTTTGGACCGCCTGCGGTAAAGGCGTTTCGCCCGCATGTGAAAACCTTTATGGATGTCCATTTGATGATCGCGCCCGTAGACCCTTACATCGACGCTTATGCAGAGGCGGGCGCCGATATGATCACGGCCCATGTCGAGGCGGGCCCGCATATTCACCGCACGCTGCAGGCCATCAAAGCCACTGGCAAAATGGCGGGCGTCAGTCTGAACCCCGGTACGCCGCTGGAGAGTATCGAGCATGTGCTCGATCTGGTGGATATGGTGCTGATCATGACGGTGAACCCTGGCTTTGGCGGACAGAAGTTTATCCATTCAGGTGTCGAAAAGACGCGTCGCCTGCGCGAGATGATTGGCGACCGGCCAATTCATATTCAAATCGACGGTGGCGTGACGCCTCAGACAGCACCGTTGGTGGTCGAGGCAGGCGCTGATGTGCTTGTCGCGGGCTCGGCGGTCTTTAAGGGTGGGTCCGTGGATAAACCCGAGATCTACGGAGAAAACATGACGGCGATCCGCAAAGCCTGCGGCGTATGAGCGAGACCTATATCGACCCCACCAAAGACAGCTTTGCCGCCTTTCGCGAGATGCAGCGCGACGGCCCTGTGCATATGCTGAACCTTTTGAAAATTCGGAAAACCGCAACATACGATGATGGGCGCGAAGCGTCGGGAGCAGCGGCATATGCCGCCTACGGGCGCGAAAGCGGGCCGATTTTTCGGCGTTTGGGCGGGCGCATCGTCTGGTCGGGACGGCCCGAACTGATGCTGATTGGTCCACAGGACAAGGTATGGGATCTTGCGTTTATCGCGGAATATCCAAGCGTACAGGCTTTCGTCGACATGTTGCGCGACCCTGACTACCGCAAGGCGGTAGAACACAGAACCGCCGGGGTTCAAGATTCGCGTTTGATCTGCATGCAACCCACCTTGCCCGGTGCAGGATTCGGCGAAACAACGGATGAGCCAGCGTGACGGGAGCCGTCATTTTTGATCTTGATGGCACGTTGATTGACAGCGCGCCGGATATACATGCGGCGGCCAACAGGGTGATGATGCACCACGGTATTGCGCCTTTCACGCTGGAAGAAGCGCGCAGTTTCGTGGGTCATGGGGCTTTGATTTTCATCGAGCGTTGTCTGGTTGCGCGGGGGCGCGAAGCGGAAACCGACTTACGCGATCAGCTACTGACCGACTTTCTTGCCCTCTACGAAAGTGCGGTACACCTGACCAAGCTATACCCTGGCGTAGCCACCTGCCTTGACACGCTCACAAAAGACGCGCGGCCCTTAGCCATCTGCACCAATAAACCCGAAGGCCCGACGTGCGCGGTGCTCACGCACTTGGGTATCCAGCAGCAGTTTGGCGTCATCATCGGCGGTGACACCACGCCTAGACGAAAACCAGACCCGCTGCCGCTTCTGGAAACGATTGCGCGGATGAAGGCGACGCAGGTGGTGTTTGTCGGTGACAGTGAGGTCGATGCCGAGACGGCCCGGCGTGCGGATGTACCGTTCGCGCTTTATACCGAAGGCTATAGGAAAACGCCTTTGGACCAACTGCACCATGACGCTGCTTTTGACGACTTCGCGGAGCTTCCTGACATCGTTCGACGTCTTTTGTTATAAGCGCGGCTTTCACTCAGCGACATGGCAGTGTTAGGCTATCGTGGTGCAAAAAGGGTTGCGTATGAGCATTGCAGAGAAGCTGAAGAAAGAGGTTGCAGCCCGGCGTGGTGATCTCGTGGCCCTGACGCAGGATCTGATCCGATTTCCAACGCTGAACCCACCCGGGGCGAATTACCGAGAAATTTGCGACTATCTTGATCACCGACTTTTGCGGGCCGGGTTTCATACCAAGCTTGTTCGCGCCGAAGGGGCCATCGGCGACAGCGACGCGCATCCGCGCTGGAACATTGTGGCGCGGCGTGAGGGTGCGACGCCGGGACCCTGTGTGCATTTCAACAGCCACATCGATGTGGTGGAGGTGGGCCATGGCTGGACCACCGATCCCTTCGGAGGCGAGGTAAAAGACGGCAAAATTTACGGGCGTGGGGCCTGTGACATGAAGGGCGGGCTGGCGGCGAGCATTATCGCGGCGGAAGCCTTCATAGAGATTTGTCCCGATTATGCCGGTGCCATCGAGATCAGCGGCACGGCAGATGAGGAATCCGGTGGGTTCGGCGGCGTCGCCTATCTGGCCGAGAAAGGGTATTTCAATCCGGATCGCGTGCAGCATGTGATCATCCCGGAGCCTTTGAACAAGGACCGGATTTGCCTTGGCCACCGTGGCGTCTGGTGGGCCGAGATTGAGACCAAGGGCGAGATTGCCCACGGCTCGATGCCATTCTTGGGCGATTGCGCGGTGCGCCACATGGGGGCTGTGGTGGCGGAAATGGAAGAGAGCCTTTTCCCCGCTCTGGCGCAGAAGCGTACCGATATGCCGGTGGTCCCGGAAGGGGCCAAGCAATCCACGCTGAACATCAACTCCATCCATGGCGGTGAGCCGGAACAGGAGGAGGGCTACACCGGTCTGCCCAGCCCATGCGTGCCGGATCGCTGCCGGATGGTGATCGACCGTCGGTTTCTCATTGAAGAGGACATTGAAGAGGTCGAGCAGGAAGTGCGTGACGTGCTGGAGCGTGTGCGCGAAACGCGCCCCGGCTTTGAGTATGACATTCGGGGAATTCACAGCGTCTTGCCAACGATGACGGAACGTGACGCGCCAGTGGTGGGCGCGGTGGCCGGGGCGGTGCGCGATGTCTTTGGCAAGGAGGCCGATTACGTCGTCAGCCCCGGTACCTATGACCAAAAGCATATTGACCGGATCGGGCGGTTAAAGAATTGCATCGCCTATGGGCCGGGCATCCTCGATCTGGCGCATAAGCCCGACGAGTATGTGGGTATCGATGACATGATTGAGAGCGCGCAGGTGATGGCGCTGGCGCTTATTGAGTTGCTGGGAAAAGAGAGGTGACTTCTGAAGACAACGACCTGCCGGTTTTGCATCTGCTTTGGGGCCAAATAGCGTCGGGAAAATCCACTTTGGCGGTGCGGTTGGCAAAAGAAGACTCCGCCGTCTTGATTTCCGAAGACGCATGGCTGCACTGTCTTTTTTCCGAGCAGATGGGTACGGTCGCCGACTATGTTCGGTGTAGCGCTGCTTTGCGGTCAGTGTTGGGCCCGCATGTCTCTGATATTTTGAACGCCGGGGTTTCGGTGGTTCTGGATGCGCCCGCAAATACCCTGGAGACCAGACAGTGGATGCGCGCTATTCTTCACAGTACACGCGCGCGACATGTGCTGCACATGATGGATGTGCCTGACCCGGTGTGTCTGGACCGGCTCAGAAATCGCAACGCGCGTGGCGATCATCCCTTTCGTACGACCGAAGCACAGTTTCAACTGGTGTCGCGGCATATCACGGTGCCAACCTCGGGCGAGGGCTTTGTCATCCGCCGCCATACTGCGTGACAGGCCACCGGAGGTTCTGAAAAGAATGTTTCCTGATCAGACCGCGATGTTGTCGATAAGGCGCACACCGGCGAGATAGGCCGCGGCGAAAAGACGCGCGGGTTTTGACGTGTCTTCCACCAGAGACAGGTCGGACTGGGCGCGCAGGTCGATATAGTCAATTTCCGTGAAACCGGTTTTAAGAAGCCGGTCTTTGGCTTTTTCCTGAAGCGTGGTGACAGCCTCGCCCTTGCTCAATCCCTCGGCGATGCCTTCCAGTTCTTCGAAAAGGCGCGGGGCGAGCGTTCGCGCGCGGTCACTCAGGAGCAGGTTGCGAGAGCTGAGCGCAAGCCCGTCGATGTCGCGGATCGTGGGGCAGCCATGCACGGTGATGGGCAGATCCAGATCAGCGGCCATGCGACGTACCACTAGGAGTTGCTGGAAGTCCTTTTCGCCGAAAAACGCATCTGAAGCCGAGGTTTGGGTGAAAAGTTTGGTCACCACCGTGGCCACACCATCGAAATGGCCAGGCCGGTAAGCGCCATCCATTACATCCGTGAGGCCCGCGACAGACACCGTCGTGGCAAATCCGTCGGGATACATTTGATCGCCATCTGGTACCCATAGCGCATCAACCGTAAAGCGTTCCAGCTTGCGCGCGTCTTCTTCTTCGGTGCGCGGGTAGTTCTTCAGGTCTTCGGGGTTGTTGAACTGTTTGGGGTTCACAAAGATCGTCACGATCACCCGATTGCAGGTCTTTTTGGCAGCGGCCACAAGCGACAGATGCCCATCGTGCAAGGCGCCCATTGTCGGCACAACGCCGATGCTTTCGCCGGACATGCGCCATCCATTGGTCATTTCGCGCAGGTCATCCAGCTTGCGCAGGATCGGCGCTGTCATTTGGATTTACCCTTGGCCGGGGCCTTGTCGGCAAACAGGTGTTCTTTGGCCGGAAAATCGCGCGCACGCACCTCTTTGGCATATTCCGCAATCGCCTTTTCGGCATCTTCGCCCAGATGCGCGTAGCGTTTGACGAATTTCGGTTTGAACGCCGTGAAAAGCCCGAGCATGTCGTAATGCACAAGGATCTGGCCATCGCACCCGGCGGATGCACCGATCCCGATGGTGGGAATAGGGATCTCTGCGGTGATCCGGTCCGACAATGTTGCGGGCAGTTTTTCCAGAACAACGGAAAAGGCGCCTGCTTCGGCCACGGCGCGGGCATCGGCCATGACCTGTTCGGCGCTTTCATCACGACCTTGGACCTTGTAACCGCCCAGCGTGTTGATGGATTGCGGTGTCAGGCCGATATGCGCCATCACGGGCACACCGCGATCCACCAGAAAGCGGATAGTCTCGCCCATGGCAACACCGCCTTCAAGCTTGACCGCCGCGGCACCGGTTTCAGCCATGATCGTGGCGGCATTGGCAAAGGCTTGTGCCGGGCTTTCCTCGTAAGAACCAAATGGCATGTCCACTACCAGCATGGCGGTTTTCAACCCGCGCGCGACTGCCTGACCATGCATGATCATCATGTCCATCGTCACGCCAAGCGTGTTGGGCATACCATGCAGCACCATCCCGACGCTGTCGCCCACCAGCACAAAATCACAATGGGCGTCCATCAGCTCGGCCATGGGTGTTGTATAGGCCGTGAGTGAGACGATGGGTGCGCCGCCTTTCATCGCGCGGATATCATCCGGCATTGGGGCGGTCTGGCGGGCTGTGGCACTCATGGGAAGCCTCTTGGCGCGATCTTCGATGCCATTCGGCTTAGCAGCTTCACTTGCGTAAATCCACAGGCAGGCGGGAACGGTGCGGCACCGCGCGATATCTCTGAAAATCCCCAAAATCTGCGAAGCTACGCAAGGAATTCGTCGTGCTCACGGCATTGTGGCCGTTTGCGCGCAATTCTCCGGGCATCCGCACTCTCCGGTGCCTTTCGAATCGCGCCAAAACCTCTACGGTGGAAAAGTAGCCGGGGATCCGGCTGTTCTCGACAGGAGTCCTTCTTGCGCCTTTTCGCCCTTTTCACGTGGTTTATGCTTGTCTTTGTGACGCCGGCATTGCCGCAGCCAGCCGATCTGCAGGCGAGCCGGGCCGACGTGATCCGTCTGCTGGGCGAATTGCCGGATTTCGGCCTTATCCGACAGGAGTATCAGGCGCTTGGTTATACCGGGAAAAAGCTTGATCTTGCAGTGAAGCAGGCAGGGCTTTTGTATCAAGATCCGGTTCTGGCAGGATACCTGGCGGATCGGTTGATCGCAGCCTATCAGTCGCCGCAAAGTGTCGATCCGACAGAACCGGGTCTGGTGATCGGCCTTATCAGGCGAGGCCTCGGGCACCTCAGCACACGGGAATTGCGGTACTACTACCGGGTTGAACAGATCATGCTGCAATCCTTGCCGGAACGGACTTGCGGCCGCGCAGTGCGAGATCGTCTTCCGCCGGCAAAATTTTCGGAGCTTGTGACGCGGATGGCTGCCGGGTTCTCTTTTGACTCTTTGAAAGAGTATTATCGCGTTCAGGCCAAGGCGGCCCGTTTTGGGGCGACACGCAAGCCAGTTGGTCTGAGCGCCGCGAAGCAGGCAGAGATAGAAGACAGGGTGAATGCCCGGCTGGCCCAGAAGATCGAGCAAGCCGACAATTCACGCGCGCTTCTGTCGGCGGTTGGCAATCTCGACCGCGCAGGAAACAGACAAGCCTGCCAGATTGGTCGTCTTTTCATGGAAACCGTGATGGAGCTGGAAGGGCGCGAGCTGCGCGAGACGCTGATTTACATGAGCCTTCCGTGACCTCACCTTTGAAGATTGCAAACCGCTCGGCGCGACGGCTTTGGCTGCATGCGAATGATCTGGCAAGCAACCCAAGCGGCCCCGTCGATGTTATGGCGATCATTAGGCGGCTCGGGTTTGTCCAGATCGACACAATCCGCAACGTGACACGCGCGCATCACCACATCCTGTGGTCACGCAATCGCAACTACAGCGAAAAGCAGTTATGGCCGTTGCTGAAAAAGCGCGATCTGTTTGAGCATTTCACCCATGATGCATCGCTTATTCCGATGGAGGTTTTGCCCTATTGGCAGCGGCAGTTCCGGCGGCTGGGGGCCAAGGTTGCGAACAGCGACTGGTACAAGACGGGGTTGGAGCAGGATGAAGTGCGTCGCATCCGAGAGCGCATTGCGCAAGAAGGCCCGCTTTCGACACATGCGTTTGATACCAAAGCCGAAACCCGGGAAATGTGGGCCCGACCACCGCATAAAAAAGCGCTCGATCAGATGTGGTATGCCGGAGATTTGGCCACCTGTCACCGCGAGAATTTTGTGAAATTCTATGACCTTGGAGAACGCGTTTTTCCGTCTGAACTGTGCCAGTGCCCAGGCGAAGAGCTGGCGGCGGGCTGGCTTTGCGATCAGGCGCTGGACCGGCTGGGCATGGCCACCATCGGCGAGGTGCAGCGGTTTTGGGAAGCAATGAGCGCGCCAGAGGCCAGAGCGTGGCTTGGGCGGCGCAATCTGGTGCCGCTCTTGGTACAGGGCGCTGACGGCATCTGGCGCGAAATGTGGGGCGCGGATGACATTGAGGTCCGGCTGGAGCGATCCGAAGCAGTGTCGTCGCATCTGCGGCTTCTCAACCCGTTTGACCCCGCAATCCGCGACCGTAATCGGCTTGAGCGGCTTTTTGGGTTTGACTACCGCAACGAGATGTTCGTGCCACAATCCAAGCGGCGCTGGGGCTACTACGTCTACCCGCTGTTGGAGGGTGAGCGTTTTGTCGGGCGGCTTGAGCTGAAGGCGGACCGGGCCAAAGGGTGGATGCGTGTGAGCGGGTTCTGGCCCGAGCCGCGCGTTAAGTGGACGGCTACACGGCTTGGCAAGCTTGAGCGCGAGCTGGCACGCTTTGCGCGACTGGCCGGGATCAAGGACGTAGAATGGGCTGTGCCGCGCCCGGTTTGAGATTTTTCTGCGAAAAACCTAAGGTCGTGCGTGACGTGTCTGAATGAGAGGGAAGCCATGCGTCTGGAGGGAAAAACTGCAATTGTGACCGGCGGAGCAAGCGGCTTTGGCGAGGGCATTGTACGTAAGTTTCTGGCCGAAGGAGCACAGGTGATGATCGCCGATATTAACGCTCCGGCTGCGATGGCGTTGGCGTCCGAACTTGGTGCGGCGGCCTGTCCTGTGGATGTCTCGGACGGGGCCAGCATGCAGGCCTTGGCGCAGGCGGCGGGCAAGACGTTTGGCGTGCCGGATGTCGTTGTCAACAACGCAGGCATCACGCATCTACCGCAAGCAGCGGAATATGTCACCGAAGAAGATTTCGACCGCGTCTTCGCGGTCAATTGCAAATCGGTTTATCTGTCGGCACGCACGTTTGTGCCATCAATGAAAGAACGCGGCTCTGGTGTGGTGCTCAATGTGGCGTCCACAGCCGGTGTCAGCCCGCGGCCGAAGTTGAATTGGTACAACGCCTCCAAAGGCTGGATGATCACAGCCACCCGTGCATTGGCGGTGGAGTTGGCGCCGTCCGGCATCCGGGTGAACGCGCTGAACCCCGTGGCGGGTGAGACGCCGCTCTTGGCCAGTTTCATGGGGGAAGACACGCCCGAGATGCGCGAAAAATTCCTGTCGACGATACCGCTTGGCCGGTTTTCCACACCGCAGGACATGGGCAATGCCGCAGCCTTCCTGTGCAGCGACGAGGCCAGCATGATCACTGGCGTCTGCATGGAGGTCGATGGAGGGCGGTGTATTTGATGCTACAGGACCTTGCCGGTAGTGCAGGGTCGATAGCAGTACAAGGGGCTCTTGATCACTTGCTGTATCCGCGATCGGTGGGTTTTGACCGCTGTGCTTCAAATCGTTCACTTATCTGTGCAGATCGTACGGTCGCCTGTACAAGTTCGACGATTTGTATAAGTAAAGACCATGCTTGATCTGCTTAGCGATATACTCACAAACCTGTCCATGCGCGGGACATTGTATTTCCGCACTTCCTTTACCAAGCCTTGGGGTGTTGCGGTGCCCGCGTATGAAAACGTTGCGCGGTTTCACTTTGTTCATCGCGGTCAGTGCGTACTGGCCGTTGAGGGTAAAGACGCGCCGGTGACAATGTCACAGGGTGATCTGGTCATCATCCCGCATGGTGCCGCACATAGCCTCTACTGTGGTCATGAACCGGAGCGCACAATCATGCCGCTTGATGTTGTGCTTGAAAAATCCGGCTATGACGGGTCTGGCGTGCTTGTCTATGGCGGCGGCGAACCCCATAGCGAGACACAGCTGATCTGCGGGCATTTTTCCTTTGTTCCGAACACGCGTCACATTCTGATGGAGCGGTTGCCGCAGTGCATTCACATCCAAAACTATGGTGAAGACGCGGGAAAATGGATGGAAGCCACGTTGCGCCTGATCGGGGAAGAAGCGGGCGGCAACCGTATGGGCGGGGATCTGATTGCATTGAAGATGTCAGAAGTAATCTTGGCCCAGGCTGTCCGAAGCTTTATGGAAAGCGACGCGTCTGCAGAATGGGGTTTGAGCGCCTTTTCAGACACCAACCTGCGGCGGGCACTGGATGCTTTTCACAAGGCGCCGACAGAACCCTGGACGGTTGCAAAGCTGGCAGAAACGGCCGGCATGTCCCGCACAAGTTTTGCTGTCGCCTTCCAAAAGAGTATGGATATGACGCCAATGGAGTACGCCACAAGTTGGCGGCTGGAGATTGCCAAGAAGCACTTGATTGATGGATCAAAAACCCTCGGCGAGGTGGCAGAAAGCGCAGGCTACGCCTCTGATTCTGCGTTCTCGCGCGCGTTCAAAAAAGCAACCGACCTGACCCCAGCGGCCTTCAGGAAACAGGTAATTGCAGATCATTCGGTGAATTGAACGATCTGCACATTAATCTGAATTTATGCGCATGGCTTGACCATGTTTCAGCCTCTATTTCATTTCTATCGGTGCCTGAACGCACGTCAAACGAAAGGAAATGAAAATCATGCTACCGCGCTTTGTCACGAAAACCATTCACGCCTATCTCGACTATCCCGTTGCCCTTGGCTTGCTTGTTATGCCGTTTCTGCTGGGTCTAGGCGAAGGCAACATTCTGGCCTTTTGGCTGTCCGTTGCCACAGGCGCCGCGGCGCTGCTCCTGACTGTTTTGACTGACCACCACTTAGGCCTGATCCGTGTGCTGCCGTACAAATTGCATCTTGCTGTTGATGGCGCCGTTGGTGTTGTCTTTGCCGCAGCCCCCTTCGCCCTTGGCTTTGTCGGTATCGAATTCTGGTACTATTTGGTTTTGGGTGTGACCGTGCTTTTTGTCGTTGGGCTGCACAAACCCGAGGCAAGCGAAGTCATGGCCTGAAGCCTTCGTCCCATGTGCAAAAAGGCCGTGGCTTTGCTGCGGCCTTTTTGTATGGCCCCCTGTTCATTTGCGGCCTAAACCAGTATCGGATGACAAAGCAAAGAACACGAGGGCACGGCCCATGAAAAAAGCATTGATAACGGGCGTCACGGGGCAGGACGGCGCGTATTTGTCTGAATATCTGCTGGATCAGGGCTATGAGGTGCACGGTATCAAGAGGCGCACATCGCTCTTTAACACGGCCCGAATTGACCACCTGTTTGAGGGAGAGCCTGGAAGGACAGGCCAATTTCAGCTGCATCACGGTGATATGACCGACAGTTCCTCGCTGACGCGCATTCTGCAGACCGTGCAGCCCGATGAGGTCTATAATCTGGCGGCACAATCCCATGTGGCGGTCAGCTTTGAAGAGCCGGAATATACGGCGAATTCCGATGCTATGGGTGCGTTGCGCCTGCTCGAGGCGATCCGGTTTTTGGGGATGGGCGACAAAACGCGTTTCTATCAAGCCTCTACGTCAGAGCTTTACGGTCTGGTGCAGGAAACACCACAGCGCGAAACCACGCCGTTTTATCCGCGTAGCCCCTATGCGGTGGCCAAGCTTTATGCCTATTGGATCACGGTGAATTACCGCGAAGCCTATGGTATTTATGCCTGCAACGGAATCCTCTTTAACCACGAAAGCCCCATTCGCGGCGAAACCTTCGTGACCCGCAAGATCACCCGCGCATTGGCGCGGATAAAGTTGGGAACGCAGGACGAGTTGCGGCTAGGGAACATGGATGCCAAGCGCGATTGGGGCCATGCGCGAGACTATGTGAAAATGATGTGGCTCATGCTGCAGCAGGACACGCCCGAGGATTACGTCATCGCGACGGGTCAGCAATATTCCGTGCGCGAATTTGTCAGCCGCGCGGCCGAGGTTCTGGGAATGAGCATCACCTTTGAAGGCGAAGGTGTGGACGAGGTCGGCCGCGATGAGACCGGCCGCGTGATCGTTCGGGTGGACCCACAATATTTCCGCCCGGCCGAGGTTGAAACGCTGCTCGGCGATGCCAGCAAGGCGCGGCAGAAACTGGGCTGGGTGCCGGAAACCCCGTTCGAGACATTGGTCGAGGAAATGGCGCTCAGTGATCTGGAGGAAGCCAAAGCCGGGTTGCCCCGCGCATGAAGGTTTTCCTGACAGGCGGGCGCGGCATGGTGGGCCGGGCCATCCAGGACCATGCCGGGGCCGCCGCGCATACCATTGTTGCCCCCACGAGCGCTGATTTAGACCTGACCAACCGCGACGCGGTGACGGCTGTAGTTACGTCCGAGGCACCGGATCTGGTGATCCATTCAGCGGGTCGCGTCGGCGGCATTCAGGCCAATATGGCCAATCCGGCTGCGTTTCTGGCCGACAATATGGATATGGGGTTCAACACGGTTCTGGCGGCGCGAACGGCGGCTGTGCCAAAACTGTTGAACCTTGGATCGTCCTGCATGTACCCGCATAACGCGCCGAACCCGCTGCACGAGGACAGTTTGGGCAAGGGTGAGCTTGAACCCACGAACGAAGGCTATGGGCTGGCCAAACTGGCGGTGGCACGGCTGTGCGACTTTGTCGACCAAGGCTCTGATGCGCTGTCTTACAAGACGCTTATTCCCTGCAATCTATACGGGCTGCATGACAAGTTTGATCCCAAAGTGTCGCATCTCGTGCCTGCAATCATTCGCAAACTGCATGAGGCAAAGCAGTCTGATGCGGAAACGGTCGAAATATGGGGCGATGGCAGTGCCCGGCGCGAGTTCATGTTCTCCGACGATCTTGCTGATGGCGTCTGGGCGGCGGTAGCCGGTTTTGACAGCCTGCCGCAGACGATGAATATCGGGCTTGGATACGATTATTCGATCAATGAATATTATGCCGAGGCCGCAAAGGTGATCGGTTGGGGGGGCGAGTTCACACATGATCTTTCCCGGCCCACCGGCATGAAGCAGAAACTGCTCGATGTGAGTGCACAAACCGCCTTTGGCTGGTCTCCCAGTACATCGCTGGCCGATGGCATCGCGCAAACCTACGCGCATTTTCAGGATCTTTTGGAGCGGGGTGCAGCATGAGCGAAGACACAGGCTTCCCACTGGCCACCACAAGCTGGGACGAAAGGGAATACGCCGCCATTGAGCGTGTTGTGCAATCCGGCATGTTCTCGATGGGCGCGGAAGTGGCCAAATTCGAAGATCAATTCGCCAAGGCTATGGGATCGTCCCATGCAGTGATGGTCAATTCCGGGTCGTCCGCAAACCTGATCATCGTGGCGGCGCTGCGCTATCACTCCAAGCATGCATTGCCCGAGGGGGCCGAGGTGCTTGTGCCGGCGGTGAGCTGGTCGACCACCTATTACCCACTGCACCAATACGGCCTGCGGCAGAAATTCGTCGATATCGACCCCGATACGCTGAATTACGATCTCGACGCGCTGGCCGATGCTATCACCGATGAGACACGCGCGATCATGGTGGTGAACCTTTTGGGCAATCCAAATGCGTTTGACCGGATCGGCGCCATCATTGGCGACCGCGATATCCTGATAATCGAGGACAATTGCGAAAGCCTTGGGGCCACCTATCAGGGCCGTCAGGCTGGTACGTTTGGCACCGCAGGCAGCTATTCGTCTTTTTTCTCGCATCATATTGCGACAATGGAAGGCGGTCTTGTCGTCACCGACGACGAAGAGCTTCACCATATCATGCTCTCGGTGCGCAGCCATGGCTGGACACGGCATTTGCCGAAATTCAACCATGTCACCGGTGAGAAATCGGATGATCCGTTTGACGAGAGCTTCAAATTCGTTCTACCGGGCTACAACCTGCGCCCGCTTGAGATGAGCGGTGCGATCGGGCAAGAGCAGATTGCCAAACTGCCGATGATTGTCTCAGAGCGGCGCAAGAATGCCGAGGCGTTCAAGGCACTGATGCAGGGCTACCCGCAACTCCGCATTCAGCGCGAGATCGGCGAAAGCAGCTGGTTCGGGTTTTCCATGGTCGTGCAGCCCGATGCGGGGTTTTCGCGGGCTGATCTGATCGCGGCACTGGGGCGCCAAAAGGTGGATTGCAGGCCGATTGTGGCCGGGAATTTTGCCAAGAACGAAGTGGTCACCAAGCATATGGATCACTTGATCCACGGGGATTTGCGCCATGCCAATGACATCGACCAGAACGGTCTTTTCATCGGCAACCACCATTATCCGCTGGATGACAAATGGGACCTTCTGCGCACAGCACTTGACGAGGTAGCGGGTTAACGCCCTCCTGCTTCATTCTTGTCAAAAATACCCAATCGATTTCTCGCAGGAAAATCGCAATTGAAAATTCTGCGAATTTTCCTACGCCACACCGGCGCGCAGCGCATCGTGGATATGGACCAGACCGCACAGCGCGCCTGCGTCGTCTACCACAAGCAAAACTGTGCGTTTTTTCGCGTTCATCACACCCAACGCCTCGACCAAAAGCGTGTCAGGCGCAGTGGTCAGCGGGTTGGGCGTGGCCACTTCACCCGCCTTGCGCGCCATCAGGTCATCCATATTGCGCCGCAAGTCACCATCGGTAATGACGCCCGCGAGCTTGTCATCCTCCACAACGGCAGCCACGCCAAACCCCTTGGCGGTCATTTCCAGAAGCGTGTCACCCATCGACGTCTCTGGGCTCACCACGGGCAGTTCATCCCCGCTATGCATCACGGCAGAGACCTTCAAGAGCTGCGCACCCAGCGTGCCGCCAGGATGAAAGGCGAGAAAGTTTTCCTTCTCAAATCCGCGCAGCTTCATCAGCGCCACGGCCAGCGCATCGCCCATGGCCATCGCACAGGTGGTTGATGTTGTGGGTGCCATGCCGATGCCACAAGCCTCGGGTGCGTTGGGCATTTGCAGAACAAGATTAGCCTGCGTGCCAAGCGTGCTGCCGGGTTTCTTAGTGATGGCTACCATGGGAATGGCAAAGCGCGCGCAATGGCCGATGATGTCGGCAAGCTCGCGGTTTTCGCCGTTGTTCGAGATGACAATCACCACATCCTGCTGCGTGACCATGCCAAGATCGCCGTGGCTTGCTTCGCCGGGATGCACATGCTGGGCCGGTGTGCCGGTACTGGCCAAGGTCGCGGCAATCTTGGCCGCCACATGGCCCGATTTGCCCATGCCCGTGACAACCACGCGGCCTTTAGTGTTGAGCAACAACTGCGCCACCGCATCAAAGCTTTCGGGCAGCGCGTCGCGCATCTGCTGCAGCGCCGCAGATTCGGTCTCGAGCACCTGTCGTGCGATGTCAGAGGGGCTTTGCGTGCTCATGATCTGTCTTTCTGGGTCATTTCCCGTAGCCTTACCGTGCCACATCGTGCGCGCCTAGTCCTCATGCACGATCTTGATATGCCGCTCACCACGGGCCTCGGACAGGGCCATCTGTTTTTGACGCTCGCGAAACCGGTTCTTGGCGTCCTCCGATGTTTCCTGCGCGCAAAGGTGGCACGACACGCCATCTTCGTATTCCGGGCGGCAGGTATCGGCAGGCAGAATAGGCCTGCGGCAGGCATGACATAGCAGATGTGGCCCTTCGCGAAGGCCATGATCCACCGAAACGCGTCCGTCAAAGACAAAACAACTGCCGTGCCAGGTGCTGTCTTCCTCGGGCACCTCTTCAAGGTATTTCAGGATACCACCTTTGAGGTGATAGACATCCTCAACGCCCTGTCCCAGCAGGTAATTGGTGGATTTTTCGCAGCGGATACCACCGGTGCAGAACATCGCGATTTGCTTGTTTTGGAAGCGGTCCTTGTTGGCCTCCCACCATGCAGGGAAGTCGCGAAAGGACTCAGTTTTCGGATCCACGGCACCCTCGAAAGTGCCAATGGCGACCTCGTAGTCGTTGCGCGTGTCGATCACTACCACATCGGGGCTTTGGATCAGCGAATTCCATTCGGATGCCTCAACGTAATGCCCGACGCGCGCGCGCGGATCGACATCGGGCTGGCCCATCGTCACAATCTCGGCCTTGAGCCGAACTTTCAAACGGCGAAAGGGCTGCGTGGCGCTGGTGCTTTCCTTCCAGTCCAGATCGGCACAGCCGGGCAGGGCACGGATATGGTTTAGGACTGTATCGATGCCTGTTCGTGGTCCAGCGATTGTGCCATTGATCCCCTCGCGCGCCAGCAGTAGCGAGCCCGAGATCTTCTGAGCCTCGCAAAGCGCAAGCAAGGGCCCCTGAATTTCGCCAGGTTCCTCAAACCGGGTAAAGTGATAAAGCGCGGCAATGGTGTACATGGGCCGATGATCTAAGCGCTTGCCCGTCCCAGAGCAAGAGGGCAGGATTGCAGTCACTTCGGCGCGCCGCGCCATGCAAAACGGAAGGACACACCCATGACCCACGGTCTGATCGTGATTGATGTGCAAAACGATTTTTGCCCCGGCGGCGCGTTGGCTGTGGCGGAAGGCGATGTGATCATTCCAGGGATCAATGCATTGATGGCGGACGCAGGCGCCGTGATCCTGACACAGGACTGGCACCCGGTCGGCCATTCCTCTTTCGCGACGAGCCACGATGGCAAGGCGCCGTTTGAGATGATCGATATGCCTTATGGTCCTCAGGTGCTTTGGCCGGATCATTGTGTTCAGGGTAGCGATGGCGCCGCGTTTCACCCCAAGCTGAACACCACGCATGCCGATATGATTGTGCGCAAGGGATACAACCCGATGATCGACAGCTATTCGGCCTTTTTCGAGAATGACCATGAAACCCCGACCGGGCTGCACGGCTATTTGCAAACTCGTGGCATCACCGATCTGACGATGGTCGGGCTGGCCACGGATTTCTGCGTCAATTTCTCGGCGGTGGATGCCGCGAAGCTGGGCTATGCGGTCACCGTCAGGCAGGATCTGTGCCGCGCGATTGATCTTGACGGTTCGCTGGTCGCAGCGAATGACGGCATGCGTGCCGCAAGTGTCACGTTGGCCTGAATCGGTGTCGCTGGTTGAGGATATTACTGCCTGTCGGCTTTGCAGGGACCGGTTTGTCGCGACGCACACCGCCCACGCGCCACGCCCTGTCGCCTGGTTCCGGCCCGAGGCGCGATTGTTAATAGCAGGGCAAGCCCCAGGGATGCGGGTGCACCAGTCTGGCGTGCCGTTTGATGATCCCTCTGGCGACCGGCTGCGGGATTGGCTGGGCCTGGATCGGGATGCGTTTTACGACAAATCCCGCGTGGCGATTGTGCCTATGGCGTTTTGCTTCCCCGGCTATGACGCTAAGGGATCAGACCTGCCGCCGCCGAAGATCTGTGGCCAGACATGGCACGACGCGGTGATTAAGGCCTTGCCGAAAATCGAACTGTCACTCTTTGTCGGGGGCTATGCACAGAAGTATCATATGGGTGTCAAAACACCGGTGACGGACACGGTCGCGGACTGGCGCGCGCATGCGCCGCAACGCTTTCCCTTGCCCCACCCGTCCTGGCGCAATACCGGGTGGCTAAAGAAACACCCTTGGTTTGAGACGGAGCTGCTTCCGGTCTTGCGCGCGAGGGTGGCTGAGGTGATGGATGCAGGATGAAACCCATTTGGACAAGGCTCATGCCGCCATGGAAAATGGCGGTGAGAGTGAACGTCTGCGATTTTATGAACTGCTCACGGCCGCGGAGCTGTTTCTTTTGCTGGAAGGCGAGGCGACGGGTGATCAGATTGTCCCGCAAGCCTTTTCGGTCGAAGGGCAGGCCTTTGTCTTAGCCTTTGATACGGAGGAAAGACTGGCCTCTTTTGCAGGCAAGGAAGCTCATTACGTCGCCCTTTCTGGGCGCGCTGTGGCCGAGATGCTGGCCGAGGCGGGGCTGGGCCTTGGCTTGAACCTTGAGGTAGGGCCGTCGGCCTTGTTGCTGCCGCCCGAGGCCATGGCCTGGCTTGTCGAAACCCTTGGCGAGGCACCGCAGGAGATCGAAGCGCAGCCAGAGGAAATCTTTGCTCCAACCGGGCTGCCGGATACGCTTGTAACGGCGCTTGATGCTCGGCTGGCCGCCGCCGAGGGCTTGGCCCAAAGCGCCTATCTGGTTGGCGTGAGCTATGCAAACGGTGCCCGGGGGCATTTATTGGGCTTTGTGGATGCCGCGCCAAGCGCCGAAGAGGCATTGGCGCGGGCTGTCTCCGAGGTTTTGCAGTTTTCTGAACTGGAGGCAGCGTCGCTTGATGTCGGGTTTTTCCGAGCCGCCGATCAGATCTGTGCCCGGATGGCTTTGGTCGGGCTAAGGTTCGATCTGCCCGAACCGGCTATGGCTGCGCAGCCCGGAGCAGAACCCGGGATGGATCCCAAGTCCCCGCCGAAGCTGCGTTAGGGCACTGGCGAAGTCTGGGATCGAGAGGGCCTTCGGCATGGCCTTCAAAACCTGATTAATAGCCAAGGCTGCGGTCGACCAGATTGATAAAGGGCTCTCCGGCCTCGCCTCTTCGGATATTTTCAGCGATCACGCGTGAGGCGGACAAGGGCCGCGTCTCCGATGCGATATGCGGTGTGACTGTAACGTTGGGATGGGCCCAATAGGGATGGCCCTTTGGCAAAGGTTCGATCCGAAAAACATCCAATGTCGCATGGCCCACTTGGCCGCTCTCAAGTGCTGAAAGGAGTGCTTCATCGTCGATCAAGGGGCCACGACCCGGGTTGATGACAACCGCGCCCTCTGCAAGCAGCGAAAGTGTTTCGGCATTGAGTGTGTTTTCCGTATCCTTTGTCAGTGGCAGCAGGAGAACAACGATTTGTGCGCCGCTGACCGCCTCGGCCAGTCCGGATTGGCCTGAAAGACAAGTGATGTCTGTGACGGCCTTCGGACTGCGCGACCAGCCGGTGACTGGAAAGCCCAAAGATGCCAGAGCCTCTGCACAAGCCTGCCCCAACGCACCGAGACCAAGGATTGTTACAGGTCGGTCCGTCGCAAGCGGTGGTACATGATCGCGCCATAACCCGTCCTGACCCAGTATATGCGTGTCCATCCCGAGATGATGACGCAGAACGTGGCCTGTTACCCATTCCACCATCCCACGTGTCAGACCGTCATCGACCATGCGCGCGAAAGGCTGTGTCAGGGTCTTGTTGCCGACCACGTCCTCGACGCCGGCCCATAACCCAAGAACGGCCTTGGTACTTGTGTAGGGTCTGAAATCCTGCAGATCGCTGTTCGGGGCATATACGATATAGTCAACCTCTTCGGGCGGCATTTGGGTTCGCAGGTTTGCATCGAGGCCGGCCTCGTCGAAGGCCTGTTTCAGGGTTGGCTCATATGTGGCCCATCGTTCGGCCTTGGCGGCAAAAAGAACGTTGATGCTCATGGCTTATCTCGGACGATGCACGTGCGCGCTTTGCACAAGGCCGAAGCCAATCATCAGGATAAGCATGGCAGATCCGCCATAGCTTACCAGTGGCAAGGGCACGCCCACGACCGGCGCAAGCCCCATGACCATCGACATGTTGACCGCAAAGAATAGGAAGAATGTCGCGGCAATCCCAAGGATCAGCAGAGAAGAGAACCGATCACGGTTGGTCAGCGCGGAAACGACGCAAAAGATGATGATGAGCGCGTAAAGGATCAGAAGCGAAAAGGCCCCGACAAAACCGAACTCTTCGGCCAGTGTGGTGAAGATGAAGTCGGTGTGTTTCTCAGGCAGAAAGTTGAGGCGTGACTGCGTGCCTTGCATAAATCCCCGCCCGGTCCAGCCGCCAGATCCAAGCGCGATCTTCGATTGCGTAATGTGATACCCGGCCCCCAGCGGATCGGTGGCCGGGTCCAGAAAGGTATCAATCCGGCGGAACTGATAGTCTGCGAGAAGCTGCCAGTCCGTCCCACGGCTCTGGAAAACGGCGGTGATCAGACCCACGCCCCCGGCAATAACTGCGGCGAAATAAGCCCAGTGCACACCGGCCATGAACATGATCAGCCCACCGCCTGCAATCAGCAGAATGGATGTCCCAAGATCGGGTTGTTTAAGAACAAGTGCCACCGGGATGAGGATCACGATCACAGGCAGAATAACCCACAAGGGCCGTGACGTTTTCTGCAGCGGCAGCCAATCGTAATAGGCCGCCAAAAGCATCACCAGCGTGACTTTCATCAATTCCGAGGGTTGCAGGCGCATGAACCCAAGATCAATCCAGCGCTGTGCGCCTTTGCCTTCAACGCCGACAAGTTCAACCGCAACAAGCAAGAGGATCGAGACGATATAGGCCAGTACCGACATGTTGCGCCAGAACCAGATCGGGATCATGGCAACGATGAACATCGCGGTCAGACCCAGCACATAGCGTTTCATCTGCGGCTCTGCCCAGGGCGAAAAAGATCCGCCAGACACTGAATAGAGCATCAGGAAGCCAATACTGGCCACCGCCGTCAGCAAGATGATCAGCGGCCAGTTCAGGTAGAAGATCTTCTGTAGGCCCGAGGGCGTGTATTTGACGGAGTATTCAAGATAGCTCATCGCGAACCCCTAAGCCCTGTCGCGGCTGCCGTCATCGGCAACCGGGCGGGCGCGGCGCAGGCGTTCTTGCTGTTCGCGGATACGGTCGCGATCTGCCGCAGGATAGGCCTCAAGAGGCGGTTCGCCGCCGTAAAGGGCCTGAAGCGTGATATCGCGGGCGATGGGGGCCGCCGCTTTTGAGCCGCCGCCGCCATGTTCAACAATGACCGAAACCGCGATCTTGGGTGCCTCAATAGGCGCAAAATTCACGTAAAGCGCGTGATCCCGCCGCTCCCATGGTAGGTCTTCGTTGCGAAAGACGCCGCGCGCCCGTTCCGCTGCCGTGATGTTGCGCACCTGGCTTGTCCCGGTCTTGCCGGCCATTCGGAATGCATCCTCGATGATCCGGCTTCGATAGGCCGTGCCGCGTCGATTGTTAGAGACCGCATTCATCGCATCTCGGATTTCGCGCAGCAGGTTTTCGTTGATGTCAAGAGGTTCTCCCCGGTTGACGGGTTGTTCAACACCGTCGACGGATTTCACAAGTCGAGGCGAAACCGAGCGTCCGGTTGCAAGCCGCGCGGTCATCACCGCAAGTTGCAAGGGCGACGCAAGGACGAACCCCTGCCCGATAGAGGCATTGACGCTGTCGCCGACACGCCAGTCATCATTCTTGCTGGTCTCTTTCCAGAGTTTGGTGGGAATAAGACCGGCCGAGACCGATGTCAGCGGCAGCTCATGCTCAATGCCGAGGCCAAGCTTGTTGGCCATCTCGGCGATTTTGTCGATGCCGGTCCGCACAGCCATTTCGTAGTAATAGACGTCACAGCTTTCCCGCAGACTCCGATGCAAATCGACATTGCCGTGCCCCGCGCGCTTCCAGCAATGGAAGCGCCGGTTGGATACCCTGAGATGTCCCGGGCAGTAGACCGTCTCGTTCGGGTCAACAACGCCTGCTTCAAGCGCAGCCAGTGCCGTGACCATCTTGAAGGTAGAGCCTGGCGGATAAACCCCCTGCATCGCCTTGTTGGGCAGCGGTCGGTATTTGTCGTCGAGCAGTGCCCTGTAATTCGCAACAGAGATGCCCCGAACGAAAAGGTTGGGATCAAAACTCGGTGCTGAAGCACAGGCCAGCAGGTCACCCGTCTCGCAATCCATGACCACCGCCGCCGCGCTTTCGCCTTCGAGACGTGCGGCGGTATAGGACTGAAGCGCGTTGTCGAGCGTCACCTGTATGTCGGCTCCTGCCTCTCCTTCGACACGATCAAGTTCTCGCATGACCCGTCCAGCGGCATTCACTTCAACACGCTTCGATCCTGCTTTGCCGCGAAGGGTGTCTTCCCTTTGCGACTCAAGCCCGATCTTGCCGATCTGGAAACGTGGAATGAGCAACAGGGCATCCGGCGCGTCGATTTCTTCAAGGTCGCGGTCACTGACCGGGCCGACATATCCGATCAGGTGCGCGTAGTCCGGACCCAGCGGATAGTGGCGCGACAGCCCCACCTCGGGTGTCACGCCTGGCAGGGCGGGGGTGTTGACGGCGACGCGGCTGATGTCTTCCCAACTGACACGATCTGCCAACGTGACCGGCGTATCGCCGCGTACCTTGCGCAAGTCTGCGCGTGCCTCTTCAACTTCATTCGGATCAAGGGTCACGATCTGGCCGAGCCGCTCGATCACCTCGTCAAGTTCCATATCGCCGACTTGCTCGCGAATGAGCGTGATCCGGTACGACGGCACGTTCTCGGCGACGACCCGACCTTCACGGTCGAAAATACGCCCGCGTGATGGCGGAATGAGCTGAATATTGATCCGGTTTTCGTCTGCCAGAAGACGGAATTGGTCTGCCTGTTCGACTTGCAGATAGCGCATGCGCAGGCCCAGCAGCCCCATGAACGCCGCCATCGAGCCACCCACCACGAGGCTGCGCCGTGTGATGAGCTTATGGCTCTCTGCGGTGTCCCGCGTCGGGCGTTTCATGTCCGACCTCCAAGGGCGTCAATATCTCCTGGAGCCAGTTTACGCACTCCAAACACGGTTTGCGAGACCACAACCACCACCGGATAGGCAATAAGTGTTGCGACGAGCTGCATTAGGCTAAGCCCCAGAGGCGCCTGATCCACGACCAGAACGGCCAGAACCGCGCGGTAGATCAAGGTGATCGTCACAAGCGTTGTCGTGACCGACACCCATTCCATTGCAAATGTCAGGTCGCGCAGATCGATATGCCGCGCCCGCAACGTCTCGGAGCCGATCAACACCAGTGCGGCCCAAAGGCCCGGCGGACGATGGAACATCAGGTCACAAAGCAAAAATACCAAAGCGATCATCAAGGGCGGGACAAACTCTGGTCTGCGCAAGACCCAGGCGATAGTGAGCGCCAGAAGGATATCCGGCCCGGCCCAGCCAAGCGGCAAGGTCTGCAACGGCAGAAGGTGGAAGAAAATAACTAGGAAAACGAGGATGATGTAAATCACCCGCATGGCCCACATATGAACGACCACATTCTCAGCCATCGGTCGCCTCCGAACTCTGTTCAGGGACGGGTGGGCCTTGCAGGGGCAAATCCGGTTCGGTCGGGCCTATTAACTCACCGGGTTCCGACAGCCGCTCATTGCCATAATTCCGCAGGACCCGCAGAAATTCGAGGCGCTCGTAATCCGCTGACAGCCGGACTCGAAGCCGCCCTCCGGGATCCTGAGCGACCTGCCCGATCAGAAGACCGGCGGGAAAGACACCACCGTCACCCGAAGTCAGAACCCTGTCGCCTGGTCGAACCTGTTCCGGAAGTTCAAGAAAATCGATCAGCGGAACAGCAGTGTTGTCGCCAATGATCAGAGCCTGCTGGCCCGAAGGTTGGATCGTTGCGGGAATACGGCTTGAGGTATCGGTCAGCAAAATGACGCGCGCCGTGTTGTCGCCAACGCCGGAAATCCGACCGACAAGGCCCAGCCCGTCCATTGTGGCCCAGCCATCGACGATGCCGTCACGTCCCCCCACGTTGATCAAGACCGATTGCCGGAAGGGCGAGCCGCTATCGGCCAGCACCACGCCAGTCACGAAAGTCAGACGCGGGTCGAGCTGCACATTGTTGAGATCGAGAAGCCGGGCGTTTTCCTGTTCCAGTTGAAGCGCCGCCTCTTTCCACGCTTTCATCTGTTGCAACTCGCGCCGCAATTCCTGGTTCTGCTGGTAAATCCGTTGATAGCTCTGGAAATCGCGCAGAATATTCGCGGCACCGGTCACGGGCGCCATCGCCCAGTCAAAGCTGGGCACGACCTTATCGATCACCTGCGCGCGAAACCGTTCAACACGCGGGCTGTCGATGCGCCATACAAGGAAAATCCCGACGAGGCACAAAAGCAAAAAACCGACAAACAGCCGTTTGATCGGGCCTGTGTAGTCGCCGTTTTGTGCTCTGTCGCGGGCCAAGTCTACCCCCTTCCCTCAGAGGGTGGGCGTTTCAGCTGTCGTAGTCAATCGCGTGGCGCAGTTGCTTCTCAAATTCAAGCGCTTTGCCAGTGCCCAACGCCACGCAGTTCAGGCTGTCATCGGCAATCGATACGGCCAGACCGGTTTGCTCGCGCAGGGCCAGATCCAGATCCCCCAAGAGCGCACCGCCACCGGTAAGCATCACGCCGCGATCCACAATATCTGCGGCCAGGTCCGGCGGAGTGGCTTCCAGTGCGGTCATCACCGCCTCGCAAATCTGCTGGACCGGTTCGGCCAGCGCCTCAGCCACCTGGGCCTGGCTGATCTCGGTTTCCTTCGGCACGCCGTTCAGAAGGTCGCGGCCACGAATCTGCATCGAGGTCCCACGCCCATCGTCAGGCATGCGTGCGGTGCCGATAGAGGTCTTGATCCGCTCGGCCGTGCTTTCGCCCACCAGAAGGTTCTGCTGTCGGCGCAGGTAGTTGATAATGGCCTCATCCATGCGGTCACCACCGACACGGATCGAGCGCGCATAAACGATATCACCCAGCGATAGAACAGCCACTTCCGTGGTTCCGCCGCCGATATCCACAACCATGTTGCCGGTCGGATCGGTGATGGGCATGCCGGCCCCAATCGCCGCCGCGATGGGTTCCGCAATCAGGCCCGCGCGGCGCGCGCCGGCGGACAGCACAGACTGGCGAATGGCGCGTTTCTCAACCGGCGTGGCACCATGGGGCACACAGACGATGATCTTGGGTTTTGAGAAGGATGAGCGGCGGTGCACTTTCCGAATGAAGTGCTTGATCATTGCCTCAGCAGTATCGAAATCCGCAATCACACCCTCGCGCATCGGGCGTATGGCTTCAATGCTGCCCGGCGTGCGGCCCAGCATCAGCTTGGCATCTTCGCCCACGGCGAGGACTTTCTTGACGCCGTCTTTCACGTGATAGGCCACGACGGATGGTTCCGACAGGATCACACCACGTCCTTTGACGTAAACAAGTGTGTTTGCCGTCCCAAGATCAATCGCCATGTCCGACGTGAACAGGCCGGGGATTTTGTCAAAAATGGACATACGAGAGCGCCTTGATGCGAATAACTGCTACTGGGTCCGACTCTGCGGCCGGCGTGCAAGCCTTATAGAGTGGGGCAAAGTCAGGCGAAAGAGGCTGTTTGCGCAAATCGCGGCGTGATGTCGCTTGTCGCGGCATTTGTATCACGCATCAAGGCATTCCTGCGTCATGCCCGCAGCAATTCAGGCGGTTTTGTGGGGATTTTCGTTCAGGAGAGCGAAAATCACCGGGGACGACCACGAGCGTCCCTCGAATTCAAGACCAAAGGCTCCGGCAGGCTAAGCTCAGTTGATCTAGCAGAGGCCGTGAATCATCTTGCCGGCCAGTGCCGAGGTTGACGCATCTGATGGTTTGAGCCGTATCCTGATTGACCTGCCAAACAGGCGAAAAATGGGCCACGGCCTGCAGGTCAATGTCAAATCGCTGCGCTGCTGCTAGTATTCTACGGTGGATGTCAAAGAACGCCTCCGGCGGTGATCAGATACCGTTTGGTTCGGGCTGCCTTAAAACGTTTGAAATCCGCCACTCCAATGAGGCGTCGCGTGTTTTATTTGGTATGCTCGTCCTCTCTTTGAAGGCCGAAACATACCACTTATTTGCCTAAGATTCGCCACTGCTGCCCGATACCAAAGTGTCGCAACGATTCAGCGGCAGGTGGGAATTAATGGTAGCGCGCAGTTTCTTCGCAATTGACAACGAGAGCCTCATTGTCGACTCCAGCTCGAACGCGACAATTGTCGGGAACCCCATCATCAACAATTCCGACACGCCGGATGGAACGATTTTTACGTTCTCCGGTGGCGGCGGAACGACCATCACACTTGATGATGCTGGCGCATTCGCAGACGCCATTCCTGAAGACAACAACCTGTTTTTCAATGATGATGAAGCCGCGGATCATATCATCACGGATGGCGGCAGCCTTGTTGCGAACGGAACGCCAGTCGAAGCGGAATCTCTTATATTTGTTCAAGCGCTTGATTCAGGCGGAAACCCAACGGGACCAGTGATAACGATCACTGTTTTTTCGCAGAATGGCATCACGCAGGACGTTTGGGGATTTTCGACCGACATCCCGCTTGAGCCGGGAACATCCTATATCAAGACTGGTGGCAGCAACACAGGCACCAGCACCTATGCCAGCTTCGCAACATGTTTTGGCCCTGGTGCGACGGTCCAGACGCCTTATGGTGAACAACTGGTTGAAACGCTGAGGCCAGGACAGCTGGTTTGGACGCTTGACCAAGGATACATGCCGGTGACGTGGGTCGCGAGCACCTGTGTTCGTGGCCATGGTCCGTTTGCGCCCGTCGTCTTCGCGCCCGGTAGCATCGGCAATTCAGAAAAACTGCTCTTGTCGCAAGAGCATCGGGTTTACCTGCGGTCGCCAAGTGCCGGTCTGCTGTTTGGAACAGACGAGGTACTGATTTCAGCAAAACACCTCTGCGGTATGCCTGGTATCTCGCTCGCCCCTCAGCGGATCGTCCGTTACACGCATTTCATGTTCGATAGCCATCAGATTGTACGTTCCAACGGAGCTTTGACCGAAAGCTTTTTCCTGAGCGAGCACTCTCTGAATGGTGTCACTTGCCGTCAGAAACTTGAACTTGAAACCTTGTTTCCTCCGGCAATCGAGCGCCTCGGCAGCTTTGGCGAGACGGCGGCGCTCGCTCTTAAGAAACATGAAGCTGATGTCTTGCGCAGTTACCTCTTGTCTTAGCATCTGATTGCGTCTCTCAATGCGACAAGTCACACTTTAGCGCCAGACCGAAGCGCTCATTATCTGAACTGGAATGAATTTCATGGTGCTGCTGGGGAGGATTGAACTCCCGACCTCACCCTTACCAAGGGTGCGCTCTACCACTGAGCTACAGCAGCGCCTTGCGTGGCGCGGTGATTAGACGGTTCGGGACCCTCGTGCAAGGGTTATCTAGACCCTTTTTGATGTCTGCTGTAGAGAGGCAGCATGAGTCCGAAACCCCAATCCTCGAAGCCGCAAAATGCATCGTCGAACCGCGAAGACCGGCTCAAGGCTGCGCTCAAGGCGAATCTGGCGCGGCGCAAAGAGCAGGCAAGGGCAAAAGCAGGGGACAAGGCTCTGGCAGACAAGACTGAGGCAGGCAAAGGCAGGTAAACCATGGATTCCATACTCGTCACGGGCAACGGGCCTTTAAGTGGCCAAATTCCGATTGCGGGCGCGAAAAACGCCTGCCTGACGCTGATGCCAGCGACGCTCTTGAGTGACGCTCCATTGACGCTGACCAATGCGCCGCGGCTTTCTGATATCAAGACGATGACCACGCTTCTTCAATCGTTAGGCGTAGAGGTTACGAGCCTGCAGGATGGACAAGTGCTGGCAATGTCGAGCCATGATTTGACGAACCATGTGGCGGATTACGACATCGTGCGCAAAATGCGTGCCTCGATCCTTGTGTTGGGTCCGATGTTGGCGCGGCATGGACATGCAGTTGTATCGCTTCCGGGCGGATGTGCCATTGGCGCGCGCCCCGTGGATCTCCATCTCAAAGCGCTCGAGGCGTTGGGGGCGGAGCTGGAGCTGAAAGAAGGCTACGTGCATGCCAAGGCCTCTCAGGGTCTCAGGGGAGGGACCGTTGATTTTCCTTTCGTTTCAGTCGGCGCGACCGAAAACGCGGTGATGGCCGCCTCCCTCGCGAAGGGCGGCACCGTGATCAAGAACGCTGCACGAGAGCCAGAGATTGTCGACCTGGTTCAATGTCTTCAGAAAATGGGCGCGCAGATCAGTGGCGCGGGCACAAGCACGATCGAGGTTCAGGGGGTGGACCGGCTTGATGGGGCGACGCACCCGGTGGTCACCGACCGGATCGAGTTGGGCACCTATATGCTGGCCCCAGCGATCTGCGGGGGCGAGGTTGAATGCCTTGGCGGCCGGATCGAGTTGGTCAAATCCTTTTGCGAGAAGCTGGATGAGGCCGGTGTGGCTGTTGAAGAGACCAAGGCCGGTCTGAAAGTAGCACGCAAGAATGGAGCGGTGAAAGCGGTGGATGTGGTGACCGAGCCCTTCCCGGGCTTTCCCACAGATCTGCAGGCGCAGATGATGGCGTTGATGTGCACGGCGGAAGGCACCAGCGTTCTTGAAGAAAAAATCTTTGAAAACAGGTTCATGCACGCGCCGGAACTTATGCGGATGGGCGCGCAGATTGACGTGCAGGGCGGCACGGCAACGGTCACCGGGGTTGAACGCCTTAAGGGTGCGCCGGTTATGGCGACGGACCTGCGGGCCAGCGTGTCGCTTATCCTGGCCGGGCTGGCGGCGGAGGGTGAAACGCTTGTGAACCGCGTCTATCACCTTGATCGCGGCTACGAGCGCGTGGAAGAAAAACTGGGCCATGTCGGTGCAAAGATCGAAAGGGTTGAGGGGCAATGACAGACGACGCCCGCTTTGAAGACGGACGCGAGGCACCGCTGAATCTCGGGGCACTGGATGACGAGGACCTCAAGGTCATTTCGTCGCTGGTGCAGGATGGGGTTTTCACGGTTGCGGACATGACCTGGCGCGCGGCAGAGCATCGTCTGGCGTTCCTGATCAACCGGTTTCGCTGGGAAGATGAGGGCCGCACGCGTCACGGCGCAGAGCGGGTGCGCAGTTTGCTGGTCATTGATACCGTCCAGGGAGTGGCCAGCCAAGGCATTGATCGCAAAGAGAAAGGCATGATCCTGTCGGTTCTCTCGGTCACATTTGAGCCGGACGCGGACGGCGCAGGCCATGTGGTGCTGACGCTTGCAGGCGATGGGGTAATCCGCGCGCGTGTCGAGGCGCTGGATGTCGCTCTCCGCGATGTCACGCGGCCTTATAAGGCGCTGAGCGGCAAGGCACCGGACCACGGGACTTAGACGCCCTCTTGAGTGCATCATTCCGAGCTTGTAAGCCTCGCGGCGAAAGGATCGCCCCATGCCCGTTCGCCTTGATGCCCGTTCTGCCGATTTCGAAGATGCCTTCCGTGCCCTTCTGAGTGCCAAGCGCGAGGACAGCCCGGATGTGGATGCCGCCGTGGCAGAGATTATTGCCGATGTCCGCGCGCGCGGCGATGCCGCTTTGATAGAGCTGACGGCGCGGTTTGACCGGCTGCACCTAACGCCGGAAACGCTGCGGTTTTCGCCCGAAGAGATAGACGCGTTGGTTGCGCAAGTCTCTGAAAAAGAACGTAAAGCGCTTGATCTTGCCGCCTTGCGCATCCGGGCCTATCACGAGCGCCAGATCCCCGAAGATGCCAGTTGGACCGATGAGAGTGGGGCCACTTTGGGCTGGCGCTGGAGCCCAGTTTCGGCTGCAGGGCTGTATGTGCCCGGCGGGTTGGCATCGTATCCCTCATCGGTTCTGATGAACGCGATCCCGGCCAAGGTCGCGGGGGTGGAGCGGCTGGCCATTGTGGTGCCGACGCCTGACGGTGTGGCCAACCCTGCGGTGCTCTTGGCGGCACGGATTGCAGGGGTTGACGAGATATATCGTGTCGGCGGGGCGCAGGCCTTGGCGGCACTGGCCTATGGCACCCAAACGATTGACCCGGTGGACAAGATCACAGGGCCGGGTAACGCCTATGTGGCCGCGGCTAAGCGGCGGGTCTTCGGCAAGGTCGGCATTGACATGATCGCGGGGCCTTCGGAGATCCTTGTGATTGCGGATGCCGATAATGATCCGGACTGGATAGCCCTCGATATGCTCAGCCAGGCGGAGCATGACGAGAGCGCGCAGGCGATCTTGATCACGGATGATGCAGCATTTGGTCAAGCGGTTGAAAGAGCGATAGAAAAGCGCCTGAAAACTCTGGAGCGCCGCGCCATCGCGGGCGCCAGCTGGCGGGATTATGGTGCGGTGATCACCGTGCCGGACCTTGGTGTTGCGGCGCAATTGACCGACCGGATCGCACCAGAGCATCTTGAGCTTTGCGTGGCCGATCCCGAGGCGCTGGCGGCGCAGATCACCCATGCGGGTGCCATGTTCCTTGGCGCCTGGACGCCCGAGGCCATTGGCGACTACGTGGGCGGTCCGAACCATGTTCTGCCCACCGCGCGCTCAGCGCGGTTCTCTTCGGGGCTTAATGTTTTGGACTTCCTCAAGCGGACGACCATGGCCAAGATGACGCCAGAAGCCCTCAAAGCCATCGGCCCGGCGGCCGAAACGCTGGCCATCTCCGAGAGCCTGGAGGCGCATGGGTTGAGCGTCCGCGCACGGTTGGATCGGCTCAATCAGGGGTGATCGTCCCGAATCATGGTTAACGCGTTGATTTTGCTTAAATCGCAACGTCGGTATCGTGTCGGTATTACGTCGGTATTGCGTCGGTGCGGTTGTCGCCGAAGGGCCGGGTTAACGGGGCGTTCGGCGGGGTATTGGTTTGGTGAGAAAACATTGAATAGATTTGGCGAAAACTACCATCGCGGTTCTTCGGGGATCACGATGCCTTCCGCAGTCATGTAGATTTCTAAAGGAATGTAGGACTCTTTGAAGATTATCGTTTCATCGACAATTTTGCGTCGATGGTCATGAATAAAGACGACACCAGCGAAGTTGGTTCGCCAACGTACGAACCAACCGGGGAGATAACCCTCGGACCCCGTTTTGGAGAACCAACAACAATCAGGTGCGAAGTCTAGGAATTCTTGACGACTTTCAAATACTTTATATCGAATTTTGTTTCCGTTGCCGTCTGAAGCTTCGTGAGATTGGTGGTTTTCAATGTAGTAATCTACTGCGTTTGCGATCATAGCTTCGTCAGAAACGCGCTCTGGATCATTACTTGTTTTGGAATGCCAGAACAGCATCAAAAAAAGAGTTATGGTGCAAAGGGTAAGAACTAGTCTCATTCTTAACATTTCTTTTTGGACAATCTGCGACGGTCATCAGCCAAAAGGCTTCTAAAGCATATGTAGGGTGGGCAATTTTGCCCACCGTCTGCCCACCATCCCAAGTTAATCGAACATTTACAAAGGCGTGGCTTCATTCGGCGCATGCCAAACTATCGCCGTGCCCGGGTGTCCGGGGCAAGTTATTTCTTCACGGTTAACCTAGCCTGTCGCCGCTCGGACCTGCTTGTGACGCATATCCATGAGCTGCGCGCGGCCTATGCCGCCACGATCCGGGATATGCCCGTTATTTGCGACGCGATGGTAGTTCTGCCAGATCACCTGCACGCGGTCTGGACTTTGCCGCCGGGCGATTGCGATTTTTCGGAGCGCTGGCGCAAGATCAAGCACCGGTTTTCAAGGAAACTGGGTGGCGCGGTGGGCGACGGTTTGCTGGGCAGAATTGCCCACCCTACGGCGTTGTCGGCGAGCAAGCGTTCCAAACGAGAACGTGGTATCTGGCAAAGACGGTTTTGGGAGCATGTGATCCGTGATGAGGCGGATTATGCGGCCCATGTCGCTTATTGTTGGGGGAACCCTGTGCGGCATGGGCTTGTGGAACACGCGGTAGATTGGCCTTACTCCTCTCTTCATCGCGATATTCGTCTTGGTAGAGCGCCGGGTTATCTTTCGCGGTAGGGTGGGCAATCCTGCCCACCATCGTCTGTGCCCCACCCCAAAACCACACCGTCGCAAAAACGTCATGCTGCGTCGCGGCATTCCATTGCCCGTTCATATTTCCTGCGCTAGACCTCTGGCCAGACTGCCAGTGAGACGACCCATGAGCCATATCTGTCATATCGAGTTGGATGACGCCAACCTGCCGCCACCCACGCCCGAGATCGAGCAAGAACGCAAAGTTGCGATGTTTGATCTGATCGAGGACAATACCTTTGTTCTGCCCAAGCGCGATGATCGCATCGCACCTGATGGCCCCTACCGGGTCGGGCTGGCCATTCGCGAAAAACGGCTGGTTTTTGACGTGCAGACCGAAGAAAGCGAACCCGCGGCAGAGTTTCATCTTTCACTCAGCCCGTTCCGTCAGGTGGTCAAAGATTACTGGGCCATCTGCGAGAGCTATTTTGATGCGGTGAAAAACCTGCCACCGAGCCAGATTGAGACCATCGACATGGCCCGGCGCGGTATTCACAACGAGGGGGCGCGCGTGCTCGAAGAACGCCTTGAGGGCAAGGCGGAGATCGACAATGACACGGCGCGGCGGCTCTTTACGCTGATTTGCGTGCTGCATTTCGGGGGCTGATGCGCATGGCCGAGGAGCTTCCTCAGTCCGTGCTGTTTTGCTGCGACCACAACGCAGCGCGCTCGCCCATGGCCGAGGGCATCATGAAGAAATTCTACGGCACGGATACCTATGTGCAATCGGCCGGTGTCATGGGTGACATGGACATTGATGGGTTTTCCATTGCGGTCTGTGAGGAGATGGGCGTGGAGCTCGCCCGTCACCGCACCCGCAGTTTCGACGAGATGGAGCAATGGGGTGATGACCTGTCGTCTTTCGATCTGGTTGTGGCCCTCAGCCCGGCCAGCCAGCGCAAGGCGCTTGAACTGACCCGGGTCTTTCATCTTGACGTCGTTTACTGGCCGATCATGGACCCCACGGGTCTTGGTGAGACACGCGAAGCCAAGCTTAACGCCTACCGCCAGAGCCGCGATCAGATCATCTCACATCTCAAGAGCCGTTTTGGCGAACCAAGGGTGGCGCAATGAACACAACACAGACTGTGCAGGACTATTTTGATGCCTTCAACCGTGGCGATGTGGCCGCGATGCTGGCGTGCCTGTCAGAGGATGTGGCGCATCACGTCAACGAAGGACAGGTGCGGCGGGGCAAGGAGGCCTTTCGCGCGTTTTGCGAACACATGAACCGCTGCTACCGCGAAGAGCTGACCGATATGGTGATCTTCGAGGCCGAGGCCGGCACACGCGCGGCGGCGGAATATGTGGTGAATGGCACATATCTGGAAACCGATGACGGGTTGCCGGAGGCAAAGGGGCAGACTTACCGCCTGCCTGCGGGCTCGTTCTTTTCGCTGAAAGACGGGTTTATCACCCGCGTCGTGACCTACTACAACCTTGCCGACTGGACGCGTCAGGTCTCATGAGATTCTTGGCGCTTTTTATTTGCGTCGTGATGCTTGGCACGCCGCCTGCCAAGGCGCAAGAGGTGCCCAAGATCGAAGTTTTCCCGAAGACGATTTCCAAGTCCTGTTATGGTGGCCGGGCCGAGAGCTATGACGAATGCGGGGATCAGACACAGCATCTGGTCGATGCGCAGGCGCGGGCCAGCGAGACGGGCAAAAGCGTGCTGGTTGTTCTTGGGGCTGAGTGGTGCATCTGGTGCCATGTCTTCAAGAACTATCTCAAGGGCGAGTCCGGCTTTTTCGAATACACGCTTGAAGGGGAGAGCGGCTACCGGATGAATGAATTCGCCTCGGCCGACGACGAGGTGCAGGCCGCCGTGCTTGCAGAATATGCGGCGGACAACTTTGTGATTGTGGCCATCGAGGATCAATATGCGACGGGCGCGGATGTGGTGCTTGCGGCGACCGGGGCGGACGATGAGGTGATCAACTGGATTCCATTTGTCTATGTGCTTGATGCCAAAGGTCAAATAGCCGGGCGGCTGCCGACCTTTCAGGAGCGTCCCGAGATGGAGCATCGCCGCGAAGGGGTGTTTTGGTATCGCGGCTACAATCGCCTGGTTCTGCTGGACGCGCTGAAGGATTTGCGCGCAAAGGCAGCCCGCCCGTGATAGAGACGCGGGTTCTGACTGGCGCAGATCTGGATGCGGCGCTGGAGGATCTGGCGCGGCTGCGGATCACCGTGTTTCGGGCCTGGCCTTACCTTTATGATGGGGATCTGGCCTATGAACGGCGCTATCTCAGCGCTTATCGCGACAGTCGCGACGCCATTCTTGTTGGTGCGTTCGACGGGGCCAGACTGGTGGGTGCCTCCACCGGCACGCCGATGGTTGATCATGCCGAGGATTTCGCGGCGGCCTTGGCGGGGTCGGGCGTGCCGTTGGATGATATCTTTTACTGTGCCGAAAGCGTGCTTTTGCCCAAGTATCGCGGGCAGGGGGTTGGGCACGCCTTTTTCGACGCGCGCGAGGCGCATGCGCGCAGCCTCGGCGCCACGCATTCGGCCTTTTGCGGTGTCATCCGTTCGGAGGCACATCCGTTGAAGCCATCAGATCATCGTCCTCTGGATGGCTTCTGGCGCAGGCGGGGATATGCGCCCGTGGCGGGCGCGGTTGCGCGTTACCGCTGGAAAGACCTCGATCAGCCGGTGGAGACGGATCACAAGTTGCAATTCTGGATGCGCGCGCTGGGCGCGACCTGATCAATGCTCGCGCAGCAGGCGACCAAGCCCTTCGAGCCGGTCATGAACCCCTGCCATTCGCAGGCAATCCCAGAGCATGGCCTGATTTGAGCAGATCACCGGTTTGCCCAGCTCCTGTTCAATTCTGTCCACCACGTCGATGCTGCGCAACGCCCCGCAACTGAGCAAGACGGCATCGGCCTCGGGGTGGTCAATCGCGTGCGCGAATTCGATGATGTAGTCCGGCGCGACGCGCACCATCTCGGTATCATAGCGCAGCCCCATGCCATGCGTCGACAAAAGCTCTGTTCCTGTGGCGGTCAGGTAGTCCGCAACCGTGGCGTTGAGCTCGTCGGTATAAGGACTGCCCAAAACGATTTTGCGCGCGCCGATCGCCGCCAGCGCCTTGCGCACGCCGCCTGCCAGCGAGGTGGCCCGCGCGCCAGGCGCGCCTTTTTGCAGCTCTGCGCATGTCTCGGCCTCACCCACGGCCACGGTGCCGGAGGTGCAGGCAAAACAGATCACATCGAGGCCGTCATCGGGCAGAATGCGCTGGGCGGCTCCGGCAAGAGAGCCGCGCACCTGCGCAAGACTTTTGGTCGAAATCTCGCGCGGCATGGTCGCGCGGGCAAAAAATGCGCCGACGCCCTGGGGCAAATGCCGGATCATGTCTTCTTCGATGGTTTGCTCATTCGGGATCAGGACAAAGCCGATACGCGCCCGGCTGTGACGGCCCTCATCAAGCCGGGGTGGCGATGAAAGAAGGGCGGGTTTGAATGCATCTGGCGGTGTGCGCGGGGTCATGTGCGTGCCTTTCGCAGCCGGTTTGTGACAGCTTAAACCCCATTCGGTCACCTGCCAAAGCGGAAAATCATCCTTACCGACCGGCCCCGGACCTGCGGCGTTAGCGCAATAATGTTTCCGCAAAGTGAATTCAGGGCTTCCCAGAGCGAATCACTTTTGTTAACGAATTGGGCAATAAAAAATAAAAAGGCAGGCATTCAGGTAATGGAAACGAGCTTTCGTGGCACGTTTGTTATCTCCTGGTCGCAGACAGAAATTGACGGTTTGGCGGATGCTCCTCTTGGGGCTTTGACCGTCGGGGCAGTGTGGTCGTGGCATGGGGATAGCGTACGGATCGATGGGCCAAGTGGCGTTTTGCGACTTGAGCACACAGAAGAAGACGCAACGCGGCGCAGATGTGCCGCAAAGATGGTTCGGCGGCTTGTCACAGCGGCGCGCACGAACACCACCCAAATCAACGACATCGAGGTGAGCGAGCCACCCAGTGATTGCTGTTTCGTGGTCACCAATGGGGTCAAGAGCTTTACGATCACGGTGATCGAAGTGGGTGGTGGTGCGCCGCCGCTGATGATGTTTCTCGACGATGTCCCGCCGCGCGGGACCGAGCTTTGGGTTGTGCATCAGGCGATAGAGACCCCCAAACAGACAGCGCAGGGGATGGAACAGGGCGGTGTGATCTGCTTCACGCCTGGAACGCGCATCGAGACACCAGAAGGCCCGCGCCTGGTTGAGGCGTTGCGCGAAGGGGATTTCGTGCAGACCAAGGACAAAGGCGCGCAGGAAATCCAGTGGATCGGCAGCCGCCGGATGAGTGGCGCGCGCCTGTTTGCCATGCCGCATCTTCGCCCCGTCCGCATTCGCCCCGGTGCGCTTGGCCCGGATCGTCCCGACGCAGAGCTTCTGGTAAGCCCGGAGCATAGGATGCTGGTGCAGGGCGATGTTGCCCGCGCGCTTTTCAATACGCCAGAAGTGCTGGTCTCGGCCCGCGATCTTGTCAATGACCGGTCGATCCTGATCGATCTGGCCGTGCGGGAGGTGACCTATATTCACATCCTTCTGCCGCGGCATCAGATCCTGTGGGCCAATGGCGTGGAGACAGAGAGCTTTCATCCCGCCAGCGCGGCGCTGTCAGCTCTGGACGAAAACGACCGCGACCGCCTTCTCGGGATCAACCCGAGCTTTGAATATCAGCCCCAAGCCTATGGTGATTTTGCGCGGCGCAGTCTGACCCAGTCGGAAACCGCAATTCTTTTGCACGAGGCGGCAATCTGATACCACTCGAACTCCTGCGTTGACATGGCGTCAGAGCGCTGTATAAGCGCGGCTTCATTGGTGTTGGTGGCCCCCGCAAGGGGATGCCTGTCGGTTCGGCAAAATCCGGACAAAGGACAACGCCCTTCCACTGCGCGCTTCATCCCGAAAAGTGGATACCGGTTTTCGGATCAGATGAAGCGGCAACTAATATGAGAAGGAGATCAGCAGGTGACTAAGAGGACCGCTGCCAAATACAAAATCGACCGCCGGATGGGCGAAAACATCTGGGGCCGTCCGAAATCCCCGGTTAACCGTCGTGAATATGGCCCCGGCCAGCATGGTCAGCGCCGCAAGGGCAAAATCTCTGACTTCGGTTTGCAGCTGCGCGCCAAGCAGAAGCTGAAAGGCTATTACGGCGATCTGACCGAAAAGCAGTTCCGTCGCATTTACCGCGATGCCGAGCGTCAGAAAGGCGACACAGGCGAGCTTCTGGTGGGTTTGCTGGAGCGCCGTCTGGACGCGGTTGTCTACCGCGCGAAATTCGTCCCGACGATCTTTGCCGCGCGTCAGTTCGTGAACCACAAGCATGTTCGCGTGAACGGTCAGGTTGTGAACATCCCGTCCTACCGCGTAAAGGAAGGCGATGTCATCGAAGTGCGCGATCGTTCCAAGCAGCTTGCCATCGTTCTCGAAGCAGCCCAGCTGCCAGAGCGCGATGTGCCGGATTACCTTGACGTGGACCATTCGAAAATGACCGCAACTTTCGTCCGCACACCGGGCCTCGGCGACGTGCCGTATCCGGTGATGATGGAACCGAACCTCGTCATCGAATTCTACGCGCAGAACTAAGGTTTCTGCATCAAGTTAGAGAGGCCGCGACGGGGACCCGCCGCGGCCTTTTTCATGCCTGAAGGGATGGTCAAGGCAGGGGACCCTCGCTAGAACGCCCGAAGGGAGAGACCAATGACCAAAATCATGCCACAGCCCGGAATCCTCGAGATTGCGCCCTATGTCGGAGGCGCGAGCCATGTTGAGGGGGTCTCGAACGTGATCAAGCTAAGCTCAAACGAAAATCCGTTTGGGCCAAGCGACGCCGCGAAAGAGGCGTTCAGTCGTGCGGTGCATGAGTTACATCGGTATCCGTCTACCGATCACGCTGGGCTGCGCAAGGCGATTGCCGAGGTTCATGGCCTGGAGGCCGGGCGTATTGTCTGTGGTGTTGGCAGTGATGAAATCCTGTCGCTTCTGTGCCAGGCCTATGCCGGGCCGGGGGATGAGGTTATTCACACCGAACATGGCTTTGCCATCTACAAGATCGCGGCGCTTTCGAATGGTGCAACGCCGGTGGAGGTACGCGAACGCGAGCGTGTAACCGATGTGGATGCGATTCTGTCGGCCTGTACCGATGCCACGAAGCTGGTCTTTGTTGCCAACCCCAACAACCCGACCGGCACAATGATTGGCGAGGCCGAGCTGACGCGGCTGGCGGATGGGCTGCCACCGCAGGCAATGCTGGTGCTGGACGGGGCCTATGCCGAATATGTGGACGGCTATGATGGTGGCGCGTCGCTGGTTGAAAGCCGTGACAATGTGGTGATGACACGGACGTTTTCCAAGCTTTACGGGCTTGGCGGGCTGCGTGTCGGCTGGGGCTATGCCCCTGTGCAGGTCATTGACGTGATCAACCGCATTCGCGGACCCTTCAACCTTAGTCAGGCGGCACTTGTTACTGCCGAGGCAGCGATGCGCGATACCGCATGGGCCGATAAATGCCGGGCAGAGAACACCCGCCTGCGCGCATGGTTGGCAGAGGCGCTGGCCGAGCATGGCGTGGTGTCCGACACCTCAACCGCCAATTTCGTGCTGGCGCGCTTTGCCGATAAGGCGCAGGCCGAGGCCTGTGACACATACCTTCAGGCAAACGGCCTTATCGTGCGCCGTGTGGCGAGTTACAAACTACCGAATTGTTTGCGGATCACGGTGGGTGACGAGCCAGGCTGTCGGCGCGTGGCCCATGCCGTTGGGCAGTTCATGGGGGCGGGTGGCTCTGGAGCGGAGCCATGAGCCAGATCTATGACCGTGTCGCGCTGATTGGGCTGGGTCTGATCGCGTCCTCGATGTTCTGGGCCATCAAGCGGGGTGGGCTTGCGCGTGAGGTGACGGGCTTTGCCCGTTCAGCGGAGACGCGTCAAACCGCGCAAGAGATCGGCCTGTGTGACCGTGTGTGCGACAGTGCGGCTGAGGCAGCTGAGGGCGCTGATCTCGTTGTGCTGTGTGTGCCTGTGGGCGCGATGGGCTCCGTTGCAGCGGAGATCGCACCGGCCCTGAAACCGGGCGCGACCGTGAGTGATGTGGGCTCTGTCAAGCGCGCGGTTATTGATGCGGTTGCGCCGCATTTGCCAGACGGTGTCCATTTTGTGCCTGCGCACCCCATGGCGGGCACGGAGTATTCCGGGCCGACGTCAGGGTTTGCCGAGCTTTTTGACGGGCGCTGGACGCTGATCGTGCCCGATGGTGCCGATGAGGCAGCAGCAGAACGGCTGGAAGCGCTGTGGCAGGGTATGGGCGCGCTGACCGAGCGGATGGAAGTTGATCACCACGATCAGGTCTGCGCGGTGGTGAGTCACATCCCGCACCTCATCGCCTACACGATGGTGGGCGTGGCCGACGACCTGCGCCGCATCTCGGACCGTGAGGTTGTCAAGTTCTCGGCCGGTGGGTTTCGAGACTTCACCCGCATCGCGGCCAGTGATCCGACGATGTGGCGCGACGTGTTTCTCAACAATAAGGATGCCACGCTCGATATCCTGGGCCGTTTCAGCGAAGAGCTATTCAAACTGCAAAGTGCAATCCGTGCGGGCGATGGGGATCACTTGCACGCATATTTCACCCGGACACGCGAAATTCGCCGTGGTATCATCGAGGCCGGGCAAGATACTGGCGTACCGGATTTCGGACGTATCAAAAAGGCAGAGTGATATGCGAGTGGCTATGTTTTTTCCTTTTGTTCTAGCGAGTTGCGGTCTGATAAGTGGTGGCAATGATGCCCCTGATCTGGTGGCGCGGGGCAATTTATGTGGCGTGCCCGGGATCGAAGGCACTGTCATCGGAACGGTTGACGGGTCCGGTGCTTGCGGCATTTCAAATGCGGTGTCTGTGACGTCGGTCGGCGGAGTTATGCTAAGCCAGCCTTCAAGCATGAATTGCAAGACTGCCCGTGCCCTTCATAGCTGGACTACGAAACAGGCCGTTCCAATAATTGGCAACACTGGTGGCGGGGTCCGCAGTTTTCGAGTCGCGGCGCATTACGCCTGCCGAACCCGGAATAACCAACGCGGCGCGCGGTTGTCAGAACATGCGAAGGGCAATGCGATCGATATCTCAGCCTTCCGTCTGGCCGATGGCACAAGTATCACGGTCTTGAGCGACTGGGGCGGTGGCAAGCGCGGTAAGATCCTGCGTAAGCTGCACAAATCGGCCTGCGGTCCATTTGGTACAGTGCTTGGCCCCAATTCGGACCGGCACCATCAGGACCACTTCCATTTTGACACTGCCGATCACCGTGGCGGGCCGTTCTGCCGCTAACGGAGCACGAGACGCGGGGCCGGACCAATGGGGACCGGCCCAAGCAGCACGCGGCCACCACGCAATCCCAGCGGAATATCAAGCGTTTGGGGATTGCCCGCCAGCTGTGACATCAGCGAGAGGCCGTCTTCAAGGCTGCCTGCAAACGCTTCGGGAATGGCGCCGGTTTCAACGGCAAGCTTGAGGATGTCACGCCAGTTGCGCGCTTTGATGGTGATCTCACCCTCGGGGATGCCGGCCTCATCCACGGTCACTTCGCCTGCGGCCTGCAATTCAAGCTGGCCCCACCGGGCTTCGGCCAGACGCAGACCAATCCTGCGCGGCTGCGGACGGGCCTGCTGGATGGCATTGAGATCCCAGGGAGCATCGAAATCCACCGTAAGATCGGCAGACAGCGCATCCAGCTTGTCAGGCAAGGACCCTTTGGGGTCTATCTGAAGCCGCAGATCGAGCGCGGGCGAAAACCCATCGGCCTTAAACCCCAACCGATAGCTGTTCTGGGCCACGGGCTGTCGTTCAACCGCAACGGTCAGCGCCTCGGCACGGGAGGGCTCTTTCGTCCCGATCTCGAGCACGCTCACGGCCTCGGCTGTCAAGGTCAGGCGATCCAGCGGCAGGGTTGTCGCGGCCTCGGTCACAAGGCTGGCGCGCATGTCCTGGCTTTCGACGTCGTATTTTGCCAGCGGTGTCGCGATGCGTTGTTCATTGGGCCAGACGGCAATCACGTGATTGGGCTTATAGCTTAGCGCGAAGATCTGAAAGAAAGGGGCCTCCCAGGCAAGGCCGGTTTCGGGATCGGCCAGGGAGACATCACTAAAGGTCGTGTCAAAGCGGTTCGGAAACCCCTTGGTTTCCAAAGTGGACACATCGGCAACCCAACCTTCGGCGCGGCGGTCCTCGAACCATGTCTTAAAGGCGGTATTGGCCCCGGTTGAGCCAATCGCCCAGTAGATTGACCACCCCAACGCCAAGATCACAATCACTGTCAGGAGTGTGCGCATCTGCCCGAGCCCTCTTTTCTGCACCTGTCGAATGGTGTTTAGAGCGATTGGAGCGAAGGTGAAAGCGCAAGAGGCAGTATTATGACGATGTGGGTGTTTGGCTATGGCTCGCTGGTGTGGAACCCGGGGTTCGAGCCAAGCACGCGGGTGTTGGCCACCTTGCCGGGCTACCACCGCAGCTTTTGCATGCGTTCGATACATCATCGCGGCACCGAAGATGACCCCGGGCTTGTTCTGGCGTTGGATGAACATGCCGGATCAAGCTGTCGTGGGATCGCCCTTGGGGTGGCAGAAGGCGAAGAAGACGCGGTCTTGGCCTATTTGCGGGAGCGCGAACTGATCTCTTCGGCGTATCTTGAAAAGACGCTTGCGCTGTCGCTGGAGGACGGTCGGGAAGTGGACGCGGTTACGTATGTGGTTGACACTGATCATGTGCAGTATTGCGGCGGCATCGCGCTTGAAGAGCAGGCGCAGATCATTTCGCAAGCCATTGGTGGGCGCGGTCCGAATGACGAATATCTCTATCAAACCCAGGCTCATCTGGCCGAGCTTGGTATCTCTGATCCGGATCTGGAATGGCTTGTCGAACGGGTCCGGAGCATGCGTGCATAAGACCTTGGCTTGACCGACCCAAACGCGTAGGGTGAGGCGCAAGAAAAACAGTGCCGGGAGCCGCGCAGATGGACTTGCCGGACCGCGAGGTCGAGCCGCAGTTTTCACATCCCGTCAGGCAGATTGTTCTGATGCTCATCGTGCTGGCATTGACCGGTGCAGGGGCGTTTCTGCTCTTGCCGAGTGTCCTTCCGGTGTTTCAGGCCAACCCCTATCTCAACGGGTTTATCCTGTTTGTCTTTGTCATCGGCGTACTTGCCTGCTTCTGGCAGGTCTTCCAGCTAAGCGGGTCCAAGCGCTGGATCGAGGGGTTTGTCGCCAACATCCCTGGCCATGAGATCACCACACCGCCGCAGCTCCTTGCGCCTTTGGCCACGCTTTTGCGTCAGCGCAAGGGCAAGCAGATGAAAATCGCGTCTGTCTCGGCCCGGTCGATCCTGGATTCCGTGGCGCAGCGCATAGACGAGGCGCGCGAGATCACGCGTTACATCGTTAACATGTTGATTTTCCTAGGTCTTCTTGGGACGTTCTATGGCTTGGCGACGACTGTTCCTGCGGTTGTCGATACGATCCGAAGCCTTGCGCCACAAGAGGGTGAGGGTGGCGTTGACGTGTTCAACCGCCTGATGACCGGGTTGGAAGCGCAGCTTGGCGGCATGGGCGTGGCCTTTGCCTCTTCCCTTTTGGGATTGGCGGGTTCGCTTGTGGTTGGCCTGCTGGAGCTTTTTGCAGGGCATGGCCAGAACCGGTTTTACCGCGAGCTGGAAGAATGGGTGTCTACGATCACGCGGGTCGGATTTGCGGCAGGTGACAGCGATGGCTCTGGTGATGCGGGCGTGGTGGCCGGTGTTGTCGATCATATGGCCGAACAGATGGAAAGCCTGCAAAACCTGCTCACACAATCTGACATCAACCGTGCCATGGTGGATGAGAAACTTGGCCTACTGGCAGAGTCCGTTGAGCGGCTGACCCACAGGTTGGCAGAGCACAATCCGATGAATGATGCGCTTGCTCGCGTGGCGCAGGGGCAGGAGGCGTTGCTGGCGAAGCTTTCGGATCAGGCGGATATGCCAACTGACGGCATCGATGCCGAAAGCCGCATGCGCTTGCGCTCGATCGACGTGCAGATGCTGCGCATACTAGAAGAGATCAGCGCAGGTCGACAGGAAAGTATGTCAGAGCTGCGCGGCGATCTGGCGGCGTTGACGAAATCCATCGCTCAACTTGGCTTGCAGGCCCGTCGGTCGGGCGGATCGTAGGAGGGCGTTGCAATGGCCCTCTCGCGGCGCACAGGCGCACGGTTTCAGGCATCGATCTGGCCTGGCTTCGTGGATGCGATGACCGGGCTTTTGCTTGTGCTGATGTTTGTGCTGACGATCTTTATGATCGTTCAGTTCGTTTTGCGCGAAACCATCACCGGACAGGAGGACCGGCTTGATGCGCTGTCGGCAGAGGTTGCGGCTCTGGCCAATGCGCTGGGTCTGGAGCAGGACCGCAGCGCATCACTGACCGAGCGGGTTGGCGAACTGACCGCGACGCTTGGAGATGCACGCACGCGCGAAGAAGAGCAGGCCGCCTTGATCGCGGCCCTGCAGGGCGAAAACGCTGAACAAGAGGCGCGTATCGTCAGTTTTGAAGAGCAAGTTGCCGGGCTTTTGGCACAGCGTGACGAAAATCTTGGGCAGATCGCCGATCTGGCAGGCCAAAACCAGGAGCTCTTGAGCGAACAGGAACAGCTGCAACTGGCGCTTGCGGGGCTGCGTGATGAGATCGATGCACAGGCAGAAGTGGCACGTCTTGCAGCGGCCCGGCGAGAGGCATTGGAGGCGCTCATTGCCGATCTGCGTCGGCAGAGCGCCGAGACCGAGGCTGCGCTTTCGGAACAGGTCGGTGAACTTGAAACACAGCTGAGCGATGAGGAAAAGGCCCGGCTGGCCGAGGCAGCGGCGGCCGAAGCGTTGCGTGAGAGGCTTCAGAACGCCGATGCGGAACTGACTGCGATGACGCTGGCGCTTGAAGAGCAGCGGCGCAAGGCCGAAGAAACGCTGAGCCTGCTGGCCGCAGCGGAAGCCGCATCAGAGGATCTCGAACTGAGGCTGGCGGCCGCGCTGACCGCGCAAGAGGAGGTCGGCGCCGAGCGCGAGGCCTTGGCCGTAGCATTGGAGGCAGCCCGCGCCGACGGGGCCGGTTTGGAGGAGATTCGCGATGAATTGGCCGCGGCACTGGCCGCAAAGCTTGCCGCAGAGTCGAATGCGCAAACTGCTTTGAGCGCCGCTGAAGAGCGCGCGGCCCTTTTGGCACAGGCCCAGGCCGCGCTTGAGGATCAGACCGAGATTTCCACCGCGGCCCAAAGGCAGCAGGCACTTTTGTCTCAGCAGGTCACGGCACTTCGTGAGCAATTGGGGCAGCTACAGGCGCTTCTGGATGACGCAAAAGCGCGTGAAGCGGCAACGGATGTGCAGCTTCAGTCGCTGGGCAATGAGCTTAACACCGCGCTGGCACGCGTGGCATCGGAAGAGCGCCGTCGCCGTGAACTGGAAGAGGCCGAGCGGCTGCGGCTGGAGCAAGAGAAAGCAGAACTGGAGAACCAGAAAGCCGATCTGGAGCGCTTCCGCTCGGATTTCTTTGGCCGCGTGCGCGACGTGGTGGCCAACCAGGAAGGTGTTCAGATCGTCGGCGACAGGTTTGTTTTCTCGTCTGAAGTGCTGTTTGCACCGGGCGCGGCCAATCTCTCGGCTGAAGGTCTGGATGATCTTGCGACCGTTGCGGGAATCCTGCGCAATATCGCCAATGATATCCCGCCCGAAATTGACTGGGTCATTCAGGTTGATGGGCACACCGATGACGTCCCGATTATTGGCAGCGCGGCATTTGCGGATAACTGGGAACTTAGCCAGGCCCGTGCGCTTTCGGTCGTGCGGTATATGAGCGAGACCCTTGGTATTCCGCCGGACCGGCTTTCGGCCAATGGTTTTGGCGAATACCAACCGGTCAATCCTGACACCACGCCAGAGGCCCGCGCGCAAAACCGGCGGATTGAGCTGAAACTCACTGAAAAGTAGCCTCTAAATGAAGGCGTTAAGGGGCGCGAAAATGCGCATTTTCGCGGAAAAAATCTGCACGGATTTTGTGTCTCAGGCGAAAAACGCCCGGCCAATCGCCGGGCGTTTCCTTATTCATATGAAGCGCTTTAATCCGCAGTCAAAAGCGGAGGCTTCTTACCTGACAAACGCGGGCGTTGCGGGCCTTCGATGCGCAAATCAATCTTGCTGTCCTTCACGCCCACTTTGACGATGCCGCCCTTGGCCAGTTTGCCAAACAGCAGCTCTTCGGCCAGCGGCTTCTTGATATGCTCCTGAATGACCCGGCCAAGCGGACGCGCACCCATCTTGTCATCGTAGCCCTTCTCGGCCAGCCATTCGGCGGCGGGCTTTGTCAATTCGATGGTCACATTGCGGTCGATCAACTGGGCCTCAAGCTGCAGCACGAACTTTTCGACCACTTGCAGGATGACGTCCTTGGGCAGTGGTGCGAAGGAAATCACCGCATCCAGGCGGTTGCGGAATTCCGGTGTGAATGTGCGCTCGATCGCAGCGGTATCTTCGCCCTCGCGACGGTCGCGGCCAAAGCCGATGGCGGCCTTCGCCAGCTCTGTCGCGCCTGCGTTCGATGTCATGATCAGAACCACGTTGCGGAAGTTCACCGTGCGACCATTGTGGTCAGTCAGGTTGCCGTGATCCATCACCTGCAGCAGGATGTTGAACACATCCGGGTGCGCTTTTTCGATCTCGTCAAGCAGCAGCACGCAATGCGGATGCTGATCCACCCCGTCGGTGAGAAGCCCGCCCTGATCAAAGCCGACATAGCCCGGAGGCGCACCGATCAAGCGGCTAACGGCGTGTTTCTCCATGTATTCCGACATGTCGAAGCGCAAAAGCTCCACCCCGAGCGTATCGGCCAGTTGCTTGGCCACCTCGGTTTTGCCGACGCCGGTCGGCCCGGCAAAGAGATAGTTGCCGATCGGTTTTTCCGGCTCTCGCAGGCCCGCGCGAGACAGCTTGATCGCCGAGGACAGCGCCTCGATCGCCTTGTCCTGGCCGAAGACCACGCGCTTGAGCGACACTTCGAGATCCTTCAGAACCTCGGCATCGTCCTTGGAGACGTTCTTCGGTGGGATGCGGGCGATTTTGGCGACGACCTCTTCAATTTCCTTGGTGCCGATGGACTTGCGCCGCTTTGAGGCCGCCACAAGATGTTGGGCCGCGCCCGCCTCATCAATAACGTCGATCGCCTTGTCGGGCAGCTTGCGGTCATTGATGTAGCGCGCGGACAAATCCACGGCGGATTTGATCGCATCGTTGGTGTATTTGACGCTGTGGTGCTCTTCGAAATAGGGCTTGAGACCTTTGAGGATCTTGACCGCGTCCTCAACCGTTGGCTCCGCCACGTCGATTTTCTGGAACCGGCGGGAAAGCGCACGATCCTTTTCGAAATGCTGGCGGAATTCCTTGAAAGTTGTTGAGCCCATGCAGCGAAGCTTGCCGCCCTGAAGCGCGGGCTTGAGCAGGTTCGAGGCATCCATCGCGCCGCCGGATGTGGCGCCGGCACCGATCACGGTGTGAATTTCGTCAATGAAAAGCACCGCGTCGGGGTGTTCTTCCAATTCGGTCACCACAGCTTTCAGACGTTCCTCGAAATCACCGCGATAGCGCGTACCGGCCAGAAGCGCGCCCATGTCGAGCGAGTAGATCGTCGTGCCCGAAAGCACCTTGGGCGTCTCGCCACCCACTATCTTGTGCGCCAGACCTTCGGCGATTGCTGTCTTGCCAACACCCGGATCGCCCACCAGAAGTGGGTTATTCTTGCGTCGGCGGCACAGCACCTGAATGCAGCGTTCAACCTCGCTGTCGCGGCCAATCAACGGATCGACGTCGCCACGGCGCGACTTTTCGTTGAGATCAACGCAGTATTTTGCGAGGGCGCTTTCGCCGTTTTCCACGGCTTCGGGTTCGGCGTCAGATTTCGAGCTTTCGCTTTCGCCGTTATCGATGCCCTGCACCGGGCGGGACTCGCCGTAAGCGGGATCTTTGGCAACGCCATGCGCGATGAAGTTCACGGCGTCATAGCGCGTCATATCCTGCTCCTGCAGGAAGTAGGCCGCGTTGCTTTCGCGCTCGGCAAAGATTGCGACAAGCACGTTGGCCCCGGTCACTTCCGTGCGACCTGATGATTGCACATGGATCGCGGCGCGCTGGATCACCCGTTGGAAGGCCGCTGTCGGAACCGCCTCAGAGCCTTCAATGTCGGTCACCAGGTTGGACAGATCGTCGTCGATGAACTCCACAAGTGTGGTGCGCAAATCCTCGGTGTCTACGCTACAAGCCTTGAGCACGCGGGCGGCGTCCGGCTCATCAATCAACGCCAGCAGCAGATGCTCAAGCGTCGCAAATTCATGCTGGCGTGCATTGGCAAGCGCCAGCGCGGCATGGATGGCCTGTTCAAGACTGTTCGAGAATGACGGCACAATCGTGCTCCTTATTGTATCAGGCGTCCGCTCGACCAGAGCCTACGCCCTTAATGTTAAAGTGTGGTCGATCCCGAGCCGCCTTCAAGGACTTTTTTATCAAACCAGATCACATTTCCTTCGAAATGAAGCATTTGCACACTTCTTGTGATCAAAAATTGTCCTTTCTCCGGCGTATTTCGGCGAAAACTTGGGCCGGAGCGGCGCCGGTCATGCCCAAATGAGCCTGGATGCCGGGATCAGCAGCACGCAAAAACGGGTTTGTGGCCAGTTCTTCGGAAAGACGGGTTGGGACAGTTGGGTGCCCCTTTTCTCGGGCGGCATCGACCGCTTCTGCTCTGGATATAAGTTCAGGATTGTCCGGATCAATGGTTAAGGCAAAGCGCGCATTGGCGGCAGTGTACTCGTGACCCGAGCAGATCGTCGTGTCCGGTGGCAGCGCACCCAGCTTGCAGAGGCTGTCCCACATTTGCGGCATCGTGCCTTCGAACACGCGCCCGCACCCCAAAGCCATCAGGCTATCGGCGGTAAAGGCCACTTTGCTTTGCGGGAAATGAAAGGCGATGTGGCCGATGGTGTGGCCCGAAACGTCGATGACATGCCCGGTCTCGCGACCAATCTGCAGCGTATCGCCATCATTCAGCGCAAGATCGAGCGGCGGAAGGCGCTTGGCATCCGCGGCATGCCCCACAACCTGCGCATTGTGCTGCGCCAGAAGCTCTGACAACCCCTGGACGTGGTCGGCATGATGATGCGTGATCAGCACATGCGTGGCAGTCCAGCCTTTCTTGGCCAGTGCGTCAAGAATTGGAGCCGCTTCGGGCACATCCACCACAGCGGTCTCCCCGCTGTCCGGATCATGCGCAAGATAGGCGTAGTTGTCGGAAAGACACGGGATGGTTTCGATTTGCAATGTCATGGTCCTGACCTCATTTCCCGGTTAGAATTGGCGCAAGACTGACTGATGACGCCCGGAGCCGCAATGCATCTTGATGTGCAGGATCTGAGGAATTTCTATTACCGCAACGCCTTGGGCCGTGCGGTGCAGAAAACCTTGCGTGAAGAAATCCGCCAGCTTTGGCCGGAAGCGAAGGGACAAACCGTTGCCGGGTACGGCTTTACGGTACCTTTTCTGCGCCCCTATCTTAAAGACAGCCGTCGGGTAATCGCGCTGATGCCCGCGCCGCAGGGTGTGATCCCCTGGCCGCGCGATCTGTCCAATGTCAGTGTCCTTTGCGAAGAAACCTTCTGGCCTATTGAGACCGGCCATGTCGACAAGCTTTTGGTGGTGCACGGGCTGGAGTCCTCCGAACGTCCAGGTGATCTGCTTGAAGAATGCTGGCGCGTGCTTGGGCCGGGGGGATCGGCGCTTTTTGTTGTGCCAAACCGCGCAGGCCTTTGGTCACGCAGCGACCGTACGCCCTTTGGCAACGGGCGCCCCTACAGCCAGACACAGCTTGAGAACCAACTAAAGCTGCACAGCTTTCTGCCCGAAGCTCACGTGACGACGCTTTATCAGCCACCATCGCATCGCCGCTTCTGGCGGAAGACAGCCGGCATGTGGGAAAGCCTTGGTGGCAAGCTCTCTCTCATCGCGGCGGGCGGTGTGCTTATCGTACAGGCCAGCAAGCGCGTACAGGCCCCAAGCAGCGGCTCGGCCATTCGCGACACTGTGCGGCGGCCTCTGGAAGTGCTGAAGCCCAAACCAAGTGCAGGTGTAAAGCCGGTCTGACGGGCCTAGAGTTCGGACCTCGTCTTGCGCGCCCCGATTTTGCGCGAAATCCAAAACCCCAGAAGCGAACCGGCCCCGATGCCGACTGCGTCGGCCAACAGGTCGGCGAACTCGCCAGACCGCCCAAAGGCAGGTTGGATAACTTCAATCACCGCGCCAAATATCAGTGCCGTCACAGCAAGTCGCGGGATCAGGCGCGAGGCGGCGGCGCTCAATGGGAAAACCAATAGCCCGAAAGCCAATGCATGTATCTGCTTGTCGTTGAGCGGAAAAGACCCGCCTCCGGTTCCGGGCGGCTTCAACGTGCCCCAGAGGATGCCCAGGGCCAAAAGCAAAGTCAGGGCAAGCACCCATCGGGGGACAGAACGCAGTTGAGACAGAAAAGACGACGCCATAGCGGTCACTGTTAGGCTGGTTCTGGCAAATCCACAATCCTGGCGCCGAAGAGAGGCGCCGCTTCGATAGCGGTAACTTAGGCGTGGCATTGTTGAACTCCGTATCAGGGCATCTGAGGCGTTCCATACGCCAAGGAATCGCAAAAAATTGAGAAAACCCGTGTATTTTTCGTGCACTAAATTTGCGCATTCGGTCGCATCTTGTGTAAGTATATAAAAAATAACAAAAATCTATCGAGAACCTAAGAGTCCAACTGTCTTGCGAGGCGCTAAAGGCTCTGTTACACCCCAGCCGAATTTGGGTGTTTCGCCAGTTACATCATCAAAAACGCCCCCGGGAACGACGGCCCAGTCGGTTGTCGACGCGGAAGCCGGGGCCAATAAATCGGAAGGGTGGACGTGTCCGAACCAGCTTCGATCTCCTCCGGCATTGCCGAACGCTATGCCACCGCCATTTTCGAGCTGTCTAAAGAGGCCAAATCGCTGGCCAAGCTCGAAGAGAACCTGACCGACCTTTCTGCCGCTCTGAATGACAGCGCCGATCTGCGCGACCTGATTTCCAGCCCGGTCTTGAGCCGCGCTGATCAGGGGGCCGCAATTTCGGCTGTCGCGGACAAGATGGGTCTTGTCTCTGAGCTCAAGAACGGACTTGCACTGATGGCGTCGAAGCGCCGCCTTTTCGTGCTGCCACAGCTTGTGCGTCAATTGACGGCCCGCATCGCCGAGGACAAGGGCGAAGTGACCGCTGATGTAACCAGTGCTGTTGCACTAAGTGCCGCTCAATCAAAGAAACTTGCTGCGACTTTGAAAAAGACCGTGGGCAAGGACGTTAAGATCAATGCGACCGTTGATGAAAAGCTCATCGGCGGTCTTGTCGTTAAGGTGGGCTCGAAAATGATCGACACGTCGATCCGCTCGCGCCTCAATTCCCTCCAGAATGCAATGAAAGAGGTCGGATAAATGGGTATCCAAGCTGCAGAGATTTCTGCGATCCTGAAGGACCAGATCAAGAATTTCGGCCAAGAGGCCGAAGTGGCCGAAGTGGGCCGCGTGCTGTCGGTCGGTGACGGGATCGCCCGTGTGCATGGCCTCGACAACGTCCAAGCCGGCGAACTGGTGGAGTTTCCAGGCAACATCATGGGCATGGCGCTCAACCTCGAAACCGACAATGTCGGTGCCGTGATCTTTGGTTCTGACCGTGACATTAAAGAAGGCGACACGGTCAAGCGCACCAAGTCGATCGTGGACGTGCCGATTGGTGACGAGCTTCTGGGCCGTGTTGTTGACGGTCTGGGGAACCCGCTGGACGGCAAAGGCCCGATCAAAACCAAGAAACGGGGCATCGCCGACGTCAAGGCACCCGGCATCATCCCGCGTAAATCAGTGCATGAGCCAATGGCGACCGGTCTGAAATCGGTCGACGCGATGATCCCGATTGGCCGTGGTCAGCGAGAGCTTATCATTGGTGACCGCCAGACTGGCAAAACAGCCGTGGCGCTCGACACCATGCTCAACCAGAAGGTCTATAACGACCAAGCCGGTGATGATGAGAGCAAGAAGCTTTACTGTGTCTATGTCGCTGTGGGCCAAAAGCGCTCAACTGTTGCACAGCTGGTGAAGAAGCTCGAAGAAGCCGGTGCGATGGAGTATTCCATCGTTGTGGCGGCAACCGCATCTGACCCGGCACCGATGCAGTTCCTCGCGCCGTATTCGGCCACAGCGATGGCCGAGCATTTTCGCGACAACGGCCGTCACGCGCTGATCGTTTATGATGACCTCTCGAAACAGGCCGTGGCCTATCGTCAGATGTCACTTCTGCTGCGTCGTCCACCCGGACGTGAAGCCTATCCTGGTGACGTTTTCTACCTCCACTCCCGCCTGCTCGAGCGGTCGGCTAAACTGAACGAGGACAATGGTGCCGGTTCGCTGACGGCCCTGCCGATCATCGAAACCCAAGGTGGCGACGTTTCGGCCTTTATTCCGACCAATGTGATCTCGATCACCGATGGTCAGATTTTCCTTGAAACGGAGCTCTTCTACCAAGGCATCCGTCCTGCGGTGAACACCGGTCTGTCGGTGTCTCGTGTCGGATCGTCCGCGCAAACCAACGCGATGAAGTCGGTTGCCGGTCCGGTGAAACTGTCCCTCGCTCAGTATCGTGAGATGGCGGCCTTTGCGCAGTTCGGTTCTGACCTTGATGCGGCTACACAGCAGCTTCTGAATCGGGGCGCGCGTCTGACCGAGCTTATGAAACAGCCGCAGTACTCGCCTCTGACCAACGCAGAGATCGTTTGCATGATCTACGCGGGCGTGAACGGTTATCTCGACAAGATCGACGTCAGCCAGGTTGGCCGCTTTGAAGCTGGTCTTCTGAACCACCTGCGTTCCAAGCATCAGGGCCTGCTCGACATGATCACCAAGGAAGACCCCAAGATTAAGGGCGATGCCGAGGACAAGATCAAAGCCGCGCTGGACGAATTCGCCGCAGACTTCGCTTAAGGGGAGACGAGGCAATGCCAAGTCTGAAGGACCTTAAAACCAGGATCGAGTCGGTCAAATCGACCCGCAAGATCACGAAGGCCATGCAGATGGTGGCCGCCGCAAAACTGCGGCGGGCGCAGGAATCGGCTGAAATGGCGCGCCCCTATACCGAGCGCTTCAACCATGTGATGGGCAAGCTGGCAGCCTCTGTCGGCGACAACGAAAGCGCGCCCAAGCTCTTGCGCGGGACGGGTGAAGACAATGTGCATCTGCTGGTCGTTATGACGGCGGAACGTGGCCTTTGCGGTGGCTTCAACTCGAACATCGCTCGCTTGGCACGTCAGGAAGCCGAAAAGCTGCTGGCGGCGGGCAAGACGGTCAAGGTTATCACGGTCGGCAAGAAAGGTCGCGATGCGATCAAACGTGATCTTGCCGACAAGTTCATCGATCACGTTGACCTGACCGCTGTGCGGAACATTGGTTACAGCGACGCACAATCTATCGCGCAGAACCTGCTTGATCGCTTCGACGCTGGCGAGTTTGACGTCGCCAAGATCTTTTACTCGAAATTCCAGAACGTCGTGACGCAGATCCCGACCATGCAGCAGGTGATCCCTGCGGATGTCGAGGCCGAAGACGGTGCGGAAGATGACGGCGCCTTCTACGATTTCGAGCCGGATGAAGATGCAATCCTGCGGGAGCTTCTGCCGCGTGGCGTGGCGACAGCCATTTTCAGCGGCCTGCTGGAAAATGGTGCGTCCGAGCAAGGCGCACGGATGTCCGCCATGGACAACGCCACCCGCAACGCTGGCGAGATGATCGACAAGCTGACCATTCAGTTCAACCGCTCACGCCAGGCCGTGATCACTAACGAACTGATCGAAATTATTTCGGGCGCGGAAGCGCTCTAACGAACCGGAGACGAAACATGGCAAACGCAAAAGGCAAAGTGACCCAGGTCATCGGCGCCGTGGTGGACGTTCAGTTTGACGACCACCTGCCCGAAATTCTCAACGCTCTGAATACAGAGAACAACGGTAAGAAACTTGTTTTGGAAGTGTCGCAGCACCTTGGTGAAAACACGGTGCGCTGCATCGCGATGGACGCCACCGAAGGTCTTGTGCGCGGTCAGGAAGTGATCGACACAGATGGCCCGATCATGGTGCCAGTGGGCAACGCCACTCTGGGCCGGATCCTGAACGTGGTGGGCGAGCCAGTGGACGAAGGCAAGCCGATCAAAACCAAGGAGACGCGGGCCATTCACCAACCGGCTCCGACATTTGAAGAACAATCGACCGAATCCGAAGTCCTCGTGACCGGCATCAAGGTTGTGGATCTTCTGGCCCCTTATGCGAAGGGCGGCAAAATCGGCCTCTTCGGCGGTGCCGGTGTGGGCAAGACCGTTCTCATCATGGAGCTGATCAACAACATCGCCAAAGTACACTCAGGCTTTTCCGTGTTCGCCGGTGTGGGTGAGCGGACCCGTGAGGGCAACGACCTTTACCACGAGATGATCGAATCCAACGTGATCAAGCCCGACAACCTCGAAGAAAGCCAAGTGGCTCTGGTCTATGGTCAGATGAACGAACCTCCCGGAGCGCGTGCGCGTGTTGCGCTGACTGGCCTGACCCTGGCCGAGCAGTTCCGCGACCAGTCCGGTACTGATGTTCTCTTCTTCGTGGACAACATTTTCCGCTTTACCCAAGCGGGCTCCGAGGTGTCGGCTCTGCTCGGCCGTATCCCCTCGGCGGTGGGCTATCAGCCGACGCTGGCGACCGACATGGGTGCGATGCAGGAGCGGATTACTTCGACCAAAGCCGGTTCGATTACCTCGATCCAGGCCGTCTACGTGCCTGCGGACGACCTCACCGACCCGGCGCCTGCAACCACCTTTGCGCACCTCGACGCGACAACCGTTCTTTCACGCGCGATTTCAGAGCTGGGCATCTACCCGGCGGTGGACCCGCTCGACTCCACATCCCGTCTGATGGATCCGGCAATTGTGGGCGAAGAACACTACCAGGTGGCCCGTGACGTGCAGGGAATCCTGCAACGCTACAAGTCGCTGCAAGACATCATCGCCATCCTCGGCATGGACGAGCTTAGCGAAGAGGACAAGCTGACCGTGGCCCGCGCCCGGAAAATCCAGCGCTTCCTCAGCCAGCCTTTCGATGTGGCGAAAGTGTTCACCGGCTCTGACGGTGTGCAGGTTCCGCTCGAAGACACGATTGCCTCGTTCAAAGCGGTTGTGGCCGGCGAGTATGACCACCTGCCCGAAGGTGCATTCTACATGGTGGGCGGCATCGACGAGGTGAAAGCCAAAGCTGAGAAGATGGCAGCCGAAGCGGCCTAATGTGGCGGTGGGGTGAAACCCCACCCTACGACAGTGATCAAGGTGTAGGGTGGGTTTCCAACCCACCTTCCTCCCAAAAGGAAGAAAGCAAATGGCTGACACTTTGCAATTCGATCTGGTAAGCCCCGAGCGACTTCTGGCGTCCGTGGAAGCCACGGAAGTGCAGATCCCCGGTGCCGAGGGTGACATGACGGCGATGCCGGATCATGCACCCCTTATCACCACGCTGCGCCCGGGTATCCTTAAGGTCATGAGCGCTGGTGGTGACGCAGAATATGTCGTCACAGGCGGCTTTGCCGAAATCAACGCAGGGTCCATCTCGGTTCTGGCGGAGCAGGCCGTGCCGCGCGATGAGATCACTCAGGAGATGTTCAAATCCATGATCGACGCGGCCACCGACCGCTTGGCCAAGACGCAAGACGCTTACGAGAATGAGCCGGGACCGGTTGATGAGGCGGCCAAACTGCTTGCCGATATGGTCGCGATGGGAGATGAAATTGGTCTGAGTGCCAATTGACGCGTCGCATACAATCCCCCCGGATTTTGTTGATTTTGCACGGCGAGGACCCGATTTTCGGGTCCTTTTCTTTTTTGTTTCCCGATCTGACCGCTTAAGCGGTATAGACCGGTTAGGGGAACGTCTTGCGTGTATTTGAATGAAGTACCTTGTTAATCAGACCATTGGGATCGAACAGGGCGACGATGTGCTCTTTTCCGACTACGAAGATGGCGGCGAAATGTGGACCGGTCAGGGCCCGCGCAAACGCGCCAAATCCGTCACGTTCAAAAAACCATTCAAAGACACGCCGAGCGTGCAGGTCAGCCTGTCGATGTGGGATATGGACAGCGCCACCAATGCCCGTGCCGATGTGAGCGCCGAAAATATCACCGAGGTTGGTTTTGACGCGGTCTTTCGCACCTGGGGCGACACTCGTGTCGCGCGTGCCCGTATCAGATGGATGGCGATCGGCCCCGTCGCGCATGAAGACGACTGGGAGCTCTACTAAGATTTTCGCCTCCGGCGGGGATATTTTCAGCAAGAAGAAAGGTCTGCTTCTTTCTTGTCTCAAATACCCAATAGCATCAGTTACGTTCCGAACTGACCCTCATAGATAGGCTCCAGTGTCGGCGTCTCGAAGAGCGAGGACACTGACGTGCCGTTCCAGATGTTCAGGATCGCCTGGGCAAAGACCGGCGCGGTGCGGATTATGCGGATATTAGGGGTGTTTCTCACTGCCTCGGTCGGCGCGATGGTGTCGGTGATCACCATGGATTTGAGCACCGAGTTGGTGATCCGCTCAACGGCGGGACCCGACAGAACGCCATGCGTGGTATAGGCGTGCACTTCCTTGGCCCCGTTGTCCAAAAGCACCTGGGCGGCTTTGCACATGGTTCCGGCGGTGTCGCACATGTCATCCACGATCACGCAAATCTTGTCGCTGACATCCCCGATAACAGTCATTTCCGCCACTTCACCAGGCTTCTCACGGCGTTTGTCCACGATCGAGAGCGGCGCGTTGATCCTTTTGGCCAATTCACGCGCGCGGGCCACACCGCCCACATCGGGCGAGACGATCATCACATCGCCGATCTGCTTGCGAAACTGCGTCACGATATCGAGGGCAAAGACCGGGGAGGCATAGAGATTGTCCACCGGAATATCGAAAAAGCCCTGAATTTGCGCCGCGTGCAGGTCCATGGTCAGCACGCGCTCAATGCCCGCCTCCACGATCATGTTGGCCACCAGCTTGGCCGAGATGGGTGTACGCGCCTTGGTGCGGCGGTCTTGTCTTGCATAGCCAAAATAGGGGATCACCGCTGTGATGCGCCGGGCCGAGGAACGCCGCAGCGCGTCGGCCATGATCAGAAGCTCCATCAGATTGTCATTGGCCGGGTTCGAGGTGGGCTGTATGATAAACATATCCTCGCCCCGTACATTCTCGAAGACCTCGACGAAAATCTCACCATCATTGAATCGCTCCACCCGCGCATCAACCAGGTCCATGGCGACGCCGCGATGCATCGACATGCGCTTGGCAATTCCTTGCGCCAGCGGCATGTTGGCATTTCCTGAAATCAGCTTCGGTTCTTGAGACAGCGGCATGTGCGGACCCCTCCGTTCATCATGCAAAGGCAGCAGACATGACAGAATCATGACGTTGACACCGCTTAACATGGGCTTACCGTCAGGCAAAGCTATGCCTTGGAAGGAACCGCCAAAATGGCCCATATCGACTACTATTTTGCCACGCTCTCGCCCTATGCCTACCTCGCGGGCGACCGATTGGAGACATTGGCCGAAAAACACAGCGCCACGATCACCTACAAGCCGCTCGACATTCTTGCGTTGTTTGCGCGCACCGGGGGGACGCCACCCAAGGACCGTCATATCAGCCGTCAGGAATGGCGCGCCCAGGAATTGCCGCGTCAGGCGCGCAAACTGGGCACGCCGCTTAATCTCAAACCAGCGCATTGGCCGACCAATGCTGCCCCGTCCTCTTATGCCATTATCGCCGCGCAAAACGCCGGGGGCGGGGATTTGGGTTTGCTGTGTCGGCTCTTTCTGACGGCGGTCTGGGCCGAGGAGCGCGATATTGCCGAAGATGAGGTCGTGCGTGACTGTCTGAAAAAGGCCGGCTTTGATCCCGGGCTGGCGGACAGTGGTCTACTGAGCGGCGCAGAGACTTACGCGCAGAACCTGGAAGATGCCGTCAGCGCCAATGTTTTCGGTTCACCCTTTTATGTGGTCGACACCGGGCAGTTCTTCTGGGGTCAGGATCGGCTGGAGGACCTTGATCTACATCTTTCGGGAAAGATTTAGGAATATCATGATCATAGCTATTCTCTACGGCTCTACCTTCGTGATTTTCCTAGGGCTGGATTATCTGGGGCTAAGCTACATCGTGAAGCCGGTTTTCGAGAAAGATGTCAAAGATCTTCTTCATGAAAGCCCACGGCTGGGCCCGGCCCTGATGTTTTATGCGTTCTACATCGCGGTCCTGTTGTGGTTTGTCAGTTGGCCTGCGATTCAAAACGGGCATTCGCTTTCATGGGTCTTCGCCTCCGCCGCGCTTTTGGGTGCTATGGCCTATGGTACCTACGAGTTTACCAACCTCGCCACGATCAAAGGCTGGACGTGGCGCATGGTGGTCACCGATCTTATCTGGGGAACCCTGCTGACCGGAACAGCCGCCACGGCCGGTGTCTTTGCGACACGTGCCGTGGCAACACCGTCTTAGCCCTTCGCGAGTGCGATGAATTCGTCAATCTGCGCATCTGTGATTGACCAATCGCAAACGCAGCGCATCAAAAGCGGCTCGTCCGGATCACCTGTCTCCAGCGGTCCTTCAAAAAGACCGTAAACCGCGCCACCTGCATGCAGGCGTTGATGCGCCGTGCGCGGAAGTCGGGCGAAAATCATGTTGGCTTGCGGTGTGGCGGTAAATTCGCACCCCGCCACATCGCGCAAACCCGCCACCAATCGCGCGGCCTTGGCATTTGCCGCCCGCGCGGTTTCAAGCCAGAGATTGCCCTCAAGATAGCTCAGCATCTGCGCCGCAAGATATCGGTTCTTGGAGAACAGATGCCCGCCGCGCTTGCGGCGAAGCTCAAGCTCCCAATTCTTCTCCGGGTCAAAAATCACCACGGCCTCAACCCCAAGGCATCCATTCTTACTGGCTCCAAATGAGACCGCATCAATGCCTGCCTTGTGGCTCATCTCGGCGGCACTGCATCCCAACGCGACGCACGCATTGGCAAATCGCGCCCCGTCCAGGTGGACCTTCAGCCCGGCCTCATGGGCCACATCGCTCAGCGCTTGCAATTCGTTCAACGTGTAAAGCTGCCCCAGCTCCGTCACCTGCGTCAGCGACACCGGCCCGGCCTGCGAGGCATGCACATCGCCCTTGGGCAAGGCATCAATCGCCGCTTGAAGATGCTCTGGTGTCATCTTGTCATGCTCGCCCACAAGCGTCAGACGTGCGCCGCCAGTGTAAAACTCCGGCGCGTGACATTCATCGATCAGAACATGCGCAAGAGGTGTGCAAAAGATCGTTTGCCAGGGCTGCGTGAAACAGGCCAGCGACAGAGCATTGGCCGCAGTCCCTGTGGCAACAAATTGCACCGCTGCGTCATGCACCTCAAACACCTCACGCACTTTACTGCGTGCCGCTTCGGTCAGCTCATCTTCACCATAAGGTGCGATATGTCCATCATTGGCGCGCATGAGCGCCTCCATCACCTCTGGCAGGGCGGGTCCGGTATTGTCCGAGGCCAGGCGCATTACGATGGCTCCTCAATCAGATAGTCTTCCCAATCATCTTCATCGACCTCGAATTCGGCGACAGTGCGGTGTTGCATCGAGATGCCCGCGTCATGCACCGATTGCGCTGTTCCAGAGATCAATGGATGCCAGTCATAAAGAGGCTTTCCAGTCCACAAAAGCTTGTAAGCACAGGTTTCGGGCAGCCAATACAGGTTGCGTTCTATGTTTTTTACCGACAGAGAAATGCATTCCGGCACGAACTGATGGCGACTGTCATACTGTCCACAGCGACAGGTGGTGTCATCGAAGAGCCTGCAGGCCACACGCGTCAGCGCTACTTCCCCCGTCTCGTCGTCTTCCAGCTTGTTGAGGCAACATTTGCCACACCCGTCGCAAAGGGCCTCCCATTCGCTTTGCGTCATCCGGTTAAGCGGCGTTGTCTGCCAATAGCGGGGTCGCAGACCTGAACGGTTGATGGGGTCAGTCATAAGGCCGCCAGCACCCGCTGGGCTTCGATGCAATCGGCGTCCATCTGCGCGATGAAAGCATCAAGCCCATCAAACGTTTCTTCCGCACGCAGATATTCAACCAAAGCCACCGAAAGCTCGGCGCCATAAAGATCGCCGGAGAAATCAAACATAAATGTCTCGATATTGGGCACATCGCCGCCAAACATGGGCCTCACACCAAGGCTTGCCGCACCCTGGTAATGTCCGCGATGGGGCCCATCGAGCACATCAACAAGCACCGCATAAACGCCAAACCTGGGCGGATGCAGCCCTGCGATAGACATGTTCGCGGTCGGATAGCCAAGCTTGCGCCCGCGCTGTTCACCGCCGATCACGGGCCCGTCGATGCGGTGCCAATGGCCAAGCATTGCCGCGGCCTCGCGTGGCTTGCCGTCTGATAGCGCCTGTCTGATCGCGGTAGAAGAAACCTGCCCGCTTTCTCCCTCCAGCAATTCGGCAATGGTCACGCCAAATCCCATCTCGCGGCCAAATCGTACAAGATCATCTGCGGTGCCCGCGCGCGCTTTCCCGAAACAGAAATCCGCGCCCACCACCACATGGGTGAGGCCAAGCCCCTCGGCAATCACATTGCGCGCAAACTCCTCGGGTGTCAGTCCGGCCAGCGCGGCGTTGAAATTCAACTCGTAGAGTCGCTCCACACCAAGCTTTTCCAGACGATTGGCCCGCGCCTCGCGGCTCATCAACCGAAAGGGCGGCGCGCTGGGTGCAAAAAACTGGCGCGGATGTGGTTCAAAAGTCAAAACGCCCAACGGTCCGTTACCGTCGCGGGCAAGGTCAATCACCGATTGGTGGCCAATATGCACACCATCGAAATTCCCGATGGCAACAGAAGCCCCCCGGTCAGCCTGATCGACATAGGTGTAGTCACGGATAACGCGCATGCGGCAGGGGTAACGGCATGCGCAAGGCTTCGCAAGCGCTAGGAAGCCCTACCGCTTAGGCAAAGCTGGGGTGAAGTCCGCTCCGTTCTTCAATGGCTTTGCGGATGGCTTCCCAATGCTCTGCATCAGGCGCATGGCCCGCCGCCTTTGCCTCGCGGGTCTTACGCGCGGCAACAGCCTCTGCGCGACCACCGTGAGCACTTAACAGGGCACGAGCAACTTCAACGGTCTGGACAGCATCCATCATCGGTCTCCTCCCTCAGGCAGTGCATTTAGCGTAGTCAAAACTATAGACGAAATTGTGACACCCTGCAGTACACTCTGCAGGATTCCGCCGAAGCGAAATGATCATATAGTTTCCAGAGCTTTAGGTCGTTTGCGGTCGCAGAATTTCGACGCTGTATTGCAGCAATCAGTCGAACTTTCCCGTGGGCGCAAGAACGGTTGCTTCGCCGATCAACACCTTCTTGCCTTCCACAAGGCAACGCGTCTCCAGTTGCACCCGGCGCTTGGCGTAATCGATTCCGATAACCTCGACTTCTGCGACGACCATATCACCGGGGCGGACCGGTGCCAGGAACTTCAGGCTTTGGCCCATGTAAACGGTGCCGTGTCCAGGAAGCTGTTCGCCAATGACCGCCGAGATGAGACCGGCGGTCAGCATACCATGCGCGATGCGACCCTCAAAGATCGTGTCGCGGGCATAATCGTCATCCATATGGACCGGATTGAAGTCTGTCGAGACCTCGGCAAACATGCGGATATCCTCGTCCGTCACAACCTTTTGCAGGCTGCGCACCATGCCCATTTCGATTTCTTCGATTGTGATGGTGCCACGGGGCATGTTGTCCAACATGAGGTCCTCCAGAAACGATACTCGGGTAATAATCGCTACATCTCTAAGTGTCGATATGTAACTTTATTACTTTGCAGTCGCAGAAAATCAAGCTTTTTCTGATCAGCGCAATCGTCCAATCGCAAATTTTGGAGAGATGTTTTCTTTTTGCAAATAGGTGTTTAGAGCCTTCGGCTCGGGATCTACCCTGGTTTCGGTCTCAATCGCCGCCAAACCACCGGAAATAAACAGCGAATCTATGTCCTCGCCCATGGCCCCGCGAATATCGGTGATGGCGCCGTCGCCAATCGCCAGAATATGCGCATCGTCCACCAGCCGGTCTATCTCGGCCAGTCTGCGCCGCGCCAGATCATAAATCGGTGGGTGCGGCTTGCCAAAGTAAAGGCTCTCACCGCCCATTTCCGTGTAAAGCCGGGCCAGAGCGCCCGCGCACCATTCCCGCACCTCACCACGATCGACCACGATGTCCGGGTTCGCACATAAAAGCTTCAGCCCCTTCTGCTTGGCGTAAAGGAACTCCGGCCGGTTCACATCCGGATCGGCCAGCGGATCAAACGGGCCGCAACAGACAATTCCTTCTGCCTCTTTGAGACCCACAAGCTCTACCCGCACCGGGTCATCTATCAGCTTGATTGGCTGAAAGAATCCCTCATCGCGCGCCCATTCCCCCATGAACCAGACCTTCTGGCCCACGGCACCCCGCGCCATAGCAGAGCGCGCACTGTCGCCTGACGTGGCAATCGTATCCCAGCAATCGCGTGGAACGTTGAATTGGCCCAGCTGCGCCTCAACCCCCGCGCGCGGCTTGGGAGAGTTCGTCACCAACACCACCGTGCCTCCGGCGGCACGATAAGCGCGCAACGCCGCGACCGCTTCGGGAAAGGCCGTCAAGCCGTTATGCACGCAGCCCCATAGATCGACAAAAAGCGCCTTATAGGGCTCTGAAATCTCGGAAAGCGAAGACACAATTCGGGTCATGGCGGGCCAGCCTAAGCAGTGGATACGCCGCCAGCTATGCCAGCAGCGCCCTTGCTTGGCCAGCCCGATCCCGTTTCTTTCTTGTCAGAAATACCCAAAAGCCGGCCCGGACGCCGCTTGCACCGGCGCCAGGGGCAAGGATCAGTGGACTGTCACCGGTTCCAGATCATTCTGGCGCGCAAGAACAAAGGCCATGGCGCGGTCTTTGACCAGGGCGAGCCGCTCGCCTTCGGCATTGTGAACTGCGTAGAGTGTCTCGATTCCGCCCATCTGCTGGCGCAATTCCTGTGGCAGCTCTTCCACTTTGACCGACCTCACATAGACGATGGCGCGGTCAGCATCAGTGTCGAAATCATATCTTGTGTCCATACCCATTACCCCTTGTTAATTTTGATCTGTTGCACCACGGTTTCGGGTTGCGCACGGGTCAGATCCACATGCAAAAGACCGTTTTCCATGATCGCTTCGCCAACTTCCACGCCATCTGCAAGGACGAAACTGCGCTGAAACTGGCGTGCGGCAATGCCACGATGCAAAAACACGCGACCATCGCTGTCATCGCGCTGCCGTCCACGGATCACCAGCTGACGATCTTCCAGAGTGATGGCCATATCTTCCTCGGCAAATCCGGCAACGGCAAGAGAAATGCGGTACGAATTCTGCGATGTCTGTTCGATGTTAAAGGGCGGGTAGCCTTCATTGCCGGATTTCGCGCTGCGTTCCAGCAACCGTTCCAGCTGTTCGAACCCAAGCATATAGGGGTGTGACCCCAAAGAAAGCTTTGTCATGGGCGTGTCCTTATCTCGTCAAGCGACAGTCCGTATATCGTTGGCCCCGATGCGGCGACCATGGTCAAAATATGGGGGCAGGGGACCCGCTGTGCAAGGTCTTTGCGAAAACGCCGAAACGGGCTATCTTAAGCCTCTCGCTTGAAGGGGATGGGCCATAGATGAACGGCTTTGGCGATTTATCGATGAAATCGGAAGAGGTCTTGCGGGTGGAACTCGAAGAGTTTCGCCGCCAGCACCGTGATCTGGATGAGGCCATCCGGGCACTGGAAGACAAGGGGACCGGGGACCGTTTTACGATCAAGCGGCTGAAACAGCAGAAATTGCGCCTCAAAGACCGCATCACCTGGATTGAAGACCGGCTGACGCCCGACATTATTGCCTAACGCTTCGCGATCAGTATAGTGCGCGCTTCCTGACAAGAGGGCGTGACATGGCCAAAGCGATCGTCGGCATAATCATGGGCAGTCAATCCGACTGGGCCACGATGAAACATGCCGCTGATATTCTGGATGATCTTGGTGTGGCTTACGAGACCAAGATCGTCTCGGCGCACCGTACGCCCGACCGGCTTTGGGACTATGGCAAAACCGCTGCGCAGCGGGGTCTTAAGGTGATTATCGCAGGTGCAGGCGGTGCTGCGCATCTGCCGGGCATGATGGCGTCCAAGACCCGTGTGCCGGTCGTGGGTGTACCCGTCCAGACCAAGTCGCTTTCCGGCGTCGACAGCCTTTATTCGATCGTGCAGATGCCCAAGGGTTTCCCTGTGGCGACGATGGCCATTGGAGAGGCAGGTGCGGCGAATGCGGGCCTGATGGCTGCTGGCATTCTGGCCACCAGTGATCCTGCTTTGGCCAAACGGCTGGATGACTGGCGCGCAGCACTTTCAGCATCGATCCCCGATGAGCCGCAAGATGGCTGAGCCGCTGCCGCAGGGCGCGGTGATTGGAATCCTGGGCGGTGGGCAGCTCGGCCGTATGCTATCGGTCGCGGCGTCTCGCTTGGGGTTCAAGACCAGCGTCTATGAGCCCGGCGGCGACTGCCCGGCGAGCCATGTTTCGAACTATCATTTCCAGAAGCCTTACGAGGATGAAGTCGCCCTGCGCCAGTTCGCCGAGGCGGTCGATGTCATCACCTATGAGTTTGAAAACATCCCCACCTCGGCGCTCGATATTCTCGATGGCCTCAAACCCATCCGCCCGGGTCGTGAAGCTCTGCGGGTCAGTCAGGACCGGTTAATTGAGAAGGACTTTCTAACCAATCTGGGCCTTAAGACCGCGCCCTATGCCGACATCACCGATGCCGCGAGCCTGACAGCGGCATTGGAAGAGATCGGCACGCCGGCGATCCTGAAAACCCGCCGCTTTGGCTATGACGGCAAGGGCCAGGCGCGGATCATGCAGGCCTCAGGCGCCGAAGCCGCGTTAGCCGATATGTCTGGTGCGCCCGCGATCCTGGAAGGTTTTGTCGATTTCACCCACGAGGTCTCAGTCATCGGCGCGCGTGGGGTGGACGGGCAGGTGGCCTGTTTCGATCCCGGCGAAAACGTTCATGAGGGCGGCATCCTTCGCACCACAACGCTGCCTGCGATCCTAACCACGGCACAGCGCACCGATGCTTTCCTGCTTACTGGTCAAATCCTGAACGCGCTCGATTATGTCGGCGTCATGGGGGTCGAGCTTTTCGTCACGCCGCAGGGTCTCATCGTTAACGAAATCGCCCCGCGCGTGCACAATTCCGGTCACTGGACGCAACAGGGCTGCAGCGTCGATCAATTCGAACAGCATATTCGCGCAGTGGCGGGCTGGCCGCTGGGTGATGGCAGCCGCTATGCCGATGTGGTGATGGAGAACATCATTGGCGACGATATGGACCGCGTTCCGGAGCTGGCGAAAGACCCGAACGTCTCGATCCACCTCTACGGCAAGGCAGAGGTGAAGGCAGGCCGCAAGATGGGACATGTGAATAGGATCGTTCCCCGGAGCTGAGCCAAAATCTTCAAAAGATTTTGGCCCGTTTTCTTTTCAAGAAAACTTCGTTGCACAGAAATTCCTTATCCTTTACACATCTCCTGCTAGAAATTGTATTACTTCAATCGTCCGTGAGTGGAATTTCGGGCTCAAATTGGGAAGTAAAAAGCCAACGAGATGCCAATCAAAATTCTAAACACAGCTCTTGTTCTTTCATTGATTTTCAATTTGGTAGCTAACCCTGTCCATGCCGATGTGGTTAACCGTTATTCTTTTGAATTTGAGGCTGAGATCAAAAAAGTCTCTGCGAATGGTGTCTTGATTTTCTCCGGTGCTTTCATGTTGGGACATCCCTCGTACACCCAAGAGAAGCATGCTGTTCGTGGCAGCTATCGACTTTCGGGCGTTGATAAAGTGGAGGTAGGTATTGCGAATGCCGCACTGCGGGGGCAGAAAGTTCGCTGCGGAGTCTTGAGGCAAACTAAGCCACTTTCCGTATGGGAACGGTCCGCCTATCTCTTCATAGCGCGCCGCATAGAATGCGAACATGAGCAACTTGGTGATTTGGGATGGTGGATGGTTAAGAGAACAGGTCTTGCCGAGGTGCGATGCCCGGAGGGAAACAACAGATACGTTAGCTGTGACATTGATTAAGCTTGTGTCGGATAGTCATTCACCTCACCCCACAAACCGCGCCGCCACATCGCCCTTCATATAGGTCACGCGCCCGGCAGAGAGCGTCGCGCACACATCCCGGCTCTCAGGGTCCAGCACCACCAGATCGGCGCGCTTCCCGGGGCGCAACACGCCGCGATCCTCCAAGCCCAGCACCTGCGCAGGCCCGGCCGAGATCAGACCCCAGGCGGCTCCCAAATCCATCACACCGCCATCCGCCACCAGAAACGCCGCACGTTTGAGCGACGGGTAGTGATAATCCGAGGCCAGCGCATCGCAAAGGCCCAGCATGATCAGCTCAAGCGCACTGGCATTGCCCTTATGCGACCCGCCCCGCACCACATTGGGCGCGCCCAATATCACGGGATCATCACCCGCCTTCGCTGCCTCAGCGGCCTCCTGCGTTTCAGGAAATTCGGAAATGTGCACACCCCTCATGCGCCAGGTGTCGCGTGCTTCCGCCGTGGCCTCGTCATGGCTGCCCAGGCGCACGGGCAAGTGAGCCAGCTTCTCACAAAGATCATCTAAGGCTGCAGGCACCCGATCCATCCCGGCATGAAGGGCCATGATGTCTTCCAGATGCTTATCCGGGTTCTTGCCAATCCGAAGCGACTTGCCGACATGCCCGGGCGGTGTCTTGCCCTTGGCCAGAAGGTCATGCGGCAGGTGGTCGTTGAAGACGAGATAGGGGATCTCGTAATGGGTGATCCAGTCGACCACTGTATCATAGTCCGCCACCATCGAGACCTCGAAGCGCAACTGCGTCCGAAGATCCGTGCCGACGCGCGGGCGGATCATATTCAGCCCCTCAAACACGCGCGCTGCGAAGGTTGCTCCGCGCATGCCGCCTTCCCAGCTATAGAACTGCGCGAGGGTCGCGGTGGTGATCCCGTTTCCGGCCAATTCTGCCTCTGCCGCGATAAGCCCCTGATCGACGTCTTTCATTGCCCCCCGGCGCGGCGCGAGGTGCTTTTCAAACGCGTCGCCATGCACATCGACAATCCCCGGCAGAATGATGTAGCCCGAAATGTCGATCTCACGGCCCGGTGAATCCTCCTGCACCAGCCCCTCGGCCATGCGCAGCGGCGCATCTTCCAAGCCACCGGGTTGGAGAACCTCGGCCCCCACAAGCCGCAGATCAAGGCTCATTCACTTTCACCCCAAAGGAAATCGGTCAGATCTAGGTCAGGGTCAAATTGCCCTTCCCGCAGAAACACCGAGACCTGCGCGATCACGTAGGCGTTGTTCATCATGAAGGTATGGCTCACGGGCAGCTCAATATGATCGGCCATGCCTTCAACCTTAGTGGAGGCCACGCCGACTTTGCCGTCATCGGGCCCCTCAATCAGTGTTGAGAAAAAAGGATTAAGAGATTGCGTTCCGGCAATGACGCCCAAGGAAAAATCCACGGGCGGCAGGGACGCGACAAACCCCTCCGGTCCGCTTTCAAGCTGCCGCCCCGCCGGGCCGTTCAGCCATTCGAAAAGCTCCAGCGCACCCAGCTGATCGACCACTTCCGATCCCTGGTTCGGCGGCGCCAGCATCACCACATGCCCCATCTTTTCAGGCTGGTTGTCAGCCAGCCAGTACCGCAACAAGATACCGCCCATCGAATGGGTGACAAAGTGAATACGGTCCTTCTCGCACGCCGCCACCGCATCGGGCAGCGTCCGGTCGGCCAGCCGTGCAATCTCGTCACCGGTCGAGGCATATTCGGGGCTTTTGGTCACGTAACCTTCGGCCTGAAGCGCCTCTTCAAGAATAAGAAGTGAGGCATCCGTGCGTGCCAGTCCATGCAAAAGCACCACGCAATCTGCAAGTGCAGGCGCAGGACACGACAGGGCAAGCGCGGTCAAAACCCGTTTCATACCCTTGAGATAAGTGGTTTTGATGGCCATAAACAGCCCTCAATCCAATGTTAGGCCGCAACGTCATGCCCATTCGCCTTGCCACCCGCGCCGTGATTGTTCACGATGATCGGCTGCTGCTGGTCAATGCGTATCCCGGCGGCACAAGCGATCTATGGTGCGCGCCGGGCGGTGGGGCAGAGCCGGGCGCGTCTCTGCCAGACAATCTTGCACGCGAGGTGCATGAAGAGACCGGGCTGCGGATCAAGGTTGGTCCACCCTGTCTGATCAATGAGTTTCACGACCCCAAAAGTGGATTTCATCAGGTCGATCTGTTTTTTCGTTGCAAAATCGTTGAAGGATCGTTGTCCGATCACTGGCTCGATCCTGAAGAGGTTGTCACGACGCGGCGTTTCTTTGCCCGGGACGAGCTGGTCGCTATCCGTCTCAAACCCGACAGCCTGCCTGACGTGGCCTTCAACCGGGGATTTGGTTATGACCCGCTTGAGCAAATCGTCGGCTGAGGCGGACCCAGATTTTTGGCCGAAATATCTTACCTATCCCGGCCTCTTCGCCAGAATGGATATCGCCACGCCGCCAAGGATCAGGGCCGAGGCCAGCACGATGCGAAGCGTGACCACCTCTCCCAAAAGGAGCACACCCGCTACCAGCGCGATGACCGGCACGGTTAGTTGCGCCACCGCCGCGACGGAGGAGGCGAGGCTTGGCAGAACCGTGTACCAAAGCGCATAGCCAAGCCCTGACGTCACCGTGCCCGCTAATATGGCAAGGCCGATACCTGTCGCGTTCATTTCCACGGCCTCGGCTGGCCCCGGCAAGACCCAGAGCGCCAGCACGCCAAAAGGTGTGGCGAGGATGAAGTTCGCTGCCGTTGCCTGCAGCGCGTCTTTCGATTTGCGTCCTGCCAGCGAATAAAACCCCCAGCCGATACCCGCCAGCGCCATCAGCGTCCCGTGCAAGAGGCTCACCTGCGCAGCCTCTCCCGGCCAGATCAGCCAGGCTAGACCAAAAAGCGCCAGCCCCGCGCCCACCCATTTGAGTACCGGCATCGCCTCTTTCGTAATCACGGCAGCCGCGAACATGGTGATCTGCACCATGCCAAAGAGGATGAGTGCGCCGAGACCCGCATCAAGCGAGATGTAGGCGCTTGAAAACCCGTACATGTAGACCAAAAGCGCCGCGACCCCGACCACCCGCGCGGGTCCGCCCAGTTGCAGCCCACCCCGAAAGAGAAGGCACAACACACCCAGCATCAGTGCGCCAGAGGCCAGCCGGATTGTCCCAAAGCTCACCGCATCAATATGCAAGCCCGCGAGCGCCATACGGTTTAGAATGGAATTGGCCGCGAAAGCCATCATCGTGAGAGCTGTGAGAAGGAAGAGACGCATGTGGTTTGCCTAACGCAGGTCTGGGCCAAAGGAAATGGGCTGCGGTATTCAGGTCGTGACAAACAGGTCATCATCGGGCCCGACCTGGGACCTTCCCGCACAATCTATTGCACACGCTTGCCCACCAGCGCCTCTCGCCAGGCCAGCAATCCTGCGCCAGCCAGGATCACCAGCGCCCCTGCCACAGATACGCCATCCGGCCAGACGCCAAAGGCCAACAGGTCATAAAGCGCGGCAAAGACCAGCGCGGCATAGAAAAACGGGGCCACGAAACTCGCATCCGCACGCGCCATGGCGTTGACGAAACAGGCTTGTGCAGCGGCCATGAGCACGCCCAAAGCGGCCAGGGCGGCCCATTGCGCTGGTGTTGGAGTGGCCCAGACGAAGAGCGCTGCCACGGTCGCAATGCAGAGGCCAAAAATGTTGTTGATCAGCAGGATCTGAACCGGGGCCTCAAAGCCCGACAACCGCTTGATGGCAATAAGTTCTGCCCCAAAAAGCATCGCCGCACCCAGAGCCAGAAATGCCCCTAGTTCCACCGCGCTGCCACCGGGCCGCGTCAGGATCGCTGCGCCCAGAAGCGCGATCAGCGCTGCCGCCCAGCGGACCCGGCCCACCCGCTCCCCCAAGACCGGAATGGCCAGCATCATGCAAAACACAGGATTGAGAAAGCTGATCGCCGTGGCATCCGACAGCGGAATAAATGCCGCCGCTGCAAACATAAGCGTCACCCCACCCCAACCAAGGCATGAACGCAGGATATGCAGCCTGACATTGGGCCGCGAGAGCCGGGGCCGCGTCACCGCGACAAAGATCAAAATCGTCAGCAGGGCAAAAAGAAACCGCCCATGGCTGATTTGCAGAGGATGGATTGGCGGGCCCAGCGCCTCTGTTCCCAAGGCCTTCGCCAGCAAAGTCGTCCCCGCCACGAAAGCGGCTGCTGCGAGCGTCAGAGCAGCGGCCACAGGTGGATTGGATCGGGACGTGTCTTGCATCCCCGATCTCTGACGCCCGCATGCACCAAGTGCAAGCGCTCAGATGCCATCCCGCCCGTGTGGCGCCTCGAATTCCGGCTTGGGATTGATCGGGATGATCCGATGCGGATTCACCGTGTCGTGGCTGTAATGGTAATGCCGCACGATGTGATCAAAGTTCACCGTCTCGCGCACGCCGGGCCACTGGTATAGCTCGCGCAGATAGCCCCAGAGATTGGGATAATCCATAATCCGCGCCCGGTTGCACTTGAAATGCAGGTGATAGACCAGATCAAACCGGATCAGTGTGGTGAAAAGCCGCCAGTCGGCTTCGGTGATCCGCGCGCCCATAAGATAGCGCGATGACGAAAGCCGTCCTTCCAGCCAATCAAGCGTGTCAAACAAAGGATAGACCGCATCATCATAGGCCGATTGAGTGGTGGCAAAACCGGCCTTGTAGACGCCATTGTTGAGCGTGGAGTAGATCCGTTCATTGACTGGCTCAATGTCGTCTCGAAGCTCTTCGGGCCAGTAGTCATCGGAATTTCCGGTGATCTCGTCGAAAGCCGAATTGAACATCCGAATGATTTCGGAAGATTCGTTTGACACAACAGTCTCGCGCTCGCGGTCCCACAGGATCGGCACGGTCACGCGGCCCGAAGTCTTCGGGTCCGCCTTAAGGTAAATGTCCCGCGCATAAGGCAGACCGTAAAGCTGATCCCCCGTTGCACCGGGAAAATCTCCATCAAAACTCCAGCCATCCGACATCATGTCAGGATGCACGATCGAGACACCAATATGATCCTGCAAACCTTTGATCGCCCGAAAGATCAGAGTCCGGTGTGCCCAGGGGCAAGCGAGCGAAACATAAAGGTGATAGCGCCCGCTCTGTGCTTTGAAGCAAGCCTCGCCCGAGGGTCCGGCACTGCCATCTGCGGTGATCCAGTTACGATAAGCTGCCGTGCTACGCTTGAACGCACCGCCGGTGGATTTGGTGTCATACCAGGCATCGTGCCAGACGCCGTCAACAAGTTGGCCCATAGGATGTCTCCTTTGAGATTGACCTAGTGCGCTGTGATCCGGATGGCACTTCTGAATCCCTGCGCAAAGCACCTGCGTCTCTGCACATGTCGCAATCCGAGCCCCCGGCGGCGATTCTCTGTTTGCGCGCCCGCAGCGGCCCGCCTATAGACGAAGGTGACGGTGCCCGTTGTGGGCCGGAGAGGGGCATGCCTGACCGCCGACCCAATCAGGGGGCTGGGATGCATGATCGTCAGACGCCTGCGGGCGCGATCTCCCTTTGCGGTGTGCGTTTTGGTGCCTGAACCGTAAAAGGAACTAACATGCCCCGGCTCTTCATCGTAATGCCTCTTGTCGTCCCTGTCATGGCACAGGCCCATCCCGGCCATTTCGCGGAAGTCGCCGGTCACGGGCATTGGCTGGCTGCAGGGGCGTTGGCCGCGGCGGCGGCGCTTGCGCTCTTGCTGGCAAAAGGGCGTAAGGCAAAACAGGAAGAGGCCAAGCCAGAAGCCGAAGAGACCATTGACGACGAAGAGCTGCAGGAGGCCTGAGCAAGATGAAAACCGGTGTGATGATCTGTGGTCACGGCTCGCGCAGCCAATCTGCTGTCGACGAGTTCGCGACGCTGGCCGAGAAGCTACCCCCCCTCCTGCCAACTGACTGGGAAATGGAATACGGCTATCTGGAGTTCGCCAACCCGGTTATTCGCGACGGCCTCGACAGCCTCCGTGAAAAGGGGTGTGGCCGCATTCTTGCCGTGCCCGGTATGCTCTTTGCGGCGATGCATTCCAAGAATGACATCCCAACTGTACTCAACACCTACGCCGCCAAACATGGTCTCGATATTCGCTACGGGCGCGAGCTGGGTGTTGATCCCAAGATGATTGTCGCCGCCGGAAGCCGCATCGAGGACGCGATGGGCAAGGCCGATGCCGAGCACGGGCCGGTCAGCCGCCATGACACCTGCCTTGTGGTGATCGGGCGCGGGGCCTCGGACCCTGACGCCAATTCCAACGTCGCCAAGATCGCGCGCCTTTTGCATGAGGGTATGGGCTTTGGCTGGTGTGAAGTGGGCTATTCCGGTGTGACCTTCCCACTGGTGGAGCCTTGCCTGCAGCATGTGGTGAAGCTGGGCTACGAACGCGTGGTCGTCTTCCCCTATTTCCTCTTCTCCGGCATTCTGATTGATCGCATCTATGGCTTTACCGATCAGGTCGCGGCGGAAAACCCCGGCACGCAATTCGTGAAGGCGGGCTACCTGGGCGATCATCCCAAAGTGCTGGAAACCTTCGCTGAGCGTGTGCGCGAACAGGTGGGTGCGGTGCCGCCCCCGAATTGTGGCACCTGCCAGTACCGCACGCAGGTCCTTGCCGTTGAGGGTCAGGATGCGCAGAAAATCACGCCCGCACAACGCGCCATTCTGGCCGCTGAAAAAGGCGCAGGCCATCCGGCCTTTGGTGATGTTCCACCACCCACCTGCGTGATGTGCAAATATCGCACCGCCGTGCTTGGCTTTGAAAACGAAGTGGGCGCGGTGCAGGAAAGCCACCACCACCATGTCGAAGGTCAGGGCGCGAGCGCGCCGGGCTCAAACGTGGCCGATTGCAGGCTTTGCGACACATTCTGCACCGGTCTTTGCCGCCTGGAGATGCAGGATCACCATCACCATCACCATCATGATCACGATCATGACCACGATCATCACCATGGGCACAACCACGATCATGATCACCACCATCATCATGCGGAATACCCCCATGCCAAACACCCGCATGGTCCCGAAAGCGCTCGCAAAACCCGGGCCTGATCGGCCTTTCTTCTTGCCGAAAATATCCCCGCCGGAGGCATCGACCTGACCTTGCGACCCTATGAAAAAAATCCCTCGACCATCTATGCTGAAAGCTTTGCCACCGTGCGCCGTGAGGCCCGGCTCGAGCGGTTTGGCCCGGGGCTTGAGGCGCTGGCGATCCGGCTCATCCACGCTTGCGGCATGGTTGAGGTGGCCGACCGTCTGGCGTTCTCGGAAAATGCCTACAAGGCCGGGCATGCCGCATTGCGGACAGGAAAACCGGTTCTTTGCGATTGCGAAATGGTGGGTGCCGGGATCATCCGCCGCTATCTGCCCACTGACAACGAGGTGATCGTCACTCTCAATGACCCAAGCGTGCCAGCCATTGCCGCAGGTATCGGCAACACGCGCTCTGCCGCAGCGGTGGAGCTTTGGACCGATCACCTCGAGGGTGCCGTTGTGGCCATCGGTAACGCTCCCACAGCGCTCTTTCACCTTCTGGACCTGCTGGATCAGGGCGCGCCGAAACCGGCTGTGATCCTGGGTTTTCCGGTGGGGTTTGTCGGAGCCGCCGAAAGCAAGGCAGAACTGGCGGCCAATCCGCGCGGATGCGAATTTGTCGCGCTGCGTGGCAGGCGTGGTGGCTCGGCCATGGCCTCGGCTGCCGTCAATGCGTTGGCCGCGGGTATTCCCGAAGGAGATCTGACGTGAAGAAGTCTTTTGCAAAAAGACTAAGCAAAACTTTTTCGAAAAGTTTTGGGCCGCACAATGACTGAGCCATGGCTGCATATCGTCGGAATAGGTGAGGACGGCATGGCAGGTCTCTTGCCGGCCACCCGCGCCGTCGTAGAGGCCGCCGAGGTGATCGTAGGCGGTGACCGACATCACATCTTGTCTGAGGCCGTGAAGGCCGAGCGCGTTGCCTGGCCCAAACCCTTTGATGCGCTTATTGACATGTTGCGCGGCTTTAAGGACCGTCGTGTCGTGGTGCTGGCCACCGGCGATCCGCTTTGGTTTTCAGTTGGCGCGCGCATCGGGCGTGAGATTGACCCCGGCGAGATCGTCTACCATCCGCAATTGAGCGCCTTTCAGCTGGCTGCCGCGCGCATGGGCTGGAGCCTGCCGGATGTGGAAACGCTGACTGTGCACGGTCGTCCGGTCGAGCAGATGATTGCTTTCATTCAACCTGACGCCCGTCTGCTTATCCTGACCACCGGAGAAGAGACGCCGGGACAGATTGCCCGCTTCCTGGCCGAGCGCGGCTTTGGCGCATCGAAAATGACCGTGCTGGCGGCCATGGGCGGCAAGGACGAGGCGCGTTTTGATGGCCTGGCGGAAAACTGGTCTCATAAGGTACCAGCCTTCAACACGCTGGCGGTGGATTGCATCGCGGCCCCCGATGCGGCTCTTCTGCCGCGTGTCCCGGGCTTGGCTGATGATCTCTTTCAGCATGACGGCACGATGACCAAGCAAGAGGTGCGTGCAGCAACGCTGGCGAAGCTTATGCCGATGCGCGGCGCGCTTTTGTGGGACATCGGCACCGGCTGCGGCTCGGTGGCTGTCGAATGGATGCGCGGCGCGCGTTATGCGCGGGCCATCGGTATTGAGCCGCGAGCGGACAGGCGAGCCATGGCGGCGGCCAATGCCTTGGCGCTTGGGGCACCGAAACTGCAGCTTATCGAGGGCACTGTGCCAGGCGCGCTTGACGGGCTGGAAGCCCCGGACGCGGTTTTCATCGGCGGCGGGCTGAGCAAGGAAGTGTTTGACGCAGCGTGGAAGGCCCTGCGCCCTCTGGGACGGCTTGTGGCAAATGCGGTGACGCTTGAAAGCGAGGCGGTGCTGCTCGAGTTGCACAAATTGCATGGCGGGCAGCTTGTGAAGCTGGCCGTTCATCGTGCTGAACCTGTCGGAGGTCTGACCGGCTGGCGCCCTCTGATGCCTGTCACGCAATGGAGCCTGGTGAAGCGATGAGAGGCATGCGTCGGCATTTGGGTGTTTGGGCTAAGAAAAAGCTGGGAGCCGGGCATGGCGGGTAAACTTTATGGCATTGGTCTGGGTCCGGGCGATCCGGAACTTATGACGCTCAAAGCGCATCGGTTGATCTCTCGCGCTTCTGTGGTGGCCTATCCGACACTGGCAGGGGCGGAAAGTTTTGCCCGCTCCATTGCAGCGGGCGTCATCCCCGCAGACGCACGGGAGATTGTCATGGACGTGCCGATGACCACCGACCGCGCACCGGCGCAGGCCGCCTATGATCAGGGCGCGTCCGAGATTGCGGGGGCACTTGAGGCCGGGGAAGACGTTGTCTGTCTCTGTGAGGGTGATCCGTTTTTCTATGGCTCGTTCATGTATCTCTTCGCTCGTCTTTCGGCGCGATTTGACGTGGAGGTCGTACCGGGTGTGACTTCGATCACCACCTGTGCGGCGCGCGCGGGCCTGCCGCTTGCGGCACGCAATGAGCGGCTGACGGTCTTGCCGGGGCCCTTGCCGGAGGACGAGTTGAAAAACCGGATTGAAGGCGCGGAAAGTGTTGCGATTATGAAGGTTGGGCGACATTTGCCCAAGATCCGTGGCGTGATTGATGCGCTCGGCTTTACCGATCAGGCAATTTACGTGGAACGTGCCAGCCTGCCCGATGAAGTGGTCTGCCCGCTATCGCAGGCGCCAGAGAAGGCCCCCTATTTCTCAATGATTTTGCTCACGAAAGGGGCCGATCCATGGCTGTGACACCTGTCGTTCTGGCGCTGAGCCGATCTGGGGAAGATGTGGCGCATCGCGTGGCGGAGCTCTTGGGCGCAAAGGTGCATGGCCGGGAAGGCCGGGTGGCGAAGGCCGATGCGTTTTTTCCCAATGCGCTCGACCATGCGCGCGATCTCTTTGCCGCAGGCGTGCCGATGGTGGGTATTTGCGCCAGTGGCATTCTGATCCGCGCCGTGGCGCCCGTGTTAAACGACAAAACGACCGAACCGCCCGTGGTATCGGTCAGTGATGATGGCGCAGTCGTCGTGCCTTTGCTTGGCGGGCATCGCGGGGCCAACCGGCTGGCATCTCGAATTGCTGAAGGGCTCGGCGCGACCGCGGCGGTGACCACGGCGGGGGATGTGGCCATGGGTGTGGCGCTGGATGAGCCGCCCGCGGGGTATCGTTTGGCCAATCCGGAGGATGCAAAGGCGGTGATGGCCACAATGCTTGGTGGCGGCGGGGTTACGGTCAGGGGTGAGAATATCTTTGAGATCGAAAGCACGGGTAGCGGTGTCGAGCTTGTCGTAACGGAGGCGCCCGAAAAAAGCAGTGACACGCGACTGGTCTATCATCCGCAGCGCTACATCCTTGGTGTCGGCTGTGCGCGCAACGCCGATCCCGAAGACATGTGGCAGCTGGCGTCCGCCACTTTGCTCAAGGCGGGCATCGCCCATGGTGCCATTGCGGCAATTGCAACGATAGACTTGAAGGCGGATGAACCCGCCATGAACGCACTTGCAAACCGTCTCGGCGTGCCTCTGCGCCTCTTCACGGCAGCGGAGCTTGAGACGCAGGCCGACCGTCTCGCAAACCCCTCAGATGTGGTCTTCGCCGAAGTGGGGTGTCACGGTGTCGCCGAAGGGGCAGCGCTGGCCATGGGGGCAGATCTCGTAGTCGAGAAACGGAAAAACACAACCTGTACATGCAGTGTTTCGCGCGCGAAACATTTCCCTGTGGAGTTGAAGGGTCGGGCGCGCGGGCGGCTCTCTGTCGTTGGCATTGGTCCGGGGCAATCTAGCTGGCGCACGCCGGAGGTGTCCAAGCTGATCGCCGAGGCGGATGAGCTGGTGGGCTATGGGCTTTACATAGACCTTCTGGGACCCCTTGCAGCGGGCAAAAAGCGTTCTGACTTTCCGTTGGGCGGCGAAGAGGCGCGTTGTCGCTATGCGTTGGAGCGGGCAGGCGAAGGACGTAATGTGGCGCTGGTCTGCTCGGGGGATGCGGGCATCTATGCTATGGGGGCGCTGGTCTTTGAGCTTCTGGACCGCAGCAAAGCCGAGCAGGGCGTGAGCGATGCCGCCCGTCGAGTGGAGGTTGTCTGCTCACCGGGAGTGAGCGCGCTTCAGGGCGCTGCGGCGCGGGCGGGCGCACCTTTGGGGCATGATTTCTGCACCATTTCCTTGAGCGATCTGCTGACTCCGCGCGACGACATCCTGCGCCGTCTCAAGGCGGCGGCAGAGGGGGATTTTGTCATCGCCTTCTACAACCCGGTGAGCAAGACCCGTCGCACGCTTCTGGCCGAGGCACGGGATATCCTGCTCCGACACCGCCCGGCGGATACGCCGGTGATGCTGGCCAGCAATCTAGGTCGGCCTGAAGAACACGTGCGCTATCGCAGGCTCGATGAGCTGGAGGTCGATGAGGTCGACATGCTCACTGTCGTTTTGGTGGGATCATCAAATTCCCGGCTGGCGCAGCTTGGTGAGGGGCCACGCATGTTCACGCCGCGCGGCTATGCGCGCAAGATCGATGGCGATTTGTCCGACAAGAAAGGCACGGCATGAACGAGATTTTGCTCGAATTCGCCGGGCGCATGGCCGATGCAGGGGCCACGCAGCTTCCCGAGAGCTATAAGCAATTGGTGGTGAATGCGGAGTTCCACCTCAAGACACGCATGGCGGGGTCTGAACTGGCACAGCGATTGAAAGAGGTCAGCGACTATCGCCTGAACCTGAAAAAGGGCCGCATCAGCTTTGTCTTTGAAGGCGCGCCAGAGGTGGCGGCGGATGCCCAGGTGATCGGCACTTACTCCGACGATGGATCGTGGATGTGGGGCTGGGGGCACCCGGATGTGCCAGAGGCCATGCAGCAGGCCGCCTGGGCGGTGCAGCAATTTGGCGAACGACAGGAAATTGAGGATCTGCTGACCCGGGGCGGTCCGGTTGATGCAATACGTCTGGCCGAATTTCACGCTATCTGTGCCTATATCTCGGATGCTGACGGGGTTTTCATGGGGCCTCATGGCGCCGGTGGGCAGGTTTGCGTCTGCTACTATCTTAACAAACAGTTAAAGGGTCTCTTGGGAGAATGACGGTTTTTTTCATTGGCGCGGGACCAGGAGATCCAGAACTTCTGACGAAAAAGGCCGAGCGCATCATCGGGGAATGTCCGGTGTGCCTCTATGCAGGCTCTTTGGTGCCACCCGAGGTCGTGGCCTGTGCGCCTGAAGGGGCGCTCGTGATGGACACGGCGCCGATGACTTTGGACGACACACATGCTGAGATCGTTGCGGCACATAAGCGGGGTCAGCATGTGTCGCGTGTGCATTCTGGTGATCCGTCGCTTTATGGCGCGATAGCCGAGCAAATCCGTCGCCTGCGCGCCGAGGGCATCGACTATCAGATCATTCCCGGTGTGCCAGCATATGCTGCCGCAGCCGCGGCCCTTGGTCAGGAACTCACCGTGCCGGAAGTCGCGCAATCGATTGTCCTGACGCGTATGTCGATGAAATCGACGTCTATGCCCGCAGGCGAGACGCTGGAGAATTTCGCGCGAACCGGCACAACGCTCGCCATTCATCTGGGCGTACGGGCCTTGCGCGAAATCGAACGCGTGCTCATTCCACATTATGGCGCGGATTGCCCGGTCGTGGTGGCCTATCGCGTGGGTTGGCCCGATCAGATGTTCATTCGCGGGACGCTCAGCGATATTCGCGAAAAGGTCCGTGCCGAGAAGATCACGCGCACGGCGCTTATTCTCGTCGGCCCTGTCTTGGGCGAGATTGCCGATTTCACCGAAAGCGCGCTTTACGACCCAAGGGTTCCGCATGTCCTTCGGCCTCGCGTCGCAACAGTGTCAGCAGACGGGTAATATTGTTGCGCTGCGGCGGCGAATTACTGCGCTGCGGCGGAATTTTTACGTGACTGTCATGGTTTAGCTCTACATTTTGTCCCAGTTGTTTGTGTGATTCTGGGGATGGCCATGACGACGTTTCTTTCTGCCGAGGTGCAGGCGGGGCTTGATGAAGCTCGAAAAAGGGGTCTGCACAAAAGCCGCCGACTGCGTGTTGAGGCGGGCCACCAAAGCTATTCTGTGATCCGCGCCTGGGAGGGTGGCTTCGCGCTTCATGCCGAAACCGCTCCGCATCTGCGCGGCCTTGTTGACCTCTACGATGGGGCTCGTCATCTCTCGCGCTGTCTGATCGTTGCTTCCGAAGAAGATGGGCCGGAAATGCGCTTTGAGCTCAAGGTCGTCAATGAGGCGAGCAGCGAACAACCCGTGGATTTCGAACGTGCCGATGATGCGCCGGTGGCGCTGCTTACTAGGCCGTGAATACCGACAAGGGTAGATCGGGCGCAGTGTCTCTGAAGGACGCGCGTTCTCTTGTGACGTAAAGCCAGGTCAAAAGCTTCGGATAACCTCCCATCACCTCTGCGCCTTCCGTTGCGCGCGTGAAATAATCAAGCATTGGAGCAAGATGAGCACAAGCCAGCGTGACACAACGAGGGTCAAGAACAAGCCCTTCACTGGCAATGTCGTCCAACACCTGTAGCACCGGTTCTGCTGCCTCCAATCCTGCCTCTATTTCCTTCGCATCCGCTTCTTCGCCCTCCAATGGCCGAAACACACTATGCGAAAACACCTGCCGGACCAGAGGCCAATAGCCGTAATTGTCGATGATGGATATCACCTGCATCATCCGCGCCTGAGCAAGTGGCGCGTCAGGGGTCAGCGCAGGCTTCGGGAAAGCGGCATCAAGATACCGTGTGATAGCCGAGGTTTCGAAAAGCACGGTCTCGCCATGGGTCAGTGTCGGGACACGGCCAAACGGATGCAGCGCCGCATCGGGCCGGGTGACGAAAGGATCAACCTCTTCGTAGTCATAGTCCAACCCTTTTTCATGAAGTACGATCCGAACGATGCGCGTGTAGACGCTAAACCGATACCCATGAAGGCAAAGCGACATCACTGCAAATCCGCGAACGCGTCCTGCAACCGCTCAACTGCCTCTTCCAGACGCGCGCGGGGCGTGGCGATGTTGAAGCGCAGAAAGTTTCCACCGCCGATACCAAATTCTGCACCGATACTAGGGGCGATCCGCGCAGTTCCTTTGACCCGGTCGATCACCTCTGACATTTCCATGCCGGTATTTTGGAAATCGACCCACGCCAGATAAGTGGATTGCATAGGCATGGCGGTTAAGCCCGGGATCGCATTAACAGACCGAAGAAACACCTTGTGATTTTCGTCAAGATATTGCGTCAGCGCATCAACCCATTCAGCACCTGCCTGGCTATAGGCCGCTTCGGTTAAAACCGTGCCGAGCAGATGCGGGCTCATGTCAAGCGCACGGATGAGGCCTGCCAGCGGCGCGCGTAACCTGTCATCTGGAATGGTAACCGTCCCAAGCCGGGATCCTGCCGTGTTGAAGGTTTTCGACGCAGAAGTCAGCATGATCAGGCGGGGCAAAATCTCAGGCGCGGCGACTGGCAAGGGCACATGTTTTTGCCCCGGATAAACAAGGTCGTGATGGATCTCGTCCGAGATGAGGATCAGGTCATGACGCAGACAGAAATCGGCCAGTGCTTTCTGCTCGGCGGCCGTCCAGATACGGCCTGCAGGATTGTGAGGCGAGCAAAAGAGCACGATTTTTTCGCGCCCTGAAAGTTGCGCCTCCAGAGTGTCCAGATCCATGTGATAAACGCCGTCACGGTTCACCAGAGGGCTTTCCTTCAGTTTGCGTCCGGACTTTTTCACCTTAGCGGTAAACTCATGATAGACTGGGGTGAAGATGATGACCTCGTCGGCCGGCTCGGTATAGGCTTGCAGGCAAAGGCCAATCGCATTTCCCAGACCGTATGTGGACATCATCGCGCTTGGGTCCGCGTCCCATCCATGCCGGGTCGCCATCCACCATGCGACGGCCTCTTTCATCTTTGCATCGCCTGTGAAATAGCCGTAATTTGCCTTTTTCAGCAAACCGCGAACCGCGTCCTGAAGGAACTCTCCTGCGCGAAAGTCCATATCCGCAACCCACATCGGAATGCCATCGCTCGGAGAAACGCCGGTGAAGCGCTCCATCGCGTCCCATTTGTTGCAATCCGTGCCGCGGCGGTCGATCAACTCGTCAAAATTCATGGCTTTCTCCGGGAGGCGCTTATCGTGGTGATGCGCGCAAGCTATGGCGTTGCAGCGGGGCGCGCAATCGCCTAAATGGACGGGCATGTTACGCCCGATTGTTCTTCATCCTGATCCGCGCCTCAAGAAGATATGCGACCCGGTCGCCGATCTGAGCGATGAGCTGCGCGTGCTGGCAGATGACATGCTTGAGACAATGTATGATGCGCCGGGAATTGGCCTTGCCGCCCCGCAGGTTGGCGTCTTGCAGCGGCTGGTTGTGTTGGATTGTGCCAAGGATGAAGACAGCGAAGAGACCTCGCGGCCGCTTGTGATGTTCAATCCCGAGATCGTGGCTTCGTCGGACGAACAGAATGTCTACGAGGAGGGCTGTCTTTCGATCCCGGATCACTTTGCCGAGGTGACCCGCCCCAAGGCGGTGGATGTGGTCTGGATCGACCGTGATGGCAATGCCCAGTCCGAGACCTTTGATGGATTGTGGGCCACCTGCGTACAGCACGAGATTGACCACCTAAATGGCAAGCTCTTCATCGACTATCTGGGCCCCATCAAACGCCAGATGATCACGCGCAAGATGCAAAAGCTCAAGCGCGAAAAGGCGCGCGAGTAGACCCGTGCCCACGCGGCCCTATGTGCCCTGGCCGGACAAGCGTCTGCGCACCCCGGCAGACCGGGTGAATGTGATTACAGACGACTTACGCAAAATCTGGGATGATATGGTGGAGACCATGGATGCGATGCCTGGAGTGGGACTGGCGGCCCCTCAGATTGGCGTGATGCTGCAACTGGCAGTGGTCGACGCGAGCGATGAACGGGGTCAGGCCGTGCGCATGGCCAACCCTGAAATCCTGCATGCCAGCATCCAGATGCGTGATCACGAAGAAGCCAGTCCAAACCTACCCGGCGTCTATGCCAAGATCACCCGACCCCGCGCGGTAACCGTGCGGTTTCTCAATGCAGCAGGCGAGATGGAAGAGCGCGACTTTGTGGGCCTCTGGGCCACAAGCGTTCAGCACCAGATTGATCACTTGCAGGGGCGGATGTATTTTGACCGGCTGAGCAAGATGAAGCGGGACATGCTTCTGAAAAAAGCGCGAAAGTGGGCGAGCAAATGACCAAGAACCCCATGCGGATCATCTTTATGGGAACGCCCGAATTCTCGGTGCCGGTCCTTGACGTCCTGGTCGAGGCCGGGCACGAGATTGCCGCCGTCTATTGCCAGCCACCGCGCCCGGCAGGGCGGGGCAAGAAAGACCGCCCAAGCCCCGTGCAGGCCCGGGCCGAGGCGCTGGGGCTTGAGGTGTGTCACCCCGTCAGCCTCAAATCGCAAGCCGAACAGGCCGCTTTTGCCGCGCTCAAGGCCGATATTGCGGTGGTTGTCGCCTATGGTCTGATCCTGCCGCAGGCCATTCTGGACGCCCCCGCGAGAGGATGCCTCAACATCCACGCCAGCTTGCTGCCCCGCTGGCGCGGTGCGGCGCCCATTCACCGCGCCATCATGGCCGGGGATAAGACGACAGGTGTCTGCATCATGCAGATGGAGGCCGGACTGGACACCGGTCCGGTGCTTTTGCGCCGCGAAACCCCGATTGAGCCGGGCGAAACCACCGGGGCTTTACATGACCGGCTGTCAGAGATCGGGGCGGCTGCGATTGTCGATGCGCTTGAGCAACTCGACAGGTTGCCGCCAGAGCCGCAAGACGAGGTCGGCGTCACATATGCCCAGAAGATCGACAAGTCCGAAGCCCGCATTGACTGGGCCTGGCGCGCCGCAGAAGTTGATCGACATATCCGCGGCCTCTCACCCTTTCCCGGGGCCTGGTGCGAGATCGACGGGCAACGTCTCAAATTTCTGGCCTCTCGCCCCACAAGTGGCTGTGGTACGCCCGGCGAAGTGCTCGATGATGCGCTCACCATCGCATGCGGGCAGGGTGCCGTTGAAATCCTGCACCTGCAACGCGCGGGCAAGGGACCTCAGGACAAAGAGACATTCCTGCGCGGTTTTCCCATACCCAAAGGCACACGCCTCTAGGTGGTCAGGTTCAGCTTCTTTCTTGTCTCAAATACCCCCTCGCAAAGAGGAGGGGTCGGCCCGTCGCGAGGCCATGCCGCGCAAGAAGATGTTGCCCGAGCCAAGTCTTTTCTGAAAAGACTTGGCCAAAAGCTTTCAGAAAGCTTTTGCCCCGACGCCGCACTTGCCTTCAACGGCCAAAGTCGCCAGCATGGCGGCAAACAAAGTATCACAAGGTGAGCAGATGTTTCTACAACTCTTCGGCACGGTCGTGATTGCCGGGATCGTGGGCTATGTCAGCGAGAAATCCGGCTTCACGCGCAACGGATATCTGCAATCCATTATCATCTGCGTTGGCGGAGCATTCCTGTTCTACTTCGTGCGCATCATGTTCGGTCTGCGCTTCGGATCGGCGGGTCTTGACGCGATCCTGTCCTCGATTGGTGCGCTGATCATTGTGCCAACACATTGGCGAAAGAGGAGATAGGGCCATGGGTTTGATCTATCTGGTCATCGTCGGGGCCGTGGCGGGTTATCTGGCCACGCGGCTTATGAAAATCGATGCCAATCCGGCTGTGACCGTCGGCATCGGTGTGGCCGGGGCTTTGGTTGGTGGATTTATTCTGCAGGGCGTGTTGGCTGTGCTGGGGCTTTTTGGCGGCATCATAGGAGCCGTGATCGGGGCTTTCGTGGTGATCTGGGTCTACCAGGCGCTGCAGAAGCGAAAGTGATTTCGCCCGATCTTATTTTTCTGGCTTAAAGGGGGCCATTCCCGCCCGGGCCAGCTCATCCGCGCGTTCGTTTTCGGGGTGCCCTGCGTGTCCTTTGACCCATTCCCAGGTCACTTCATGGCGCGCTGCCGCCTCTTCAAGGCGTTGCCAGAGCTCGACATTTTTCACCGGCTTCTTGTTCGAGGTCTTCCAGCCATTGCGCTTCCAGCCGTGGATCCAGCCTGTCACTCCGTTTTTCACGTAAGCGCTGTCTGTCACGATGGTGATCGTTGAGGGCTTGGAAAGGGTTTCGAGCGCCGTGATGGCCGCAAGCAGTTCCATACGGTTGTTGGTGGTTTCGGCCTCGCCGCCTTGCAATGTCCGTTCCTTGACGATCTCATCGCCGTCCTTGGCCTGCATCAGCACCCCCCAGCCGCCCGGGCCGGGATTGCCTGAACAGGCTCCATCGGTATAGGCGAAAAGCTCAGGCATCCGCGCGCGCCAGAATGGTGACCCATGGCGCGACCGTGCCATCAAGACCTTTATCCGCGCCGGTGCGATGTCGGAGTGGTGTCAGACCGACAGCTTGCAGAAGCTTGGTTAGTTCCTCCTGGGTGACATAGGTGTAGAGCCGCCCAATGCTGTCGCGTTTTTCGCCGGTGCCGGTTTTCATGCCGACATGCAAAACACCGCCGGGTTTGAGTGCCTTCGCGATCGCCTCAAGATGTATTGGAATTTTGGCGCGTGGCGCATGCAGAAGGCTGAAATTCGCCCAGACACCATCATAGATCTGCGTCCCCGAGATATCATCGAATGTGGCAATTTCGGCGGTGACGCCGGGATGGGCAGCGGCCATCCGGACCATTTCCGGGGTGGCATCTGAAGCTGTCACCTTGTGTCCCTGATTTGCCATATAGGCCGCTGCGAAACCCGGGCCGCAGCCAAGGTCCAGGACGTTGCTTGCGGGCGACAGCATGTCGAGAAAGGCCCGTAACGCCGGGTCTTTGGAAGGGGCGGAGAAGACCTTGGCATAGCGCTCTGCCTCGGCGCCATAGACGCGGATGGTTTCATCATCCTGGCTCATTGGGTCACACCGATGGTCAGGCATAGAATAACGACAGCCGTGATCAGCAAGCGCAGGCGCATCCACCAGGCAGGGGCGACCCCGGCTTTTGAGAAGTGCCAGTCAAGCAACAGGATCCCGGCAAAGCCAAGGATAAGTGTCTGGCCTGCCTGAAATGCGCCGCCGCCATGGGTAAAGAAGACCCAGAGCGCAGGCAGGACCGAGAGTGCGTAGCCCTTGGGCGCCTCCGCCTCGGGCAGTTTCGTGGCAAAGCCCCAAAGCACGCCCGACATGAAACTGAGGATCACCGCGCCGTAAAAGAGCCCGACATAGGGGCCTGCGAAGCGAGCGCCGATCGTGGCGACAGTCCAGTCATTCAGTTGAGGCGACAGAACCGTCAGCGCACTCCAGATGAATGGCAATGTGCCGGCAAGGCCCAGATAAAGTGGCGCTTTGGGGATCTGTGTCACAGAACCGTCGTCCTTATCCAAAAGACAAGTTGAAGCCATGGTGTAGAAGGCGCGTTGTTGACGTTCAAGACCCAGGACGTTCATTCAGCGCGACAATCATCCGGGCCGAACGACGCAGGACCGTGAAACCGGTGCCCAGGGCTGTGATCCACAAGGCGAGAAGCAACGCATAATGGGTTCCATTGGTCCAGATCTCCAGAGCCGCAAGAACGGCGCCAGCGGTGATGGCGGCCATGCGCTGTGGCTTGGCGAAGGGGCCGGAAAAGTCCGAGCCCAGACCTTCGGCACGGCCCAACTCCCGGACATAAGCTGTGGCAATGGCCAGCGCGGACGCGGCCAGTCCCAGGGCTGGATTGCCGGTCGCCAGCCCCGCACCGGTCAGGATCAGCAAGTCTGCCGCACGGTCCGGTGCTTCATTCCAGAACGGGCCATCCGGTTCGGACTTGCCGCCTTCCACGGCAACCATGCCGTCAAAGAGGTTGCAGAGCAGCCGGAACTGGCACGCGAGAGCGGCGAGCAGAAAAAGCCCGCCCGAGAGCGATGGGCCTGTCAAAAGCGTGATCGAAAACGCCGCAAATGCAATCGCGGCAAACAGGATCGACCCCTGGCTGATGCGATTGGGCGTGAGCGACGTGCCACTTAGCCAGCGAGCAATTCGGTGCGCCCAACCGGTGTCACGGCTGGCCAGAGGACGGCGGGTATCATTCATCTTTATGCCTCAGGCGCGCGGCGTAAAGCGCCGCATAGAGTGTTGCCACGGTTGAGGGCAGTGCGAGTGTGGCCCAGACCTCGGGCGTGCCCACAGCGCTGTGGATGGTGAACAGCAGTGACACCGATACGATGCAGGCTATTGCGGGCGCAAGAAAGAGGCTGGCATTGCCGGAAAAGCGGGTGACCACACCCTCAACCAGCCGTTTGAGGCCCAACGTGATGACGGCTGTCAACGTGCCTTGGGTCAGTCCCGCCTTCACTTGCGTGGCAAAAGGGTATTCGCCATGCGCCAGCGCCGCCCACCCTCCCATCAGGGCGAAACCCCCTGCCATATGGGCGACGTTGGAGCGCAAGAAACTCATGTCATCGACCAGAAGTAACGCGTGAGGTGGAAGAATATCGGCGCGGAGAAGACAACCGAGTCAAGCCGGTCAATAAAGCCGCCATGCCCCGCAATCATATGCCCCCAATCCTTTACGCCGCGGTCGCGTTTGATGGCTGACATCACCAGCCCTCCAAAAAAACCCGCCAGCGTGATGATCAGTGACATCAGCGCTGCCTGCAGCGGTGTGAAGGGCGTGATCCACCAAAGCGCCATGCCAATCAGCGTGGCCGAGGCGACACCGCCAATCAGCCCCTCCCAGGTTTTGGAAGGTGACAGCCTCGGCGCCACCGGGTGACGACCCAGCAGCTTGCCCCAAGTGTATTGCAGCACGTCCGAGAGTTGCACGACGACAATCAGAAAGGCGATGAGCAGCACGTTGCGGCCTTCGAAACCGGGGATGTCGAGGAAGAGCAGCGCCGGGACGTGGCTGGCACAGAAAACGCAGATCATCAACGCCCATTGCATCTGGGAAATCCGCATGAGGAAATCTTCGGTGTCGTTTTGCAGCACCGCAATAATGGGCAGGATCAGGAAGGCATAAACCGGTATGAGCACGGACCACATGCCGTACCATTCCGCCCAGATCAGCCAGAATTGTATCGGCAGAATGACGAAAAAAGCCGCTGCTATGGCCCAGTGATCCGCCCGGCGCCGGTTGGTCAGCGTTACGAACTCGCGCAGGGCTGCGAAAGAAGCAAAAGCAAAGAGCAGGATAACCCCGCCGCGCCCAGCCAAAAACGCCACCGCCAGAAAGGCCGTCATCCCCCACCACGCCAAAATCCGTGCATTAAGGTTCTCGATGGTGGCATTGCTGCCATCGGGTGCGACGCGTTGCTTGAGCGCGTAGCCTATGCCACTTGCAACGATCAAAAGGCCGATGATCCCGGCCATCAGCGTGAGGAAATCCGTGTGCATGTCAGTCATGCGGCGCTCTCCTCTGTTGCCTCAGGTGCCAGCGCCAGAAGCGCTGCCTCGGCCCGTTTCAGGAACTCTTCTCGCGCCTCGCCCTCTGCCGCCCGGATCGGTGCGCCAAAGGTCACCGTGCACAAAAGCGGGATCGGTACCAGTTTGCCCTTGGGCATGACGTCGTTGAGATTATCGATCCAAACCGGCACCAAATCCACCTCGGGCCGCGCAGTCGAGATATTGAAGATCCCGCTCTTGAACGGCAAAAGCGGCGCGTCGGTCATGTTTCGAGTGCCCTCGGGGAAGATGATCAGCGACGCGCCCGTATCAAGCCCCTCCAGGATAAGCGCAATGGGGTCCTGCTCCCGCGTCTCCGAATTGCGGTCGATCAGCACGGCGTTGAACACATCCCGGCCAATGAAACTCCGCAAAGGCGAGGTCAGCCAGTAATCCGCGCCAGCCACAGGCCGCGTGCGCGCCCGCAGGTTCGGCGGCAGAACCGTCCAGATCAGGATGAAATCCCCGTTCGAGGTGTGATTGGCGAAGTAAACCCGCTGCGCCGGCACAGGCTCTACCCCGTCCCAAATCGCGCGCACGGCGGTGATCAATCGCGCAAATGTCGTAATGGCATTGCCTGTCAGCCAGGCGAGAAAGGGTTTAAGCAATCGGTGTCCCACGGTCTTGGTATTGCGATCAGCCTACACGAGGGCGCGCAATTGGGAAGGCGGGATTTCCTGACCTTGCAGCATAAAGACCTGCGCACCGATCTGCGTGATCAGCCTTGATGCCCCAGCCCGCATTTCTCCGCAAAGGGATCCCAGCCCGGATCGTCATGCCAGTCATATTCGCTGCCATCGGCCATCCATTCGGCCGTATCCCGGCCGAAAAGCTGCGCTAGTACCGCAAGGCTCATGTCCATGCCTGCCGACACCCCGGAGGATGTGAAAAACCTACCATCCTGTACCCACCGCGCCTTTTCGACCCAATTCACATTGGGTCCCAGAGGCGTCGTTGCCTGGAAATCCTGCTTGTTAGTCGTGGCCCGTTTGCCATCCAGAACGCCAGTCATGGCCAATAAAATACTGCCTGTGCAGACGGTCATGACAAGCTCTGCGCTTTGCGATGTTTTGATCAGCCAATCCTTCACATTTGGGCGTCTGCCCAGGGGAATCGCAGCGTCCCCGCCCGGGATCAGCAAAAGATCGTAACGACGCTCCTCGGCGATGGTGGCATCGGGCAAAATACGCTGCCCATGCCGGGTTGGCACCGGATCAGGCTTTTGCGCCACCAGCTTGATTTTGATCTTGTCATCCACCCCAAGCATTTCGAGCGGGCCAAACAAATCCAGCGTTTGCACCCCAGGGAAGATAAATACACCAAGGTTCTTCATTGTGTGGTCCTATTCAGGGTTTCAGCGAAGATGGCGCTAGATTATCGGGTCCGAGTTTGACAGAAATGACAATATGACCTCATTTTCTGCCAAATCCTATGCGTTGGAGCCAAACCCCAGGACTGTCGTCTTCGTGGTCTATCCCGAAATCGCCCTGCTGGATCTGACCGGTCCCTTGCAGGTCTTGTTCTGGGCGCGCAAGGACCCTGCGGCAGCGCGAGCCTATGACGTGGCACTCACCTCGCTTCATGGCGGGCGGGTGATGTCTGACACATTGGTTGGCATTGACACCGATCCCGTCGCGAATTGGATCGGGCGCGACATCGACACGCTGATTATCGTCGGTGGCGACGGTGTGTATCAGGCGTTGAAAGACCCTGACCTCGTGACGCAGGTGCAGGTCTTGGCCGGTCAGGCGCACCGGGTCTGTTCCATCTGTTCCGGTGCGTTGCTTCTGGCTGCAACCGGGCTTCTGAACGGGCGCCGCGCTGTAACCCATTGGGACGACACCGTGGCGCTGAGGACAAGCTTTCCCGACGTCGAGGTTGAAAGCAATCCGATTTACATCAAAGACGGGCATATCTGGACGTCTGCGGGCGTCACCGCTGGCACCGACATGGCGCTGGCTCTGGTGGCCGAGGATCTTGGCCACGACGCGGCGCTCAACCGTGCACGCGCGCTTGTCACCTACATGGTGCGCCCCGGTGGGCAGTCCCAGTTCAGCCCGGCCTTGGAACGCCAGCAGGCAGATCGTTCCGCCCGGTTTGAGCCGTTGCATGCCTGGATTTCCGAGAACCTCAGCGCCGATCTGCGTGTTGACAGGCTGGCCGAACGCGAAAACATGAGCGTGCGCAGCTTCCACAGGCTTTACGCGAAAACCATGGGCATGACCCCGGCAAAGGGTGTAGAAACCCTCCGCCTCCAGGCCGCGCGGGACATGCTGGAGTCAAGCAGCGCGAGCGTAAAAACCGTCGCCGCACGGGCCGGCTTCGGCGATGAGGAAAAAATGCGCCGCGCTTTCCAAAAACACATGGGTGTGTCTCCCTCAGGCTACCGGCAACGATTTCAGATCGGGGTAGGGCCTTGATTTAAAGGGTTGTCGATGTCGCTGTGCGGGGCGAAGCCGACATCCGGGCAGGCGAGAAGAAAACATCCAAAAACACCAATTTTTTGGACTTCCTTAGATCAATTTGCCCAAACAAAAGTTGGCCAATGCCTGTGAGATCAATTGTTCACAATGTTAACTCGCTAAAATATCTTTTTGATTTTGATAGCGAGATGAAACAATGGCAATTGCCCAAATGAACTGGGGAAAAATGCGTTATGATCAAGACGACCTCAGGATGAAGGAATTCATTGATAGCTTGCCACACGTTTATGCGGACGCGGAACGGCGCCCGGGTTTCATTTGGAGGATACCGGATGAAGAGGGCGCTAAGCAGCTCAAAAGCTTAGGGTTCGGCGACCGAACTTCTGCGACGGTATCTGTTTGGCGAGATGTATCGTCGTTGCGCGACTACACGTTCAACAAGAGTCATGGCATCTACTTTGACCGAAGAGCGGAATGGTTTGAGAAAGTCGATGGTCCTCAACTTGTCATCTGGGAAGTCGACAGCGACGCTCGTCCCGACTTCGCCAAGGCATTCAAAAAGCTAAAGGAGCTTGAAGAGAACGGACCGACCGACAGAGTGTTTGGTTGGCCTCAGTCAAACCAAGTGAAGTAATTTATGTTTGACTAGGGCTCGAAGTGGCTATTCGAAAACTTTGGGTGCGACAGATTTTAGTTGAACTGCGGCTCTGCGCACAGAACAGGCATTGAGCGCGGCGAGCGCGAGGCCCGCTTTTGCCACTTCCGGCGTCAATCGACCCGATGAACCGCTGCGGCGAAGCAACCTGGCTTTGCGTTATGGATATGGGCGTAGGCGACGGCATCATTTTCGAATGCCTTCGCGATTTCCTCGCCAACCATATCGCCGGGCACGACGTCGGCGTCGATCATCATATGGCTTTGATCGAAAAGCCTCAGGGAAATAAGTCGAGAACGGATAACCTCTGGTACCTCGTTGATCGCAAAGTGGGCTTGCCTTGCATTCTCTCTGACAAAGACCGCGTGCCGTGCCTGATATGGGCTGTCTTCGGGTTGATGTTCGTAATTGAATAGAATCACTGTCTCGCCGACCTCAACGTCTTCCATACTCACGCGACAGGGTGTGCCGGGTTTCGCCGCGACGATCTGTCGGCACGCTTGTCGCGCCGCGAGTTCTGTATCGGTGAGGTCGAAGAGATGTGCAAACTCCTCTGCTTGCAGTGGTTCGATTTGAAAGTTCATGGTTGAATTACTCCTTTTGCTCCGGGGACTGGTTACCGGGTTTGAGCGGGCAGGAGCGACCCGTTCCTTGCGTTTTCGCATTGGTTCATAGTGCTGCATCAGCCAAAACACGGCTCAAAACAAACGCCCACTCCTGCGTTCTGTGAAAGAAACGACGAGCCGTGGTACGTCTTCAGCCCGGACCCAAGGTTTCTTTACTTCTTCAACCTGTTCCATTTGCGACAAAAGTCGTTTTCAGGCTAGCCTGATGCCCGAAAGCGCGCATTCTGTGGGCAAAACGGAGGAGCTGGCTATGATGCCACGCTGCAAGATAGCTTTGGTGATCCGCACCATTGGGGCCGAACGGGGGCGTGCGGCGCGGGGGCGTCCGGGCAGGGTTTGAGCTGATCAAACCTTTCCCATTCCCTTGACCCAAGGACCTATTAGATGAACGAACAAACCCCTCGCCGCTCTGGTGGACGTGCGGCCCGACGTGCCAGCCGCGCGGCCCCCTTGACCGAAGATTTGCGCCCCATTCGCGCTGGTCTGGAAGGTGGTGCATACAAGCCGCTGACGGACGCCCAAATTCAACAGATTCACAGCACCGCACTTGATGCGCTGGAGCAAGTCGGTCTCGCCGATGCGCCGGAAAGCGGTGTGGCCTACCTTACCGAGGCCGGTGCCGTACAGGGCGATGACGGGCGCATCCGCTTCCCCCGTGCTTTGGTTGAAGACATGATCGCCAAGGCCAACCGGTCTGTCACACTGTGCAGCCGGGATGGGCGAAATGACCTCGAACTGAGTGGCGCTCGGGTGCATTACGGCACGGCGGGCGCAGCGGTGCATATGGTCGACGTGGCCGGGAATGCATACCGTGAAAGCACGTTGCAGGATCTGCACGACGCGGCACGGATCGTGGATCAACTTGACAACGTGCATTTCTGCCAGCGTCCCATGGTGGCGCGAGACATCACTGACAATATGGAGATGGACCTCAACACGGTCTATGCCTGCTCTGCAGGCACCACGAAACATATAGGTACGTCCTTTACCGAGCCGCATCACGTGCCGCCGGCGCTGGAGATACTCTACATGATCGCGGGCGGCGAGGATAAGTTCCGCGAACGGCCTTTCATGAGCAATTCCAACTGCTTCGTGGTGCCGCCAATGAAATTTGCCACCGAATCTTGCCAGGTAATGGAGGCCTGCATCAAGGGTGGCATGCCGGTGCTGTTATTGTCGGCAGGCATGGCAGGGGCTACGGCACCTTCCACGGTTGCCGGCGCCATTATGCAGGCCACGGCGGAATGCCTGGCCGGCCTGGTCTACGTGAACGCAGTCCGCCCGGGCCATCCGGCGATCTTTGGCACCTGGCCTTTTGGTCTTGATCTGCGCACAGGGGCGATGTCAATCGGCTCGGGCGAACAGGCGCTGCTGACTGCAGGCTGCGCGCAGATGCATCAGTTCTACGGCGTCCCAGGCGGTGCGGCGGCGGGCGCGTCGGACAGCAAGATGCCCGACATGCAGGCCGGGTGGGAGCAGATGTGTTCCAACGTCATGGCGGGGCTCTCGGGGCTCAACATGGTCTATGAGGCGGCCGGCATGCATGCGTCTCTCTTGGGTTTCTGCCACGAAAGCCTGATCCTGTCGGATGACCTGATCGGACAGGCGCTGCGCTGTGTGCGCGGAATCGAGGTGGACGAGGAGACGCTCGCCCTGGACCAGATCAAGCAGGTCTGCATGGGCGGCCCGGGGCATTACCTTGGCACCGACCAGACATTGGGCCGAATGCAGCGGGACCATGTTTATCCGACCTTTGGCGACCGCACGTCGCCCAAGGAATGGGCCGAAAATGGCAAGCCGAACTTGATTGAGAAGGCCGTGTCACGCAAAGAGGCTATTCTGGGCCAACGGTCTGCTGCGCGGTTTGATCCGGCACTGGATGCGGCGATCAGGGCGAAGTTCAATATTCATTTGCCAGCGTGAAGGACGTGTGAACCGCAGTTATGTTGGCGTCATCCTCGGGCTTTCACCAGTCCGGGGAACAGCGTTGGCGCGGCGAGGCTACGCGCCGTATTCCGTGCCTCTTGCGAATAGAATATCGAAACCCCGGCCTACGGCATCGGACTATCACCAAGCTTTTTCAAGCGCGTGGCTTTCGGAATCCGTCTGCTGAGCACTCACAAGGATCATTCACCGTTTCACCCCAGCCTCCCGCGCCCTCAGGCCGGTTCCCTGAGCACCCGTGGCACCTTGAATTCGACGTTTTCTTGCGCGGTCTCAACCACCTCAACCGCCACGTCAAACCGATCTCGGAAGGCGTCGATCACCTCGTTGATCAGGACCTCGGGGGCTGATGCTCCGGCTGTGATGCCCATGGTCTTGATATCGCCCAATGCGCGCCAGTCGATGTCGGTGGCCCGTTGCACAAGTTGGGCATAGGAACAACCCGCTCGCGCGCCCACTTCAACCAGACGTTTGGAATTGGATGAATTGGGCGCACCCACAACCAGCATGGCCTCGGCCTTCTGCGCCATGGCTTTCACAGCTTCCTGGCGGTTGGTGGTGGCGTAACAGATGTCTTCCTTATGCGGTCCGACGATGGCTGGGAAACGTGCCTGAAGGGTGGCCACGATATCCGCCGTGTCATCCACCGAAAGGGTGGTCTGCGTCACAAAGGCCAGCTTTTCGGGATCGCGCACCTCAACATCGGCCACATCTGCAACCGTTTCGACCAGCAGTACTTCGCCATCGGGCAACTGCCCCATTGTTCCGACCGTTTCGGGATGGCCCTCATGCCCGATCATGATGATCTGCAGCCCGTTCGTCGCATGCCGCTCGGCCTCGATATGCACTTTGCTCACAAGCGGGCAGGTGGCATCGACATAGAGCATCTCGCGCTTGGCAGCCTCGGCTGGTACGGATTTCGGCACCCCATGGGCCGAGAAGATCACCGGCCGGTCATCGGGGCATTCATGCAGCTCTTCGACAAAAACAGCACCCTTCGAGCGCAGGTCATCCACCACGTATTTGTTGTGCACAATCTCATGGCGCACATAGACCGGAGCGCCCCATTTTTCGAGCGCCATTTCCACGATCTTGATCGCGCGGTCCACGCCTGCGCAAAAGCCGCGCGGGGCTGCCAGATAAAGCGTAAGGGGCGGTTTGGTCATCGGTCCTCCTGTGCCTGTCCAGAGGTAAGCGCTTGGGCGCGTGACGTCCAGAGAGAAAGGGATTTCGGGGCAGGGCTTGACATAGTATCAAAATAGTAATAACTAATATGCAAATAACTAAGGAAGATGCGATATGCCTTCGATTTTCGACTATTCCAGCCCGGCTATTGCGGTGGATCTTGCGATGCTCTGCGTCCATGGTGGCGCCTTGCGCTGCGTGGTCATGCGCCGCGCAGACGGGGTCGAGATGGGCGGTGACTGGGCCTTGCCCGGCGGCTTTGTCCATCGCGACGGGTCGCTTGACGACACGGTCAAGCGCGTCTTGCATGACAAGACCGGCATCAGCAATGCGCCCTTCGAACAGCTTGCCACCTACGGCGTGCCGGGGCGTGATCCGCGCGGACACGTGATCAGCGTGGTCTACCTTGCCATCATGCCTTCCGAGGTGCTGATCAAAGGTGTTGAGGCCAATCCTGAACTGCGCCTAGCCCGCGTGAATGTGGACTGGCCCGGCGAAACAGGCGGCGCAGCGCAGGCGCTGGATGACACGGGCGTACCAATGCGTCTGGCATTCGACCACGCGGACATCCTCGGCGATATGGTCAAACGCCTGCGGGGCAAGCTTGACTACACGCCCATCGGATTTCAATTCCTACCAGCCCGCTTCACATTGCGGGACGTGCAGGAGGTCCATGAAGCCATCTTGGGCCAAGGCCTGACCAAACCGGCTTTTCGCCGAAAGCTATTGGACAGGCACGCTTTGCGCGCCACTGGTGTGCGGGAAACTGGCGGGGCCTTTCGCCCGGCCGAATTGTACGAGTTGTCACAAGATCAGGAGGAATGATCATGGCACAGATCAAAAGATACCCATTCTTAAGCCACATCCGGTCAGAGACGTCGAGCCACATCCGGCAGTACAGCGGCGGGAAACTCCGCCGTGAGGGGCGCGGTCTGTCCTTTTGGTTCAATCCTGCAGGTGCCTCGATCCTTGAGGTGCCTCTTGCGGATCGCGAACTGACCTTTCTGGTCAAATCGCAATCCTCTGACTATCAGGATCTGGCGGTGCAGGGCACCATCCTGTGGCGCGTGGCCGATGCCGGCAAACTGTCGGACCGAGTGGACTTTGCACTCGATCTGAAAACCGGCAAGCCGCAATCCAAGCCCGAAGATCACATCCGCTCGGTCCTGTCTGCGCTGTCGCGGCAATATGTCGATGACTACATCAAGGCGCTGGGTGTGCGTGCCGTGCTGGAAGCTGGGCTTGCGCCATTGCAGGCCGCGCTGAACGCTGGCTTTGCCAAGGACCCCACGCCAGTGGTTATGGGCCTTGAGGTGATCGCGGTGCGCGTGGCTAACCTGAGCCCAAGTTCCGAGCTGGCGCGTGCGTTGCAGGCTCCGACCTTCGAGGCGTTACAGCAGCAATCGGATGAAGCCACCTTTGCCCGCCGTGCGCTCGCGGTGGAAAAGGAACGCGCCATTGCCGAAAACGAGCTGAACAATCAGGTCGAACTGGCCGCGCGTCAGGCCGAGCTGATTGCCCGCGAGGATGCCAATGGCCGGGCCGAGGCTGAAGCCAAGGCAGCCGCCAGCAAAATCGCCGCCGAGGGCGCGGCAGAGGCCAAGGTCATCGGGGCCGAGGCCGAAGCGACTCGCGTGCGTGCGGTAGAACAGGCGCAGGCCGATATGGAAAAGGCCCGTATGGCGGCATTGTCGCAACTGTCGCCTGAGGCGCTTTATGCTCTGGCGGCGCGTGAATTCGCCACCAAGCTTGAGAAGATCGACAGCGTGACCATCAGCCCCGACATGGTGGCCGGCCTCGTCAAACAGTTGCAGGGCGTGATGCCCACTGCGGCTCGAGAATAGGAGGATGAGCGATGTCAAGTCTCCGCCCCCGTGTTGTGCTTGTGACGCGCGAAACCGAGCTTTCGGCGCTGCTGGCCCGGCACGGGACGCGGGGGCAGGTGGAATTCTACCTGTCCTCGCGCGGTCAGGTTTTTGAAGAGGTCGAAACCCGCGACCGCATTCAGCGGGATGCGGTCGCAGCGGCCAAGGTGATGGTGCCCCAGGACTGGTCCTTTGCCGAGGTAGAGCGCGGCGATCTCAACCGCTTTCTCTTTTTCCCAAATGACATCGTTGTTGCACTTGGTCAGGACGGTCTTGTGGCCAATCTTGCCAAATATCTTGATGGTCAACCGGTGATTGGCGTCACCCCATCAACAGATATGGGCGAGGGGGTCTTGACGCCACATGCCCTGAAAACTCTGCCCGATCTCCTGCAACGCTCAGGCGCAGGCGATATCGAGGCGCAGGCCCGGGCCATGGTCGAAGCACAGATCGCCGGAGGTGACAGGCTTCTGGCGTTGAATGAGCTTTTCATCGGGCACCGCTCACATCAAAGCGCACGCTACGAGCTGCAATTTGGCGGCGAAAGCGAGTTTCAGTCGTCCAGCGGTATGATCGTGTCAACCGGGACCGGCCTGACCGGTTGGGCACGCTCAATCATGGCCGCGACCCACGCTAAGTTCAGCTTTGGCGTGGAAGAGCCCAAGGCCGTCTTCTTTACGCGCGAACCCTGGCCAAGCCGCACATCCGGTGACCGCCTGCGCGCGGGGCTGATTGAGGAAAATGCACCCCTGCAAGTGCTGTCGCGCATCAATGAAGGAGGTGTGATTTTCGCCGACGGGATCGAACAGGATTTCCTCGGCTTTGACTGGGGCGCGCAAGTCGATGTGCACGTGGCTGACGCAAGGCTCAGGCTTGTGGTGGAGTAGGGTATTGTCTCTTGAAGCGGCGGTTCTGACGTTTTGCCCAGGCAAAGAAAAGGGCGCATGACGCGCCCTTGATCTTGCTTACTTCACCGCGGCGGCCATCGGCTCTCGTGCCGGGATATCGTCGCGCGGCGGGCGACCGATGACATCCCGCAGATCTTCCAACTCGATAAAATTGTCGGCCTGACGGCGCAGTTCGTCAGAGATCATCGGTGGCTGGCTGCGAATGGTTGAGACAACAGAAACGCGGACGCCCTGACGCTGCAGGCTTTCCACCAGCGGGCGGAAATCGCCATCGCCGGAAAACAGCACAATATGCTCCACGCGCGGTGCCAGTTCCATGGCATCGACCGCAAGTTCGATATCCATGTTTCCCTTCACCTTCCGACGGCCTTGGCTGTCAGTGTATTCCTTCGCCGGTTTGGTCACCATCGTGAACCCGTTGTAATTCAACCAGTCAACCAGCGGCCGGATCGGCGAGTATTCATCATTTTCCAAAAGAGCAGTGTAGTAGAATGCGCGCAACAATTTCCCCCTGCGCATAAACTCGGCTCTGAGAAGCTTGTAATCGATGTCGAATCCGAGCGATTTCGCGGCTGCGTACAGATTCGATCCATCGATGAACAGCGCAAGCCGTTCGTCCTTGTAAAACATCAAAAGTCCTTCCAAGTTATTATTTTTCCCGTCCGCGTTGTTCCGTGTGTGAGTGGTATGGAAACGGACGAGTTCAAAATGCGAACCTAAAAGTTTAGTTTCGGTCGTGCAAGAGTCTTGTAACCATCCAAAGGGATAGGTCACGATTGTGTCAAACAAAACGTTTCTGATCGCCTTGGGTGGCAATATTCCGACTGCGTTGGGCGGGCCTGAAGCCACGCTGCGTGCCGGACTGGAAACAATCGCGCAACGGGAAATGCGCGTTGTTTCGCAAAGCCGGTTCTATGCGACGCCGTGCTTCCCGAAGGGCGCAGGACCCGATTACGTAAACGCGGCAGCCGTCGTGCAATCCGCTCTGCCCGAGGACCGGTTGATCCAGGAATTGCATGCCATCGAGGCGGAGTTTGGCCGCGCGCGAGAGCAGCGATGGGGTCAGCGGACGCTTGATCTGGACCTGCTTGCAGCAGGTGATGCTGTGCTGCCGGATCTTGCAACCTACCAGTCTTGGCGCGACCTGCCGTTAGAGGAGCAAAAGCAACAGTCGCCGCCGCAGCTAATCCTGCCCCATCCTCGCATGCAGGAACGCGCCTTTGTGCTGGTCCCATTGGCTGAAATTGCCCCGGACTGGTGTCACCCGGTTCTGGGGAAAACCGTGACAGAGATGTTGGCCAATCTGCCACAGGATGACGTGGCCGAGGTTGTTCCGCTGATGGGAAATTGAGAAACCCTTTGCCTTCGGAAAGGATTTCTGTAAGAGCGCAGCATGATCAAAGACCTGACATATACCGGTTCCCGACGCCGACGCTAATGCGTCGAGCGCCCGCTATTGTCTTTGATCCCGGCATTTTGTCGCCAACCCTTCCAAGATTGACACGCACAGGCCCTTGCGGCACTCAGAGACCTTCGTGAAAAAGGAAATAACGCAATGATTTCGTCCGTTTTGCCAACCTATAATCGCGCCCCTTTGCATTTTGTGAAAGGGGAAGGCAGCTGGCTGATCGAGGCGGACGGGCGCCGATTTCTCGATATGGGGGCCGGGATTGCCGTGAATGCGTTGGGGCATGCGCATCCTGCGCTGGTGGCGGCTTTGACCGAACAGGCGAGTACGCTTTGGCACACCTCGAACCTGTATCACATACCGCAGCAACAGGCGCTGGCTGACAAGCTGGTCGACGCCACGTTTGCGGACACGGTGTTTTTCTGCAATTCCGGCACCGAGGCCTGCGAGCTGGCCGTCAAAATGGCGCGGAAGTATTTCTTCGAAAAAGGCCAGCCCGAGCGGGTGGAATTCCTGACCTTCGATGGTTCTTTCCATGGCCGTTCCTCTGCCGGCATCGCGGCGGCGGGCTCTGAAAAGATGACCCATGGGTTTGGACCCTTGTTGCCAGGCTTCAAGCATTTGCCTTTTGGGGACCATGACGCCATTTCCGCGTCCATTGACGACAAGACCGCCGCGATCCTGGTAGAGCCTGTGCAGGGCGAGGGCGGCATTCGACCCCTGCCGGATGCCTGTCTCAAGGGCTTGCGGGATCTTTGCGATGAACATGGGCTCTTGTTGGTGCTTGATGAGGTGCAATGCGGCGTCGGCCGGACAGGGCGGCTCTTTGCCCATGAATGGGCAGGCATTGAACCCGATATCATGATGGTCGCCAAGGGCATCGGCGGAGGCTTCCCGCTTGGTGCGGTTCTGGCTACGGAAGAGGCGGCTTCGGGTATGACCGCAGGCACACACGGCTCCACCTATGGCGGCAACCCGCTTGGGTGCGCCGTGGGCAACGCGGTGATGGATCACATAACGGCACCGGGGTTTCTGGACGACGTGAACCGCAAGGCAGGTCTTTTGCGCCAGAAGCTTGAGGCGCTCGTGGCGGGACATCCGGATGTATTCCAGTCTGTTCGCGGGTCCGGCCTTATGCTGGGTCTGGTATGCGTGGCGCCTGTCGGTGATGTGGTGTCTGCGGCCTATGACGCTGAACTTGCCATAGTCCCGGCGGCGGAGAACACTGCACGACTCTTGCCCCCCCTGACCATCACTGACGAAGAGATCGCCGAGGCGGTCACGCGGTTGGAAAACGTGGCCCAGGCCATCCAGTCCAAGGAAAGTGTCGCGTTATGAACCATTTTCTCGACATTCACAAAACCGATGCAGGAGAGCTGCATCAGATCATCGCCTCCGCGCAAAAGATGAAAATTGCCCGCAATGGCCGGACACGGGGTGCCTTGGACGATGACCTGCCACTAAAGGACAGGGTCGTCGCGCTGATCTTCGAAAAACCTTCGACCCGGACGCGCATCAGTTTTGATGTGGGTGTCCGCCAAATGGGCGGCACAACTATGGTGCTTTCGGGCACCGATATGCAACTTGGTCATGGCGAGACGATTGCTGATACTGCCCGTGTGATGAGCCGCTATGTCGATCTCATCATGATCCGGACGTTTGACGAGAGCGTTCTGATGGAGATGGCGGAATATGCCGATGTGCCGGTGATCAACGGCCTCACCGACCGCACGCATCCCTGCCAGATCATGGCCGATGTCATGACCTTTGAAGAGCATCGCGGCACGATCAAAGGCAAGAAAGTCGTGTGGTCCGGGGATGGCAACAATGTCTGCTCGTCCTTCCTGCACGCAGCGGCGCAGTTCCAGTTTGACCTGACCTTCACCGGCCCGGCACAGCTTGATCCCGAGGACGAGTTTGTCGGGCTGGCGCGCAAGGCAGGTTCAAAAGTGGTCATCGAACGCGACCCTTTCAAAGCCGTGGAGGGCGCAGATCTTGTGGTCACGGACACCTGGGTCAGCATGCATGACAGCCAGTCGAGCAAGGAACGCCGCCACAACATGCTGCGCCCTTACCAGATCAATGAAGAGCTCATGGCCCATGCCAAACCCGACGCGCTCTTCATGCATTGCCTGCCCGCCCATCGCGAGGAGGAGGCCACATCCGTCGTGATGGATGGCCCCAACTCGGTGATCTTCGACGAGGCCGAGAACCGGCTGCATGCACAAAAGGCGATCATGCGCTGGTGTCTGGGCGTGTGAGTCAGGCTTAAAGGAGCGCGCTCCGCGCGCGCATGTTGTCTTGGCCTTGCGGTCTTTGACCTCGGCCTCGGCAGCCTCCGGCGGGGGTATTTCAGAACAAGAAAGAAACGGGTGGGTTATTCCACGATCATGTAGAATTTGCGCAAGCGCTCGGTGATTTCCCAGACCACCGGCGCGCCCTTGGCGATGAAGAACGTGTCGCCGGGCCCGAATTCCTCGACTGCACCATCGGGGTGCGTCAGGCGCAGGCGGCCTGATAAGAGCGTCATCATTTCATGCACCGGGTAGGCGGCAATCTCTTCCCGGGTGGGGGCGCATTCCCATGTGCCGGTCAGAACGCTTTCGTCATCGGTCGCGAAATGGGTGTGGTTGAGCTCGGTCTTGTCGTCGGTGGTGAAGGCTTCTGCGGGGGCAAGGGCAGAGGTTTCCATTGTCGGATTGGCATCGAGGCGAAAAGGCAGGTGCGACATGGTGAGGCTCCTTGGCATCATTGGGATGTCAGTCTACCCTAGCCGGAAAAGACGCGCCGTAAAGGGGAGGCCCCATGGCAGACGACAAGGCACAGATCGGGGTTTACGGTCTGGGGACGATGGGCAGTGCTTTGGCGCTCAACATGGCTGAGAAGGGCTTTCGCGTGGCGGTCACCAATCGCGAGGTCGACTGGATCGGTGGCTTTCTGAAAGAGGCCGAGGGCCTGTCAAAAAACCTTGTGGCCTATGAGGCGCTTGACGCGTTTGTGGCTGGGTTGAAGACGCCGCGTGTGATCCTGTTCATGATCCCGTCGGGCAAACCAATGGACATGATGATCGAGGCGATTGCGCCTTTGCTCGAAGACGGTGATACGATCATTGACGGCGGCAATGCCAATTTCCATGACACAAGGCGACGCTCGGCGGCTCTTGCCGAGAAGGGCCTGCATTTCGTGGGCATGGGGGTCTCTGGCGGCGAGAAAGGCGCCCGGCACGGGCCGTCGATGATGGTGGGCGGCACCGACCACAGCTGGCGACAGTTGCGCGATGTGCTGCGGGCGATTGCCGCGACCTATGAGGGTCAGCCATGCGTGGATCATCTTGGCCCGGATGGGGCCGGACATTTCGTCAAGACGGTGCATAACGGGATTGAATATGCCGATATGCAGGTCATTGCCGAGATCTATGCGCTTTTGCATTACGGCGCGGTCTGGCCACCGGCGGAAATTGGCAAACTCTTCGAGGAATGGAACAAGGGCGCGCTGAAATCCTATCTTGTCGAGATCACCGGTGAGCTGCTGCAATATCACGACCCGCAGACCGGCCATCCGGTGGTGGATGTGATCAAGGATGCCGCGGGCCAGAAAGGCACGGGCCGCTGGACCGTGGTCGAGGCCGTACGGCTTGGGCAGGCCGCGAATATGATCGAGGCCGCCGTGGGCGCGCGTAGCTGGTCGGCCGAAAAAGACGCAAGGCAGAGCGCGCAGGGCATCCTGGGTGGCGGACGCGGGGCGGTCGACGTCGATGCGGGCGCTCTGGCTCAGGCTTTTCTGGCCGCGCGCATTCTGTGCTATGCCCAAGGCTTCCGCATTCTGGCAGCAGCGTCCGAGGAATATGAGTGGGGTCTGGATTTTGCCCGCATCGCCGAGGTTTGGCGCGCAGGCTGCATCATCCGGTCGGCTCTGCTTGATGACATCTCGGAAGCGTTTCGCGAAGACCTACCACATGGGCAGCTCATCTTGTCGTCGCGCTTTGCCTCGGTTCTGGCCGACACTATCCCGGCTCTGCGGATGGTGGTGTCCACAGCAGTGGCCGAGGGGCATGCGATCCCGGCCTTTTCAGCCGCGCTGCAATGGTATGACAGCATGCGTCAGGGTTTTGGCACCGCCAATATCATTCAGGCACAGCGCGATTTCTTTGGCTATCACGGGTTTGAACGCCTCGGCGAAGAGGGCAAGCATCACGGGCCCTGGTGGGATGAGTGAGCCATGACAGGGACGCCTGACCCGAAGCTGCCCGGCTGGAACCACGTACCCGATGTCCCGATTGCTGTATCGCCGTTTTTCTCCTGGCCGCCGGATCCGAAGCGCATGGCACGCTGGATCGCGGTGAGCTGGTTTCAGGTGGCGGAAAACTCGATCCTCGTGCTTCTTGCGCTCTTCTGCTGGGCATTCTTGCAGCCCTCGATGGAGACCGCCAAGACATTGAGCTTTGATTGGGTGGCGGGCATCTGGCTGCGCAATATGGGGCTCATAATCCTGGTTGCCGGAGGGCTGCACTGGTTTTTCCACGGAGCCCGGCGGCAGGGGGATCGGCTGAAGTTTGATCCACGTGAGCTGATGCGCAAAGGCAAGCAATTCACCCTTGGCGGGCAAGTGCGCGACAATATGTTCTGGACGCTGACCAGCGGGGTGGGGTTTTGGACGGCTTATGAGGTCTTGCTGTTCTGGGCCATGGCGAATGGGTATGCGCCGGTTTTGTTTTGGTCAGATAATCCGATTTGGTTCGTGCTGCTCTTCCTGTTGGCGCCGGTGTGGATTTCGTTTCACTTCTACTGGATCCACCGCGCCCTGCATTGGGGTCCGCTCTACCGGATCGCGCATTCCCTGCATCACCGCAATATAAATGTGGGGCCGTGGTCGGGGCTATCGATGCACCCGGTGGAACATGTGATATTCTTCAGTTCCATTCTCATCCATTTTGTCATCCCCGCACATCCGCTGCATATCCTCTTTCACATGCAGCATCAGGCGCTGACGGCGGCGACCTCGCATACCGGGTTTGAGAACATGCTGGTGAAGGACCGCAAGACGCTGGCGCTGGGGACGTTCCACCACCAGATGCACCACCGGTATTTTGAGGTGAATTACGGGAATTTGGAGATGCCTTGGGACAAGTGGTTTGGCACGTTTCATGATGGGACGGTGGAGGCGCATGAGGCGTTGAAGGATCGGCGGGGACGGCGAGGGTGATTGCGAGCGAAGTTGGGATAGTGGGTCTGTGCTCGGAGTGCCTTAGCGAAAAGGCCTGCCTTCGTCCAAAAATACCATTAGTCCTGAAGGTCCATCTTCATAGCGCAGCCTGATGTTCGCATCGAGCATGTCTGTTGCGTGTGGATACGTCTTTTCACTTTTGGCGAAACCTTGCGATGTAAGAAGGTCTACAAAACGATGAACATTTGGTTTGCTGAAGAAGTCACGGTCAAGAAAATCAAACTCACCCCTGAATGCAGGCCGCTTGTCGCGATTGGGTGACAAGTAAAAGAACAGACCTGATAAAAGTCCATTCTGAAAAAGCAAATCGAACCCATATTCGCGGAAAGTGAGATAGCTTCTTCCCATCTCTGGATCATTAACTTGTTGACCTTGCAAATCACCGAGCTCTGCTTGTGCTTCGGTTATGGGCATTTCGAGCCGCAAGGCGTAATCGACGTTCTCAACCGAAATAATCAATTTGTTACTCTCGTTTCGGGATTCTCAACGTATTTGCAATGGACACTAATTTGATCTTCCAGACAATGGCCGCTTCGCCCGCGCCACTGTCCTAACTTCACCTGACCAAAGGCACGGTATCGAGGGGCGTAGCCCCGCCGTGCCAGCGCCGGACCGGCCCTATGGGCCGGCGCTTTGTTGACGTAAGGCGCTCTGAAAGTTTGGCGGCCTGACTTGTTGGGCATAAAGCGCGTCAATCAGAAGGAGGCCGCGCCGTCCCCCGGTCCGCCGCTGGCACGGCTTGACACGAGCGGATGCAAGGCATCCCGACAACCATGCCTCACCCCCGCCGTTTCGCCCTCAGCGTTGGGTCCGCCTCTCGCGGGTCTTCTGGCCAAGGGTGTTTCGGATAGCGCCCGCGCATGTCTTTGCGCACGTCGGGGTAGGAATTCACCCAAAAGCCCGGGATATCGAGCGTGGTTTGCACCGGGCGGCCTGCGGGGGACAGGAGTGTGACGCGCAGGGGGGTTTTGCCCACCATCGGGTGCGTGGTCTGACCGAACATTTCCTGCAGGCGCAGGGAAATCTCGGGGTGGTCGCCGGAATAATCAATAGGAATTTTACGGCCCAGAGGCGTGGTGAAATGCGCAGGCGTTGCGGCATCAAGGCGCTGCATTTGGTTCCAGCTGAGCCGTGCCCGCAGGGCGTCGAGCATATCAAACCGTTTCCAGTCTTGCGCGGTCTTCACACCGGTGAGATAGGGCAAAAGCCAATCCTCATGGCTGTCCAGTAGCGCGGCGTCTGACATGTCGGGCAGATCCTCCCCCGCCTGTCGCAGAAGTGCCACGCGCGCCGCAAACCGTCGGGCGGCATCACTCCAGTTGAGGCCTAAGTCTCCTATACCTTCGAGCATCGCTCTGGCCACGTCGTCATCGGGTGCGTCCTTCCACATCCGGTCATCAAGGGTGAGCGTGCCGAAAACCTCTTGCTGACGTGCGCTCACCTTGCGTTCTCGTTTGTCCCAAATGCAGCGGTTTTGCCAGGTGATCTGATTGCCATAAAGCCCGCGCAACTCGGCCTCACTAAATACAATTGCCTGCCGAATGCGCGCCTCACGCGGATTGCCGTCAAGATCGGTGACAACGACAAGGCGCGTCGCGGCCAGAGGATCTTCCTCGGACATGACCGCGCCTTTGCCACCCGACAACACATAGCGTGGCGCCGGACCCTTGCGGCGCAAACCGATGCGGTCCGGATAGGCAAGAGCCGCCATCTCGGCATCACTCAGATCGCTCGAGGCTGTCTCCGTGAGTTGCCCGCGCAGCCGCTTGGCCTCGGCCCGGATCCGCTGAAGCGCACCGGAATTCGCGGGCCATGGATGTTCGGCGGCATAATCCTTGGGATCGCGCAGGGCCTTAAGGCGCAGGGAAAGATCGCTCGGTGCTGCGCGGGGCAAAGGATCGCGCTCTGCCAGAAGGGCGGCCAAAAGCGCCGCCTCGGGGCCTGCCCGGGTGAGCATATGCGCCAGTCGCGGATGCAGCGGCAGGCGGGCCAGCGCCTTGCCATGGTCGGTGATCCGGGCCTCGGAATCCAAAGCACCCAGCATCTGCAAAAGACCCCGCGCCTCAGCAAAGCTCCCGGCATTGGGTTGCGTCAGAAGCGGCAGAACATCCGGCGTTGTCCCCCAAAGCGCCAGTTCCAGCGTAAGGCCAGTCAGGTCAGCCGCTTCAATCTCGGCTGGCGGATAGGCGGGAAGTGCACCTTCCTCTGCCTTGGTCCAGAGCTTGTAGCATACGCCCTGCGCCACACGCCCCGCTCGGCCTTGCCGCTGAATGGCTTCGGCGCGGGTGACGGGCTCTGTTACCAACCGTGACATGCCCGAGCCCGGATCGAACCGCGCGCGGCGCGCCTTACCGCCATCGACCACCACGCGAATGTCTTCGATGGTGAGCGATGTCTCGGCAATTGATGTGGCCAGCACCACTTTGCGGCCCTGAGCGACAGGCGCAATCGCGGCACGCTGCTCGGTAAAGGGCATTGCACCGTAGAGCGGTCGGAGATGGCAATCGGGGGGCAGGCGATTTTGCAAAGTGCCTTCCAGACGTCGGATTTCACCTTCGCCGGGGCAGAAGACAAGCACACCGCCGTCTGTCTCGCGGACGGCCTGTTCAACCAGATCGGTCATAGCTGTTTCCCAGCGGATATCCTTGTGCAACGGTCGCGGCAGATGGCGGCTCTCGACCGGGAAACTGCGCCCTTCAGAGGTGATGACCGGGGCGCGCATCAACTCTGCAACCGGCTCGGCATCGAGCGTGGCAGACATGGCCAGAAGGATGAGATCCTCCCGTAGCGCGCCAGCCACCTCAAGGCAAAGAGCCAAGCCAAGATCAGCATTCAGGGACCGCTCGTGGAACTCATCAAAGATCACCGTGCCGATGCCGGTGAGTTCTGGGTCTTGCTGAATGCGGCGGGTCAGGATGCCTTCGGTCACCACCTCGATTTGCGTGGCCTTCGACACCTTGGCCTCTCCGCGCACGCGGTAACCCACGGTTTGCCCCACGGTCTCGCCCAATGACTGCGCCATCCGCTCTGCCGCGGCGCGCGCCGCCAGCCTGCGCGGCTCAAGCATCACGATACCGCCTCGGCTCAGGTTTGCTGCCAAAATCTCCAGTGGAACAACAGTGGTTTTGCCTGCTCCCGGCGGGGCTTGCAGAACCGCGCGCCCTTGGGCTTTCAGCGCCTCCAGCAAAGGTGCGATGGCATCGTGGATGGGCAGGCGCGTGGTCGTCATGACTGGTTTATCGACGATGATGGCCCGCTTTGCCAGAGCCTGAGGCGGGGTATCATGGCGCCCGGACACGCCCCTGTGATCTTTGACCGATACCCGCGCCGAACCAGGACCTGGGGATGGACTGACCCGACGAGAGACGCAAAAACCAGTATCAAGGCGTATCCGGACGCAGACCGGGGTCTGTGGCAGGATCGGGTTTGCGCCAGAAAGCGCAGGGGGGACCCCGGGATAAGCGAACTCGTTACACAAAGAAGCCTAGCAGGCGCGCTTAGCGCTGTCCGATCCCATTGTAACCGTTGGCAAAAATCCGGACATGCGCGCGCGGGTCTCTGCCGAGTGGGCAATGGAGCCAAAGCTGGACAAGCTCTGCCGGACTGGGGCAAAAGGCGAAGAGCCTTAGTTTCAAGGCTCCGCCTGATCGTTTTGAGGACCAAGACTGAAATGAATGATACGCAAAAGCTTGCCGAGCGGCTTCTTGCCGGGGAGCGTCGCGCGCTGGCGCGGGCCATCACCTTGGTTGAAAGCGGGCGAGAGGATCATCGGGCGGAGGCGCAGGGGCTTTTGGATCGACTCAGCGGGGCGGGGCGGCAGGCGGTTCGGATCGGGCTTTCGGGTACGCCGGGGGTTGGCAAATCAACCTTTATCGAGGTCTTCGGCATGATGCTGACGGGGCTTGGGCTGCGCGTCGCGGTGCTGGCGGTGGACCCAAGCTCGGCACGCACGGGTGGCTCGATCCTGGGGGACAAGACGCGGATGGAGCGATTGAGCCGCGATCCAAACGCGTTCATCCGACCCAGCCCCAGCCAGACGCATCTGGGCGGTGTGGCGCGGCGCACACGAGAGGCTGTGGCGCTTTGTGAGGCCTCTGGCTTTGACGTGGTTCTGATTGAAACCGTGGGCGTGGGTCAGTCGGAAACCGTGGTGGCCGAGATGTGCGATCTCTTCCTGTTGCTGCTGGCTCCGGCCGGGGGCGATGAGCTTCAGGGGGTGAAGCGTGGCATCATGGAAATGGCCGATCTTATCATTGTAAATAAGGCCGATGGAGATCTCAAACCGGCTGCGACGCGGACCTGTTCGGACTATGCAGGCGCGCTCAGACTGATGCGCAAACGCCCGCAGGACCCGGACGGATTTCCCAAGGCGATGATGGTTTCGGCCCTGCATGAGGAGGGGCTGAAGATGGCGTGGGACGAGATGACCGCGCTCATTGAGTGGCGGCGCGAGAATGGTCATTTCGAGAGCCGCCGGGCGGACCAGGCGCAGTACTGGTTTGAGCAGGACGTCCGACAGGGCCTTCTGGCGCGACTGGACACAGCGGAGGCGCGTGCGACCATGGCGCGGGCGGCAAAAGCTGTGGCGTCTGGCGAAAAGACCCCGACAGCGGCGGCGCGAGACGTGCTTGGAACGCTGAAAGACGGCTGAGAGATCGCAAAACGCCCACGCGAAAGGTTAACGTCCTTATTTTGCTGGAATCCCGACGTCGGTATCACGTCGGTATTACGTCGGTATTGCGTCGGTGCGGGGTCGGTAAAAGCCGAAGGTTAAGGGGGCGTCCCGGGCCATTGCAATTTGCTAAGGATTGACCTTGATGGTCTGCCCAATGTTGATTGCAGTTTGCCTCGTGATGAGCCGAGTCAAGGAGGATCGCCGTAGACCGAGAGACCGTCTTTGTGACGGCGATGCGGACTTTGACGTCTTTGGCCAACTCCGAACAGATGTCTGGTTTGGTGATTGTGTTTCTTGGCCTATGACGCTCGTGCAAGATGATATTTGGGCGAACATCCGAATTTTCGGGAATAGTCGCGACTGAACTGCGTTGGACTCTCGTAGCCAACCTCGAAACCCGCGAAGGACACGGAAGGGACGCCGCGCTCCAAGAGAGTGCGCGCTTCAATCATCCGCAGGTCCTTTTGGTACTGAAGTGGCGTCGTACCCGTCACGGATTTGAAGTGCTCGTGAAACGAGGATTGGCTCATTCCGGCGATCCGCGCCAGTTCGCCAACTACCAGCGGTTCTCGAAATCTGGCCCTGATCTGCTGGATGGATTTGGCGACACGACTGGCATGGCTGTCCAGAGACAACAGGTTCCGCAGCATACCACCGATCGGTGACAGAAGGAGACGATAGTGGATTTCCTTTAAGATCATTGGGCCGAGGACCTGTGCGTCCATCGGCGCATCCATCAACTCCAGATAGCGCGCCATCGGCTCAGTCCATGCAGGATCGGCTGGGCTAGCAGACAAAGACCTCGCGTGATCCTTGTTGGACATCGCTTCGCCAACCTGTTCGTACAAACCCCGCAGGATGCTTAAATCCAATGAGAATATGAGTGCCCGATAAGGACGCTCCGCGCTGGCTTGTGTAATCTTAGAGGCCACTGGCAAATCATGACTGACCACAAGCACGTCGCCCTCGTCAAGCTCGATGAACTGCTGTCCAACACTCATTTCTTTCTTGCCCTGCAGGATCAGGCAAATAACTGGGTTATATACGATAGCTTCAAATACAGTGACTTCTGTACGTTGAAAGATATGTGCAGCCGGAAGGATTCTGCCAGAAACATCATGTTCTCGAGCTGCAAGCTCAGTTGATAGGTGCTGTAGTCGTTCCAGTGACATCGGGGGCTCCTTCTCCTGATCTCTAACAGACCATCGATCCAAAAACACGCGTTACCACTGACATTCGGAGGAATTGACAAAACTGCTGGAGAATCTGGCAGGACCGCTGGGTGCCTTGCTCATAGCTTCGGATCAACCACGCATTTGAATGGAGCATTGCATGTCTGGATCGCAAACCACCTTCGCCTTAAATACGGAAACGGCTATCCCCGCAGTTGGGTTTGGCACCTATCTGATCTCGAATGACGATGCCGAAGACGCCATCAGATCTGCGATTTCAGCGGGGTATCGGCACATCGACACCGCCTCGGGATATAACAACGAAGAAACCGTTGGTGCGGGGATCAGAAAAGGACTTGAAGCGCAGAAGCTTTCCCGTGCTGATCTGTTCGTTACGGCCAAGCTTTGGCCGGGCAACCCCGCTTGGGGCGATGCACCGAAAACTGGGGCGCAAACGCTGGAAGAATGCGATGCAAGCCTGTCTCGATTGGGCTTGGATTATGTGGATCTCTATCTGATCCACGCCCCCTACGGAGGCGACATGCGCCTTGAGCAGTGGCGTGCGCTGTTGGAGTTACAAGCCGGCGGCAAAGCCCGGTCAGTGGGCGTGAGCAACTTCAACGAAAGCCATTTGGACGAGATCGCAGCGGCCGGGTTGCCCATGCCCGATGCCAACCAAATTGAATTGCACCCTTGGTCCCAGAAACCGGCCCTGCTGGCGCACATGGCTAAGCATGACATCGCGCCAATCGCCTATAGTAGCCTTGTCCCGCTATCGACGTGGCGGACAGAGCCCGGTCAGGACTCCGCCAAGACCGACGAGATGAAAGCTGACGGTACAATCTTTAAGGGCATGGCCGAGAAGTACAGCGTTTCAGAAGCACAACTGCTGCTGCGGTGGGGTGTCCAGAATGGCTATGCCGTCCTGCCCAAAAGCCTGAACCCTGAGCGGATGCGTCAGAATCTCGACCTCTTTTCCTTTGCTATCGACGATACCGACATGGCGCAAATGGCAACGATGGATCGCGGCGACGGCGTGGCATGGGCGTCCGGCGACCCCAGCAAATGATTGCCGTCAGCTTGGCACATTCACACAATCCTAACGAAAATCACATGGAGTGATCATGAAGCTATCCATGTTCATAGCCGCAAGCGCCCTTGCCACTGTCATCTCGACATCACTGACTGCCGAAACGTCCTGCGACGCGACCTTGATGCAGGGCAGCATCGCGCAGCACAGGGCCACCCATGCAACAGTGGACACTACCGTACTGATCGACGCCACCCCCTGGCGGAACTACGCCCCTTGATCCCGTGCCACGGGTGCAATGGTCAAACGTCCTGAAAGGGCTCAACCAGCCATCTGTGTTCCTATGACAGATGGCCGCTCGCAGCTCTACCTCAGACCGCCAGGTTCGGAATGATCTGTTTCTTGCGGCTCATGATGCCCGGCAGGACCACGGCGTCGCCGCTCACGGACGCGCCAAAGCTTTTCTCGGCCACGGTCTTGACCAGATCATTGGGCACCAGAAGCGTGGCTTCTTCGTTGAGGATGTCCACGACGAACAAGAGCACCTGATCGACGCCATCCTCAGCGGCCACATCCACCATCGAGGCCATCAGGCTGTCCTTGCGGCTCAGCACAATCTCGGGGGCGGTGGTTTCAAGAACGGAGACGCGGAACTTGGTGTCGCCGACGCCGTATTCCTTGCTGTCCATGCGCAGAAGCTCTGCATCGGAAAAGGCGGAGACATCGGATTTGGCGGCGAACATGTCGGCCGCGTAGTCCGCGATTGAAACGCCCAGATCGGCGGCCAGTTTCTCGGCCACGGCGCGGTCATGGTCCGTTGTGGTGGGAGAGCGGAATTCCAGCGTATCGGAAAGGATGCAGGTGAGCGCCGCGCCCTTGGCCCAGTCGGGCATCTTTGCGGCGTCATCGCCCATCAGATCGACCATGATCGTGGCGGTGCAGGCCAGCGGGCGGATGGTGATATCGATGGGGCCTTTGGTTTCCAGACCACCCACCAGCTTGTGGTGGTCGATGATCGCCTGCACATCCGCGCCGTTGATATTGGCGGGCAGCTCGGCGGGGTTATTGGTGTCGACGATGACACAAGGCTGGTCATCAGCCACATCGTCGATGATGCGAGGTTTGGGCAGGTCCCATTTCTGCAGCATGAATGCGGCTTCGGTATTGGGTTCGCCCAGCAAAACCGCCTCGGCATTGCCGCCTTTGACCTCATTGAGATACCAGGCCCAGAGAATGGGTGAGCCGGTGCTGTCTGTGTCGGGGGATTTGTGGCCAAATACGAGCGTGGTCATGGACGGGTCCTATGCCTGAAAAGGATAATTTGCGGGCCTTATAGGGGCGTTGTTTCGGCTTGTCACCCAGAAGCGCTGCGGCCAAATTGCACGCATGTTGAACCATTTTTCCTGTGGGCGGCTGTTGCCGCGTGAGCGCGTCTAGTTATGGCCGGTATGCTGCGCATTCTGCTGCTCTTGCCGGTGCTCATTCCACAGGTGATCTGGGTGCGGCTGCGCGCGGCGCGTTTGCAGGAGGCCGGGGGGACGCGAACTGGCGAGAGCGGGGCGGGGCCGACACTGCGGCTCTTGATCGTCGGGGACAGCTCGGCGGCTGGCGTTGGCGTGGCGCATCAGGATGACGCGCTTTTGGGGCGGATGGTGAGGCGCCTGTCAGAGCGTTATCATCTGCACTGGTCGCTTCAGGCGCGTTGCGGGGCAACCACGACGACGGTTTTGGCGGAGCTTGACGCGCTGCCATCAGCTAAGTTCGATGTTGCTGTTCTGGCATTGGGTGTGAATGACGCCAAGAACGGTATGGCGCGGGCGCGCTGGCGAGGCAACTACACGGCGCTGATCGACCTGCTGCAGGCGAAGTTCGGCGTTACGCGCATTCTTGTGACGGGTGTGCCGCCGCTGGGAGAATTTCCGCTGTTGCCGACACCGCTTCGGACGATTTTGGGGCGCCGGGCGTCGCTGTTTGATGAGGACCTGCAGGCGCTGTGTGCCTCCTTGCGGGATGTTGATCATGTGCCGCTTGATTTTCCGATGGATACGACGCTGATGGCAACGGATGGTTTTCATCCCGGCCCGGTGATCTATGATCGCTGGGCGGAGCGGATGGTTGATGAGATCGGATGAGCCCCCCCGAAAGAGAGGAGCAGTGCCATGCTGTGTCGAGTTGGACGGATTGAGATCTGGCGGGTGCTGGAGATCTACGGGCCGTTCCTGACCCCGGAGGAGATGTATCCGACCGCCGGTCCGGACGTTGCCCAGGTGTTCGATGCGCATGTGCCCTATGGTCGGTGCCCCGAGACAGGGCGGGTGCTGTTGGCGGTGCAGGCGTTTCTGGTCAGGACACCGGATCACGTGATCCTTGTCGATACCTGCGTGGGCAACCACAAGACCGCGCCGAACTTTCCCGACTGGCATCAGCGCGACGACGACCGGTTTCTTGCCGGCCTGACAGCGGCGGGCATCGGACCGGATCAGGTGGATTATGTTCTGTGTACGCATCTGCATGTGGACCATGTCGGCTGGAACACGCGGTTGCTGGATGGGCGCTGGGTGCCGACCTTTGCCAATGCCAGATACCTCCTGCCCAAGGCGGATGAGGCGTATTATCGCGAGAATGCGCAGTCCATGTATGCGGAAAGCATCCTGCCAGTGATCGAGGCCGGGCAGGCGGAGTTTGTCGAAGGCGCGCATGCGATTGGGGATTACGTGACGTTGATGCCGACACCCGGGCATACAGAGGGTCATGTTTCGGTGATGGTCCGCGATGGGGCGGCAGAAGCGCTGATCACGGGGGATGCAATCCATTCAGCAGCGCAATGCTGGCATCCAGAGTGGCATTTCAAGTTTGATCAGGACCCAGAGCGTGCCGTCGCATCGCGCCGCTCTTTGCTTGAAGCGGCCTCGGAGACGGACCGCAGGGTGTTGGGCACGCATTTCAGATTGCCGTCCCTTGGCAGGGTGCGCCCCAAGGGCGACGCCTTTGTTTGGGAGGAAGAGGGTTAGATACCTCTAAAGCGGTGGCTTCAATGCCAGACCGGCCTGATAAGCGCGCTCGAGCAGGGCCTCACGGCGTGGTGCGGAGCCGGTGGAGCCATTCAGCACATGCAAATCACGCCGGGTGAAGCCGAAATACCCGAACGTGCCCTTGATCCATGCGGTTTCGATGGCGGTCAGGTAGCCTTCCTGTTCCATCTCATCCGAACGGGCACCTGCCGCTATCAGAAGGACACCGGTGCGGGCGCGCTGCAGGGATTTCTCGGGGTCGTTAAGCTGGTCATAGGCCCAGCCCCAGGACCAGACACGGTCGATCCAGCCCTTTGTCATTGCTGGCATGCCCCACCAGAACAGTGGAAAGACAAGGCAGATCGCATCAGCGCGCGCGATACGGGCCTGCTCGACCTGCACGTCCTTTGGAGCCGTCGCGCCGCCGTCAGCCTCGATATCGGCGACAGTCCAGCGCGGGTCGAACCCTTCGGCATTGAGATCGGCCAATTCGGTTGAGTGACCAGCGGCCTGGGCCCCCATCATGAACTTCTGCGCCACCGCGGAACTGAACGAAGCGGGATCGGGGTGATCAAGGACAGTCAGAACGTGCATATCACGGCTCCTAGGCGAGATGTGGAAGACGTGACATGGCGCTCCGGATTTGTGAAGAGCCAGGCATTTGTCAAGGCTTACCGATTTGTGTGCGCCGCACTTATTGTGAAAGCCGAAGGTTGACGGTAGAAGCGAGGCGGGGTGAGGTTCAGGCAGGTCCGACGCAGATGAAACACGAAACGCCGACACGCAGAGATCCATTCAAAATGCTGGATGAGGCTCTCAGGTCTGGTTGGAGCACGCTGGATAACGTGCCTTTGCGGGGCGAAGGCGAGTTTCTTGTTCTTACCGTGTCGGGGCTCACGCGTCTGGCGCGGAACCGCAAAGAGTTTCGCAATCCTCGGAAGGCGGATGGCTATGGGCCTGAACGCATGACAGTGGTCTCAGTTGAGACCGGCAATTACCTTGGGGCCATGGCCTGGAAATGGCCGGATTCTGACGCGGCCAAGTAGGGTTTTGGACCGGCGCCGCGGTTGATCTTCACGGTCAGAGGTCTAGTCTTTCAATCCTAAAGCCTTCTTCCTCGAGCATCCGTAATACACCGATTTCACCGGGCAGGTGCCCCGCGCCAAAAGCCACGAAAACCCGCTCGCCGGGCTGTGTGTCAGCCACAAGCCTGTCGACCCATTTACGATTGCGTTCTTCCAGCAAAAGCTCCGTGAAGCGGGCGAAATCCGCTTCGGCAGTGGGCCCGCCGTATTTCAGAGAGACGGCTTTGGAGAAGGCCCAGGTGAGGCCAACCTGTTGGGCGAGATAGCGTTCGCGGATCGTGTAGGACATATCGTCAACATTGCCTGGCCATGCGAGCGTCAGGCGGATCAGGTTGAGCTGCTGTTCAAGTGGGTCCTCGTCGAGCAGTTTGAGCAGGGCGATGAAATCATCCAGAGACTTGCTGCCAGTGCCAATTTCTTCTGCATATTCGCCGACCAGAACATCGATCCCGCGATCTTCCAATGCGCCTGTGCGCGCCTCACACGGGCCGATGCCCAGCATCATCGTTGCCCAGAATGGTTTGAACTTGGCCGCCATGAAACCCGGGATATTGCGATCCTTCATGGCGGCCGAAAACGCCTGCCAGTCTTCCTCGCCCAGCATGTCCACAAGCGTCGGGCCTTCGGTGATGAACATCAGCGATGGGTCACCCGCCAGTTCGCGTTCCATATTGGCCTGATCGGCGTTCGATATCTCAAGATAGACCGTGTCGGCGGCCTCGATCATGGGTTTCAGACGCTCAAGATGCGCATCGGTTTGGGCATGCCGAAAATGATAGGTGCCAAAGAATTCGATCAGCTTGTCATCTTTGGTCGCGCGCCATAACAGCCCCTCGGCATAGGGTTCGCCTGCAACCTCTTCAAACAGGGCCTGCCGCTCATCTGCGGGCATCTGATCAATCAAGTCGATCCCGCCGCAAACCTCTTGTGCGACAGCCAAAGAAGGCATCAGCCCGATAACAAAGATGACGGTCCGCCAAATCGCTCGCATTACAATAACCTTTGTTTTTATGACCTTTTCAACCTACGCGTTGAGGCGTCTGACCGCAATTGGTGTCGGCAAAAAATTCGCTCACGGGATGTTGACAGGCGCGCGATTGCTCCTTAGCTATGCGCCGTTGGCACTCGACTACGGTGAGTGCTAACGGCCCTGAGGAGGGGCCAAGGGAGAACTGTACAGCCAAGGAGCAAAAGCTATGGCATTTAAACCTCTGCATGACCGTGTGCTTGTTCGCCGCGTGGAAAGTGAAGAGAAAACCGCTGGTGGGCTGATTATTCCCGACAGTGCCAAGGAAAAACCCAGCGAAGGTGAAGTCGTTGCCTGTGGTGACGGCGCTCGTAAGGACAGCGGTGAGCTGATCGAGATGGCCGTAAAGGCCGGGGATCGCATCCTGTTCGGCAAATGGTCGGGTACCGAAATCACGGTCGAAGGCGAAGAGCTGCTGATCATGAAAGAAAGCGATATTCTGGGTGTCATCACCGACGCGAAGGCCGCGAAAGCTGCCTGAATTCCCCGGATCGTTTCGTAAATTCTGAAATTCCAAGACATCAGGAGCAACTGATATGTCTGCAAAAGACGTGAAATTTGACACCGATGCCCGCAACAAAATGCTGCGCGGCGTCAACATTCTGGCCGATGCGGTCAAGGTGACCCTCGGCCCCAAAGGCCGCAACGTGGTTCTGGACAAATCCTTTGGCGCACCGCGCATCACAAAGGACGGTGTGTCTGTCGCCAAGGAAATCGAGCTGGAAGACAAGTTCGAGAACATGGGTGCGCAAATGGTGAAAGAAGTCGCCAGCCGCACCAATGATGAAGCCGGTGACGGCACCACCACAGCGACCGTGCTGGCCCAAGCCATCGTCAAAGAAGGCATGAAAGCTGTTGCCGCGGGCATGAACCCGATGGACCTCAAGCGCGGTATCGATCTGGCCACTTCGAAGGTGGTCGAAGCGATCAAGAACGCAGCGCGCGAAGTCAAAGACAGCGCCGAAGTGGCCCAGGTGGGCACGATTTCGGCCAACGGCGAAGAAGAGATCGGTCAGCAAATCGCAGGCGCGATGCAAAAAGTTGGCAACGAAGGCGTCATCACTGTTGAAGAGAACAAAGGTCTGGAAACTGAGACCGATGTTGTTGAAGGCATGCAGTTTGACCGTGGCTACCTGAGCCCCTACTTCGTGACCAACGCCGACAAGATGACAGCTGAGCTTGAAGACTGCATGATCCTGCTCCACGAGAAGAAGCTCTCGTCGCTGCAGCCGATGGTTCCGCTGCTGGAATCGGTGATCCAGTCGCAGAAGCCTTTGCTGATCATTGCTGAAGACGTGGAAGGCGAAGCGCTGGCGACTCTCGTGGTCAACAAACTGCGCGGCGGCCTGAAAATCGCGGCTGTGAAGGCACCGGGCTTCGGTGACCGTCGTAAAGCCATGCTGCAGGATATCGCGATCCTCACAGGTGGTCAGGTCATCTCCGAAGACCTCGGCATGAAGCTTGAGAATGTCACCATGGACATGCTGGGCTCGGCCAAGAAAATCCAGATCACCAAGGATGAGACCACAGTTGTCGACGGTGCCGGTGAGAAAGCCGAGATCGAGGCGCGTGTCACCCAGATTCGCGGTCAGATTGAGGAAACTACGTCGGACTACGACCGTGAGAAGCTGCAAGAGCGCGTTGCGAAACTTGCAGGTGGTGTGGCTGTCATCCGCGTGGGCGGTATGACCGAGGTCGAAGTGAAAGAGCGTAAAGACCGTGTTGACGATGCTCTGAACGCGACCCGTGCGGCGGTTCAGGAAGGCATCGTTGTGGGCGGCGGTGTTGCTCTGGTTCAGGGTGCAAAAGCTCTGGACGGTCTCGAAGGTGCCAACGCTGACCAGAATAACGGTATCGCCATCGTGCGCCGTGCTCTGGAATCTCCGCTGCGTCAGATTGCTGAGAACTCTGGCGTTGACGGGTCGGTCGTTGCGGGCAAAATTCGTGAATCGAACGACGACAAGTTCGGCTTCAACGCGCAAACCGAAGAATATGGCGACATGTTCAAGTTTGGTGTGATTGACCCGGCAAAAGTGGTTCGGACAGCACTTGAAGACGCAGCCTCGGTTGCCGGTCTTCTGATCACCACCGAAGCCATGGTTGCCGACAAGCCTGCCAAAGAGGGCGCTGGCGCTGGTGGCGGCATGCCCGACATGGGCGGCATGGGCGGCATGATGTAAGCCATCCGCGCATTGCGTGAATTAGAAGGGCTGTCCATCTGGGCGGCCCTTTTCTTATGCAGTGGCGTCAACAAGACTGGGTGCGCGAGAAAAAGGCCGAGGTTTGGCAGGGCCATTGCATCGCTTAGCTGACACCCCGAGACACCAGTTCGAGGCCGCGTGAATTCCGGCCGATCCTCTGGTCCCACATCTGCCCCAGATCCTGCATCTCGACCCGCAAAAGCGCTTCGTTCTGCCGAAGCCATTCGGGAACAGAGCCGAATTCGACCACCCGTGCGCGACCGCCTTGCACCGTCACCACCGGCCAGTCGCCCACCAGCGCGTTGTCGATACCAAACAGATCCTGCCCCCACCATTCCGCCGGACCAAAGGCGTGGGTGACATGGCCCAGTTGCTTCATCGCGGCGAGCACTGAGGATGGTGTGACGCTATCGGCCTTTTCCACGGCGGCGTGCCAGATGTCGAAGATTGCGGCGTATTCCCAGCTCACGGCGGTCCAGCTGTTAGGATAGCGGGCATTGTATTCTTCAAAAAACGCGTTGGGTTGATTGAAGAAGAACGCCTTTTCGCTGAGCGCGGGATCATCGAAATCGGGGAACTGGAAGGTGACACCTTCCATGAACGCCGTGCCCAGGCGTGCAACCAGTTTCTGGTAATGATCAAGCGTGCAGGACAGGATCTGGCCCAGGTATCCTTGAGCGGCAGCGTATTCGGTCAGCGCATGGACCATGGGCGTGTAGCTCGTGCACCAGCAAAGGATATCCGGGTTGGCCGCCAGCATGGGGCTGGCCACATACTCTGCCGGAGCGCCCTCGGCGGGGTATTGCACCTCTTTGACAATCTCGATGCCCGCCGCCTTGAAGGCTGCGCGGTAGGTGGCCAGAGAGGGTAGGCCCATGCCGTCCTGTTGTGCACAGAGTGCGACGGTTTTCAGATTGGGGCGCGTGCGGGCAAGCCATTCGACACCGGTCACAACGTAGACCGGGTGCACCTCGGACGGGGCAATAAGGTAGGGCGAGTCCGGTGACAGATCGGAAGGAAGTAACGTGGATGTCAGGATGCGCCGGGCGTGCAGGTCTTCGGCCACGGCGCCATAGGCCTCACCACCCAGCATCATCATCAGCTTGATGTCGTGGGTCTGCAAAAGCTGTGCGGCGCCGTCGCGGGCGGCCTGATCGGTGTCGCCGCAGTCCTGCGCGTGGATCGCAATCGGATAGCGCCGCCCGCCGATCAGAACGCCGCCGGCCCGGTTCAGCCAGCGTTCCCAGATGCGACAGCCCTGCAAGCCGGGCAAGCCCCAGGATTCGGCCTGGCCCGACAAGGGGGCGAGAAAGCCGATGTCCACCGTGCTGGCCATACCCACCGACAGGCGGGGCATGGCGCCCGAGATGGCCAGTCTCTGCGCAAAGCTCGAAGTTTCCACCGTTTGAGACGCCTTTTTCAGATGAATCTGTTGACAGACTGGTCCAGTCTTTGGCTTAATTCAAGGAACCAAAAGAACCAAAGTCAAATATTGGTTCAATATCATCCAGGGAGAAAGACCACTATGGCCAAGAAACGCGTTGCCGTGATCGGTGCAGGTCCATCGGGGCTGGCACAGCTCAGGGCGTTCCAATCCGCCAAGCAGAAGGGCGAGGATATTCCGGAGGTCGTCTGCTATGAGAAGCAGGACGATTGGGGCGGCTTGTGGAAATACACCTGGCGTACCGGCGTAGGGGCCGATGGCGAGCCGTGCCACGGGTCGATGTACCGCTACCTGTGGTCCAATGGTCCCAAAGAGGGGCTGGAATTTGCCGACTACACCTTTGATGAGCATTTCGGCAAAGAGATCGCGAGCTACCCGCCGCGGGCAGTTCTGTTTGATTACATCGAAGGCCGGGTGAAGAAGGCCGGTGTGCGCGACTGGATCCGTTTCAACAATTCGGTGCGCGATGTGCGCTATGACGAGGGGTCAGGCAAGTTCACCGTGACCGCGCGGGATGCGGCCAGCGATACCGAAACGGTTGAAGAGTATGACCATGTGGTTGTCGCCACGGGGCATTTCTCATCACCCAACGTGCCTTACTACCCCGGGTTTGAAAGCTTCAATGGCCGGGTGCTGCATGCGCATGATTTCCGCGATGCGCGGGAGTTTACCGACAAGGATATCCTGATACTTGGCACGTCCTACTCGGCTGAGGACATTGGATCGCAATGCTGGAAATATGGCTGCAATTCGGTGACTGTCGCGCATCGGACGGCGCCGATGGGCTATGACTGGCCGGACAACTGGGAAGAGGTGCCGGCGCTTGTGAAGGTCGAAGGCAAGACGGCGCATTTCAAGGATGGCTCGAGCAAAGAGGTTGATGCGATCATCCTTTGCACCGGCTACAAGCATCACTTCCCGTTCCTGCCCGATGACCTGCGACTCAAGACAGCCAACCGTCTGGCGGCGGCGGACCTGTACAAAGGTGTGGTGTGGAACAAGAATCCAAAGATGTTCTACCTGGGCATGCAGGACCAATGGTACACGTTCAACATGTTTGATGCCCAGGCCTGGTGGGTGCGCGATCAGATCATGGGCAAGATCGAATTGCCGGATCAGGCGGCGATGGAGGCCGATCCGGTGGCGCGCGAGGCGGCGGAAGATGCTTTGGAGGATGACTATGCCTGCATCCGCTATCAGGGCGATTACGTGCGCGAGCTGATTGCCGAGACGGATTACCCGAGCTTTGACGTGGATGCCGCCAATCAGGCGTTCTTTGAGTGGAAGAAACACAAGAAGAAAGGCATCATGGAGTTCCGCAACCACGGCTATACTTCGCCCATGACCGGCAAGAAGGCCCCGGCACACCATACGCCTTGGAAAGACGCGCTGGATGATAGTCTGGAGAGTTACCTGCAGACGTAAGGGGCGTTTCGGCAAGAGTTTGACCGGTCTCATCGAAAGATGAGTCCGGTTTTTTCGTGGCCTGAGAGACGGCGGATGGAAAGGGTCAGAGCCGGCTCATCCGTAGGACGATCAAACCGGTCCCCCGCCTGCGACCAACAAATTGCGCCGGTCGCGCGGTCACTCTGCCGGAACAACGCCTTCGACGCGCGCGTTCGGGAATGGCACCAGGCGCTCTGCTTCTTCGTCCCAGAGCTTCAGTCGGAAGCTGGCAATCGCCTGCGCCCAGCGGATTTCGTCATGAACACGCAGCTCATCGGGCAGATTTTTCTGTGCATGGCGCAGACGGTAGGATGGGATCATCGGGTTATAATGGTGCAGATCGTGATAGGCGATATTGCCTGTGCCGATGTCCCACCAATGGCCCAGATCAAGGCTGGAGGAGCCTTCAAGCGTGGCCTTGCGGAAATCCAGATCGGGTTTGCGATCCCAGTAGGTTTCTTCAAAATTATGCTGAAGATAGACAAGGAAGACGCCGATGATGCCTGCCAGAACAGCGCTTGATCCCAGCACGACGAGGCCCGTGACGCCCAGGAAAGTCCAGACGGCATAGATCCAGACGACCAGCATCAGATTATGCGCAATCACACCCGCAACGCCCACCTTCAAAGTGTTTTTCGGCCAGCGATAGGCGATGAAATAGGTGTAAATGCCGCCCACGGACAGCATCACGAGCGGGTTGCGGTAGGTGCGATACCAGGTCCGGGTCCAGAACCCTGACTTCTGCCATTCACGCAAGGTCATGGTGTAGACTTCGGTTGTCTCGCGATGCTCCAGATTGCCCAGGTAGGCGTGGTGCTGATTGTGGTTGTATTGCATGACACGGAAGGGCGTGAGCGAGAAGATCGACAGCACATAGCCTGCTATGTCATTGAGCCACTTGGTGGCAAAGAGCGAGTGATGCCCGCAATCATGTTGCAGCACGTAAAGACGGACGGACGCGAAAGCCAGAATGACGATGAGGGGCAGGCTGATCCACCAGGCGGGCCAGGCCAGGCTGGCAATGATGAGCGCGGCGAAATAGGCCGCGAGCGAGCATAGGAAACTTGTCCAGCCCATCAGGTCTGATTTGTCTGTGTACTCTTTCAGGTAGTCGCGCAAAGTCATATTCAAATTCACCCCCGGCAAGCGGGGCGCGGTGGCAGATACGGCCCGTCTTGCTCTTATGTAAGAATGTGGAAGATTTTTCCCGAAAACAAGGGGGTTGGCGCGCATCCGCGCATGTTTGCCAACGTCAACTGCGCGGGACTTTTTTTGACAAATGTTTGCGCAGGCGCGAGGGCGTTGATTTCTTGCGTTCCTTGTAGGGGTTCTTGTCGGATTGCGAGCGCATGGTGAGCCTGATGGGCGTGCCCGGCATGTCGAAATCCTCACGCAAGCCATTAACAAGGTAGCGCGAATAACTTTCGGGCATCTTATCGGGATGCGAGCACATCACCACAAATCCTGGTGGGCGCGTCTTGGCCTGGGTCATGTAGCGCAGCTTGATGCGCTTACCACCTGGCGCAGGCGGCGGATGCGCCTCGAGCATGCCGGTCAGCCAGCGATTGAGCTGGGCCGTGGTCACACGGCGGTTCCAGATGTCATAAGCCTGTTCCACCGCAGCATGCAGCCGGTCAAGGCCGCGGCCTGTCTTTGCTGATACGGTGATAAGCGGCGCGCCGCGCAGCTGTGGCAAGAGCCGCTCGAACGCTTCTTTCAGGTCGCGCAACTTTTGCTGCTTTTCGTCTTCGATATCCCATTTGTTGACCGCCACGACAACGGCACGCCCCTCGCGCTCGGCCAGATCGGCGATGCGCAGATCCTGCTGCTCAAAGGGAATGGCGGCATCGAGAAGAACAATCACAACCTCGGCGAACTTTACCGCCCGCAGACCATCCGAGACCGAGAGTTTCTCGACCTTATCCTGCACCTTGGCCTTTTTGCGCATGCCTGCGGTGTCAAAGATGCGCACGGGCAGACCCTGCCAGTCGATCTGCACGGAAATGGCATCACGGGTGATACCTGCTTCGGGGCCGGTGAGAAGCCGGTCTTCGCCCAGGATCTTGTTGATCAGCGTGGATTTCCCAGCATTGGGGCGGCCCACGACGGCAATCTGCAGTGGCTTTGACTTGGTGGGTTTGCGAAAACCGGTTTCATCCTCGTCGATGCTGACGTCTGTTTCCGGAGCGTCGGCCTCGGTGCGTTTGGCAAATTCATCGGCCAGTGGCATGAGCGCGCTGTAGAGGTCATTCATTCCCTCGCCGTGCTCTGCGGACAGGCGAATGGGCTCTCCCAGTCCAAGACCATAGGCCTCAATCACGCCAGCATCGGCGGCCGAGCCTTCCACCTTGTTGGCGGCCAGAAAAACATGTGCAGAGCGTTTTCGCAGGATCTCTGCAAACATTTCGTCGACAGGCGTGACGCCAGCACGTGCGTCGATGAGGAAAATGCAGATATCTGCCATATCCACCGCGCGCTCGGTCAGACGCCGCATGCGGCCTTGCAGTGAATCGTCCGTGGCGTCTTCCAGACCGGCGGTATCAATGACCGTAAACCGCAGATCGCCCAACCTCGCCTCGCCCTCGCGCAGATCGCGGGTCACCCCCGGCTGGTTATCCACCAGCGCGAGGCGCTTGCCAACCAGACGGTTGAAAAGAGTGGATTTTCCCACATTCGGGCGACCCACGATGGCAAGGGTGAAACTCATGTTCTCAAGGCTCCGCGCCCAAGGGAAAGCGTTGCGTGACCGCCTTTAACGAAAGGCCATCAACTGACCCCGGGTGGATACGACGTAAAGCGTGTTGCCCGCCACGACCGGGCCTGTGGTGGCGCCGCTGGGCATTGCAACCTCACCCAAAGGTGCGCCATTGGTCGGGTCGAAGAAACGCAGCAATCCGTCATTCGACGCCACTACCAATCGCCCGCCTGCGATGATCGGGCCATGATGGGCGAAAATCTCGTTCTGGCGCTTTGGCTTGCGTTTCGTGAAGAAAGACAGCGGTTGCGACCAGATGCGTTGCCCGGTGTCAGCTGAAAGGCGCAGAAGCTCATTTCTGTCGGAGATCATGAAGATGGACTCACCGGCAGGCCAGATCGGTGAAAGCGGTCCGTCCGGGGCGGTCCAAAGACGTTCGCCATTGCCAAGGCTAAGGGCCACCGTACGGCCCGAATGGTTCCCGACAAAGATTCTGTCGCCGTCAATGACGGGATCGCCCGTGATGTCGCCGATCAGACCGCTGGTAAAGCCCTGACGTTGACCCGCAATTTGCGTATCCCAACGACGCAGGCCGCCCTTGCGGAACGCGCCCTGCACTTCGCCGGATCCAAAGGCGAAGACGACATATTTGTCCGAGACTGCCGGAGAGGGCGCGCCAATGACATTGCGAAGATCGGGTGTTGCGGCCAGTTGCCAGCGAACTCGGCCTGTGTCGCGCTCAAGCGCCCAGGCCAGTTCATCACCCGCCACCACGTAAACCAGATCGCCGGCCACGCTTGGGCTGCCGGAGCCGGTCGCGCGCAGCCTTTGCTGCCAGATCTCGGCGCCGGTCTGTGCATCAAGCACTGTCAGTGTCCCAAAGCCCGAAGACACGTAGAGCCGACCATCGGCATAAGCCAGCCCGCCGCCGCTTGCATCGCTTCCGCTGTCATTGGCCGGGGTCAGATCCTGGCTCCAGAGCACCTGGCCGGATGTGGACACGGCAGTGACCAACGCTTTGGAATCAAGCGTATAAATACGGCCTCCGCCCACGACAGGATCGGCCGTGATGCGGCCACGTTTGCCGTCACCATCGCCGATATTGACCGTCCAGATCGGACGCGGCACAGCGCTGAGCGCAGGGTGAGCCGTGCGCGTGGCCGGGCTTGAAATCCCTTGCGTCCATTCGGTATTGGCGCGCGTTGCAGGCAGGCTCAGAGGCGGGATGACACCTGTTTCGGCCTGTTCGGCCAAATTGGTTTCGCCCGGATCGTTCTGCAGGACGGCGCGAATATCCTCGCGTTCCCCGGTCAGGATACGTTCCTTCTCGGTGCAGGCGGCAGCGAGGCAGATGGCACTCAGGCCCAAAATCCGTGCTACTGAAACCAAGGTCTAAGCCCCCATCTTCCCTACGATATGGGGCCATCTGGGCCACCGCATCGGCATCTTACATTCAGTTGGCGTCACTTTCGCCAGTTTCGGCCAAAGGCTGCTCTTCCGTCAACTCCTGACCCAGCGCGACGGTCACCTGGGCTGCGCGTTGGCGCAAACCGATCGTGGCCTCGGCACTTTCGCTGATCTCGCGCAGCCGGTCCAGTGCGGCGGCGGTATCGCCCGTTTCAATATCGAGATAGGCAAGCTGCTCTTCCGCCAGAAGCCGCACAATACCGCCCCCCGGCAAGAGGCTTTCCAACCTTGAGCGGCGGTCTTCGACACTCAGCCCGTTGTCGGGAAGAGACGTGGCTTTCAGGACGGCAATCTGACGGTAGACCTGTGGCACTGCGGGATTGTCCGCCAGCGCCAGAAAGCTTTGCGCGGCCTCTGTTGGTGTGTCAGCGCCTGCTTCACTGGCCGCCAGAAGCCCCAGAATAGCTTGCGCACCGCCCTCTGGCGCTTCAATCGCTGCCAGCGCGGTTGCACGTTCCGCCCGGTCATCACTTTCCAGCGCGCTCAGAATCTCATCGCCAAGCGCCTGCGCCGCCTGCCGGTCTTGCGCCTTGCGCCATTCATTCCAGGCCGTTGCGCCCACAAGAAGGATCACAGCCAAAATGGCGATCCAGCCATATCGCTTGAGCAGTTTGTAGAACTGATCGCGCCGGACCTCTTCAGAGACCTCTTCGATGAAACTGTCGGTGTTACTCACAGCCTTGCCCTTTAGACCTTTCGCCCCTCTTAACGCCTTGCCAAAGCGCTGCCAAGAGGCGCTGGCTGGAACCGGCTTATATGCGTCAGGCTTAACCTTGATCACACAGTCTTGCTCATTTAATCTAAACCGTGCGGTTTACCGTAGAAGATTTATGTTTAAGTAGATTAACATGGCTGCCAATAAGCACGCAGGCATGATCGTTCAGAAAGTAAAACAATGCGTTTGTTTTCCATCCTTGCCGCAATCGTCGTCGGAGCGTTGATTTACGCGTTCGTGCTGGAACGCGATCAGTTTGCAGCGCTATTTGCATCTGACGAAGAAAGCGCGCAGGTCGAGCAGGGCGATGATGCACAAGATGCCGCAGCTGAAGACGAGGGCGGCGATTCAGAGCGTGTGCGTGTTGTTGCCGTGCGCTCGACGGCACGGCTGGTCGACACATCAATTGTTGTGCGAGGTCAGACCGAAGCCGACCGACAGGTGCAGCTTCTTGCGCAGACCACTGGTCAGGTGATCTCTGACCCCCTGAAAAAAGGAGCTTTTGTCGAGCGTGGTGAAATCCTATGCCGTCTTGATCCGGGCACGCGGGAGGCCAACCTGGCTGAGGCGATTGCACGGCTGGCGGAGGCGCGCGCCCAAGTTCCCTCTGCCGAAGCGCAGGTGCCCTCGGCTGAGGCGAGCGTGGAAGAGGCGCGGGCGCGGGTCTTGGAAGCCAATGCGCGGCTTAGGGAGGCCCTGATCAATTCCAACGCAGCGTCGCGGCTGAGCGAGGAAGGGTTTGCCTCGCAGACTCGGGTGGCCCAGACTGAAGCCGAGGTTGAAGGGGCACGCGCCCAGATCGTGAGTGCCGAGGCGGGCCTTAAGGCCGCACAATCCGGCCTGGAAAGTGCCTCAGCCGGGATCGAGGCCGCAAGAGCGGGGATCGAAAGCGCGCAGGCGACGGTGGCTGCTGCTCGCAAAGAGATCGAGAATCTCACGATTTCAGCGCCGTTCTCAGGGCTTCTGGAGAGCGACACGGCGGAATTGGGCAGCCTTCTGCAAACCGGCGGGCTGTGTGCGACCGTGATCCGTCTCGATCCGATGGTGTTAGTGGGTTTCGTGCCCGAAACACAGGTCAATCAGGTGATCTCGGGCGCGCCTGCCGTGGCGGGGCTGACATCCGGCGATCAGGTTGAAGGCAAGGTGGTTTTCGTGTCGCGCTCTGCGGACGAGACAACGCGCACCTTCCGGGTTGAGGTTGAGGTGCCAAACCCGGACTACATCCTGCGCGATGGACAAACCGCGGAAATCCGAATTGAAGCCGAAGGGCAAGAGGCGCATCTGCTGCCGCAATCGGCTTTGACGCTAAATGATGATGGCATGCTGGGCGTTCGCGTTGTGTCTGATCGAGGTGAGGCCAAGTTCATGCCGGTCAGGTTGCTGCGCGACACGCCCACGGGTGTGCTTTTGACCGGGTTGCCAGACACGGCGGATGTGATCGTTATCGGTCAGGAATTTGTTGGTGATGGTGTTGCCGTTGAACCAAGTTTTCAGGAGCTTGGTCAATGACCGGAATTGTCGATTGGGCTGCCGCGCGGGCGCGGATGGTTATTGCCTTTATCGTGCTGTCAATTCTGGCCGGCACGCTGGCCTATATCAGCCTGCCGAAAGAGGGCGAGCCGGATATTGAGATCCCCGCGCTCTTTGTGTCGGTGCCCTTCCCCGGCATTTCGGCTGAAGACAGCGAGAAGCTTTTGGTCAAGGTCATGGAGACCGAACTGGCCGATCTTGACGGTCTCAAGCAGATGACGGGAACGGCCTCGGAAGGGTATGCCGGGGTTGCGCTTGAATTCGAGTTTGGGTGGGACAAGACCAAGATCACGGCGGATGTGCGCGATGCGATGAGCGCGGCAGAAGCTGATTTCCCGGATGGGTTTGAGACCTACACGATCAACGAGATCAACTTCAGCACCTTCCCGATTATCATTGTCAGCCTGTCAGGCCCGGTGCCCGAGCGCACCATGGCCCGGGTCGCCAAAGACCTGCAGGACCGGCTTGAAGCCCTTGATCCGATCCTTGAAGCCGGGATTGCAGGCAACCGCGATGAGATGGTCGAGGTGATCATCGATCCGCTGGCGCTTGAATCCTACAACATCACCGCCGATGAACTGGTGAATGTTGTGCAAAACAACAACCAGTTGATTGCTGCAGGTGAGGTGCAAAGCGGGCAGGGCACCTTTGCGGTGAAAATCCCGTCCTCTTTCGATGAGACGCTTGATATTTACAACCTGCCGGTCAAGACCAATGGCGACCGGGTGATCACGCTGGGCGACCTGACAGAGATCAACCTGACTTTTGAGGATCGCCAAGGCACAGCGCGGTTCAATGGCGAGACGACGGTTGCGCTACAGGTGGTCAAGCGCAAAGGGTTCAACATCATCGATACTGCCGCGCTTGTGCGCGAAGAGGTGGCCAAGGCGGAGCGGACCTGGCCCGAAGGGCTGCGGGCGGTGATTGAAGTGGACGCCTCGAACGATCAGTCGCGCATCATTGAATCGATGGTCAGCCAGCTTGAGGGGTCGGTTCTGACGGCGATTGCGCTGGTGATGATCGTCACCTTGGCGGCCCTGGGCATCCGCCCGGCGCTTTTGGTGGGCTTTGCCATTCCAACCTCATTCCTGCTGTGCTTCGCGCTTTTGGCCGTTATGGGCGTGTCTGTGTCCAATATCGTGATGTTCGGCCTTATCCTTGCTGTCGGTATGCTGGTCGATGGCGCCATTGTCGTCGTCGAATATGCCGATAAGAAAATCGCCGAAGGCGAAGGGCCGATGCATGCCTATGTGGCCGCCGCCAAGCGGATGTTCTGGCCTGTGGTGAGCTCTACCGCCACGACACTTTGCGCTTTTTTGCCGATGCTCTTCTGGCCTGGCGTGCCGGGACAGTTCATGCAGATGTTGCCCGTGACGCTGATCTTCGTGCTTTCCGCGTCGCTTTTGGTCGCCCTAGTGTACTTGCCTGTGATGGGCGGCGTGACAGGCCGGACAGAGCGGTGGTTTGACGACCGCATTCGCCAGATCGCGCAAGGGCATTGGCTCTGGCACCTGCTGCTGCTGCCCATTGCGGTTGTGGCGGTGATGCTTGCCGGAGAAGCCGTGCCATTCTTCCTCGAGGCCATCGGCGCGCAATTTTCCGGGCTGGATGCCACGCGTATTCTTGGGTCGGTTGTCCCGACCCTGATCAATGTCTTCGCGCTGGCGGTCTGTACGGTTCTTTTTGCAGCCATCGGTCTTGCCGGTGTGATTGCCGTTCTCGTGGCCATCATGGCGGTGTTTCGGCGGATGCGGTATCTGCGCCGCGCGATCAGCGCCCGCGTTATGCCCAATCGGAATGAAAAGATTCAGGCCGGTTACCAGCGCAGCCCCTTTGGATGGTTCATCCATATGATTGCCGCCAACCCGGTCGCGCCGCTCATTGCCTTCTGCGCGATCTTCGTCTTCGTGGGATCGGTGACCTTCTACTACATGGGCAACAATCGGGGCGTTGAGTTTTTTGTCGAGTCCGAGCCGGAGAACGCGATCGTGCAGGTGCGTGCGCGCGGCAATCTTTCGATCGAGCAGAAAGATGCGCTGGTGCGCGAGGCCGAAGCCGTGGTGCTTGAGCACCCGAATGTTCTGAATGCCTTTGCTTTTGCTGGAGACGGCGGTCTTGATGTGAACACGGGCGGGGCATCACCGCCGCTTGATACCATCGGTCAGGTTCAGCTTGAGATCACCAAGTGGGAAGACCGCCCAACCGCCTACGAGACATGGTTCACCGTGCCGATCATCGGCTACGAGGTGCAGCGTCGCGTCATCGATGACCGCGCCGACGGCAACCGAACAATGGACGAACTAACGGCGGCCCTTCGGAAAATTCCGGGCATTCAGTTTGACATCCTCGCGCTGGAACAGGGTCCGGCCTCGGCCAAGCCGGTGCATTTGCGCCTGAAAGGCGACAACTGGGAAGAGCTTCAGGCCTTTACCGAGGAGGCACGCGCGCAGTTCGAGCGGACCAAAGGGTTGAAGCTTATTGAAGACACACTACCGCTGCCGGGGATCGACTGGCAGATTGATGTGGATGTAGAAAAAGCCGGACGCTATGGCGCCAATGTGGCCGCTGTGGGTGGCATGGTGCAGCTTGTCACGCGCGGGTTGCAAATCGGCACGATGCGGATTCCAAGTTCGGACGAGGAAATCGACATTCGGGTGCGCCTGCCTGAAGACGAGCGGCTGTTGTCAACGCTCGACACACTCAAGATCCGCACAAATGACGGGCTTGTGCCCTTGTCGAATTTCATCACCCGCAAACCTGTGCAGAAGCTGGCGCAGATCGACCGGGTGGATCAGAAACGCTATTTCGACGTGAAAGCTGATGTGATCGACGGGATGACCGCGACGGTCACAGATGAAGACGGCGAGACCACCGAAGTTCTGATGAACCCTAATGAGCGCATCGCGGAACTGACCAAGTGGCTCGAAAGCGGTGTCGTTCCTGCGGGCATTGATTGGGAATGGACCGGCGATGCCGAAGATCAAGAGGAATCCGGTGCTTTCCTGATGCAGGCCTTCATGGGCGCGTTGGGGCTGATGTTCATCATTTTGCTGGCGCAGTTCAACTCGATCTATAACGCGGCTCTGGTGCTTCTGGCGGTCGTGCTTTCAACAACCGGCGTGCTGATCGGGATGCTGGTGATGAACCAGCCATTTTCGATCATCATGACGGGCACAGGCATTGTGGCGCTGGCCGGTATTGTGGTGAACAACAACATCGTGCTGATCGACACGTATCAGGAATACTCAAAATACATGCCCCGGATCGATGCGATCACCCGCACGGCCGAAGCGCGCATCAGGCCGGTCCTGCTGACGACGATTACCACGATGGCAGGTCTCGCGCCGATGATGTTCGGGCTTAGTCTGAACTTTGTTGATGGCGGGTATACGTTCAACAGCCCCACCGCCTTGTGGTGGAAACAGCTGGCCACAGCCGTGGTCTTTGGGCTTGGCATTGCAACGGTCCTGACGCTGGTCTTCACACCGTCGATGCTGGCGCTACGGATTTGGGCGACAACCTATGTGCTTTGGGCGTCGCAGCTTCTGGCCAAGCTTTCGATGGGCCGGACCAGCCGCGCGGCCCGCGACTGGGCGCTTGCCAGACAAGCCAAGCGCCAGCGCCTGCCCGAGGTGATCTGGGAAGATGAACGCGAACCTGCGATTGAGGCCGAGCCCGAGCCGCTGCGCCTGACCTTTATTCACCGGGTCGGCAAGGATGACGGCGACGAGCCCGGCCGCGGCGGCATCAAGGCGGCGGAATAATTGGCCCGAAGCCGCAGCTTTGTTTTGAAAGGCGGTTTGGCGGACAAAGGTGCCATTCATCAGGACGCCTAAAATTCCGGGAAACCGGCGGCAAACTTGGCCACCACAAAATCAGCCAGAGCGGGCGGCCTTCTTTTCCCAACAGTGGTTCAAAAGTCGGGCTTAGAGAGTTAACTAGCCCCAAGCTGTTGTTCTGGGGCTAGTCAAACAGGTTTAAAGGTCTTTCGGTGCCGTGTTCTGAATTTCAGGCCAATTGGTATCGGCTTTTGCACCGTTACCTTCCACGTCGCCGCTAAATCCTTCTAAGGCAGCTGCGTATGAGTAGACTGATAGCTTTCCGTTATCGATACGGAACAGATTTGGATCACCATCAAGCTTTTTGCCAAGTGCAACACCCATACGGCAGAAGCCACCGTGTTGTGGCACGTATTTTGCTGGATCGGCTTTAAAGGTTTCAAGGTTTTCGGCGGATGAGAAACGGTAAATTGCGCCTTCGTGCTCAGCTGAAAACTTCTCGGTGCCGAGAACCGGCTTGCCAACGGTAAAGTAGGCGACAGGATCATGGCTCTTAAGAGCTATCTGTGCGGCGCTGACATTCACCGGAGCTGTCGAGGTGATGTCATACGCCATTGCAGGACTAGTGCTGGCAAATGAAAACGCTAGACCCAATGCAATAAGTGTTTTCTTCATGGTGTTCTCTCCATTTTGAATGTGGCTTTTATTTAGGCGAATGTCTGTGAAGCACTCACAGGTCCGCAAATTGAGTTAAAATGACCAATCGGTCAACAACAGGGAGAACACAGTTTCGTGAATTGTTGATCAAGCAGTCAAAAATAGTTACTGGATGGCCGGAGAAAACGTCGTAATCTCCCCGGAGAATTGCGATCACCCTAGAGAGCACCCATGGCACGCCCATATTCATTCGACCCTAAAGCCGCTCTTGAAGCCGCCATGCATGTCTTCTGGCAAGAGGGATATGACCTAGCTAGTCTGTCACGTTTACAAGACGCGATGGGCATTCAGCGAGGATCCCTCTACCAAGAGTTTGGGTCCAAGAAAAAACTTTTCCTAAAAGCACTCAATCACTACGTGGTACATTTTGTTGATCCCGGGATAGAGTTGCTGACGCAATCAGGTGGCTCTGGGCGGGACCGTATTAAGCGCTTTTTTGATATGGTGCCGACAGATGAGTCGCGCGGTTGTTTGCTGTGCAATTCAGCCGCAGGTGTGGCTGGCACGGACGACGAGGTGCGACAGATTATTTCAATGCAGTTGGGACGCTTACGAAAGGCATTCGACAATGCTTTGGTTGAAGAATGCGAGGATCAGAACAAACGCAGAAGTGAAGCGGAACGCCTGACACAATTGTACATCGGAAAACGAGTTGAAGCCCGCACAATACTCTAGTCGAGGGACCAAACTGGCTTCGTCAGTGCGCATGAGAAGAAGTAGTCAAAATGACCGCGTTGGGCTCAAAGCTGCCCCCAACACGATGTCGCAACATGGCTCAGCAGACGCGTGGCCTAGCGGGGCCTGGCCTAGCTTGCCTCCGACGGGCGCACGATATGGAAGGATCCGCTCATATAGGTCAGCGGTCTTTCACCCGCGTTGGAAATCCCGGTCACATCGCCGATGCAGATGGCGTGGCTGCCATGCACGTGGCGGTGCGTGAGGCTGCAGGAAAAGGCCGTTGCCCGGGGCAGCAGGGGGCCAAACTCGGTGTCGGCGATATCAAGGCCCTCAAACCGATTGGGCTGATCGGCGTCAAACATGCCTGCAAAACGTTTCGCGACATCAACCGCATCTTCAGCCAGGATATTGACGCAGAACGTGCCATTCGCCGCAACGGTCTGCGCTATGTTGCTGTCGGCCTTGAGGCATACCAGAACAGAAGGAGGATCCGCCGAAAGCGATGTGAAGGCGCTTACTGTGGCACCGGCCTTGCCCGCGGGTCCATCGGTTGTGACCACTGTCACAGTCGATGCAACCTGTCGCATGGCCGCAATGAAAGCGTCGCGAGGGCTGTTCATCTCAGAACTCCGAAAATATGCGCAGAGAAACAAGAGGCACACACAATCTGTTCACCTGCCGCATCCATCAAAACCATACGCTTCCCAATTAGTGCAATGCTTGGGTGCCGTCAAAGCGTTGAGCGATCTCGGCGCGCATGATTGCGCTTTGCCGGACAAGCCCGTATCACCGCCGGGCAATATAAGAGCCAGACATGGACCAGACCGCTCCTGCCATCGCCATCCTTCCCTATCACGTGAAGCCCGGGCTTTTCCCGCGTCAGATCCCGCTTGATGAGCTCTTTTGGCCCTTGGGACGCCCGGATCGCCTCAAGCTCATGGGCCAGACCCTGCGCGACCTGCTGCCGTCGGATCATTTGGTGGCCTTCATCTCTACCGTTTTACATGTGCAACCGTGGCGTGCGACGCGGGCGAAGCTGTCTGCAATGGTGCTTGAGCCCGAAGCCATTCATGCCAAGCATATGAGGCGCCTGAGGGTGTCGCATCGGCGGTTTCACAAGGTCCTGAGTTGCAACACCGGGCTGTTGGAGGCCATCCCAAATGGCATCTTCTTTCCTCTGGGCGGGGCTTGGGCAGAGGATTGGCAGGTCCGTCCGCATCTGAAGACGAAAATGTGTTCGCTAATTGCGTCTGCGAAACGCGACCTGCAGGGGCATGTTCTGCGCCACAACACGGTGGACTGGGTGCGCGCCGAAGCGCTTGATGTCGATGTTATGGGCGGAGGCTACGACCCGTTTGAGAAGAAATCCGATGGTTTGTCCCCATACCGGTATTCGGTAGTGATCGAGAACGTCCGGGAACCAAACTACTTTACCGAAAAGTTGATTGACGCGGTTCTGTGCCAATCCGTGCCGATCTATTGGGGCTGCCCGAATATTGGTGAATTCATGGACACGTCAGGCATGGTGATTTGCGAGACCGAAGAGGCCTTGCGAGCCGCAATTATGGCGATGTCGGACGATGGCTATGCCGCGCGCTTGCCCGGACTTCTCAAGGCGCAGGAGGCCGCTTCGTCATATGCCAATGTTTATGAGCGTGCGGCGCGGGCCGTGCTCGAGGCCTGACGCTGAGGCCAGATCCCGAAATGTGCATGAAGCAGGGCCGCTGTGGCGCGATTTGCGGCATCGCGTGAAAGGCCGTCCGCCATCATGTCTTGCAGCGCATGCGCATCATCAAAAGCTGTTTGTATCAAAGCGCGCGCGGCGGGTGCTTGCGCAACAGGAATGCCCTGCCGGGCCAACTGGCCGGAAAGCCAGACATCATCGACGGACCGTGCGCAATCTGGCGGCGTAAACTCCGGCCCCGCCAACCATTCCGGTCTGACGGAAACGCCGCTGAACCCCTGCGCGATGTCGCAGCCAGTACCAATGCGCCCGAGCCGTTCAACACCCCAGGCAGAGCCGGTTGTCGCGACCTGCCGGTCTTCATCGAGAAGCGCTGCCGCCCAGCCGGGACCATAGATCCAGTCATCATCGCAATAAAGAAGGCGCAGCCCCTTGCCGACCAAAGCTTCGGCCGCAGGCAGCACTTTGGTGGCAGGCCCGTAATCTTTCTCGGCCCACAAGATATTGACGCCACTGGGCAGGTCAGGTGGCAAGACTGCCCCGGGAAAACGGGCGTAGCGACGCGGCAGTGCAAGCAAAATGAATTCTGGCGCAGGTGACTGCGCCAGAAGACTGTTCAAAACAGGTCCGAGACGATCAAATCTCGGCGGGATGGTGGTGAGTGAGACCGCGTAGCGCGGGATCATCCGGCAATAAGGCCCATCTGCTCCAGCTTCAGGATGACCTGATGCGCGCAGTTGTCGACCTCGACATTTTCGGTTTCGACGCGCAATTCAGGGCTTTCAGGCACATCGTAAGGATCTGAAATCCCGGTGAATTCCTTTATCTTGCCTTCGCGGGCCAGCTTGTAGAGCCCCTTGCGGTCACGCCGTTCGCATTCTTCGATCGAGGTTGCGACATGCACTTCGACAAAGGCGCCGAAGGCTTCGATGTCTTCACGCACCGCGCGCCGGGTTGTGGCGTAAGGCGCAATTGGCGCACAGATGGCGATACCACCGTTCTTGGTGATCTCAGAGGCGACGTAACCGATGCGTCGGATGTTGAGATCGCGGTGCTCTTTGGAGAACCCAAGTTCGGACGACAGGTTCTTACGCACGATATCCCCATCAAGCAGTGTTACCGGGCGTCCGCCCATCTCCATCAGCTTGACCATAAGGGCATTGGCGATGGTGGATTTGCCCGAGCCCGAGAAGCCGGTGAAAAACACCGTGAAGCCCTGTTTGGAGCGCGGCGGTTTCGTCTTGCGCAATTCGGTGACCACCTCGGGGAACGAGAACCACTCGGGAATTTCAAGACCTTCAGACAGGCGGCGGCGTAACTCGGTGCCGGAGATATTGAGGATGGTCACGTTGTCCTTATCGGCAATCTCATCCATCGGCTCGTACTGAGCGCGTTCCTGGACATAGACCATGTGCTTGAAATCGACCATTTCGATTCCGATCTCGGCCTCGTGCTGGCGGAAAAGATCCTGCGCATCATAGGGCCCGTAGAAATCCTCGCCAGCAGAGTTCTTGCCGGGCCCGGCGTGATCGCGACCAACGATGAAATGCGTGCAGCCATGGTTTTTGCGAATGAGCCCATGCCAGACCGCCTCGCGTGGGCCGGCCATGCGCATGGCGAGGTTAAGCAGGCTCATTGTCGTGGTGGAAGCAGGGTACTTATCAAGCACCGCCTCATAGCACCGTACGCGCGTGAAGTGATCAACGTCACCCGGTTTGGTCATGCCGACGACGGGATGAATGAGCAGGTTGGCCTGCGCCTCTTTCGCTGCGCGGAAAGTCAGTTCCTGGTGGGCGCGGTGCAAGGGGTTGCGGGTCTGGAAGGCCACAACCTTGCGCCACCCCAGCTTGCGGAAGTAGGCGCGCAGTTCATTGGGTGTGTCGCGACGTGCGCGGAAGTCATAGTGGACGGGCTGCTGAATACCCGTCACCGGGCCGCCAAGGTAAACCGAACCAGCCGTATTGTGCAGATAGTTGACCGCGGGATGGGCGTCGTCATCCGCGCCAAAGACCTTCTCAGCCTCACGAGCCTTGTCAGGTGTCCAGCGATCCGTAACGGTCATTGTGCCCAAGATCACGCCTTCCTGATCGCGCAGGGCGATGTCCTGGCCCAATTCGATGCTTTCGGCAAAGGCTTCACTCACATCCAGAGTGACTGGCATGGGCCAGAGGCTGCCATCGGCGAGGCGCATGTTTTCGACAACACCATTATAGTCGTCTTCGCTCAGAAAACCCTTGAGCGGGTTGAAGCCGCCATTCATCAAGAGCTCCAGATCGCAGATCTGGCGCGGGCTGAGGTCCCAGCTTGTCAGGTCTGCCGCTTCAACCTTGAGCTTTAGGGCGCTTTCATAAGACACGTACAGTTCGGGGATGGGGGCGAGGTTACTTTGCACAATCGATGTCCTGTGTTTGAGGGGTACAAGGCCGCTCGTCGTGCCGGTCAGTTCGGCATGAAGAGCATCATATTCAGCGAATTTTCGCGTGAGAAACTGATCTGTGAGACGTATTTTTTCTGCCGCACCACGGGAGGTGATAGCGTAGGCGTATCGCTGACGTTTGTCCGGGCCATCGCGGTCGCCGATCTTGATGAATCCTGCATCGACAGCACGCCGCAAAAGGGCGTTCAGACGCCCAAGTGAAATCCCAAGCGCGGACGCGGTGGTGCGCTGAGACGCCTCGGGCGCGAGGTCGAGTTGTCGCAAAAGGCGGAAGAGTTGATCTTCCTCCTCCAGGCTTGGCTTTGTCTCTGGAGACAACATCATAACGAAACGACTCAAAATATGTTCACGCGTGAACACATGTCATAAGTCACGATGTGTTGGAACCCCCTAATTCTAAGGAAACGCACTGTTTCGGAAGTGTTGTCGAAGGGCCACGGCCGCGTGGGCGCTCTTGCTTGCTTATGTTTTTGGAAGCGTGACAGGGCGACGGAGGACTGGTTTGCGCCTGAATTGCACTTTGATTGAACGCATCATCTCAACGTAATTTGGCCATTTTCCAAAATTAATGCTGTAGCAGAATTGCGTGAAGGAATTTGGTTTGAATACGACCGCCGTTGATTTTGAAGACCAGCAGTACGTATCTGTGAAGAAACTGCGAATGCACAAGGTCTGGCTTGCGGCTTTTGGAGCCCTCGGATTGACATTGATGTCAGTTCAAGTTGCCAAGGCACAGCAAACTGACGCGGTAAACTTAGAAGCCGAGGGGCATCTTAAGTCACTTGCTGAAGGCCTGTCGAAACGCTCGCCCTCTCCCAAATTGATAAATGTCCTACGTGACATTTTCTATCGCTCCGACGTTGATGGCTCGGGTGAAGTCACGGAAAAAGATGCATTGATCAAACAACAAATTGAACATGCCAAGCGCCGAAACAGCTCGTTTTCTTATTGGGCTTCCCATGATCTGAACGGGGACGCTGTTGTGACCATCGAAGAAATTCGCCAAGTCTACCTGCCCGAAGCGCGCGGTGCCCTGTTGGGCGTCGGCGTCGCTACAAACACTGTTGACGACGCGAAGATTCAAGTACGGCTTGACGCCAAACTGTCTGGTCGGCTTGAAAGCCTTTTTGACTTTGACGGCGACGGCGTCTTCACCTTTGAAGAGGTTGTTGAGGGCGCGGAAGAAAAGTATCCCGCTGATCGTGACGGAATCGCACGACTTGTGCGTGAGCGCGGAAAACGATGGTCGCCACCAATCCTTGTTGCGCCCATTTTCGATAAAAATAACGATGGCCGAGTGACCGAGGCTGAGTTCTTGGCGCCTTACGAAAGCCTATTAGACACCTACGACCAAGATGGAGACGGGGTGCTCGATGCTCAGGAAGTCGAGTCTTTGTCAATCCAGGCGAATGAAAACTTCGAACGAAGACAATCAACTGAGCGCTCGCTTTGGCTTGATTGAGAGGCATGCCGCGTTGCCGGTTTGCAATGAACGCTTTGTTCGCAAAGCAGTCACTCGCTGACGCGCGGGAACAGCCGTTCCTCTAATCTTCCATTTCCGCCAGATATTTCTCGGCATCGAGTGCGGCCATGCAGCCCATGCCTGCGGATGTGACAGCCTGGCGATAGATATGGTCGGTGAGATCTCCGGCGGCGAAAAGCCCGGGGATCGAGGTGCGCGTGCTGCCGGCTTCGACTTTCACATAGTCGCCATGGTGCATCTCAACCTTGCCTTTCACCAGCTCGTTGGCGGGCGCGTGGCCGATGGCAATGAACACGCCCTTACAGGCGATCTCTTTGCTTTCACCGGTCTGGTTGTTTTTCACACGTATGCCTGTCACCCCTTTGGGATTGTCATCGCCCAGCACCTCTTCAAGCTCGTGGAACCAGAGCGGTTCGATCTTCGGATGCTTCAGCAACCGGTCCTGCAGGATCTTTTCGGCGCGCAACTCGTCGCGGCGATGAATGAGCGTGACTTTTGACGCAAAATTCGTCAGGAAAAGCGCCTCTTCCACAGCCGTATTGCCGCCGCCGATCACCACGATTTCCTCACCGCGATAGAAGAACCCGTCGCAGGTCGCGCAGGCCGAGACACCGAAGCCCTTGAACGCTTCCTCAGATGGCAGGCCGAGCCATTTGGCGCGCGCCCCGGTGGCCAGAATGACGGCGTCGGCTGTGTAGGTGGTGCCGCTGTCTCCTTTCGCCACGAATGGACGGCTCTCCACGTCAAGCTCTGTGATGATATCGCCGATGATCTCGCAGCCCATCGCCTTGGCATGCGCTTCCATCCGAACCATCAGATCAGGTCCCTGTACCTCGGTGTCGCCGGGCCAGTTCTCAACTTCTGTGGTGGTCGTGAGCTGGCCACCGGGTTCGATGCCTTGCACCAGGATGGGCGACAGCATCGCGCGAGATGCATATACACCCGCGGTATACCCCGCCGGGCCGGAGCCAATGATAAGTGCACGTGTGTGACGGGTCTCGCCCATGATGTCCCCTTTGCCTGTCCTGCCTGCGCGCCTCTGCGCTTTGAGTCTGGACAGATATAGCGGTGCTGGCTGGGCAGCGGTAGCCCTGCAAAGCGGCTATGCATCAGGCAATCTCAAATTTTTTCATGAAACGATCTTTCGCAATCGCGAAATAATATTGCGCGCAACCGTGGTGGTGCTATAACAATCCGCAACGAACGGGGATTTTCAATGCCAGCCACACGCCTTGACGAGATTGATCGAAAGATTCTGGCCGAGCTTCAGGCCGATGGCCGGATGACGAATGTTGAATTAGCGCGGCGTGTCGGCATTTCGGCACCACCCTGCTTGCGGCGTGTCCGCACCCTGGAAGAGATGGGCTATATCCGTGGCTACCACGCCGATGTGGATTCGCGCGAACTTGGGTTCGAGGTGCAGGTCTTTGCGATGGTCGGTCTGCTCAGTCAGGCCGAGGCAGATCTGACCGCGTTTGAAGCCCGCTGCAACAACTGGCCGCTCGTACGGGAATGCCACATGCTTAACGGCGAAGTGGATTTCATTCTCAAATGCGTGGCACCGGATTTGTCGACGTTTCAGAGCTTTCTGACCGGCGAATTGACGGCCGCCGACAACGTGGCGTCGGTCAAGACATCGCTTGTAATCCGGGGGGCCAAGGACGAGCCGGGCGTGCCCTTTGAGGTGCTCGAAGAAAGGCTCAGCAAATCGGCCTAGGGCCGGACGTCTCGCTCAGAAAAGATCACTCGGTAGCCGCAGGTAGCGCGTATTGCCGAATTCGCTGGGCCGCGTGATATGCGGGAACATCGACATGAAGAGCGACAGGGCATTCTGGCCCATGTTGCGCTCGAAAGCATTGCCGGGATGGAATGACTCCATCTCAAGGCCCGCAGCGGTGATGATCGCGTGCTGCGACAGGCAAATGTGGTAAACCGAGACCGGACGTTGTGGCGTGATCTCAATCACGTTGAGCCCATCGGCCAGATCGCAGGCCGGCGTCAGCATCTGATCACCTGCCATGCTGTCACGCAGACCTTCGGGGCGCGACATGATCCGCGCGCCGGGCCCAGCCATCAGATTTGCTTCCGGGCGTCCAAGACCGAAGGCTTCGGGCATCACGCGTGTCATCCGGCATGATCTTGGATCAATGCCCGGTGCCTGTGGGATCAGGGTCATTGAGCCAACCCACAAGACCGGCAGTGGCCCATTGTCTTTCGTATTAACTTCCATGCCGGGCACGAGGTCTTCAATCGCCATACGACCGCGCGGCGTATTGATCAAAGTGCCGCGGGAAAAAGCAGAGAACGCCGCTTCGAACTTGGGCAGGGCAGGGCCAATCTGTTCGCGATACTCAGGCGTGCCATCGCCGCGCAGAAATCCGATCTGAAACCGGCGCATGGGGCGCTGGTTTCGGTCTGGCTGAGGGACATAAGCCTGACCGAAACCATTATCTTTTTCTCTGATCCGGGAAGCTGCCGGGACCTGGGCAGCCAAGGAGGGGGTAGTCATGTTGCGTCACCATACTCTTGGCATCACAACCGCGTCGGCCCCCACCGACAACGACAGTCAGATGTTTAAAAATTCAACTTCGTTACGTCATCAACACTATGGGGATTTGCCCAAGTTTCACCAAATTTGAGCAAGAATTGTTCAAGCCGCCGGGACAATTACGCAGGCTTTCGAAGGATTGTCGGGCCCCCATAAACCAAGCCGCCACAATTCGCCTCTAAAGGTTTCCGAATCGTAAAGACCGCCCCCGAAGGAGCGGTCTTTGGTGTGTGCCTGTGTGATCTGCCTCTGGCGCTGGGGGAGAATCTGGAGGGTTAGGCGGATTTCTTTGCGGCTCGGACCTGTGTCGTTGCCTTTTCGGTTTTGCGCACAGCGCGGTGAAATGGCAGCGCCACATTCGTGTGGCGACTTGTCTCAAGGATTGATGCCATCCAACGTTTCTTCATTACCTGTCCTCTCGTTCTTGGTGCCGCCTCTGCGTGCGGGCTGTTTGCTGAGATCAGTATGGTCGCGATTTAAGGCCATGTTTTGTCGGCCACAGAAAAGTCGGAAAAAATTATTCCTGTCCGCATTTCGGATTTGGGCGGTTCAAATCAAATTCTCTTAAATACATGAATTATAATGGTAAATGTTGATGAAACTCATCCAATTCTCGCAAAATCGGCTTACTGTTTCCGCAAATGAGGCAAACTTGTGATGGGTCTTGCCGATATCCTGCCGCAATCAAGGTAGCTGGTCGAAGCTACAGGCGAATAGCTGAAATCAGGCGGCCGTAGTCAACATCACCATCATGTGTCGCCCGCCGATACGAATAAAACCGCTCAGGGTCGCTATAGGTGCAATGCCGGATCCATTCGGCCTGACCGACATCTGCCTGCCGTAACCGGTGCAACCCGTAGCCTGGCAGATCAAAATGGTATTTGCCGTTCTCCCCATTGCCAAAAAACCGGCTGTTCGCGGCATCGTCATCCATGAACCGTTCAAGAAACTCCGGCCCGACCTCATAGGCCTGTTGACTGATCGACGGCCCGATGACCGCGGTGATCCGTGCGCGCTTGGCGCCGAGTTTTTCCATGGCGTCAACCGTGGCTTCCAAGACACCGTCAAGCGCTCCGCGCCAGCCCGCATGCGCGGCGCCGATCACGCCTGCTTTGGAGTCGGCAAAGAGCACCGGCTGGCAGTCGGCGGTCAGAATACCCAAGGCCACACCCGGCGTGGCCGATACCATTGCGTCAGCCTTGGGGCGCTCCCGATGCGCGCCGTTGATCACCTCGACATCCGCGGAATGGATTTGATGGACGGTGAACAGCTTTTCCACCTCCAGTCCCATCGCATCGGCGACGCGGGCGCGATTTATGGCGACAATTTCTGCCTGATCGGAAGACCCTTGCCCGCAGTTCAAGCCGGAAAAGACGCCAGACGATGCACCGCCTTTGCGGGTAAAGAAGCCGTGGCGAAACGGGTGCAGGTCGTCATGTGTCAGAATTTCGAGGGTCATGTATCCAGACCTGGCGGAGGAGCGGCGGATTCGGGGTAAAGCGCCATCACCTTGAAGAGCGTCCCCATTTCCTCGGCATGGGTCAAGCGCCGATGTGCCGCGAGATGCGCGTCAAGCGATGCCCCGGTCATCTGTTTGGCCAGAGCCTGCGCCCGAGGCGTTATGCCAAGCCGCTCCAAAAACACGCCTTGCGGTGTGAGCCGCGTGTGACAACACCCCGGTGTCAGCCCAAGAGCCAACGCCTCAAAATCGACATGAGCGCTTAGATCAGCTTCGCCCGGGGCGTCAAAGATCGACGTGACCTCATGATCCTTCACGGCTTGAAGCGTGTCTCCAAGCGATCGCCAGTCGCCATAATCGATCACAAGCGCCGCGCCACCATGCTGTGCAATGCGCTGGGAAAGCGCCGTCGCGATGGACGCTGAATTCTGTGCAACTTCGATCAGATCGCCCTCTTTGGTGTCCTCAAGCCGATGGGCAACCATCTCATTGGAATGGGGGGCACCCAGGCCCAGCGTGAATGCATCGTCTTCGACGCCAACCAGCCGCTCACACCATCCACTGCCTGCACGCTGGAACTGCCGGATTGGCAAGGCGTCGAAAAACTCATTGGCGACGACAAAAAGCGGCATCGCCGGAAGAGTATCCACACTGTCATGCCAATGAAGGTCCGCACGGGCCAGTGTCTTGGCTTGAACTGCGCGCAGTGCCGGTGAGGTCTCAACCAGATGAACGCCGCCAAGCGCGTTGTGAAATCCCGGTACTTTTTGGGTCGCGCGCAGAATATCCGCAAGGAGTGTGCCGCGGCCCGGTCCAAGCTCTGCCAGGGCAAAATTGCGGGCTGCCCCCTGATCCATCCAGGTTTGTGCAAGGCATAGCCCCACAAGTTCGCCGAACATCTGGCTGATTTCCGGCGCTGTCACAAAGTCCCCCGCCGCGCCAAACGGATCATTTGTGCTGTAGTAGCCATGCTCGGGATGCATCAGACACGCGGACATGTAAGTATCAAGCCGCATTGGGCCAGTTGCCGTGATCTGCGTTTTTAGAAGATCGCCCAGAGCGGTCATTCGGCCAGAGCCATGCGCGCCTGACGCCGCGCCCGCATCAGCATATAGATGCCGAAAGCAATCATCGGGATGCAAAGTATCTGCCCCATGGTAAGGCCGTACCCGTCGAGATGCCAGGCCAGGCCAAGGGGATTGCCCGGGCTGACAAACTGGGCGTCCGGTTGGCGGACGAACTCGACAAGAAACCGGCCAACCCCGTACCCGATGAAGAAGAGGCCGGTAATTGCGCCCACCTGTTTCAGCGCGCCACGCCGGTACCCAAGATAGACAAGCACGGCAAACAGGATCAGCCCTTCAAGCAAGGCTTCGTAAAGCTGCGAGGGATGACGGGCACAAAGGCCTGCGGCAATGCCCGCGCAATCTTGCGCGGCGGCACCCGGAAAGATGACACCCCACGGCAAATCTGTGGGGCGCCCCCAAAGCTCGGCATTGATGAAATTGGCCAGACGCCCAAGCAGCAATCCAACAGGTGTCACCATGCAAAGCACATCGGCCACGGACAGCCAGGGGATGCCATTGCGCCAGGAAAACACGACGCAGGCGATGATCACGCCGATGAGGCCGCCGTGAAAAGACATGCCGCCTTGCCAGACCATAAGAATCTCGGAGGGGTTTGAGAGATAATAGGCCGGTTGATAAAACAGCACAAAGCCAAGCCGCCCGCCCAGGATCACGCCAAGGATCACCCAGGTGGCCAGGTCTTCGACCTGTTTGACTGTCATCGGTGCTGTGTCATTGCGCCAAAGATGCGCGCGCTTGACGGTTTGAACAACCAGCCACCATCCGATCAAAATCCCAACGATATAGGACAGCGCGTACCATCTCAGGGCGATCTCATAGCCAAAGATGCTAAAAGCAAAGGCATCTGATGAAATCTCGGGGAAGGGGATGGCTGCGCGCATAGAGGCCTCATTCTGATTGCGGCTGCGACGTTAGCGACCTTGCTCGCCACCGCGTCAAAACCCATATAGGGATCAAATGTAAGCCCGGAGCAATCCCAATGCAGACACGCAACAAGGTTTTGGACGATTTATCGCAACTGATGACCAATGCAATGGGCGTGGCCCAAGGCGCCAAGCAGGAAGCGGATACCGCGATGCGTTCGTTGATTGATCGCTGGTTGGCTGACCGTGATTTCGTGACACGTGAGGAATTCGACGCCGTACGTGCCATGGCGCAGAAGGCGCGCGAGGAAAACGAAGCTTTGAAGGCGCGGATTGAGGCGCTGGAAAACACCAAGTCATAACTCCCATCATTTCGTCCACGTATTTGGGTGATTGAGCCACACTCCGTTCGGGTCGTGGCCCCTCTGATGTTGTCTCACGGCCAAAAAGCCGTTTAAATGCAACAGGGGAGCGCGAATGGCCGGTATCGAACTTACACTTGAAATGTCCGTGGTCCTCGGGTTGCTGGCGTTTACCATTTTTCTTTTCGTGTCCGAGATTGTGCGCATCGATCTCGCTGCGATCATGATCATGGTGCTGTTGGGGCTGCTGAGCCAGCATCCCTCTCTGACCAATCTCGCCGATACAAGCCATCTGTTTGATGGCTTCGCGTCTAACGCCGTAATTTCCATCATCGCAGTCATGATCGTCGGGGCAGGTCTCGATAAGACCGGGATCATGAGCAAAGTGGCCTCGGTGATCCTCAAATACGGCGGTAAAACCGAAGCGCGCATCATACCCATCGTTTCCGGCACGGTCGGTGTCATTTCTTCTTTCATGCAGAACGTCGGGGCGGCGGCCCTCTTTCTTCCTGTTGTCAGCCGCATCTCGGTGCGGACCGAACTGCCGCTCTCCCGTCTTTTGATGCCCATGGGGTTCTGCGCCATCCTGGGCGGCACAATGACCATGGTTGGCTCGTCGCCGCTTATTCTGCTCAATGACCTGCTGCTCAATGCCAATGACATGCTGCCTGATGGCGAGAAGATGCAGCCATTCGGTCTCTTCTCCGTGACGCCCATTGGTTTGTGTCTGATCGTGACCGGAATTCTCTATTTTACACTCTTCGGACGCTGGGTTTTGCCATCAGGTCAATCCAGTGACGACGCCACCAGTGCGCAGTCCCTGAAAGAGTATTTGAAAAACATATACGGCCTGCAGACCGACATCTTTGAGATATCTATCCCCACCGGGCATCCCTGCGAAGGACAGACCTTTGACGCGATGATGCAGAAGTATCACGTCTACATTATCGGCAGCTCTTACCAGGGTAAGCGGTGGTTCGCGCCCGTCATACAAACGCCCATCGAAACACCATGTCGTCTGGCGGTGCTGGGCAGATCGCGCGTGATCCGACAGATGGTTCTGGAAGAAGGGTTCACCCTTCATAGCGAGCTTGATGTCTTTGCCGAGGATTACGCACCCACCAAGTCGGGCGTTGCGGAAATGGTGATCCCACCAGGATCAAGCGTCATCGGCAAATGCGCCCATGACCTGATTTTCCGCAAGACCTATGGGGCCAGCCTTCTCGCAATCCACCGCGACGAAGAAACCATGAGCTATGTTGAAACCGAAGACCATGCACCCACAGCAGTTGGTGAGGTGCCGTTTCACGCCGGGGACACACTGGTCATTCACTCGACATGGGACGCGCTCATGCGGCTCACGCGCAACCCCGATTTTGTCGTCGTGACCACGGAATTCCCCCATGAAGAACTACGCCCCTCCAAAGTGGGTTGGGCCCTGTTTTTCTTCCTTTTGTCCCTAGGCATGATCCTTTTCACGGATGTGCTCTTGTCCTTGTGCCTGCTCACCGGGGCCGTCGGCATGATCGTCACACGGGTGGTTGAGATTGATGAGGCCTACCGCGCCGTGAGCTGGAGCACGATCTTCCTGCTGGCGAGTCTTATACCTTTGGGGCAAGCCGTCCAGGCGACCGGGACGGCGGAATGGATTGCCAGCCAGATCCTGACCTTGTTGAACGGCTGGCCCAACTGGGCGCTTCAGGCGGGGCTTGCGGTGCTGGCAACGGTGTTCACGCTGGTGATGTCCAATGTGGGTGCCACGGTGCTTCTTGTGCCGTTGGCTGTTTCAATTGCTGCAGCGGCAGGGGCAGATCCTGCGCTGTTCGCACTGACGGTTGCAATCTCGACCTCCAATTCCTTTCTGATCCCTACGCATCAGGTCAATGCCCTGATCATGGGGCCAGCGGGCTACAAAGTGACGGATTTCATCAAAGGTGGCGGGATCATGACGATCCTGTTCCTTGTTGTTTCCCTCGCCGTGATGAACGTCTTTTACTGATCCGAACTGCCACATTTGGTCATTCGACGTCTGGCTGTGCTGTATTTTGATGGCGATTTGAAGTCATCCACAACTTATTGCGGTTATCCCCAAGAAATAGCTTTACAGGTCGTCTGATAGGCCCCACCATATTTGGTAGGACAGTGGGACATCGCCCCTGAACCTAGAGCAGACACCGAGCGATAGCGGCTCTGCCAGCCCGTCGCTACAACAACAAGAGGTGGCGCTATGGCATTATCAGAGCAGTTTCTTCATGAAGACCTTCACCCCATCGATATTGTCGAGCACCTAGCCGAACACCATGACTGGGATTTCGACCGCATTGCCGATGATCAGATCGCAATGGCCGTCGAAGGCCAGTGGCGCACGTATTCCGTGACGCTGGCCTGGTCGGGGTTCGATGAAACCCTGCGGATGGTTTGCACCTTCGAGATGGAGCCCCCGGAAGACAAGCTGCCTGTGCTGTATGAGCTTCTCAACAGCGTCAATGATCAATGCTGGGCCGGGGCATTCAGCTATTGGGCGGAGCAAAAGCTGATGGTCTACCGCTACGGCCTCATCATGGCTGGCGGGCAGGGTGTGGCACCTGAGCAGGTCGATACGCTCATAGGTGCCGCGGTCCTCAGCGCAGAGCGGTACTACCCGGCCTTTCAACTGGCGGTTTGGGGTGGCAGAAGCCCCGAAGAGGCCATGCAGATCGCCATCGCCGAAGCGTACGGGCGCGCATAAGCATCACTCACGGACCGACGCAGAAGGGCGGGCTCTGGCTCGCCCTTTGGTGTTAGAAGGACAGTTTTCGGCGAGGTTCTAACCGTACTGATTTTTGCGCATCCTGCAGCGGGCAACAGGGTTGTTCAGGGTCCACAGTCCCGACGGTGTAAGTCATACAAAGGTCCGTTCTTCGAAAATTGCCTAAAGCTCCACGGCAAAGTAGAAGTTTATTGAACAAATTTGGATGGGAAGCGCGTTGGATTTAAAGACCTACAAGGAAACGTTTGACGTCGATGACAGTCCTGGTTGGGCTGCAATAGATGAAGGCTTAAAAGGCATCTATCCCGAAGTGGAGCCTGATTTTCACTTTGGAACGCTCATATCCTTTGCGCTTGGTGGCCCAGACCCTCTCGATGGCGTGAGTGTCTACAAGCGCACCGGACCGTCTCCACATCTGCATTACATTTCTTACGGCATGTCGGAACTCTACTACAATGAAGACGCCGTCGGCGGGGAAGTCAGCGGTTGGGGTTTTGAGTTCACCTTCCGCCTCAAAATGCATGAAACGGAAATGCCGCTTTCTGACAATGATGTTCCTATCTGGCCTGTCAATTTGATGCAGAACCTAGCGCGCTATGTATTTCAAAGCCGACAATGGTTCGAAGACGGGCATTTTATTCCTGCAAATGGCCCAATCCATGCAGATGCCGACACCGCAATGGTGGCTTTGCTTATCGTCAAAGACCCTGAGTTGGGGAGCATCGAGACACCACATGGTCCGATCGACTTCTTACAACTTGTCGGACTGACACAGAAAGAATTCGACATGCTGCGTGAAAAGAAAAGCTCTGCGAAGGAAATGGCTCGTGCATTGTCTGACGGAAATCGACTACTGCTGACCGATCTTGATCGCAGCCAGAGTATTCTGTGAGGCGATGGTGCCAGCTTCTGGCAACTCCTCGCCAGCAGTTCGGAATTGATTGGGCGTAGCCTCACCAGCCGAGAACCGATCAATCGTCGACGGATGCAGTTGTTCGCGAAAGGGCCATCAAGGGCGTCTTTTCTCCATAGCTGCTATCCGCCGAAGCTATACCGCAGATTGACGGCTTCACCGCAAACCCCCAGCCCCAAAACTTGTCGCCGACAAAGGCCATTTGAAACACGGCGCTGCGCGAGGCTTGGCCGAAAGGCGCTTCTTCGATTGCGCCGCCTGCGGGTGCGTTCTATCAAAAGCTGAAAACAGATGCGGCAGGGCAGGGGTAGTCAGGATGGACATCGAAACAGTTGCCGAAAACGGGCTTGTACTCTTGGGATGTGGCAAGATGGGATCCGCCATGCTGTCGGGCTGGCTTGAGGGTGGATTGCCCGCAGGCTCTGTCTGGGTCATCGATCCGCAACCATCCGATTGGCTGAAATCAACAGGCGTTCATATCAATACCGAATTGCCGCCTCATCCCTCGATTGTCCTGATTGCGGTAAAGCCGCAGATGATGGGTGAGGCCCTCCCGGCAATCGCCGCGATGGGCAATGGCGGGACACTTTTTGTTTCGGTGGCCGCCGGCACGCCGATTGCTGCCTTTGAGGCGGCATTGGGTGAGCAAAGCCCGATCGTGCGCGCCATGCCAAACACGCCAGCAGCAGTCGGCAAGGGGATTTCCGCGATGATCGGCAACGCCCTTGTCAAAGAGGATCAGCTGGATATGGCAGAGAGTCTCCTTGAGGCCGTCGGTCAGGTTGTGCGCCTTGATAGTGAGGACCAGATGGATGCCGTTACCGGCGTCTCTGGTTCGGGACCAGCCTATGTTTTCCATATGATCGAATGTCTTGCCGCTGCGGGCGAGGCACAGGGTTTGCCGCCTGAACTGGCCATGCAACTGGCCAAGGCCACCGTGGCCGGTTCCGGCGCATTGGCCGAGACAGCGGATGAGACGCCTGCGCAACTTCGTGTGAATGTCACAAGCCCAAATGGCACCACGCAGGCAGGGCTTGAGGTACTGATGGATGAGGTCAATGGCTTGCCTGGCCTGATGGAAAAGACAGTTGCAGCCGCCACGGAACGCTCGAAGGAACTGCGCAATGGCGGATGAGATCACCTTTGACGATTTTCTCAAGGTCGACATCCGCGTGGGGCGCGTCATCCGCGCGGAACCCTTTCCCGAGGCGCGCAAGCCTGCAATCAAGATGTGGATCGACTTTGGACCCGACATCGGTGAGCGCAAGACATCGGCGCAGATCACGGCGCATTACGCACCTGACGACCTGCCTGGCAAACTTGTCATGGCCGTCACCAATTTTCCGCCCCGCCAGATCGGGCCGTTCATGTCCGAAGTCCTGGTGCTGGGCCTGAGCGATGCGGATGGTGAGATCGTCTTGCTTGCCCCGGACAAAGACGTCCCCATCGGAGGGCGGATGCATTGAAACGCGTCTATTTCACCCGGCCACTTCCCGAAAGCGTGGTGGATATGGCGCGCGAACATTTCGACGTGGAAATGCGGGCCGAGAACACGCCGCTCAAGATCGGCCAGATGCGCGCAGCGCTGAACCTTTATGACGGCGTGCTGATGATGTTTGGTGACACGTTTTCGGCTGAAGTCTTTCGCGAGGCACAAGAGCCGCGCTGCAAAGTGCTGGCCAATTATGGCGTGGGCATCAATCATATTGATCTGCAGGCCGCGCGCAGTGCCGGTGTTATGGTCACCAACGTGCCCGGTGCCGTAACCGATGCCACCGCCGATATCGGCATGACCCTCATCATGATGAGCGCCCGGCGGGCAGGCGAAGGCGAGCGCATGGTGCGCGCGGGCAAGTGGCCGGGCTGGAACCCCACGCAGCTTCTGGGCACGCATGTCACCGGCAAGACGGTGGGCATCATCGGTATGGGTCGCATCGGATCGGCCATCGCGCAGCGCTGCCATTTTGGCTTTGACATGAAGGTGCTCTACTGGTCGCGCAGCGAAAAGGACTTCGCCTATCCAGCCGAGCGGGTGAAAACGCTTGAAGAGCTGATGGCGCGCGCCGATTTTGCCGTTGTCGCCGTACCCGCCAGTGCCGAGACGCATCACCTGATCAATGATGACGCACTCAGCCACATGGCCCCGACCGCGCATCTGATCAACGTGGCGCGCGGTGACATCGTGGATGAGGCCGCGCTGATCCGCGCCCTGAAAGACCGCCGCATCGCGGGTGCAGGTCTTGACGTCTACGAACACGAACCAACCGTCCCGGATGCGCTCAAGGCGATGGAAAACGCGGTTCTCCTGCCCCATATGGGCACGTCAACGCTGGAAGTGCGCGAGAAAATGGGTCGCATCGCGGTAGAGAACCTGCAAAAGGCGCTGAACGGAGAGACACCACCGAACCTGGTGAATTGAAGCAGGTATTAGGATGTCTGCTATGCGGACTTTGCTGCCATTTAGCGAACGGCAGCTACCGCGATAGTGGCCCACAAAACGGACGCATGAGACCGCCAACAATAGTCAAATCTTAATGCAAAATTGCGTTAAATCGGCACTTAGGCGACCTGACAAGACGGGCTTTCTATCTTTTCCGGACAGACGCTTACAAGTTGCGTTGGAAGATCGCGCCTCTTTGCATAGGGAAACTTCGGAGAGCCGTACGCATCTGCAATTTCTGACGAATTGTAGCCGGGAAATAATGCCAAAAGTAAGCGCTTCGAAATTGGAGCCAGAGTCACAATAGCCCACTCGCCAGGGTAAAAAGACTCCGTGGCGAGACCATTCGCGAACACGACTTCATGGTTGGGCAGCATGAAATGAACGTAGGTGATCTTTCGAACACCGTTTGCAACGCGGACCGCTCCTCCTTCCAATTGGGCCAATTGACCGGCGCGCGCGAGGACTCGGTTTTGATTTGCGGATGATCTGACGAGAATGGCGTGTTGCCTTGAAAGGAGTAATCGTTCGTTGAACCCCGTCCATCGCGGTTCAAGCGCTATTGGTCGGAGTTCTGGGTGGACGGTGAGCGTTTCTTGTCCGAGTGTCCTCGAAGCGATCCAAAGGATAGGTTGTGCGCCATTGTCAAGCGTTGTCACCAGATCGCCAATTTGCAGGGTCTCGACAAGCCGTGCTCCATCGGGAGTGGTGATCATCGTGCCGGCGGTGAAGCAAGCAACACCCGGCGAACCCGGGTTGGGGGGCGTTGACTCGACCCAATCGCCATTGGCATCTCTGGCAAAGCTGGTTCCGTTAGGCCCACTGCTGTTGAGAGACTCACCCGTTCCGATTTGGGTCGTGCCTGGAAAGCCGGTCGGTGGCGACGGCGACGGCGGCGGTTGGCCATAAGAAAACGCAATATACTCGCCAGTGGCTGTATTGACGAGGTAGATAGTATCACTGCGCGATCCTTCACCATCTTCCAGGAAGTCGCTGCCGTCGGCTAGGCCCGCATCGTAGAATCCCGCAGGTTCCGTGCCGGCGTACTCACCGACAACGGTCGCGGTTCCGCCCGAAGAGATGGTGGCCCCCGATCCAAAAGAATACAGCAGACCGCGGTCATCCGACCAGAGTTGATAGCCATCGAGCGAAATGGAGCTGCCCGTCGTGTTCTGCAACTCAATGAACTCGTCCGACTTGTTCGCCGTCCCGTCGCCGTCGGTATCGAACCCAGATGGGTTATCGACGAGGAACTCGCTAAAAATTAGTCCTTCAAGTTTATCCGCCAAACGTGTCGCTCATCATTGAAGCTTGAGGTCGCAACTACCTACAGAAAAAAGAATAAAAATTGGTGAAAGGTCGCCCGAATGTAGACTTCAATAAGAACCCGTGACACGATCCATCATGTTTCGACGAGCGTGTATTCGAAAGTGAACGCCGCCGTTCGCCGCACCTCGACGAACGGATAAAGAGGGCCCTAAACCGTCATCCAAAACCGGCCACGTGGTGGTCCAACGGGGCCAGCCAACCAAAGCCTACCCCACCGTCACACTTGACCTTGCCGCGCCATTGCGATGAGGTAGCGCGCACCTCTAGGAGCGCGTTTCATGTACAAGCCCGCCATTACCGGGACAGGCGTTTTCACCCCGGATCAGACCATCACAAACGACGAACTGGTCGAGGCCTTCAACGCCTATGCCGAGCGCTTCAACGCCGAACATGCTGATGCCATCGCAGCCGGTAAGGTGGAGGCAAAAGATCCCTCTTCCTCAGAATTCATTGTCAGCGCCTCCGGCATCGAACAGCGCTATGTGATGGACAAGACCGGCGTTCTGGACCCTGCCGTGATGCACCCGCATCTGCCCGAGCGCGGTAATGATGAGCCGGGCCTGATGGCGGAAATGGCGCTTGATGCCTGCACCAAGGCGCTGGCGCAGGCGGGTCGCGACGCGTCCGAGGTTGATCTGATCATCTGCGCCGCCTCAAACCATGAACGCGCCTATCCGGCAATTGCCATTGAAATTCAGCAGCTTCTGGGCGCGTCCGGCTTTGCCTTTGACATGAACGTTGCCTGCTCGTCGGCCACATTCGGTATTCAGGCCGCCGCCGATATGGTGCGCTCAGGATCTGTGCGCTGCGCCATCGTGGTCAGCCCAGAGATTTGCTCGGCCCATCTGGAATGGCGCGACCGGGACTGCCACTTCATCTTCGGCGATGTGTGCACCGCCGTGGTTCTGGAGCGGGCCGAAGATGCCAAGGGGGCGCATTTCCTCGTGCACTCCACCCGCTGTGCCACGCAGTTTTCCAACAATATCCGCAACAACAACGGCTATCTGCGCCGCACACGTAGGGGCCATATGGATGACCGCCGCGACATGCTTTTCGTGCAGGAGGGGCGCAAGGTGTTCAAAGAAGTGCTGCCGCTCGTGTCCGCGCATATTGCCAGCCATATGGTAGAAGAGGGCGTGAAGGCAGAAGACCTCAAGCGCCTGTGGTTGCATCAGGCGAATAAAACGATGAATGATTTCATCGGGCGCAAGGTCATGGGCCGCGTGCCAGAGGCCGAAGAACAACCCAATATCCTGCAGGATTATGCCAACACGTCGTCCGCAGGGTCGATCATCGCGTTTTCAAAATATTCCGACGATCTCGAACCCGGTGATACGGGTCTCATCTGCTCATTCGGGGCTGGGTATTCCGTCGGATCGGTCTTGGTGGAAAGAGCGTAAACGCTGCGTCGCGACGCATCGGCATTGCGAAGGTCTCCTCGTTTCGGATAAAGGCGTTGCAGGGAGGCCGTGCAACCATGAATAAAGCCGGAAGCTATCTGAAAAAGCATACCGAAAGCCTGGTCAAGGATGTCGGGATCGAGGCGGCTTGTCGGCTGACAGGCAAATCGAAAGCCACGCTAGGGCGATATTACTCCGACCATGACGAACATGCGGATCGTTTCATGCCCGTGGATGCCGTTTTCGCGCTTGAGGTCGCAGCGTCTTATCCGCATGTTACGTCGGCTTTGGCCGAGCTGAACGGCATGCAGCTCGATTTTGACGAGCGGCGCCCCAACAGTGCGGAGTCCGGTGGCGTCAATAGCGATGTCATTGCGCTCAGCCAGCGGTTCGCGATGCTCATGGCCGAGTATCAGCAATCGATCGAGGACGGTGTGATCACCGTGAATGAGGCAAAACGCCTTCTGAAGGAAACGACCGCCTTGCAGCAGGTCCTGATCGACATGAAGCTGCATCTCGAAGAAGAAACCGGCTAAAAAAAAGCTGAAGGGAGAACGCCCATGTCCGACATCACGCGCCATCACACTGGCGACCGGATGAGCCAGATTGTCATCCATGGCGAAACGATCTACCTGGCCGGACAGGTTGGCAACAAAGGCGACTCTGTTGCCGATCAGACCCGCACCTGTCTTGAGAAAGTAGAGGCGCTTCTGGCCGAGGCGGGCTCGGACAAGACGCGAATTCTGCAAACCACGATCTGGCTTGCTGATATGGCGGATTTTGCCGAGATGAACGGGGTTTGGGACGCCTGGGTTGCCAAGGGCCACGCGCCCGCCCGCGCCTGCGGAGAGGCCAAGCTGGCGCATCCGGACCTGAAGGTCGAGCTGTTGGTGACCGCGGCCCGGGCATAAGCAGGCCCGGCAAGTCGACCCAACCTGGCTGTCCTGCGGCAAAGCTGATGGACCTGCCCGTTTGGTTGCGCTATCAGCGGCCCGACGATCTTCTGCGAAAGGCTCCATGATGTCTGGCCACGGCACTCCGATTCCCATGAGTTCTCATGCCGTGGCGGGCCTGAAAGGCACCGCCAATGTGCCGGGTGACAAATCTATCTCGCACCGCAGCCTGATCCTGGGCGCAATGTGCGTGGGCGAAACCACGATCACGGGACTATTGGAAGGCGAAGACGTGTTGGACACTGCCAATGCGATGCGCGCCATGGGGGCGGAAGTCACCCGTGATGACGATGGCACCTGGCACGTGTATGGCGTTGGCGTGGGCGGTTTTGCCGAACCCGATCAAGTCGTTGATTGCGGCAATTCCGGCACGGGGGTGCGGCTGATCATGGGGGCGATGGCCACATCGCCGATCACTGCCACCTTCACCGGCGATGCCAGCCTCAACAGCCGCCCCATGGCACGCGTGACCGATCCGCTGGCCCTTTTTGGCGCACAGGCCGTCGGGCGTGCAGGCGGGCGGCTTCCCATGACAATCGTTGGCGCGCGGGATCCGATCCCGGTGCGCTACACCGTTCCCGTCCCATCGGCACAGGTGAAATCAGCCCTGCTGTTGGCCGGGCTGAACGCACGGGGCCAAACCGTGGTCACCGAGCGTGAGGCCACCCGCGATCACACCGAACGCATGCTGGCAGGCTTTGGTGCGACCATCACCACGGAAGTGACCAACGACGGGCGGGTCATCACTCTGACAGGTCAGCCGGAACTGCGCCCGCAAACCATCGCCGTGCCGCGAGATCCCTCCAGTGCGGCTTTCCCGGTTTGTGCCGCCGTGATCACTGAAGGTTCCGATGTCCTGGTGCCCAATATCGGGCTTAACCCAACTCGCGCCGGGCTGTTTACCACACTGCGCGAAATGGGTGCGGATCTGACCTATGAAAACCAGCGCGAAGAAGGGGGGGAGCCTGTGGCCGACCTGCGCGCGCGCTTTTCACCCGATCTCAAAGGCATAGAGGTGCCCCCGGACCGTGCAGCAAGCATGATCGATGAATATCCCGTCCTGTCGGTTGTCGCCGCCTTTGCCAAAGGCCGCACGGTCATGCGAGGCGTGAAGGAACTGCGAGTCAAGGAATCTGATCGCATCGATGCCATGGCCACCGGCTTGCGCGCCTGCGGCGTGACCGTGGAAGACGGCGAAGACTGGTGGATCGTCGAAGGACGCGGCTTTGGCGATGTTCCGGGCGGGGCCACCTGCGCCAGCCACCTTGACCACCGCATCGCCATGTCTTTCATGGTGCTGGGGATGGCGGCAAACGCCCCGGTTTCGGTGGATGACGGCAGCCCGATTGCTACCTCATTCCCAATCTTTGAGGATTTGATGACCGGTCTGGGTGCCGATATCCGCCGCGCTTAGCCGCGCGTAAGCATCGCACCTTGCGAGGTCAGTGCCTCGGCGACGGTCCCAAACCTGTCCGTTTTGGAGGTGGCGATGGCATCCACTACCAACGTGATCTCATAGCCGCGATTGAGCCCGCCTTGGACGGTTCGGGCAACCGCGCGGGTGCCGTCCCGCCCGGCAATTCTCAGATGCCCAATGTCGAGCACCTCAAGCAACGCATCCAGCTCACCTGTTTCAAAACCATCCTCGACACGTTTGACCACAACATGATCGGCCAGCTCTGCAAAGGGCGCGGCAAGCGCGCTCCCTTTTGAATTTGGGACAAGCTCGGCCTGATCTGTGAGATGCGCGACAAGCCGGGGGCCAAGCCCTGACCATTCATGGCGCAGCGCGATAACCGGTAGGCCGTCGCGTTTCGCAAGCGACGCTTCGCGGGCGATGGCCGCCTCAACCCGCGCTCGCGTGGTTGCCGGATAGGTGCTGTCCGTCCAAACCGCCTCTTGCAAATCGACCAGGATTAGGGCCGTACCAGGTCGCACGCCAATCCGCCGCCCTTGTGAGGCGCGCACCATGTAGCGCGATGAGGCCCAAAGCCAGATCGCAATGCCAAAAACCAGAATAACCGCCGCCGACCAGACCATGGGAGGCATCTTTTGAGAGAACGGGCCGCGATGTCAAACCCGACTCAGGCCGTTTTGGCGTCGAATTTTCCAAAAAACCCTGAGATGCCAGAGCCACCGGATCACGCGCCTCACGCCGATGACGCGGGATTGCCAGATAATGCCGGTTGCGGTCTTTCTTACAAGGCGGAAACGTCTATGTTGCCGCAGAGACATCCTTTGGCCAAAGGTTCCGGCGAGATGACCAAGACTGATCCTCTAGTGGTGTTCACGCCCTCGGGCAAACGCGGGCATTTTCCGATTGGCACGCCTGTCCTGACCGCCGCGCGGCAGCTTGGCGTTGATCTTGATTCCGTCTGCGGCGGGCGGGGGATTTGTTCCAAGTGTCAGATCACGCCCAGCTATGGAGAGTTTCCCAAGCACGGTGTGACCGTGGCCGATCACGCTCTCTCGGAGTGGAACAGCGTTGAGGCGCGTTATGATGAAAAGCGTGGGCTGAAACCCGGTCGTCGTCTGGGCTGTCAGGCACAGGTGATGGGGGATGTGGTGATTGACGTGCCGCCGGAAAGCCAGGTGCACAAGCAGGTGGTGCGCAAGGCGGCCTCGGCCCGCGCCATTCAGATGGACCCGGCCACGCGGCTGTACTTTGTTGAGGTCGACGAGCCTGACATGCACGAGCCCACAGGTGATCTGGAACGGCTGGAACGCGCCTTGCGCGACCAGTGGGAGATTGCCGCCGTTACCGCCGATCTGACCTTGCTTGCCAAGCTGCAGCCGGTTTTGCGAAAGGGTAAGTTTCAGGTCACTGTCGCGCTGCACAAATCCCACAAAGATGAGGTGGCGCGCGTGCTCGACATCTGGCCCGGTCTGCACGAAGGTGGGCTTTACGGTCTGGCGATTGATCTTGGCTCGACCACAGTTGCGGCGCATCTGACGGATCTTGAGACTGGCGAGGTCAAGGCCAGTTCGGGGATCATGAACCCGCAGATCCGCTTTGGCGAAGACCTGATGAGCCGCGTAAGCTATGCGATGATGAATCCCGGCGGCGATCGTGAAATGACCACCACAGTGCGCGAGGCCATCAACACACTTGCCGCTGAAATCGCTGCTGAGGCTGGCATTGATGCAAGCCTGATCGTCGAGGTGGTCTTTGTCTGTAACCCGGTCATGCACCATCTTTTACTGGGCATAGATCCAGTTGAGCTGGGGCAGGCGCCCTTTGCGCTCAGCACCTCGGAAAGCATTTCGATGGAGGCGCGCGAGCTTGATTTGTCTGCCATCAACACCCGCGCCCGTACCTATATCTTGCCATGTATCGCGGGCCATGTGGGCGCCGATGCGGCGGCGGTGGCCTTGTCCGAAGAACCCGGCAAGTCCGAAGACCTGGCGCTTATCGTCGATGTCGGCACCAATGCCGAGATCTTGCTTGGCGACAAATCCCGCGTATTGGCCTGTTCTTCGCCGACCGGACCGGCCTTTGAGGGCGCACAAATCTCAAGCGGCCAGCGCGCCGCACCCGGTGCCATCGAGGCCATCCGCATTGACGTCGACACCAAGGAACCCCGGTTTCGCATCATAGGTTCTGACAAATGGTCTGACGAAGATGGGTTTTGGGAAGAGGCCGCAGACACAGGCATCACCGGCATTTGCGGGTCTGGCATTATTGAGGCGGTGGCCGAGCTGCGCATCGCGGGCCTGATGGATGAAAGTGGGCTGATCGGCTCGGCCGAGCAAACCGGCACATCGCGGTCCGTGCCCGAGGGCCGCACACATGCTTATGTCATTCATGACGCCACTGCAGATGGGGGTCCGCGCATTACAGTGACCCAGGGTGATATCCGTGCCATTCAGCTTGCCAAGTCGGCGCTCTATGCAGGCGCGCGCCTTTTGATGGATGAGCGTGGCGTCGACAAGGTGGATCGTGTCGTTCTTGCCGGGGCTTTTGGTGCTCATATCAGCGCCAAGCACGCCATGGTGTTGGGCATGATCCCCGATGTGCCGCTTGAAAAAGTCACCAGCGCTGGCAATGCCGCGGGCACCGGGGCGCGGATTGCCCTCTGTAACGTTGGGGCTCGCCGCGAGATTGAGAAGGTCGTGCGCCAGATCACCAAGGTGGAAACAGCGATAGAGCCGAAATTTCAGGATCATTTCGTGGCGGCCAATGCCATTCCCCACAAGACAGATCCATTTCCGGAACTGGCCAAAATCGTCCCTCTGCCGTCACCGTCATTCAATACGGGCGGCGACAAAGGCGGCGATGGGGGACGGCGCAGACGCAGGCGCGCCTGACCCGCGGGATCGTCTGGCAATGGCCACTTGCCACCCAGGGTTGCAATTAGCCAATTTCGCTCAAAAAAATCACTGCATCCACTGGATCGCGCTTTCACGAATTTCGAATGGGCTTTTTGGCAAAAGCAACGCTATTTGGCAGGTTTAGTAAGTTATCCACAACTTGACCCCACATGATGTTACGGTTTTGCAGGAAACTGTGACTCCGCTGACCTTGAGTAAACTTGGATTTTTTGTCAGATGTGCATCAGGGCCAACGGTACGTAATTAGTTTTCTTTCACCAAATTCTTGTTTGCCAGTGTTGGCCCGTTTGTATCAGTATTTGATTTCTAGGCGCTGCCCGCTGAGACCGGGCAGCGCTTTTATGTTTGGGGCAGGAAAAACCCTAGATATCAAAAAACACCGTCTCACCCGGTCCCTGCAACCGGATGTCAAACCGATAGACCCCATCTCTCTCTTTCTGAGCCATGAGGGTGGCAGCCTTTCGCGAGTCCGGCACCGATTGCAGGACGGGGTCAGCTTCGTTTGCCTCGGTCTCATCATCGAAATAGAGGCGCGTGTGCAGCCCGATATTGATGCCGCGCGCCACGATCCAGAGCGCAATATGCGGCGCACGTGCGCCCACGCGTCCCGGTTTGATTGTCTCAAAATGCCACAGTCCGGTGTCGAAATCCGCCGCAACCCGGCCCCAGCCGCGAAACTCTGGCGCGCACCCGTCGTCCCCTGCGTGTCGACCTTCCGCATCGGCTTGCCAAATCTCTAGCATCGCATCCGTCACCGGATCTTGCGCCCCGTCGAAGATAATGCCTCTGACAAGAATACGTTCGCCTGAGACGCGAGGGCCTGCGATGCTCTGGCCCAGCGGTGTCAAAGGTTTGGTCAACTCAGCAATCTCAGGTGCAAGACCAATATGCACATAAGGCCCCGCCGTCTGTGATGCGGTCTCGAGGAGTGGTGATTTGGCCATGCCTACATCCCCTCCAGCTTATTTTCGAACAAGCTCGCCCGTCGTCCCCGAAGCACGATGTCAAACCGATATGCCAGACAATCGAATGGCGACGCCGCCGCCAGATCAAGCCGCGCCGTCAGCCGGTCAATCGCGCTCGCGTCTGGAACAGCCTGCACAATCGGGCAAAGCGGAATAAGCGGATCGCCTTCAAAATAAAGCTGCGTGATAAGCCGCTGAGGAAATCCCGACCCCATAATCGAGACATGTATATGCGCAGGCCGCCAGCTGTTATCGGAATTGGGCCATGGGTAAGGGCCGGGGCGCAACGTGTGAAACCGGTACCCGCCCGCATCGTCGGTCAGTGTTCGTCCACAGCCTCCGAAATTCGGGTCAAGTGGAGCAAGATATCTGTCGTTGCGATGCCGGTAGCGCCCACCCGCATTGGCCTGCCAGACCTCAACCAGCGTTCCCGCGACGGGTCGGGCCTCCTGATCCAGCACCCGGCCATGCAGCAAAATCCGCTCGCCGATCGGCGCGCCATCCTGAACATGGTTCTGCAACAGATCATGATCCAGCGGCCCAAGATCACCTTGCCCAAACACCGGGCCGCTCTCTGGCGCACACCCCTCGGGCATTGTGATCAAAGGCGCTGACGGTGCCCGAAGGCGCGTCGTCTTGTAATCCGGGGTCAGCGCGGGGGGCTGCACCTGCCAATCCCGTGCGCGAAACCCGCTCATACCGTGATCCCCATCTCGGCATAGGTCGCCTTGGCCAGCTTCAGCGCATGATTGGCCCGCGGCACGCCCGCATAGATCGCCACATGCATCAGCACCTCGCGCACATCCTCGGGGCTTGCACCGGTATTGACCGTCGCCCGCAGATGCATGGCAAACTCATCATCCATCCCCTGCGCCGCGAGCAACGCCAGCGTCAGCATCGAGCGGTCCCGAAGGCTGATCTGATGGCTTGCCCAGACTGTGCCCCAGGCGCTTTCCGTGATTAGCTCCTGAAACGGCGCGTCAAAGGCCGATGTCGCGGCCTTGGCGCGATCCACATGCGCATCGCCCAGAACCTTGCGCCGCACGGCCTCTCCGGATTTGGCGCGCCCTGTCACCTACTTGCCTTTCCAGACCGGATCACGCTTTTCCGCAAACGCACGTGCCCCTTCCAACTGATCCTCGCTGTCATAAAGCACATCCACACAGGCAAACTGGCGCTTGGTGATCCGGTTCATCGCGTCCTGGAATGTCATCGCCTCGGCCTCGCGCACAATTTCCTTGATCGCGGCATAAACCAAGGGCGGACCCGACGCCAAAAGATCGGCCATCTCTCGCGCCTTTTCCATCAACTCGGCCCCGGGATGGATCTGGTTGATCATCCCCCAACGCGCGGCCTCTTCGGCATCAATCCAGCGCCCGGTCAAAAGCATCTCCATCGCGATGTGATAGGGGATGCGCTTGGGCAGTTTCACACTTGCCGCATCCGCGACCGTGCCAGACCGGATCTCCGGCAAAGCAAACTGCGCATGGTCCGCCGCCAGAATGATATCCGCACTCAGCGCCCATTCCAGCCCTCCGCCACAGCAGATGCCGTTCACCGCCGCAATCACCGGCTTGTTCATCGCTCGCATCTCCTGCAAGCCGCCAAAGCCGCCAACGCCATAATCCCCGTCGACTGCATCGCCATCGGCCGCCGCCTTGAGGTCCCAGCCCGGGCAGAAGAACTTCTCGCCCGCACCTGTGATGATCGCGACCCGAAGCTCAGGGTCATCGCGGAAATCCCGGAACACATCCCCCATGATCCGGCTTGTCGCCAGGTCAATCGCATTCGCCTTGGGGCGATCCAGCGTCACCTCAAGCACATGGCCGCGTGTTTCGGTTCTGATCGGGGTTTCGGTCATGGGGCCTCTCCAAGTCTGATCAATGCGTCCACTGCGATGGCATCGGTCGATGTGCAGATCAGCGGATTGATCTCGACCTCTTCCACACCTGCCGCATGGGCTGTCACATAATCCTGCACGGCAAGCACCGCGCGCGCAATCGCCTTCCGATCACAGCCCGGCTTGCCGCGATACCCATTGAGCACAGGTGCAAGGCGCAGGGTCTGCAGGGCCTCGTCCACGTCCTTTTCAGTCACGGGCAGCAGAAGGGATGCGGTATCCGACAAAACCTCGGTCAACGTCCCACCCGCCCCAAGCGTCAGCACAAAACCATGCGCCGGATCGCGGGTGATCCCGAGCAAAAGCTCGGCCACCGCATCGCCCACCATCTCTTCCACGAGATAGCCGTCGCAGGTCATCGCCTCCGCCGCTTTCTCCACAGCCTGCGCGGATGTCAGTTGCAGCGCTACCAAACCGGCTTCGGTCTTGTGCGCTGCGCCCAAGCCTTTGAGAACCAAGGGAAAGCTCAGGCCGGAAGTGCCCGCCGTGATCTCCGCCGGCGTCCGGGCCGTAACGGCGCTTGGCACCGCAAGGCCAAATGCCTTGAGAGCCTGTTTGGCCTCCGCCTCGGACAGAACCCGCGGGTTCCGTGGCGTGCCGGGCTGCAAGACCGGGCGTGCATCAGGCGCGTCCTTGGCGCTGGCCGCTTCGATCGCGCTCAGCGCGTCATCGAGCCCATGCATTGGGATCATACCACCGGCAATCGCGCGCGCGGCCCTCTCTTCGTTCAGCGCCTCGGGCAAGGTGGCGACAAGCGCCAGCGGCTTGCCCGCGCGCTGCACAGCCATTTCGCCTGCCGCGATGACGCAATCCCAGGCACTTGGATCACAGCGATCCGGGCGGGGGAAATCGACGATGATACAGCCAAGGTCAGCCTCGCCCGACAGCATCTGGCCAAAGACCTCGCCCATCCGTGCGGCATCATTCCAGATAAACGTATGGTAATCCAGCGGGTTGGCGAGTGCCACCAACGGGCCAAGGGCTTCCCGCATTGCGCTGACCTGCGCATCTGTCAGTGCCGGAAAGACAACATCACGCCCTTCGGCACTGTCTGCCATCAGGCTGGCCTCGCCCCCGGAACATGACATGGACGCCACCCGGTTTGACGCCAGTGGTCCGGCAAAATGCAAGAGCTTCAAAGCCTCCAGAAGCGCTGGCAGGCTTTCGACCTGTGCAATACCCAGCCGCTTCAACAACGACCGCGCCCCTGCATCACTGCCAGCGAGCGAGGCGGTGTGCGACACCGCCGCCGCCTGCGCACGCGCCGATTTGCCCGCTTTGAGAGCGACAATCCGCTTGCCCAGACCCCGCGCTTCACGCGCCAGCGCCTCGAACGCGCCCAGATCGCCGACCCCTTCAATATGCAGGCCGAGCGCGGTGACACGCGGGTCGCGCAACAGCGCCAACCCGATCTCCGACAATCCGGTCTGCGCCTGATTGCCCGCTGTCATAACATAAGCCAGCGGCAGGGCGCGCGCCTGCATGGTGACATTGATCGCCATGTTCGAGCTTTGCATCACCAGCGCAACACCGGTTTCAACAGGCACGCCCCCATGCTGATCCGGCCACAAAAGCGCACCATCGAGATAGTTGATAAAGCCGTAGCAATTCGGCCCAAGCACCGGCATCTCGCCTGCGGCCGCCAGCAAATCGGTCTGCAGGTCGGCACCATCTGCCATCTCGGCCTTGGCCTCCAGAAAGCCCGAGGCAAAACACACCGCGCCACCTGCGCCCATCTCGCGCAAGCTGCGAACCATCTCGATGGTCAGGTGCCGGTTGACCCCGATAAACACCGCGTCCGGCACGCCGGGCAGGGCGCTCAGGTCTGCAAAAGCCGCAACACCTGCCACCTCGGATTTATTCGGATGCACCGGCCAAAGCGCGCCGTCAAAGCCCATCTTCCGGCATTGTTCCACCACGCTGGTGCACCACGCCCCGCCGCCAATGACGGCAATAGACTTGGGCTGGAACAGACGGCTCAGGTCACGCATGGTGGTCTCGCTCCACAGGGGCCTTGCCCCTCTTGGCCTTTGGCCAATTCACCCCAAGGTATTTTCGGCCAGATGAAGCAAGACTTTGTTAACCCTGTCATGCAAACCTGCCCTTGCGGTACAGGCTGAGGAGCCGATGACCGCGCCAGGTGAAGCCCTTCGTTCTCATGGAGCGGAGGGTTTCTTTCGTAGCCCATCACCTTCATCTGGCTCAAAATACCTCGGGGGTTTGGGGGCAGAGCCCCCAACTGGTCGGCGCATCGAAGATGCGGCGGAATCATGGATCAAGCCCCCAGCGGCCGCAAAAGCTCGCGGCTGATGATGTGGCGTTGAATCTCGGATGTGCCATCCCAGATCCGTTCCACCCGCGCGTCGCGCCAGAAGCGTTCAATGGGGAAATCATCCATCAACCCCATGCCGCCAAAGATCTGCAGGGTTGTATCCGTCACCCGCGCCAGCATTTCGCTGGCATAAACCTTGGCCGAGGCGATCTCGCGGTTCGCAGGCAGCCCCTGATCCAGCCGCCAGGCCGAGGCCAGCGTCAGCCAGTCGGCGGCGTCGATTTCGGTGATCATGTCGGCAATCTGAAAGCTCACGCCCTGAAATTTGCCGATTTTCTGGCCGAATTGCCGGCGCTCGGCGGCATAGTTCAGCGCATAGTCAAAACATCGCCGGGCCCGCCCGACACTCATCGCCGCCACGGTGATGCGTGTGGCGTAAAGCCATTCGTTCATCACCGCGAAGCCGCCATCCACCGCGCCCAGCACCTGCGCATCGGGCAGGCGGCAGTCGTCAAACTCCAGCACCATGTTCTTGTAGCCACGGTGGCTGACCGACTTGTACCCGTCACGAATGGTGAACCCCGGCGTGCCACGATCCACCAGAAACGCCGTGATCCGCTTCTTTGGGCCTTTCGGCGTGTCATCCTCACCCGTGGCGATGAAAACAATGATGAAATCGGCATGATCCGCCCCGGAAATGAAATGCTTCGTGCCATTGACCAACCAGTCACCTCCGTCGCGGCGGGCAAAGCACTTCATGCCCCGCACATCCGATCCCGCCTCGGGTTCGGTCATCGCCAGCGCATCCATCCGCTCACCGCGCACCGCAGGCATCAGATACCGCTCGATCTGCTCTCCCTGACAGGCCATCAGGATGTTCTGCGGACGGCCAAAGAAATGGTTCAACGCCATGGACCCGCGGCCCAGCTCCCGCTCGACCAGCGCAAAATCCACGTGGCCCAGCCCCGCACCACCCACGTTTTCGGGAAAATTGCAGGCATAAAAGCCAAGCTCGATGCATTTCTGCTTGATCGCCTCGCCCACCTCATGGGGCACCTCGCCGGTGCGTTCGACCAGCTCTTCATGCGGGTAGATCTCGTTCTCGACAAAGCTGCGCACGGTCGAGACAATCATCTCCTGTTCTTCGGTCAATCCAAAATGCATCGCTTATTCCTCCGCGTGCAGGGCCGCCAGCGCTTCGACGCGTGATGCCACATCCTGAGGCGGCTCGCAGGTCCGCCGGGTCTCAAGGCTCACATGCAACATCAGCTGATCGCATGTCGCCATCACCTCGCCATCGCTCTTGCGCTTCATCTCATGAAAACAGCGCAGCTTCTTGCCTGCGCCTTCAGTCACGCGGGTCTGCACAACGACCGCTTCGCCCGCATGCGTCTCTGCCAGGTATTTCACCGTTGTCTCCACCGTGAAATAACTCAGCGCCCTTTGTGTGATGTAATCCTCATCCGCACCGACTGCGGCCATCACCGCCTCGGCGGCGTCCGAGAAGATCTGCCCATACCGACCTTCATTCATATGACCGTTGATATCGGTCCAGTCGATCGGCACGACCCGGTCCTGCGTGACCATCGGCGCGGCATCGGCAGGCACCTCTCGCAACACATCGTCATGCCCCCGCGCCACGGCGCCCGCGCCCCAATTGGCGCGTTTCATCGACCGGATGATCCCGATCAGGTTGTCGTCGCGAATGGTCTCCAACGCGCGCGGGCTCAGCCCTCCAGCTTGGCGTTCACACTGATCGCCGACCTTGTTGACGAAATCCTCCGTCAACTCCGGCACATCCATCAGCTTGGTCCAGGGCCATTTCAGGCAGGGCCCGAACATCGCCAGCATCGCGCGCATGCCGCCTTCGCCACCGGCCAGATGGAAGGTCTGCATCGTGCCCATCTGCGCCCAACGCAGACCCGGCCCATAGGCAATCGCCGCATCAATCTCGTCCGCCGTGGCCACATCGTCATGCAAAAGCCAAAGCGCCTCGCGCCAGAGCGCTTCTTGCAACCGGTCTGACAGAAACCCTTCGATTTCAACCCGGCAATGCAGCGGGTACATGCCCAATCCGCTGTAGATCCGCTTGGCTGTCTCGATATGCGCGGCATCCGTCTGATTGCCCGCGACCAGTTCAACCAAAGGCAAGAGGTACACAGGGTTAAACGGGTGCGCCACGATCAGACGTCCCGGATGCGCCATTTTGGCCTGCAGGTCGCTCGGCATGATGCCCGAGGTCGAGGATGCGATGATCCCGTCGGTGTTCACCGTCTCGATCTGAGCATAGACCTTGCGTTTGATATCGACCCGTTCCGGTACGGCCTCGACAATCAAAGCACTGCCTTCCGCAGCCTCTTCCAAAGTCTTGCAATACCGCAGTGAGCCTTCCTGGGGCAGGGCCACGTCCACCACCATCGGCATCGCCCGCCGCGCATTTGCCATGACCTCGCCGATCTTGCGCTCGGCCTCGGGGTCAGGGTCAAACACCCGCACATCCCAGCCGTTTAGCAGGAACCGCGCCGCCCAACCTCCGCCAATGACGCCACCACCGATAATGGATGCTGTTTGTGTCATGCGTTGCTCCCTTTTACTTCTGGATCATGCGAAGCGTGTTGTAGCCATTGAAGCTCAGGATTTCGCGCGCGGCGATAATTCTGTCTTCGCCTTCGGTGGGCTTGCGATCGACAATCCAGCCAAAGCTGCCATCTGGCGTACCAAGGGCGGCAGTGCGAAACCCTTCATCGACCCAGATCACCCAAAGATCGAAACTCTTGCCGCTGCCATTGGTGAGCCGGTACCGGTTCTGTCCAAGCGGGTCGCTGCGCCACAGCTCGCTGCGCGTTTCGCAATCGCCACTCAGCAGGCAGTCGGAATACAAAAACTCCACTGCAGGCGCGCCATTGAGATCATTGATAAAGGTCACAAGCGCCAGACTGCGGTCGCCCGGGAAATGCGCGCGCATATGCCAGGGGCCGGAAAGATCCGCCGCCGTGCCGCGCGTCGTAACCGAAAGCGGCACCGAGGTGTCGCGAAAGCCGTCATCGACAAGCGTGCGATCCCCACAGCCTGCAAGTGCCGCGATTGACGCCGCCAAAAAGGCCAGCTTGGTCAGTCTCATCATCTGTCTTTCCTTTGCGCAGGTTCCGGGTCGAACGGATGGTCAACCCCCGCCATTCTCGCTGGAGAAAAGGAGAGATACCATGGACATTCAATTTGTCGGCCTTCCGTCCCGTGAAGTCGCCCAGACCAAGAGCCGCGGGCGCGACGCCAACGGAAGTCCAATTGAAATTCACCTCGCAAATGGAGACGCATACCCGTGCCGACATTGCCTTGGCGAAACGCCTGCAGGAGAGGAGTACATGATCCTGGCATGGCGGCCATTTGAGACCTCGAACCCTTATGCTGAGACTGGGCCGATTTTTCTCTGTGCTGCAGATTGCGAAGCGATGGTGCCGTCTGAAAACGTGCCGCCCATCCTCGTTTCGCCCCGCTACCTCGTGCGCGGGTACTCAAAGGAGGAGCGGATCGTCTATGGCACGGGTCAGGTCGTGCAAACCCCAAAGATCGCGGAGTATGCGCGAGAGCTGTTGGCCAATCCGACAATCGCTTTTGTCGATGTGCGCAGTGCGTCGAACAACTGCTTTCAATGCCGGATAAAGCGCGCGTGAAACCCGTCATCACACCAAAGTCTCCGTGTGTCCGTCAATATTCAGGACCTGACCTGTGATCTTCGACGCGGCAGGCGAGGCGAGAAAAAGAACCGTGTCGGCCAGGTCATCGGCGCTCACCCAGGATCGCAGGCTCACGCCTTTGACATATTGGGCGCGCACGTCCTTCTCGGGTTTGCCACTGGCCTTGGCTTCCATGGCAACCACGCGGTCCATCCGTTCACCTTCGACAGCGCCCGGCGCGATGGCGTTTACGCGCACCCCAACCGGGCCAAGCTCCATCGCAAGTGTCTTGGTCAAACCCACCAAAGCCCATTTGGCGGCACTATAGGGCGAACGAAAAGGATGGCCCCATTGCCCCGAGGTCGATGTCGTGATCACGATCAGCCCCTCGCCTTGCGCCCGCATCACCCGCGCCGCCCAGCGGCAGGTCAGGAAGGCCCCGTGCAGGTTCACTGCGATACAGTCCTGCCAGGCCTGGTAATCCAGATCCTCAATCAACCCGGCAGGCCCACCTGTTCCGGCGTTGGCGCAGACCACATCCGCGCCACCAAATCTGTCCTCGACCTGACCTAGAAACGCCTCCATTTGCGCGGCATCCGTGACATCTGCCTGGGCAACAATCATATCGGGGTGTTTGGCTGCCATCTTCGCAACCGCACTGGCATCCGCATCGCACAAGGCGACGCGTGCGCCGTTCTCGGCAAACCGCTCTGCCAGCCGCTTGCCGATGCCCGAGGCGCCGCCTGTGATCACCACCCGCTGGCTCATAATGCACCGACGCAATACCGACGTAATACCGACGTGATACCGACGTGCATATTTCTACACCGGAGCCCGTTTGGTCAGCCCGAGTTTCTGACGAACTTCATCGGGGCCGATCACCCGCGCGCCCAGCCGTTCGATGATCTCAACGGCGCGTCCGACAAGCTGTTCATTGGTAGCCAGAACGCCTTTGTCTAGCATCAGGTTGTCTTCGAGGCCCACGCGCACATTGCCGCCCGCCAGCACAGCGGCGGCGACAAATGGCATCTGGTTGCGGCCCAGGGCAAAAGCGGAAAAGGTCCAGTCATCGGGAACATTATTGACCATCGCCATAAAGGTATTCAGGTCATCCGGCGCGCCCCAGGACACACCCATGCAAAGCTGGACCAGCGCGGGGCTTTCCAGAATTCCATCCTTAACCAGTTGTTTTGCATACCATAAGTGACCAGTATCAAAAGCCTCGATCTCTGGCTTGACGCCAAGCTCGGTCATCATCCGACCCATGGCGGTCAGCATGCCGGGCGTGTTGGTCATGACATAGTCGGCCTCGGCAAAATTCATCGTGCCACAATCGAGCGTGCAGATTTCCGGTCGGCACTCGGCCACATGTGCCACGCGCTCGGACGCGCCAACCATGTCTGTTGTGCCGGAAAGCGGCAGGGGGTTTTCCGGATCACCAAAGATCACATCACCGCCCATACCCGCCGTGAGGTTAAGCACTACATCCACGTCAGCGTCGCGAATCCGGTCTGTGACTTCCCGGTACAGTTTCAGATCCCGCGCCGCCACACCCGTCTCAGGGTCGCGCACATGGCAATGCACCACCGCCGCCCCCGCCTTCGCCGCCGCGATCGCGCTGTTGGCAATCTGTTCAGGGCTGCGCGGTACATGCGGGCTGCGATCCTGTGTTCCGCCGCCTCCTGTCACGGCACACGTGATGAAAACCTCGCGGTTCATTGCAAGCGGCATGACACAATCCTCCCATTGGTGATGCACAAGCGTATCTCGCTGGCCTGAGTCTGAAGTTTGCAGTAAAAGACAAATATCATGCCGTTTTGGACAAAATTACCGTCGCGCCCCACAAAGGTTAGCTTGCTGCTCTTTGACCAGTTTTCCAACCTGTGTCTGGCCAACTGTATCGAGCCGTTACGCGCGGTGAATATGCAGGGCGGCGGGCAGGTGTTTGACTGGTCGATCCTGACGTCAGATGGCGCGCCTTGCCGGTCTTCGAGTGGCCTTGAGGTCCTGGCGCAGGCCGATTTGCCGTCACTTGGTCGCACAGACTACCTTTTCGTGATGGCAAGCTATGGGCATGGACGCCACGATACACCTGCCATCCGCCGTTTGCTGCGCGCGGCGACGCGCAAGGCTGGCACCGTTGTCGGGCTTGACGCGGGGCCCTGGCTGCTGGCCTCGGCAGGGCTGCTGGATGGGCGCCGCGCGACCGTGCACTGGGATCTGCTTGATGCGTTCACAGAACGCTTTCTCGGGGTTGATGTTGAACGGGCGCGGGTGGTGCGGGACGGTCCTTTCATCACCTGCGCAGGTGCGATGTCGGCGCTTGATCTGACGCTTGATCTTATCTCCGAACATATTGGCATGGCTGCGCGCCTGGAAGCAGAGGCGCTGTTCTTGCACGGCGATCCGCCTGTCGGGCAGGTGGATGACCCAAAGATGTCGGACCCTTTGGTGCATCGCGCGCTTGCATTGATGCGGGACAACATCGAAACACCCATGCCGCTTGTGGAGTTGGCTCGCGCGCTTTCTTGTCAGCCTCGCACGCTCGACCGCCGGTGCCGGACACGCCTTGGCGCGCCACCTGGCCAGGTTTATCGACATCTTCGATTGGCTGCCGCGCGCAAGCTGATTGAGGAAAGCCCGCTTGGCATCGCCGAAATCGCCGTGCGTTGCGGCTACGACTCGCCCGCGGCCCTCACAAGGGCGGTTGGGCGGCGCTACGGCGTGACACCAAGCGCGCTCCGCCGGAGTTGACAGAAGCGAACCCTCTGGCCAATTTGCCCATCCATGGAAAAAAGCAAAAAGACCGTTGCCATCATTGGCGCTGGCATCGTGGGTGTGTCCACCGCAATCTGGCTTTTACGCCACGATCAAGATGTCATCCTTATCGACAAGAGCGGTCCGGGGGAGGGCACAAGTTTTGGCAATGCCGGGCTCTTGGCCTCAGCGTCGACCTTGCCCGTTCCCATGCCGGGATTGATTGGGAAAGTTCCGCGCATGTTGCTCAGCAAGGACGAGCCACTGTTTCTCAGATGGCGACATCTTCCGAAACTCCTGCCATGGCTTTTACCCTATTTGCGTCACGCAAATGAAGCGGCGGCGCGGCAGCGCGCGCGCGACATGTTGCCAATTATCGGCGACAGCCTGAACGACCACCGAGCGCTTGCTGAAGGCACCGGAGCAGAGCATTACATCGTGCCGTGTGACTACGCGTTCGGCTATCGCACACGCGCGGGATATGACGCGGATCACCTTGCCTGGTCAGTGCGGAAGGATCAGGGATTTCAATGGGTTGAAATGGATCGCGCTGCGTTTTCCGACTATGACCCGATCTATGCGAAGACCGATCTTGTTGGGTTTGCCGCCGTCTTGAAGGATCATGGCAGGATTATTGACCCGGGCGGATACGTCAAAGCCCTTGCGACGTATGCCGAAGCGCGGGGTGCACGCTTTGTCAAGGCGGATGTCACAGCGGTCGTTCAGGCGAATGGCACAGTAACCGGCGTACGCGCAGGTGGCGAAACGATTGCTTGTGACACGGTCGTTCTTGCGGCGGGCGCTTGGTCGAAGAAACTTGCGGAGAGCCTTGGTATTTCGGTGCCATTGCATCCTGAGAGCGGGTTTCACATGGAGCTTTGGGATCCTTCACAGGTACCGCATACGCCACTCATGCTGGCAGCCGGCAAGTTCGTGATCACGCCGATGGAAGGGCGCATCCGTCTTGCCGGGATGGTCGGCTATGGTGGGTTCGAGGCCACACCGCCACGCGCGCCTTACAAGTTGTTCATGAAGTACCTTCGTCGGGCATTGCCAGATCTGCGCTGGTCCAGAACAACCAAGTGGATGGGACATCGCCCTGCTATCCGAGACTCGATCCCGCTCATTGGCGCAGTGCCTGGTGTCGAAGGGGCGTTCGCCGGGTTTGGCCATGATCATGTTGGCCTGACTGGCGGGCCAAAGACAGGGCGCATCCTGGCGCAGGTGATTTCGGGCACGCCGCCAAATATCAATTTAGCCCCTTACGCGCCGGGCCGGTTCACAGCCCGGTTCAAAACCTAAATCTCAAATAGCTGACGAGCCAAAAGATACGCAACCGTAGCCCATAGAGGCAAAACCGTAACACCTGCGTCCATTTGCCAGTTTCTGAGTCTTTTCTTCGGGAATTAATGAGCCATATACGAATCAACCCCGCACCGGCTAAACACGAAAAACACTAAATTCAGGAACTTCCGTGTCTCTCTTTCTTGTCGTCGCATTGCCATTTCTCGGAGCGCTTTTACCGGGCCTGATGAACAATGCAGGTCGGCAGGCCTGTGCAGGTGTGACTTTCATCGTGTCACTCGCGGCCTTTATCGGGCTTATCACGAACCTGCCAGCCGTCATGGCCGGAGAAGTCGTACAGGCGCGGGTCGACTGGTTGCCGATCCTTGGGCTGAATTTCAACCTGATGTTGGACGGATTGGGCTTTTTCTTTGCTTTTCTGATCCTTGGCATCGGTCTCTTGATCATCACGTATGCGCGCTACTACCTGTCGCGCGATGACAATATGGGTGAGTTCTTCACCTACCTGCTCTTGTTTCAGGGCGCGATGGTGGGGATCACGCTTTCTGATAACATCCTGCTTTTGCTGGTTTTCTGGGAGCTGACGTCGCTCTCTTCCTTCCTGCTGATTGGTTATTGGAAGCACCTGCCGGAAGGGCGCCAAGGCGCGCGCATGGCGCTTGCGGTGACCGGCATGGGTGGCCTGGCGATGATCGCCGGCATGCTCATTCTGGGCAATATCGTCGGCAGCTATGACCTCAGCGTTATCCTTGAGAACCGGGAGCTTATTCAAGCGTCGCCCCATTATGTGCCTGCGCTGCTGTTGATCCTGCTCGGCTGTTTTACCAAATCGGCGCAGTTCCCTTTCCATTTCTGGCTGCCGCACGCGATGGCCGCCCCGACGCCGGTCTCGGCCTATCTACACTCTGCTACCATGGTCAAGGCAGGTATCTTCCTGATGGCCCGCATGTGGCCAGTGCTGTCGGGCACGCCCGAATGGGTGATGATTGTCACCACGGCGGGTTTGATCACGATGGTTCTGGGATCTGTCATTGCGCTGTTCAAACACGACCTGAAGGCACTTCTTGCCTTCTCCACGGTGAGCCATCTGGGTCTGATCACGATGCTTTTGGGCACCGGCACAGCCTTTGGTGCCTTGGCGGCAGTATTCCACATCCTGAACCATGCGACATTCAAAGCCGCCCTCTTTATGTCGGCGGGCATTATCGACCACGAGGCCAAGACCCGAGATATCACACGCCTTGGGGGGCTGGCGAAACTGATGCCGGTAACCTTCGTCATTGCCACGCTGGCGGCCTTGTCCATGGCTGGTATCCCGTTCCTCAACGGGTTCCTGTCCAAGGAAATGATGCTGGAAGAAACGCTGCAAACTTCCCTTTTTGGCAACCCTTGGGTGGTGCCAGTGATGGCGACGGTTGGCTCGCTCTTCTCGGCGGCCTATTGCTTCCGTCTGATTGGCCACACGTTCCTTGGCCCCGTTCGCGACAACTACCCGGCGCATCCGCATGACCCGGGTCCCGGCATGTGGTTGCCACCCGCCATTCTGGTGGTTCTCGTGGTCGTCATCGGCGTCGCGCCGTTTCTGGCAAAACCAGCAGTTTTCTTCGTCACCGATGCGGTTCTGGGAGGCGCGGCGGAACTGCCAAAATACAAGATCAAGATCTGGCATGGTTTCGTGCCCGCGCTTTACATGTCTATCGTCGCCGTGGTCGGTGGCCTAATCATGCTGGCGCTCTTCAAGCCCGCCCTTCGGCTTTGGGACGCAGCACCGCGCCCGGAAGCCAAAACGATTTTCGAAGGTCTGGTCGAAGCCATCGTCGCCGGGGCGCAGGCTATTGTTCTCAAGCTGCACAATGGCGCGTTTTCGCGTTACGCGGCCTTTGCCACCGTGACCATTGCGATCACTGGGTATTATGCCTGGCAGACGGGAACAGTCGGTGCTGCAACACGAGAGATGCAGCCGGTTGGTCCCGTGTCGCTCGCAGGATGGGCGATGCTGGTGGCGGCCACACTTGGCCTTGTGATTTTTCATCGCAATCGACTTTTGTCGCTCGTTCTGATTGGCATTGTCGGACTTATGGTGTCGGTCGGATTTGTGTTCTTCAGCGCGCCGGATCTGGCTATGACGCAGATCACGGTTGAGGTGGTGACGATCATTCTGCTTCTATTGGCACTCAACTTCCTACCCAACCTGACGCCAGTGGAAAGCTCTGGTCTGCGGCGCATGCGCGATATCGCCATTGCTGCGGCGGGTGGCCTCGCGGCGATGGGTCTTTCCATGCACTACCTGCTGCGCGATGCCGTCACGACGCCGATCTCGGAATTCCATCTGGCCAACTCTTACAAAGGGGGTGGCGGCACCAACGTGGTCAACGTGATCCTGGTCGATTTCCGTGGCTTCGACACTTATGGCGAGATCATTGTTCTGGGTATTGCGGCCCTCCTGATCTATGCACTTACCGAGACGCTCTTGTTCGGCCCGGTGCGAGGCCGCTTGCTCAACCGCGCGCCGGATCAACCACAAGCCGGTGACAGGCACCCGATGATGATGGTTGTGCTCACCAGAGTCATGATGCCCGTCGTTCTGTTGGTCGGCTTCTACATCTTCCTGCGTGGTCACAACGAGCCGGGCGGCGGTTTCATAGCCGGGCTGATCGTCTCGATTGGTGTTGTCATGCAATATATGGCGAGCGGATTCACCTGGACTGCGGCGCGTATGCGTTATCCCTATCACGGCATTATTGGAGCGGGCGTTCTTATTGCCGGACTGACCGGAATCGGCTCGTGGTTTGTGGGCAAACCTTTCCTGACCTCGGATTTCACATATGTCCGCATCCCGCCGTTTCAGGAATTCGAGCTCGCCACAGCCGCGCTATTTGACCTTGGCGTCTTTCTTGCAGTGGTGGGCGCAGTGATGTTGTCATTGGAAAGTTTCTCAAGGTTGGCACGGCGCCAGGATGCAAAAGACGACGAACATCCGATGGATATCGATCCATCGCGCGAAGAGCCGTCTGCGGATGCACCCGAGCAAGCGACGGAGGCCACCTGATATGGAGTTTCTTGTTGCATCCGCCATCGGGCTGCTGACAGCTGCTGGGATTTATCTGGTTCTGCGCCTGCGCACCTTCCCTGTCATTCTGGGCATGTCGCTGCTGACCTATGCCGTAAACGTCTTTCTCTTTGCCTCAGGGCGCCTGACGATCGGCGCCCCGCCCATTCTGGTCAAAGGTGTCGAGACATACACCGATCCCTTGCCGCAGGCGCTGGTTCTGACGGCCATCGTGATCTCTTTTGGCATGACCGCGGTTGTTGTGATGATTGCACTTGGCGCGTTCCTGAGTTCAGAGGACGACGCCGTCAACGACGCTGAAGAGACCGAAACACCGGCGCAGGAGGATGCATCATGATGCACTGGATCCTCATGCCCATTATCCTGCCCGCTATCCTGGCTCCCTTCATCGTGCTTGCTGCACGCTACCATATCCAGATCCAACGCGTCTTCTCGATGGCTGGTGTTGTGGCCCTGATCGCGATTGCCGCTGGTCTGGCTTGGCAGGCCTCGGACGGCACGGTCACGCTTTATCAACTGGGCGACTGGGCGGCCCCCTTTGGCATCGTCGTCGTGGGCGACCGGTTATCGACCCTGATGGTCTTGCTAACCGCAATCCTGGCATTCTTCGTGCTCCTTTATTCCATCGCCTCGGGCTGGGACGAGCGCGGACGGCATTTCCACGCGCTCTTCCAGTTTCAGCTGATGGGGATCATGGGCGCGTTCCTGACCGGTGACCTGTTTAACCTCTTTGTGTTCTTCGAGGTTCTGCTGATCGCCTCATATGGTTTGATGATTCATGCCGGTGGCCGTGAGCGGCTTCGGGCAGGGGTGCAATATGTGCTCTTTAATCTCTTGGGGTCCACGCTCTTTTTGTTCGCGCTGGGCGCGATCTATGCAGAGACCGGCACGCTCAACATGGCCGATCTGGCGCAGCGCGTGACCTTGATCGATGCCGACTCCACGGTTGGTATTCGCGTGGCGGCGGTTCTCTTGCTTCTTGTCTTCGCCATCAAAGCAGCGCTTGTGCCGCTCCATTTCTGGCTGCCCTCAAGCTATGCCGAAGCCCCGGCGCCCGTGGCGGCGCTTTTTGCCATCATGACCAAGGTCGGGGCCTATGCTATCATTCGTGTCTATACCATCGTCTTCCCGCCTGACCTTGAGGTGACAGCCGGGTTGCACAATGATTGGCTCTTGCCTGCGGCGCTCGTGTCACTTGCGCTTGGCATGGGTGGCGTTTTGGCCGCCAAGAAACTGGACCGGCTCGTGACCTTCGCGGTAATCGGGTCCATGGGTATGGTGATGGTTGCGATCTCTCTCTTCACCGCGGAGAGCATTGCGGCGGCACTCTACTACATCGTTCATTCGACCCTTGCGGCAGCGGCGCTTTTCCTGATTGTCGATCTGGTCCGCACAAGCCGTCCTCATCTTGATCTGACACTGTTGCCTCCGGTTGCTGGTGCTGCGCTTATTTCCGGGCTCTTTTTTGTGGCGGCCATCGCCATGGCCGGGCTCCCACCGCTGTCGGGTTTCTTGGGCAAGCTGCTTATTTTGGACGCGTCTTTCGAGACGGCCAATCCGGTCTGGCCGTGGGCTGTGATCCTCACGGCAAGCCTGATCAGTATCGTCGGCTTCGCGCGCGCGGGAAGTACGGTGTTCTGGAAAGCAAAGAGTGTCGAGGAAACGCCCGCCGAAGAAGCCGAAGACAAGCTGGAAGACAGACCAGAACCTGCCACGCTGTCCTATGTTGCGGTCGGCGGTTTGCTGGCTTTGCTGATCAGCTACACCGTGTTTTCGGGTCCGGTGCATGCCTATATGAGCGCGACCTCAGAGCAGCTCTTCGCACCGGAATCCTATTTCTCGACGGTACTAGAAACACCAGGCAAGCTCAGCACACCAAAAGAGGAGGCGCACTGACATGGCAAGGGCTCTTAACTGGCTTTTCCCGCATCCGGTGCTCACGCTTCTTCTAACGGTGGTCTGGACGCTTCTGCAAAATAACATCTCGGCAGGGATGGTGGTGTTCGGTTTGATCCTTGGAACGATCATTCCGCGCATGACGGCTGTTTGGTGGCCGGACCGGCCTCGCGGCATCCGGGCTTTCAAATTTCTCAAATATATGCTCATCGTGCTTTGGGATATTCTTGTCGCAAATGTTCAAGTGGCTTGGATCGTTTTGACCCGGCCAAACTCGAAGCTGCGCCCGGCATGGGTTGTGGTGCCCCTTGATCTCAAGCAGCCCGAGGCAATCACCGTGTTGGCTGGTACCATTACATTGACGCCCGGCACCGTGTCGGCGGATATTTCCAGCGAAGGCCACAGCCTATTGGTGCATTCGCTTGACACGGATGATCCCGACGCCGTCCGCGATGAGATCAAGTCTCGTTACGAGGCCCGTCTGAAGGAGATTTTCCTATGACTGCTGCTTTAGGGTTTCTGAATATCGCCCTTATTATTGCGTTCTGTGCGGTGGTGGTCTCGCAGCTGCTGTGCATCATCCGGCTATTCATCGGCCCCGATACCGGCGATCGAATCCTGGCGCTTGATACCATGGTGGTAAATGCCATCGGGATCATCGTCCTTCTCGGCATCTGGCAAGGCACGCAAATCTATTTTGAAGTCTCCGTCATTATCGCCATGCTGGGGTTTGTCTCGACGGTGGCCTATGCGCGGTTCCGGCTAAGAGGAGACATCATCGAATGACCTTCGACGCGATCCTGGTATACATCGCCGGTGTCTGGCTTTTGATCGGCGCAATCTTTGCGCTTGTGGGCGCAATCGGCCTGCTGCGGTTCACAGACTCGATGACGCGGTTGCATGCGCCCACCAAGGTTGGGACCGTGGGCATTGGCGCTTTGCTTCTTGCCGCCATCATTCATGCCAGCGTCAGTGGAGATGGAACAATCCATGAGGTTCTGATCATGGCCTTCCTGTTTGTCACCGCACCGATTTCGGCCAACTTCATTGCCAAGGTGCATATCCATCGGCGGTCCTGTGAAACACCACCGGTGCCTTTGAAGGATCCAACCTGGTCGACACTGGCAACAACCGACGAGACGCCGGAACAGACCAAGGTCGAAGTTTAGCCGAACGCAGACAACGGGCCGAAGACTGTCCTATGCGCGGGCTCTTTCCCTTTTGGGATCGTAGAACGGTGCATTGCGAACCGTTGCGCTGAGCCGCTTCATCCGCCCATCCATCTGCCCAACATCCAGCCTGGTCCCGTTCTCTGCGTGCTCCACGGCAAGCCGGGCCATTGCGATGGTTTTGTCCATGATGGGAGAGCGCGTCGCGGACGTAATCACGCCAATCGCGCGTTCACCGGCAAAAACATGAGCGCCATGTGCCGGAACGTCGTCTCCGTCAAAGCTGAGGCCCTTAAGAACCTTGCGGGGATCGCGGGCATTACGCTCAAGCGCTGCACGGCCAACAAAATCGGTTTTCTTCAGATCAACAGCAAAGCCGAGGCCTGCTTCAAACGCGTCTATGCCGGGGGCAAATTCCGCGCCGGCAGCGGCAAGCCCGGCCTCGATGCGCAGGATTTCAAGCGCCGCGACGCCCATCGCCTCGATGCCGAATTCCTCTCCTGCCGCCATAACCGCATCCCACAGCGCAGGCGCATCGTCATGAGCGCAAAAAAGCTCGTAGCCCAATTCGCCCGTGTATCCGGACCGGGTGAGCATGAAAGGCACACCTTCACGGTCCCCAAGGCGCGCAACGGTCGCGCCGAACCATTTGACATGCTCAAGTGCCGGAACATGCGGCTGCGTGAAGACAATCTTGCTCAATATGTCGCGGGACCTAGGCCCCTGCAATGCGAGGTTGGGCAGTGCACCACGCATGGCGTGCACTCGCACCTGCAGATCTTCTGATGTTGCCAGCTCCGAAAGCGCGCGACCGCTTTCTTCCGTACCGCAGCACCAGCGGAAAAGATTTGGTGCCATGCGAAAGAGCGTGCCGTCATCAATGACAGCCCCGGCCTCATCGCACATCAAGGCGTAGGTGCCGCGCCAAACTGCCAAACGCGAAACATCACGCGTGAGCGCCATTTGCAAAAGCCGTTCCGCGTCGGGCCCGACGATGTCGTATTTGCGCAGGCCGCTCATGTCTTGCAACGTGGCCTTTTCACGACAGGCCCAATACTCTCCGATTGTCCCAACACTGGGAAAGCTGACCGGCGCCCAGAGATCGCGGGCAGGTGCGAAATGAGTTGTCAGCTTGGAGGTGCAGGGGTGAAACGCGCTTTCCTGACTGATCGACATCGGCGCATCTTCCTTTTCACGATAGGCCACGGCGCGACGGATCGGCGCTTCGGGTGAATAGATGCGCACATGCACATCTGTCGGGTTCCAGCCATTGATCGGATCAATGTCATCGGGGCAGGCGGTTGAGACACAGACCAGATGGTCCATTGCCTTCAGCGCCACGTAATCTCCTGGCCGGGAATAACTTTCTTCGGTCATCAAACCGTGATGCCTCGGATCAATCCACGTGTTCCAGAAGAAGTTGATTGCTGGCCAGGCAGACCTTCGGGCGACATCAAAAGGCGACAAGGCTTCTGATATGTTGTCAGAACAATTCACATGCCCCGGGAATCCCCGCTCTTCATAGCCACGTGCGGTGCAGGCAAGACCAAATGTATCGTGCCGCCCGCAGGTGTCCTGCACGAGGTTCATCATCGGGCGCATGTCACGGTCGAAGAATTTGTCGAACAGACCCGGCGTTGGATAAGCTCCGCGCACCATTGACCGCGTGGCGGTACCGTTGATCATCAACTCTTCACCACGCTCGAGGCCGCTGCTCCGCAATGCCATGAAATCGGAGCATTGCTGACCTTCGACATCAATGATCTGAACGACCTCGCCGGGCTTCACTTCATAGGCACGTGCTGTTCCGCGAGACACGGTAAACTCGTCCCGGACCTCGCCCATAGGTGGGGGCAGCAGCATATTGGAGGTGAGGCTGGCAGGCTTATGAGTAAGCAGAATGGTTTCCGGCGCAGCGTCTTCCACAAGGCGATCAGGCGTCACCGCGTTGATGGCCCAGAGATGACAGTCCGCGCTTGTACTTAAGGCGACGAGGTCATCGGCGGGGACCTCGACAATATCGATCGTCGAGCCAATCGCCTTACCATTCGACGCGCACCATCCAGTCAGGGCGGTGCTGTCAAATGCGCTCAGGGAAAGACTTGCGTTGCCCTCAAGGCCAAGAAGGTGGGGTGCCGGATGTCCCAGATGATCCAGCACGAAAGCCGCAACCTTCTGCGTACTGCGCGTAGGTGCGACGGAAAGCAAGTCGCCGGCGGAGAGATCAAAGCGCACCGCTTCACGCGGGCCGATGGATTTTGTCAGGGATGCCGTCTTGTCAGGAAAGCCTGCAAAGATCCGGCCTTGGCCTGAATAGCCGATATTGCTGAAGTCGTGTTGGACAGACTTATGTTCCACTGCCCCTGCTCCTGTTCGACTCAGGTATGTAACCGGTTACATTTTGTGTGCAAATTGCGTCATTGTCAAGAAAATGGTGTAACCGGTTACATCAATCAGCTAGTCTAAAAATGATGTCCCTTTCTCCCTCCAAACGCGCCAATCTTCGTGATGTGGCTCGCGCCGCCGACGTGTCTGTGGCGACGGTGTCTCGTGTCCTGAACACACCAGAAAAAGTCCGCAAGGAAACGCGCAAACGTGTCGAAGAACAAATCAGGCTTCTGCGTTTTGTGCCAAGCGCCGCAGCGCGTGCCTTTAGCACCGGCAGAACACGTGTTGTCGGAGCCCTGGTGCCGACCTTGGACAATGCCGTTTTCGCCAGGGTGCTGGAAAATCTTGAAAACGGGCTGGCACGGCGGGGCTTGGCGCTTGTCGTTGCAACCACCGATGACGATCCAATAGTCGAGGCCGAAAAGGCACAGCAATTGGTGAATATCGGAGCCGAGGGCATGGTTGTCACCGGCATCACGCATAACAAGGCCTTCACAAAGCTTTTGGACCGGGCTGAGTTACCCGTGGTGGCGATTTCCTACTATGATCCAAGCTATCATATTCCGACAATCGGGTACGATAACCGCGAAAGCGCCAGATTGGCGATGGATCATCTTTGCGCCAGCGGACACAGGAAAATAGCGGTTTTACACGGGCCCCTGCATTTCTCGGACAGAACGCGAAGTCGTGTAGACGCAATCGGTGCGATGAAAACGGATGCCGAACTGCACTTTTTTCATACCGACGTTTCAATAGAGGGCGGTGTGCGGGCCGTGCAGCAGATGTTGTCTGCGCCTGTCGAGTTTGACGCATGCCTGTGCGCAACTGATGTCATAGCGACCGGGGTTCTGTTCGAGTTGCAGCGTCAGAACATCAAAGTGCCCGATGATATATCGCTGATGGGTCTTGATGACCTGCCGATTTCAAGCTTCACCAACCCAACGCTCACCTCGGTCCGGGCACCGGTTCAGCAGATGGGTCTTCAGGCGGCGGACGCACTCGCGGATTGGATCGAAACAGGCTCTCGCCCACAAGCGATTTGTCTGCCGGTCACGCTTCAGGCGCGGCAATCCACACACCAAAGGTGATCACTCGGCCAGATGGCAGGCCACGCGTGTCTCTCCGATCATGCGCATCTCCGGGCGTTCCTTGCTGCAGCGGTCCACGGCCAAGGGGCAGCGCGGGTGAAATGCACAGCCGTTGGGCGGATTGATGGCATCGGGGATCTCGCCCTTGGGCGGGTCAACTTCACGGCCAAAGGCATCCATGCGGGGCGCCGCATCGAAAAGCATCTGCGTATACGGATGGCGCGGCTTGGCAAAAAGCGCGTCGCGTGGCGCTTCTTCGACCAGCCGACCCAGATAAAGCACGCCGATCCGGTCGGCCATGTGCTGCACAACGGTTAGATCATGGCTGATGAAAAGATATGTGAGGCCAAGATCCTCGCGCAGGTCGGACATCAGGTTCAGCACCTGACTTTGTACTGACACATCCAAAGCCGATGTTGGCTCGTCACAGACGATGATCTTGGGGCCAGAGGCCAGCGCACGGGCGATACATATCCTTTGCCTTTGGCCGCCTGAAAACTCATGCGGATATTTCGACGCGTCTGCTGCCGACAGCCCCACCTGTTCCAAGAGCCGCTCGGCCAGACCGTTGGTGTCTCCACCCTTGGCCGCGACTGGTTCTGCGATAATGTCGCGCACGCGCCAACGAGGGTTGAGCGAAGCGTAGGGGTCTTGAAAGATCATCTGAATATCCGAGCGGACGGTCTCGATCTTACGGTCATCGCGTTCAGTGGCCAAATCTATACCGCTGATCTCGACAGCCCCATTCGATGGCGGAACAAGCCCCACGACGATCTTGCCAATGGTGGACTTGCCAGATCCACTCTCACCGACAAGAGCATAGACGGTCTTTTCCTCAATCTCGAAACTGACATCTGAAACGGCAGTAAGAAGTGCTTTGGGCAGACGTTCAATGACCCGATTCAGCCATGGCTTTGAGACGTCAAAGACACGTGTCAGATTGCGAACTGAAATCAAGGCGCTCATGCGACCGTGTCCTCTTTGATATTCAGCGGGAACCAGCATGCCGCGCGACCGTCGCAGGTATCAAGTCTCGGGGACGGATCCTGACGGCATCTGTCCTTCGCAAACTCGCAGCGCGGATTGAAGGCACAGCCTGTGGGCAAAGCACCCAGACGTGGCATGGCCCCGGGAATCTGACGCAGACGTTTCTGGCCCTGGCTTGCCAGAGGGGTCGAGGCCATAAGACCCGAAGTATAGGGATGCTTCGCTTCCGTGATCACATCGCGCACCGGCCCAAGCTCGGCCAGACGCCCGGCATACATAACGGCCACGCGGTCGGCGGCCTCGGCAATCACGCCCATGTCGTGGGTGACCAGCATCACGGCGACGCCGCGCTCGCGGCAGAGGCGTTTGAGCAGGGCCACGATCTGCGCCTGCACGGAGACATCCAAAGCGGTGGTGGGTTCATCGGCGATGACAAGCTCCGGTTCGGCGCAAAGCGCAAGCGCAATCACCACCCGTTGCCGCATCCCGCCAGAAAACTCGTGCGGATAGCTGTCAATCCGCTGGGCGGCAGCGGGTATGCCCACCTCTTCCAAAGCCGCGATGGCCCGTTTCTGCGCTTCGGATTGCCCGACATTCAGGTGTTCCTGGATCGTCTCGGTCAGCTGCTCGCCCACTGTCAGAAGCGGGTTGAGTGACGTCAGCGGATCCTGAAAAACCATCCCCATATGTCGCCCGCGCAACCGCCGCAACTTGTCACGCGAGATATCGTGGATGGGCTCGCCCTTGAGCAAGACCTCACCCGAGGTGATGTGCGCGGGCGGGTCAAGCAGGCCGATCACGGCATTCCCGGTCATGGATTTCCCCGCCCCGGATTCGCCCACCACACCAAGGATTTCGCCAGCATGAATGTCATAGCTCACCTGATCCACAGGTCGCAGAATGCCGTGCCGCGTGGGGATTTCCACGACAAGGTCGCGGACGGAAAGGATGGGGGTGTTGGTCATCTCAACCTCGGGTTCAATGCATCTCTGAGCCAATCGCCCAAGAGGTTGATCGACAGCGCCAGCGCCAGCAATGTCGCCGCCGGGAACAGCAGGATCCACCATTCCCCAGAGAACATGAATTCCTGCCCAATGCGGATGAGCGTTCCTAGCGAGGGTTTGGTGGGTGGCGCGCCGACGCCGAGGAAGCTGAGCGTCGCTTCGGCTATGATCGCCAAAGCCAAGGAGATCGTGGCAATCACCAGCACGGGGTTCAGCACATTGGGCAGGATATGCCGCAGCATGATGGAAAAGCGCGAGCGCCCGATGAGCTTGGCGGCCTGAACATATTCCTTGTTCTTCTCAACCAGTGTTGTGCCCCGAACAACCCGCGCAAACTGCACCCAGTCCGAAAGCCCGATGGCGAGGATCAGCACCCAGATCGCCATTTGATCGCGGTATTCCGCAGGCGTGACCCCCTTCGCAATCCCGAAGATAAGCATCGCTACAAGGATCGAAGGGAAGGTCAGCTGAATATCGGCGATACGCATGATGATGGTTTCGGTCCACCCGCCCAGATACCCGGCAATCAGACCAAGCGTGACACCGATAAGCATCGCCAGAAGCACTGCCGAGAAGCCGACAAAAAGCGAAATGCGCATCCCGTAAAGGATGGTAGAGAACACATCGCGCCCTTGGTCGTCAGTTCCCAGAAAGAACGTATCGCCTGTGAAGGCATTGGCTTCGCCCGGCGGCGTGAATCCGTTCAAAAGGTTCAGAGTGGCCGGGTTGAACGGGTCGAAGGGCGCGATCAGCGGCGCGAAGACCGCCGCGAGGACAAGGAAAACAACAATAATAGCCGACACAATCGCCACAGGAGCATGGCGGAAGGACCACATGAAATCGCTGTCCCACATCCGCTTCATGCGGGACGGGGCAGTTGTGCTGATTTGGGTTTCTGAAAGCGGTGCGTCGGTCATCAGTGGCCTCCCGCAGTGCGGTCCACGCGCAAGCGTGGATCGATCGCAAAATAAAGCATATCGACGATCAGGTTGATGCCCACGAACATCACCGAAATCATCATGAGGTAAGCGGCCATCACGGGGATATCCACGAACTGCACGGCGTTGATGAACAAAAGCCCCACACCCGGCCACTGAAACACCGTTTCAGTGATGATGGCGAAGGCAATAATGCTGCCCAGTTGCAGGCCCGTGATCGTGATCACGGGCACCAATGTGTTCTTCAGCGCATGGCGGAAGTTGATGGCCCGGTCCTTGATCCCGCGCGCACGAGCAAAGCGGATATAGTCCATCCGAAGCACTTCCAGCATTTCGGTGCGCACCAGCCGCATAATCAGCGTCATTTGGTAAAGCCCGAGCGTGATCGCGGGCAGCACCAGAGCCTGCAGGCCACTCTGCGTAAGGAAGCCGGTGGACCAGCCGCCGATCTGAACTGTCTGGCCTCTCCCGAAACTTGGCAGCCAGCCAAGCTCAACCGAGAAGACGTAAATCAACAGAATCCCAATCAGGAATGTCGGCAATGACACTCCGATAAGCGAGGTAGTCATGATGATATTGGCCGCCACTCCACGTTTTCGGATAGCCGTGAAAATCCCCAGAGCAATGCCGCCGAGAAGCGCCAAAAGGCCGGAAACAAAGGCCAGTTCCAGCGTGGCTGGCAGCCGCTCTAACAGGATGTCTGATACTGGCCTTCCTTGCCGGAAACTTAGCCCGAAATTGCCTTGGACCGCGTTTTCCAGAAACCTGTAATATTGCACGAGAAATGACTGATCCAGACCGAGGTTCTCGCGCAGCCGCTCGACATCTTCGAGCGTCCTTTCCTGGCCCAGCATGTTTTCGATGGGATCACCGACAAATCGGAACATGGCAAAGGCAACGAGTCCGACCACGAGAAGCACGAGCGCGGATTGCGCCACACGCCGGATGATATAGGCAAGCATGATCGTCCCCAATCAAATCTGCACGGTGTCTTTTGGTTCTTGAGCGTGCAAGAGGGTAGGGCGGCCCCGAAAGGCCGCCCCAAATGGTTTTAGTTCATTTTGAAGAACTTGAATTTCGGGTCGTCTTCCGGGCTCACTTCGGTGCCGACTTTTTCGGTCATGCCCCAGTTGAGCACCTGGTGGTGGATCGGGATGTAAAGCGTTTCTTCCTGTACGACGCTCCAGATGTCGCCGATGGTCGCGTTGCGCGCGTCGAGATCGGTCTCAGAGGCAAGGCTCTGGATCTTGGTATCAAGATCCGGGTTGGAATAGCCTGTGCCGTTCCAGCTGCCGCGCTCTTCGCCACGGGTGTGGACAAGGAAATTGAAGATGTATTCCGAGTCGTAGGTTGGAACACCCCAGCCCAGCATGTAGAAATCCGTCTCTTTGTTCTGGATAAGCGGGAAGTGCTGTGCCTTTGGTTGCGCGTTGAGGTTCACGGTCACACCGATCTGCGCCATCATCCCCACAGCAGCCTGACAGATGCCTTCATCATTGACATACCGGTCATTCGGACAATCAAGCTGAATGCTGAACCCGTCGCCATACCCGGCATCGGCCATCAAGGCCTTGGCTTTCTCGATATCTGTCATGGCGCTGGCGTCCATGTCCGCTGACCAGCCATTGACAAATGGCGGTGCAATCATGCCAGCGGGCTGTGACTGTTCGCGCATGACGACCTTCTTGATCGCATCACGGTTAACCGCCAAGGACATAGCTTTGCGCACGCGAGCATCCGAAAGTGGGTTTTTGCCTTCAACATTGTCATTTGCGATGTCTTCGGCGCCCATATTCATGCCAAAGAAGATCACCCGGTTCTGCGGCGCGGTTTTGACGACAAGCCCGTCCGTACTGGCGACACGTTCAAGGTCCTGCACCGGAACGTCCTGGATGAAATCAACCTCGCCGGAAAGCAAGGCTGCCACACGTGTCGCCGCGTTCTGGATGGGCGTATAAACGACCTCGGTGACATCGAGCTGGAACTCATCTTTGCCCCAATAACTTTCATTGGCTGTCAGAACGGTTTTCACGTCCGGCTCACGGCTTGTCATCACAAAGGGGCCGGTACCGTTGGTATTGGCTGAGGCAAATGTCGTCTCACCGCCTGCGATATCCTGAACCTTGGTTGCACCGTTGGCCTCGGTCCACGTCTTGTCCATCATGAAGAGGTTGGTGAGGTTCGCCGGCAAAATAGGGTTCGGACCATTTGTAACGAATTCAACGGTATGATCATCCACCGCGCGGACTTCGGTGATCGAGGTCAAGAGCTCTTTCATCGCCGAATTCTCAGACTGCGCGCGGTTGATCGAGAAGACGACGTCCTCAGCCGTGAAATCCGATCCATCATGATATGTCACGCCCTGACGCAGGTTGAACACCCATACATTCGGATCGCCCTCTTTCGGAGCCCAGTCTGTGGCCAGAGCAGCCTGGAATGCACCGGAATGATCGCGAATGATCAATGGTTCGTAAATTTGGTGCGCCAATGTGTGAGTTGGTCCCTCGTTCTGCGCATGCGGATCAAGCGTCAGCGAGTCGCCTGCACGCGCCCATCGCAGGGTCTCTGCCGATGCGCCCGCAGCGACAGTTGACATAAGCAACGCTGCAAGAATGGTTTTGGTTTTCATAATGATCTCCCTGATTGCGCTTGGGCTTCCGTTTGGCCCGAGCTATCCCATGACAATATCCAAAGCGTCCGAGGCTGCAAGAACCTTCGACTCTGGGTTGCGTGACGGAAAGCGGTGGAATCGCTTCGAGCACCCAGTCAGGAACCGCGCAGGAACTCGTCGACGAGAAGATTGAAAAGGGTTGGCCGCTCAAGATGCACAGCGTGCGCACAGTCGGGTAACACCGCAAGCCCAGCATCGGGGATGGTCTTCCAAAGCCGTTCGATCTGGGGCCACGCATAGGTTCGGTCCTGATCTCCCCAGATCACGAGCGTGTCCGATGCAATGTTGGAAAGATGCGCTTCGCCAGACCATTCCCGCATCGCCTCAAGGCCCGCCAGAATCGCAGGCAAGCTGCTTTTTGCGGCAATATCCGCGCAATCCGGATAGGCCTCAGCCGTTTCCTGCTCCAAGAACCAAGTGGCGGAAATCCGTCGTGCCGTGGCTTCGGCACCGTCCTGTCGCGCACGCTCCATCGAGGTTTCAATCGGCTCGAACCGACCGGGCAGGATGCCAACAGGGCCAGTGCCGTAAAGGATCAGTTTGCGAATACGGTCAGGGGCCTGACGGGCCATGTCCTGAACAATCATCCCACCCATTGAGTGGCCAAGAAGATCGAAACGCTCAACGCCTTCTTCTTTGGTTTTCGCAAGCACCCAGGCGGCAAAATCTTCAATCCGATCGATAGGGTCAAGATGCGCCAGTTTGCCAAAACCCGGCAGGTCAATTGCGATGATCTGCCGTTCCTTCGCAAGCGCCGATTGTGCCGGCCATTGATCGCTGCCGCCCATGAAGCCATGGACGAGAACGAGGGGTGTCACTTGCGTTGTCCTTGTACGATCCGGTCGAGGATCATTGCGCAGAAGAGGATCGAGAAGCCTGCCAGAATACCCTGTCCGACATTGGCATATTGCAGCGCTTCCAGAACGTCTTCGCCAAGGCCTTTGGCCCCGATCAGTGAGGCCACAACAACCATCGCCAGCGAGAGCATAATCGTCTGGTTGATCCCGGCACGGATCGAGGGGCTTGCCAGTGGCAAGTCGACCTTGGTCAGAAGATACCATTTATTGGCGCCAAAGCTGATCGCTGCTTCACGCACGCTTTCCGGCACGCCGCGCAGACCAAGCACAGTCAGGCGCACAACGGGTGTGCCCCCAAAGATCATGGTGACCACAACGGCCGCTGGTTTGCCGACGCCGAAGAAGGCGATGACCGGAACCATGAACACGAAGGCCGGCATGGTCTGCATAAAGTCCATGATCGGCTGGATGAAGGCATAAAAGCGTGGACGCCGCGCAGCGAACATGCCCAGCGGAATGCCGATGACAATGGACAAACACGCCGCTGTCCCCAGAAGCGCCAGCGTTGTCATCGCCGCCTCCCAGAAGCCCAGCAGACCCATATAGGCCAGGAAGGCGCCGGAATAGATCGCCGTGCGCAGTCCAGCCGTCAGCCATGTCAGAAGGATGATCAAGCTGGCGATCACGATCCACGGAGTCTGCACCAGGATCACCTCCAACGCATCGAGCAACGCGCGAATGCCAAAGGTGAGGGCGTCAAAGAAGGCTTCGCTGTTGCGCACACAGAAGGCGATGAAATCTTCAACCCAGGTGATGCCGGTCAGCCGAATATTGGGGTCTGTTGGAAAGGCCGTCAGTAGCGAGAACTTTCCCGGAAAACTGTAGTGCACCATCGCTGTTGCGACGATCAAAATCATGAAAATAGCACTGAATACAATTTCCGTTACAGGCAATCCAGAACGGATCGTGCGATCAGACAGCCAGTCGGAGAAACGCGCTTCCAGCGCCCAGTTGGCCATAAAGGCCTGAACCAATTTGACAACAATCAATATCGCCAAGCCGGTCAGTGCAATCGAAAAGCCCTGAGCGGACATTGCTTCAGCCTCAGCGCGAAAGCTTGCTATGTTGGCTTCGATTGAATCGACAGCCCTTTGCAGGCCTTCAACACGGTCAGACCCTTCTTCCAAAGCGGCCTCCAGCTGTTTCTTGCGCAGCTCCAGCGTGCCTTCGATCGAACTGATACGCGCTAAGGCTTCTGCGCCAAGTTCACCAAATAGGCCTCTTGCGATCTGCACAAACCCAAGCGCTTCGAGAATGAGAAAAGGAAGCGCCCAGTTCCAAAGGCCCCGCGCCCCAAACCAAATAGGGCCGAAAAGCCCGGCCATGGCGTTGAAGGTCGGAGTAAACTTGGCCGAAGCACCAATCTTGTCGAACATCCGGATGTAGTAGTCGGGGCTGGTGCGCACGAAGGTGCGAATGTTTTCGCGCCGCTCTTCGGCATAGGCCAGTGCCGCTTCGCTTTCCGTGTCCTCAAGCGGGTTGACGCCAAGATCGGTCGTGTCGGTCATGATACTTCTGTCCCTTCGATCACGGTGCGCAGCAGATCGGCGCGGGTGATGACGCCCACGTCTTTGCCGTCTGCCTGCACGATGATGGCGTTGTCGTCGTCAATCGCGAGATTGATCAGATTGCTCAGCGTTTCCGCCTCATCCACACGCGGGCCGTCGGCACCAAGTGGCCCTTTGTTAGAGACATGCGCTTCAATCGGCTGCATCACCGCATGTGCATGAACCACTTTGAGGCGGGAAATACCGGCCACAAAATCGGCCACATAATCGTCGGCCGGGTTCATGACGATATCCTCCGCCGTGCCAATCTGCACCATCTTGCCGTCACGCATAATGGCGATGCGGTCTCCGATTCTAACCGCTTCATCCAGATCGTGCGTGATGAAGATCGTGGTCTTCTTCAAAATCTTGCTGAGCCGGATGAACTCGTCCTGCAGTTGCCTCCGGATAAGCGGGTCCAGTGCTGAAAACGGCTCGTCCATGAGCAGAACATCCGGGTTGGCGGCAAGCGCCCGTGCCAGACCGACGCGTTGTTGCATCCCGCCTGAAAGCTCATGGGCAAACTTCGACCCCCATGCGCCCAGCTCAACGATGTCGAGGATCGCCGCGGCCTGGCGCATGCGTTCATTCTTGGCGACTTGGCGGATTTCCAGCGGCATCGCGACATTGTCGAGAACCGAGCGGTGCGGCATCAGCGCAAAGTTCTGAAAGACCATGCCGATCTTCTGGTTGCGAAAGAGCTGCAACTCTTTTGGCCCCAAAGCCATGACATCGGTGCCTTCAATTTCGATCTTTCCAGCCGTGGGTTCCAAAAGACGGTTGAAATGGCGCACCAGTGTGGATTTACCACTTCCCGACAGGCCCATTATGCAGAAGATTTCGCCGCGCTTCACATCAAGGCTGACATCGGCCACACCAACCACCGCGTTGAACTCTGACAGCACTTCAGCCTTGGTCAGGCCCCGGGATCGGATCGCTTCCAACGCCTCTTTGTGCTTGTTACCGAAAATCTTCCAGACGTTGGAAATTTCAATGACGACTTCTTGGGTCATGTGGGTATTGTCCCGCCAGCGCTCAGGTGGGTCAGCAACGGACGGAACCGGTGCTGACTTTTTTTGATGTTGGGCTTAGAGGCCCAGCCAACCGTCCACGCGGTCAGAGTTCTCGTCGATCCACTTCTTGGCAGCATCCGCCGGATCCGTGCCGTTTGCGCTGATGTCGAATGCAAGAGCACTCACATCGTCAGCGGTCAGCTGGAAGTTCGAGAAGAACTCGGCAATCGCAGGTGAGCGATCAGCCAAAGAGTTCGACCACGCGATTTGCACGTTCTTCAAAGCGTCTTTCGTGGCGACGTTTGACTTTTCGTACCAGTCGGCATCGTCTGAAGGCTGAACCATCACGTATTTTGCAGGATCAAATGTGGGCTCGGTCAGCATCTGCACGTCAAACTGGAACCAGACGGCATGTGGTTTGTAGCAGTAGAACGCATAGCCTTCTCCTTTGGCGATGCTGTCTTTGATGCGCGCTGTTTTCACACTTTCTTCGGCTCGAACAGGCTCAATGAAGTCGAGCAGACCATAGTCGCGGGTTTTGACTTCATTGACGTTGGCCGAGGCCCAGCCAGGCGCACCGATCCACATCTCACCCTTGCCGTTGCCGTCGCTGTCCATAAGCGCCGCCACGTCAGGACGACCCAGATCCGCGATATCGGTGATGTTGTTGGCTTCGCCGAAATCTTTGGTCACGCAGAAACCCTGGTTTCCCTCATAAGGGTTTGACGAAAGCGTCACAGTGCCTGCTTCATCGACGTATTTCTTGGTGAAGCTTTCCTGGTTGGGCAGCCAAACGTCAGGATGGACGTCGATATCGCCTTTACCCTGATCCATCGCCTGGAAAATCGTGGCGTTGTTGCCCGGCACGTATTCCACCTTGCCACCGATGCGGGATGTGACCACCTCGCCCAGCACATGCGCAATGGCTTGCGCTCCGGTCCAGGATGGAACGCCGATTTTCACCTCTTCCGCGGCAAAGGCCGGCAGCGCCAGCACACTTACCACAGCCGCAAGGCCGATGGTTTTCAATTTCGATGTCATTTCTTTCTCCTCTGTTATTGGATGCGCCGATTCTTACGGCGTCTGGTCATGTGATTGATGCGGTGAGTTGCTCCTGATACGCGAATAGAGCTGTTGCGCCGCCAGTATGCAGGAAAAGCACGTTGTCGGTTGGCTTCAAGAAACCATTGCGAACCATCCCGATCAACCCGGCCATGCCTTTCGCTGAGTACACGGGATCAAGAAGAATGCCTTCCTGCCTCGCTGTCAAATGGATTGCCTCTAAAGTAGACTCCGCGGGAATTCCGTAGCCCTCGCCAACATAGCCGTCATCCACCAGGATCTTTTCTTTTGCAATGTTCTCGGCGCCGAGTTTCTCAAGCGTTTTCTGCGTCAGCGCATGGACCGCGTTGATTTGCCTTTCCTTGGGTTGCCGCACGCTTACGCCCATGACGGGCAGGTCGTGACCAAGGGCATGGAAACCGGCAACCAGACCGGCCTGCGTGCCGGTGCTGCCGGTGCCCATCACGAGCCAATCAAAGATCTGGCCGGTCTCTTTGGTGTGATCCAGGATTTCCTGCGCGCAATTGACATATCCTAAGGCGCCAGTCGCGTTTGAGCCACCGCCCGGGATGAAATAGGGCTTGTGGCCTTCGGCGCGCAAACTGTCTGCCACGGCTTCGGCTTCTGCATTCATATCAAGTCCGCTGGGGCGGAACTCATGCGTTGCGCCGAAAAGCGTGTCGAGTAACACATTGCCTGTCTGTTCATAGCTTGCATCACGCTCGGGTACGCGTCGCTCCAGAAGGACGTGACATTTCATGCCGACCTTGGCAGCGGCGGCCGCTGTTTGTCTGACGTGGTTTGACTGCACCGCTCCTTGCGTGACGAGCATGTCAGCGTTCTCGCGTAGCGCTTCGCCGACCAGAAACTCCAGCTTGCGTGTTTTGTTGCCACCTGTGGCAAGCCCGGTGCAATCATCGCGCTTGATGAACAATTTTGGTCCGCCAAGATTCTCCGAAAGGCGTGGCATTGCTTCGATCGGGGTTGGTCGGTGACACAGAGGGAACCGCGGGAAACGGTCAAAGCTGATATGCATAGCGCTCTCTTTAAGAAGCTCGGTGTCGGCCATCTTCCATTCCTTATTTGGATTACCCCGCGATAGCTTGACCGAGTATGTCCAAATGTTCCAATGTTATGTTTGAATGACATTATGCAAAACTTGCATGATCGGGTGTTGGCATGGATATTTCCCTTTTTCGAGACCTTGATCGTCTGAAGCAGACGGGGAACTTTTCGCGCGCGGCGATGCAGGTCAACTTAAGCCAGCCGGCGTTCAGCCGGCGGATTAAGGCCCTTGAGACCTGGGTTGGAACGACCCTCGTAGACCGAAGCCGACAACCAGTCAGCCTGACGGAATCGGGGGCGCAAATTCTTGAAGCCGGGATGCAAGCTCTGTCACGCATTGAATCAGAGCGAAACCAGATCCGCGAGGCGCAATTGCTGCCTGACCGATACGTGACGACATTTGCCGCGCAGCATTCGATCAGCTGGCGGTTCTATCCTGCATGGCTTCAGGCCTTTGAAGACGCTTATGGCCCGGTCCTATCAAGCCTGCGAGCAGATGACCTGCCCAATTGCCTGCGTGTCTTGAAAAAAGGCGAGGTGGATTTCGTGATCGCCTACCAACACCGCAGTATCGAATATGATTCAAGCGCCGAGTCCATTCTGATCGGGTCGGATAAACTGATCCCGGTGTGTAAACCCAAAATGGATGGCACGCCGATGTTCGATTTCGACAATCCCGATGTCGAGACACCCTTTCTGGAATACGGGGACTCAACGCCCATCGGAGCACAGCTCAAACCGATCCTCCTTTCGCAAGGTCTGACGCACCGGCTGCGCACTGTCTACGAGAACTCAATGGGTGGCGCCTTGCGGATCCGCGCGCGGTCTGGCGATGGCGTCGCTTGGCTGTCGCAAAGTCTTGTGCAGCCGGATCTTGAGAACAAGCTGCTGGTGCGCATTGGCGACCCGGACTGGGACGTTGAGCTGGACATCCGTTTGTATCGGAACGCTAACAATTTGAATCAGGTCACGCGCTCCATATGGTCGTTTCTCAAGGGTCGGCAGGCCGAACCGATGGTCACCATGGATTAAGACGGCAGATGTCGTCGTAAGAAGAGGCCAAGTCAGCATGTTGACGCTTTTTGGCACGTAACCTAATGGTAAGCCGCGCGGCGGGTATGATGTAATGGTAGCCTGTCAGCTTCCCAAGCTGAACGCGCGGGTTCGATTCCCGCTACCCGCTCCAAGCTCCTTTCTTTCCGATCTTCAACGCGTTAGCGTTCGTTTATGAGCGATTTCAAAGATACATCAGATTGGAAGATTAAGGACGGAACGACGCTCATCTATCCGCGCGAGTACAAAGGCAAAAAAGACGAGGTTGAGTCCGAAAAGAAACCGAACCGTCTCAACATGCAAGTCGAGAGGTTGTCGGTACTCAATACCATGTCTTGGGAGATCGAACGACACAGAGAGCCTGAGCAAGAAGCTGGGTTTTTAACATATGAGTCTATCACTGGACTTGGCGAGTTAGACAACTGCCGCCTGCACGCCATCACGCTCGACGAGAATGAGAACGAGACATTTACGAAACTCCATGTGGAAATTCACCCTGTCCCGCTTAAGAACCTACAGGAAACGGCAAAGGTCGATACCTTGTCCATTATCGGTGAGGACGACGACAAACCCGACGAAGGCTGGATGAAGGACGAGATCGGCTCGATCCATTGCCACAGCGCGGGCGAGTACTATCACGAGTCACAGATTTTTGCGTCAGTTTTCCTTTCGCAAGAGAAGTTCGACGAACTTGTGACTGCGATTAAGGAGGGCACCATCCGTTCTGCGCGAATGGAGATTCTCGCTGACGTCTACGAGTTCGGTTACGAGAGTCTTGGTGCAGATATCCGCGGTCACAAATACAACTACGCGATCCTATGCGCGGACGAAGGCGAAAGTGCTAGGGGCAACCCGAAAGGTGCCAGCGGAAAGACGAGTGCAAGACTGCAGGAGGTCGTACTCGAATGGTCGCCGACGCTAGACACTAGGATGGCCGCGCGCCGCGACGAGCCGGACGATGAAGACTATCTCGAACCGGATGACTTGGAGCCCGTCGGACGCGACATGGAAAAAACAGTCGCTCGGCTGTCCAAAGACGTGCAAGGCATCCGCGGTCGCGTGGATGCATTCTACCAAGCGGCCATATTCGTTGTGATAATCCTAGTGATCTCGCAGGTTTCGGACTGGATCGGTTTTTGAAAGTGCTGGCCTAATGCTCCATCTTGGTTCAAACATGCGCCTTTTCCTCCTCCTCCTCTCTCTCCTGTCTACATCTCTCGCCACGGGCGCGTCTGCCGCTTGCAACATTGTGAACGGGAGAGCCTATGGGGACTGCGCAGGGGTGACCGTGAATACCGGCAGCACGCCCTTCCAAGTGATCGGCACTTACCGCTCGCGGTCGGGCATCTCGGAGGGCGCGCAAGTACTCTCGGGTGGGTCGCTCTCGGTATCCGGCATCGCTGACCGAGTGATCGTGGAACAAGGGGGCACAGCACACATCTCGGGAACCGTGCAGAGGTTGGAGGTGAGCGGTGTAGCTCACGTCTCTGGGACTGTGAACTCGATACTACTGCGTGATAGCGGATGCGTGATCGTCGAGGGCATCGTGGGGGGAATATCGGGCAACGGGACCGCCTTACTCGAGACGGGATCGGCGGATGCGGGCCGCCCGACCGGCGCGACGCATGAGGTCACTTACTGACAAATTACTGACGCGACCTCAATTGCGCCCACAAAATAAGGCGGTTTCAAAGGATCACTTATGGTTCCCAAGCTGAACGCGCGGGTTCGATTCCCGCTACCCGCTCCATAACCTCCGAAATTATCGAAGTCAGTTCTGCAGGGGTCAGGTCACGATCATGCCTGCACAACAAACCATGGTCAGCGCCAGAAGTACCGCCAGTTCCAGCAAAGGCAAAAAAGATAACAGACGGCTGTCCCACCATCGCGACATAAGACGCATGGCGCGGCAACGTCGGCTGCCGGGGACGGGCGTGAGGTGAACATCGAATGTCGAATGCGGGTTCGAGCAGATCATGAGAATTGTCACACTGGTTAAAGTTACGGGTTCGTTGGTACTCGTTTCGGCAAAGACTGAGGCCGAATTAGGGGGAGTTTGCCATCATGCCGTCAAACCCGTTACGAGATCGTTAACAAGCCAGGTGGCCTGATCGCGACGCTGTTCACGTTTGTTGAACAGTTCAGCCTGAGATTTCGCCATCTTGAGAAAAAATAGGTGCGACTGTTTCCGGCAGCGACCTAATCAAACCCTTTGAAACTGTGGCAATCTCGCCTTATACGACGGTGCGTTTTCTTGGAAACAATCTGTTTTCACCCGTGTTCGGCTCCTGATAAGACGTCAGACCACACGAAAGGTCAGGAATAAGGAGCGCCAGATGGCCCTCACCATTGCCATTGACGGACCCGCAGCTTCGGGCAAGGGAACGATTTCCCGGGCGGTCGCTGAGCGTTTTGGGTTTGCGCATCTAGACACCGGGCTGCTCTACCGCGCGACGGGCCTGCGAACGCTTGACGGGACGGACCCGCTTTCTGCTGCAATGTCCTTGAAGCCCGAAGACCTGGAAGCCGACAATCTGCGCACGCCGGATGTCGCCCAGGCTGCCAGCCGGGTTGCCGCTATTCCGGAAGTGCGCGCCGCCTTGATCGACTTTCAACGCGCCTTTGCGCGCCGGGCAGGTGGCGCGGTGCTTGACGGGCGCGATATCGGAACCGTCATTTGTCCGGAGGCTGATGTGAAGCTCTACGTGATCGCAAAAGACGAAGTGCGCGCTCGCAGACGGCTGGTCGAGCTTCTGGCGAAGGGGCATGAGACAGATTTCGAAACGGTTTTGCGGGATTTGCAGGCGCGCGATGCACAGGACAGCGCTCGCGCGACGGCCCCTTTGAAACCAGCCCAAGATGCCATCTTGATCGATACCACGGATCTAAGCATTGAAGAGGCTGTGGAGGCGGCCTGCGCTGAGGTTTCAAAAAAGCATCAGATCTGAAGGCGGGGTTGGCAGGACTATGCCAATGAGACAAGGGATTTGCCCTTGATTAACCTGAGCCTGCGGGCTATAGCGCCCCCGTCGACAAGGCGGAAACCGCCGCGAAGCATATGAGATCGAGCAGGGTCGGGATAGTCCGGCCCTCTTTGTTTTGCGAAGTTTTGCGAAACGCGGCCCGTCTGACCAATGAAACCGTGCTGCCCTCTGGTACCAAAGAGGCAGGGCACCAACCCAGACCGGCGGATCCAACCGCGCGGCCAGAAACAATGAAACGTTAGGATTGAAACGCCACATGGCACAAAACGCATCAATGGAGGAGTTCGAGGCCCTCCTGAATGAAAGCCTCGAAATGGACACGCCCGAAGAGGGCACTGTTGTCAAAGGCAAGGTCATCGCGATTGAAGCGGGCCAAGCCATCATCGACGTCGGCTACAAAATGGAAGGCCGCGTTGAACTGAAAGAATTCGCAAATCCCGGAGAAGCCCCTGAAATCGCCGTTGGCGATGAGGTGGAGGTCTTCCTGCGTGCCGCAGAGAACGCCCGTGGCGAGGCCGTTATCTCGCGCGAGATGGCCCGCCGCGAAGAAGCCTGGGATCGTCTGGAAAAAGCCTATGCCGATGACGCCCGTGTCGAAGGCGCGATCTTTGGCCGGGTCAAAGGCGGCTTTACGGTCGATCTTGGCGGTGCCGTGGCCTTCCTGCCCGGCTCGCAAGTGGATGTGCGCCCCGTGCGCGATGCCGGCCCGCTGATGGGTCTCAAGCAACCGTTCCAGATTCTGAAAATGGACCGCCGCCGTGGCAACATCGTTGTCTCCCGCCGCGCGATCCTGGAAGAAAGCCGCGCCGAACAGCGCGCCGAAGTCATCGGCAACCTCACCGAAGGGCAGGCTGTGGAAGGTGTGGTCAAGAACATCACCGAATATGGTGCCTTCGTGGATCTGGGCGGTGTTGACGGCCTTCTGCACGTCACCGACATGGCATGGCGTCGGGTCAACCATCCGTCGGAAATCCTTAATATTGGTGAAACCGTCAATGTGCAGGTCATCAAGATCAACAAGGAAACCCACCGCATTTCACTGGGCATGAAGCAGCTGCAGGAAGATCCATGGGATCTGGTGGCCGCCAAGTATCCGCTGGAAAGCACACATACCGGTCGCGTGACCAACATCACCGATTACGGTGCCTTTGTTGAGCTGGAGCCCGGTGTTGAGGGCCTCGTGCACGTCTCTGAAATGTCCTGGACCAAGAAGAACGTGCATCCTGGCAAAATCGTCTCGACCTCTCAGGAAGTCGAAGTCATGGTGCTTGAGATCGACGGTGCAAAACGCCGTGTTTCGCTTGGCCTTAAACAGACCATGCGCAACCCATGGGAGGTGTTTGCAGAAACCCACCCCGAGGGCACTGAAGTCGAGGGAGAAGTCAAGAACATCACCGAATTCGGTCTCTTCATCGGTCTTGATGGCGATATCGACGGGATGGTTCACCTTAGCGACCTAAGCTGGGACGAGCGTGGCGAAGACGCCATCCAGAGCTACAAGAAAGGCGATGTCGTTCAGGCGGTTGTCTCGGAAGTGGATGTCGAGAAAGAACGCATCTCGCTGTCGATCAAGGCACTGGGAGGCGACAAGTTCGCCGAAGCCGTGGGCGGCGTGAAACGCGGCTCGGTGATCACCGTCGAAGTGACAGCCATCGAAGATGGCGGTGTCGAAGTGGAATACGAAGGCATGAAATCCTTCATTCGCCGCTCCGACCTGTCCCGTGATCGTGCCGAACAGCGGCCGGACCGCTTCTCAGTTGGCGACAAGGTTGACGTTCGTGTCACCAATGTCGACAGCAAGACCCGCCGTCTTGGCCTGTCGATCAAGGCGCGTGAAATCGCCGAAGAGAAAGAAGCTGTCGAACAGTATGGCAGCTCGGACTCGGGTGCATCGCTCGGTGATATTCTCGGCGCTGCGCTGAAAGGCGACGAGGACAAATAAGCCTCTGGGCGAAAAGTTATTGGAAAGGCCCTGCCAACTGGTGGGGCCTTTCTTATGTGGACGACTGTCAAGTGAGATCGTCAATGCTGCGGATGCTCAATCCGCCCTCAAATGGCCGCTTTGAGCTCAAAGTGCATGATGCTGCGCGGCGAACGAATGGCCGGTCTTCGCTTGCGCTCAGTTTCCTCCAGGCTTCGTCGCAATCTGGCTCACGTAAGACATAAAACCGAAGAAGGTGTTTTCAGAGACCCGGCGTCTTGCTTCTGTCTTCAATGCCTCCGCAGTTTCAGGAAAAAGCACGCGCTCTTCGACCATACGGTCTGCGCCACGGTCAATGACAGTCAGGAAGTACGTAGCTTCTTCTTCGGCGACGTATCCATGCCCTCTACGCGCCCCAAGTTGAAAACCAGCTTCGGCAAGCATGCCGGAAACTTGTCGCATAATCCAAAGGTTGGTGACGTTTTGATTGATCATGAACCGGACAAGTTGATCCAGCGGGTCGAAGTCTGCAATCTGCGCGGTGGCGGTATCGTAATCGCCGTCACAGATCGCCAACACGCCGCCCGGCTTCAGGATACGGAACGCTTCTTGAACCACCTCTTCGGGGCCCGGAACATGGCACAGCAAGGTATGCATCAAAACAAGGTCGAATGAGGCGTCTTCAAAACCAGTGTTCTTTGCATCGCCTATTTCGAAGCTGAGCCGCGCATCATCTCCAAAGCACTTTTTTGCCCGTGCCACCATCACAGGCGAAGGTTCGAGCCCGTGCGCAAATTCTGCGCCAGCAAGGTCCAGTAGGTCTTTGGTTACATGGCCTGTGCCGGACCCCAGTTCCAACGCACGTGCATTGCTCGGAAGCTCTAAGTCATTCAAATAGGCTTTGCGAATGGCTACTTGCGCAGGCTCAAGACAGCGGGCTTCCATCGCCGCGGCAATCCGTTCCTGCAGCGCGGGCTCTTGCGCTCCAAGATCAGAATAAGGATCAGACATGGCTTACCCCATTAGAATAAATGATGGGGCAGAATTCTAAACATATTTCACCACGAGATCAAAAAAGCAGACCTTTGGGAAAGGTGGCCGAACGGCAGCAAAGTCCGCTTAGCTACCAGACGTCTGCTCTGAGACCGAAGTGCAACCCCTTGCGCAGAATCAAGGCCGCAGGCCGCCGCGCGATCGGTCGTTGATTGAGGCGCCATTTGTCCGAGCCCAATGGACGACATCGCCCCCCGGGGCTGGCGACGGTTCAATGTGGGTGCGTCGATCAAAGAACTTGCGGATTTGACTGACATAAACTGCGACGAAATTCGGTCGATCGCCATCCCGCGGTCTAGCCATCGCGCGGCTCATCGCTGAAAGTCCGGAACGGCTGCTTCGTCCGCGGAGAGCCGGGCCTTGACGTTTGCCAAAATCTGGACGTTTCACCAGGTTCTGTGGGTAGGGTGCGACGGCGTTCATGCCCGCCATTTCTCATCCGAATCAATGGCTTTGCTGCGTTGCAAAAGACAGGTGCGACAACCCGCCACGTCTCAATAATTTGGGAAATGGTCGCGCAAACCGGCGGGTTGGGCGGATTTTCCCCCTTATTTCCGCTAATTGGCTTGGCTTTCCGTTTTCAGCATCGGTGTTTTCCATCTATACTTTTGCCGAGCACATAGATGCTAAGCTGCTGCAATAACAAACTTTGGGGGGACCGATGATCCGATCAGAACTTATTCAAAAGATCGCTGACGAAAACCCGCATCTCTATCAGCGCGACGTCGAGCGCATCGTGAACACGTTCTTCAATGAGATCACCGGAGCCATGGCCAAGGGGCATCGCGTCGAGTTACGCGGCTTCGGCGCGTTTTCGGTGAAGAAGCGTGATGCGCGCACGGGTCGCAATCCGCGCACCGGAGAATCGGTTCCGGTTGAAGAGAAGCATGTGCCGTTTTTTAAAGCGGGCAAGTTGCTGCGCGAACGGCTGAACGGAAAAGCATAATGCGTTACATCCGCTATGCGTCGATCGCTGTGTTCGGTCTGGCGCTGGTTTTGATTGCGCTGGCCAATCGCCAGGTTGTTGAGCTGAAAGTTCTGCCTGCGGAGCTCTCGGGCCTTGCGGCGCTCAACCCGTCTTACCAGATACCGCTCTTCGTTGTGATCTTCGGAGGCATACTGGCTGGGCTCATTGTTGGGTTCATCTGGGAGTGGATCCGCGAGGCAGGCGAGCGGGCTGCCGCGGCCCGCCAGGCGCGGGAGATGGCCAATCTGCGAGCCGAAATCGCAAGGCTGAAGGGCGAGAAGCACGAAGGCAAAGACGAGGTGCTTGCCCTTCTGGACGAGGCTAGCTAAGCCTCGGATCATGCCTAGGGATGTCAAAGTGAAACTATGCGGGCTGACCCGGCCCGAGGACGTCGTTGTGGCCGCAGAGGCCGGCGCGGCCTATGTCGGCTTTGTGTTTTTTCCCAAATCGCCGCGTTACGTGACACTGGAGCACGCGCGGGAGATGGCATTGGCGGCGCCCCTTGGACTTGCCAAAGTCGGCCTTGTCGTCGATCCCGATAACGCAACCCTCGACCGTCTGACCGATCAGGTGCCGCTGGATATGATCCAGCTTCATGGCCATGAAAGCCCCGATCGCGTGATCGAAGTCAAAAAGCGCTACGGATTGCCTGTGATGAAGGCGGTGGGTGTGGCTGATGAAACCGATCTGGCCGCGATTGACACCTATAGCGAAGTTGCGGACCAAATTCTTCTCGACACAAAACCACCCAAGGATGCAACGCGACCAGGCGGCAACGCGGTTGCGTTTGACTGGACCCTGATCGCAGGGCGCCGTTGGAGCGTGCCGTGGATGCTTGCTGGTGGCCTGACCATCGACAACGTCGCCGAGGCCATTCGGCGCACAGGCGCAAAACAGCTTGATCTGTCTTCGGCTCTGGAAAGCGCGCCGGGCGTCAAGGATCACGCGAAGATGCGCGCCTTCGTCGAGGCGGCCCTCGCGTGATCACCTTTCGCAAGGCCACAGAAGCGGACGTTCCGGCGGTTTTGTCCCTGTTGCAGGACGATATGCTGGGCCAAGCGCGCGAAGGCGCTGACCTGGGTCACTACCAGGCGGCCTTTGCCGCGATGCAGTCCGAAGGCAACAACCACCTGATTGTCGGGGAGGATGATTTGCACCGCGTGGTTGCCACCTACCAGATCACCTTCATCAGGGGTCTGTCTCTGCGCGCGGCCCGCCGGGCGCAGATCGAAAGCGTGCGGGTGGCCAGCGCTCTGCGCGGGCAGGGGATCGGCGCAGATATGGTGGAGGACATGATCGCGCGTGCTCGCGCGGCCAAGTGCAGTCTGATGCAACTTACCATGAACAACACGCGCACCGACACGCACCGCTTTTACGAACGCATGGGCTTTGTCGCGTCACATACCGGTTTCAAACTGCCGCTGGATTAGCCCGCCCATTGGGCGCAGGACGCATCGGTCACGCTGGTCTGTTGCATCCAGCCACCGCTTTTGAATGAAGCCCAGTTGCCCGTATGTGTTGTAACATAGCTCCATCCGGCTCGGCCGAGATGCGAATAGAGGATGTAATCGCCCGGCTCGATCCGCCCAATCACCGCCGAGCTGTTGTCATGACCTGCATGCAAAGGCATCACAGGCCCCAACCAGCCAAGACACCCCGATTCAAACTCATCGCGGATTGGCAGATCGCGCAACTGCCTTCGGATGGCCATGTCAATCAACGCCAATCCCGCGCGACTTGTGTCGACCTGACAACCATGCTGTGCCTCAAGGGCGCGGATTTCATCCACGATCCTCTTTTGATCCGGTGCGATCGTCACAGATGTCCCGATACAATCGGCATTGTTGAACAACGCCTGTCCCAGTTTCGATCCAAAGCAATAGCCCGCCCGATCAAAGATCAGGTTGCGGGTGAACCAGATATCCTCGCACCCGTCGCTGGCGAAAGCACCGCCCGCGAGAAGACCAAAGAGAAGGGCCAGACCACGCATTGTTTCAGCTTGCGGACCTCGTGGCCATTTGCCAAGCCTTATCTGCGAAATGCCGCACGCCTTTTGACTGGAAAATCCCCAAACCCTCCCATATTCAGTGGCGGGTGAGATAAAGGGACATGCGCGATGAATGATCTGTTCAACTCTTTCATGACGGGACCTGACGAAAAAGGCCGCTTCGGTCAGTTCGGCGGGCGGTTCGTGTCGGAAACGCTGATGCCGCTGATCCTCGAGTTGGAAAAGCAGTATGAGTTTGCCAAGACTGATCAGTCCTTCTGGGATGAGATGGATCATCTTTGGAAGCATTACGTGGGCCGACCCAGCCCGCTCTACTTTGCCGAAGGCATGACAGAGCGCCTGGGCGGTGCCAAGATTTACCTCAAGCGTGACGAACTCAATCACACCGGTGCGCATAAGATCAACAACGTGCTGGGTCAGATCCTTCTGGCCCGCCGTATGGGCAAGACCCGGATTATCGCCGAAACTGGCGCGGGCCAGCACGGTGTGGCCACGGCCACGGTTTGCGCCAAGTTCGGGCTGAAATGCGTGGTCTATATGGGCGCGCATGATGTGGAGCGCCAAAAGCCCAATGTCTTCCGCATGCGCCTTCTGGGGGCTGAGGTGATCCCTGTGACCTCTGGCCGAGGCACGCTGAAGGATGCCATGAACGATGCGCTGCGCGACTGGGTGACCAATGTGCGCGACACATTTTACTGCATCGGCACGGTCGCGGGCCCGCACCCATACCCGGCGATGGTGCGTGATTTTCAGCAGATCATCGGCAAAGAGGCCAAGGCCCAGATGCAGGAGGCCGAGGGCCGTCTGCCCGACACGATCATTGCGGCCATCGGCGGCGGCTCGAACGCCATGGGCCTTTTCTATCCGTTCCTTGATGACAAAGAGGTCAAGATCATTGGCGTTGAGGCAGGTGGAAAAGGCGTGAACCAGAAGATGGAGCATTGCGCCTCTCTCACCGGCGGTCGCCCCGGCGTGCTGCATGGCAACCGCACCTATCTATTGCAGGATGACGATGGACAGATCCTCGAAGGCTATTCCATCTCCGCCGGTCTCGATTATCCGGGCATCGGGCCAGAGCATTCCTGGCTTCACGATATTGGCCGGGCCGATTACGTGTCGATCACCGACAAGGAAGCGCTTGAGGCGTTCAAGTTCTCCTGCGAGACCGAGGGCATCATCCCCGCGCTTGAGCCGTGCCATGCACTGGCCCATGTGATGAAAATCGCACCGGACCTGCCCGCCGATCACATCATCTGCATGAACATGTGCGGCCGAGGCGACAAGGACATCTTCACTGTCGCGCGCCACTTGGGCTTTGAAATGGACGAACGGGAGTAGGAAAGGCGCAGTCCCGGACGTGATCCGGGACCTCCTCGTCTGAATGTGCTCAGAGGTCCCGGCTGGGACGCCGGGACTTCGGCAAAAAATGTTTCGTGGCGAGCCGCGAGAATGTGCGCAGCGCGAAAAGCTCGCTCTTTTGCCTTTCCAAATATTACCTAACCTCGAAATATTGTTGCGCAAAGATCACGACTGTTTTGGGCGGGTATAAAACCTCGTAGGACGACTCACCCTGCTCGGCCTATCACCTGCCTCCCGATCACACGGATCGGACCCTAGCGGGCTGAGGTTATCATTCTCACCCGGTGCGGGCGGCCTTGCCGAACCCCGTATGCCAGGGCCGCGAAGAACGATCAGGGGTTGGCTTTCCATGCCAATTTCAAATGTAGCTCATTTGGTTAGAGCACTTGACTGTTAATCAAGGTGTAGCAGGTTCGAGTCCTGCCATTTGCACTCGGGAAAAAGATCGAGAGATCTCGGGGTTCGACTCCCCTCACGCCGTAGAAAAACGGCTCTAATTTGGGTCCGGGGTTGCCTCAGCAGGGGGATCCGGAGGGGTCTCTTTGTCTTCGGACAAGGGGATCACGAAGGATCGCCGCTGCTCTGGTTTCACGCCGGAGCGGAGATGATGGTGGCATCGTGCACCTTCCCGTAAGCCGGGGTTAACCCCGGCCTACGCGCTGGTCGCACCATGCGCCCGCTCTCTCACCTCCCGCGTGGGATCATGGCGCGGGGCGGCCTCGGGCCTTTCATTCCGCTTGCTGAGATGCAGGCATTCACACCTGTGACCATTCCGGTCCAACACATTGAAAACCAAAAGGAGTTATCGCTTTGCGACGACGATAGGACAAGACGAAAAGGAGACGAAAGATGACTCATATACTGACCCGAACACTGGACCGGCTGACCGGTCATGACCGTGTCACGCTAATGGAAACCGAGCGGATGCTCGTGCTGACCAAAGGCCGGATCACCGATATCCTCGGACCGGGCGAGCATCGCCTGAAGGCGCGCGACACCGTGCGCGAGGTTCACAATATCGAGCGTCTCCGTTTCACCTCGCCCTATGCGCGTGTGCTGTTTCGGGAGCGTCCCGATCTGGCCGAGGCGCACCTGACCGAGGTCCGTGCCGAGGCCGATGAAGTGGCCGTGATCCTGCGCGAAGGCGTGCCTTACGAGGTGCTCCTGCCGGACACCCGGCTGGTTCTGTGGACGGTTGCTGGTCCCTGGACGGTCGAGCGTCATGCGCTGACCGACACGCTGGAACTGCCGACGGCACTCGCACGGCGTCTGACGCGCACGGGTCTGACCACGAACTTCAACGCCACGGAAGTGGCCGAGGGGCACGTGGGTATGCTCACTGTGGATGGTGTGCTGATGGGCCGGCTTGAGCCGGGCACGCACGCCTTCTGGAAAGTGGGCCGACACGTCGCGGTCAAGCAGGTCGATCTGCGCTCGCGAACCCATGAGGTCACCGGTCAGGAAATCCTAACCAAAGACCGGGTGACGATCCGGGTGAACCTGACCGCGGATTACCGGGTCATCGACCCCGAACGTGCTGTTGGTGCGGTCAAGGATTTTGAGGAAGCCCTGCACCGTGCGCTGCAACTGGCGTTTCGGAAAACCCTTGGTGCGCTGACACTTGACCGGCTTCTGGCCGAAAAAGTGACAGTTGATGCCGAGGCCGCGAAAACCGTGCGTGCCGAGATGGCACGGATCGGTCTCGAGGTGGGTGAGATCGCGCTCAAGGACGTGATCCTGCCCGGTGAGATGCGCGAGATCCTGACAGCCGTGGTTGCGGCTGAAAAGGAAGCTGAGGCCAACGTCATCCGGCGTCGGGAAGAAACGAACGCAACGCGCTCGCTTCTGAACACCGCCAAGGTGATGGCCGAGAACCCAGTGATGCTGCGGCTCAAAGAACTTGAGGCGCTGGAAAGCATCGCCGGTAAGGTCGAACGGCTGACGGTCCACAACGGTACCGAAGGTCTGATGACCGATCTCGTGCGTCTGCGCGACTGAAACTGGCCCGGCCCGGGGGAAACCTCGGGCCGGGTTTCTCATGAAGAAAATTGGTCACCTGAGGCTCTGCGGCCCTGCTTTGTTTCAATACGTGAAACAAATTGTTCCCAGAAGGAAAACTCACGATATTTTGAAATGTGGCGAAAATGTGGTAGCGTGAAAATTAGTATCGAGTGACCTTGATTAAATTAAATGAAAACAATGTGTTGATCTAAATAAGAGGGAACGGTGATGGTGTTTATGTTGCGCAGAGTCTCTGCGATTCTATTGGCCGCCGTAGTCGCTATGGGTGTGATCAGTGGCTCAGCCTCTGCGACGACCTGTGGCGATGTTCAGTATTTTGCTACTCAAGATGGTATGATCTTGTCGCCCACGGGATGCGGATCAGGCAATGACGAAGGTTCAATGGGCTATGGGGCCCAGAATGGCTGGACGTTAGGAGACTCCGTCGGGGGTGGCCCCGGCGACGGTCAGATCGATTTGACGCTGATGGGTAATAGTTGGTCGATTACCAACACAGGTGGTTTCACCCATTTGGCATTGGCCCTGAAGCAGGCACAGTCATTTGCCTTCTACGTGCTTGATCTTTCCAAGTCGTTATCTGGGACCTGGAATACGCTTGGCCCAGCGTCCGCGACATCGGACTTCTCGCACATCAATGCGTGGTACAAGGGCGACGGCACGCCACCGCCGCCTCCGCCACCTTCAGGCGTACCGCTTCCTGCGGCTGCTTGGATGTTGCTTGCAGCGCTTGGAAGCCTCGTGGTCTTTCGTAAGAAGCGCGTCTGACAAAATAGACGGCATTAAAATCAAAAAGGTCGCCGAGCTCCGGCGGCCTTTTTTTGTTTAAGCCTTGAACGCCTCATCCACTGGCACCTGAAGCGCTGTGGCAAGCGCATTGGTTTGGCTGGCCATTCCGATCACGCTCAGAAGCTCACCATGCTGTGCCGCTGTCATGCCTTTGGCTTTGGCCGCCGCTGTGTGAGAGTGCGCGCAATATTCGCATGCATTTGCAACCGACACGGCAATGTAGATCATTTCCTTGGTCAGCGGGTCAATCTCACCCGGCCCCATGACCACCTTCAGTCGGTCCCATGTCACCTTGAGCAACGCCGGATCATGTGCCAGCGCCCGCCAGAAATTGTTGATGAAATCGCCGCCGCGCGTGGCGCGGATGTCGTCGAAAACAGCGCGCACTTCAGGTCCCGCATCGTCATCGGAGATCAGTGAAACAGTTGCCATCATTATCCCTCGGCGTCGGCTGCGTGTTGTTTCAAAACGTCTATTGGCACGATATCCAGAGCCCGCGCATGCGTTGCCTCAAGCCGGACCTTCGGCGCACAGCCCTCGTCGTGAGCCTGTAGAAATCGAGCGGCGCAAAGGCACCATCGATCACCGGGGTTAAGCCCCACAAATCCGAATTCCGGTCTTGGCGTGCTCAGGTCATTGCCGACGTATTTTGAGAAGGCCAAAAACTCTGCGGTCATCTGGGCGCACACGGTATGGCTGCCACGATCCTCAGGGCATGTGTTGCAATGGCCATCGCGAAAGAATCCAGTGACAGGATCCATCCCGCAAATTTCAAGCTGGCCGCCAAGGACATTCACCGAGGTTTCCATTTTCAAGCTCATCAGATCAAACCTCGTGCAATATCGTTTCAAACCCTTCAAATTGGGGCGGGCCCATCAGCGCATCCTGTGTCTTCGATTTACCCGCATCCTTATGTGCATCACGAAAGTTCTGCGACTTTGTCCAGGCCTCGAAAGCTTCCCGGCTTGCCCAAACGACATGGCTCGAATAAAGGCAAAACCCGTCGCCGACCGGACCCTTGAGCAGTCGAAATTCCTCGAACCCAGGCGTTTCCTTCAGGCGGCTTTCGCGAGAGCGCCACATCTCCTCAAAGGCCTGCTCGGCCCCGATCTTTACCTGAAAACGGTTCATGGCGATAAAGCTCATGGTGGGTATCTCGCGTGACTCTGACTGCCTGCATCCTGCACAAACGCGGCGCGACGGGCAAGTTGGCTCAGAGCGAGCGGGCAATCTCTTGAAAGAGTTTGATATTCGCCTCGTTCACGCCTGCCTCTTCAAAACTCAGGTCTGCCGCCGTCGAGACGATCACGACATCCCGATTTTGGTCGACAAAAATGTACTGTCCATAGATCCCGCTGGCGAAGAACTGTCCCGGCTCGGCGTTCTTGGGGACCCACCAGTGGTATCCGTATCCCATTTCGCCCGGTTGCGTCGGCGCCTGAGGTTTGGTCGAAACAGTGACCCAGTCTTTGGGAACGATTTGATTGCCGAAATACTGTCCCATCTCTTGGTACAAAAGCGCGAAACGCGCAAAGTCCCGCGTTGTCTTGTTGAGCCCGCCCATCGTGAAAGCCGTGCCGCTGGCATCAGACAAGACATAAGGTTCCATCTCTAGCCCCAATGGCCGGATGATCTTGTCAGAAAGCAGATCGGCCATGGTTTTTCCGCTGGCCGAGCGCAGGACCATGGAGAGCACATGTGCATCTATTGAGACATACTGCCAATCCTCACCCGGCTCAGAGCGCTTACCCGTCAGGCTTGCGGCGAAACCGTCCAGCTCTCCGCCTAGGGCAAGCTCGCGGCCCATCCGGTTGATGTCGGAGTCGTAGTCCAGATATTTTTCGCTGAACGCCACCCCGCTGGTCATCTGCAAAAGGTCGGTAATCCGTGCTCCTTCATATGCGGTGTTCCTCAACGACGGGACATATTGGACCGCCAGATCATCAAGTGATCCAATTGTGCCATCCTTGAGTAGCACACCGACCAAGGCCGAGATATACGGTTTCGACAGAGCCCAGCCGATCCTCAAATCCTCAGGCTTTGTGTCCAGATGGTAACTTTCATGCACAATCTGACCTTTGTGCAGGATAAGAAGCGACGTGACGGTGCGATCTGCAATCCAGCGCGTGACGTCCTCCGCCAGCTCAAGAGGCTCTCCCTTGGCCAGCTCGGAAACCCCGCCAGTCCCACGCGAAATCTTTTGCGAGTCAAAGGCTTCATCAAGTGACGAGAAATTTTTGACGATCTTGTCTTTTTCGAAGAGCGTGTTGACGGCGACAAGGCGGTGAATTTCATCCCGCATCAGAACGGCAACGAGCATCAATGCCAGAACTGAAAAAATCAGAATTCGCTTAGACCAGCTTACCGCGTTTCTCACAGTCTACGCCTCTCACCAAATACTAAAATTCACTCAAAAAGAGCAAAACTCGCCCAGTGTTCTATTTGAACTTGTCAAGCAACCTCTGCAAGGGTGATCGATCATCCTCTTTGTAATTTGATGAGTTTGTGTGTTTTTTAGGTTCCGAAGAGGGTTCCGGTTTTTCCGGCCTTTTGGGGGCGCTTACTGTTGCGATGCTTTCCGCAACGGCGTTGAGAAAACGGTCTTTGCGTCCGCCGCTTAGCTGGGGCGCACCCTTTGAGATGCCTGAAAAAAGTGCCTCTAGCCAATCCGCATCCGATTTTGCGAAATCCTGCAAGACGTAGCGGGCGACCAAATCCTTTTGCCCCGGATGCCCAATCCCCAAGCGCACGCGTTGATAGCTTTCGCCAATATGTTGATGGATCGAGCGCAGGCCATTATGCCCGGCGTGCCCGCCGCCTTCTTTGACGCGGCATTTGCCGGGTGCCAGATCAAGCTCATCGTGAAAGACCGTCACATCCTCCGGCGTAAGCTTGTAGAATCGCATGGCCTCTCCGACGGATTGGCCAGATAGGTTCATGAATGTTTCCGGTTTCAGCAACAGAACTTTCTCCGGACCAAGCCGGCCCTCGGCTATTGCCCCCTGAAACTTACCCTTCCATGGACCAAAGCCGTGATCATTGGCAATCCGGTCAAGCGCCATGAAGCCTATGTTATGTCTGTTCTTGGAGTATTTATCGCCCGGATTTCCCAGACCCACGAAAAGCAGCATTGCCGTTGTCCTGAAAGTGTTGAGGATGGTCTACGCGGATGGGTGCCGTGAATCAACAAACGCGACGCGACAGGGCAGGGCGCTAAAATGGCTAACTATACAGTGGATGGCATCAAGCTTAGTGTGCCGAGGCACCTGCTAAATGATCGGATTGAAGGCAAGCTTGCCTCGGGCAGCTATGAGGCGCATGAGGCCCGCGCCGTGGCCATGCGCGTGAAGCCCGGGCAGAACATACTCGAACTTGGTGCAGGTCTGGGGTTTGTCAGCGTCGTGGCTGCCCGCGCTGCGGGCGCGCGTCACGTGATCTCGGTTGAGGCAAATCCGGACTTGCTTCCTGTCATCAAGGAAAACCTCAAGCAAAACGGGTTTGATCAGGTGCGTCTGCGGCACGGTGCCGTCGTCGGTGCCGATATCGACGACCCAGATCTGGCATTTGACCCCAAAAAGACCTTCTGGGCCGGTCGGATTGCCGACCACACCAGTGATCTGGATACGGTGGTGCAGGTCCCGGCACTTCCGTTGGCTGCTTTGCTCAATGAAGTCCAGCCGAAGGTCGTGATCATGGATATTGAAGGGGCAGAGCGGTTCCTCTTTGAAACGCCGTGGCCTGATTATGTTCTCAGCGTCATTATGGAACTTCACCCCAAGCAATACCCCGATAGCACGATCAAAACGATCGTGGATTGTATGTCGGTCTCAGGTCTGACCTATGACCCCGGGCCATCGCGTGGCCGCATCCTTTGCTTTCGGAGGGTCCGGAAGAACTAAAAAACGCGGAGGCCGAAGCACCCCGCGTTCTTCAAAAAGCTTTCTGCGGCAGAGGGCCGATGGGAAGGATTATTCTTCTGTATCGGCTTCTTCTGCCGGAGCTTCGTCTGCAGCGGTTTCCGCGCCCGTGTCGCCCGCGTCATCCTCAGCGGCATCATCCGATTTCAGAGCCGATGGCGCAGAAATATTGCAGATCACGAAATCACGGTCGATTGTCGGCTTCGCACCTTCCGGAAGTGTGACTTGCGAAATCGTGACGTTGTCGCCCACATCCAGGCCCTGAAGGCTTACGGTGACACTTTCAGGAATATCGCCGGCCGTTACCAGCAACTCAACCTCGTTGCGCACAACCGTCAGCACACCGCCTCTGCGAATGCCCGGGCAATCATCCTCGTCCACGAACTCAACTGGGATAAAGAGGTTGATCTTCGTGGTGCGGCGCAGGCGCATCAGGTCAAGATGGGTCGGCAGGTCTTTGACCACGTCGCGCTGCACATCGCGGCAGATCACGCGCACATCATCATGACCATCCACTTTCAGGTTAAAGAGCGTGGACTTGAACCGCCCAGCCTTCAGCTTCTTGAAAAGCTCGTTGAAAGGAACGGTAATCGGCAACGGATCAACGTCGCCTCCAAAAACGATCCCCGGAACCATGCCCTCGCGGCGTGCTGCACGAGCGGCGCCCTTGCCCGTCCCCGTGCGTTCCTGGGCGTGAAGATCAGGAATTTCTCCAGCCATATGTAGTCTCCATATCTGAGGCGGGGCTCCTCCAAGGCTGTAGCCCCACGTGAAGCCGCGCGTATAGACCGGATTTGCCGGGTTGGGAAGCGGATTCTGTACACGCAGACGCGGTGCCGAAGTCTGGCTTCGGTATTTGAGTATTTGAGGAACAATGAAAGTCAGGCAAATGGTGTATTCACTGTTCTCAAAATACTCAGATCATGCCATCCAGTTTCCCGTGAAATCCTTTGGAATCATCAGGATATCCCGATTCACCTTGGTGATGTCGGTATGCCCGCAAAACGCCATTGAGATGTCGAGTTCTTTGTGGATCACCTCAAGCGCTTTGGTCACGCCAGCCTCGCCCATGGCCCCCAAACCATAAACATAAGCGCGCCCGATATAAGTGCCTTTTGCCCCAAGGGCGATGGCCTTGAGAACGTCCTGGCCTGAGCGAATGCCGCTGTCGAGATGCACCTCGATCTTGTCGCCTACCGCATCCATGATCTCGGGCAGGGCCCGTATGGCCGAAAGCGCACCGTCAAGCTGGCGCCCGCCATGGTTGGAGACGATGATCGCATCTGCGCCCACGTTAAGCGCCTCTTTTGCATCGCGCGCATCAATGATGCCTTTGATGATGAGCGGCCCGTCCCACATTTTGCGAAACTGGCGAATGCGGTCCCAGTTGAGCGCCTCGTCAAAGGCCTCTGCTGTCCACGAACTCAGCGAAGAGGGATCGGTCACACCGCTGGCATGGCCGACGATGTTGCCGAAGAACCGCCGTTTCGTGCCAAGCATGCCCAAGCCCCACTGCACCTTGGTCATCATATTGGCCACGGATTTGACGGTCAGTTTTGGCGGGGCGCTGAGCCCGTTTTTGAGATCATTGTGGCGTTGCCCCAGAACCTGCAGGTCAACGGTAATCACAGCCGCCGAACATTTCGCATCCCTTGCGCGGTCAAAGAGCCGCTGCATGAAATCATCGTCCTTGAGCGTGTAGACCTGCATCCAGAAGGGTTTGGTGGTGTGCTCGGCCACATCCTCGATCGAACAGATCGACATGGTCGAAAGCGTATAGGGCACGCCAAAGGCTTCTGCCGCGCGGGCCGCTTTGATCTCACCATCGGCATGCTGCATGCCTGTGAGGCCAACCGGCGCCAGCGCCACCGGCATCGACACATCCTGTCCGATCATCTGTGTCGCTGTGGAGCGTCCCGACATGTCCACGGCAATCCGCTGACGCAGGTAGATATCCTGAAAATCCGAGGTGTTCTCGCGAAAGGTTTGCTCTGTCCAGCTGCCGCTTTCGGCGTAGTCATAAAACATCTTCGGCACACGGCGGCGGTAGATGCGTTTGAGATCGTCAATATTGGTGATGACGGGCATGGTATGTTGGACTCAGTTATATTTGGTAAAGATTGTTTACCAATTTTTGCCGCGCTGTTCAATATCAATAATCTTTCTTAACATGAGATGGAACCTGGGAAGGGGGCGACATGTTTTTTGACGATCTGACTGAGGGCTATTCCTTCGAAACAAAGTCCCGGACATTGACCGAAGACGCCATAATCGGTTTCGCCAAACTTTGGGATCCACAACCGTTTCACCTAGATCATGAAGCCGCCGCCCAATCGGCCTTTGGTAAGCTCATCGCCAGCGGATACCACACCCTTCTGACCAGTTTCGTTCTCACGCTTGAAACGGAGATATGGAATGAAGCGTCCATGGGGTCTCCTGGTATGGATGAGCTGCGCTGGATCGCGCCGGTCAATCCGGGTGACTCATTGCGGGCGAGAGGCACGGTTCGGTCAAGCACACCTTCGCGCTCTCGAACAGATCGCGGAAGAACCGTGGTTTACTATGAAGTGCTTAACCAGAATGATCAGGTTGTGATGAGTTATCTTACCACGCACATTCTGCGCCGACGTAACGCTTGATCAGGCCGAATGCGCACCGCCCGCCAGACCGCGCACAAATTCGAGCACATCCGCAGGGCTTTTGCCCTCGCCCAGCTTGGCGACGATGGCCGAGCCCACGACGCAGCCATCGGCCACACTAGCGATATCGCGTGAGGTTTCCGGCGTGCGAATGCCGAAGCCCACAACGATGGGCAGGTCGGTGGCCGCCTTGATACGCGCCACTTCGGGCCCAACATCGGCTGCCTGAGCCGCAGCCGCCCCGGTGATGCCGGTGATCGACACGTAATAGACAAAGCCGGACGTGTTCTGCAGCACCTTGGGCAGGCGCTTGTCATCCGTGGTGGGGGTCGCCAGTCGGATGAAGTTGAGCCCCGCCGCCTGCGCCGGAATGCACAGCTCGTCATCTTCTTCGGGCGGCAGGTCCACCACGATCAGTCCGTCAATACCAGCCGCCTTGGCGTCGGCCAGGAATTGATCAACGCCGTGATTAAAGATCGGGTTGTAATAGCCCATCAGCACAATGGGCGTTGTATCGTCGCCCTTGCGAAATTCCGCAGCCATCTGAAGCGTGCGATCAAGCGTCATGCCGGCCTCAAGCGCCCGTTGACCTGCCAGTTGAATGGTCGGTCCATCGGCCATCGGATCGGTAAAGGGCAAGCCCAGCTCAATTACATCGACGCCTGCTCCGGGCAAGCCTTTGACCACCTCCAGCGAGGTCTCATAATCCGGATCGCCCGCCATAATATACGCCACGAAGGCTTTCTTTCCGGCGGCCTGAAGCTCTGCGAATTTGGCGTCGATACGGGTCATGGATGTCCTCGGTTCACTGCACCCCCCGTTTGGCGAAACATTTCACGGAAATCAATGGGTGTAGGTGTGGAATTGTGGAGCAGCCCGTTGCGGAGCCACCCCGATCCGCATAGAAGGCGCGGCAGATCAGCCAAGCGAGGTAGGCCATGGGCTTCAAAATGGGAATCGTGGGACTGCCGAATGTGGGCAAGTCGACGCTTTTTAACGCGCTGACCAAGACGGCGGCGGCGCAGGCGGCGAATTTCCCGTTCTGCACGATCGAGCCCAATGTGGGTGAGGTTGCTGTGCCCGACGCGCGGCTTGATAAGCTGGCGGAAATTGCACAATCCAAGCAGGTGATCCCGACGCGCATGACCTTTGTTGATATTGCGGGCCTTGTGAAAGGGGCGAGCAAGGGCGAGGGGCTGGGCAACCAGTTTCTGGCCAATATCCGTGAGGTGGATGCCATTGCCCATGTGCTGCGGTGTTTTGAGGATGGTGATGTCACCCATGTCGAGGGCCGCGTCGATCCCGTCGAAGACGCCGATGTGATCGAAACTGAATTGATGCTGGCCGATCTGGAAAGCATCGAGAAACGTCGTGCGGGTCTGGTGCGCAAGCTCAAAGGCAATGACAAGGAAGCGGTGCAGCAGGATCGGCTTCTGGCTGCGGCGCAAGTGATGCTGGAAGATGGCAAACCGGCGCGTCTGGTTGAGGTGGATGCCGAGGACGCACGCGTCTGGAAAAACCTGCAGCTCTTGACCACCAAACCCATTCTTTACGTCTGCAACGTGGATGAGGGGAATGCTGCCTCGGGCAATGATCATTCCGCCGCCGTCGCCAAGATGGCAGCAGAGCAGGGCGCGGCCCATGTGGTAATCTCAGCTCAGATCGAGGAAGAGATCAGTCAGCTTGAGGAAGACGAAGCCGCGATGTTCCTGGAGGAAATGGGGCTGACAGAGGCGGGTCTCGACCGGCTCATCCGTGCAGGCTACGACCTATTGCAGTTGGAAACCTATTTCACCGCAGGCCCCAAAGAGGCCCGCGCCTGGACCATCAAGGCCGGCACCGCCGCACCACAGGCGGCCAGTGTGATTCACGGGGATTTCGAGAAAGGCTTTATCCGTGCCGAAACCATTGCCTATGACGATTATGTTGCGCTGGGCGGGGAACAGGCGGCTAAGGAAGCAGGCAAGATGCGCGCCGAAGGGAAGGGGTACATCGTCAAGGACGGCGATGTGCTGCATTTCTTGTTTAATACGTGATTTGGCAAGCGACGGCGGAAACTTTGAAAGCAATCGCACCGTGGCTATATCGTGGCCATGGATGAAATGACTGGCGTGACATGTCCCATCTTTTGATCGTCGGCCTGATCTGCATTGGGCTGGGTTTTTGGCTCTACCGGCGGCGCAAGGCCAAGGAAGCACGGCAGGCGCTTTTGCAATCTCCGCTCTCTGAGGTCGAACGCCAGGTCACGCTCGAGCAGGTGCCTTTGTTGCACAATATGCCGTCCGATCTGCGCGCGAAACTCGAAGGCAAGATGAACCTGTTTCTCGATCAGGTTGAGTTCATCGGCTGCAACGGGCTGGAAATCACGGAAGAGATGGAGCTGTCAATCGCCGCGCAGGCCTGTTTGCTCGTGGTCAACACCGATGCGTGGTATGTCCACCTGCGCACCGTTCTGGTCTATCCCGGTGCTTTCAAATCCAAAACAACAGAGCATGATGGCTATGTCGTGCGCGAGGCAGAGGTCATTCGTTCTGGCGAAAGCTGGCAGTACGGGCCGGTAATCTTGTCCTGGGCCCATACGCAGCAGGGGGCGATCAATACCGAGGATGGCCACAACGTGGTGCTGCACGAGTTTGCCCATCAACTGGACAGCCTCTCAGGCCACACCGATGGCGCGCCGCTCTTGCCGAATGGTCAAAGCTTTGCCGAGTGGGATCGCGTGTTTGCAAAATCCTATAAACGCCACATCAAAAAGGTGGAGGCGGGCCACAAGACCCTGCTTGATGCCTATGGTGCGACATTACCAGAAGAGTTCTTTGCAGTGGCTGTCGAGGCTTTTTTCGAGAAACCCGCCGCCTTGCAAAAGGAAGAGCCGGAAGTTTATGCGCAGATCAAGGATTTGCTTCAGCTTGATCCCGTGGTTTGGCGTTAGTCTTGGGGCGTATGCCAGGCTTTGACGAATTTTCGGCGCAGTCTTAACGCGCCATAGGTCAACACGGAGTCTATTGATGTGATGGCCATGGTAGGCTGGCCAACGAAGACATTCCATGGTGATCGCGGCTGGTGCTGTTCGAACCTACCCGTTCCAACGCACGTCGCCGAAGCAACTTACATCATAACCCGCCTCGGACTGGGCGCGCGCCTGAAACGCTTTGCTTTGACAGAAAGCCGCGAAATCCTGCAATCCGTCATTGAACCAGGATTTGCAATCAATCAACAGATCAAACCGTTCCTCAATCACAGGCAGGAACCCCAGACCAAACTGCCTGGCCAGCGGTTCAAGCCCAAAGGTCGCGTCTGCCTCGCCTAGTAAGACGGCCTGCACGGCCTCCAGTTCGGTGCGCACACTGATCGCGGGCACATATGCATCTGACGTTAAGCCAGCGATGTCCAAGAGATCACTTACCAATCGCGCGGTGCCGGACTCGGGCTGGCGTTCGGCAACACGTTTTCCGGCAAGGTCACGCACGTCTTTGATATTCTCTGATAAATTTGGAGAAACCACCAAGCCGCGCTGTCGCTTCGCAAAGGCAATCAGAACGAAGTTCTTATCCGCGCAGGTCTCTTCTACCAAGGGTATGTTCCAACTGTCCGAACCCGCGTCATAGACATGCAACCCGGCAGCAACGCCTTCTCCCCCGCGCAGACGGGCCAGCCCATCCAGACTGCCGTCAAAAAAGGTCGCCAAACCACAGCGGGAGTGCCGCAGCGCCCATTCCAGCAGCGGATCGTGACTGCCCAGAAACACCGCCGGACGCGGCCCGGTCTGTGTGCCGCCTGATTGACCACGTCCGATCCAGGACTGAATTTCCTTGCGCGGGAAAAGCAGCTTGCCCGTCACCCGAGAGCAGGGGACTTCGCCAGAGGCGGCCAGATCGTAAACCTTGCGTTCTTTCAATCGCAAGAGGTCTGCCAACTCTTTCACGGTCAGGTAATCCGGTTCGGTTTTCATTCCGATATCAGACATTGTCACTCCGCCGCATTAGGAAAGAAAAGCTGCTCGCCCGCGCGTTCAAACTCGCCAATTGCCGATTGTCCGTCCTTGGACAAAAGCCAATCCGCAAAGGCCTTCGCCTCATCCAGGGCAACATTCGCGCAATGTGCCGGGTTCACGACGATGATGCCATATTGGTTGAAAAGGGCAGGATCACCGTCAAAAAGGATTTCGAAATCGGCTTTGTTGCCAAAGCTGAGCCATGTGGCGCGGTCCGTCATCACATAGGCCGCCATGCCAATGCCGGTGTTCAGCGTGGCCCCCATGCCGGATCCTGTTTCACGATACCACGTTCCCGAATCCGCCGATGGATTGAGACCAGCCATTTCCCAAAGCTGCCGCTCTTTCTTATGCGTTCCGCTGTCATCTCCACGCGAGGCGAAAAGCGCGCCGCTTTCGGCAATTTGGGTCAGCGCCGTGCCGATATCCCGAAGCCCCCTAATGCCGCCCGGGTCGTCTGCAGGACCGACAATGACAAAGTCATTATACATCAGATCCGAACGCGGCAGGCCGTACCCCTCGGCGACAAACGCCTCTTCCGCCGCTTTGGCATGCACCAAAAGAACGTCCCCGTCACAATTGGCAGCATTCTTGATGGCCTGTCCGGTGCCGACAGCCACCACATTGACCGCAATGCCCGCTTTTTTCTCGAAAATAGGCAACAGATGATCATACAGGCCGGAATTGGCCGTCGATGTCGTGGATTGTACGATGATTGATGACTGGGCAGAGGCCGCACTTGCCAGCAATGCGCCGAAGATCAGGGGTGTCAGTTGCTTTAGAACCAAGAAAATACCTCCATCCGGGCCGTCATGTCAGGATCTCGCCTGCGAGATAGGCCCGCGCCGCAGAGCTTTGCGGCGCATCGAAAAACGCACTGGCTGCGGAATGTTCAAGAAGCCGCCCGCGATGCAAGAAGACCACGTCTTCAGCAAGGCGCCGAGCCTGTCCAATATCGTGGGTGACAAAGAAAACCTTGGTGCCGCCCGACGCGGCCTCTGTCACGATGTTTTCGATCAATTGAACTGCTGCCGGGTCGAGATTTGCCGTCGGCTCATCAAGCAAGAGCACATCTGGCTCCGTCGCCAGTGCGCGGGCCAGCGCAAGCCGCTGCTGTTCACCGCCCGAAAGCCGTCGGGCAGGATGCTGCACAAGATGCAGAAGTCCGACACGCGCCAGAGCAGCGTCCCGACGCCCCGGATCTTGTCGCCCGCGTGTGCGAAGTACAAAATCCACATTTGCCGCAACCGACCGGCGCAGAAGAACCGGTTTTTGAAACACAAGCGCCTGCTGGCGCGTGATTTCGGGTGAAAGTGGTTTGCCGTACCAGTGAACTTGCCCGTCGCTGGGCGGCAGAATTCCATGCAAAAGGCGCAATAGCACGCTCTTGCCGGCCCCGTTTGGCCCCATCAGAACCGTGATGCCTTGGGTGCGGATGTCAAAAGAAACATCTTGCAAAAGCCTGTGCCCGTCTATGTTGTAGCCAAGGCCGTTGACAGCCAGACTTGCTGCGGTCGATGGGACAGCGGTTTGCGCGCAATTTTGTGTCATGTCACGCATAGGCTTTTCGCTCTGCGCTAAGCCGGACACCCTGTACCGCGGCATTTATGGCCAGGGCGATCACCATCAGGACAAGCCCAAGCGCCAATGCCAACGCCAGCTCGCCCCGTGACGTTTCAAGCGCAATCGCCGTTGTCATCACACGTGTCAGGTGATCGATATTGCCACCCACGATCATGACCGCGCCCACCTCTGCCACGGCCCGGCCAAACCCGGCCAGAGCTACGGTCAAAAGCGAATAGCGACCGTCCCAGATCAGAACCTGCATGGCCTGCGCTCGGCTCAGCGCAAAAGACCGAAACTGCTCGGCATATTCGGTGTTGAGATCTTCAAGCACCTGCCGCGAAAGCGCAGCAACAATCGGCGTTATGAGGATGGTCTGGGCGATGATCATCGCCGTCGGTGTGTAGAGCAGCCCCAGAAACCCCAAAGGCCCAGCGCGCGACAAATGCAGATAAACGATCAGCCCCACCACTACCGGGGGCAGCCCCATCAGCGCATTGAGTGCCACGATCACAGTGCCGCGCCCTCTGAACCGCGCAATCGCAAGATACGCCCCAAGCGGCAAGCCGATCAGGCAGGCCAAAAGCACCGCACTTATACTGACGCGCAGCGAAAGCCAGACGATCTCAAGCAGATCGCGATCACCTCTCAGGATCAGGTCAAAGGCCAACCCGAATGCGGATTCAAACTCTTGCATTGCCTCCCCAAAGTTGCAAAATTTACCTTAACAAGCATTAATCCGGAAATTTTGCAGTTAATCAATCAAAACCTGTGGCGGGCGGACGTTCCAGTCGAGCGCCAGACAATCGTCATGGGTTTTTCGCTTGTTTTCCCGAAACCCGGCCCATAGACAGGCCAGCGGAGACGTGGCCGAGTGGTCGAAGGCGCTCCCCGTTTGCGGGAGTAGACGTCGGAAAATTACCTTTTTAGATCAATGTGTTGTCGCGCCCAGAATGGTGCGATGTACGGATTTTGCACATTTCTTACCGCATTGAAAATAAACAATAATCATCTTAAGATTGCAGAAATCGAAGAAAGAAATGCCCGTCGCAAGACAGGCACTTTTTAGTCAGTTGGAACCCCCAGCCGAATGGACATTGCACTCGTCGATACTTGAAAAGTATCTGCCAATGTATCAACCGAGGTTTCCCCGCCATCGATGTACAAATTCAAGAGTTCCCAAGGCATGAGAATATCGGCTGCAAGTCTATTGGCCTGTGCTTCCATCGAGTTGCTGAGCCTGCTTCGGTAAAGCCCATCATCTGCAATACCGTCACCAATCGAGTCTTGATGCAGGATAAAGTGCGCAATCTCATGTGCAGTGGTGAACCTACGTCGATTTACATGATGATCTTTGTTGACGTAAATTGCATACCCCGAAGCCCCGCCGTGTGCTTCGGACCGCATGATTTTCCCGCTCAAGTCAGATGGCCAATTGGGAACATGATATACGTTCACTCCCAAGGAATTTGCGAGTGGAACGGTTTGGATCGGCGCATGGGTTTGATGCGCGCGTACAATCTCCATTTTTTCAACGTAAGTGAGCATTACTCCTCCTTGCCAGCTGGCACGGCTTCATCAGTAGGGGCATCTCCAACGTTAAAGTCCCCACTGCTTTCTGTTTGAGTATCTTTCCCTTTTTGATTTTGTTCATTTATCCATTTTAGCATTTGCTGATTGGCGGTTTTTCTAGCTTCATTAGTTGCTGCAGATTTTATGCCGGCGTACCCAAACAACCCGACCACGGCTATCAAAAAACCAACTAGGGCCAGAACGATCTCCAAAATCGTTATGTTTATAGCGAGGAGTTCAAGTGAGTAACCGTCGGTACGGTCCGGACCAATCGGTGCCAGCGTTTTTGCATCCCATAGTAGATATAAGAACAAAGCAGCAACACAGCAAGCAAATGCTATTACAAAAAGCAATATACTTTTGATGATTTCCATGCTCGGCCCAGCGTTTGTCTGTGGACCTATACCGTGGGTTTTAAATTATTGCTAGCCGCGTGTGAGGTACATGTGCCGAAGCGCGACATCAGATTTCTGCAAATTCTTCCAGAAAGAAATGCGCCATACGTAGCCAAAACCACAGCCATGAACTGGGGCTTTTAAAGATCCGAACCGAGAACGTTTCGTGAAGGGTGTGCACGGATTTTGCACGTTTTGCACGTGCACTTTCGTGGAAAACCGTGCACTTTCGTGGAAAATCGTTTAATTTCAAGGGGTCAGCTGAAAACGTACATTTTTTGGATGGACCCAAAAAAAGCCTTGTATTTCCAACCTGTTACGAGATAGACCGAGCGGTGGAGACGTGGCCGAGTGGTCGAAGGCGCTCCCCTGCTAAGGGAGTAGGCGGGAAACCGTCTCGAGGGTTCGAATCCCTTCGTCTCCGCCACAAAACCTCCCGACCTTTTCGACCAAGCCGCCCGTACTACCGCGCGCGACGAAGGCGCAGGCCAAACCTGCCCGAAAGACTTGTGTCGCAAAACTGTGATGTGGTTGACTTAAGCAGCGCTATTCAAACTGACTGAGACGGAGCTGAAGATTTGACCAGGTTGCATGCAAAAGATGGGTCTTCTGCCTCTTCCCTTTGTTTTGGATGCATGCAGTTTGGCGGCACAGCCGATGCCAGATCCAGCCAGGCCATGTTCGAGGCTTGTCGCAACGCAGGCTTGAACTTTTTTGACACAGCTCACGTCTATACAGAAGGGTCGTCCGAGCGGCTTTTGGGCGGCTATGTCAAACAAGACCGCGAAAAGCTGATCATCGCGACCAAAGCTGGCTACACCGGTGGCAGTGGATCAAACACCATCCTGCAGCAGTTTGACGAAAGCCGGAAAAGGCTGGGCCTCGATATGGTCGACCTTTTGTATCTGCACCGATGGGATCCCGAAACCCCTTTGCAAGAAACGTTTGAGACCCTGTGTCGGCTACAGGCGGACGGCCATATCCGCTATATCGGCGTGTCCAATTTCGCAGCCTGGCAGGTGATGAAAGCGCAGGCTGTTGCGGACCAATTGGGAACGCGCATTGACGTGCTTCAACCGATGTATTCGCTTGTGAAGCGTCAAGCCGAGGTAGAGCTTTTCCCGATGGCACTTTCCGAGGGTTTCTCGGTTGTTCCTTATTCCCCTCTTGGCGGTGGCATGCTGACCGGAAAGTACCTGTCCGGTGGAACCGGGCGTCTGTCCACTGACGCGCGATATGCGGCGCGATATGGACAAGCGTGGATGAAAAAAACAACCGAAGACCTGGCTAAACTGGCACGCGAGATGGGTATTGATGCGGCCACCTTGGCCGTTGCCTGGGCCGCACATCATATTGCCGTAACTGCGCCGATCATTAGCGCGCGCGATGCGCAGCAGCTTCAAACGTCTTTGGATGCCTTGACTTTGTCACTGAGCGCAGAAGATTACGCCCGCGTAGAAGCTTTGTCTCCGCGACCCGCCCCTGCGACCGACCGGCTGGAGGAAGCGGGCACCTAAGCGGGTCCGGCCTGATGGTTTTCCCAGTGCTCGCCCATGGCCACGATGCAAGACGTCCCGTTGGCGTAGTTTTGCACAATGACCCAATCGCCGCTTCGTTGCGTGACCCAAACCTCGAGCATCGTATCGGGGTCGCGCAATCCTGTTCCCTGGCGCTCTGCCCCTAGAACCTCGGTCAATGTTGCGGTCAGACGGGCTGTGTCATCGCAGCTCACATCCGCGATATTGGCGTGACCCGAATGCGGTAATGCGAAGCAAGCCAAGAGTGAAACGACGCATCGGTTGATCATAATTTCAGACTAAATAGCGCGGATGCGAAATGTAACAGCTATATGACGGCCTGTGGAGAAAGTCTCTTCAGTGATGCAAAGAAAAAGCATCAGCAGTTCTTTTGGCAAAATCCGGCCATTCACAAAATTTTTGCACGATTGCCAAGAAACTGATTCAAAACCGTCACCGTCCCGTAGTGTTGGGGCTTTATCGCCTCCACAAACATGGGGGCGATATGCTGAAGATAAACGCGCTGACCAAGCGGTTTGGGGACACGACGGCCGTAGATGCGGCCAACATCTCTGTCGACAAACCAACCATGATCGGAATAATCGGTCGCTCTGGCGCCGGGAAATCAACACTTCTACGCATGCTCAATCGCCTGAGCGATGCAACGGCGGGCACAATCACATTTGAAGGCGAGGACATCACGGCCTTGCGGGGCGCTGCAAAGCGCAGCTGGCAAACACGCTGTGCGATGATCTTTCAGCAATTCAATCTTGTGCCCCGCATGGATGTTGTCTCGAACGTGCTGCACGGCACTTTGAACAAGCGTTCGACCTTGGCAACGCTGTTTAACCTCTATCCTCAATCGGACATCCACAAAGCGATAGAAATTCTCGATCGCCTGGGCATTGCGGAACAGGCCCCTAAACGCGCCGAGGCGCTGTCAGGTGGTCAGCAGCAACGCGTCGCCATTGCCCGGGCCCTTATGCAGGATCCCAGGATCATTCTGGCGGATGAACCCATTGCCTCTCTCGATCCGATGAATGCGCAGGTTGTGATGCAGTCGTTGCGCGCCATCCATGAAGAGGACGGGCGTACGGTGATTGCCAATCTGCACACGTTAGATACCGCGAGGCGCTATTGCGGCCGCGTGATCGGCATGCGGGAAGGCCGCATCGTTTTTGACGGGGTTCCCCAGCAGCTTACGACCGGTGTCGCACGCGACATTTACGGTGCCGGTGGGGATTTCTCGGAAGCCGCCACTTCAACCGAAATCGAAACACTGGACAGACAAGAGGTTCGCGAAGCCGCAGTCATTGCCTGAACCAGCTGCCACCCGCGTGTTTCGCGGGCCACCTTCATCAACCCCGCCCTTGAATAACCGCTCTGCGGCAGGGCTTTAAAACTGGAGAGAAAGATGAAAAAGACCCTCGTACTGGCGCTCGCCACTACAACTGCCTTGAGCACGGGCGCCATTGCAGAAGAAATCAAGGAATTCCGTATTGGCATTCTCGGCGGTGAAAACGCCCAAGATCGCCTGAATTCCTACCAGTGCCTTGCCGATTACACGACCGAAGCCCTGGGGGTTGAGACCAAGCTGTTTGCGCCCGCTGACTACAACGGCGTGATCCAGGGCCTGCTTGGCGGCACCATCGATATGGCCTGGCTGGGCGCGTCGTCCTATGCTGCGACCTATCTTCAGGATCCGGACGCGGTTGAACCTGTCTTGGTCAAGGTCAATGTAGACGGCTCCATCGGGTACCACTCAATTGGCTTTGCGCGCAAAGAAAGTGGGATCAACTCTCTGGATGACATGGAAGGGAAAGTCTTCGGCTTTGGCGATCCAAACTCGACGTCGGGCTACCTGATCCCGTCCATCGAGATCCCGCAATACAAAGAGGGCATCACGATGGAATCCGGTGAGTATTTCGGAGAAGTGAAATTTACCGGTGGCCATGAACAAACAATCGTTGCAGTCAATAATGGCGACATCGACGGTGGTGTGACCTGGGCCGATGGTCAGGGCAACTGGGAAGATGGGTACAACTCTGGTGCCCTGCGCAAGGCGGTTGATGCGGGACTCGTCGATATGAATGACATGGTTCAGATTTGGAAATCTGCCGTGATCCCGGAAGGCCCAATCGTTCTGCGTTCTGTCTTGCCTGAAGATGTAAAGGCCACAATGACAGAACTGGTCGATGGCCTTTACGACAAAGACCCCGATTGTGCATATGGCGTCGCGGCGGGTGACACCCTCGGCTTCCAGCCAGTCACGCATGACACGTATCTTTCTGTGATCGAAGCACGCAAAGCCAAGATTGGCGGCTAGGTGATTTTATGACCTGTCCGGTAGCCCATCGGGGCTGCCGGTAATTCTTTGTCCGGGGGCAGAATGGCAGACATATCGCTTGGCGGTGCGCCGCAAAACGTCGGCAGCATTCAGTCACATTACATGGCTCAGGTGCAGCGAAGCAGGCTTTATGGCGGGCTGACACTTTTGGTTTTCATCGTGCTGATGGTGTCAGGTTTCAACGTCGCAGATGATCGCAACGCCGGTGGGTTCTGGGACGGTTTGCATCAGATTGGCGACTACCCGGCGGACGTTCTGTCTGAAGCCTGGGAAAAGCGCACCGATCTTCCCGGTTTGCTGGCCAAATATTTCCCTGCCCTGGTGGAAACGATTAATATAGCAGCGGTCTCAACATTGATTGGCGCGATTGGCGGCTTGTTTCTGTCTCTCTTGGGAACACGCGGCTTGGCGAAATGGCCACGCCTGATCCCGCTTTTCCGTCGCATCTCGGATGTGATGCGCGCAGTCCCCGAAATTGTGATTGCTCTGGTTCTCATTTTCGTTCTTGGCGGTGGACCGGTGCCCGCCATGATTGCCATCGCGATCCACACAGCTGGCGCGCTTGGCAAGATGTTCTCGGAAGTGGCTGAAAATGCCGATCTGAAACCTGTTGAAGGCCTCACGTCAACAGGGGCCACCTGGTCGCAATGCATGCTTCTGGGGGTCTTGCCGCAGGTGGCGCCGAATTACGTCAGCTACACGCTTCTGCGGTTTGAGATCAACATTCGCGCCTCGGCGATCCTGGGCTTTGTCGGCGCTGGCGGCCTTGGCTACGAGCTGCGCAATGCCATGGCCTGGGGGCCGGGACGATTTGATGAGGCGGGGGCGATCTTTATCCTGCTCTTCGGCACCATCGTTTTCTTTGATCAGGTCTCAAGCCGCTATCGCAACAGATTGACCGAGGGACAAGGCCAATGACCGCAACCGATCTTAGTCTCGCGAAGCACGACGCGGTAAGGCTCTTTGAACGCAAACGTCTCATCGGGTTTGGTATCCCCACGGTGATCCTGATCTATCTTACCTATATCTTCTTCGTCTTTGACTTGCCCGGTCTGGCACAGCGCGCCAACATCGAAAACGCGGTCACACTCGCCTCTGATAGCTGGTCGCACAAGATCCACGTCACCCGCGACAACCGCTCAGGCGACGTGACCTATGCTGTCGAAGGCGAACGCAAGGGCCGTTATCCCGAAGGTCAGCGCCCCGCGTGGGTTACGGGCCAAGATGTCATCACTATTGATCTGGGCGGCGAACACATCGTGCGCTACCTGCCGGAAAGCCGCACAGAGATCGAAATCCCGGGCTTTCCCCTGATCCAAGTGCAAGCCGAGGGGCGTAATCTGGTAAACAATTTGCCCGACGACCTTCCTGATTGGATTTCGGCCTCCAACCGGCGCATCGGTATCACCACGCCCGAAGGCCGTATCACGCTGACCGGCGCACGGACCGAAGTGTTCAACTACTTCCCCGGCTGGGAGCTTTTTTGGTTCACGCTCGACAGTCCTTATCACGGGCAAGGCCTGGGCAAGATCCTGTTCGGTGAACGCTTGGACCCAAATCAGAGCAACCTTACCGGCGCTCTATCAGACTGGTGGAACAATGCCATGTGGCGTCACAAGGACGTGGCCTGGGCCATTGGCGAGACCATCCTCATGGCCTTCCTTGGCACCATGGGCGCAGCCCTGATTGCCCTGCCTCTGGCCTTTCTGGCGGCCAAACGTTTCTCGCCCATCTTGCTGTTGCGCGCCGCGACCCGACGTCTGTTTGATTTTGTGCGAGGTGTGGATGCGCTGATTTGGACAGTGGTCCTGGCTCGTGCCTTTGGCCCCGGACCGCTCACAGGTGCCCTGGCCATCCTCATCACAGACACCGGCACCTTCGGCAAGACCTTCTCGGAAGCTTTGGAGAATGTTGACGAGAAGCAGATTGAAGGCGTGGCCTCGACCGGGGCTAAGCCCTTGCAGCGCTATCGCTTTGGCGTGATCCCGCAGGTCGTGCCGGTGCTTCTGGCGCAGGTTCTCTATTTTCTCGAATCCAACACACGCTCCGCCACGATCATCGGGGCAATCACCGGCGGGGGAATTGGCTTGATGTTGACACAAGCTATTCAAACCCAAAAAGACTGGGAAGAGGTCGCTTATTACATCGTCCTGATCGTTGTCATGGTCATGTTCATGGACTGGGTCTCTGGCTGGCTGCGTGGCAAACTGATCGGGCGCAAAGACTGATGGCCCGGCTGAAGGCAGATACGCCCTTTATTCATCCCGACTGTGAGATCGCTGACAGCACATTTGGAGCCTTTGTGGAAATCGGCAAAGGCAGCCGCGTGGCCCTTTCGAATTTCGGCGATTACAGCTATTGCGATCGTTTCGCCGATATCGCGAATGCGGAGATTGGCAAATTCTCCAACATAGCGGCGTTTTCCCGTATTGGCGCAACAGATCACCCGCTTCACACGGCAGTCTGCCATCATTTTCTCTATCGGTCCGATGACTATTGGGATGACGCCGCGCGGGACGAGGCGTTTTTCGATCGTCGTCGCTCTCGAACGGCCTATATCGGCCATGATACCTGGATCGGTGCAGGTGCGATGATCAAACCCGAGGTCACGCTGGGCCACGGTGCCGTTGTCGCCGCCGGGGCCATTGTGACCAGAGACGTCGACCCGTACACGATCGTTGCCGGCACGCCAGCAACCCCCCTCCGCCTGCGCCAGCCCCGCGAGATCGCTGAGCGATTGATCTCCTTGGCCTGGTGGGATTGGTCGCATGACGCGCTGCGCGCGGCTTTGGCGGATTTCAGGTCACTCGGAGCCGAAGCATTTCTTGAGAAATACGACCGGATGGATTGGTCTTCTACGGCTCCTCAAATGTCAGTATGACCCGGTCTCCGGCAAACCAGGTCCGTCCGTATTCAATTGGAGTCTTCGCTTCATCGACATTCACGCCCGTTGATCTGAGCAAAGGGTCACCCTCGGACACTTGCAAATGCAGCGCCTGTGTAACTGACGCACGCACCGCAGTGAGACGGGTTGTGGCGCGGGTGTAATCGCTGACACCTGCCATGCGCAGCGCTTCTGTCACGCTGCTCGTTTCACTCAAGGCACCAGTAAATCCCGGCAGGCGGGTCAGCGGAAACAGGCTTTCAAAAATGGCAATCGGCTGACCGTCAGACAGGGATAGACCATGATAGGCACAGATCGGGTCACCCTCGTCGACAAGCAACGCTTTGGCTTCACCCCCTGTGGCAGAGCGCTCTTCCACTTGCAGCACGCGTTTCTCAGGCTTGCGACCCGCCGCAATCAGGTTCTCATGAAAACGCACCCGTTTTCCGATGGGATAATCCGTTGGAGTTGCCGCGACAAAAACCCCAGCCCCGCGACGCGTTCGAACCAAACCTTCCTTGACCAATGCAGATAGCCCATGTCGCACCGTGTGTCGGTTGACGCCAAAGCGCTCAGCCAGTGCCGCCTCTGTCGGCAGCTTGTCTCCGGGCACATAGCGTCCTTCCGCGATATCACTTCTCAGGGCATCGGCAATTGCTCTCCAGATTGGTGTTCTGTGTGGACCGTCACGCAAGTTTCACAAATCTCCTCTGTCCAAAGCCGGGAAACATGATAATATAAGTATAGTTGTATAGTAATAGGAAAAGTTGTCGAGATGAAAGACACATCCGACGAAAACGCGCCCCGGAAAGCCTGGATGAGCTTACTGGCCAAAGCCCCGGAAGGTCGTATTGCTGCTTTGCTCCATGCGGCAATGGACCCGCCCAAGTTTACTTGGCTAAGACCCCCCGAAATCGGCAGTGCGATGGTTCGTGCTCGCGCAGGCGGAACCGGGGCGCCCTTTAACTTAGGTGAGGTGACAGTAACGCGCTGTGCCCTGACTCTCGAGACGGGCGAGATTGGTCACGCCTACATTCAAGGCCGTAGCAAAGCTGATGCCGAAGCCGCCGCTCTTGTGGATGCGTTGATGCAAGGACAGTCATCCGAGACGGTGCGCGCCGCCGTGCTGGCCCCGCTGGAAGGAGAGGCGTCCGCAGCCCGAGCCACCCGCGCCGCCAAGGCCGCTGCCACCAAAGTGGATTTCTTCACGATGACCCGAGGAGAAGATTGATGGAGGCCGAAGTTCTGTCCGGAGGTTTTGCCGACCCCGCCATTCAATCGGCGCATGCCTTCCGCAGTGTGATGGAGGCCATGGCCCGACCCGGCACGCTGCAGCATATCAGTGGCGCAGAACCCCCAGCGCCGCTTTCCAAAGCCGCTGGCGCTGTTTTGCTGACGCTCTGCGACACAGAAACGGGCGTGTACCTGGCCGGGGAGGCCGATTGCGATGCCGTGCGCGCGTGGCTCGCCTTTCATACCGGCGCGCCTTTGACCGGGCCATCCCATTGCATGTTTGCCGTCGGGACCTGGGACGCATTGAACCCTTTGTCGGCTTATCCAATTGGCACGTCTGAATACCCGGATCGCTCTGCAACGCTCATTGTGGAATGTGCCGAGCTTGCCCAATCCGGCGCAACACTCACCGGACCCGGTATCAAGACAAATGTGGCCCTATCAGTACCAGGGATCGACGCCTTCCAGAAGAACCGTACCCTCTTTCCTCTGGGCCTGGATTTCATTTTCACTTGTGAGGGTCACCTCGCAGCCCTGCCCAGAACAACCCAAGTCAGCGCGCCAATTGGCGCGACGGAGGTCTGCTGATGTATGTCGCGGTGAAAGGGGGCGAGCGCGCCATCGAAAACGCTCATGCCTGGCTGGCCGAGGAACGCCGGGGCGACACCTCTGTCGCAGAGCTCAGCATCGCGCAGATCAAAGAGCAGCTAAAACTCGCCGTGGATCGCGTGATGGCGGAAGGTTCGCTTTACGATCCGGACCTCGCGGCGCTGGCGATCAAGCAGTCGCGCGGTGATCTGATTGAGGCGATCTTCCTGATCCGGGCCTACCGCACCACGCTGCCTCGGTTTGGCGCGACCGAGCCTGTTGGGACCAGCACCATGGCCTGTGACCGGCGCATATCCGCAACGTTCAAGGATTTGCCCGGTGGGCAGATATTGGGACCGACATTCGACTACACGCATCGTTTGCTGGACTTCAAACTGGCTGCGGATGGCGACGTGCCCGAAGCCCCGACGCGCGAGGTAACCCAGCATGAGGTGCCCCATGTCACAGAGTTTCTCAACCGTGAAGGTCTCATCGAAGAAGCGCCACGCGACGACACCCCACCGCCTGATCTGACGCGTGAGCCGTTGGAAATGCCAGCGGACCGGGCCCTGCGGCTGCAGGCACTGACACGGTCAGATGAAGGTTTCACCCTTGGCCTCGCCTATTCCACACAGCGCGGCTACGCGCGCAACCATGCCTTTGTGGGTGAACTACGCATCGGCGCCGTGGCGGTCGAGATGGACATCCCAGAGCTGGGCTTTGCCGTCGAGATCGGTGAGATAACAGTGACCGAATGCGAAACTGTCAATCAGTTCAAGGGCTCCAAAACCGAGCCGCCTCAGTTCACACGCGGCTATGGGTTGGTCTTTGGCCAGAGTGAACGCAAGGCCATTTCAATGGCTCTGGTCGATCGCGCACTTCGCTGGGAAGAGCTGGGTGAAGACAATGTCGGCGCGCCCGCGCAGGACACTGAATTCGTCCTCTACCATGCCGATAATATTCAGGCGACCGGGTTTCTCGAACATATCAAGCTGCCGCATTACGTGGATTTTCAGTCAGAGTTGGAACTGGTGCGCAAACTGCGTCGCGAAGCAGGCGCAGATCAGGTGCCGGAGGCTGCGGAATGACCGACTACAACTTTGCATATCTCGACGAACAGACCAAGCGCATGATCCGTCGCGCGATCCTCAAAGGCCTGGCAATCCCCGGATATCAAGTGCCCTTCGCTTCACGTGAGATGCCAATGCCCTACGGCTGGGGCACGGGTGGCGTGCAGGTTTCAGCTGCGGTTTTGACGCCGCAAGATAAGCTCAAAGTCATCGATCAGGGTGCGGATGACACGACAAATGCGGTGTCCATCCGTACCTTCTTTGAGCGCACGGCCGGGGTTGAGACCACAACCACAACCCGAGAGGCCACGGTGATCCAGACCCGCCACCGCATCCCCGAAGAGCCGCTGACTGAGGATCAGATCCTGGTTTATCAGGTGCCCATTCCCGAACCCCTGCGCTTCCTTGAGCCCCGCGAAAGCGAGACGCGGAAGATGCACAGCCTTGAGGAATACGGGCTGATGCATGTCAAACTCTATGAGGACATCAGCCGCCATGGCCATATCGCAACCTCTTATGCTTACCCCGTCAAAGTCGAGGGTCGCTATGTGATGGATCCGTCCCCCATCCCCAAATTCGACAACCCGAAGCTGGGCGATATGGCCGCAATTCAGCTTTTTGGTGCGGGCCGCGAACAGCGCATTTATGCGCTGCCACCCTATACACAGGTGGTCAGCCTTGATTTCGAAGATCACCCCTTTGAGGCTTCCAAAGCAGATCAAATCTGCGGACTTTGCGGCGCCACAGACAGCTATCTTGATGAGGTCATTGTCGACGATGCGGGCGGGCGGCTCTTTTGCTGCTCGGACACGGATTATTGCGCAAGCAGGCGTGCGGCTGGTCACCAAGGCACAGTCTTGCCAACAAGCGAGGCCCTAGCATGACAGCTTTGTTATCCGTGAAGGACCTGAGCAAACGCTACGGCGCGCATATTGGCTGCGCGGATGTGTCTTTTGATCTCTACCCCGGCGAGGTCATGGGTATTGTCGGGGAAAGCGGGTCTGGCAAATCCACCTTGCTCAACTGCCTGGCGGGGCATCTGGCGCCCGATGCGGGCCAAGTGGTGTTTGACACGCGCACAGACGGGCCAAAGGATACCGTCACCATGTCGGAACCGGAGCGCCGGATGCTGGGCCGTACCGATTCGGCGTTTGTGCATCAACACGCCCGCGATGGTTTGCGCATGGGGATCAGTGCCGGGGGCAATGTGGGCGAACGGTTGATGGCCGTGGGCGAACGCCACTACGGCGATATCCGGGGCAAGGCGACAGACTGGCTGGAACGCGTCGAGATCGACAGCGCCCGCGTGGATGACCGCCCCACGACCTTTTCCGGTGGCATGCAGCAAAGACTGCAAATCGCGCGCAACCTTGTCACAGGGCCGCGGCTTGTCTTCATGGATGAACCGACCGGCGGGCTTGATGTCTCTGTGCAGGCCCGTCTTCTCGATCTGCTTCGAGGACTGGTCCGAGACATGGGGTTGTCGGCGATCATCGTCACCCATGATCTGGCGGTGGTTCGGTTGCTGGCCGATCGGCTGATGGTGATGAAATCCGGCCGGGTGGTCGAGGCAGGCCTCACAGATCAGGTGCTCGATGATCCGCAACATGCGTATAGTCAGTTGCTTGTCAGTTCGGTTCTGCAGGTCTGAGATGTTTCGCGCGCGAAACATTTTTAAATATTAACAAAGGCTTAATATCATGATTTGCCTGGAAAACGTTTCAAAAACCTTCACGCTGCACAACCAAGGCAGCGCGATCATCGACGTCATCAGTGATGTTTCTTTCTCGGTCTCTGGCGGCGAATGTGTTGCGCTGACCGGGGCGTCAGGCGCGGGCAAATCCACGTTGATGCGAATGATCTACGGCAACTATCTGACGCAATCCGGCGCGATCCGGATTGGAGACGTGGACCTGGTTCAAGCCGAACCCAGAGATGTGATTGCCCTGCGCCGCGAGGTTCTCGGCTATGTCAGCCAGTTCCTGCGGGTTGTGCCGCGCGTGCCGACCCTAGAGGTTGTCGCAGACCCTCTACGGGCTGTTGGTGTGTCGGCGGAAGATGCCAGCGACCGTGCGCAGGTCTTACTGAGGCAACTCAACATCCCGGAACGACTTTGGAGTTTGTCGCCCACGACCTTTTCGGGTGGTGAGCAACAGCGGGTGAACATCGCGCGCGGCTTTGCCCACGCCTATCCCGCAATGCTTTTGGATGAACCGACCGCGAGCCTTGATGCGGTGAACCGGGAAATCGTTCTGTCACTCATCGAAGAGGCCAAGGCGCGGGGGGCTGCAATCATTGGCATCTTCCATGATGAGGCCGCCCGGGCACGCGTGTGCGACCGTGAAATTGACGTCAGCCGATTTGCTTCAGGAGTTGCCGCATGAGACAGGGCCGTTTGATAGCTGTTGTCGGCGCATCCGGTGTTGGCAAGGATAGCGTCATTTCCGGCATTCATGAAGCAACTCCTGGATCGTATGTGGTGCGGCGTGTGATCACTCGCGATCCCCAACTCGGAGGTGAGATCTTTGACGCCGTGTCTGTGCCTGAGTTTCAGGCCCTCGTTCAAGATGGAGCCTTCGTGGTGCACTGGAAGGCACATGGACTGCATTATGGAATCCCAGTTTCGGCGAAATTCCAGTTAAACAAAGGGACTGATTGTCTGGTCAATCTGTCCCGTGACGTCTTGGCCGAAGCCAGCAAAATCTTTCCAAATCTTTTGGTTCTGAACATTACTGCAGAGCCAGAAGCTCTTGCGAAACGCCTTGCCGCACGGGGGCGCGAAACCGAAGAAGAGATTGCAAGACGGCTCGTGCGGGCCACGAAGCCGTTGCCGCCTGGGCTTGAAGTGGTTCACCTGTCAAACGACGGTCCATTGGCTCAGACGGTCGCCCGCGCAACGGCGCTTCTCCAGTTGTTGGAGGTATGACGATGCTCCATGGCCCTCCCCAGCGTTGTCGCTGCAAGAGACATGATTTATCACAAGGTGGATATTAACCATGAACTCACCTTTTCCCGCGTCTATTGTGACCAGACCTTCTGACAATGACACGCCTCATGATTTATGCCTTGCAAATGCGCAATTGGTTTTGCCGGATCAGGTGGTTACCGGCATCTTAACCATCGAAAATGGCATCATTTCGGACATTGTCGAAGGTGGCCGGGTTCCGGACGGTGCCGTGGATTGCGCAGGTGATTTTGTTCTGCCCGGTCTTGTGGAGCTGCATACCGACAATGTTGAACGCCACATCGAACCGCGGCCTGCGGTCGACTGGCCACATCTGCCTGCTCTGATTGCGCATGATGCCGAACTGGCGTCAACCGGCATCACGACCGTGTTCGATGCCATGCGGGTTGGGTCCATTCACAGCGGCAAGGGACGCTACATTGACTACGCACGTGGGTTGGCGGACGAATTGCTGGCGGCCCGCGCGCAAGGAATGTTCAAGATCAGCCATTTTCTGCACCTCAGGGCAGAGATTTGCTCTGAAACGTTGCTTGACGAACTGGCTCGCTTTGGCCCGGAAGACCGCGTTGGCATCGTCAGCCTGATGGATCACACACCTGGACAACGCCAGTTCCGCGACCTGAGCGCCCTGAAAACATATATCGCCAAGAAGCGCGGCATGAATGATGCGGAGTTTGCGGAACATGTGAAGAACCTGCACATCTTGCGAGAGCGCTTCGGTGCAAAGCACGAAGCCGGTGCCGTGGCCGAGGCGGCCCGTCTGGGCGCGGTTCTGGCAAGCCATGATGACACCACGGCAGAGCATGTTGCCACATCCGCGCATAATGGCGTGGGCTTTGCCGAGTTCCCAACGACGATTGAAGCCGCCAAGGCCTGCCGCGATCATGACATCGCTGTCATGATGGGGGCCCCGAACCTGATCCGGGGCGGCTCGCATTCAGGCAATGTCGCAGCCGATGATCTTGCGACGTCGGATCTTCTGGATATTGTTTCATCCGACTATGTGCCGTCAGCGCTCTTGTTATCGGCCTTTCATTTGGCGCACATCTGGAACGACTTGCCCCGCGCTGTTGCTACCGTGACAGGCAATCCGGCAAGGGCAGCGCAATTGGAGGATCGCGGTGCGTTGCAAAAGTGTCTGAGGGGAGATGTCTTGCGCGTGCGCACAGTGAGCCAGACACCTTTTCTGCGGGGTGTCTGGAGCCAAGGCAGGCAAGTCGGCTAGCTAACGGGAATTTGTCGGCGAGACAGTCTGAGCGGCATCTTCCTGATGTCGAATGAGTTTGCCTCGATTGCCTGCGGCAAAGACTTTCACTGGGAATGTTTTCGTCACAACGGATCCTGCCCCGACTGTTTCAAAAACATCAAAAATTAGGGCTGAGTGATCCTCTTTCGACAGTGTTGCACATGTCAACGCTGGTTGCATGCTTTCCTAGACGCGTCGTTCGCATTCGCTGCATTGCGGCCAAGGGAACCCAATCGACAAGCCCTTGGACTCGCGACGTTCGTGGCTGTGCTTAGTCTAGTGTAAAGAGCTCCTGACGATCCCTGACACCGCGAAGGCGATATTGGCCAAGCGAAACAAGTTCGGGCACGCTTTCTAAAAGCGGATTGGCCACCTTGGCCGAGATCACAATGGTCTGATCGAGGGGACTGCACATGCCCAGGATGCGTGAGGTTGTGTTGACCGCAGGGCCTATCACCGTGAAATCAAGCCGGGTCTTACCGCCAATATTTCCATAGAGAACGTCACCCGCGTGCAGAGCCAACGTAAAGCCTGTGGTTACCCAGCCATCCGACGCCCGTTGCTCATTCAGCGACGCAAAGGCACCGCGCAGTTCCAGACCGGCCCCAATTGCAACGCGCCGCGCATCGGGGATCTGGTCCATGTCGAAAATTGCCAGCAAACCATCACCCATGAACTTCAATACGTTCCCGCCATGGCTTTCAACGACATCTACGACCACCGCAAAATAGTCATTCAGCATGTCGATAATCGCGGTGCCGGGCAAGGTTTCCGACAGCTTGGTGAAACCCTCCAGATCGAAATACCAGATCACCGCCGAAATCGTCTGCGAGGACCCCCGGATGATATCCCCGGATAGCACGCGCTTGCTTGCATCTCGGCCCATATATGCGGCCGTGATATCTTCGGCCATCTGCCGGTTTGCTGCGGATTTGAGGGTCAGGCAAAGAGGCGGCAGCAATTGGCGCAATCCATCAAGATGGGCGTCGGAAAACCCATCCGGCGCATCGGTGGTCAACGAGATCACAACGCCTTCTTCGGCCTGGTTTGGATCCACGGAGGCCGCATTGTCCTCTCGAAGAAACAGTCTCTTGGCGGCAAAGTAGTCCGTGGCACCAAGTTCGCGGAAATCGTCGAAGATCGGGAAATTCAACGCTGGGTTCTGCACGTTCAGTTTTTGCCTGATCTCATCTGTTTTATGACTCAGCAGATAATAAATTGGACTGAGAAGGTATTCTTCTGTGGTTTCTGACGAGCGCTGAAAATCTTCTCTTTCGTTTTCGCCATCGCGGTTCCAACGGAAGGCCACCGCTCCAATCTCGGGATGATGTGCTTGCATGGCAACGCTCACGCGCTGCAAAGGTATTCCAGCGGCGGCGAGCCGGTTGCAAAAGCCATCAAGCCAGTTTTCGACGGGTGTGTTTTCAAGCCCCTGCTGGATCAACCAATCCGTCAGATCGCTGAGCGCTGCGGTTATCTCCCAGTCTTCGAGTATTGGGGCTGCCATGCTGTCCTCTTCTCGTGATCGAGTCGGCAAAACAATGACGATCGCCTTCACCAATGTGAAGTTCAATCAGGATACGTATTGTGTTGCGTCTGCATCAAAGTTGTTTCGCCCTCTACCGCCAATACGTGAAACTCGATAACGCCCCGCCATCAGGCGGTAAGTGTAATTCTTCTTATGCCTCCGACCATTGCCCGCGTGAAGACTGATGCCGGATGTCACGAAGGCGCCAGCGATGGCTTTTTCCGCAATCGCGGAGTCGAACCATGTATAGGCCTCGCCCATGCAGCGAAGTTAAGAAAAGAAGAGCTGCAACGCAGAATCGCGAAGTGGTGTCCGCTCCAAACTCAAAACAGCCTTTATGGGTTCACCGTTTGCGCAATTCGGCATAATGATGTTGCACCTTCTTTAGCGGGACATACCACGCGGCCGCAGATGAAAATTACCAGAACCGATCTTGTGTTTATTGGCCTGGCCGTTGGCTTGGGAGCGCTCTGCCACGCAATCGCTGGACCGCATGCTTTTCGCGAGGCTTTGTTGCAGGCGGGTGCTCTTTTGTTGACCATCCTGCCACAGCTGGTGGGCGGCCTGCTGATCGCCGGACTGATGAAGCAATTGATCGGCAAAGACAGGATCCGCGCGTCGCTTGGTGAAAATTCTGGTCTGCGTGGCTTGGGTATTGCGACGGTTGCGGGAACATTGACACCGGGCGGACCGTTCATGTCATTCCCCATCGTTTATGCGTTGTGGACCGCCGGTGCCGAAGCCGGAGCGTTGGTAACTTACATAACGGCTTGGGCGCTCTTGGGTTTTGTCAAAATGATTGTCTGGGAGCTGCCACTTATGGGGGTTGAGTTCACATGGGTTCGCTTTCTTGTATGCCTCCCTCTTCCCATCTTGGCCGGTCTTCTGGCGCGGCGCTTGGCGCGGACCGGTTCGTTTCAGCTCAATAGTCCGGTCGATCCATGATCATGGCACTCGGATTGATATGGTTTTGTGCGTTTGTCTTGACATCGCTTGTCTTTCGACGGTCAGGCAAACCGGGGCTTGGTGCTGCCGGGAAAGAGGCTTTCGATACTTTCAAGCCTTTGGTCATCCGATTGCCTTGTGCTCTGCTGGCAGCCGCGTTTCTTATTCAGATCATGCCTGTCGAATGGGTCTCCAATTTGATTGGCCGGGAGTCCGGAGCATGGGGGATCGTTATTGCGGCTGCGCTCGGCGGGTTTCTTCCGGGCGGACCGGTGGTCACTTTTCCTATAGCAGGCGTCTTGCAGCAGTCAGGCGCTGGGCTGCCACAACTTGTGGCCATGATCTCTGGCTGGTCCATCTTTGCCATAAACCGCCTGCTGACCTACGAGGCCCCGATTATGGGCTGGCGTTTCGCGGCCTTGCGCAACTTGTCTTGCGTTGCGCTGCCAGTTCTGGCCGGTCTTGGTGCTGAGCTTCTTTTGGGTTTCGTACACGCACCATAGCCCCAGAGCATCTTTCCGAATTTGTCTTGCAGACGCTTTTCACTGGCCAGATCGATGATTTTGTCCAAGACTAACCTGTATGAACAGACCTTGGGCGGCAGCGCTATTGATTGTTCTTGCGGCATCAACCGCCGCAACGCGCGACGCGTCGGCCACTGGCAGCGAAGAAAACGAATGGGTCAACTATTCTGAGGCAGCGAACGGTGACCTCTATTTTTATGATGCTGCGCGCGTGGACAAGGCCGGTGCCGTGCGCCAGGTTTGGAATGGCATCCAGTACAAGACCTCCCTCATGGGGGCCTTCAGCTTCATGAGCCTGCTGGAAATCGACTGCTCGGGACGGACAGAGAAGACTTTGCAGAGTACGTTCTACTCCGACAAAGAATGGGAACGCGCTGCGATGAAGACCGATACGACGGAAACAGCAATCCGACAGATCAAGACAGGGTCCACAACTGAACGCCTGGCGGAGATTGTCTGTGACTGACAAGTCTTATGGTCTTCGAGGGGTCTGAGCGAAAACTTACAATCGCCCAAACAAAAAAATCCCGCGTCACCAAGGCAACGCGGGAACTTTGTGCCAGAGATGTATCTCAGGCTTCCGACTTATTGCAGACTTTCGGCTGTGACTTGGTAAATCTCACCGTCATCTGTCGCAACATAAAGCGCATCATCCGGCCCCATAACCAAGCCCCGGAACCGGGTTGAGAACCCAAGCGGCATTTGCACGATCCCGTTAATGCCCAAACCATCGGGTGTCAGGCTGATCATGTCGATCCGCGAGCCGGCTGGCGTGTCGCCAAAACCGATGCCCATGATCCCGACCGCCAAACGACCTTCGTAGATGCCCCAGTTGCTGCCCTTGAGGAACGCGGCAGATCCCGTTCCCTGCGAGAAACCGTTATTGTTCCAGGCTGCAGGCATCAAATCGTCAAAGCGCGTGTCGCTCATCGGTGTGTAAGCAGCACGAATGGCCGGGTCCATACCGTCCAACTGGTTTGGCTCATAGCCGCAGTACTCGTCCGGGCATTCGCCACGGCCCGCTACATTCTGCGCAGGGTCCCAGCCGGCATTGCCACCATTTACCAAAGCGGTGATCTCATCGTTGTGCCACGGACCATGTTCTGCCGTGAACGCCCGACCGTCGCTAGGACGGAAATCGATACCTTGAACATTTCTGTGGCCGTAGGTGTAAATCCGCTGATCGAAACCCTCGGGCGGATTGTTGTCCGGGTGCGCATTTCCGTTCATGTCGACCCGCAAGACCTTACCGCAAAGCAGTTCTCCATCCTGAGGACAGATTCCGCGGTGACGGTCACCCCCAGCAATCCAGAGATAGCCTCCGGGCCCGATGCGGATGCGCCCGCCGTTATGCGCGCCAGGGCCACCAAACGGCTGATCGGATTCAAACGGCTTGTACTGAATGTCCGTCACGATATCGGTGCGGTCCGAGACGCTTGCTAGGTCGTCGCTGACATTGAACCTCATGACGATATTGCCGTCACATTTTTCAAAGTTGGTCTTGCAGCCATCGCCGTGATACTTGTTCGACGTGGAGTAGACGTAAAGGACGCGGTTTTCTGCGAAATTCCGGTCTGCGACTACACCCAGCATACCGGCCTGTCCGTCACAGAAAAGGTCATCTCCGCTATCGGCATAGCCTGATGTGTCCTTCATTCCGTACAATGCATTCACGGTTCCATCAGGCGTTCGTACCGACAGGCCTTTGCATTTTTCGGTGAAGAACATGGTGCCGTCTGGAAGGAACGCCATGTCCCAAGGGTTTTCCAGTCCTTCAAGGACAACACTTGCTGAGATTTTGGGAACATCCATGCCTTGGTGATCGTCTGCCTGAGCAGTAAGCGGCAATCCAATCATCAAGGCACCAACCATCAACCCTGAAAAAATATTACTTTTCAATATCTTCATGTCTTCCTCCCTTTTAGATTATTGAGTTTTTTACGTCGCGTCCTCCAAGTATGCGGCTAAGTTGTCGATTTCTTCGTCGGTCAACGGCTTCGCCATCATGATCATCAGAGCCGAGTTGGCGCCTTGTTTGATCCCTTCTCTGTAAGCGCGCAGTTTTTCCGTCGTATATGGAACTGGATTACCAGAAACCTTAGGATAACTGGCGGCGCCCTTTCCGGCCTTCCCGTGGCAATTTTTGCACGACGCGTTGTATCTCGTCTCGCCCAATTCCTTGTCCCCGCCAAATCCATGTGTGGGGGCAATCAAGGCCATAGAAAGAACGATAGCGCTGGCGTATCTATGCAAGGCGCGCTCCCGGCGGTTGTCGAATTCACATCTACCGAACCTTACGCACTTCCCGTCTCTTTCAAAGAAAAACTTATGAAAGCGTGCGAAGAAGAAGTCCAAATGCCCCTAACTGTCCACTTCAGCTTGAGAAAAGTGAGGCTGAAAAGGTCATCTTGACCTTTCCAAGTTTCCGTTTTCCAAATCGCTTGAGAATACTGGAAATAGTGCTAGCCTTTATCGGTGAGCGGCAAAGAGGCAGCCCGACGGACTGTGTTCTTTTGCGAATTTCGAAAAGGCTGAACAACTGTTGGGAGGACTACGAATGGCATGGACCAAACCAAAGGCTCGCGAGATTAAGTGCGGCATGGAAATCAACATGTACGGCCCGGGCGAGGATGATGAGCGCGACTACGAGCGCGACGTAATCTAAACCGCAAATCTCGCATGCGTATTGTTGTACTTGGGGCGGCCGCCGGTGGTGGACTGCCCCAGTGGAATTGCGGATGTCGAAACTGCGAAGACGCGCGCGCAGGAAAAATACCAAGCATGACGCAATCGTCGGTGGCGGTGTCCTTGGATGGTGCGGCTTGGGTCATCTTAAACGCGTCGCCGGATATTCGGGTTCAGTTGGCAGCCCGAAAGTCGATGCATCCACCTGAGTTGCGCGGAACGCCTATATCAGCGGTGGTTCTAACCAATGGCGATATCGACCATATAGCCGGCCTGCTGACCCTGCGGGAAAAGACCGGGTTCGACCTTTACGCGACGCAGGCCGGGCTGGACATTGTCAAATCAAACTCGGTTTTCCGGGTGCTTGACCCTGATCTGGTGCGACCTCAGCCCATTGACCTCGACACCGCGTTCGAACCTGTGCCTGAGTTGCAAGTCACACCATTTGCCGTTCCCGGCAAGGTGGCGTTGTTCCTTGAGGGCGATACTGTGAACGTGGAGGAAATCGGCGAACAGACGATCGGTCTTATGTTGGAAGGCGGCGGTCGGCGCGTCGCATACATTCCTGGATGTGCCACCGTTCCCGACTGGTTGCGGACCCGGCTTGAAGGGATTGATCTGCTGCTTTTCGACGGTACTGTTTGGAACAACGATGAGATGGAACGTACCGGCACCGGCAAGAAAACAGGCGCGCGCATGGGGCATGTGCCCCTTAACGGCCAACATGGCAGCCTTGCCAGGCTCAGCAAGCTGGATGCGCGCAAGATCTTCATCCACATCAACAACACCAACCCAATCCTTCAACCCAATGCGCCGGAACGGGCCGAGGTTCTGTCCCATGGCTGGGAGATCGCAGCGGATGGAATGGAGATTGAACTGTGAACCACCACGCGCCCACGCGAGACGCCTTTGAGGCACGCCTTCGTCAGATCGGCGAAGAACGGTATCACGATAAACACCCGTTCCATCACTTGTTGCATTCGGGCGGGTGCACGCCGGATCAGGTTCGGGCGTGGGTGATCAACCGTTACTATTATCAGTCCCGTATTCCGATGAAGGATGCGGCCTTCATGTCGCGGGTGTCCGATCCGGACCTGCGCCGCGCATGGCGCTCCCGTATCGAAGACCATGATGGGCGCGCGCCCGGTGAGGGCGGCATCGCGCGCTGGCTCAAGCTGGCAGAGGCGGTGGGTCTTGACCCGGACTATGTCTCCTCTGAAGTTGGGATATTGCCAGCCACGCGCTTTGCCGTAGATGCCTATGTGCACTTTGTACGCGATCAGCCGATGTTGCCGGCCATGGCGTCTTCTCTGACGGAACTTTTCGCACCCAAGATACACAAGGACAGGATTGCCGGGCTTCTGCAACATTACGAATTCGCAAACTCAGAGTCGCTGTCCTATTTCCGCAACCGCCTGAATGAGGCACCACAGGATGTTGCTTTTGGGCTGAAATGGGTGCTTGACCACGCCGTCACACAGGCTGATCAGGATGCCGCCGCGGACGCGCTGATCTTCAAAACAGAAGTGCTCTGGGCGCAGCTTGACGCGCTTTGGTCTGCCTATGTGGAACCGGCGCGCGTGCCCCCCGGTGCCTGGCAACCAGGTGAGGGTCTGTTGTGATCAACGTGGAAGATATCGCCTTTCTGCCTCGTGGTGTCCGCACCCACAAAGACCACGTCCGCGCTGCGGACGTGCTGCTTGGACCCGAGCGGGTCCTGATGCTAGATCAGATCGGGTTGGAGATACTGTCGCGATTGGATGGGGTGGCGTCAGTGGCGGAAATTTCGGAGGATTTGGCAAAGACTTTTGCAGCGTCGCGTGACGTGATCGAGCCGGACGTGATCGAATTTCTGGCAGATCTCAGGGACAAGGGATTGGTTCATGTCCGCTAGGATCGACCCGCCTCTGGCGATGTTGGCAGAGCTGACACACCGGTGCCCACTGGCCTGTCCTTATTGTTCCAACCCTACTGAATTACTGGGAAAATCAGCTGAATTGTCCACTGAAACCTGGGCGGATGTCTTTGCTCAGGCGGCAGCACTTGGCGTGTTGCAATTGCACCTTTCAGGCGGAGAGCCTGCGTCTCGTTCGGACCTGACGGAGATTGCCGCCGCCGCACACAAGGCGGGTCTTTACACCAATCTGATCACGTCAGGCATTGGGCTTACGGAAAAACGGTTATACGCGCTCGAAGAGGCCGGCCTTGATCACATACAACTCTCGCTTCAGGGTGTGGCCGCAGCCATGGCCGATCGGATTGGCGGCTACAAAGGCGGCTACGATCGCAAGATGCATGTGGCGGAAATCATTGGCAAGATCGGCATTCCGCTTACCCTGAACGCCGTCATGCACCGTGAAAACCTCGATGACTTGCCAGCAACACTTGAGATGGCACAGCGGTTGGGGGCACGCCGGATCGAAATCGCCTGTGTGCAGTTTCAGGGCTGGGCGCTGACCAATCGGTCTGCGTTGCAGCCCACCCCCGAGCAGGTGAATCGCGCAAAGAAAACCGTGGCCGAGGCCATACCGCGACTGAAAGGCAAGCTGGTTATAGACTTCGTGCCACCGGACTACTTCTCGGATTTTCCAAAGGCGTGCATGAACGGCTGGGGGTCGACGGGCGTGAATGTGGCACCCGATGGCACAGTGCTGCCGTGCCACGCAGCCGCAACGATCCCGCATCTCAGCTTCGAGAACGTGCGGGATAGATCACTCGAAATGATTTGGTATCACAGCGAGGCCTTTAACGCCTATCGTGGCACAGATTGGATGCCGTCACTGTGCCAGACCTGCGAGCGGCGTGACATTGATTTCGGAGGCTGTCGTTGCCAAGCAATGGCCATTCTGGGAGAGGCAGGGGCACCCGATCCAGTTTGCAGGAAATCGCCAGGCCGTGCTGTGCTTGACGAACTACTGGAAACGGAGTCGTCGCAAATCGAGCCTCCGCAATTTGTCTATCGCCGCTAATGACGGCCGGACAATATCTCAACGATATCAGCAGGGTGTTTAAGGCGCAGCGACTCGGTCGGGCTTTCGTAAACGATAAACCAACGCTCGATTGGATCCAAAAGTCGGAGGCTGAGAAATAGCCGCGACACGAACCGCCTGTTCTGTCCGAATGAATCCAATTTGATGTTACCAACAGACTGACAGGTTCGCTCTGCTCCACCGTCGCACGCCTGGCTCATGACGTTGTCCACTCGCGTTTTGTGTTTCGGACCCTTCACTTCGACATGCAGGCTTTGCGCGGTCGGACACAGTCAGCCAATCCGTCCGCCAAGACTGCCTAACTTTTCGCCGGAATGGTGACAGTTTTTGTCAGTACAGCATCCGGTTTTACCGTAAGCCGCCAAAACGCCGCGCAGGCGCATTGCGTAATCGGAGCAATAGGGTAGGCTTGGGTTCCAATTGCCCCCCAAATGACACCAGGAAAGCGAACCTGATGACGCGCTGCGCTCCTCTTACTGATGCCTGCAAATCCACGATACTCGCCCTGTTGATCAGCCTCGGGCTGATCCTGAACGCCTCTGAATCCTTTGCTCAGCAGGGGCCGTTGCCGGTGGACGTGGCCAAGCCCCTCGTTAAGACAATCGTGGATTGGGACGAATATACCGGCCGGTTCGAGGCGGTTCAGCGCGTTGAGATCAGGCCGCGCGTTTCGGGCTATGTCGACGCGATCCAATTCGCGGATGGAGAACTCGTCAAGAAGGGCGATCTTCTTCTGACAATTGACCCCCGCCCGTTCCAGACAGCGCTGGACAGTGCCACGGCTCAGCTTGCCGCCGCACGAGCAGAGCAATCCCGCACCACCATTGAGCTTGAGCGCGGTGAAGAGCTTGTTCAGAAGGGCACATTGTCGGTCCAGATCCTGGATGAACGCCGTGCCGCCAAGCTTCGTGCCGATGCCGAGATCACCATTGCCGAAGCCGCCATTCGGTCTGCGGAACTGAACCTGGAATTCACTGAAATTCGTGCACCCTTCGACGGGCGCATTTCGGACAGCCAAGTCGACGTCGGCGCGCTCTTGGTTGAAAACAACACGGCCATCGTTACCCTCATTTCAAGCAATCCGATCCATCTTGTTTTCACCGGCTCCGAGGCGGATTTCCTGAAATACTCCCGGTTGAGTTTGAACGGTAATCGGGAAAGCTCTCGTACGGCGTCAAACCCGGTGCAGGCGCGGCTGATCGACGAAGAAGGCTGGCCGCATAAGGGCGTTATGAACTTTGTCGACAATGAGCTTGACCCGGGTTCCGGCACCATCCGGGCGCGCGCGGTCTTCGAAAATCCTGACGACTTTCTGACACCGGGTCTTTTTGCGCGACTCCGCATTGTGGGGTCTGGCGAATACGAGGCGCTGCTTCTGCCGGACGAGGCTGTCTTGTCGGATCAGGCCCGCAAGATCGTTCTTGTTGTGGATGGTGAAGGCACGGTCAGCGCCCGCGTTGTCACACTGGGCCCTTTGCATCAGGGGTTGCGTGTCATCCGCAGCGGGATTGAGGCCGATGACACCGTTATCGTCAATGGTGTCTTGCGCGCTCGTCCGGGTGGTCAGGTTGTTCCGCAGGAAACGACGCTTTCTCTTAATGCCGCAGAATCTGAGTAGGCCTTTGCGATGAAGTTTGCGCATTTCTTCATTGATCGTCCGATCTTCGCGACGGTTCTGTCGGTGGTGATGACCATCATCGGTGCTGTGGCATACTTTTCCCTGCCGGTGGCGCAATACCCCGAGATCGCGCCGCCGACCATTCAGGTGACTGCGAATTACCCCGGTGCCTCTGCCGAAACGGTGTCAGAAACCGTTGCTTCGCCGATTGAACAGGCAATCAATGGCGTTGAGGACATGCTTTACATCACATCGCAGGCGACCGGCGATGGGCGGCTCACCATAACCATCACCTTTAAGCTCGGCACCGATCTTGATCAGGCGCAGGTGCTTGTCCAGAATCGCGTCACCACAGCCGAGCCGCGATTGCCCGAGCCGGTCCGCCGCCTTGGGATCACCACGCAAAAAAGCTCTCCTGACCTAATGATGGTCATTCACATGTTCTCCGATGACGGCTCACGGGATCAGCTTTACGTGTCCAACTATGCCCGAACACGGGTGATCGACCGGCTTGCCCGTATTGACGGTGTCGGACAGGCCACACTTTTCGCCGAGCGCGCCTATTCCATGCGCGTCTGGCTTGATCCGCAGCTGATCGCGGCACGTGGCATGACTGCCGGTGAGGTTGTCAACGCGCTGCGTGTGAACAATGTGCAGGTTGCTTCTGGCGTGATCAACCGCTTGCCGGTGCCAGAGCCATCTGCCTACGAAATTGCGGTACAGACCCAGGGCCGCCTGACAGAACCTGAGCAGTTCGAAAACATCGTTGTGCGCACCGAAACCAACGGGAGCCAGATCCGCCTGCGCGATGTCGCGCGGGTTGAACTTGGGTCGCTTGATTATTCGACCATCGGGTATCTCGATGACAAGACGGCCTTGCCTATTCTGATCTTCCAGCGACCAGGCTCTAACGCGCTTGATACGGCCGCCGCTGTCCTTGGCGCGATGGAAGACATGGAGCGCGAGTTTCCCACCGGGGTTGCGTTTGATGTCATCTACAACCCGACAGAGTTCATCGAGGAATCTGTTGAGGCGGTCTACCAGACCTTGTTCGAAGCGATTGTCTTGGTCGTCCTTGTTATCCTCGTCTTCCTGCAAAGCTGGCGTGCGGCGATTGTGCCTGTACTGGCGATCCCGATTTCGCTCATTGCCACTTTCGCGGTGATGGCGGCCTTCGGTTTTTCCTTGAACAACCTCACGCTCTTCGGCCTTGTTCTGGCCATTGGTATCGTGGTCGATGACGCCATCGTCGTGGTTGAAAACGTGGATCGCTACATCGCCGAAGGCATGTCGCCCAGAGACGCCGCTTACGAAAGCATGAGCGAGGTGTCCGGCGCGCTTATCGCCACAAGTCTGGTGATGATGGCCGTGTTCATTCCTGCCTCTTTCATCAGCGGCATCAGCGGCCAGTTTTTCCGGCAATTTGCCCTGACAATCGCTGTCTCGACGGCCATTTCAACGGTGATTTCGCTGACATTGTCGCCCGCGTTGGCGTCCTTGCTGCTTCGGGGTGATTTGGACGTGAAAGAGTCCAGAGGGTTCTTTGGGCGTATCCTTGACATATTGATGTTGCCCTTCCGCCTGTTCAGTGCGGGCTTTAATTTTGTTTTCGGCAAACTTTCGGAAGGCTACGCGATCATCGTCAAAGGGCTACTGTCGGCCAGTGTGCTCGTCCTCTTGGCTTATGGCGGGCTGGTTTATTTGGGCTATGCCCAATTTCAACGCGCCCCGACCGGATTTATCCCGGACCAGAACCAGGGGTATCTGATCACGGTTGTGCAACTGCCCGCAGGGGCGTCTTTGGACCGCACCGACAAGGTGGTGCAGCGCGCGACGGATATCATCTTGCAGCATCCCGGAGTGGCCCACACGGCGGGCTTTGCTGGGTTTGACGGGGCCACCTTTACAAATGCGCCCAATGCCGGCGCTATCTTCTTTACCTTCAAGGATTTCGAAGAACTGGCCGAACTGGGATTGAACCAGGAGGCGATCCTGCAAGAGGTGCAGGGCGCGCTCTTCGAGATCAAGGAGGCGTTCATCTTTATCGTTGCGCCGCCGCCGGTACGTGGCATCGGCTCTGCCGGGGGCTGGAAAATGTTTGTGCAGGACACCCGGGGACGGGGATTGCGCGCGCTTGAATCCGTGGCACAGGACCTGTCGGCTCAGGCGAACCAGACAGAAGGCCTGACGCGCGCCTTCTCGCTATTCAACACCGCGACACCGCGCGTCTTTGCCGATATCGACCGCGTGAAAGCCGAACAATTGGGTGTCACACCCGATCAGATATTCGAGACGCTTGAGGTTTATCTTGGCTCTGCCTTTGTGAATGACTTCAACTTCCTTGGCCGGACCTTCCGCGTCACCGCGCAGGCGGACGGCCAGTTTCGCGATGAGCAACGCGATGTGGAAAACCTGCGCACCCGAACCGCCAGCGGAGGTATGATGCCCATCGGTTCGGTCGCGACTTTCAAGGACACAACCGGTCCATACAGGGTTGTGCGCTACAACCTTTTCCCGGCTGCCGCCGTGCAGGGCGCCGCTTTGCCCGGTGTCTCAACCGGCGAAGCCTTGGAGAAGATGGAAGTCTTAGCTGCAGATCTGCCACCCGGCTTCAGCTTCGAATGGACAGAGCTTGCCTTGCAGGAAAAACTTGCCAGCAACAGCCTGATCATCATCTTCACCCTGGCAGTTGTCTTGGTCTTTCTTGTGCTTGCGGCGCAGTATGAAAGCTGGGTCTTGCCGCTTGCCGTCATCCTGATCGTGCCAATGTGCCTTCTGACAGCGATCACCGGCGTTTTATGGCGTGGCATGGACAACAACATCCTGACGCAGATCGGCCTCGTCGTACTAGTTGGGCTGGCGTCGAAGAACGCCATTTTGATCGTGGAGTTTGCCAAGCAGGCCGAAGATCGCGGTCTGTCTACCTTCGATGCCGCGGTTGAGGCTGCGCGTCTGCGCATGCGTCCGATCCTTATGACCTCTTTTGCCTTTATCCTTGGTGTCGTCCCGCTGATCATCGCCACTGGCGCGGGTGCGGAGATGCGCCAGGCGCTTGGCACGGCAGTGTTCTTTGGCATGTTGGGGGTGACGATCTTTGGCCTGCTCTTCACGCCGGTTTTCTATTATGCCTGCCGGACATTGGCTGCGCGGATCACGCCGGACAAGAACAAATCGGCAAGCAGCAAGGCCATCGAAAGCTAGCCAAGCATTTGACAGTTTACTTCGGTCATTGGCGGCCCACTAAGGCCATCATCCCATTGGAAATTCTGTATAAGACCGTCTTTTTCGCTCAAGGGACGCGACAGGAATTCGGTCATCAGAATGCGGTAACCGTCGCGACAAGCCGCCTCCAGAAACGCCATATCGGCCTCTATGTAGTTGACATGTGGCAGTGCGACGAGCTGATCTGGCTTGCCAAATGCCGGGTAAAAACCCGCTGGCGGGCCATAGAAGACAACCTTGCCCGAGACTGATGCCGCCGCTTCTGACCAGCTTGCATTGAGCGCACGCCGACCCTGCGCAAGACTATAGTCTTGAAAGGCAAGGTAACTGGAAAATCCCAGGCTGATCGCCAGAACATGCACAGCCACAAAGGCGGTGCCGCGTGTTTTGACCAGAAATATCAAGAGCGTCAGGCTTGCCACGATATAGGACAGGATGCTTGAATAAATCTGGTTCAGGACAAAGACCAACTCGGGCCGGGACAGGGCGAAACTCATTGTCAAGCCGAACCCGAAAAGCGCGGCCAGAAAAATTGAAGGACCATTGGCGCGGCCTGTGCGCGTGCTAAGCTCGCAGATAAGCCAGGCCATCAGGGCGCTCAGCAGCGGCAGCATAGGCAAAAGATATCGCATGTTTGCGCCCGGCCCGCCATGCCAGCTTCGCAATAGGAACGGCGAGGACCACGCAAGAAAGAGTATGAGGATAATCGCGATACTGCGCCGCCGCTCGCCCCATGGCAGCGCCAGTAAGGCCACAACGCAGCCCAACCAGGGTAGGCTCTGGACAAGCGCTTTCTTCGGCTGTCCCCAAAAACCCAATGTGCCATCTGGAAAGCGGAAGGTTGCACCTGGCCTTGGGTCCTCAATGACTTTTGAATCAAGGATGATGGCATGAACACCGTTGACGAGGCTCTTGACCATTGGGACAAACTGGCTCGCCACAAGAATTGCGGCGATGCTCGCCACGAACAGAACCAGAGCGTGTTGCCACTGTAGTTTCGATTTGCCGAAATTTCGCACGGCGATCAGGCCCAGCAAAATGACAAGAATGACCGCCCCCAGAACCAGGTATCCTGCCAAATCCGTGCCGCTACCGTCTGAACGCCCATATGATAGCGGATTGAGCGTTCCGAAGCGCAGGACATTCGAATACCCCAGAAGCGCGAAGACCGGAACAAACCCAAGCGCCCCGCCGATAAGAACCTGTAGGGGCCGTGCAGCATAAAGGAGCGTGCAGGCTGCAATCCCAGGCAGCAACAGGACGCTCTCCAGTCGAAAAAACGCGCTTATGCCGATGATGGCACCCGAGAGCGCGGCGGGCCCCCAAACGGCTCTTTCGCGATCGAGGGCGTTAAGAAACATCAACACTGCCAGAGTGCAGAAAAAGATGCTGACCGAGTGGGGCCAGATCGCGACTGCAAACTCGACCCAGAAGGTGCAGAGTGCCAGCAAGACAACTGTCAGGTTTGCGATCAATTCAGACCCGAACAGTTTTCGTGCCACAAGGTGCGCCGCAAAGAGCGTTGCAATACCGGCAAGTAGATTCACCAACATGAGGCTCTTTACGCCCAGCCAATCAAAAAGGGGTGCTGCTGCGACCATGATCCCCACTGGGTATTGCGGCACCAGTCCCGTGGGCCCCTCAATCAATAGCCAGTTTCTCAAATCATCGGACTGGTAGGCTTCATGCCCATTTGAAATGGCAAACTGGCCTGACTCATAAAAAGCCTGTGCGCCAAGCGTATAGAGGGCCTCATCCAGATTGTAGTGCCCCCAAGGCGCGCCTTGGGCAAAGAACAGCAAGACGATTGCCATCATTAGAATAAAGAAAACGCCCGCGCGTCTTTGCGAGAAACTCATTTGCTTTGGCGTCCGTCGAGTTCAGCCCGCAACAGGCGTCCGCGAATATCGGCAGAGAGCACGCGGTTGGCCGCAACCAGATCAGCGATCAGACCAGCCACGAAGAAAATCGCACTCACAGCTATTAGCGCGGCGCCGATGATCAGCGATTGCACGTTACCGCCACCCTGACCGATGGCGTAAAAATATAGAAATCGCGCGAAGGCCCAGGCCCCGGGCAGAATGAGCACAAACGACAGCCAGGAAAAGAAGCGCATGGGCCGGTAAAGCACCGCAATCCGGATGATCGTTTTGATCGACCTGTAGATATATTGCGGAATGGACCGGATAAGGCGGGATTCCCGTGTGGGATCGTTAACCTCTATCGGCACGGACATCATCGGGATGCCCATCCGGCCAGCCTGAATAATGGTCTCAAGCGTGTAGGTGTAGCGGTCAAAAACATAGAGCTTGATCGCCGAGTCGCGATGAATTGCGCGAAACCCGCTGGGTGCATCGTCAATCTTGGTGCCGCTTGCCCGGCGAACCACCCAACTTCCCAGCTTTTGCAACATCCGCTTCACAAAGGAAAAATGCGCAATCGTCGAAATCGGTCGTGCGCCGATGACGAACTGGGCTTTGCGCTCCAGAATGGGTTTGGTCAGATCGGGAATACAGCGTGCTGCATACTGGTTGTCGCCATCGGTATTGACGATGACATCCGCCCCGGCTCGAAGTGCGGCCTCCAAACCGGACAGAAACGCGACAGCCAGCCCCTGATTATGGGATTGCCGCACAATGTGATCCACGCCATGCGCCTCGGCCACTTCGACGGTCCGGTCTGTGGATCCATCATCGATGATCAGCCATTCGACTTCGTCAAACCCATCCACCTCGCGCGGCAGATCTGCCAATGTTTCAGGCAGCGTGGCTTCCTCGTTGTAGCAAGGAATCTGGATCACAAGTTTCATCAGGCAGATTGTCCCAATCTTTTCCGCTCTCATCTGTCCGATGATTGTGGCAACAGTTTGGCTGAATCTCCATTAATTATTGACGAAACGTCAACAGTCTTTCCTGGCGCCAAATTGGGTGCGGCATTGACATTTTCCTGCCCAAACGCCTGAGTTAAAGGATCACACCACCAAGATGGAGACGGCACTTGCCTGCCGGAAACCTGAAATGTCTCATGTTTTTCCCCGACAGATTACCGCCCCGCCGGTCAAGGCGGTATCCGCGCAAGGCTGCTATTTTACAGATGAAAATGGCAAGCAGTATCTGGATGGATCGGGTGGCGCGGCAGTGTCTTGCCTTGGCCATGGCGACCCCGAGATCATCAAGGCCATTCAGGATCAGGTGGCCCAGCTTGCCTTTGCCCATACCGGGTTCTTTACGAGCGATCCGGCCGAAGAACTGGCTGATCTGCTGATCAAAAATGCGCCCGGCGATCTGGATCGGGTGTATTTCGTCTCGGGCGGGTCCGAGGCGATCGAGGCCGCTCTCAAGCTTGCGCGTCAGTACCATATTGAGAACGGCGAGCCGCAGCGCAAACATCTCATTGCACGGCGCCAAAGCTACCACGGCAACACGCTGGGCGCGCTGGCCACGGGGGGCAATGCATGGCGACGGGCGCAGTTTGAGCCAATCTTGGTGGACGTGACCCATATTGCGCCGTGCTACGAATATGTCGATCGCGCCGATAATGAGAGCGCGGAAGAATATGGCCTGCGCGCCGCACAAGAGCTTGAGGATGAAATCCTGCGCCTTGGGACTGATCAGGTCTTGGCGTTCGTTGCCGAGCCTGTCGTTGGGGCCACCATGGGCGCAGTGCCTGCCGTGGCGGGCTATTTCAATCGCATCCGCGAGATTTGCGATAAATACGGCGTTCTTCTGATTCTTGATGAGGTCATGTGCGGCATGGGGCGCACGGGTCATCTCTTTGCTTGCGATGCGGATGGGATAGCGCCTGATATCTTGTGTATCGCCAAGGGGTTGGGCGCAGGCTATCAGCCCATCGGTGCCATGCTTTGTAGCAAAAAGATCTATGACACCATCGGTCAAGGCACCGGATTTTTCCAGCACGGTCATACCTATCTGGGTCATCCCACGGCCTGCGCGGCGGGCCTTGCCGTGGTCAATGCCATGCTGGAGCGCAATTTGATCGAGGCGGTCAACACCCGGTCAAGACAGCTATTTGAGGCGTTGCACGAAACCTTCGGTCAGCATCCGCATGTCGGCGACATCCGGGGCAGGGGACTTTTCATAGGGCTGGAATTTGTCGCGGATCGCGACAGCAAAACGCCTTTTGATCCGGCCCTCAAGACGGCGGCCAATTTCAAGAAAGCGGCGTTCGAGGCTGGCCTGGTGTGCTACCCGATGAGTGGCACGCGGGATGGCCGGCTGGGCGATCACGTACTCCTCGCGCCACCTTTTATCCTTAGCGAGGCACAGGTCGGCGAACTCGTTGAAAAATTGCAAACAGCGGCGGGCAGCCTGCCGCATCTCTCCAACACCTGACGCCCAAAAGAAAACCCGCGGCACTGGGCCGCGGGTCAGACCGGGTGTGAGTGGCGGTCTTGGTTAAGCTTTCACGGCTTCCATGAAGCGGTGCTTGATCACGACGGGGTCCATGGTGATCACTGGCATCTTCGCATTGCCGCTGTCGCATTTGACGACCATCACGGTCATCTTCTTGCTGTCGATGGCGGCCTGCAGCGCCTTGCCGGTGTCCACGTCCTGCACCTCAACGACATTCTCACAGCCCGCCGCGCGCGCCATGCCTGCCAGAGAGGTCTTCTTGCCGGTATAGGTCGGCTGATCACCAGTGGAGCCATAGGAGCCGTTGTCGATGATCATCAGAATGAAATTGTCCGCCACATTGTTCGCGATGGTGGGCAGCGTGCAGAGGTTCGTGAGAACCGAGCCATCCCCGTCAATCGATATCACAGTCTTGTCCTGCGCCAAGGCAAGGCCCAGACCAATCGAGGACGACAGCCCCATAGTGCCCAGCATATAGAAATTCGTGGGCTGGTCATCAATGGCATGCAATTCCTGAGATGGAATGCCGATGTTACAGACCACCAACTGATCGCGCAGGATCGGGGCGATTTCTTTGAGAATTTCAGAACGGATCATTGGTCGCCATAGCCTCCCCAGAAATTGGCGTCAGTCAGGATCGCCACGGGTTTGTTGCACATGAAGGTGTATTTCAGGATGTTGTCGAACTCTTCCACATCCTTTTGCCAGTGGAAGTGGTAAGTCGGGATGTTGAGCTGCGCCAAAAGTGCCTTGGTATGCACCGCCATTTCCACCTGACAGGCCACCGGCTCGCGCAGCTCACCGCGATAGGAAATGATCATCGGCAAAGGCATGTGGTAATACTGAATGAGCGTGGCCAGCGTGTTGATCGTCACGCCAATCGCCGTGTTCTGCATGATGATTGCCGGACGCTTGCCGCCCATATGTGCGCCCGCACATAGGCCCATGCCCTCGTCTTCCTTGTTGGACGGGATGTGATAGATGCCGTCGCGGTTCTCGACCTCTTCGATCACACCGGCGAGCTGTTTGCAGGGCACGGTGGTGACAAAAGAGACATCGTTGGCGACAAGATCATCCACGATCTTCTTGTCGATATTCATCTGGGTTGCCTTTCGGTTGGTGCGCCTCGGCGCGGATTGTGACTTAGGTCTTCGAAATTGAATTACGGTTCGGGGTAGAGCATGATCTTCGGATGGGCGACCTGACCTGCACGCAGCTCCTGAAAGGCTGTGAAACCATCAGACAGACTGCGCTGCTGGAACCAGTCGAGCGGGCCGAGGCGACCATCAAAAATGGCTTGTGACGTATCCCGAAAATCCTGCGCCGTGTAAGTGTAGGTGCCGATAAAAGTGATTTCCTGTAGGGTCATCCGGCGGATATCAAGCCCGCCGGCGTCTTCGCCAAGCCCCACATGCGCAATAACGCCTCCGGGTTCGGCCATGGCAGAAGTCGCAGCACGCGTCGCGGCATAGCCCACCGCGTCGATGACGATGGGGAAAGACCCTTCGGCCTTCGCTACGACGTTCTGAGCGCATTGGTCCTGCAGGAACGCGCGCCGCGCGTCGTTTGGTTCGACTATCGTAATCTCTTCCACGCCCATCGCCTTCAACGCCAAGGCCGCCGCAAGGCCGATGGCCCCGCCACCGATCACCAGGGCACGCGGCTCCTGAGAAGGATGCAGCGCCTCCAGCGCCAAACGCGCGGCATGCCAACTCACTGCCAAGGGTTCGGCCAAAGCGGCCTTATCCAGCGGTGTATCCTCGGGTACGGTGACAAGGTTTTGTTCTGGCATGGCGACAAGCTGGGCGAACGCACCCTCGCGCGGCGGCATCGAGATGATCTGACGCGTCGGGCACAGGTTCTCGCGACCGCTCGTACAGGCCTGGCATGTGCCGCAGGTGACCAGCGGATTGATGGTGACGCGGTCTCCTCCCCGCGCGCCACCAACGATCACGCCTGCCGCCTCATGCCCCAGAATAAGCGGGGCCGGGCGGCGATCGTCATGACCGAGATAGGCATGCATATCGGAGCCGCAGATACCCACGGCAGACACGCGGATCAGATGCTCACCGTCACGAGGTGTGGCATCGGCCACGTCGCGGTAGCCCATCTGCTCGACACCGTCATAGACCAACGCCTTCATTTCGCGGTGAACCCCCCGTCAACCATCAGAACCTGTCCGGTGACATAGCCGGACGCCTCTGAGCAGAGAAAAAGCAGGGGCCCGTCTATGTCGCTTAGTTCCCCGTTGCGCGCCACACAGGTTTGGGCGGCATTGCGCGCCGCGCGTTCGCTGTCGTCGAACACCGCCTGGGTAAGCTCTGTCGGGAAGAACCCCGGGCCAATCGCATTTGCCATGATCCCGTGCGCAGACCACGCCTCGGCCATGGCGCGTGTCAGCTGGGCAATCCCGCCTTTGCTGGCACCGTAGGCAATTCCACCGGGAAAGGCGCGGGTGGTCTGGAGCGAGGCGAAATTCACGATCCGACCCCATCCCTTGGCCTTCATCGCGGGCACGAAGGCCTGGCTGAGAAAAAACGGCGCGGACAGGTTGAGCGCCAAAGTCTGGTCCCACCCTTCTGCGGTCACGTCATCAGCTGCTTGGCGGGTATTTACGCCCGCGGCATGTATCAGGATGTCGGGCGGGCCGAAGGGTTCTGAAATCTGCGCGACGAGCGAGGCCAGATGAGAGCGATCCGCCACATCAGCGGCGACGACATGGACGCCGACGCCAATCTCGGCCTTGAGATCCTGCAAAGCGTCCTTGCGCCGCGCGACACAGATCACATAGGCGCCTGCCGCAGCCAAGGTGATGGCCGCACGACGCCCCAGACCAGAGCTTGCGCCGGTGACGCAAGCCACATGGCCTGTCAGATCAAAAAGATCGCGCGGGTCTTGGCCGGGATCACCCATCGGCGCTCAGATCGAAGTTTTCTTTCGGGAAGTACTTGGCCAGACGCACATCCGCAGCCCGCGCGTGGCCTTCCATGCCTTCCAGTCGCGAAATACGTGCGGTCGCCTCGGCCACGGATTTGGAGCCTTCGCGTGTGGCGCGTTGCCATGTGACGATCTTCATGTATTTGTGCACGCTCAGGCCGCCTGTGTAGCTGGCAGCGCCGGAGGTTGGCAGCACGTGGTTTGTGCCGGTTGCCTTGTCGCCGTAGGACACCGTGGTCTCTTCGCCCAGAAACAGCGAGCCGTAGCAGGTCAGGCGGTTCAGCCACCAATCAAGATCTTCGGCCTGCACTGTCAGGTGTTCGGGCGCATAGTCATCTGAGCACGCGGCCATTTCCTCACGGTCGGCGCAGACGATCACCTCGGCGTAGTCGCGCCAGGCTGCAAAAGCGTTGTCACGGTTAAGCTCAGGCAGGTCCTCGATCAGGCCGGGCACCATGTCCATGACCTTCTCTGCCAGTTCTCGTTGGTCTGTCACCAACCAGACTGGCGAGTTGTAGCCATGTTCGGCCTGGCTCACGAGATCTGTCGCCACGATATGCGCGTCCGCCGTGTGATCAGCAAGGATCAGGCTGTCGGTGGGACCTGCGATCATGTCGATGCCGACTTTACCAAAGAGGATGCGTTTCGCTTCGGCCACAAACTGGTTGCCGGGGCCAACGAGGATGTTTGCCTTGGGCAGACCAAAGAGGCCGTAGGTCATCGCGGCCACACCCTGGACGCCGCCCATCGCCATGATCTTGTCGGCACCGCAGATATGCGCGGCGTAAACAATCGCGGGGGCAATCCCGATACCGGGGCGCGGGGGCGAACATGCCGTGATGTGGCGGCAGCCGGCGACCTTGGCAGTGGTCACTGTCATGATCGCGCTGGCGATATGGCTGTAACGCCCACCCGGCGCATAGCACCCGGCCGCATCGACCGGGATCGCCTTCTGCCCGGCAACAAAACCCGGCAGAATTTCCATCTCGACATCGGCCACGGTCGATTTCTGCATCTCCGCAAAGCGGCGCACATTGTCATGGGCGAACTGAATGTCGGCCTTGAGCTTATCGGGCACCTGCGCGCAGGCCGCGTCGATTTCTTCTTGTGTCAGAAGGATGTTGCCTTCGTACTGGTCAAACTTCGCCGCATATTCCAGCGCCTTGGCGTCGCCACCCGCTTCGATATCAGACAAGATGCCCTGCACGGTGGCATGAACTTCGGAGGCATCCGATTTGGAGGTAAGTGTCGCTTTCTTGAGATATTCGCGAGACATTTTGGGCGGTTCCTTCTTTCTTAAATTGGGGCGGTGCGCAAATCTGCCATCGACGCCCTAAAAAGAATCATGTTTGCATCGTGTAAGCGCTTACATAAGTTATGCAAGCGCTTACATCAAGCTGTTTTAATCGCCGCTTCCTGTGCTATGAAACAGGCGAATCCTAAATGAGAGCGCACCGCGAAACGCATGTCGAAAGCTGTCCCCACACTTGACGATGTCGCCCGGATGGCGGGGGTGTCGACGGCCACAGTATCGCGCTGTCTCAACGAGCCGGGCAAGGTGGTTGAAGCGACGCGCGACAAGGTCATGCAAGCAGTTGAGGCGCTGGGCTACACACCGAATTTCGCAGCGCGCGTCATGGCGGCAAAGCGCAGCTTTACCGTCGGAGCGATTGTGCCGACGATGGAGAACGCTATCTTTGCCCGCGGCCTTCAGGCCTTCCAAGAAACGCTGCACGCGAAAGGGTACACGCTGCTGGTCGCAAGCTCGGCCTATAAGCCAGAGATCGAAGAAGAACAGATCCGCGCGCTGGTGGCGCGCGGCGCGGATGGGCTGCTTCTGATTGGGCACGAACGTGATGCGGGCATCTATGACTATCTCGAACGACAGAGCGTGCCCGCGCTTGTCGCCTGGGCCTATGATCCGGCGGGTCGGGTGCCGTCGATTGGCTTTGACAACCGCGCGGCAATGCGGGCGGTGGCCGAGGAGGTGCTCGGCTGCGGGCACCGCCGGCTTGGCATGATTTCCGGCATCTGCGCTGGCAATGACCGGGCGCAGCTTAGGCTTGACGGCGCGCGCGCCGCCATGGCTGCGGCGGGCATCGATCCCGATGATCTGGCATTTGTCGAGACCGCTTACACGATCGAGGCCGGAGCCGCCGCTTTTGACCGGATCATGCGCCGCTCGCCGCGTGCCACTGCGGTGATCTGCGGCAACGATGTCTTGGCCGTGGGCGCGCTGCAGGCGGCTCATAAACTTGGTCTCACGGTGCCGGGTGATGTGTCTCTCACCGGCTTTGATGACATGGAATTGTCGCGCATCGTAACCCCGTCTCTGACAACCGTTGCGGTTCCGCACAGAGAGATGGGACAAGCGGCAGCAGAAGAGGTCATGCGCATGGTTGAAGGCAAAAGCGCCGGAGAGTCGCGGTTGCTCGAAACAGAGGTCATCCGGCGCGCATCGCTTGGCTGATTGATCGCGCGCTGGTCGGCGATGGCCGCGATATGCGTTCAATTCTTGGCTTTCCCCCGCGTCGGGTCACAGGGTTAGCCAAGTTTGGTCACGAGTTCTCCACATTTCCACCGCCCATATAGAGGGCGGGAATGTGGTGATTCGAAACCCATTCGTTCCCGCAGTACGTGGTAACGGGGAAAACGATGAAACTTGATCCGCAGTGCAGTGGTATTGAGTTGCCAAGCGGCACGTCTTTGCTGAGGGGGCAGTACGAGATCGAGCGGCCCTTGTCACAGGGCGGCTTCGGCATCACGTATCTTGCGCGCGACAGCCTGAAACGGCGTGTGGTGGTCAAGGAATGTTTTCCGCAGGATCTCTGCACCCGGGCCGCTCTGCGGGTTTGTGCCAAATCCGAACAGTTTGCCAAGCGCTTCCAGACCGTCCTCCAGAACTTCAAGGAAGAGGCGTATCGGCTTGCCGCGCTCGACCACACAGGGATCGTCCGCGTCCATCAGGTCTTTGAAGAAAACGGCACTGCTTTTCTCGCGATGGATTTCGTCAATGGCGAGGATCTTTGCACGATTGTCGAGGAACACCCTGAGCGTCTGGATGCCGGGGCCCTGTCGCAAATTGTTGTCGGGGCGTTGGAGGCTGTTCAGTACACCCATGAGGAGGGGGTGCTCCACCGCGATCTTGCACCCGACAACTTCATCATCGATGCGCGCAACCGTGTGACACTTATCGATTTCGGATCATCGCTGGAGATTGATCGCCAGACCGAGACCGCAAGCAGCAAGCTTCTGGCGGTCAAGGATGGTTACTCGCCACATGAGTTCTATCTTGAGGGGGCACACCATGATGTGCCCAGCGATATCTACGCGCTCGGCGCGACATTCCACTATCTTGTGACCGGCTATACCCCGCCCGATGCCGGCATCCGGGTGCAGGAGTTGCAAGCCCAGCGCCCAGACCCCTATGAACCGCTTCGCGAAGTGGATTGGGATCTCGATCAGCATTTCCTTGATCTGATCAACACGGCGCTGAATCTGCACCCCGACCATCGGATCGCGTCCGCGGCCGCGTGGCTGGACGCGCTGCAGGATGCCCCTGCACCGGTGGCACAGCCAGAAGCACAGCATGCACCTCAGCCACAGCAGCAGGCGCAGCCGGAAGTCGCAGTTCATGTCGAAGCGCCGAATTCCCAGGCGAAACACGGCCCGACCAAAGCGCCCGATCCTCGCATCGCTGCGGAAGAGGAAGTTGTCTATGACAGCGGCCCCAAGCAGAAAACACTTTCCGCCGCCCCGCCGCCCGATCCAACGGCCATCCCCCTCGATGCGCCCGAAATCGTCGCCAAGATTTCCGAGCTGGTGACAGACACCAACAGCAAGTTTGACCCCGGCTTGCCTCAGCTCCTGAAACAAGGAGACACGGTTGTTCGGACAGAGAAGCCGGAAGTCAAAGAGGCGCCCAAACCCAAAGGGCAGCCTGTCGATATTTTCGGCAATCCAATCGAGGATGTCGAAGCCTTTCTCGCTGAGCAAGACGGTACGCCCCTTAAGCGAAAAAAGAAAAAGAAGGGTGGCTCGGACGACAGCACAGAATTTTCTTCAGGCAATACCGCAACCGATGACCCGAGCATTGAAGAACAAAGAGACGCGACTGCGCAGAATGGCAAGGCTGCGCGGAAAGGCGCGATGGGTCGTTTCTTCAACAAGATCCTGTCCAGTAAGGACACAGGCGACTCCGTCGTTCTTCAGAATTAAAGGAAAGAAAAATGAAATTTCTGCGTGACATTATCGAAGAGAAGCGCGCCGGACGCGTGAATGGCCAGGATCCGTCGCTTCAGGCCAATGAGCATCAGATTGACGATATCAGGCCGCCGGTCGAATCCCCGATAAACGCAATGCCCAAAGCGCCTGAAGACGATGAAGAGATTTCGATGGAAGAGATCGACTTTGATCTCAAGTCTCTGGGTATCTCTCAAAACTATGACGACGATGAAGGCTGGGTTGGCGCCGAAGCCGCTGAAGGCGCGCCAATCGGTGGTGATGTCAACGGCTTGCATGAAATGTTCACCGATGAGGCGGATGATGCCGAGGACGAAAAACCAGGCACATTGAACCTTCAGGGTTTCGAAATTTCCGAAGCCTCTGAGGATGAAATGGAAGACGAAAACGCCGAGCCTGAGGCGAGCCTTTCCGATGCGCTTGAAGAAGCAGTCGCCGATCTTGAAACCCTGAAGATCGAGGCGGACAGCGAAGCAGATGACATGACGGAGGCTGAATCCGAAGCTGAGGTCGAGGCGGCGTCTGAATTGGAGGAGAGTGCCGAAGACGAGGCTGAACTGGCCCCTGAAGACGCGCCCGCGCTGGAAGCAGATGATCAGGACGCGGACGAGATGGAAATGGCCGAGGAAGAAGAAGCTCCAGAAGAAGTTTCTGAATTTGAAGCCGAGTTGGAAGAAGAGGCCGCTGAGCTTGAGGCCGATGCGCCAGAGATGACAGCAGAGGCCGACGACGAATTCCTCGCCGCGCCCGAAGACGAGATGCCCGAAGACGAGATGATGGAACCGGCAGAAGTTGAGGCGGAGGCAGACGAAGCCGAGGCTGATGCCGAAATCGAGATCGAAGCGGTTGCCGAGGAAGATGCGGCCGATGAAAGCGCCGCTGAAGATGAAATCGCCCCTGAAGTTGAGGCTGTGACCGAGGCGCTGATGGCCGAGGACGCCGCTGAGGACACCGGCCTGGAGCCCTCAGAGCTTGACGATATGGCAAAGAGCGTTGAGGCCTCGGCGGATATGCCGATTGCCGTACCTCTTCCGGCTGCGGGCCGTGGCGCCGGTGGGCGCTCTGGCCGCGTCAAAACACGTATTCTTGGCTTTTCGTCGCCCAGTACGGCAAGCGAAGACCCCTTCGAGAAAGCGGCCAGCACGCCAGCTCCCGCTGAGACATCAGCCAATTTCCCAGTCGGCTGGCTGGTTGTTGTCGATGGACCCGGCCGTGGCACGTCCTTCACGATTTTTGATGGTGTGACACAGATCGGACGCGGTGAGGATCAGACGGTACGCCTTGATTTCGGCGACAACTCGATCTCACGCGAAAACCACGCGGCGATTGCGTATGATCCCGAGCAGCAGACCTTCTTTATCGGACATGGTGGCAAGGCAAACCTCGTACGGGTAAACAATCGCCCGGTCCTGAGCACGGAAGAGCTTCAATCCGACGACAAGGTTCGCATCGGTGAGACCACGCTGCGTTTCGTGGCCTTCTGTGGTCACAGCTTCTCGTGGGATCGCGACGAGGATATCAAACATGCTTCAGCCCAATAAGGTTCACTACGACGCATCCTCTGCCATCAGCCTCGGTCGGCGGGATCGCCAGGAAGACGCGGTTGCACTGGATTTTCCGGTGGGCGCCAAGCACGGCTTTGCTGTGCTGGCCGATGGCATGGGCGGTCATGCCGCCGGAGATGTAGCAAGTCAGATCGTCGTCACGGAGATGTTCAGTGAGCTGAAGATGCTGATCAGCGACCCTGGAGCGATGGAAAGTAATATCCGGGATCGTCTCTGCACGGCAATTCAAGATACCAACATGTGTATCGAGCATATGGCAAACACGACGCCCGATGTCTCGGTCATGGGATCGACTGCGCTGGTGCCCGTGATCTTCGGTGCCCGCCTTTACTGGGTTTCAGTAGGAGATTCCCCGCTTTTCTTGTTCCGCAAAGGTCAGCTTGAACGCCTGAATGAAGACCACTCCATGGCACCTCAAATCGATGAGATGCAAACCAAGGGTCTGATTGACGAGGTGGAGGCCGAAAACCACCCGGATCGAAATGCGCTGACCTCGGTTCTTGCGGGCAATGAAATCCCGCGAATTGACTGTTCGGGGAAGCCTGTATCGCTTGAGGCGGGCGATATCGTTATCGCCGCAAGCGACGGCCTTGAGTTTCTGAGCGAGGAACGGATCAGTGACATCCTGATGACTTACAGGGTTCGGCCAAGCTCCGAGATCAGCGCCGTGCTCTTGCGCGAAATCGAAGCTCTGAACCATCCAGATCAGGACAATGTTTCGCTTTGCCTCATCAAGGTGATGGGCGAAGAGGAAGAGCAGTTAGTCGCCCCCGATCCGATAGCAGCCGTTGCCAAGATTGTTCAGGCCGACCAGGCCTCTCGCCCGTCATCTGTTACCGTTTTGTCCCGCAAGACAAACGGTGCGTCGCAAGTTGTGTGTGTTTCTCGGAAGGTAAAAATGTGACGACGGCTCAGACCATAGACAGCCTGTCCCGGCAGTTAGAGGACGTCCTGGATCATCAGGAGGTCTCGAACCGGTACAAAACCCTCGGAGCGCAGTTGTTGTCACAGCTGCGCAAGCCGATTCAGATCTCCTTTGTAGGCCTGCCGGGAAGCGGCAAGACCGGGCTTATCAATATGATGCTGAACGGTGTCACTCTGCCGTCTTTCGACGAGCCGGACGTGGTCGAGATTGTCTATGGCCCCGAAGCCGCAACTTGTTTTGTGCGCGGCGAAGAGACCGTGCAGCGCGCCGAAGGTATCGTCAGCTCTGCGCCTGATATCGAAAAACCGTACCGCGTGCGCCTGGAGCTTCCCGAGGAAGGCCTGCTGGTGCAGTCTTTCGCGGAAATCCGGTTGCCGAACGATCCAGCAAGACAGCAAGCTTTGCTGGACTATGCAACACGCTCATCCACGATCCTGATCTGGTGTTCCGAGCGGTTCGAGACGCCGGAACAGGCGATTTGGTCGCATCTGCCCGAGCATATCAAGGATCACGGGTTCCTGGCCCTGACGATGGCCGACCGGCAGATGATGAAAGGCAACCTGACAGATCGCATAGCAGATCTGGAAGAATTTGTTTCTGAAGAGTTTTTTGGTCTCTACCCGGTGGCCACGCTACAGGCGATTTCAGCTCGGAACGATACGAGCGGCAAGGGCGGCGACATGTGGAAGCTGAGCGGTGGCGAGGCGCTTTACGAGGCGATCACGCGACAGGTTTCCTTGGGTCGCGGAGAGGATGTGGACCGCGTCAAGGTGTTGCTGGAGCAACTGGATATTGAGCCCGAGCAATCTGCAGTTCCTCTTCCGGGAAGCACGCTTCAGCCCCTTGGGACCATGCCTGCCAAAGCGACGTCCGCGCCAGTGGTTGATACGTCCCTGTCGCGCCGGGATGCCCTGCAAAAGTCTCTCATTCGGTTGACCAAAGGTGCTGAGGACATGCTTCAGGATGTGGGCCGCATTGACGGAGATGACTGTTCCGAAATGCTGGAGACCTGTCTCGAGACGGTGCGGGACATGTCAGAAATGCTGTCTGAAGCGGCTGGGACAGACCCGGAGTTGACCGAGCTTCTGGAGGAAGCGCAGGAAGGCGAAAACATGCTTTTGCTCTTTCAGCTTGAGCAAGACGAAGACGCCGCGGCGGATGCCGTGACGCTTATGTTGCAACTGAAAAAGGAAATAACGGCACACGCGCAAGCGTGACAAAGGATGACCTCCGTTGTGCCACCCGCTTGACAGAATGTTGTGGGACCAAGGCTTTCCCTGCCGCGGAAAAAAAGATGAATGTAGAAGTTCGAAAAACAGAAGCGACTGAGCTGCGCAAGGCACCGCGCCCCGCCACACTGGATGCGGGGCTTGAGCTTTTGCAGCATTTTGCCGAGGATTCAAAGCGCGTCGATGATGCGTTGAAAACGCTGGCAGCCCTGACAGGTGGCAACAGCGCAAAAGCCGTTTCTCGCCTGCGCAAGGAACTGACAGATTTCGAGCCGACCATCACGGTTCTGGGACAGGTCAAGGCTGGCAAGACCGCTCTGGTGAATGCCATGGCCGGATGGTCAGATCTTTTGCCGTCGGATGTAAATCCATGGACCTCTGTGGTCACGTCGCTGCATCTCAAGCCGGGCGAGTCACGCTCGGAAAATGGCGCATGCTTCAAATTCATGACCGATGCTGAATGGGCGCGCCTGTCGCACAAAGGTGGCCGTATGGGCGAACTGGCCAGCCGCGCCGGTGCCGAAAGCGAATTGCAAAAGATCAGTGACCAGATCGAACTTGTGCGTGAAAAGGCGCGCAAACGTCTGGGCAAGAAGTTTGAGCTCTTGATCGGGCAAGAGCATGACTACGGCTACTTCGACAAGAACCTGCTCGAGAAATACATCTGCCTCGGGGATGATTTTGACGGTGATGAAGACATAAGCCCCGATCAGGAAGATCAGGGTCGCTTTGCAGAAATCCTTCGCTCTGCCGATCTCTATCTCAACAGCACGACAGTCCCAAGCAACCTGTGCCTGCGTGACACGCCTGGTGTGAACGACACATTCATGATGCGCGAGCAGATCACGGTGCAGGCCATCCGCGACAGCAAGCTTTGTGTCGTGGTTCTGTCGGCGAACCAGGCATTGAGTTCGGTTGATATGGGCCTCATTCGCCTGATCTCGAACCTCAAGTCGCGCAATATCGTTATCTTTGTGAACCGGGTCGATGAGTTGCAAACACCGTCGCAGCAGGTTCCGGAAATTGAGCGGAGCATTCGCCAGACGCTGCGCCAGAAACGGGCGCCTGAGAATATCGAAATCATTTTCGGCAGCGCCTACTGGGCCAACGCAGTTCTGTCCGGCGACGTTCAGAAAATGCCGCAAGAGCGTGTGCGCGCGCTTCTGAAATGGGCGGAAACAGATCGCAAGATCAAGTGCAGCGAAACGGAGCCCTTTGAAATCATTTGGGAACTTTCCGGTCTGCCTGGACTCTTCCGCGCGCTGTCAGAACGCATCGTCGCGGATATCGCGACACCGTTCCTCAACAAGATTGCCTCTACCGCCGTGAGCCTTGCCACGGGCCAACAAGCGGCTTCAAAGGTACAGCTTGGAGAGGCAAAAGGAACATCGATGAAGCCGGAAGAGGCTTTGTTCACTTTTGACCGGATCGCCGATCAGCATGCACAAGCCCTGCAGAAGGATCTGATGCAGGCAACGCAGGATTATTATGCCCGCGCTGATCGTGCGCATGACCAGTTTATTGAGCGCGCCACCCAGTCCCTGATTGCCCACCTTGAACAATGGGGGCCTGAAGATGGCTGGAAATACGATCCGACCGGTCTTCGACTTCTGATGCGCTCGGCCTATTCCGTCTTCGGAAAGCGGGCTCAAGCAGTGGCGAACGAACATTACAATGCGGCTCTGGCTGACATTGCTGAGCTTTACAGCGCCGCCTTTGGTGATGCAGTTTCGGGCATTCAATTGGCCGCCCCTGCCGTCCCAAGTATCCCGGCCCCGATCTCGCTTGGTCAGACGATCGCGCTTGATTTTCATGATGGCTGGTGGGTGTCATGGTGGCAGCGCCTGCGCGGCTATGAGACCTTCGCCCGCAAGTTCCGTCAGCTCATCGAAGATGAGACTGAAGACTTCATGTCACAGCTCAAAGTGGTTCAGACGCAGGAAGTGCATGATCAGATGCAATCCGCACTGCGCCTCTTTTTTGAGGATCAGAAGGATATCCTGTCAGATATCGGCAAATCCTCGTCCACGAATGCGAATGTGCAAGACCGGCTCAGCCAAAGCGCACACGCAACACAAACCGCAAATCTCGACGATGTCGTGGCCATTTTGCAGGCCTACACCGGCTGAGAAAGGATCCCATAAATGACAGCCATGACCAACATGAGCGATACCGAGGCAAAATCGACACGCAAACCCCGCGTGGCCCTGATGGGCGAGTTCAGCGCGGGCAAGAGCACGCTGCTCAATATGCTGTTGTCACAGCAGTCGCTGCCTGTGCGCATCACCGCGACCAGTGTGCCACCGGTCTGGATCGCCTATGGAGAGCCCGCCGCCGCACGTGTGACACATGATGACGAGCAGATTGATCTGCCAGTTGGCGAGATTGCCGAAACCTCGCTCGATGATACGAAATACATCCGGCTCTGGCTCAAGGCTGATATCCTGGAATTCTGTGATCTCTTTGATTTGCCGGGTATTTCCGACCCGAATATGAGCCGCGACGTCCTGCTTGCCGTCTTTGACGAGGTCGATTCCGTAATCTGGTGTACTCACGCGACCCAAGCCTGGCGGCAGTCCGAGGCGGCGATGTGGGAAGAGCTTTCGATCCGCACGAAAGGGCATAACCTTCTGGCCATCACCCAGTTTGACAAGATCACCTCTGAGCGGGACCAAAACCGCCTTCTGTCCCGAATTCGGAAAGAAACGGACGGATTGTTCGATGAGATCTTTCCTCTGTCGCTGCTCGAAGCCACCCATGCCGAGAGCAAGGACGCGTTTTTCGCCAGCGGTGCCGCAGCGTTTTGCGCCCATCTGGTGGAAGATCTCATGGCGCGCGAGATCATCGAGGAAGAGACAGGAGTTGATCCTGAAGATGACGCTCTCGCTGAAGATGACATGGCGGACGAATTCGGTGAGGTCGAAGCAATTGACGAGGCGCCGCGGATTGTGCCGAAACGCGTGTCGCGCCCAAAAGCCAGGGATGGAGCCGCGCGATCACGGCCGCCTGCAGGTCAGGACGAAACAGACCTGACCGACTGGAAAAACGCCGATGCCTAAGCTGGCCTGGCAGCGCAAAAGGCGGGATATCCGCAAACCGATGGAGTGGTGGGAATGAATATTGAGCAGGTCTTGGACGCAGGACGCAAGTCGGTGGCAGGATGTTCTGTCGCCGCCTATGGCGATACCTCTGCCCGTCTGATCCTGCGCGCCAGCCATCGCCAGGGCATACGCCGCGAATATCTTGACGCGCTCTGCGACCATGCGGCCGGCTGTTTTGACTTGCTCGACATGACCTGGGACGCCTCGGCCAAGGACGAGGATACCGCTATACTGCTGAACGAGGCAGCCATTCTCGCCAAAGGCGAGACGATGGTATTTGTCCGCTCAGACGAAAGCCAATCTGAATTTCTGTGTCTGGTCAGTGATGATCCCGGCGCAGCCCCCAAACTTTTTTCCGCAGCACACAGGACCTTGCAGAAAATCTCGGCAGGACAATGATGGCGAACCCCGTGGCAAAGGCAGACCGCATAGCATACGAAAGACCCGGCATTGACCGGGTGCTGATGCGTTTGGCGAGCCCCGAACGCCTTGTCTATGGCGCGCCGCTTGCTGCCGGAGTGGCAGAGGGCGATCTTTTTTGCGCCGTATTGCGTGAGATCGACGAAACGATCCTGCCGCGCGAGTTAATCGTTGAATCGCAGATGTTTGGCACGATCCGCCTGAGCGTCTCAAACCGGCGTTTGTCGGCGATACGATTTGATCATGACACCGATCAGTCGCCGATGGTCGAGGCCGAAAACAGCCAGGAAATGGCCGAACAATTCGCAGAGATTCTGATGCAGGCTTTCGCTGTCAGTGAAGAAGCACGGATTTTGCGACCGCGCCGCATGCCGCCGGGAACTGTCTTCAACATGTCCTGCTCGGCGGAAAGCCTTGCCGAAGCTGCCGGAATCCTCGACTTCCGTGTCGGTGCCATGGACGAAATCGCCGGGTTTACCGAAACCGTTCAAAAGATGGCTCTGGCGTATGCCGAGGGAGACCGAGACACAGTCATTCTAAGCGCCACGGGCAAGCAGGATGACATCGACCTGCTCGATACGTTCTTCCGGAATTTTCAGGCAGGTCAGGCCAACGGCCCCAAGACCCGGCGCTTCAATCCTGATGAACCCAGATGCCTTATGGTGCCGCTTGTGGATGCGCGGACCGTGGTTCTGGCCCTGCGTCAGACCGGTCATCAGCTTGCCGTGGTGCCCAATGAGAGCACGGCAACGCTCATTCAGGCCTGGCACGCGGAACGCGGCGGTTCCTGATCTTCATCGCCCGCACAAAACGGCACATTTTGACGCAGTCACAGCCTTTTCCTAATCCGCCGTAGGCCGCCCTTCGTATTATGGTACGGAGGCAAAAATGACGAATAATATCAATGGCAAGACCCTGTTGATCGTGGAAAATGACGATGTCTTTCGCGAACAGCTGTCGAAGGTGATGCGCAATCGCGGGTTTGACACGATTCCGGCATCCGGATTCTCGGAGGCGGAAGAGGCGATCAAACAGCGCGCCCCGGCCTTTGCCGTGATCGATCTGCATCTCGACGATGGCTCTGGCCTTGAAGTGATCGAGGTTCTCAAGACCCATTCGAAAGAAGCGCGCGCGATCATTCTGACCGGCTACGGCAACACGCCGACCGCAGTTGCCGCAGTCAAGCTTGGGGCCGTTGACTATCTGGCCAAGCCTGCTGATGCGGACGAAATCGTGGATGCGCTGATGGCGGCAGATGGTGTTCTGCCGCCGGCACCGGAAAATCCCTTTTCGCCAGAAGAAGCCAAGCGGGTGCATATAGAGCGCTTTCTTGAACGCACGGATGGCAACATCACCAAGACAGCGCGGCTTTTGAAGATGCATCGGCGCACTTTGCAGCGTATCCTCAAAAGGTCGCCAGACATGGGGCAAGACCCAGACATTGGACAAGATAATGGATAGGCAAGGGCAGGAATCTTACACCGCAGCGACTGTCTATTATGATGGAAGTTGCCCGGTATGCCGGGCAGAAATCTCTTATTTTCAAAGCCGGACTGCGACGGAAGACCTGCGATTTGAGGATGTGTCGCGCGCGAATGCCCAGCTTCCTGACGGTTTGACGCCGCAAGCCGCCATGGCACGCTTCCATGTTAGAGGACGCGACGGCCATCTGCGCTCTGGCGCGGAAGGCTTCGTCGAGATGTGGGCCCACGCGCCAGGGTGGAAAAGCGTTGCAAGACTGTCCCGATTGCCCGGTTTTGTCTGGCTGCTGGAGCGGCTCTACCGAGGGTTCTTACACATTCGCCCGGTACTGGTGCGTATATTGGGGCCCTTTCTGCGCCGCCGCGGGGCCCTTGATTCATGACGAAATACGCCCCCGACCAGCGCGGTGTCGCCATTCCGACAGGGCGTTTCAATCGTCTGGCCCGACTGGGCGGTGTGACAACGGCGGTTGCGGGCAACATGGCGGCGCATGGCAGTCTCGAGCTTTTGCGGGGTCGGCGGCCCAAGCTCAATGACCTCTTGCTGACACCACGAAATGTTTCTCGCGTTGCAGACCAACTGTCGCGCATGCGTGGCGCGGCGATGAAGGCGGGTCAGCTTCTTTCAATGGAAACCGCCGATATGCTGCCGCCAGAACTGGCGCAGATCATGGCGCGCCTTCGTGCCGAAGCGCATTTCATGCCGCCGTCGCAGCTCAAGAAGGTGCTGATCGCGAACTGGGGTCAGGATTTTTTGAAGAAATTCAAACGTTTTGATGTGCATCCCATCGCGGCGGCGTCGATCGGGCAAGTGCATCGTGCGCAAACCCATGATGGCCGTGATCTGGCGATCAAGGTGCAATATCCCGGCGTGCGTGACAGCATCGACAGTGACATGCGCAATCTTGGGATGATCCTGCGTGCCTCGGGGATGCTGCCCAAGGGGTTCGATCTTGATCGGTTGCTGATGGACGGGGCGGCACAATTGCATGAGGAAACAGATTACGAACGTGAGGCAGAGGCGCTGACACGGTTCGCGCGGCATTTAGATGCAGATGCATTTTTTGCCCTGCCCAAAGCACACAAGGATTTGTGTACAAAGGATATTCTGGCTATGGAGTATCTTGACGGACAACCGCTCGAGACGTTGACCTCGGCTGAACAAGCGGTGCGGGATGCAGTTGCGACACAGCTTATTGCCCTCACACTCCGCGAGGCGTTCGAGCTGCGCGACATGCAGACCGATCCGAATTTCGCAAACTACCTCTACCGGCCTGAGACTGGCCAGATCATCCTGCTTGATTTCGGAGCGACCCGTCAATTTGGCAAGGCCCTGTCGGCCCAATATCTGGCGCTTTTCCAAGCGGCGATTACGGGGGACGATGCTGCGGCCTTTGAGGAAATGGTGGCCATTGGGCTGGTGGGCAGGGATATGTCCGCAAGGGACCGGGCGCACGTCCTGCGCCTCTTCAACATCGCGGCAGAGCCATTGCGGCAAGGCGGAGTGCTTGATTTTGGCACCTGCGAGCTGTTAAGGCGTTTGCGGCAAGAAGGGCTGGTTCTGGCCGAAGAGCAGGTCGCCATTCATGCGCCACCCACCGATACTTTGCTGTTTCAGCGCAAGGTTTTGGGCTGCTACCTTCTGGCCGAGCGGCTCCGCGCGAGGGTGGATCTCACACCGCTTATTGCGCGGTATCGTTCTGGCTAGGGCGGTTGCGTCTGCACCGCTCTGAGCAATAGCGCACCTCGTCCCAGACCTTGGCCCATTTCTTGCGCCAGGCGAATGCCCGCCCGCAGACAGCGCATATTTTGCTCGGAAGCTCGGATTTTCGACGCATCTTTTGCTCTAGGCAACGGGCAGGGTAACGGGTTTTGGCGATTGATTGGCTAAGGCGACGCCCTGTCCCGAAGACGCCGCCTCGCTCCCTCGCCGTTAGAATTCCACTTCGATGGCAATGCCTTGTTCGATCGCAAGCTCAACCACTCTTGCTGCCACCGCAAGATCCTGCAGACCCACGCCGGTGCCGTCAAAAAGCGTGATTTGCTCTGCGCTTTCGCGGCCCGGATGGGTGCCGTTGATTACCGCGCCGATCTGATGCACGTCAGCTTCCGAAATAAGGCCCTGGCCGACAGCATGCTGCGCCTCGCCAATGCTGATCGATTGTGCGACCTCGTCGGTAAAGACGGTGGATTTTTGCAAGAGCGCCGGTTCGACCTCCTGCTTGCCGATTGTGTCGGTGCCCATGCACGCAACATGTGTGCCGGGGCTTACGTGATCTGCCATCAGGCTTGCCTCGAAAGAAGAGGTGATCGAGACGATGACATCGGCCTCGGTCATGCCGCTAAGCTCAACCGCCTCGAATGGCAGGCCAGCTTCCGTTGCCACCTTTTCGATATTGGGCAGCATGTCGGGGTGGTAGTTCCAGCCGATGACCTTTTCAAAGTTCCGCTGCTCCAGCGCTTGCCGAAGCTGGAATGTGGCCTGGTGACCTGCACCAATCATCCCGATCACCTTGGCATCGTCTCGTGCCAGGTGCTTGATCGACACCGAAGACGCCGCCGCTGTGCGCAGCGCGGTCAGAAGATTTCCGCCCACCATCGCCTTGGCCCGGCCTGTATCAGGGTCAAACAGGAAAACGGTGGATTGGTGGTTGATCAGGTTCTTGGTTGCAAGGTTGTTTGGCCAATAGCCGCCCGCCTTTAAGCCAAGTGTCAGACCGGCACGGTCAAAGCCACCCTTGAAGCCGTATAGCGCATCCTCATGGCCAATCGCCTCGCGCACGACAGGGAAGTTATAGGCATCGCCCGCAGCCATGGACGCAAACACCTTTTCAACAGCGTCGAACGCCGCTTCACGGGTCATCAGACCCGCGATCTCTTTTTCGGGAACTATGAACATGGTCTTTCCTTAATGAAAACCGGGGTCAGCTGGGCCGACCCCGGGTCTTGCATTTCGTTTCGTTCAGTAGGCTTTGCCGCGAGCCGATACGGGCCAGACGCTTTCGACCTTGCCGTCGCGTACGCCGACATACCAGTCATGCACATTGCACGTCGGGTCACAGTGGCCCGGGACCAGCTTGAGCTTGTCATTGACCTTCAGCACACCGCTTGGGTCTGCAACAACGCCATGTTCATCCGAGCATTTGACATATTCCACGTCATCGCGACCAAAGATGAACGGCAGCCCGCTGTCCACGGATTGCGCCTTGAGGCCTGCATCCACGATGGCTTTGTCGGCTTTTGCGTGGCTCATGACCGAGGTCAGAATGAACAGCGCGTTTTCCCACTCACCCTCGTCAATGCGCTTACCATCCTTGTCGAGGATCCGGCCGTAATCGGCATCCATGAAGGCGTAAGAGCCGCATTGCAATTCGTTGTAGACGCCTGAGTTGCTCTCGAAATAATAAGAGCCCGTGCCGCCGCCGCCGACGATGTCGCACTCAAGCCCCTCGGACTTCAGCGTATCGACAGCGTCTTTGACCTGAGCCACCGCGATGTCGATCTTGGCCTTGCGGTCCTCGTAGTTGTCCATGTGCTGCATGGCGCCCTGATAGGCTTGAATGCCAGAAAATTTCAGGCCCGGTGCCGCGTCAATCGCCTTTGCGATTTCGACGACCGCGGGTGTGGTTGTCACACCGCAACGGCCCGCGCCGCAGTCAATCTCGACAAGGCACTCGATCTCGGTGCCATGCTTGGTTGCCGCCCGCGACAGGTCAGCCACATTTTCAGGATCGTCCACGCAGCAGATTGTGCGTGCGCCGAGCTTTGGCATCCGCGCCAGGCGGTCGATCTTGGCCGGGTCGCGAACTTGGTTCGATACAAGCACATCCTTGATGCCGCCGCGGGCGAAAACCTCTGCCTCGCTCACTTTCTGGCAGCACACCCCGCAGGCGCCGCCCAGTTCGACCTGCATTTTGGCCACGTCGACGGATTTGTGCATCTTCCCATGCACCCGGTGGCGCATACCGTGTGCCTTGGCATAATCGCCCATTTTCTTCACGTTGCGCTCAAGCGCACCGAGATCAAGCACGAGGCAAGGGGTTTGAATTTCGGCCTCTTTCATCCCTGGCAGTGCCGGAATGTCATAACCAACTTCGTATTCATCAAGAGTGATCGTATCTTTCATGGTCTCTCTCCAGGTGTGTTTGTGGTGGCCCGTTCGGGGCCAAAGTCATTTCGCCTACCGTCTCGGATCAGCTTTTCATCCAAGGCAAGCTATCGAGGTCGACATTCCCGCCAGTGATGATCACGCCAACGCGTTTGCCAGCAAAGCGGTCCTTGTTTTTCAGGATCGTCGCCAATGGCACCGCACAACTTGCTTCCATGACGATCTTCATCCGCTTCCACGTCAGTTTCATCGCGTCGACAATTTCCTCTTCCGAGGCAGTCAGGATGTCGGTCACGTGGTTGGAGACGAAATGCCAGGTCAGCTCCTTGAGCGGCACTTTCAGACCGTCCGCAATCGTTTGAGGCGCGTCATCGGCAATGATGTGCCCGGCCTTGAAGCTGCGATAGGCATCATCAGCCTGCTCCGGCTCGGCCGCGATAATCTGCGTCTCCGGCGCGATGTTGCTGAGTGTCAGACATGTGCCCGAGATCATGCCTCCGCCGCCAATCGGGGCGACGACGATATCAACCCCGTCGGTCTGCTCCATCAATTCGCGCGAACAGGTGCCCTGTCCGGCGATCACGCGCGGGTCATTATAGGGATGCACGAAATTCCCGCCGGTCTTGGCTTGAACCTGTGCAAACACCTCTTCACGGCTTGAGGTCGACGGCTCACACTCGGTGATCGTGCCGCCGTATCCGCGCACCGCATCTTTCTTGGCCTGAGGGGCCGTGCGGGGCATCACGACATTGCACGGGATGCCGCGCCGTCCTGCGGCATAGCTGAGCGACAGCGCGTGGTTGCCGGATGAGTGCGTGCAAACCCCGTTTGCCGCTTCAGCTTCGCTCAGCCCGAAAACCGCATTCGATGCACCACGTACCTTGAAGGCCCCGGCCTTTTGGAAGTTCTCGCATTTGAAGAACAGTTGCGCACCGGTCAGGTCGTTCAGGTAAGACGATGTCAGAACCGGAGTGCGATGGATATAGGGCGCAATCCGCTCATGTGCAGCCAACATGTCTTCGAATGTGGGAACGTAGAAATCCAAAGCGTCCTTCATCATGCTGCATCCTTGTGCTGAAGCTCAGTTTTGGCGCGGAAATGTTCCTGTGCCGCCGCGACGCCAGACCCAAGCTCGATATCGAGTCCAAGGTCTTTCATGCACATCTCGGCAGTGCCAATGCCGCTCAGGGTCATGACGTCTGTGAGACTGCCGAGGTGACCGATGCGGAACACTTTGCCTGCGACTTCGCCCAGGCCAACGCCGAAGGCGACGCCGTATGTGTCAGCGGCATGCGTGACGATATCGGTCGCGTTGAAGCCTTCGGGCGTGCGAATGGCACTCACCGTGTCGGAGTAAACGTCGGGCGATGCAGCACAGAGCGGCATGTTCCAGGCAGACACTGCGGCACGCACACCCCCGGCAATCCGGTGGTGTCGGGCAAACACGTTGTCGAGACCTTCGTCGAGCAGCATTTTGCATGCCTCATTGAGTCCCTGCATCAAGCCAACCACTGGCGTGTAGGGATAGCCGTTATTGGCATAACTGGTCTGCATGTCGTGAATGTCAAAGAAAGTCCGGGGCAACGCGGCGGTTTGCGTCGCGGCGATTGCCTTGGGGCTAAAGCCGACAATGGCGAGGCCCGCAGGCAGCATGAACCCTTTTTGTGATCCGGTCACGGCGATATCAACGCCCCATTCATCAAACCGGAAATCCATGGATCCAATCGAGGAAACACCATCAACATAGAGCAGGGCAGGGTGGCCCGCCGCATCCAATGCCTTACGAATGGCGGCAATGTCAGAGCGGACGCCAGTTGCTGTCTCGTTATGTGTGGCCAGAACAACTTTGATCTGATGGCTAGTGTCTTCGGTCAGAACTTCTTCAAATCGATCCGCCGGGATGCATTCGCCCCAGGGCGTTTCAATCACATGCACGTTCAGCCCATGGCGCGTGCACATATCGATCCAGCGATGCGAGAACATACCATTGCGTGCGGCCAGAACGGTGTCGCCCGGGCTCAAAGTGTTCGTGATGGCCGTTTCCCATCCACCAGTGCCCGTGGACGGCAGGATGAAAATCTCAGCGTCCTTACTTTGGAGAACCTGACGTACGCCATCGCGCGCCGGATGCAGGATTTCCGCGAATAGTGACGAACGGTGGTCAATCGTGGGCATGTCACATGCCTTGCGCAGCCGTTCAGGAATGTTCGTCGGACCAGGGATAAAAACAGGATTCTGAAAACTCATCTTCGCCTCCTCAAGCAATCTGCACCTTTTGTAGCGGGTTTCGAATGGGATGAAAATTTTTTTGAAATTGTTTTTCATTTTTGGTACGCTAAGTAAAAATGAGCAAAATCAGTATCTTGTATTTTTCATAATATGAAAAATAATTTCAAAAATGGTGAGACATGACAAAGGCAGAAGATTTTTCGGCGAATCCCCGACGTGCCAGAGGGCGCCCGAGGGGGTGGGACGATAAGACTGTACAGAACACGATCAAGTCGCTCGATCGCGCGATGGAGGTCTTCGAGTTCCTGAGTGAGGATCAGGGCAAGGCCTTATCGACGCTGGCTTCGGACACCGGGCAGTCACCTGCAACCCTGTATCGTATCCTGACCACTCTGGAAGGACGCGGGCTGGTCGAATTCGATGCCGATGCGCAGGTCTGGTATATCGGCGCACGAGCCTTCGTGATCGGCGCGCGCTTCCTGCGCCGAACAAGCCTGGTGGAACGGGCGCGCCCGATCCTGCGCAAACTTATGGAGCGCACGGGCGAGACAGCAAATCTTGGCATCCAGAAAGGTGCGGATGTCCTTTTCCTCAGCCAGGTCGAAACCCATGCCAGTATCCGGGCGTTCTTTCCACCGGGAACGCTGTCTCCAATGCATTCGTCTGGCATTGGCAAGGCGCTGCTGGCGGAAATGGACGATGACCGACTGGTGCGAACGCTTGCAGGTCGCACGCTAGAGCCTTTCACGCCGCACACGATCACCACGCTTGAGGCGTTGAAGGTGGACCTCGCAGAAACCCGTGCACGTGGCTATTCGATTGACGGCGAAGAACGCAATCTTGGCATGCGATGCATCGCGGCGCCGGTGTTCGACATGACGCAAGAGGCCGTCGCGGGCATCTCGGTATCCGGCCCGACCACGCGCGTGGATGTCCCGAGCACGGTTGAGCTCAGCGCGGCGGTCAAGGACGCGGCGCGCGAGCTGTCATTTGCAGTCGGTGGTGATATGCGCTGAGCAATGCAGCCGCTCTAAGCCGGGTCGTCCCCGGCTTGCGGCACTTCCCAGTGTTCGCCCATGGCCATCACGCAAGACGTGCCATTGGTGTAGGTCTGCACCAGCGTCCAGTCACGACTTTCGGGTTCGACCCAGATTTCGATGAACGAATCCGGTCCGCGAAGCCCGTATCCCAGGATCATGGCGCCGGTCTTGCCGAAGATTTGCTTTTCCAGCCGCGCAGTGTCTTCACACACTGTCTCGGTCATCTGCGCGTGGCCAGTATGCGGAAATAGGGCGAACAACGCCCCCAGAATGATGGCCTTTTTCATACAGTCCCCAGTGCTACCCCACCAGAAGTGTAACATGCCGGCTGCAGGTCTTAGCCAGCGGAAATCATTCGGTTTTTGGAAACAGTCTGGTGATGAAACTTGGCCAGGGCCGAAGTTTCGAAAAAGATCATTAAAAGCATAAGCTTAAATACAGATATTCGAAGGGTCATGAGCATCTGCCGCGCGCATGAATTGCCAGGAAATCAGGAAATCCCGCCGTTCGAGCCGGTCTTGCGCGGAAAACACACCTGTCTGGAAAACCAAGATTGTCGCATTCACGCCATTACAAAAACATGAATCGGATTGATAAACTCATGGTTGATTTTCGCCTCGTCGCGGAGGTCATTTAAATCCGCCTGCCAAAAGGCAAAGGCAATCAGGCAAATAAGGGACACTAAGATGGGTTTTGCTGAATCTGTGCGCACGTGTTTGCGCGAAAAATATTTCACCTTCAGCGGCCGCGCGTCGCGGTCGGAATACTGGTATTACAATTTGTTCATCGCTTTGGTGATGGCCGCATTGATCGGCATTCTCGCCCTGATCAGCGGCGGTGATTTTTTCTCGGCATTTGCTTCGGGTTCGCTGCCGGGCTGGCTTTTGGGGCTTTTCGGAATCGTATTCGTCGCGATCTACATTCCGGTCATCTCCGTGATGGTGCGTCGTTACCATGACCGCAACCTCTCGGGGTGGTGGGTTCTGGCCGTGATGGTCCTGAGCAACGTGCCATACCTGGGCATTGCTGTCGGGATCGTTTCCTTCATCATCACGGTACTGAAGGGCACAGAAGGCGAAAACCGCTTCGGTCCGGATCCTCTGGTCGCTCAAAACAGCGCAGAAGTCTTCGCTTAAATCAAACGTGAGTTCGGCGCAAAGATACGCGCTTCTGCTTGCGATCGGTTTGGCAGTCTTGCCAGACACCGCCCCGGCCCAGGCCGGGGCGGATAACGAATTTGTGGTTATCGACACCGCCGAGCCACCGCGCGGAGCAAGAAGTTCTGACTACCTTGAACTGACGCGGCGCAAGGCCATCAAATCGAATATCGACTACGTCACCGAGCTTGAAGGCAATCTGATGAGCGGACGCGCCTCGGCGCGCGAAATCGACGTCAAACGCGAATTTGATCCAATTACGTTCAATGGCTTTGGGGCCCTCTTGGCCTTTCTGGTGATCGTCGGCCTCTTGCTCATGTGGCTGAAATTCGGCGGCAGCGGCACACTTCTTGCCCGCGACCCGCGCGCCGACCGCGTGGTCGAATCCGCGCCTCAAGCCTGGAAGATCAGAAGCGAGGACATGAACCTCGATCCCCGCAGCCTGCTGGCCCGGATTGCCGGCATGAAGGATCGCACCGAGGCCATGGTTTACCTCTTGCGCCACAGTCTGCTGGCGGCCGCACGTGCAACCGAAATCCGGTTCGCCCGATCAGACACCGAGCGCAGCGCCATGGCGCGTCTGCCCAAGAGCTGGCGCCACCACGGTGTCTTGCGAGGTCTTTTACAGGAAACGGAACTGGCCCATTACGGTGGTCGGCCCGTGAGCGAAGAGGATTTCAAACGCGCCATGCAGGCCGGTGAGACCATTCTGCTGAGGGGTGGCCATGGCTGAGGCAGCGACCAATACCCAGAGCAACGGCCGGGGCGTGCTGCCCATCGTGCTGATCGCCGCCTGTCTTTTGGGTGGTTTTGTCTTGCTCACCTGGCTGATTTCCTCGGCACGCGACCGGGCGCTTGACCGCTCACCGATCGGCATTGCGGCACTGCCTCTCTGGTTGTCGCAAAACGATGTGCCTGCGCGTCTTTCACACCAGCGCATCCATCCTGTGCTGGAAGACCTCAGCCTGCGTGTGCTGCCGCTTTATGACCTTGATCTGGGAAACGCCGCCCCCGAGGCCAACACCGTGGAAGACCGGCTTCAAAGCCAGGAAATACGGGATATCTGGCTGGACGAATATGAGACCAAGTTGGTGGAACTTCCTACAATCGTGCTTCTGCCTAAATGGCGCGGGGCAGCGGCATCCATGGATCTGGTGCATGCTCAGGCCCTCATCCCTCCTCGGGCTATGAAGACCCTGCTTGAACAGATTGGCCTGAAAGATGTTGAAGTGCGGCAGGGTGCGGCGGAGATGGCGCGCTTTGAGGCCGACGGCCTCGACCTCGCGCTTTTCCACGCGCAAACCTTTGCAACCGCAAGCCTGCCGTCGCAGTGCACCACTGTTCTGGGCCAGGGGCGCGCAGCGCTGATCATCAAGTGCCTCACGGAATTCGAGGAAGAAGAAGCACCCGTCTGGTTCGTCGCCGATCCTGATCTGTTCAACAACCACGGTCTGGGCCTTGCCGACAATGCCGAACACAGCCTGCAGTTTCTGACGGGCATGCGTGGCGAGACCGAGAAGCACATTTATGTCGATGTTTCTCCCGACCTTCTGACACTGCTCGACAGGGCGGATGAGGGCCAGGAATACGAGCGGGGCGGAGAAGAGCTGGTGCGCTTTCTGCAATACCCGTTCTCGATGTTCTGGGCGACGATCCTGATCGTGGTGGCTGTGGCCTATTGGCGGGGTGCCTTCCGGTTTGGCCCTGTCAGGGATGTTGATGAGCGGGGTTGGGATCAGTCAAAAGATGCCGCGATCACCGCCAAGGCCCGTGTGCTGCGGCTTTCGGGTAATGACGGCGCAATTGTCGCCGATTTCGTCTCTGGCCAGCTGCGTACGCTCAGCGCCGATTATCTTGGCCACGATCAGCCCGACGATGGCGGCAAACGTTTCTTCGCGATGCTTGCACGGCGTGACCCGGACCTTGCACGCGATCTGTCCGCAGTTGCCAACCGTCTTGTCGCAAAGGCCGCAAATATGCCGCCGCAAGAGCTCGAGCGGCACATTTCCGAATATCATTTTCTTTTACAAAAGGTGGTAGAACCTCATGGATCTGTCTGAATTTCAATCTCTGGCTGCCGATATCCGCGCGGAAGTGGGGCAGGTGGTACAAGGTCAGGAAACCCTGATCGATACGTTGCTGGTTGCGCTTTTCGCGCGCGGTCACTGCCTGATCGAAGGGCCGCCTGGCACGGCGAAAACCCTTGTCGCACGATGCCTGGCGCAGGTGGTGGACCTTGATTTTGGCCGCATCCAGTTCACGCCCGATCTGATGCCCAGCGATGTTCTCGGTGTGAACCTGTTCAATTTTGAAACCAATGAGTTCCGCCTCACCAAGGGGCCGATCTTTACGGATATGCTGCTCGCAGACGAGATCAACCGCGCGCCACCCAAAACCCAGTCGGCGCTGTTGCAGGCGATGAACGAAAACGAGGTCACGATTGACGGCACCAACTATCCTTTGGGGCGCGATTTCTTCATCGTGGCCACGCAAAACCCCATCGAACAGCATGGGACCTATCCGCTGCCAGAGGCACAGCTTGACCGCTTCCTCTTCAAGCTTCTGGTCGACTTCCCCGACCGGCAGACCGAAATCGATATTTTGATCCGCCATGCCGACCTGCCGCTTGATGCCGAAAGCGGGCGAAAGGACCTTCGCAAGGTGCTTGACCGGGCCAAGCTGCATGAGGGGCACGAGGTTGTCGGCAACATTCGTCTTGATGAAACGATTCTGACCTACATTGTCGATCTCATCCGCGCGACACGCGGGGATGGTGACGTGCAGCACGGCGCCTCTACCCGTGCGGCCGATGCACTGGCCGGCGCGGTGCGCGCAAAAGCGGCGCTTGAGGGGCGCGATTACGCGATACCCGATGATGTGCAGGCTCTTTTCGCACCGGCACTGCGCCACCGCATCGTGCTTGGCCCGATGGCCGAAATCGATGGCCGGACCAGCGATGACGTGCTCGCCGCAATCCTCAACCGCACGGACGCACCACGCTGATGCGCCCCGCGCCGCCTCTTCTGTTCCTTGTTCTGGCCCTGGCGGTTCTGACCTTCGCCCTCGGCCTGTCGCAGGAGAACCGCGTGTCGCTTGTGGCGGCGCTTTGGGGCGGGCTTGTTGCCTTGTGCCTGATCGATCTCGCCCTATCACACGCGGCGCGGAATTTTGCCGTGTCGGTCGACATGGAAAACACGGGCTTTGTCGGCCAAAATCATCTTCTGCATCTCGCCATTGAAACGTCCAAAGGCGTCTTGCCCAAACAGCTTCTCTTGCGTCTGAGCACCGATAAACTCTTGCAACCCACACCCGATACCATCGCCCTTGAAAATGACGGTGGCGCGGCGGAAGCGAAAGTTGAGTGGCCGCTCGAGCTTCTCAAGCGCGGCACGGGTCAGGTGACGCGATTGTCTGCCAAATACAGCTCGCGCATGGGGTTTTTCGAAATTCTGCCCAATTGGCCCCTGGCGCTTGATGTTTCTATCGTTCCGGATGTCAGCCCCGTGTCCTCTGGGGAAATCCAGACACAGATGTTGCCCCTGCTGGACGGCATGAAAGACATGAACCTGCGCGGACAGGGCTCGGAATTTCACCAGCTGCGTGAGTTTCAACCGGGCATGGACCCGCGTTCGATTGATTGGAAGCGCTCGGCGCGCCTGCGCGAAATGGTGGCGCGCGAAACCCGGGCAGAGCGCAACCATCAGATCATCATCGCCGTGGACAGCGGACATCTGATGGCCGAGCGCGTGGATCGTCTCAGCAAACTGGATACCGCGATCAATGCGGCTCTTGCCCTAACATGGGCAGGTGGGCTTGGCGGCGACAATGTCGGCTTCTTCTCATTCGATGCCCGCCCCGGCCGATACTTTCCGCCGCGTCCCGGACGGCGTGCTTTTGGCCAGATCCAGACCCACAGCGCCGAGCTTGAGCAATCGGGGGCGGAAACCAATCACACGCTGGGCCTTACGCATGTGAACCAACGCCTGTCGCAACGCTCGCTTCTTGTGGTGTTTTCCGATTTCGTTGACACCGTCACCGCCGAACTTCTGGTCGAGAACCTTGCCGTCATTCAACGCCATCATCTGGTGCTTTATGTGGCCCTGCGCGATCCGGCCTTGAAGGCGCTCAGCCACCCGCCCAACGCCGGTATCAGCCATGTTGCCAAGGCGGTGTCGGCGCAACAGCTTCTGCGCGAACGAGAAAGCGTCATCGACCGGCTGCGGCGTCTTGGCATTCTGTGCCTCGACATCGAACCTAAGGATGTCACCACCGCACTGATTTCGCGATACATGGACATCAAAGCGCGGGAGATGATTTGATGGCGCAGGATATCCAATCCGCAGACCTGATCCGTTCCGCGCGCTTCCGCTCCGAGCGCGAAGACAGCTGGAAAAGGCTTGAAACGCTTCTGGCGCGCGTTGAGAAATCGGGCACAAAAACGCTGAGTTATTCAGAGGCCCGCGATCTTGCAAGCCTTTACCGGCAAGCGATGAATTCCCTTTCCGTCGCGCGGTCCATTTCCATGGACAAGGCGCTTATGAAATATCTCGAAGCGCTTTGCGCGCGCGCCTATCTTGTCGTCTACGCGCCGCAGGAAAGCGCGGTTGGCGTGGTGCAGAAGCTTTTTGTCAGCGGCATTCCTCAGGCTTTCCGCCGCTCTTTGCTGCCTTTGCTCATCGGGTTTGGTGCGATGATTATCGGCTGCCTCGTGGGTGTCCTGCTCTATCAGCAGGACCCAAGCTGGTATTTTACGTTTGTGCCGCCTGAGCTGGCCGCCGGGCGTTCACCGGGCGCAAGTGTCTCGTACCTGCGCGACTCGTTATATGACACCGGCGGGCGCGATGGGGACACCATGGGCACATTCGCGAGCTTTCTGTTTTCTCACAACACCCGCATCGCTATCTTTATCTTCGCGCTGGGCGTCTTTGCCGCCCTGCCAAGCTTTGCGCTCACCTTCTACAACGGTGTCCTTCTTGGTGCGTTCGTAGCCCTTTATGCCGAGGCCGGGTTGTTGCTTGATGTCTTCGCCTGGCTCTCGATCCATGGCGTGACAGAGCTTTCGGCGATTTGCGTGGCCTGTGCGGGGGGCGCGAAACTTGGTCTGGCAGTTCTCAATCCAGGAAACCTGACCCGGCGGGCTGCCCTGAAAGAGGCGGGTCGCGATGCGGTCAAACTGGCTATCCTGGCCGGGCTCATGCTGATCGTGGCGGCCTTTGTCGAGGGGTTCCTGCGCCAGATGGTCCAAACGATCTGGCTGCGCCTGACAATCGGCTGGGGCCTTGGCCTGGTTTGGCTGGCCTGGCTTTTGCTTTCGGGCCGGAAAGAAGAGCCTGAGACATGACCGCGCATACCGCCGATATCACGCCACCCGAAGGGGTTCAGGTCTCCTTCGACATCTCGTCCGCCGGGGCGAGGTTCGGAGCGCAGTTTCTGGACATCCTGATCACCTTCGGTGGGCTGCTCGCATTCTTCTTCGTGATGATCTGGCTGCAGGTTTTCGACTGGGCTCTTCTTGGAACGCTCTTCTTCTTGCTTATTTTTCTGATACGCGTGCCTTATTACATCTTTGCCGAATTGGTCTGGAACGGTCGCACGCTTGGCAAGAAGATTGCGAAAATCCGTGTGATTTCCGCCGACGGCAGACGCCTTACACCGCATCAGATCGTTGCCCGCAACCTGATGAAAGAGGTTGAGGTGTTCATGCCGCTGACGACGCTTTTTGCAGGAGAGTTTAGCTCCACATGGACCGGCTGGGCGCTGGCGATCTGGATGATCGCAATCCTCGCCGTGCCGCTTTTCAACAAACGCCGCCAAAGACTGGGCGACATGTTAGCAGGGACGCTCGTGGTCGATCAGCCGAAACTGGTTCTTATGCCGGATCTGGCGGCACAGAACGTCGATGCCGCAACAGGTTTCGTCTTTGATGCCGGCCAGCTCGAGGTCTACGGACGCTACGAGCTTCAGGTGCTCGAAGAAATCCTGCGCGCCGAACCCAAGTCGCCAGAGGCGAAAGAAAAAGTGGATCACGTCGCGCGCACGATTGCCCGCAAGATCGGATATCGCCAACAGCTTTTGTCCAAGGATACATGGGTTTTCCTAAGTGATTTTTATCGCCAGCAGCGTGAATTCCTCGAAAGCCGCCATCTCTTCGGGGACACACGGGAAAACAAGTTCCACGGCGACGCTGAAACAGATCAGGTGCCGCGCAAATCGGGTTAGCCAGGCGTGCTTTCTGCACTAGCTTTGGCAGAGCACCATCTCGCTCATCAAACGGGTTGCCCAATTCAACATGCCTATTCTTGTCTTCATCGCAGCTGTGGCATTCGCCGTGGCCCCCTTCCTGTCCCCTGAATTCGGCGGATTTGATCCCGAACGGTTCCCGGTGCCACAGGAAAATCCGCCGGTGCAGCCCGCAGGGTGGGCTTTTGCGATTTGGGGTGTGATCTACATCTCGCTCGTTCTTCATGCGGCGGTGGGGTGGTTCAGATATGCCAAGGAGGCGGATTGGCAGCGTGGGCGGCCTTACCTCTTTGCCTCTTTCGCGGTGGGGGCCGCGTGGCTGCCAATTGCACTGGTCTCGCCGATCTGGGCGACTGTGCTGATCTGGGTCATGCTGATCACCGCGCTTTTGGCACTTTACAAATCGCGCAGGGCCAAACCGCAATGGATCGCCACCTGGCCTGTGGCACTTTACGCCGGCTGGCTCTCGGCGGCGTCCTTCGTCTCGATCGGGCTGGTGTTGGCGGGGTATGGCATTGTGGATGAAACCACCGCTGCGGGAATTGCCTTGGTTCTCGCCACGGCTTTTGCGCTAGTCAATCAGTTTGCGCTGCGGCTTTGGCCCTATGGCGCGGCAGTGGCATGGGGATTTGCCGCCATCGCAGTGGCCAATCTCGGTCAGTCGATGATCTTGAGTACCGTCGCAGGTGGCGCCGCGCTTGTTCTTCTTGGGCTCGCCCTACTGGGTCTTCGGAAGCAGGTCCGCGTCTGACTTTCCTAAAGAACCAAAGCCGTGTGAGACCTCTCTCTGATCGGCGTATGGCCATTTTTCCAGATCGAGATTTTGGCTGGCGTCAAAGTTACCTTGCGGCTCTTGCCGAAAATGCGCACCATGATATTTAACATTCACACTAACAAACAAAATTGGAAGCCGCCCGTAAATGGCTTCTGCGAGAGGAGGATTTGATGACGATTATTCCCAAAATTGGTGCGTTGAAGGCCCTTGCGGCGGCAAGTGTGCTCGCCGTGACGACATCCATAGCCTCGGCGGAAGACCGCGCTGGCTGGCCTGACAGCTTCTCGGTTGGCACCGCGAGCCAAGGTGGCACCTACTTCGTTTACGGTGCCGGCTGGGCCAATATGGTCGCCGAGGCGCTGGGACTTCCCGGCGGAACCGAAGTCACCGGTGGCCCGGTGCAAAACGCGGCCCTTGTGCAGGCCGGAGAGCTTGACATGGGCATGGTCACAATGGGCCCTGCCTTTGATGCCATGAACGGCAACAGCGCCCTGGCCCCTGGCCTGAAGCATGACAAGATCCGTGCGATTTTCCCGATGTACAAAACCGGGTTCCACGCAGTGACACTGGCAGGCTCTGGTATCACCAGCTTCGCAGATATCCCTGATGGCGCCGTGGTTGGCGTTGGCCCGGCAGGCGGGACGCCCGGCACATACTGGCCGCGCATCCTCGAAGGCATGGGCAAGAATGTCGAGTTCCGCAATGGCGGCGCGGCCGACCTTGCCGGTCAGCTTCAGGACGGCCTGATTGACGTCTACACATGGGCAGGTGGCTTGCCTTACCCGGCCTTCAGCCAGCTCGACGCGCAAACCGATGTGACCTATTTCGGCTTTACGCAGGAAGAGCAGGACGCTGTTGTCGGTTCGCAACCTGTGTCGACCTTCACCATTCCGGCGGGCACCTACCCGTCGCTGGGCGAGGATCAGCTCAGCGTGTCGATGTGGAACTTCGCCATCGGTCATGCCGATCTGCCGGACAGCTTTGTCTACGCGGTGGTCGACACCGTCATGAGTAACAACCCTCAGATGCTCGAAATTCACAAAGCAGCGGTTGAGACGCTGCCAGAGAATTTTGACAAGAACACCTTCTTGCCCTGGCACCCAGGCGCGGTGAAATGGTTCGAGGAAAACGGGTTCGATATTCCTGACGAACTTGAGGGCTAAGGCCCGCCTATCGTGTAACTTCTGATCAGCACCCTGCCGGTTAGGCAGGGTGCTGTTTTCGTCTAAGCCAACGGATAAAGCAGATGACCGAGACACGGGTGTCACCAGAGGGCCTCCCACAGGCCGAAGTCGCCGCACCAACCCAAGGCCGAACCGGCGGAATTGAACGCATCGGATTTCTGCTTTGCGCTATCTATGCAGGCTGGCACCTTTATGTCCTGAACATCGCGCCGCTTGAGACCTGGACTTTCCGAATTGTCCATATTGCAGGCGCTTTGATCCTCGGATTTGGCATGAGCGCGGCGGTCTCGGTCCGGCCTGCGCCGGAAGAGGCAGCGGCGCGCCTGTGGGGCCTGTTGGGGGGCGTGGCCCTTGTTGCGACGCTTTTCGCCCTGGGCTCGGTGATCGCTGCGGCCATGTTCATGGAGCCCGGTCAGGCGGCACCACCGGAATGGACCCTGTCGGCCTTTGGCTGGGCGCTTGGCGGCGGCACGATGCTGGCTCTGGTGACAGGGTGGCTTTCCCCGGCCCGGCAGGGGCAGATACCTCTGGCCGATATTGCGCTTATCGTCGCCACGCTTGCAAGCTGTGGCTTTATTCTTTTCAGCCTCGACACGCTGTCTTTGCGCCTGCGCGCAGGCACACCTTTCGCCGACGGCAATAACGGCTGGGCGGCCTTTGTTATCATTGTCCTGATCGCCGAGATGACTCGGCGCGTTGCAGGCATGGCGCTTGTGATCATCGCAATGGTCTTTATTGCCTACGCCTTTGCCGGTCCGTGGATGCCCGGGTTTCTGGAACACAAAGGCTATGACGCCAAGCGCTTCTTCACCTATGTTTTCACAGATAACGGCGTGTTGGGCCCGACCACGGCGGTTTCGTCGACCTATATCATCCTCTTCATCATCTTCGCGGCCTTCCTGCAAAGCTCCAAGGTTGGCGACTATTTCGTCAATTTCGCATTCGCGGCTGCCGGTCGTGCGCGCGGTGGTCCGGCGAAGGTCTCGGTGCTTGCCTCAGGCCTTATGGGCATGATCAACGGCACGTCGGCGGGCAATGTGGTGTCCACCGGATCACTGACCATCCCGTTGATGAAAAAGGTGGGCTACCGCCCACAATCCGCCGCCGCGATCGAGGCCGCCGCCTCAACCGGTGGACAGATCATGCCCCCCATCATGGGGGCAGGGGCCTTCATCATGGCCGAAATCACAGGCATCCCCTACACCGAGCTTGTCGTCGCGGCACTCATTCCCGCCATCCTCTACTTTTCGTCGATCTATTTCATGGTCGATTTCGAGGCGAGCCGCACAGGCATGCGCGGATTGCGGAGCGATGAACTGCCGAAGATGGCCGAGCTTATTCGACAGGCCTACCTTTTCCTGCCGATTGTCATTCTGATCGGTGCGCTCTTCACCGGGTATTCCGTCATTCGGGCGGGCACATTGGCAATTGCGTCCGCCGCAGTCGTCAGTTGGCTGACGCCCTTCCGCATGGGACCGCGACAGGTCTATGAGGCATTGGGCAATGGCGGGCGCATGTCATTGCAGATCATCATTGTCTGCGCCTGCGCGGGTCTTATCGTGGGGGTCATCTCTCTCACCGGGGTTGGCGCACGCTTCTCCAGCCTGCTCTTCGAACTGGCCCAGCAAAGCACATTGCTGGCCCTCATCTTCGCAATGCTGATTGCCGTCATTCTGGGAATGGGCATGCCCACCACGGCGGCCTATGCGGTTGCGGCTTCGGTCGTGGCGCCTGGCCTGATCGAAATTGGCATCAAGCCCCTGATTGCGCATTTCTTCGTCTTCTACTTCGCCGTGGTGTCGGCCATCACACCGCCCGTGGCGCTGGCGGCCTATGCTGGCGCGGCGATTGCGGGGTCTGAGCCGATGCGCACCTCGGTCACCAGCTTCAAGGTCGGTCTGGCCGCCTTTATCGTGCCATTCATGTTCTTCTACAGCCCCGGCCTTCTGCTGGATGCTCCGTGGTATGTCAGCCTGCGCAACCTCGTAACCGCGCTTGTGGGCGTCTACATGCTCGCCGGAGCGGTTCAGGGCTGGTTCATCGGCGCGGCAGGACCGGTCATGCGCATTTTGCTGCTTGTGGGCGCAGTTTGCATGATCTCGGGCGACTGGCGCACCGATCTGCTGGGCATCGCCATCGGCGGCTCTTTGATGCTGCTTGGTTGGAAGGCGGGCAAGACAACGGCCTGAGCCGCTATTCCGCGGCGAAGCGCATCCGGTCCGCATTCGGCCCGTAGCCGTCGCGTGTCTGCGGCGTTTTGATCCCAAGAAGGCTGCCTGCGATCTGCGTGCGCAAAATCTGGGCGGTACCGCCCCCGATGGTGAACATGCGCACATCGCGATACATCCGCTCCAGTGGTTCACCGTCGGAATAGCCGCGCGCGCCAAACATTTGTAGTGCATCACTGACCACCTTGATGGCCATTTCCGAGGCAAATAGCTTGGCCCGTGCCGCCTGTGTCATCTCTGGAAATTGGCCGCCGTTGGTGCCACGGGACCGCGCCGCATCATGCAACATAAGACGCGCGGCATGCACCTGTGTATCCATATCGGCCAGCATCCATTGCAGGCCCTGGAACTCCGCGATGGGCCGACCGAACTGCTCACGCTCAAGCACATAACGCGTGGCGCGCTCCAAGGCCCCGGCTGCCAGACCCAGGGCAACCGTGCCTGCACCCACGCGTTGGGAATTATAAGCATTCATCAGGTCTGCAAACCCGCGTTTCAGCCCCGAAGGCGGCATCAAGAGCATGGACGCATCAATCTCGACATCCTCAAAACGCAATTCCGCTTCGGGCATGCCGCACAACCCCATGGTGCGTTCGCGGCCCACGACCTTGAAGCCGTCTGGAACGTTACGGCTGGCGTGATCCGCAAAAAGAATGAAGCCGCCAATGCCTTGCTCTGTGCCGTGTTCATCAAGCACGCGGGCAAAGACCAGATGCAGCTTTGAGACACCGCCCCCCGTGATCCAATGCTTGGTGCCATTCAGGACATAGCTGTTGCCCTGCTTGCGCGCAGTGGTGCGCATTTCGGTCGCCGCACTGCCGGCGTCGGGTTCGGTAATACAAATCGCGGGCTTGTCGCCCGCAAGAACATGCTCCGTGCAAAACGCCTTCTGTGCGTCCGTCCCATAGGCCATGACTGCGCTGATACCACCCATATTGGCCTCAACCACAATCCGCGCTGTAAGCGCGCAGGCTTTTGCAATCTCCTCGACCACCATGGCGACGTCGAGAAAACTCGCACCTTGCCCGCCATAGGCCTTCGGAATGGACATGCCCATGATACCCGCATCAGTCAGGTCCTGGACATTTTGCCAGCAATAGCTGCGTGTCTTGTCCCAATGCGGTGCACGCGTGGCAAAGCCCGGTGCCAATTCTCGGGCAACGGCAACAAGTGGATGTGTCATGTCGGGTCCCTCTTTTCCGATAGCCCCAGAATACCCTTGTCATTATTCATAACAATCGAATAAAATTTCATATCAAGTTCAGAAAATATGAAGTTATGCAGACACGTTCCCTTGCGAGCCTCGTCAAGATTTCACAGGTTGGCTCATTTGTGCAGGCCGCCGATCAACTCAATATGACGCTCTCGGCGCTCTCCATGCAGATGAAGGCGCTTGAGGCCGAACTGGGTGTTGATCTGTTTGACCGCTCCGTTCGTCCGCCGCGCCTGACACCCATCGGACGGTCGGTGGTGCAGGAAGCGGTGCCGCTCTTGCAACGTCAGGAAAGCCTTATCGAGCTTTGTCGCCCGAGCAACGCTTTGGTGGGCCGTTACAAGATCGGTTTTGTCACCACCGCGGCAGTGCGGCTGCTGCCGCGCTTTCTGGAAAACGCGAAAAGAAAAGCACCGCAGGCGACCTTTGAGTTCGAAACCGGCCTCTCCCGGGCTTTGCAGGATCGAGTGATGACCGGTCGGATTGATGCGGCGATTGTCACAGATGCCGATGGTCTGCCAGATACGCTTTCTGCGACCGTGCTGCGAGAGGAACCCTTCGTCTTTGCCGCGCATCGGGATCTTCTGACCGACGGGTTGCCAGGGCTTGTCCGCAACCACGCCTTTTTCCACTTCATGCCCGACACGGGCATCGGTAAAGTGATCGCGGCAGAGATGGCGCAGCATGAACGCGCCAAGCCGGTCGTGCTGGACAATCTCGAAGCCATCATGGAATGCGTGACCACAGGGCTTGGCTTCACTTTGCTGCCCGAACCCGATGTTGATCGATACCGCTCGGACGAGGTGCAGAAACTGCCCTCACCCCGAAAGCTGCGACGCACTCTGGTGTTGGTAACGTTGCAAGGCAATGCGCTGTCAAAACGCGAAGGGGCGCTGGCTGATTTGTTCAAGGACGCTGTGACAGAGGGCGCAAACTAGTCCAGCCGAAACCCTTTGGCCCGCACAAACGCGCCGAAATTTGCGCGTTCGGGCTCGCTGTACTGGCGCACCTTGTCATCGGACCAGCCATAATCCGAGGCCATGCCGAATGTCTCGACCAGCCGTTGCTTTGCATAAGGCTGGCTGGCCGCCCGCGCCTTGTCATAGGCGGCTACCGCTTCCTGCACGCCGTGCTCGTCATAGCGGTCGATGTGACAGGTCACGCGCAACGGCAGGCGCATCGAAATCGCCGCTCTGTCGCGCGGATAGCCAATGGCTAGCCCGGCAAAGGGAAACACGTGATCCGGCAGGCCCAGTAGGTCTGACACCGCCTGAGCCTCGTTGCGCACTGCACTGATCGGGCATGTGCCAAGCCCCAATGCCTCTGCAGCTGTGACGAACGCGCCAAGGGCGATTGCCGCATCGCAGGCTGCATTGAAAAAGGCGTCAAGATGATCATTGGCGAAAGCCACGTCCTGCCAGTCATGCAAAAGACGCTGCCGCCGGTTGTTGCCACAGAAAACGGCGATCATTGGAGCCTCCGCGACCCAGTCTTGCCCATCTACCAGTTTTGCCAGCTCGGACCGCGTTTCGGGATCGCGCAAGATCACAATGTCACGCTGTTGCAAATCGCTTTTGCTGGGTGACGCCAGCGCCGCCGCCGAAAGCACGCCCAGGATTTCATCCGGAACAGGCTTCGGTTCAAATGACCGGCAGGACCCGCGCGACAGCATAGAGTCCAGCAGGTTATTTTGATCAAGACCGCTCCCAAGATCCGGAGCATCGGCATAGCGGGCATTCAGAGCGAACTGAGTCTTTGAGAGTGGTGTATCTGTCATATAATCTAAAACCAGAGCCAAATTTCTGTAAGCCATGCTAACAGTGATCTTAAGAAATTGTCGCATTTATTAAGTGTTCATTACATGTATACTGCCACATCATTGGCCGCCTGTGGAAGCCGGAACCGGATATGACATCGAAAACGTTGAAAGTTACGGTCGAGCGTGGCGCGGACGCACAATGTCAGTTTGAGGTGCCCGCCTATGAGAGCCAGACGGTGCTCGACGTGGTGTCCTGGATTCAGCAAAATGCCGACCCGACACTGAGCTACCGCTTTGCCTGTCGCGTCGGCATGTGCGGCTCTTGCGCGATGATGGTGAATGGCGTGCCGCGCTGGACGTGCCGGACGCATATTTCCAAGGTGCTCGACGGCGATGCTGTCACAATCGGTCCTTTGCGCAACCTACCGGTCATCAAGGATCTTGCCGTTGATATGGATCCGTTCTTTGACAAATGGGTGGCCGCCGAGGCGGTCCACCACGGGGCATTGACTCGCGATGATCCGATTGCGCCGGTGGATGAGAGAAGTGAGGAGCGGGTGACAGCCAATGCCGGGATCGAATGCATCAACTGCTCTGTCTGCTACGCGGCCTGTGATACGGTGGCAGGTAATCCCGATTACCTTGGTCCGGCAGCTCTGCAACGGGCGTGGACCTTGCTGAATGACGCCAAAGACGAAGGGCGCGTGGCCATACTGGATGCGGTGTCGGGGCGGGGCGGGTGCCATAACTGTCATTCCATGGGTTCTTGCACCACCTATTGTCCCAATGAGCTTGACCCCATGTCCGCCATCGCCGGACTGAAAAGAGAAACCGCAAAATCCTTCTTCAAAAGAAGGCGCTCATGATCACCTTGCGTCTTTACGTGGCTCAACGGATCACCGCGCTTTTGATGGCGCCACTAGTTTTCGGGCATCTGGCGGTGATGATCTACGCTATTCAGGGCGGGTTGAGCGCCGAAGAAATCCTTGGCCGCACACAGGGGTCGTTCGCGTGGTTTGCGTTCTACGGCATTTTCGTTGTGGCCGTGGCCATTCACGGGGCAATAGGCCTGCGCACCGTTGCGCATGAATGGGGCGGCCTGAAGGGGCCGTTGCTTGAGGTGTTCATGTGGGCCGTGGGCCTTGGTCTTTTTGCACTGGGAGCACGCGCCGTCTGGGCCGTGACATTCGCATGAGGGTGGCCAAGGGTATCACCTCGCGTGCGCATCCTTTGTGGCTGGCCTATATCCTGCACCGGCTGTCGGGACTGGGGTTGGCACTTTTCCTGCCTTTTCACTTCTGGGTCCTAGCGCTCGCCACCACGGATCCGGAGCGCTTAAACGGCTTTCTTAGCCTGACCGAAGCAGGGGCGGTAAAACTCGCCGAATTCGGGCTGGTGTTTCTGCTGTCGGTGCACATGTTCGGCGGTCTGCGCCTCATGGCGCTCGAATTCCTGCCCTGGACACCAGCGCAAAAGACCTTGGCCGCTGGCGCGACAGCAGGATCGTTTCTCGTGGCCACGTTGTTTTTGATACAGGCGATTTGAGATGCGTTTGTCAGAGATTGAAAGACACGACACAGACATCCTGATCCTCGGCACCGGGGGGGCAGGGCTTTTTGCGGCGCTGCATGCTCAGCAATCCGCGCCCGAGGGAACCAACATCACCATTGCGGTCAAAGGCCTTATCGGCAAATGCGGCTGCACCCGGATGGTGCAGGGCGGCTATAACGTGGCGCTGGGCGGCGGCGATACGGTTGAGCGGCACTTCATGGACACGATCAACGGAGGCAAGTGGCTCCCTAATCAGGACATGGCCTGGCGCTTATGCGAGCAGGCGGTGGTGCGCATTCGCGAGTTGGAGAACGAAGTCGGCTGTTTCTTCGATCGTAACCCGGACGGTTCGCTGCACCAAAAGGCCTTTGCCGGACAGACTGCGGATCGCACGGTGCACAAGGGCGACCTCACAGGCATCGAGATCATCAACCGCCTGATGGAAAAGGTGCTGGCCAGCGGTGTTGGGAAGCTGCAGGAGCATCGCGCCATCGGCCTGATACCAACGAAGGATGGCGCGTCGCTGGCCGGTGTTCTGATGATTGACATGCGCACGGGGCGTTTTAGGTTCGTGCGCGCCAAGACGGTGCTCATGGCTACCGGCGGCGGGCCGACCATGTACAAATACCACACGCCCTCCGGCGACAAGACGATGGACGGTCTGGCCATGGCCCTGCGTGCGGGGCTTCCGCTGCGCGATATGGAGATGGTGCAGTTTCACCCCACGGGTCTTCTGGCGGGCGATCACACGCGGATGACCGGCACGGTGCTGGAAGAAGGCCTGCGCGGGGCAGGGGGGCAACTCATCAATCACGCCGGTCAGCGGTTCATGTTCGACTATGACGGCAAGGGCGAGCGGGCCACGCGCGATGTGGTCAGCCGCGGCATCTATGCCGAGATGCGCAAGAACAATAACCCTGATCAAGAGGGCGTGTTTATCTCAATGTCCCATCTGGGGCCTGACTGGGTCGCCGAGAAGTTCAAAGGCATGGTCAAACGCTGCGCCGATTGCGGCTTTGATCTGGCCGGTGGCAAGGTCGAGGTCGTGCCGACGGCGCATTACTTCATGGGCGGTGTGGTGGTCGATGTGGACACGCGCACCGCGATGGAGGGGCTTTATGTCGCCGGTGAAGATGCCGGGGGCGCGCATGGGTCCAATCGGTTGGGCGGCAACGGTGTGGCCAATTCCACCGTCTATGGCGGGATTGCGGGCGATACGATGGGCGCGGATATCGTTGGCATGAGCCTGCGAGAGCCGGACGAGGATGTGCTGGCCGCCGAGTTCGAGCGCGCGACCTACCCCCTGACCCGCACACCCGACCTAGTCCTGCCTTTGCGCAAGCAATTGCAGGACCTCATGTGGGAAGAGGTTGGCGTGATGCGCACAGCGGCCGGGATGAAACGTGGGTTGGAACGCATCGCCGAGGTCTCTGACGCGCTGATGGATGTGGGGGTGGAGGCCAGCAATCTGGCCTTCAACCTCACCTGGCACGACTGGCTCAACCTGCGCTCGCTTTGTGATATCTCCGAGGTCATCACCAAGGCCGGACTTGCGCGGGAAAACTCCCGCGGCGCGCATTATCGCGAGGATTTTCCGGACCCTGGTGCGATGGAGGACAGCGATTTCACCGTCGCCCAGATGAAGGACGAAGAGGTCGAGGTCACACGAGAGCCGGTGCAGTTCACCATCGTGCGTCCGGGAGAGACGGTGCTGCCCGAGGGGGAGCCCGAGACATTGGTGGCGGCGCAATGAAACTGGTTGTTCACCTCGTGCGCGATTTAGCGTCGGCGCAAGCCGACGCCGCGCATCGCCGGGCCGCCCCCCGGCACGGCGATTGGACTGACATGGGCGCGCCGTCCAAAGAGCGCTCAGACTTGGTAAACATAAAGCGCGCAGATCGAAACTTCGATCGCCGCACCGCGGCCCGTCGATACGCTCCCATAAGGAGACTAAAATGATCCCCATCAATCTCATCCAATCCACAGCCGAAACCCTGATGGACAAGGCCGCCATCGAGATCCCGCAGGACTATCTCGACGGACTACAACACGCCGCAAAAACCGAGGATGGCGACCTCTCGTCCTTTGTCCTCAAGGCCATGCTGGAAAACTACGAGGCCGCGAAGGAAGACCGCCGCGCCATGTGTGGGGATACCGGCGTGCCGCGCTGGTTCGTCAAGATGGGCAATGAGGCACGGGTTGAAGGCGGGATGGTGGCTCTTGAGGCTGCGCTCAGACGGGCCACGGCCAATGCCACCAACGGCGTGCCTCTGCGCCCCAACCGCGTCCATCCGCTTTGGCGCACTGATCACGACAACAATGTCGGTATCGGCGCGCCGGAAATCGAGTATGGCTTTGAGCCGGAGGGCGAGTGGATTGACCTCATCACCGTGCATAAAGGCGGGCTTTTTGGCACCGACTACCGCATGCTGTTCCCAAGCGACGGCATCCAGGGGATCAAGCGGTTCTATCTCGATAGCCTCATGGCCTTCGGCAAGCGCGGCCTCGCCTGTCAGCCTGCCATCATCGGCATCGGTCTGGGCGGCTCCAAGGATATCTGCATGACCTTGGGCAAACGTGCCTCGGTTTTGCGCACCGTGGGCAGCCGCAATTCTGACCCCCGGATTGCCGAGATGGAGGACGAGTTCAAGGACCTTGGCAATTCCATCGGCATGGGGGCCATGGGCTTTGTCGGCAAGAACATGGTGATCGATTGCAATATCGAGGTGGGCTACTGCCACACCGGCGGGATGCCCATGTCGGTGCACGCGTTCTGTTTGTCGTCCCGCCGTGCCGTGGCGCGGATTTACCCCGATGGGCGGGTAGAGCATAGGACCGATCCGGATTGGTTCACGGATTACCAGCGGCGTGAAACGGTAGAGTGGGAACCGGCCCGGGAGGCGGCGGAGTGAGACGAAATCTTGAAAAGATTTCTGTCCGGAGTCTTTTCAAGACTCCGGCGCCTTCGTTCAGAGGAGACCAATCATGAAACCCCGTGAAATCCGCCTTTCCACCACCCCCACCGACGAAGACATCGCGCAGCTTCGCCTTGGCGATGTCGTCTATCTTGACGGGTTGATGTACACCGCCCGCGAGGGAGTCTACATGCGTGCGTTAGAGGACAAGGCGAACATTCCGATGGAATTGCCGTCTCAGTCCGCCGCCAATTTCCACTGCTCGCCCGCCGCCCGGATCAACGCCGATGGCTCGTTTGACATGGGCGCGGTCACGGCCACGGCCTCTTTCCGATTTGCCAAATGGCTGCCCGAATGGATGGCCAAGACCGGGGCGAAGCTCATTGTCGGCAAGGGGGGTATGACCTCGAAGGATTACAAAGAGTACTTCGTGCCCAATGGTGCGGTCTATCTCTCGACCGTGGGCTATGGCACCGGGGCGCTTTTGGGCCGGGGCGTTGAGAGCGTCGAAGCGGTGCATTGGAACGAGGAACTGGGTCTGGCCCAGGCCATGTGGGTCATCAAATGCAGCCGCATGGGGCCTTTCATCGTGGCCTCTGACCTCAACGGAGACTGCCTTTTTGAGCGCGAGAACGCAAAGATCGCCGAGAATGTCGCGCGCGTCTACGAGGGCACGAAACCGGCGGTGCTCAAACGCTATGGCGAAAGCGATGATCGCACCGATGAGGTGATCTGAGACCGCTCAGGTGATCTCACTGATCAAGATTCCGACACCCATCAGCAAAGTTAGCAGGATCAGCAACCGTCGGAATCCGGTATCGCTGAGCCTGCGGAAGACCAGGATCCCAACCTGCGCTGCAATCAGACCGCTGGGGATCGTGATCAGAAGCGCGTTCAGGGCGGTTTGATCGTAAGCACCCTTGAAGGCCAGAAGGCAGACCGTCGTGCTCAGGATGGCCACGTTGTAGGGCTGCAACACCGCGCGCGTCTCGGACTTTGTCCATGGTCGCAACGAAAGCCACATCGACGGCACCGCACCGGACACCGACGCAGCCCCGCCCAAGACGCCACCAATCAGGCCGATGAAGGCCTCCAGCCAGGGCAGGGTGGGCGTAAAGGCGGGCAGGGCGGTGCGAAACCCGAAATAAGCCCCGTATAGGATCAGAAACACGGCAATCGCTGTTCGCAGCGTGCTGGCGTCAATGACATCTAGCAGCATCAGCCCAAAAGGCACTCCCAACAGCCCCGGCAGCACAAACCGCAGAAGCCTGCGCGGGTAGGCGAAAATCTCTTTGCGAACAATCCAAAGCCCCTGCAATCCGACCAGAACGGACATAAACGCCACGATGGCCACCGCCGTGACCGGCTCCAGCACCACCAGGTAAAACCCAAGCGCAAATAGGGCAGTGCCTGTGCCGGCAAGGCCATTGATGAACCCGCCCGCTGCTGCGCCGAGGATCAGAAAAAGGATGGCCTCTGTGCTCATAGAGGCGAAATCGACGGGCCGCGGCGCGCGGTGGTGATGACATGCTGCAGCGCCTCGAAAATCGCCTCTACGGCCTTGGTCTTGACCTGGTTTTTCGCATGCACCAGCCCAAGCGTTCGTGTCGGGGCATCATCACCAAGGCCAAGCCGTTTCACCGGCACGCTGTCAAGCGGCTGTATCGTCAGACTTGGGACAATGGACACGCCGAGATTGGAATGCACCATACTGGTAATGGCTTCGGGGCTATCAAGTTCCATTGTCTCATTGACGCGGATGCGTCTGGACAAGATCCAGTTGTCGATCAGCGTGCCCACCACGGCGGTTCGGTCAAAGCGGATATAGGGCCGCTCGTTCAAAAGGGTGATCGGGTTATCCTCGGTTTCCTGAAGCGATGCGATGAGCTGCATCTTCTCTTCTGCCAGTGCACGAAACTGGACACCCGACGGCATCAGATGCGGTTTAGTGACAATCGCCGCATCAAGATTGCCGCGCTCGATATCTGCCAGAAGGGTGCTGGTAAGGCCCGGGCGAATGCGCAGGCCGATCTCGGGAAAGCGTGTTTTCAGGATGGCCATCGCTTGCGGCGTGAGCCCGGTGAGTGTTGTGCGCAGGGCACCAAGCCGGACCACGCCACTCAGCCCGCCATCATCAAGAAGTGAGGGAACAAGATTGTCATATTCGTGGATAAGCTGTCGGGCTTTTGCGACCACCTGATGCGCGATGGGGGTGAGTTCCGGGGTTCGGAAACTGCGATCGAAAAGCGTCAGGCCAAGATCCGCCTCAAGCGTCTGCATTTGCTGGCTGACGGCCGCGTGGGTGACATGCACCACATCCGCAGCCGCACTGAAGGTCTTGTTGTCAGCCACGGCCACGAGGGTTCTGAGCAATCGGATAGTCATGTGTTTCGGCGTATTGGAAAGCTTTCCTTTCAATTTTATGCATTGGAAACGACGTATTTCAAGTATGACTTACGAATTCCCGCGTTTGAGCCGATGCTGCAGGGGCTTGGGAATTCCCCTTACAGTTTGACCTTATTTGCAGGAGACTTGAGCATCATGTTTTACAGGGGAATGCCATGTCACTTATGAAATTGTTGGAACAGGCCCAGGGTGGCCAGGGTCTGATGCAACTGGCGCAACAGTTTGGTCTCGATGAAGACAAGGCGCAAAACCTGACGCAGATGCTGGCGCCGACAATTGGTTCGGCTGCAAAGCAAAGAGCGCAGTCAGGCAGTGCGGCGGGTCTTTTGGAAGCATTTCGTGGAGAAGGTCAGGCTGGCCTTTTTGACGATGCGCAATCTGCCGCAAGTGCGGGTGGCCAGGCGCAGGGGATGGATTTCCTGCAAAACCTTCTGGGAGGCAAGGCCGAAGCGGATGGTCTGGCGCAGGAGGCAGCGCAGCGCAGCGGTATTGATGCAGGCACGGTGATGCAATTCCTGCCTGCGCTCGCGGCCATGATCCAGGGCGGTTTGCAAAAGAACATGCCAGACAGCACCATTGACGGTATGTCAGCGGGTCTTATGGGCAGCTCTGAAGGCGCGGGCGGCGGAATCATGGGGTTGGTCGGTAGCCTGATGGGCGGGGCCAAGGAAAGCCAAGGTGGCGGGCTTGGCCCCCTTCTTCAGATGCTGGATGCCGATGGCGATGGCTCACCCATGGATGACATTCTGGAACGATTCATGAAGTAGGCAGGCTGCTTACCTGAGCAAAAAGAAAGGCCCGTAAGCGATCTTCGCACGGGCCTTTTTTGCATTAGCCGTCTTTGCGAATGACCTCGTTACTGGGATCATAAGGGCTGTCGCAGGTGACAACCGCATTCCAGAGCTTGTCCTGCATTTTGACGCGCAGCTTGGTGCCCTCGACCGCGAGTTCAGGCGGCAGGTAGCACATCCCGATGGACTTGCCGAAATGCACCGAATAGCCGCCCGAGGTCAGGCGGCCCACACGGGTGCCATCCTCGGTGTAAAGCGCCTCGCGGCCCCATGGGTCGGCATCATCCGGCCCGTCGATCAGAACCGTGCAGCATTTCACGCGCACGCCGGTTTCCACCAGCTTGGCCTTGCCGTGGAAGTCTTTTTCAAGGTCAACAAAGCGCGGCAGATCAGCCTCGAGCGGCGTAGCATCGCGGCCCAGTTCGGTGCCAAATGCGCGATAGGATTTTTCCTGCCGCAGCCAGTTTTGCGCTCGCGCGCCAACCAGCTTCATGCCGTGCTTTTTGCCCGCGTCTTCGAGCAGATCGAAAAGGTAGTTCTGCATCTCGATGGGGTGATGCAGCTCCCAGCCCAGCTCGCCGGTATAGGCGACGCGGATCGCATTCACGGGGCACATGCCAAGTTCGATCTGGCGGGCAGAAAGCCATGGGAAGCGCTTGTTGGACAGCGCCGTCGATGGATCGGCGTCCTTGATCACCTCGTTCAACACATCGCGGGATTTCGGACCGGCGATGGCGAAGACACCCCACTGCGTTGTCAAATCCTGAATTTCGATGTAGCCGAACTCGCCCATCTTATCTTCGGCGGCCTTGCGCAGGAAATCGGCATCATACTCCGTCCAAGCGCCAGCGGACACACAGTAGTATTCGTTCTCCGCATGCCGGACGATCGTGTATTCGGTGCGCGTGGTGCCATGCGATGTCAGCGCGTAGGTCAGGTTGATGCGGCCCACGCGGGGCAGCTTGTTACAGGTAAACCAGTCGAGGAATGCTGTCGCACCGGGCCCTTTGACCACATGTTTGGTAAAGGCTGTGGCGTCGATAAGTCCCACGCCCTCGCGGATGGCTTTGGCTTCTTCCACTGCATATTGCCACCACGCGCCACGCCGGAATGAACGGCTGTCATGGTCAAAGCTGTCAGGTGCATCCAGCGGCCCGTAGTAGTTGGGACGCTCCCAACCATTGACCCAGCCAAACTGTGCGCCGCGCGCTTTCTGGCGATCATAGGCCGGGGCCGTGCGCAACGGACGGCAGGCCTCACGCTCTTCATCCGGATGGTGCAGGATGTAGACGTGGTTGTAGCATTCCTCGTTCTTGCGCGCCGCAAACTCGGTGGTCATCCAGTTTTGCGAGTAGCGCTTGGGGTCAAGCGAGGCCATGTCGATCTCGGCTTCGCCTTCGACCATCATCTGCGCCAGGTAATAGCCTGTGCCACCTGCGGCGGTGATGCCGAAGCTGAACCCCTCGGCCAGCCACATGTTGCGCAACCCCGGCGCCGGGCCGACAAGCGGGTTGCCATCGGGTGTGTAGCAGATGGGGCCGTTGAAATCATCCTTAAGCCCGCTTTCCTCGCAGGACGGCACGCGATGAATCATCGCCATATATTGCTCTTCGATCCGCTCCAGATCGAGCGGGAAGAGATCAGCACGGAAACTGTCGGGCACACCGTATTCAAACCGGGCCGGTGCGCCTTTTTCGTAGACACCCAGGATCCAGCCGCCGCGTTCTTCACGGACATAAGATTGCGCGTCGGCATCACGAACAACTGGGTGTTCCACACCGCCATTTTTGCGGAACTCGACCAGCGACGGATCCTGATCCATCACGATGAATTGGTGTTCCACGGGGATGGCTGGAAACTTGATCCCCAGCATTTTCGCGGTGCGCTGGGCGTGGTTGCCCGAGGCGGTGACAACATGTTCGGCGGTGATAGTAATTTGCTCGTCACTCGCCACAAGGTTGCCGCCCTTTTCCACCATTTTCGAGCAGGTGACTTCCCAGGCCTCGCCGTTCCAATGAAACGCGTCCGCCTGCCATTTGCGTTCGATCATCACGCCGCGCTGACGCGCGCCTTTCGCCATGGCTTGGGTGACATCGGCAGGGTTAATGTAGCCGTCTTCCGTGTGGTAGATCGCGCCTTTGAGGTCTTCGGTGCGAATAAGCGGCCAGCGTTCCTTAATCTGATCGGGCGTGAGCCACTCGTAATTGACGTCGCAGGTCTCGGCGGTGGACGCATAGAGCATGTATTCGTCCATGCGCTCTTGCGTTTGAGCCATCCGCAAGTTGCCCACAACGGCGAAACCCGCGTTGAGGCCAGTTTCCTCTTCCAGGGTCTTGTAGAAATCGACCGAGTATTTGTGGATATGGGTCGTCGCATAGGACATGTTGAAGAGCGGCAAGAGGCCAGCTGCGTGCCATGTCGAGCCAGAGGTCAGCTCATCGCGCTCCAGAAGCATCACATCATCCCACCCAGCCTTGGCCAGATGATAAGCAATCGAGGTTCCGACGGCACCGCCGCCGACGACCAGAGCTTTGACTTGGGTTTTCATAAAACGCGACTCCCTGCAGGCATGCTGGCAGGATATTTACCACGCTTGTATCCGCAAGGCGGGTCTACCCGACGCAAGGATGCGCAAAAGCGACGCGCCGCCCCAAGAAAGGGACGGCGCCTGTGTCAAATCAGCGGTTTAGGCGGGTTCAGTTGCAGAAACTGCCAACGCAGCGTTTTCCGCCATTCGTGCCATTGGAAAGTTTCAGACGCGATGGCTTGGCTGCGTCCTTCTGTTGCAGAGGTTGGGCTTGTGCCTGGGCTTCAGCGGCCTTTTCGCCTTTGAGGCGCGAAATCAATGCTGCCATGCCGCCAGAAGCTTCCTTCGCCTTGATGTCCGCGCATTCCAGGCGATAGCGGGCGGAGACATATTCGCAGCTCTCTTCGGCCAGCCCATGCTTGCCCTCAAAAAGCCGTGCCGCAAGGATGAAGCCCAGCTCGACTTCGGCTGGTGAAGACCCACGTCTGTTCATGAAGGAATCAAGCTCTGCGGGATCGACAGGTTTGGAATAGATCATATCCTCGGCCGCATCGCTTGCGGGTTGGTCGATTTCCATCATCACGGCGCCGGGCGAGCGGCTGGCGGAGGTGGATGCGTCATTGGCACCGGCGGCAAGTGCAGCGATTGCGTTGTCGCCAGATGTGTTCTTGCTGTCGGTGTGCCCGTTGAGCTCGCGCTGAAGCTCAGGCGACATGCCTGGCGCGTCCTTCTGCTTTTGTGCAGCGGCGGCTGCGTTGGCTGCGGCCTCGGCATCGGCAAAGGCCATCGCTGCGTCCACGACCTTTCCCACATCAGCCGAAATTTCAGCCGCTGATTTGCCCTCCATCAATGCCGCAATCGCAGTGGCATACCCGGCGTCGATCAGGCCGTTGAGATCCATCTGCTTGCCGCCTGTGATGTCAAGCAAGCCGCCGCCACCGTAGCCCTGAGCGTAGGTGTTCACGATCATCGCGGTGGCGTCCAAGTTCGCCATGCGGCTTTGCGCCTCCATGGCGCGCAAGTTCAGGAATTCGGCGCGCATGTCGCTCATCGCCTTGGCGACAACGACTTCATCAAGGTTTTCCGCCAGCACGACGTCATTGCCAACGGACGGCAATGGGCGTGGCAGGAGCTTGTTCAACCCGTCATAGTCGATCGACGCGAGAATCTGGCGCGTCGACTCGCTTGATGCGTTGGCATGCACAAGTATTTGCGCCTCGTGTCCAAATCCAAGCGTGGCATTCAGAACGCGGAAGTGATGCGGGCGTTTGCCCTCATAATTGAATTTCTCGATATAGCCGACACCGCCGAGGACTGCGTAACCTCTCTCGGAGCTGTCCATCCCGAAAGACACACCGTCGATGGTGGCGGCGACAAGTCCGATCATGGAATTGCTGCTGGGCCGTTCGTAAAGCTTGATCTCGACGAAAACAGTCTCTGAGCCGTTCTCGTAGACAAAGCTGCGTTCGGCGCGCTTGCGTTCTTCGGCCTTCTTCTCGCGCGCCTGCATCTGAGTCAGAAGCGAGGCACCTGCATTCTTCTTTTTCGATTCCGCGACATAAGGCATGACGGCGGCATTGTCGCCTTCGGTCAAAGTGCGGCGCGTCCAGCCTTCTGGCGCTTCGGGCAGATATTCCAATGCGCCGCGTCGCCAGGCCGCCTGGCGCTCTTTTTCGGCTTTCTCGGCGCGTTTGTCTTCACTGGCCTCGGACATCCGCGAGGAAAAGGATCCGACATAATCGCTGACGGATAATTCCCCGAAAGCAAGATCATTTTTGGCAGTTTGGGTATAGTAGTCAACGCCTGCCACAGCCGTTGCTGCGACACAGACAAAACCGAGAGAATAAGCGTTTAACATGCAGATCGCTCCAGAAATCACATCTCTGTGAGAATTGGGCTGCAAATCTGGCGATAATTCGGTCAGGCTGAGGCGATTTCCGGGTTGCGTTAATCGCCGAGCGCGATCCCTTCGCGCCTTGGGTCCGCCCCGCCTTGAAGGGTTTCTCCGATCGAAATCGCGTGCAGACCCGAGGTCAGATCGCGGGCATTCACCTCATATCCCATTGCTTCAAGCGCTGGGGCCAGAGCGGTGGCGGCAGTGCCTGCCTCGACATCATAGGTGCCGAACCGGTTGACCAGATGGGGCAGCGCAACGGCGCTTTGCACATCAAGGCCCCAGTCGAGATAGGCAATAATCGTCTTGGCGACATAACCGATGATGCGGCTGCCTCCGGGGCTGCCCACAACAAGTACCGGCTTACCATCTTTCAGGACGATCGTGGGGGCCATCGATGACCGTGGGCGTTTGCCCGGCTCAACGCGATTGGCCACTGGCACGCCGTCGCGGTGGCTGACAAATGAGAAATCCGTCAACTCGTTGTTGAGCAAGAACCCCCGCACCATCAGCCGCGACCCGAAGGCGTTTTCAATGGTGGTTGTCATGGAAAGCGCGTTGCCAAACTTGTCCACAATCGAGATATGCGAGGTTGAAGGCTTCTCGATGGGCGCACCCGTGGCAAGGTTGAGCGTATGGTCAAAATCCGGACGGCCCGGACGCACGATTGGCAGGGCATCATCGCCTTGCAAGAGCCCCGCGCGCCGCGACAGATAGCCCTTGTCCAGTAGACCATTGACTGGCACGGGAACATAATCGCTGTCGGCCATGTAAAGCCCACGATCCGCAAAGGCGAGACGGCTTGCATCGCCGATAAGCCGCCAAGTTTCGGCATTTCCAGGGCCGAGTGCCGCGATGTCTTCCTCGGCCAGAAGCCCCAGGATCTGCCCGACGGTCAGCGCCCCGGATGAGGGCGGACCCATGCCGCAGATATCATGCCCGTGATAGGTCATGCAGACGGCAGGACGTTCCTTGATCGCGTAGATCGCCATGTCGACACCGCTTAGGACCCCGGGATTGCCCGTCGCGTTTCGCACCGTCCTGACGATGTCCTGTGCAATTTCGCCGGTGTAGAACGGCTCTGGTCCGTCGCGCGAGAGAATGCGCAGCGTGTCGGCATAGACGGGGTTCCGAAGGCGGCTTCCTGCGGCGACAGGCGCGCCATCGGGCAGAAAATAGGCCGCCGTGAGCGGATGTTGTGACAGGCGCTCGGCGTCGCGTGCCACCATGGTGGCCATACGTGGTGAGACGGCAAACCCCCGATCTGCCAAGGTGATCGCGTCGCGAAACAGGCTGCGCCAGTTTGCCTTGCCCCAGCGCACATGCGCCTCAGCCAGAAGAGCAGGGACACCGGGCACGCCAACCGAGCGGCCGCCGATGACCGCGTCAAAGAATTCAAGCGGCTCGCCGTCCTTATCCTGAAAAAGCCGCGGCGTGGCGGCAAGCGGCGCGGTTTCACGACCGTCGAGCGTGGTGATCTCGCCGGTTGCGCCGTCATACCAGACCAGAAACGCACCGCCGCCAAGGCCGGAGCTTTGCGGCTCCACAAGGCCGAGAACCGTCTGCACGGCGATCATTGCATCGGCGGCCGAGCCCCCCGCGCGCAAGACTTTTGCGCCGGCGTCAACCGCCAGGGGGTTCGCGGCAACGACCATCCATCCCTTTGCTTCAACGGCGCGTCCCGCAATCTTGGCCGCCTGTGCTTCGGCGGCTGGTCCAGAAAGCGCAATCGCGCCAGTCCCGGCACCTTCTGGTGCGATGGTATCGGCGGCCTGCTGCGCCTGCGCGGCCCCGACCCAAAGGACAGCGGCGAGAGCCGCCCAGAAAAGCTTCAAAGCATGGAGGGCACGACCTGATCCGGTGGTCGGTGCCCATCATCGAAGGTCTTGATATTCAGAAGAACTTTCTCTCCCATCTCGACTCGGCCTTCCATCGTGGCCGACCCCATATGCGGCAGCAGAACAACGTTCTTCAGTTCTTTGAGGCGCGGATTGACCTCCGTGTCATTCTCGTAGACATCAAGCCCTGCACCTGCGATTTCGCCCGCCCTCAGCATCCGGGTCAGGGCGTTTTCGTCAATCACCTCGCCGCGGCTGGTATTGACGATCACCGCATCAGGCTTCATCAGCTTCAGGCGCCGGGCGTTCATCAGATGAAAGGTCGAGGGCGTGTGCGGGCAATTCACGCTCAGGACATCCATCCGAGAGACCATCTGATCAAGGCTTTCCCAATAGGTCGCACCAAGCTCTTCCTCGGTTTCCTCACGCAGCCGGTGGCGGTTGTGGTAATGGATCTGCATGCCAAAAACCGCGGCACGGCGCGCAACGGCCTGCCCAATCCGGCCCATGCCGAGAATCCCAAGGCGGCGCCCGGCGATCCGCCCACCCAGAAGCGCAGTGGGCGACCAGCCCTGCCAGTCTTCGGATTGCATGACAGACAGACCTTCGGGGATGCGCCGCGTCACGCTCAGGATCAGCGCCATGGTCATATCCGCGGTGTCATCTGTCAGCACGCCCGGCGTATTGGAGACCAGGATGCCCCGCTGCCGGGCAGTATGGACATCTATATGATCCACACCCGCACCGTAATTGGCGATCAGTTTAAGGTTCTCGCCCGCCTGACCGATAAGGCCCGCATCGATCGTATCGGTGATTGTTGGCACCAGAACATCTGCCGATTTGGCTGCCTCGACCAGTTCATCGCGGGTCATGGGGGTGTCGGTGTCACGCAGAGAGACATCAAAGAGTTCGCGCATCCTGTTCTCTACGACTTCGGGCAAGCGTCGCGTAACAACAACACTTAGTCGCGCAGATGGCATGGATCTCTCCTCATCTCTTCCAAAACGTCCGCTCTGCTGCCACAGTGGCGCAGGAAAGACCGGGGCACAAGAACCCCACCCAATGAAAAGAGCAGTAAACATGCCATGAATTTCAAACTTGTCGTTGTTTCAGCAGGATTCCTGCTGGCCACAAGCCTGTCCGCCTTCGCCCAGGAGCGCGGACCGGAAACCAATCTGCCCCTGCCCCGTTTCGTGTCGATGAAAGCGTCCGAGGGCAATGCGCGGCGCGGTCCAAGCCTGACCCACAGGATTGATTGGGTCTTTACGGTCAAGGATCAGCCGCTTGAGATCACCGCCGAGCACGGCCACTGGAGACGGGTGCGCGACCGTGAGGGTGCTGGCGGCTGGGTGCATTATTCGCTTTTGTCGGGCGCAAGAACGGCGCTGGTGCAAAAAGATATGCTTGAGATACATGCCAAGCCAGACGACACCACGATGGTCGTGGCCCGGCTTGAACGCGGCGTTGTCGCCTATATTGACGCCTGTACCACCTCGTGGTGCCGCCTCAAGGCGGGCGGGTATCGCGGATGGGCCGAAAAAACCCATCTCTGGGGCGTCAAATCAAGCGAAGTTCTGGACTGACAGGACCGATCCCTCAAGAAGCGCTGCATCTGGCAAATTTTTTGCCCGAGCGGTCTTGATCCACCTGCGTGCTCAGAGTAGAGAGCACGTCACCGTTGGGGTGTAGCCAAGTGGTAAGGCAGCGGTTTTTGGTACCGTGTATCGTAGGTTCGAATCCTACCACCCCAGCCAACCTTCCCGAACAATGCACCGATGGACTGCGCGCAGGACGCTCGGGCGCAAAGTGCCCCGATTGATGCCCCACGCTCACGCGGCTGGGTCAGAGATAGTCCGGATTGATCCGGTACTGACCGCGTTTGCGACATAGGTCATCATAAAGCAAAGAAATGTGGTGAGGCTGAACCTGAAATAATCGCCTCTAATCGCGCTCGGTTCCGGTGGCGCGGGCAAATACGCCAACCAAGAAAGCAGTTGTCAGTCCGAACATTAAAATACCTGTCACCGAAGCCATCGCGCCGAAGATGCGATGATCAGGATCAAGAGTAACATCGCCATATCCCACGGTCGTATAGGTCACGAGCGCGAAATAGATTGGCGCTTCATATCCTGGCAATGCGCCGACGATCCAGATGCCGGCCGCCCAGATATAGACCTGTAATGTATGCGAAAGTGCAAACGCGCCAAAGACGAGCGAAATCAGCCTGAGAGTCCCGCGTTGCCGGTCCGACGTTTGCATAGGTCTTTGCGATCTTAGAAAAGACACAAGCCAAGAGGCAATCGCAATGTGCAGCAGCCCGCAAATGATCAAAAGCAGACTGCCCAGTGCAATCTGGACGAGCACGCTCATGCGGCGCGACCTGTGCCAAACAGCAAACGATAGACCGGCGGGACGAAGATGAGCGTGAGCGGCGATGCCACCAGTAAGCCGCCAATCATCAGCGTTGCCATTGGCTCAAAGAGCGCACCACCTGCAAGCGCCATCGGAACAAGGCCCAAAACAGTTGTGATCGATGTGAGCAGGACCGGCCGCAATCGCTTCTTTGAAGCCTCCACGATGGCGTCATCAAGCGCCAGGGTCTCGCGTTCGATATCAATTTGATCGATCAACACAATGGCGTTGTTGATGATGATGCCCATAAGCGAAATCAGACCCAGAATGGCAAAGAATGAGAGGGGCTGCGCGGTGATGCCCAAAGCAAGTGGCGCACCAATAAGAATGAGCGGAATGGTCATGAACGTCAAAGCAACCCGACGCAGCGAATTGAACTGAAAAGTCAGAGCAAGGATCATAACCACCAGAGCGTAAGGCATCCCGGCGGCCAGATCGGCATTTGCCTCGGCAGAATCCGCGCTCTCACCACCGATTTCAATTTTGTAATCCGGCCCAAGGTCGATCGCGTCCAATGTCGGCTGGATGATCGCTTCAATCCGTGCTGCCGAAGCGGTCGCGCTTTTGGCGCTTATGGTGATCTTTCGTTCCTGGTTCTGACGGCGCATTTGCGACAGCTCCAGTCGCGGTGCGAAGCGGGCAACCTGATCCAGAGAAATCAGTCCGCGTTCAGTAGGGATTGAAAGGTTCTCGAGGTCCTCCAGGCTGTCGCGAAAAGTACGCTCGGCGCGTACCACAATTGGGATCTGATCCTCGCCGTCGCGCAGAACCGAAACCGACGTTCCAGAGAAATAAGCCTCCATCACGTTCGAAATGTCCTTGGAGGTCACACCGAGTTCGCGGGCCTTTTCCTGCAGGATATCGATGCCGACGGTTATGGTTTTGTTTCCCCAGTCATTTTGGTTCAGAATAAGACCGGGGACCGCGTCAAAGCCTGCTTCAATCCTTTTGGCTGTATTCAGCAGGACATCGCCATCCGGGCCAGAAACCTCGACTTCGACAATCCCGCTTTCGCTGCCGCCCATGGACAATCGCGTGATCCGTGCCCGGACTGCGGGAAAGTTTTCAAGGAGGTGCCTGCGTGCCCTGTCCGCGGCGGTGACCGCGCCTTCGAAATCATAGGTGTTGACGACAAGAAAAGCACTGGCCGGGTTGGTGTCGGCGGGCGCAAGCGCGAGGTAGAAGCGAGGGCCGCCATGCCCCACAAAGAGCGTGGTGTTGGCGACTTCCGGATTGATTTCGGGATCACGCAGCCAAGCTTCGATTGCCAGCGCTTCGTTCTGCGTGGCTGTGATCGCACTGCCTTTCTGTAGATCGAGATAGATCAAGAATTCGGCTCGTTCTGACAATGGAAACATCTCGGATTTCAAATTTCCAAACTGCGAAATGCCAAGCCACACCAACCCATAGCTGATAGCGATGATTGGCAGGCTTAGAGGCAGAAGTTTCCGGACCAACACGCCATATGCCAAGACCAGTTTGCCTTCTTTCATGTCCTGCGCAGGCTTAGGTCGTAAGAGCGAGGCGGCAACATATGGCAGGATGTAATGCGCTGTCAGCCAAGAGCCCACGAGCATGAGCGCCACCACGGCACCAAGTGAAAAGGCGAACTCTCCTGATGTGCCTTCCAAAACCATCATGGGCGCGAAGGCGGAAACCGTCGTGATTGAGGCCACGGCAAGCGGGATAAAGAATTGTCCGCCTGCGGAAATTGCCGCCTCTTGCGGTGTTGCCCCGTCTTTGATGCGCGTGTCGATGTCCTCGACCACCACCAGACCATTATCGACCAGCAGGCCCAAAGAGATGATCACGGCAGCAATGGAGATCTGTTCAAGATCAATACCCCATTGCGTCATGCCCAAAAGCGCGAATGTCACGGTAAAAGGGACGATACTTGCAATGATGAAAGCAGGTCGCAGTCCAAGAAACACAAGCATTACAAGCAGGACGACAACAAAGGTTTGTGCGACATTTGACAGCGCAGAATTGACTGACTGTGTGACATTGGTCTCTTGAAAGGTGGAGATATTGAAGCTGATCCCAATCGGCTGGACCATTTCCAATCGAGCCACTTCCTTCAGAAGAATCTTGCCCAGCTTTTGGATATCTCTGTCATCGGCCATTTCAACGCTGACCAGCACGGCGGGCGCGCCGTTAAAGTAGACTGGTTGTTTGGGCGGATCGACATATCCGCGGCGGGGTGACAGCAAGTCTTTTAGCGTCACGATCTCTCCGCTCGAGAGCTGTGTGAGCACGACGCCGATATCTTCAATCGTGTCGAGGTTTCCATTCGCCTCCAGCAGAATCGTGGTCCCTGCCGCATCGATCTGCCCGGCGGGCAGGATGACGTTCTGGTCACGTAAGTCCTGAACCAGTTGGGGGATTTGCACGCCTACGGCAGCCAGCCGGCGGGCATCAATCTCAAGCCATATCCGTTCATCCTGCTCACCCGAAAGCGTGACTTTCGTGACACCATCAATCGCGTAAAGGCTGGTCTGCAAATCTTCTGCGGCCTGCGCGATCTCCGCCATGTCGAACCCATCGCCGGTGACCGCAACGGTCGCAATTGCCACATCGCCGTAATTTGTGTTGACGAAAGGGCCCTGGGTGCCGTCGGGCAGCTCGTTTTCGGTTTGCTCAATTCGTGTTCGAATATCTGTAAAAATCTGGTCGAGATCATCAACTGGCACCCAGTCGGCGACATTGATGTTCAGCTGCGCGGACCCCGTGGTGATGAGCGTGTTGATTTCATCAACCTCTCCGATCTCCCGCGCCGCCCGTTCGAGAGGAATGGCGATCAGGTCCTCAATGCGTTCCGGGTCCATACCTGCAAAACTGGCCGAGACGACAGCGGTACGAACCGTGATGGCCGGATTTTCTCTTTTCGGCAGGTTGATGTAGGCAAAGGCGCCAATCAACAAGAGACCGACCATCGCCAGCAGTGTCAGGCGGGATTTCTCGATCCCAAAGCGCGTGAGTGCTTCCATAACTCTAGTCCGCGCCCGTCAGAAGACGCACTTCCTGGCCGTCCTTCAAGAAGGACACACCCGCCGAGGCAACCTGATCCCCCTCCCGTAAACCTTCTGTTACGACGATCATATTCTCACGCAGCCCGCCGACCGTGACATCCCGGCGCTCAACGCGCGAAGTGTTTGGGTTGAAGACAAAGATGCTCATCACTGATTGAGGATTCTCACCGCCTGCGGCTTGTCCATCGCGAATGATGGCCGAGAGAGGAACCGCGAAACCCTCGTCCTGTGCGTTGGGGAGATTAATTGACGCTTCGACCGCCATACCGGCCTTGATAGACGGGTGGGTTTCCTTCAGCATAAGTACGACCGGAAAGCTCGAAACGGAATCTGCGCGTGCGCCGATCTCGGAGACAACCGCGTCCAGCACCACATCGGGCTGATCCGCCAAACGGATACGTGCTTTTGTTCCGATCACCAGTTGACCGACTGTGTCGAAGCTGACCAGAAACCGCACCTCATAGCTGTCGCTTGGATAGACCGTGACCACGGGTGCGCCAGGGCTGATGGTCGTGAAAGAGGTTGCATCGACCGTATTGATGATGCCGTCAAAAGGCGCCAGCAAATCAGCCTTGCCGAGATTTTCCTCAGCAGTCTCAAGGGACTTTTCAGCCTGCACAAGTTGCGCCGAAGTGTTATCGGCTTGCACTCTCGCGTCATCGACTGCGACTTTTGTCGCCGTGCCTCTTTCGAAAAGCGTCTGCTGACGTTCGAGCGTTTCGGCTGCGTTCTGAGCCGCAGAGCGAGCTTGGTCAACGGATGCTTTGGCCGACTCTACCTGAATCTCAAGGCTGGTCTGGTCGAGGGATACCAAAACCTCACCTTCTGCCACACGCTGGCCGACCGAGAGTGCGACAGCGCCCAGAAGGCCAGAGACCTCGAATGAAAGGGGCGTGATTTCTGCAGGCTCCAGCACGGCCGGAAAACGCCGCGTTTCGAAATTCGGCTCCAATTCCACGAGATGCGTTTTGAGACCTCTGATCGGAACTTCCGCCGTTTCCTCTTCCTCGCGGCAAGCGGTAAGAGAAAGGATCGTCAAAACAACTATGATGGGGCGAACCATGTTTTGAACCTCAAGCTTAGAACGGTTTTGCAGTGTCTTGATCGCGTGACCGGATGATCTTACCGCGTCTCTTACATTCGCTATTAATTTTGCCGGTTACAACCTTCGAAAGCCCATGCGTGTCGTGTGACCGTGATGTGAAATCACACTTAGTTTCATCAACCGATAGCTTCGATGGGCTCAGGCCCTACCGAGCCAGTATTTGTCAGATGAGTTTTGCAAGGTCTGTTCTGGGTTGCCGATTCAACGGATGGCCGCAACAGCTTGGGCAAGTCTCTCAGCTGGGGTTTGGTTTTGCAGGGTCTTGTGCGGGCGATTTTTCAACTGCGGTGCGATGGCGCCGCGTTTGTCCTGAACGGGCCTAGCTCTGCTTGCTCGACTATGTGCCATACTGCCATGCGATGAGGATCAGGGCGCGGAGGCTCCAGGCCATTGCGGCGGCCAGCAACGCGCCGAGCGCGCCATGTAGTTCGACCATGGGCGGCAAGGCCAACAGAAGGGCGGCGGCCGCGGTCCAGCTGCTGATGACGCCCGACCAGATCCGGTCCTGCGTGACAAGGACCTGCCAGAAGCCAACCGGCAAGACCTGCAATCCGCCCGCCAGGATCGCCGGAGCGAGAAGGAGGCCAGCCTGCATAAAGCCCTCGCCCATCAGCGCTGGGATGAGGCGGGGTGCAAAGAAATAGGCGAGTAGGGCGCCGAGGCCAAAGACAAGGATCGCGCCAACAGCGATCAACACCGGGTAGTGTTGGAGACGCGGGTCGTCCTTGGCAGCGGCTCGGCCAACAACCGGAAGCGCTGCGAGCAACACGCCCTGTGCCCCCATCACGAGAAGGGCGGCGATCTGAAGCGCCAGGGCCATTTGGCCCACGACAACCAGATCATCTGTCAGATACCGCGTGTAGATGATGGGAATGGCGGTGAGCGCGGCCAACCCCGTTGTTGAAACCCCAATGAGCGCGCCTTTGGGCAGGATGGCTCGGAATTCAGCCCCGTCAAACTTCAGGGAAGCAGGTCTTGGGCCGAGAATTCTCCGCGCGCCGATGCCAGCCTCGATCAGCCAGGCCATCGCATGGATGATCAGAAGTGTGAAAAGCCCGAAACCCAGAAAAAGGCTGATCAAGCCGGCTGTCACTTCTACGAGCCGTAGCGCAACGGCCAGCTTCAAGGCCTGCCCGCTCTGGTCAAGTCCCAGAAATACGGTTCGACACCACAGCACCAGACCTCTGCCGATTAGCGCTGGCAGGACGATGAACAAAGCCAAGCGGGCCTGGGCATCATATTCGAAGACAAGGGCATAAAGCGCCAGTCCAAGGGCCGCCAGAACGACAAGGCCAAGGCGCAAGAGAAACGTCGTGCCAATGAAAGACTGCGCTTTGGTGTCCTTGCCCAGCCGAAGCGGGATAAGTGTCTCCAGCCCGAAGAACGTAAGGGCCACCGCAAAGGCATAGGTCGCCGTGGCCAGGCTCCACATGCCATAAAGCTCGGGTCCCAGCAGCCGGGCGATCAGGATGGCATAAACACCGCGGAGCAAGGCCTCGGCCCAGTTTGTACTTGTCAGCAACAAACCATTGCGCAGGATGTAGGCGACGCCCGGAAAACGCTGTTTTATGCCATCAAGGCTAAGCATCCTTCGATTTGAAAGCCACATGAGGCCGGGTCAAGCTTCGAGACCAGCACAGCTTAGATTTTTTTCCGGCGAGGCATTGACGCCGCAAAGGCAGAAAGTGTTTCTGATTGAAAAGACTTGGGCCTTGAGACCGTCGGCAGCATGATCATCAGCGACACGCATCGGTTTGCTTTCATGCACATTCCCAAATGTGCAGGCACAACCGTGCGGCAGGCCCTGGCCCCATATGACGAGCATGCGTCGGAATTTTATGACAAGGCCGTTTTTGAGCACCCCGCCTTTGGACCGTTGGATCACCATCATATCCCGCTTCAAGTCATGCGAGACCACTTTCCAGAAGCTTTTGCCAAGCTCCGTCGCTATCAATCATTTGCGCTTATTCGTGATCCCTTCTCACGCTTCCCCTCGTCCTTACATGAACGGTTCGTGCAGCGCGATCGCCGACCGCTAAATGAGCGGAGCGCCTTAGAGATGTCTCGCGAGGTCGAAACCGTCATTTCGGCTTTGGCCAAACATCCTAGAGATGTGCCGATAACTGACCCGGGGCTGATCCATTTCTCGAGGCAGAGTGATTATGTTTTTCATAACGGAGAGCAAATCGTCAAATCTCTGAAGGTCGTTGCTGAAATAGATGGGCTTTTCGAAGACCTCTCTGGTCTTATTGGTCGGCAACTCCGCCCAGAAGAGCGCAAGAACCGCCAAATGAACTATTCGGTGCGCGCTCTGGCACGGCTTCAGTTTGCGGTTACCAGACCGATCGAAAAACTCTTGCCGAGGTGGGTGTGGAAGCCGGTTTACAAACCGATCAAACAGGTATTTTTCGCAGCTGGTCTGTTGCGGAAGGATTACAACCCGCTCCTCGAATTGCCGAATGCCGATGACATAAAAGGTTTTATTTCAGAGTTTTACGCCGACGATGTCAGGCTCTTTAACAGTTTGGAGTCCGCCCGTGTCGCGCGGGCAGAGCACGCGGAGGTCGGATGAGCCAGACCGTCGATGTCTTGCTGGCCACGTATAACGGCGCGCGCTTCTTGCCCGAGCTTCTGGCGTCGCTTGAGGCGCAGAGCCATCGTGATTGGCGCTTGATCTTGCGCGACGATGGGTCAACGGATGAAACGGTTACACTTGTAAAGGAATGGGCCCGGCAGACGGGCCGTCGCTTCAGAGTCGTTGAAGACGGGGACAAGAAAGTCGGTCCTGCCGAGAATTTTGCCCGACTGCTTCGACGGTCCGATGCGCCTTTCTTTGCATTTTGCGATCAGGATGATGTCTGGCTGCCCGACAAACTTGCGCAAGCTGTGGCGACCATCGTTTCGGCTGAAGATGAGATAGGAAATGATACGCCTGTTCTGGCGCATTGCGATCTGAAAGTTGTGGATCAGGATCTCAACCCGCTCAACGACTCCTTTTGGCGGCATCAGGGTTTTCGATTCACCGAGGTCCGAGCGGGCAAGCAGGATGATGCCGCCCGAAAAAGCCTGTTGATCCGAAACTTCGTGACTGGTTGCGCCATGGCCGGCAATGCTGCGTTGAGACAAAGCGCTGAACCAGTCCCACCTGATTGTGTGATGCATGATTGGTGGCTTGCCCTGATTGCGGCTCATACGGGCGAAATACGTAGTATTGAAAGCCCCGGTATTCTCTATCGGCAGCACGCCTCCAACTCTCTTGGAGCGAAAGGCTGGTCCTTGATCGCCGTCATAAGGCGCACGGTTTTACATGATCCTGGGGCGGCGGTGCAGCGCACTCGTGTTTGGCTTTCTTCATGCCGTAAACAAGCCAGGGACTTGGCCGCGAAACTGTCCATGAGCGTCAGTGACAATGATCTGGAGTATATGGTCGAGTTTTCGAAAGGACGGGAGTTAGGCATTTTGTCGAGAAAAACTTACATGTTCCGGCATGGGGTTTGGCCTTACTCAAAGGTGCGTTCTCTTATCATGTTTCTCTTTATCTGAGCTGCCCTTCTGGCCTCGGGCGACGCAGATGCTTCGCAACCGATTGCCCATGTTCAGTCCGATCAAAAGTTTGATCGCCGTGGGCGCGGGCGCTACGAACGAACACCCTCTCTCAGGATTTCATCCCAACGACGAGTCAAGGCTTCCAGCGAAAACTGTGCTCGCAAGTCTGCGTGTAATTCAGGTGGAAAAGGCGCTTGCGCCTCTAGCTGCTCGATAGCGGCAAGCAATGCGACCGGGTCTGCGGGGGGCACAAGCACGACGCCGTTCGCATGATGTCCGACAAGCTCGCGAATGCCTGGCCCATCGCGGGTAACGAGGGGGCGCCCAGCGGACAGGATTTGAAACACCTTATTTGGTATTACTCGTCCAGCTTTGCTGCTTTCGCCGAAAACGCCAAGGCAAATGTCGGCCTCGGCGATATGCGTGTTCAGATCACGGTAGGGCACCCATTCTTGCCAGGTCAGTGCGGCCGGCGGATCCTTGGCCAACATCTGCCGGATATCTGCCGCCATCTGGCCGGTGCCAATGATCATCCAATCGATGGGCTTGTTGCGTGCAAGGCGGGCCGCCTCAATAATAGTTGCGATTCCGTGGAGCGGGATAAATTGCCCGTAGAAAAGAACTTTTGACCGGCGTCTGAGCTCGGGCGCGCGCGAGATCGGAAAGGCCGAGAGCTCGGCGCCGACGAAAACGGAGGTCGCCCTGGCTCGGTCCAGGTTGTAGGTGTCGCGAAAAAGGTCAGCTTGGGCATCCGTGTCGAGGACAATGCGCTCGGCAGCCCGGCATGACAGCCATTCCCACCATTTCAGAATCCAAGCCAGAGGATGTCTTGGCGACACCATTTTCCTGTCGTCCACGACGGTATCGTAAAGAGACAGGAACGCATCCCACACAACCGGTATCTTTCGCAGTCGGGCATAGGGCCAAAGTACGAGCACATCCACGTGACCCAGATATCCGACCACAATGACATCCGGCCGGGGAAGAAAAGCCAGACGCCACAGAAGCACCGGATAGGCTGCCAGCCATCGCAGGATGCGGCCGAGCGCGGCCATCTTTCCTAAGACCGATTTATCCTCTGCACCGTCCCAGACCGATACGTGCACTTCGGTCACATTTGCACCGGAATTGCGGATAGCCTCGACCATCAGGCGCGTGCGGGGTTTGCCGAGATCATAGGTCCCCCAAATCACGACATTGAGCGGCGGAGATGCTGGCATGGATGGTTCGATCTGCTCTTTCAGCGGCCTCAGGTCGTGCCACATTAACACGGTGCTCGGCGCGCGCCTGCCGTAAATGCACGCCGCACACGCACTGGCGCAGAAAAGCCACATCCGCCTATCTGCAAGCGAAATCCATAGGTCTACGGCTTGGTTCAGATGGGGGATCGTGAGATTTGTGTTAGCCCGGCAATCGCCTTCAACGTGTCCGGGCCTTCAGCCAGCGACCCCAGGCTGACGCGTTTCCTGCAAAGACGTTGATGTCGACGTCACCTGTAACCCCAGCCACGCGGCCTGTCCCGGTATATTGCCAGAATCTCCAGCCTTGCCCGGGATAGGTTTTGTCGAGCGTCTTGGCGGTGGAGCGCAGCCAGAATTCTTCATTCATGCGGCCAATGCCGGTGTCACGGTAGAATTCGATGGTCGTGTAGATGATGGGTCGCTGACCGTAGTGGCGCTCTAGCATATCGAGGAAAACGCCGGCTTGCCGCCGAACCTCGCGCCCTGACGGGCGCTTTGTGCAGGTGGGCGAAAACGGGTTCCACTCCAGGTCGAGCACGGGCGGCAAGGCGCCACGCTGGCGCGGGACGTTCCGGATGAACCAGCGTGCCTGTATCTCGGGTGGCGTGCAGAAATAGTAGAAATGATAGGCCCCGCGCGGCAGGCCTGCGCGCCCGGATTTGCGCCAGTTTTCTTTGAATTTCGGATCAAGCAGGTCACCTCCTTCCGTCGCCTTGATAAAGGCAAAGGAAATACCTGCGGCTCTGACTTGCCGCCAGTTGATGTCATTTTGAAACCGCGCCACATCAAGACCGTGGATCGCGTAGCGCGACGGCGCACGCCCGACCCATTTCACTGGGTCGCTGTCCCCGAATTTCAGCCCTTTCGGGGCCCGCGCCCGTTCACTCGCATCTTCTGCAAAAACCTCGCCTAAGGTGCTGAAAGAAATCAGAAAAGAAAGGACAAAAGTCAGTACGGTTTGGCTGAGCGTCATATCTGCTACACGCGTTTTTCGGCCACGAAAGCCAGGTTGTTGGCGGGCATGTCCTCGATGGCATGCAGGTGCAGGCCCACCGCTCCAATCCATGCTATCACGTCCGCATCGTTCTTGTATCCAATCTCGGGATCTTTGGCCTTCAGGCTTGCATGAAATTGCCGATCGCCGGCGGAAGTGGCCTCTCCGCCTCGCAAGAAAGGTCCGTAAAAAATGAAACGCCCGCCGGGTAAGAGCGATTTCGATACTTCGGACAGGATGGTCTTCGCCCTGGCGGCAGAAATGAGATGCAGAAGGTTTACCAACACGATCAGGGATCTTGCCCCATGTTCTGCATGCCAGCCCGGCGTCGTTGCGTCCAGTCGCAGCGGCGGGCGCAGATTTCCAAGGCCGGCCTCGGTCGCCCAAAGCGCGATGCTCGTCAACCGGTCTGCCGCAATCTCGCTGGGTTGCCAGATGAGATCGGGCAGCGCCGCGGCGAAACGCGTGATGTGCTGCCCGGTGCCGCTGGCCAGTTCCAGCGCCTTGCCGGAGCGCGGCGCATATTTGACAAGAAGCGCCTCGATGGCGTCTGCGTTGCGCTCTGCAGCGGGGGCATGCATACGGCCATCGGCCTGCATATGAGCGACCGAAATACGAGGCGGCTTCGGCGGTTCAGACATATTCGGCTTTCACAGTTGCTTAAGAGATTTATGCCTAGGTTAGTGCCAGTCGCAGCATCGAAAAATGGCAAAAACCCGGCATTCGGCACAGGAATTCCCTACTTCGACCCCAAATGCGGCGCATTGACCAAGAATTCTCGGCATGAGTCGAGGACGAAGGGGAGATTTAAATGGGCTATGTTGCTTCGATTACTGCGCGGACGAAAACCAACCGCAAGTTTCTGACCGGGATTTGCGGGGAGGCCAATGTGCGCACACCGTTGGGTGGGCGTCGGATTGAGATGCTGAACCCCGGCGATATGGTTGTGACACGCAATAACGGATTGCAGCCCGTGCGCATGATCTGGAGCTGGACTGTGACTGCGGAAGATATGCGCGCCCATCCCGAGCTTGCCCCGATCCGTCTTAAAACCCGGGCCATCGGTCCGATGATGCCGGCCCGCGATCTGCGAATTGCCAGTGGTCACCGGGTTCTGATCCCTGGCTACCGCATTGCCGGATCCGAGGATCATCAGGGGTGCCTGATGCGCGTGGACGGTGTTGCCCATAATAGCGACAAAGCCTTCTCTGACCGCACGGCAGAGGAAGTGACCTATTACAATGTCGTCTTTGACCAGCATGAGGTCATCACGGCAGAAGGTCTTCCGGTGGAATCCTTCCTGCCGTCGCCCAAGGCGCTCAACCTTCTGGATGTCACAGCACAGCAGGCACTGAAAGAACTCTTCCCGGTTCTCAGCAGCCGACGTTGCGCCTATCCCGGCCTGTCGGTGCCCGTGGCGCGCGCGAGTGCGTATCTGGCGCAGACAGTGTAGCAGATCGGCCTTGTTCGCGTCTGAATGAATTGAGGGTCCGTTTTACGGGGCCAAGCTGCCGTTTTCGACCAGTACTGCAATGGCTGCTTTCACTAACAAGATGCGTCGCGACAACTCACATCTGTATTAGATTCATTTTTTTGACTAACTTGGCTATTGAGCTAGGGAGGTTAGGCATTGGAACGACGCCTTGCCGCGATACTTGCTGCAGACGTGGTGGGCTACAGCCGTCTCATTCGGGAAGATGAATCAGGCACACTGGCGTCCATTAAGGCACATCGCGAAGATCTGATAGAACCTATCGTTTCAGCCCGAAAAGGGCGCATCGTCAAATTGATGGGCGATGGTCTTCTTATCGAATTTGCCAGCGCCGTTGAAGCGGTGCAATGCGCGATAGAGTTTCAACACTACATCGGATTGAAAAACAAGGACGTCCCGGACAAGGACCAGATACACTACCGAATTGGGATCAACGTCGGTGACATCGTTGTGGAAAACGATGACATTTACGGGGATGGAGTAAACGTCGCGTCGCGCCTGGAAGGTTTGGCGGCGCCCAACGGCATCTACATGGCGGCCAGCGTATATGATCAGGTAAAGGACAAGCTCGACCTCAATATCGAAGACCTTGGACTGCATGAGGTCAAGAACATCGAAGAACATATACGTGTTTTCAACCTGTTGCTCGATGACAGAGCAACAGCTCTCGTTACCACTGTGACCCGACCCGTGGCGTCAGCGCGTCGCTCATCGTTGGTCGCTGTTGTAGTCGCAGTAGCAGTCGCGGTCGGGGGGTTGGTCTTGTGGCAAACGTGGAATGCTTCAATCCAATCATCCGATACAGCCGATCTCACCGCCATACCGCCAGCTGGCAAACCGTCTATCGCAGTACTGGCGTTCGACAATTTGAGCAGCGACCCGGAACATGATTACCTCAGCGACAGCTTCAGCGAAAACATCATCACTGCACTCTCCCGATTTGTCGACTTTTTCGTAATCTCACGCAATTCGACGTTTACCTACAAGGACCAACCGGTAAAGGTCCAACAAGTGGCTGAGGAACTGGGTGTTCGCTACGTTGTCGAGGGTAGTGTCCAAATTTTAGGGGACAAGTTGCGGGTCACAGTGCAATTAATAGACGCAACAAATGGCAAGCATCTTTGGGCAGAAAACTACGACCGCAGCCTTGAAGATATATTTGCTGTCCAAGACGAAGTCACGCGAACGATCGCTCTGACCCTCAACGAAAATATCGATCTGGCAGAGTATGACCGATTAGAACATCAACCCACTGACAACTTGAATGCATACGAGCTTTTTAAGCGCGCGCAGGAACAGGCTTTCACATTCACGAAAGAAGGCAACATTATTGCGATGGAGCTGAGCGAGAAGGCGATCGAGCTCGACCCTAATTTTGCCAGCGCTTACATTGAACTCGCTTGGGCCCATAACTTCGGCTACCGCTGGGGATGGACTAAAATTACGTCGCGAGAAGAGTCTTTGGCCCTGGCCTTTGAGATGGCTCGAAAAGCAATAGAATTGGAGCCATTCAACTTCAAAGCCCATCAGATTTTGGCAAGTAATACTGTACAAAGTGGCGATCTTGAGAAGGCTGCATTAATTTATGAGAAGGCGATCTCATTAAACCCCAACTCCGCTCAAGTGCTCGCGGACTCTATTGACCCTCTGATTTATGGTGGACGGGCAGATGAAGCAGTCGAACGGATGCAGACTGCAATACGCCTCAATCCACATCACCCGGATTGGTATCTGTGGAACCTGGGTTGGGCCCAGTATTTTGCGGAAGACTACGAAGGAGCACTTGCTTCGATCGAGAAGATGAACAGTGTCCCAGATCGTCTCAGACGTACACTTGCTCCAATTTTGCTTCGGTTAGGGCGGGAAGACGAGGCGCGTACCGTGATCCGCGAGTTTCTAAAAGACAATCCCGATTACGATATTGAAGAAGCGAAAGCTGCACCGTTTACAGACAAAGGATTCCACAACCGATGGCTGGAAGATTTGCGAACTTTGGGAGTTCCGGAAAGCGCGCCATAATGGTTCGGGACGTTTTTTGTGCAGCGGATAGCGAAGGCTTGAACAGACATTGATGGCTTCGCCACGAGATCAATTTTGGGCTCACACCGGCCATTGGCAGGTACGCGGACCAAAGCTGCCGTTCGTTGCGCAAGCTTTAATGGCAGCTTTGTGCCAAAACCGGCCTCCAGGTGCCTAATAGTGCGCCACGACTTGGAACCTCAAATCAGGACAGAACATGCCTTGATGCTCTTGAAGGCAGCTGGTCTTGTTGTTCACCCAAGAAAGCGCGAACTGTTGGATCAATGTTGCGGCTTTGGCTCGAAAAGGCTCCGCAAGCTTGCAAAGCTTCTCGCAAACTTACCCTGCTTTCTATCCGTTTCCAGATGGCGCGTGACGCATAGGGGCTGACATGTGGACGCCATGCGACACCGATTGTCATACCACGCAGGAACTTGACCTGCTGGCGGTGGGATGGTGTCAAGATAGTTTCAACGATGCTGCCGTCACGCACCATTTCGTGTTCGACCACAAAAACGCGATTTCCGCGTTGCGATACCATTCCTTCGTATCGAGATTTCTGATTGACACTGCCATCCTCCGCCACCACGCGCTCAACCGAGCGCGACATAACATAACCATCCTTTTCATATAGCCAGATGAGACTACGCAGGATCATTCCGTCCCAGGTGGGTGTTTGGAAATGCGAATGGTAAAATCCCAAATATCGGCGGAGTGTTTCGGTCTGGTCCCGAAACGGGCCGGTCATCAGGTCAACAGGGCCGCTGGCTGTGCGTTTCTGGCTGAAGATGTGCCGGCGGGTAAACTCTTCATGACTCGAAAATAAATCCGCCTCAGTCAGATCGAAATGCCGCGCGATCCGGCGCAAATTATGAGCTGAGGGCATGCCGCCCCCATTCAGATATCTGTTGAACTGTTGACGGTTGATCCCGATTTCGCGGCACACTTGGGCGATTGAACCATATTCGGCACAGACGCTGCGTAAGTTTTCTGCAAAACTTTCCATTCGGCCCATTTCTGTACTCTATTGTAAGCAAACTCGCGTCGAAATGCTTACATATACATAAACTTACGAAGTTCATAGAATCAAGTTCAACTCTGATCCTGAAACAACACCACGATCAGTGTCGTGAGCGTTTTCGGGAGGATCAAACATGAACGCACAGGAACAACATGCCAGGTGGCTGATTGGCCAAGTCGAAAAAGGCCGCATGTCTCGCCGGGAATTTTTGGGTCGTAGCTCTGCGCTCGGGATTGCGCTGAGTGTGGGGACGGGCCTTTTTAACCAAGCAAATGCCGCGACACCCAACAAAGGCGGACATATGCGGCTGGCGATGGGTCACGGCGCTACTTCGGACACGAGAGATCCGGCGACTTTGACCAACGGTTTGCAGTGGGTGGTGGCCTATGGCGTGGCCAACACTCTGACGGAGTTGGATGCACAGGGCAATCTAGTGGGATCGCTGGCCACAGAATGGAGCGCATCACCGGATGCCACGGTCTGGACCTTCAAGTTGCGCGACGGCGTGGAGTTTCACAATGGCAAGACCATGACCGCCGAAGACGTCATTGCGTCGCTTAACTATCACCGTGGCGAAGATTCAAAATCGGTCGGCAAACCGGTGATGGACGCGGTGACCGATATCAAGGCGGATGGCAACACAATCGTCGTCACTCTGTCAGCGGGGAATGCGGACTTCCCGTTCAACTTTAACGAAGCGACGTTTGGGATCTACCCCGCCAAGGACAACAGCATTGATTGGCAAAGGGGTGGTTCGGGGGGCTACATCCTGAAAAATGAGCAGCCTGGACAGCGCTATGAATTTGAGCGCAATCCGAATTATTGGAAAGCTGGGGCCGCTCATGCAGACACGATTGATTTGCAGTCGATCACTGATCCTGCCGCGCGTCAAAATGCCTTGATCACGGGTGAGGTCGATTGCATCGACCGGGTAGAATTGAAGACCTTGGCGCTTATGTCGCGCAATCCGTATGTGATCATAGAAGAAGGTGCAGGGCCCTTGCACTACACCTTCCCGATGATGACGAAAATGGCGCCGTTCGATAACCTTGAGCTACGCAAAGCGTTGAAGTTTGCAATCAATCGGCAGGACATTGTCGACAAGATCCTGTTTGGACATGGCGTGGTTGGGAACGATCATCCAATCGGGCCGTCCTATCGCTATCACGCTGCGGATATCGAACAGCTCAGTTATGACCCAGACAAAGCCAAGCATCACATGGAAAAGTCAGGTCTCGGAAGTGTCGATATCAACCTGAGCGCATCAGATGCAGCCTATAGCGGCGCGTTGGATGCAGCCGTCCTGTTCCAATCCTCAGCCAAGTCGGCTGGGATCAACATCAATGTCGTGCGTGAGCCGAATGATGGGTATTGGTCCGATGTCTGGATGAAAAAACCCTGGAGCGCCAGTTACTGGGGCGGCTACTCGACCGAAGACACAATGCTGTCGACCGGCTTCGCGCCCGGGGCTGCGTGGAATGACACCCAGTGGGATCACCCGAAGTTCAACGAACTGCTGGTGGCGGCACGGGCCGAATTGGACGAAGGTCTGCGCGCCGAGATGTACCGCGACATCCAGATCATTCTGCGTGACGAGGGTGGTAACATCGTCCCGATGTTTGCAAACGAGGTGCATGCACGCAACGACAAGATCGCCCATGGCGACCTGTCCTGGGTGCGTGGATTTGACGGCCGCCGGATCATGGATCGTTGGTGGATGGTGTAACCGCCTCCCGGGTTACACTCTGGCCTTCCGCGTCTTGCCAGATGCGGAAGGTTCTTATCTGAAAAGACGTTGAAGGGAGAGTACCGCATGAGCCGTGGGCAAATACTCTATTCCAATGGAACCATCTTGACGATGGATGACGACGCGCCAAGGGCAGAAGCGGTTTTAACGCAGAATGATCGCATATTGGCTGCTGGTTCAGAAGCTGACGTGAGATCTCAGGCAATCGGGGACCTGACTGAGTTCGACCTGCGAGGCCGGACCATGATGCCGGCCTTTATTGACCCCCATGGGCATTTTCCAGATCCGGGTTTCATCAGGCTATTCCGCGTCGATCTTGCTGCACCACCACGCGGAGATTGCGCCGATATCGCAACCGCCTTGCAAAGGCTTAAAGTCAAGGCTGCGCAAACGCCCAAGGGCGCGTGGGTGATGGGTGTGCTGTTCGACAACACGGCTGTGGCTGAAAGGCGCATGCCAACCCGAGCAGAATTGGACAGCGTTTCGACCGACCATCCAGTCTGGGTGTTGCACGCATCTGGACATAATGGGTCTGCCAATTCCTACACGCTGCAACAACAAGGTATCCATCGCGATACGCCTGATCCGGTCGGAGGCCGGTATGGGCGCGACGATGAGACCGGCGAATTGACCGGCCTGATCGAAGGGATTTCGGCGATGGGTGCAATGGGAGACACTGATTTCCTAATTGACCGCGAGCGGTTCTGGCAAGGGTTTGCAGCCTGCCGTGAGGAATATCTGGCACATGGTGTGACCTATGCGCAGAACGCTTGGGCGTCCATGGACATGCTGGCGCATTTTGCCAGTCTTCAACCCGGCGACGATCCTGGCATCGACCTTTTGTTGCTGCCCATCGGCGAGCTTGAACCCGCGCTTACATGCGGGCCTAACCCCATCGACTGGCCTGAAACACCGTATTTCAGACTTGGTCCGCGCAAACTATTCACGGATGGCGCTTTCCAGCTACAGACTGCGTTTTTGAGTGCGCCCTATCACAATCCTTCCAACCCTGACGCCCCATGTGGAATGGCCTATGTGGAGCCTTCTGAGCATGTGAGAGACGTTCGAAAACTACATGACTTGGGTTTTCAAATTCACTGCCATTGCAACGGAGATGCAGGCACGGACATGTTTCTGGACGCGGTCGAATCCGCGTTGGAAACATCACCGCGCGACGATCATCGGCATACGGTCATTCATGGCCAGGTGCTGCGCGATGATCAATTGGAACGCATGGTCAAACTTGGCGTTACGGTCAGCTTTTTTTCGGCCCATATCCATTTTTGGGGGGACCGGCATCACGACACGTTTCTGGGGGCCGAGCGCGCAACACGCATTTCACCAGCGGCATCGGCTGAGCGTCTGGGTATACGATACACCATCCACAACGACGCCTCGGTCACGCCAACGCGGCCATTGCACCTGGCACATTGCGCGGTAAATCGGCTGACGGCATCCGGGCGGTTGCTGGGAGAGGAAGAGAAGATCTCGGCCTATTCCGCTCTCAAAGCACAAACAATCGATGCAGCATGGCAAGTGTTTCAGGAAAGCGAACGCGGTTCTATCGAAGCCGGTAAATTAGCCGATTTTGTCGTGCTGTCAGGCAATCCATTGGAAAGCCCTGCGGAGATACAGGACCACAAAGTGCTGTGCACGATCCGTCGTGGCCAATGTGTGTTTCAGGCGTCTGACAGCCAGGTGCCGTCTGGTGAACCCTTTCCAGACGGCCTCGACCAAAATCGCATAAGTGCAGGCATTGCAGAAAACTGACACTCAATTAAGTACATCGGCGTCTACAATTCGTTTGCGCGGATCATGCGGTTGCACAATACAAGCCGACGGCAGCCAAACGCCATTTGCGGACGTCTGCTAAGACTGCAACATCCCGTACGCTGGGCTCAAAGCGTACTTACTTCGGGATCTCCGCCGTTATCCCTTCAACATAGAAATCCATGCCGAGCAACGTGCCGTCATCGGCCACTTCGCCGTCGGCCAGCCATGCTGTGCCGTCCTGCTTGTTCAGCGGGCCAGTGAAGGGATGATACTCTCCTGCCGCAATCAGACGCTTCATTTCAAGCGCTTCGGTTTTGACATCCGCCGGCACCGCGTCTGAAATCTCGCCGATCTCGACCATGCCCGGCGCAATGCCGTCCCAGGTCTCGGTGCTTTCCCATGTGCCATCCATCACCGCTTGCGTGCGCGCGATATAGTAAGGCGCCCAATTGTCGATGATCGAACTCACACGCGGCAGGGGCGCGTATTCCGCCATGTCTGAGGCCTGACCAAAGGAAATCACCCCGGCCTTTTCCGCCGCCGCCTGCGGCGCGGTGGAGTCCGTGTGCTGCAAGATCACATCCGCGCCCTGATCAATCAGAGCCGTGGCCGCATCGGCCTCTTTCGGGGGATCGAACCACGTATAGACCCAGATGATCTTGAACTCGACATCGGGGTTGACCGCCTTGGCGTGGATATAGGCCGCGTTGATGCCGCGGATGACCTCGGGGATCGGGAAGGAGGCGATATAGCCGATCACGTTCGACTTTGTCATCTTGCCCGCAATGTGGCCCTGAATCGCCCGGCCTTCATAAAAGCGCGCGGAGTAGACCGAGACATTGTCGGCCGTCTTGAACCCTGTGGCGTGCTCAAATTTCACATCTGGGAATTTTGAGGCCACATTGATCGTCGCATCCATGTAGCCAAAAGACGTGGTAAAGATCAGATCCGCGCCTTGCAGAGCCATCTGCGTGATCGCCCGCTCGGCATCGGCACCCTCTGGCACGCTCTCCTGAAACACGGTTTCGACCTTGTCACCGAAATGCTCTTCCACGGCCAGACGGCCCTGATCATGCTCATAGGTCCAGCCGCCATCGCCGACGGGACCGACATAGATAAAGCCAACCTTGGTCTTGTCTTCGGCCAGAGCGGTGCCAGCCAGCCCAAGCGCCACCACGGCGCTGGCAAGGAAACGGGTTAAGGACATGCAGATACTCCCTGTTTTGTTTGGCCCCTAATCCGAGGCATGAAAGGTGCGGCCCAGTGATCCGGGCGCGCGTGATTTGTCGGCCGACATGATGACCAGCACGAGGATGGTGATCAAGTAGGGCGACATGCTGAGATATTCCACTGGAATGGCGACGCCGGCGGCCTGAAGGTTGAGCTGCAGAACACTGATCCCGCCAAAAAGCCAAGCTCCCAGCAGGATACGCCCGGCTTTCCAACTGGCAAAGACGACCAAAGCCAGCGCGATCCAGCCTGAGCCTGCGGTCATGCCTTCGGTCCATTGCGGGACACGAACGAGGCTCAGATAGGCACCCCCCAGCCCGGCGCAGGCCCCGCCAAAGAGGATGGCCATGATGCGTATACGGATGACCTTGTAGCCCAGGGCATGCGCCGCGCCGTGGTTTTCGCCAACGGCCCGCAGGATCAGGCCCGCGCGGGTGCGGTTCAGAACGAACCAGACGGCGGCGACAAGGGCCAGTGCAAGATAGACCATCAGATCGTGGGAAAAGAGGATCGGGCCAAGGATGGGCAGGTCTGAGAGAAACGGGATATCGAGGCTGTTCGTCGGGGGTGGTTTGATGCCCTGATAGCCTTGGCCCAAAAGGGCGCTAAGTCCAAGGCCAAAGAGGGTGAGCGCGAGGCCCGACGCCACCTGATTGGCCAGCGCAAACTGAGTTAGGACGCCAAAGAGCAGCGCCAGCAGCGCCCCGCCCATAGCCGCCGCGATGAAGCCCACGAAGGGCGAGCCGGTGTTCACCGCGATCGCAAAGCCACAGATCGCGCCGGTGATCATCATCCCCTCAACCCCGAGATTGAGCACGCCTGCCCGCTCGACAACCAGCTCTCCCAGAGCCGCGAGCAGGATTGGGGTGGAGGCGACGATGAGGGATGCCAGAAGGAGCGTGGGGTTGATTGAAGAGAGGTCCATCACGCCACCTCCGCCGATTTCCAGCGTAGCCGGTAGTGGGTGAGCACATCCACTGCCAGCAGGAAGAAGAGCAGCATGCCCTGAAACATCTGTATGGCCGCTGCGGGCAGGCCGAGATTGGATTCCGCATTTTCGCCGCCAATGAAGGTCAGCGCCAACAACAGCCCGGCCAGCAGAATCCCGACCGGATGCAGACGACCCAGAAACGCCACGATGATCGCGGTAAACCCGTAGCCCACGTTGAAATCGATATTGATCTGGCCGGCTGGACCCGAGACCTCGAACATGCCAGCAAGGCCCGCCAAGGCGCCCGATAGCCCCAGACAAATCAAAGCCAGCCGCGCCGGATTGACCCCGGCAAACCGCGCCGCTTTCGGGGATTGCCCGGTTAGCCGGATATGAAACCCAAGCACATGCCGCGTGAACAGGATATAGGCAAAGATCACCGCAATGAGCGCGGCAACCACGCCCCAATGCACGCCAGTGCCGGCGATGATCTCGGCATTATGGGCAGACGAGTATTGCTGCAGATTGCGCGACCCGGGAAAGCCACGCCCATCAGGGTTGCGCAACAGTCCCAAGGCCATTTTCGCCAAGAGCTGTTCCGCCACATAGACCAGCATCAGAGAAACAAGGATTTCATTCGTGCCAAAGCGTGTTTTGAGCACCGCCGGGATCATCCCCCAGGCCCATCCACCCAAAGCCCCGGCCAGAACCATCAGCGGAAAAATATAAGCCGCTTCAAGCGGGTAGAAGGCGAGCCCCACACCCGCGCCGGTGAGGGCGCCGATGATGTATTGCCCTTCGGCTCCGATGTTCCAAATGCCCGCGCGAAACCCCAGGCTAAGCCCGATGGCAATGAGGATAAGCGGCGCAGCCTTCACCAGAAGCTGCGGGCGGTAGTAGAAGGAAAACTCACCAAAAAGCGGATCCCAAAAGATCGTGCGAATGGCCTCGACCGGGTTCTTGCCAAGTGCCGCAAACAGTGCGCCGCCCACGATCATGGTGATCACCACCGCGACAAGCGGGGTGAGATAGGTCCAGAGGCGCGAGGGCTGCGGGCGCTTTTCAATCCGAAACATGCGCCACCTCCATCCCGTGCGCACCGCCCATCATCAGACCGATTTCCTCAACGCTTAGTCCTTGCGCGGGTCGGATACCCGACATCCGACCTTCGTTGAGGGCGGCGAAGCGGTCGGAGATTTCCAGAAGTTCATCCAGATCCTGACTGATGCAGATGACCCCCGCGCCCTTGGCCGCCAGATCCAGAAGCGCCTGCCGGATAGCGGCGGCCGCCGCAGCATCCACACCCCAGGTGGGCTGATTGACGACAAAAACCACGGGGCGCTGAAGCACCTCGCGACCGATGACGAATTTCTGCAGGTTACCGCCCGACAGCGCCGAGGCCGTGACCTCCACGCCTGGCGTACGCACATCGAATTTCAGCACGATGGATTGTGCAAATTCTCGCGTGGCAGACCAGTTCAGAAAGCCGCCGCTTTGCAGGTTTTCCCGTGTGATGGCTGTGAGCGCCGCGTTCTCGGTCAGGCTCATATCCGGCGCGGCAGCATGGCCAAGACGCTCTTCCGGTGCCGCCAGCACCCCCAATGCGCGCCGCGCGGTGGGGCCTTTGTGACCGATGGGCGTGCCCTGAAACGAGACCGCGTCGGGCCGCGTTCGGATTTCACCGGAGAGCGCTGCGAGCAGTTCATCCTGACCATTGCCCGCAACGCCAGCAAGGCCAAGGATTTCTCCTGCATGCAGGGAAAGGTTTATGTTTTTCAAAGAGATGCCAAAAGCGGATGGGGCGGGCAGAGACAGGTTCTTCAGCTCCAGAACCACGTCCCCCGGCAGGTGATCGGTGCGTTTCGGGTTTGCAAAACTGCTGCCCACCATCAGCTCGGCCATCTCTCTGGCTGACGTCTCGGATGGCACGCAAGTGGCCACCTTGCGCCCGTGCCGGAGGATCGTGGCCTGATCGCAAAGGCGGCGGATTTCTTCGAGCTTGTGCGAGATATACAGGATCGCTACGCCCTCGGACGTCAATTTGCGCAGTGTTTCAAAGAGGATATCCACCTCTTGCGGTGTCAGGACCGAGGTGGGCTCATCCATGATCAGAAGCTTGGGGTCCTGCAACAGGCAGCGGATGATCTCCACGCGCTGCCGTTCCCCTGCGGACAAATCCCCCACCGTGCGGCCCGGATCAAGCGGCAGGCCATAGGTGGCAGACACGTCGCGGATACGGCTTGAAAGTTGCCGCATCGGCGGTGTGTTTTCCATGCCAAGTGCCACGTTTTCCGCCACGCTGAGCGCGTCAAAAAGCGAGAAATGCTGAAAAACCATGCCGACACCAGCCCGACGGGCGGCGCGGGGTTCATTCGGCGCAAACGGGCGTCCATGCATCTGCATGGTTCCCTGATCTGGCTTCACCAGACCATAGATCATCTTTACCAGCGTGGTTTTGCCAGCCCCGTTTTCCCCCAGAAGCGCATGCACCTCGCCGGTCTGGATATCAAAGCTGACATCATCATTGGCGACGACGCCGGGATAGGCCTTGGTCAGCCCGGATATGCTCAGCAATGGCTCGGTCACGCGCCGCTTGTCCCCCCGGTATCCGGCTACCCCGAAACTGATTAGCCCATGGCGAGCAGGCGCCGCAATATCAACGCAGGTGGAATACCGACTTGTCCACAGGAAATGCCCTAAATCTGGGCATTGCGCTCTGGCGAAGGTGAGGGCGCTCGCCTAGGATCGCCCGCATGAGCAGTCGCCCCCGATTCATCCATCTTCGCCTTCATACCGAATACTCGCTATTGGAAGGGGCCGTGCGGCTCAAAAAGCTTGCTGATCTCTGTGTCAAACACGACATGCCTGCGGTGGCGGTGACCGACACCAACAACATGTTTGCTGCGCTAGAGTTCTCTGTTACGGCCAGCGGAGCAGGGGTGCAGCCTATCATGGGCTTCCAGGTTGATCTGCAATACCTGACGCCTGAGCCGGGTAAGCGCCCGGTACGCCCCGCGCCGGTGGTGCTGCTGGCACAGAACGAGCAGGGGTATGAGAACCTCATGAAGCTCAACTCGGCGCTCTATCTGCGTGGTGACGGGCAGCTGCCGCATGTAACGCTCGAAGATCTTGAGGCGCATGCCGGGTCTGTTATTTGCCTGACGGGCGGTCCTGATGGCCCGATTGGCAAACTTTTGCAAAACGCTCAGCGCGCCGCTGCGGAAGCAATGATGTCACGACTGAAAGCGGCCTTTGGCGACCGGCTTTACGTCGAATTGCAGCGCCATCGCGGCGAGGCGGGCGTGCCCGAAGCCGAGCAATTGACCGAGCGCGGCTTTGTCGAAATGGCCTACGCGATGGACCTGCCACTCGTGGCCACCAACGATGTCTATTTCCCGCAGGCCAAGATGTATGAAGCGCATGACGCGATGATCTGTGTGGCCGAAGGGGCCTATGTCGATCAGTCTGAGCCGCGCCGCCGCCTCACGGCGGAGCACTATTTCAAAAGCCCGTCGGAGATGGCCACGCTTTTCGCCGATCTTCCAGAGGCCATTGAAAACACGGTGGAAATTGCGCAACGCTGTGCGTTTGGCGCGTATCGGCGTGATCCTATCCTCCCCAAATTTGCCGATGACGAAGTTGAGGAGCTGCGCCGTCAGGCAGAGGCGGGGTTGAAGGAGCGTCTGGCTGTTATTCCGCATGCCGCATCGGTCGAGGAATACGAAAAACGGCTCGAATTTGAGTTGGACATTATCGAGGGGATGGGCTTTCCCGGCTATTTCCTGATCGTGGCCGACTTCATCAAATGGGCGAAGGTTCATGACATTCCCGTCGGTCCGGGGCGGGGGTCGGGTGCGGGAAGCCTTGTGGCCTATGCGCTCACCATCACCGACCTTGACCCGCTGCGCTACAGCCTTCTGTTCGAGCGCTTTCTGAATCCCGAACGGGTCAGCATGCCGGACTTTGACATCGACTTCTGCATGGATCGCCGCGAGGAGGTGATCCAATACGTGCAAGAGAAGTATGGACGCAACAAGGTGGGGCAGATCATCACCTTCGGTGCGCTTCTTTCCAAAGCCGCGGTGCGCGACATTGGGCGTGTCCTGCAGATGCCTTACGGGCAGGTGGATCGTCTGTCCAAGATGATCCCGGTTGAGGGTGTCAAACCCGTCAGCATTGAAAAGGCATTGGCACAGGAAGAGCGCCTGCGCGATGAGGCCAAGCGCGAAGAGGTGGTCGATCGCCTGCTGAACTACGGCATGCAGGTTGAGGGGTTGCTGCGCAACGCCTCAACCCATGCGGCGGGTGTGGTGATTGGCGACAGGCCACTTGATGCCCTGGTGCCGCTCTATCAGGATCCGCGCTCTGACATGCCGGCCACGCAGTTCAACATGAAATGGGTGGAACAGGCGGGGCTTGTGAAGTTCGACTTTCTGGGTCTGAAAACACTCACCGTAATCCAGAACGCCATTGAACAAATCCATGCCTCGGGTCGCGATTTGCATATCGCCGCAGATGGCACGCAGCTTTATGAACCAGCTGAAGGCGCGGTCAATCAGATCAACGCCATCCCGCTTGATGACGCCAAAACCTATGAGCTTTATGCCGCAGCCAAGACCGTGGCCGTGTTTCAGGTGGAAAGCTCGGGCATGATGGACGCGCTCAAGCGCATGAAGCCCGACTGTATCGAGGACATCATCGCTCTTGTCGCGCTCTACCGGCCCGGCCCGATGGAGAACATCCCGAAATTCTGCGAGGTGAAGAACAAGCTCTCGGAGCGCGAGGCACTGCACCCGTCGATTGACCATATCCTTGATGAGACGCAGGGCATCATCGTCTACCAGGAACAGGTGATGCAGATCGCGCAGGAAATGGCGGGTTACAGTCTTGGTGGTGCTGACCTGCTGCGCCGCGCCATGGGTAAGAAAATTCAGGAAGCGATGGATGCCGAGAGGCCCAAATTCATCGCTGGTGCCAAAGAGAACGGCGTCGACGACGCCAAGGCGCTCGAAGTGTGGAACCTCTTGGATAAATTCGCAAATTACGGGTTCAACAAGTCACACGCCGCCGCCTATGCGGTGGTCAGCTACCAGACCGCCTGGCTTAAAACAAACCATCCGGTCGAGTTCATGGCAGGTGTCATGAATTGCGATATTCATCTCACCGATAAGCTCGCCGTTTACTTTGAGGAAGTCCGCAAACAGCTTGATTTGCCCTGGGCTCCGCCTTGTGTGAACCGGTCTGAGGCGACGTTTTCGGTCAAGGAAGGTGTGCTGCATTACGGACTAGGTGCTTTGAAAAACGTGGGCGCCGAGGCGATGCGCCTGATCACAGAGGCGCGTGGCGACAAGCCCTTTGTCACGCTTTTCGACTTTGCCCGACGGGTGGATCTGAAATCCATCGGCAAGCGCCCTTTGGAAATGCTGGCCCGTGCAGGGGCGTTCGATGAGCTTGACCGCAATCGCCGTCGGGTGTTCGACAGCCTTGAGGCGCTCATGCGCTATTCCACGGCAATTTTCGAGCAGCGTGCGTCCAATCAAGTCTCGCTTTTTGGCGAGGCGGGCGATGATCTGCCAGAACCTCGGCTTAGCCCGGTGGAAGACTGGCTGCCCGCCGAACGCCTGACCGAAGAGTTTACCGCTGTGGGCTTTTACCTCTCGGGCCATCCTTTGGACGACTACATGGCCGCACTTCGGCGCAAGGACGTCAAAACGCTCGATGAGGTCACGGAACTGGCGCAGCGGAAGGGTGCGCTTGTGGCAAAAATGGCGGGAGTCGTCGCCGGGCGGCAAGAACGCAAATCAGCGCGTGGCAACCGCTTTGCCTTTGTGCAACTCAGTGACGTGACGGGCGGCTACGAGGTCACCATGTTCTCCGACACACTTGAGGCGGCGCGCGATGATTTGGAGACCGGTGCGCAGGTTGTCTTGGGGGTCGAGGCCACGATGGAGGCCGAACAGCTCAAGCTTTTGGCGCGCAGCGTGCAGCCTGCCGATACTGTGGTCGCCGATGCCGGGGCCACCGGGCTGCGCATTTTCGTGGACAGCGAAGCGGCCATCCCATCGGTCGCGAATGTGTTGGCCTCAACCGATGATCTCAAGCAGCGCACCGGGCGTGGGCCCATTCGTTTCTGTCTGATGGATCAGGGGCTTCCCGGTGAGGTCGAGATCGAGACAGGCCACGACTATCCCGTTACGCCCAAGATCAAAGGCGCGATCAAAAGCCTGTCGGGTGTGGTCACGGTCGAAGATCTTTAGCTTTATAAACCAAGGCCTTAGTAATGCGGCGGCGGCTTGTCCCCGGTAAGGACGTTGCCGGTATTCATTGCTTCACGCTCAGCCTCGGCCTCCATCAGAAGCTGGACACGGCGATTGAGCATGGCAATCGTCGCCTCCTGACGCGCGACGACATCAGAGAGCTCATCGATCATGCGCTGCAGATGCGCGATGTTTTCTTCCAGGCGCTGCATGGCGTAATTATCTGCAAAGCGTCCAGATGGTCAACGAATAGACCCATTTTTGCGCCGTGCATGCCGATACGCCTTTGCTTGCCCATCTTGTACCCATCCGCTAGACCGCGCGCAGATGCCCAATGGCAAGGACACGGGACATGGCCAAGACGAAGAATACTCCACGGCCCAAGGCGGAAACGCCCAAGGGGTTTCGCGATTACTTTGGTGTTGAAGTCACCGAACGCTCTGAAATGCTGAGCAAAATTGCAGGCGTCTACCATCGTTATGGCTTTGATGCCTTGGAGACCAGCGCGGTGGAAACCGTTGAGGCGCTGGGCAAATTTCTTCCCGATGTGGACCGCCCAAACGAGGGCGTCTTTGCCTGGCAAGAGGCGGACGAGGAGGGGCTGGGCGACTGGATGGCGCTGCGCTATGACCTGACGGCCCCCCTGGCGCGGGTCTATGCGCAGCACCGCAACGATCTTCCGACGCCGTATCGGCGCTATGCGATGGGCCCTGTCTGGCGCAACGAAAAGCCCGGTCCGGGGCGGTTTCGTCAGTTTTATCAATGCGATGCGGATACGGTTGGCACCAATAGCATGGCCGCGGATGCCGAGATCTGCGCCATGCTGGCCGATACGCTGGAAGCAGTGGGAATACCCCGCGGGGATTACCTGATCCGGGTGAACAATCGGAAGGTCCTCAATGGCGTGCTCGAAGTCATGGGCCTTGACGAAGGCGAAACCCGAGATGCCGTCCTGCGCACCATCGACAAGTTCGACAAGGTAGGTGAGGCCGGCGTGCGCGAGCTTTTGGGCAAGGGGCGATTGGATGCGTCGGGCGCCTATATCGACGGGGTCGGGTTGAGTAAGAATCAGGCCCGCCCGGTTCTGGCTTTTCTGACATCAAAATCATCCGACACGGCGCAAACTCTGGGAAACTTGCGCACAGCAGTTGGCGAAAGTGCGATGGGCCTAGAAGGCGTGCAAGAGCTTGAAACCATTTCCAATCTTCTAGCGGCCCAAGGCTACGGCCCGGACCGCATCGTCATCGACCCTTCCGTCGTGCGCGGCCTCGGTTACTACACCGGCCCGGTTTTTGAAGCCGAACTTACCTTTGAAATTCTCGACGAAAAAGGCCGCAAGCGGCAGTTCGGCTCGGTTGCAGGTGGCGGGCGCTATGATGATCTGGTCAAACGCTTCACCGGTCAGGCGGTTCCGGCAACGGGCGTTTCCATCGGTGTGGACCGGCTCCTTGCCGCGCTGCGGGAAAAGGGCCGTATCGGCGGCACGGTCGAAGGGCCGGTGGTGGTCACCGTCATGGACCGTGACCGAATGGCCGATTATCAGGCCATGGTGTCCGAGCTGCGCGCGGCGGGCATTCGCGCCGAGGTCTATCTTGGCAACCCCAAGAATTTCGGCAACCAGCTCAAATACGCAGACCGGCGCGGCAGCCCGGTGGCCGTCATTGAAGGCGGCGATGAAAAGGATAAAGGCATCGTCCAAATCAAGGACCTGATCCTTGGCGCGAAGATTGCCGAGAACGCCACCTTGGAAGAATGGAAAGAACGGCCCAGCCAGTTCGAAGTGCCGCGTGATCAGCTGGTTGCGAAGGTCAGAGAAATTCTTGACGGGCAAGGCAAATGACCAATCTTGCGGCCATCAAAGCCGAGGCCGCGCGCCTGCGTGGCATCTTTGAGGCCGCCGGGGCCACACCCGTTGAGCCGCCCATCCTGCAGCCTGCGGATACGCTGCTGGACCTTTATGGCGAGGATATCCGCGCGCGTGCCTATGTGACCTCTGATGCCCTGCGTGGCGAGCAGATGCTGCGCCCGGACTTCACGGTTCCGGTTGTGCAAATGCATATGGAGCACGGGGCGGAACCGGCCTGCTACACCTATTCCGGGGAAGTGTTTCGCCGTCAGGAGGACGATCCGGACCGTGCCAGCGAATACCACCAGGTGGGCTTTGAGCTTTTTGACCGCAACGCACCCGAAGTGGCGGATGCGCGTGTTTTTTCAGAGCTTTACAAGATTTTGCGACCGCTCAAGCTGCGGGCTGCGACGGGTGATATCGGCCTTCTGACGGCGGCTGTGTCCGGGTTGCAAACAACCGATCGCCGCAAGTCCGCCCTCATGCGCCATATCTGGCGTCCTGGTCGGTTTCGTGCACTTGTTGATCGCTATTCGGGCCGCGCGCCGGTACCGGAAAGCCGCGCGGCCTTGCTTCAGGCAGAGGATCTCATGGCATGCGCCGCGCCACTTATCGGGTTGCGCAGTAAGGCCGAGATCGAGGCCCGGATTGCGGCCCTGCGCGAAGACGCCGCTGCACCGAAACTGTCGAATGATGACGTCGCATTGCTCGACGCCGTCCTTTCGGTCCGCGCGAATTCGGTCACATCCTTGCAGCAGCTGCGCGATATCGCAGTGGACCTGCCGTCGATCACACCCTCGATCGACAAGCTTTCCAAGCGGCTGGATGCGCTCAGTGCGGCGGGCATTGATGTGAGCGCGCTTGATTTCGAAGCAAGCTATGGCCGCACGCAGATGGAGTATTACGATGGCTTCGTGTTTGGCTTTTACGCACCGGACCGTCCCGATTTGCCACCCGTCGCGAGTGGCGGGCGTTATGACGCGCTGACCCGGCGGTTGGGAGAAGGACGAGAGATCCCGGCGGTGGGCGGGGTCATCCGTCCGGGCCTTGTCCTCGAACTTGGAGGCGCGTCATGAGCATCAAGCTTGGTGTCCCTTCCAAGGGCCGATTGATGGAAAAGACCTTCGACTGGTTCGCCCAGCACGGCATCACGCTTGGCCGGCCCGGTTCTGAACGCGAATATGCAGGTTATGTCGAGGGGATCGAGGGGGTAGAGCTTGTCCTTCTCTCTGCCGGTGAAATCCCGCGTGAGTTGCGCGCGGGGCGCATTCATCTAGGCGTGACGGGCACCGATCTTATCCGCGAAAAGTTGGGCCAGTGGGAACAGGTCGTCGACGAGATGAAGCCGTTGGGATTTGGCCGTGCCGATCTGGTTCTGGCGGTGCCGCAGGCCTGGGTGGATGTGAATACGCTTGATGATCTGGATGCCGTCGCGGCGGCGTTTCGGGCAAACCATGGTTTCCGCTTGCGCATCGCCACCAAGTATCACCGCCTGTGCCGCGAGTTTCTGCGCGACAACGGCGTGGCGGATTATCAGCTTGTCGACAGTCAGGGCGCAACGGAAGGCACGGTCAAAAATGAAACCGCCGAGGCGATTGCCGACATCACGTCGACCGGTGATACGTTGCGGGCCAATCACCTGAAGACGCTTGAAGACGGTCTTGTCCTGCAGAGCCAGGCGACGCTTTATCGCGCGCGTGGTGTTGATCTGAACACTGTCAGTCTTGCGACATTTGAGGCACTTATCCAGAGGTTGGGGATAAACTAGGCCGTTTTCCAGAAATGTGTGGAATCTGATATTTCCAGATCAGGTTCTGGGCAAACTTCGCAACCCAGACTCCGAATTGTGTTATGCTGAGAGCTTGGGCGCTGCCGTCCTAAGTTCAAGGGCTTGTTTACATAAAACCTTATTATTACCAGCAAGATGCTGCGCGATATTAACGTCAAGTTAAGCAGACGCAGATGTCGGCGTAATATGGCGGGCTTCGACGCAAGTTTTCATCGTCGGCATTTGGGTATTTGAAACAAGAAAGAAGCTGAAAGCCAAAAGCGTGCTGTGACGATCTGCGTCTTGGCGCAGCGATCTGGTGACGTTAGGTTTTTAGTCAAAGGAGCGGTCAAATGCGGCCAAAACCACATCCCCCTTATTCTTATCGTGGCGATACGGCTGTGCCCGAGTTCGATGAAACACGCATCCATGTGGTGATGGATGCCGAATGTGCGCTGTGTTCGCGGGCGGCGCGCAGGATCGCCCGGCTGGACCGGGCCGACAAGGTTCGCATTGCTCCGGCGCAAAGTGGCCTGGGCCAGGCGCTTTTGCAGCATTATGGGATGTCGCCGGATGATCCTGAAACCTGGCTTTTGGTGGAAGAGGGCCGCGCCTATGGATCGCTTGAAGCAATGCTGCGTCTTTTCCCGATGCTCAGTTCAATCTACGCGCCTTTGCGGGGTCTCAGCCTTTTGCCATTTGCGCTGCAGGATTGGATTTATGCCCGCATTGCGCGCAATCGCTACCGCATCTTCGGTCGCGCGGATCTGTGTGCCTTGCCCGATGCGGCCGTGCAATCAAGGCTTGTGCGGTGACGAGCGTCTATGCGGAAATCCTGGGCTCGAAGGGATTGGCGCAATTGGCACCGGAATGTCGGCTGATGCATAACAGCATGGGGCGGTTTTCGGGCGAAATCACTGTTGAGATGACGCGCAACCCCGTGCTGCGGCTGGTTTTGAAACTGGCGGGGTTTCCAGGCAGATTTGTTGACGCAAGCCTTGTTTTTACCAAGGAGAAACAAGGGGATATTGAAGTTTGGACGCGACAAATCGGCGATGAGGTCATGCGCACCGTGCAGTGGGTGGAAAGCGGCGATCGGCTGGCTGAGCGGCTTGGAGCGATGACGGCGATCAGCCGGTTGTCTCTGGCCGATGGAGGTCTGGACCTGACCGATTGGCGGTTTCGGTTTGCAGGACTACGTCTTCCGCGATGGGCGGCGCCAAGAGTGACAGCTTCTGAGCGACCGAACCGAGGGCGATACAGGTTTGAAATCGCGATTTGCCTGCCTTGGGGATCAAAGCCGATTGTCAGATATTTCGGCTGGTTACAGACGACCTAGGGGCGTCCAGTTTCCGCAGCAGAACGGGCAGATCAGAGGCCGTTAAGAAAGGCGGTCAGATTTGTGCCCAAAGCTTCTGAGACATACCCACCCTCCTGAACAAGAACCATGGGCAGACCAAGGGACGCAATCGCTCGGGCGATGTGAGTAAACCCTTCCGTTGTCAAAGCAAGCCCCTGAAACGGGTCTTCTTCGTGGGCATCAAGGCCCAGGGCAACAACGACGACAGTGCAATTTTCATCCGCAATTCTTTGCAATGCAGTATCGAGTGCCTTGAGGATCCCGTGATTGCCTGTGCCACGGGGCAGCGGTACGTTCAAATTGGCACCTTTCCCGTCGCCTTCTCCGATTTCATCGGCATGGCCCCAGAAAAAAGGGTAAAACCCGTCTGGATCGGTATGCAGCGAGAGGGTCAGAACATCGCCGCGCGCGTAAAAGATGCCCTGTGTGCCATTTCCGTGATGAACATCCACATCCAGAATGGCCGGACGCAGGCCCGCGTCCAGCAACCGTTGTGCGGCAATAGCGGCGTTGTTGAAAAAGCAAAACCCGCCGGCCTGATCGGCAAAGGCATGGTGGCCCGGTGGTCGGCAAAGCGCGTAGACGCATCTGTCACCCGCAAGAACCGCATCCGTGGCAGCAATCGCCGACTGGGCAGAGGCGTAAGCGGCGGCATAGGTATGGGGACCGATGGGACAGGCCGTATCGGCCTGGTGATAGCCTGCTTGCCCTACCGGCGAGCTTGGATACCCATCCGATCTTGCGCGGGGGTGCACATTGGGAATGACTTCCGGTGCGGCGCCCGGCAAAGCTGACCACCGGGCATGGATTGTCTGCAGGAAGCTCAGGTATCGTGCGTCATGAACTGCTGCAATCGGCGCAAGACCCGCATCCGGCGGTTTCGAAAACTGACACCCGGCAGCTTCCGCGCCTTGCTTCAACAAGGCGATCCTCTCAACCTGTTCCGGTGACGGCTTGAGCATTCCCTGATGCAGAAATGTCTGAGGGTTATGCGTGGCTTGGATGGAATCGAGAAAGGCTTTCATGACGACCTACTCAAATCAGATCACGTTTTTTCTGTAAACCTAGCGTTACAGGTTCAAATGTCGCAACATCGGCGAAACCGGCACGGGGGAATCGAATGAAAAAGGTCTCAGTCGCGACATTTGCGGATTTGCCGGATCGCGAACCGCAATACGCGCTGGTGGGAGAGGTTGATCTTGTGGTTGTCCGTTTTGATGATGCCGTTTCGGTGATGTATGGCCGTTGCCTGCATCGCGGGGCGCTGATGTCCGACGGCTTTGTGCAGGGCGACAATCTGATTTGTGGATTGCATTACTGGGACTATCGCCTTGATAGCGGTGTCTCGGAATACAACAATGCCGAAGCACTTCCCAAATTCACCTGCTGGATCGAAGAGGGCACCGTCTGGGTGGATGAAGACGAGGTCGCGTCCTGGGCCAGGGATCACCCTCAGCCTTTCCAGCGCGACACATATCTGGGCCTATATGCAGACACCAGCCACGGCACCGAGGAAGAGCCGCATAACGCGCTTATTCAGCGCTATGCGCGCGAGGGGCTGTCGAAGACCGGTCATCACGGCGTTGTCGACAGCATGGGCGTGCCGCGCGCGGAGTTGCCTGACTGGGACGATATCCAGATCATCACCGCGCAATTGCACCGCCCGCCTTTACTGGATGATGAGACCGTGGGCACTGAGGTGATCATTGGCCCCAATGCCCAGAAACCCTTGAAGCTGGATATCCCGCTTTTTGTCTCGGACATGAGCTTTGGGGCGCTGAGCGAACCGGCGAAACTGGCGCTTGCGCGAGGGGCTGAACTGGCCGGGACAGGCATCTGCTCGGGCGAAGGTGGCATGCTGCCTGAAGAGCAGGAAGCCAATTCGCGCTATTTCTACGAACTTGCCTCCGCGCGGTTCGGCTTTGACTGGGACAAGCTTGATCGCGTGCAGGCTTTTCATTTCAAAGGCGGGCAGGGGGCCAAGACCGGCACGGGCGGGCATCTTCCCGGAGCCAAGGTCAAAGGCAAGATCGCGGATGTGCGTGGGCTCAAGGAAGGCGAGGATGCGATTTCGCCCTCTCGCTTCCCTGATTGGACAGAACCCAGCCAGATCAAGGACTTCGCGGACGAGGTCCGGGATCGTACCGGCGGCATTCCCATCGGCTACAAGCTGAGTGCGCAGCATATCGAGAAGGATATCGACGCAGCTCTCGAGGTCGGTGTGGATTACATCATCCTTGATGGGCGTGGCGGCGGAACGGGTGCCGCACCTCTGATTTTCCGAGACAATATCTCGGTGCCGACAATCCCGGCACTGGCCCGCGCGCGGCGGCATCTGGATCGTCTTGAGCGCTCGGATATCACGCTCGTCATAACCGGCGGGCTGCGCAAGCCGGTGGATTTCGTCAAGGCTGTGGCGCTTGGGGCGGATGCCGTGGCGATCTCGAATTCCGCCATGCAGGCCATTGGTTGCATCGCCATGCGGGCCTGTCACACCAACAACTGCCCGGTGGGCATCGCCACGCAGAAGCCGCATCTGGTGAGCCGTCTGGTGGTCGAGAAATCGGCCAGGCAATTGGCCAACTTCTTTGAAGCTTCGGTGGAACTGATGCAGGTCATGGCGCGGGCTTGTGGCCATGATCACCTGTCGAAATTCAATGCAGATGACCTGACAACCTGGAAACGCGAAATGGCGGAGCTTTCGGGCGTTGCGTATGGAGGCGTCCAATGATGGCCGCTGGGCTGGTGATCTTTGCTGAATACTGGCTCATGATCGGCGGTGTCGTGGCGCTATTGTTTCTGACCATCGGCATTGACCGGATCGATGAGGACGCAAGGGGGGCTTACATCTTTCGCCCGCTTCTGGTGCCCGGTGTCTTGCTCATCTGGCCGCTCGTGTTGTGGCGATGGTACGCGCTCGAGACTGGGCGTGCTGATGAAACCAAACGCTACAAGGCGGTGCGCGGGGCGCATGGTCTCATAGCGGTGGGCATGGCGCTTTCTATCGCGATCATCATCGCTTTCGGGCTTGGCATCAAGCAAACCTGGCCGGATCACATCGCGCCAGAGCGGCTGTCGGAGGCGGGGCAATGAGCGTCAAATACATCCCCGTCCAGTGGAACCCGAACAAGTGGGTCTATGACGTCTTCATGCTGGCCGGCGTGGCGGCGTTTCTGTGGATTTTCATCCATGTCACACCCGAAATCCTAAGCCACGAGCGCCCAATCAACAGCCAGGTGCACAATGCGCGGGCTTTTGGGGCCTGCGCGTTCCTCATGCTGTCGATAACCCTGGCCATCGGCCCATTGGCCAAACTCGACACACGCTTCATGCCGCTGCTGTACAACAGGCGGCATTTCGGCGTGATGACGGCCTTTGTGGCCACCGCGCATGCAGGCTACATCCTGAACTGGTATTTCGCCTTTTCTTTCGTGCCCAAATGGGACGCGCTTATCCTGTCCAACACCAGCTATGGTCAGCTTCTGGGCTTTCCGTTTGAGGCGCTGGGGGCATTTGCACTTGTCATTCTGTTGATCTTGGCAGCGACCAGCCATGATTTCTGGCTCAAATTCCTCACAGCACCAGTCTGGAAGCGCCTGCATTACCTGATCTATGCCGCCTATATTGCGGTTGTGGGTCATATCAGCCTTGGGATTTTGCAAGATCAGCAAAGCCTGTTCTTGCCGGTGTTTTTCATTGCCACGGCCTGGATCGTGGCACTTCTGCATGTCTGGGCCTTTATGGCAGAACGCAAGAAGGGCGACCCGTTGGCCGTGGCGGCGGGGGATTGGATGCGCATCTGTCAGGCAGATGAGATCGAAGAAGGACGCGCCCGCATCGCGGTTTTGCCCGATGGCAAACGCGTGGCGGTCTTTAAGCATGAAGGCAAGCTTTCGGCCATATCGAACGCCTGTGCGCACCAAAACGGCCCTCTGGGCGAAGGGCGCATCATTGATTGCCTCGTGACGTGCCCCTGGCACGGGTTTCAATACCGGGTGACCGATGGCAAATCCCCGGCACCCTTCACCGAGAAAATTCCAACCTACAATCTGCGTGTCGAGAATGGCGCGGTCCTGGTCGATCCCAAGGCCAACCCACCCGGCACGCATGTTGATCCTGTCGAGGTGGCGTGATGGCGGACAAGAAAGACAAACCGTTTTTCGTGGGATATCTGACGGCGCCGGATGGGTTGCGTAGTTTTCTCATCGGCATCGGCATCGGCTTGGTCCTGCTGATGGCGGGTGTGGGTCTCGGTATTGGTGCGACGCAAGATGATCCGGGCAATGGCGCGTTTCGCGGGGATTATGGCCGTCAGACCGTGACTGGGGTTATGGAACTGACGCCTTACCCCGTGGTGCGTGTCACCCAAGGCAGCGAACATGTCCCCGAGGGGCGCACGCTCATGCTTTCGGCGGGGGGCAAGCAAAGTCTGATGAACCGGGTTCGGGATCTGGACGGGCAGCTTGTCACGGTATCCGGCACTATTCTCGACCGTGGTGAACTGGATATGCTGCAGGTGCGTGGTGGGCAAAACGGGATTGCGCCGGCAGAAGGTGATGCCCCGGAGATGGAACGCGAAGAGCTTGGCCGCTGGCGCATCGCGGGTGAGATCTGTGATGGCAAATGCCTCGCCGGGGCCATGCGCCCGGGCGTCGGGATTGCACATAAAGCTTGTGCTAATCTTTGCCTGATCGGGGACATCCCGCCGGTTTTCGTCAGCACGCAGCCCGTTGAAGGCAGTGAGTTTTTGCTTGTCGTCGGTCCGGATGGCACGATCTTCCCCAAATCGGCCTATGACCTAGTCGCGGCCTATATATCGGTTGAAGGCAAGGTGGTCCGCCACGGCGATCTTCTGGTCTTCCATCTTGAACCTGACACAGCGGAGCTGGTGCAGTGATCCGGCGGCTTATCTGGACCCTGATTGCCGCATTTGCCGGTGTTGCCCTGCTCTACATCTCCCGTTTCTGGGTGTTTCAGCTTTGGGGCCGAGAGGGGCTTTTCGGCATCGAGGCCCTGCGCCCCCAGGGCGGTTTGCTCGCGCAATGGCTGCGCGGTACGGAATTCGCCGATTTTGAACTGGTCATCTGGGTCGTGCTCAGCTTTCTGGCCCTCACCATCCTGCAAAAGATTTACGATCTGACCAGTGGCGGCAGCCACGACTGAAAGGACAAACCATGGCAAACGAGGCACTTGACTGGATTTCCGTGGGCCATGTGGAGGACTTGCCCGAAGGCCGGGTGAAAACGGTCACGGCGCGCACCACCTCGATTTGTCTGGTGCATTTCGATGGGCAATGGGCTGCGATGGACAATCGCTGCCCGCATCAGAACGGACCATTGGGGGAAGGCTCCATCGAAAAGGGCGTGGATGACCAATGCTGGGTCCGTTGCCCCTGGCACGGGTGGGATTTCGATCCGCTGACCGGCAAGCCCCCAGGTGGGCACGAAGATACCGGGCAAAAGATGTTTCCGATTGATGTTCGCGATGGTGAGATTTTCGTGGGGCTCGAACCGGAACCTGACGCCCCGCGCACGATCAGCGATGCGATGGTGGAAACTTTCGTGAATTGGGGGCTCAAATCCGTCTTTGGCATGGTGGGCCACTCGAACCTTGGTTTGGCCGAGGCCATCCGGCTCAAAGTGGGTAGCAAAGACCTCAAATACTACGGTATCCGCCACGAAGGCGCAGCGGCCTTTGCCGCATCGGCCTATGGAAAACTTACCGGCATGCCCGCGGGGTGCCTGACAATTGCTGGACCGGGGGCCACCAATCTTCTCACGGGCATGTGGGACGCCAAGGTGGATCGCGCACCGGTTCTGGCGCTGACCGGCCAGGTGCAGACCCAGGTGCTTGGCCCCGGTGCGTTTCAGGACATTGATCTGGCGTCTGCCTTTGCCGCTGTGTCGCGTTTTTCGCAGCCGGTTCTGGGCGGTGCCAATGCGGTGGAATTGGCGGCCCTGGCCTGCAAAAATGCGATTGTTCACCAGGATGTGGCGCATCTTATCTTTCCCGACGACGTCCAAACCGTGCCGTCTGATGTGAAGGCCAGCCATCCTGAGGGTCGCCTGAGCCGGGTTGAGATCACGCCGTCGGCGCAGGACATGGAGGCGGCGGTCGACAAGATCGGCGCAGCAAAGCGTCCGATCATCATCGTCGGTCACGGCGCCTTTGATGCTCGCGAAAAAATCGTTGCGCTGGCAGAAAAGCTTAGCGCGCCAGTCCTGACTACGTTCAAGGCCAAAGGGCTTGTGCCTGATGACCACCCGAACGCAGCCGGTGTGCTCGGTCGCTCGGGCACGCCGATTGCAAGCTGGTTCATGAATGAAACGGATTTAATCATTGCCTTGGGCGCAAGCTTTTCAAATCATTCGGGAATTGAACCGTCCAAACCCATCATTCAGGTCGATTATGACCGGATGCAGCTTGGCAAGTTCCATCCCGTGGACCTGCCCATCTGGGGAGAGGTGGGAACGGTGTGTGATCTGCTGAACAGCCGTGCCAAGCCGCATCCGAAGGCGGAGGACCAGAAAAGCGAGCTGGCCGAGCGCTGGCAAATTTGGCGGGACGAGAAGACCACAAGGCTGACCGAAGATCATGGCACCGGCCTGCATTCGGCAGCTGTCTTTAAGGCCTTGTCCGAGCTTGCGCCTGATGATGCGATATTTGCGGTGGATGTGGGAAACAACACGTATTCCTTCGGCCGATACCTCGAAACCAAGGGCACTCAACGGGTCTTGATGTCAGGCTACCTTGGGTCCATCGGGTTCGGCTTTCCCGCAGCACTTGGCGCCTGGGCTGCGACTCAGGATTTCGGCGCTTTGAAAGGTCGCAAAGTCATCTCGATTTCCGGCGACGGCGGCTTTGGCCAATATCCGATGGAGTTCACCACGGCAGTCAAATACGGTATGAACATCACCCATCTTCTCTTGCATAACGGAGAGCTTGGAAAGATCTCGAAAGAACAGCGTGCAGGCGAATGGCCGGTGTGGGAAACCGACCTTGTGAACCCGCCGTTTTCCGCCTTTGCGCGGCTTTGCGGTGGTGTCGGCGAAAAGGTTGCCGAAGCTGATCAGATCGCACCGGTCCTGAGGGCCGCGTTGGCCGCCGATGGCCCGGCACTGGTCGAGTTCATGACCGACGCAGAATTGGTCTGAGACACGCGGCGTGTCTTATCGGCCAGCCGACAGTTTTTGACAGCAGAGTATGTCCCAGGAAAAAAACGTTGTGTCTTAAAGCCATAGTGGCGACACAGATGTTCGGCTTGGCCGACTTAGCCATTGTCGCCCTTTGCACGATGTGTCAGAACCAAAGCAGCAAATAATCTCGTCATGAGAGCATGTAATGACTGATTTCGCCTCACGCAGAACGATGATGGTCGACACGCAGATCCGACCATCTGACGTTACAAAATTTCCGATTATTGACGCGATGTTATCGGTGCCACGAGAAGCCTTCGTGCCGGATGCTTTGCGTGAGGCTGCGTATGTTGGTGAAAACATCGACCTGGGCGGCGGTCGCGTCATGCTGGAGCCGCGCACGCTGGCCAAGCTTCTGGATGCGCTGGATATCCAGAATGATGAACTGGTGCTCGATCTGGGCTCTGGCCTGGGGTATTCGTCTGCGGTCATCGCCCATATGGCAGAGGCCGTTATCGCCGTCGAAAATGATGAGGCTCGCGCGTCCGAGGCACAGAGCATCCTGTCCGATCAGGGTGCGGACAATGTTGTCGTGCATGAAGGTGCGCTGAGCGAAGGCGCATCAGAGCATGGTCCTTATGACGTGATCGTCGTGCAGGGCGCGATTCAACATCTGCCCCAAGCTATCGCGGATCAGCTTAAGGACGGTGGTCGCATCGGGTCCCTATTTGCCGAGAACGCTCTTGGCGTTGCCCGGGTCGGCTATAAGATTGACGGAGAAATAAATTGGCGGTTTGCGTTCAATGCAGGTGCGCCTGTGCTTGAAGGATTCGAACGCCACGCCGCTTTCACCTTGTGATGAAGCAATCACTCGGGAGGCAGAGCATGAGATTAAATATGAAGGCTTGGCTTCGGTCAGCGACGATGGGTGTTGCACTTAGTGTTGCGACGTCCGGCATGGCATGGTCCGAGACATTGGCCGAAACTCTGGTCAGTGCCTATGAACATTCCGGCCTTCTGGACCAGAACCGCGCGCTTTTGCGGGCCGCGGATGAAGATGCCGCGCAAATCCTTGCCGCGTTGCGCCCCATTCTCAATTACAGCGCCGATGTCACGCGAACATTTGGTCGCACAAGAAATGGTCTGGGCACCTCTGGCATCGCGAGCCAGGATGTAAACATCGGCATTTCGCTTGAGCTGTTGTTGTTCGATGGTGGCCAGACGCGGTTTCAGCTGGAATCGACAAAAGAATCTGTGCTGGCGACACGGGAAGCGCTTCGAAGTGTCGAGCAGCAAGTTCTCTTGCGTGCTGTTGCTGCGTTTCAGGATGTGCGCCGAAACCAGGAATTCGTGTCGCTCAGAAATAACAATCTTCAGCTCTTGCGGCAGGAACTCCGCGCCGCGCAAGATCGGTTTGAGGTTGGCGAAGTGACACGGACAGATGTGGCCCAGGCCGAGGCGCGGCTGGCCGCAGCTCGCAGTGAATTTGCCGCAGCCCAAGGCGATCTTGCACAAGCCGTAGAGGAATTTCGCGCAGCAGTCGGCCGCCGTCCCGGTGCGTTGCAACCGCCGCGCCAATTGCCGAATCTGTCGGGTGACGTCGATGCATCAGCTCAGATTGCCGTTCGCAGCCATCCCGACATTTTGCGGGCGCAAAGAGAAGTCTCAGCGGCGGAACTCAACGTGCTGGCTGCTGACGCCGCTAAAAAGCCTCGGGCGAATCTCGTTGGTACACTGGGCGCAGGCGAGGAAATAGGCGGTGATGACTTCAGCCGGACAGGCTCTTTCGGCGTTCAGGTCACAGGGCCGATTTACCAGGGCGGGCTTATAAGCTCTCTTAAACGTCAGGCCATGGCGCAGCGGGATGCCAGCCGTGGCAATCTGCATGAGGTCCGCCACCGCATCGTTCAGGATGTTGGCAACGCCTATGCCATCTTGCGCGCGTCACAGGCCCAGCGAGCAGCCACCCGAGAGCAGGTGCGCGCGGCTGAGATTGCTTTCAGAGGCGTCCGCGAAGAGGCAACTCTGGGCGCGCGCACGACGCTGGACGTGCTCGACGCCGAACAAGAGCTTTTGGACGCCCGCGCCAGCATGATCTCGGCTGAGGCAGATGTCGTCACTGCAGCATATTCGGTTCTTGCCTCATTGGGCCAGCTTACAGCCAAGGACTTGAACCTCGATGTTCAGCTTTACGATCCGGCTGCCTATTACAATCTTGTCAAGGATGCGCCGGTTCCGATAAGCCCGCAGGGGAAAAAGCTGGACCGAGTCCTGCGCGCTCTGGGCAAAGATTAAAAAAGCTTTGTACTTGCGTTATTGTGTGATTAACGCGTGGAAGCTAAACTGTGGCCAGGCAAGAATGGTAGTTGAGCATGTCTGACCCCGTATCCAATGCGGAAATTGAGGACGTTCTTTCGTCCATCCGCAGACTTGTGTCTGTGGACAGCCGAGGCGCTGCAAAGCTCGGTGTGGAGCTTGAGCGCCAGGATCAGGTGTCTCACGACGACGATACCGACATTGCAAATGACGCTCCTTTGGAAGAAGTGGACAACTCTGATGTGCCGGAGGTGAGCGGGCAGGCTGATGAAGAGCATGACGCCGGACCACGGGTCCAGGGTCTTGAACTTGGAACCACGGGGGCCAAGCTTGTTCTGACGCAGGCGCTGCGCGTCAGCGAAGCGGCGGACGGCAAAGACACACCCGAAGACGAGGAACAGAGCGCGGTTGAGCCGGAGGCTGAGCTTTCTGATGAAGACCCCGTCGAAGAAAGCGCGCATGCAGATGAAGAGCTTGATGATACAGACACACATGTTTCTTTGGGGGAAGGGGATGACCCGCTGAGAGCGCCTGAAGAAGGGTCTGATTTTGTCCGCCTTCGCCCCGAGGTCAAAGCGAAGGACTGGATCATGGGCGCGGTGGGTGGTTCCTCGATGCCGATAGACAGCCACGCTGATGATGAAGAATGGCCCGAAGAAGACCTCAAAGACGATACCTCTGACATGGAATTGGCCCCACCGCCGGAGGAAGAGACGGCGGAAGAGTGGACTGAGGAAGACCTGCAGGATGATCCGGAAGAGGCCAATCTCGAAGTCGCGCCGAAAACATCAGGCAATGAACTTGAGGCGCGGATTGCCGAAGTGGAAGCCGCAGTTGCCGCTCGCGGCGATCAGTGGGACCCCGACGCCGCCGATCAGGATGATTATGCGGGCGGCACAGTAGAGCCGCTTAATTGGGAAGATCACGGTGAGGATGACGCGGCAGAGGCGGATGCCGAACCGGTGGAAGAGATAAGTCCCGAAGAGGTTGACGAAATCGAAGAGGCCGTTCTCTTGGACGAGCAGACAGAGATTCAGCCAGACGAGCTCTCCTTCATTCCGCAAAGCAGTGACCCGGTTTCCGGGCCGGCGGCTGCAACCGAAGTAGCCAGCGTTGCTGACACGGAGACGCCGGAAGAGCAGACACAAGACCTTGCTGACTCTCCGGAGCCTCTTAACCTGTCAGATGTCGCGATCACCGATGAGGTGACGGAAATCCTTTCGGAAGAAGCCACGGCGAGCGCCGCAGAGGCTGCAGCAGATGCGGCTTGGTATTCCGAAGATACGGTGATTGACGAGAGCGCCCTGCGTGACCTCGTTGGAGAGATCGTTCGTCAGGAATTGCAAGGCGCACTTGGCGAACGCATCACACGTAACGTGCGCAAACTGGTTCGGCGTGAGATTCACCGCGCGATGATGGGTCAAGACTACGACTAAGCCCGCTCTGAAATGCGCGCGGGCGTCTCGGCGAGTTCCAGCAACAAATCCAGATCCATATGTGTCTCAAGATGATCGGCCAGCGCATCCAGCGTCGTCTCGACCTGATTGTCGAAATGCATGTCTGAAGATGCACCTAGGTTATTGAGATAGGCCGCCCGGAACGCATCTGAGGCGAAAAGCCCATGCAGGTAACATCCTCGCACACGGCCATCGGCCGAAGTTGCGCCTTCGGGGCGGCCTGACACATCCAGCCAGGGTCGCTTTGTACCCGGGCCATCGGTCTTGCCGATGTGAATCTCGTACCCCTCGACCGGGTCCCCTGTTGCAATATATGTGGCCTTGGTCAACGCCAGGCGTTTCTCGGGATGCATGATTGTCCGCACATCGAGATGCCCAAGTCCCTTGACCGTGCCTGGCGCTCCTTCGATCCCATCAGGGTCTGCGATTTCCTGCCCGAGCATCTGATAGCCGCCGCAGATGCCCAGCACATGCCCGCCGCGCCGAATATGCGCGCTTAGGTCCACATCCCAGCCATTGGCACGGAAATCCGCAAGATCGGAAATGGTGGATTTGCTTCCAAGGATCAGCACCAGATGAGCATCACCCGGCAAGGCACGGCCCGGCTCGACAATCTCGACACTGACATCGGGTTCAAGCGATAACGGATCAAGATCATCGAAATTGGCAATCCGGCCCAGCCGTGGCACGATCACCTTGAAAGCACCACCTGCAGAAGAGCGAATGTCCATCACGTCTTCGGCGGGCAGGCGCCAGGCATCGGCAAACCAAGGTACAACCCCTAAAGAGGGCCAGCCGGTGCGAGACGTTATCTCTGTCAGCCCCTCATCAAAAAGCTGCACATCGCCGCGAAACTTATTGATCGCAAAGGCCTTTATGCGCGCCGCATCTTCGGGAGGCAGAATGGCCTGTGTCCCCACGAGCTGCGCGATGACACCGCCCCGGTCAATGTCACCCACCAATATGACAGGCACGCCTGCGGCCTCCGCGAAGCCCATATTCGCGATGTCGCCTGCACGCAGATTGATCTCGGCCGGGCTGCCAGCGCCCTCGACAAGGACAAGATCGGCGCTTCCGCAGAGGCGCGCAAAACTCTCTAGTACGGGGGGCAGCAGCTTGGGTTTCACCTTGGCGTAATCCCTTGCGCGCAGCGTATCAAACCGCTTGCCCTGAACCACGACTTGTGCGCCGATCTCAGACTCGGGCTTGAGCAGAACAGGGTTCATGTCCGTATGTGGCGCACGCCCCGCGGCCAGCGCTTGCAGCGCCTGCGCACGTCCTATCTCACCGCCATCAACCGTCACGGCGGCGTTGTTCGACATGTTCTGGGGTTTGAATGGCGCCACCGTCAGGCCACGACGGGTATAAGCCCGCGCAAGGCCTGCCACGACCATTGACTTGCCCACGTTCGAGCCCGCCCCCTGAATCATGATGGACTGCGCCATATCCCGCCCTCATAGTGACCGAACCCAGAGGTATCGCCCATGTCTCCACTTGGAAAGCCATGAACACGCCGGCCCATGTCATTTTTGCGACCGTGGCCTTTGCACAGCCCTATGAGTTGCACCGCACCATAGCAGCCATCACCGTCGCTCTTGCACCAGACGTGTCGCTTTATGTCATGGCGGCGGTGTCGCTCTATGTTCTTGGGCTAAGCCCCTCTTACGTCTTTGACACGCTTTACTTTTCGGACGTGTGGCAGGAGGTCTTCAAGATCGACAATTCTGTTTTTGTGTGAGGCGCGGTTTTTGGTCTGGCCTGGTGGTTTGGTGCGCGCTTCGGGATGGTTTTTTGCGGCGGCATTGCTGCATCTCGCACTTGTTTTCCCTTGCATCACGACGATGGCAGGCCCCATTTCTGGCCTCTCAGCGATTGGATTTTTCAAAGCCCGCTGAGCTACTGGGACGGTGCCCATCATGCAGCTATTATCGGTCCTATCGAAATAGCGCTCTTGCGGCTGGCTCCGGTCTTTATCTGGGTCTTTATATTCGCGAGCGACAACCTCTTAGCTGACAAGCAAAAAGCCCTGCCAGATCTGACAGGGCCTTTTGAGCAGCAAATGTACTGTAAGAGCCTAGGCGGCTTCTGCCTGCGCGGCAGCAGCATTGCGCCGTTCACTTTCCTCACGGGAAAGAGCAACGGATGTCCGCACACCTTTGGAGACAAAATCCATTAGTCCAGAGACAACACGCTCATTTGGGTCAATCCCCGCGCAAGACAGGACTTCCCGTCCATCTCGCGAGCGGGCCCAGCGGGCGATCTGTTCCGGACCATTGCCATACTTTTTGTCATCCGCAATGGCGTCGTCCAGGGCAGCCAGTACAACGGCTGCAAAGAGTTTACGGGCGCGATTGCCTTGTTCGGCATTGAACGCGGAGCCGTCAACGAAATCTTTCATGTTTCGTCCTTGTTTTTATTTTATTTATCGTGTCGGCGTAGCGACGTTTATGGCGTCTTTTCTTCGATTCGGATAGCCCCCAGAAGCATACCAGCCATGCGATTTTCGCATGGCTCTCTGCAGGTGCAGCACGATATCTCGTCGTCTTGCCACCTGTCGCACGGCTAGATATAGGGAGGATCACATACCGATCAACCTTTTGTCATGGTTTTGCCCAATGCCCAAGATCAACGGAAATGAGATCCGCCCAGGCAATGTTCTGGAGCATAATGATGCGCTTTGGAGCGCCGTCAAAGTCGACCATGTGAAGCCCGGAAAGGGCGGCGCTTTCGCCCAGGTCGAGCTCCGCAACCTGCGCAATGGATCGAAGCTGAACGAGCGTTTCAGAAGCGCCGACAAGGTCGAGCGTGTACGTCTTGAGCAGAAAGATCAGCAGTTTCTCTACGAGAGTGACGGCATGCTTGTGTTCATGGATTCAGAGACTTACGAGCAGATCGAGCTTCCGGCGGAGCTATTGGGAGATCGCCGTCCCTTTCTGCAGGACGGGATGACCATAACCGTTGAATTTTACGAAAGCGAAGCGCTGAATGCGACGCTTCCGCAGAAGGTTGTTTGCAGGGTGACCGAGACTGAACCTGTGGTCAAAGGACAGACTGCGGCCAACAGCTTCAAGCCGGCCATCCTCGACAATGGTGTCAAGGTTATGGTGCCGCCCTTTGTGGGTCAGGACGAGGATATCGTCGTCAATACCGAGACGATGGAATACGCTGAACGCGCCTGAGGGCATCGAAGAACCATCACGCAGTTTGCGCTGAATATTTCAGATTTCCGATCGGCAAAATTTTGCTGACGCAACGTCATCGAGGGGCAGGCACGGAGTAGTGCACCGTTGCCCCGTCTGCTTGCATGTTTTCTCCGGCCCGGTCAAAGCGCAAATAGGCGATCCCGTGGCCATCCGACTGCGTGAAGAGGATGCCGGCGGTCTTGCCGTTTGATAAGATTTCCGCACCAACCGGGGCCGCGCCAAGCACCTCGACCCGGGTCAGACCTTTGCGCAACTCGGTCTTGTGCTTCATCCGTGCGGTCACTTCCTGACCCACGTAGCATCCTTTGCGGTAGTCGACGCCATTCAGTCGTTCAAATCCCGCCTCAAGAATGTACGTCTCCGGTGTCAGCTCGATCCCAGTTTCCGGGATGCAGTGCAGAACCCTCAGCGCGTTGAAATCCGTTCCATCATCACCCGCCTCTGCACCATATCTGCGCCAGCCCAGGGCCTCGTGCCTTGGATCTGCGAATGCACCCGGGGGCATGTCGCCCGTGCCGCGCGAGACCTGCAAATTTGTCTCTTCAATCGTCACATCCGCCCGTAATTTGTACATCGTCAGCCGCTGCACAAGACCTGTCGCAATCGAGGCGTCTACATCCAGAAGCACCGCCTCGCCATCAGGCACCAGAAAGAAATCGGCCAAGTACTTGCCCTGCGGCGTCAGGATCGCGGCGTAGACCAACCCGTTTTCCAGCTTGGCAATATCATTGGTGATCAGGCCTTGCAGGAAATCCAACCTGTCGGTGCCGGTGATGCGGTAAATGTCGCGCGCCATGAGGTCTCTCTTGTTGATCCTGCCGCTTCATATAGGCAGAAACACGGGGTGTAACAGAGGATTCCTTATGCGGGCGAAGCTCTCGGTCATCATACCGACGCTGAACGCGGCTTCCGGGCTGGAACGGTCTTTGCCTGCATTGGCAGAGGGGCTGCAGGCAGGTCTCATCCGCGAGCTTGTGTTGTCCGATGGCGGCTCAACGGACGCCACGCTTCAGATTGCCGAAGCCGCCGGCGCGGAAATCTTGCAGGGGCCTGCCTCGCGCGGGGGGCAACTTCGCCGAGGTGCAGGGGCCGCAGGCGGAGACTGGCTTTTGTTCCTTCACGCAGACAGCGTTCTGCCTCAAGGCTGGGCCGATACCGTGCTTGGACATTTGCCAAGCGGTCATCCGGCTGTGTTCAAACTTGCCTTTGACGCGACCGGGGTCATGCCCGCACTCGTTGCTGGCTGGGCAAACCTGCGCACACGGGCCTTCGGGCTGCCATATGGGGATCAGGGACTCTTGATCTCTCGCAAGGGCTACGACGCGGCCGGTGGGTTTGCTGACATACCCCTGATGGAAGATGTTGCGATGGCACGCGCTTTGGGAAAGCGTCCAAGGCTTCTGCCCCTGGCACTTACAACAAGCGCAGAGCGGTACGAACGTGATGGCTGGCTCCGGCGCGGCACCCGCAATCTTTCTCTTTTGGTGCGGTATTTGTGTGGTGCCGACCCAGCCAAGCTGGCCCGGCGGTACTAGACCTCAGAACCAGGGTGTGTACTTGGCCTGAAAATCCGCCTGAAGGGCCAAGTGGTCATATTCGCTGCGCAGCCAGTCTTCAAACCCAATCGGGTCACGCGCATTGCGCGCCTCGTAGACATCCAGAATGTGGTCCAGAATGCCGGTCTTGGACCGTCTCACATGCAGATATTTCAGAGCCAACATCTTTCGCGCCTCGGCAAGCGGGCGTCCCTCGATGACCAGAAGGTAAAGTGCCGACGCAAATCCGGCCCGATCCGCACCGGACTTGCAATGCATGACAAACGGTTTCTCGATAGATCGAAAATGCCCGATCAGCTCAAGGATATCCTCGGCGGGCGGTGCGTGACGGGCCTGCATGCTCACCGATGTGAGATTGAGACCCAGTTCACGGCAGGTTTCTTCTTCGACCAGGTAATGGGCCGACGGATAGTCACCACGAAGGTTCAGCACGGAATGGATGCCGTCGGCCTTCATTTTCTCAAACCGTTTCCGCGTGGGATGGTTTGAGCGATAGACGCCGGGCGCAATTTCAAAGAAATTGGTCCAGATGCCACGCAAAATCGCATGGTCAAACCAAAGATTGTAGATACGGGCACGCCTGCGGTTCTCGGGGGTCGACAGATCGGTGTTATAGGACGCGCGCAGATTGGCTTCCCAGTCTGAAATACGTTTGAAAAGTTTCAAGATCCTGCGCGCCTCGCCCGAATATTGTCCCCATTTAGGATGCCATAAGGCCAAGCACAAGCCGCGATGAGACCCATGATTGACGGCACCCCGCAAGAGATTAAGCTGCAGGCTGCTAATCAAAGGAGTGCCACATGAGCGGTGCAGGCGGACGTCCCTATCTTGCCATCCCCGGCCCCTCGATCATGCCGGATCGGGTGCTGCAGGCCATGCACCGGCCGTCGCCGGACATCTATTCCGGGCCACTGATTGCGGCGATGCCGAAACTGATCGACGACCTGCGCGCGGTTGCCTGCACCAAGGGTGACGCCGCCATCTATATCGGCAATGGCCATGCAGGTTGGGAGGCGGGCTTGGCCAACACGCTCAAGGCCGGCGACAAGGTGCTTTTTCTGGCCACAGGCCGCTTTGCCTATTCCTGGATCGAAATGGCAGAGGCTTTGGGTCTTGATTGCGATGTGCTTGATTTCGGGAGGCAAGCCCCGGTTGACCCGGATCAGGTCGAACAAGCGTTGCGGGAGGATAAATCCCGTAAAGTCAAGGCGGTAATGGTCTGTCACGTGGATACCTCCACCTCCGTTCTAAATGACGTGGCCGCAGTGCGTGCGGCCCTTGATATGGTGGGTCATCCCGCCTTGCTCTTTGCCGATTGCATCGCGTCGCTGGCTTGCGACCGGTTTGAGATGGATGCCTGGGGCGTCGACGTCATGATAGCGGCAAGCCAGAAAGGATTGATGACACCACCCGGTCTTGCCTTCGTCTTTTTCAATGAAAGGGCCAAGGCGGCGCGGGCTGGACTTGATCGTGTGAGCCGGTATTGGGATTGGGTGCCACGCACAGAGCCGGAGCTGTTCTATCAGTTTTTCATGGGGACGGCCCCCACCCATCACCTTTACGGCTTGCGTGAGGCGCTGGATATGCTTTCCGAGGAGAGCCTTGAGGCGGTTTGGCGCCGGCATGAACGACTGGCAAAGACAGTCTGGGCGGCGTGCAGCACTTGGGCGCAGGTCGGGCCATTACGGCTTAACATCGCGGCCCCCGCGCATCGCAGCCGTGCGGTCACTGCGCTGTCGCTTGAGGACGGCAGCGGCACTCGGCTCCGCCACTGGCTTGAGGCGGAGATGGGGCTGACGCTTGGCATTGGTCTTGGCATGGAAACACCCAAGGACCCGAGGTCGGACCGGGCGTTTAGGATCGGTCATATGGGGCATCTGAACGCTCAGGCGATACTGGGCGTACTTGCGGCGATGGATGCGGGTCTGAAGGCCCTTGGCATCGCGCACGGAGACGGGGCCATCGAGGTGGCCACACGTGAATTGGCCAAGAGCGAAAAGGTCAGGCCCGGCGCACGAGCAGCCGAGTGATCAACCAGTTGATCGCCCAGCCGGTGGCAAGCACAATGTGAAAGCCGAACACGGCCCACAAAACCATGAAAATCCAAACCAAATTGACGCATCCCATGATCAGGGCGGCGTTGGTGTAATTCGGTGCTTCGGTTACGTTGTTATCCCGCATGATTCAAGCTTATCGCAGCTTTTGCAAATTACAGTTAAAATCTCCACCTTCGGCGTATTTTCACCTGTTTATGACAGCGTGTTATCTCCGGGCGGCGGCAAAGGCCTTGGGAAAGGCGTCTGCCAGCAGGTTCATATCGCCTTCCGGGCCGCAGCTAATGCGAATGCATCTATCTTGCGGCGCGACAAATGGCATGCGCACAAACACCCCCTGTGCCACCAATTCGGCCAGCACGCGGCGGGCGAAATCACCATCCTTGCCGCAATCGACGGTGACGAAATTCGTGGCCGAGGGCAGGGCATTGAGCCCTTCGCGCGCGGCCAGCGCCGTGATCCGGTCGCGTGAGGCCGCGACCCAGGCGCAGGTCTGCTCCAACCAGTCCGCGTCCTGCAAGGCTGTCAGTGCTCCGATCTGTGCCACCCTGTTCATGCCGAAATGGTTACGGATCTTGTCGAAGCTCTGGATGAGCGATGCAGCCCCCATCGCATACCCAACCCGCGCCCCGGCCATGCCGTACGCCTTGGAAAAGGTCCGCATGCGGATCAGTCGCGGATCATCAATCGCAATCTCGGACGCCGTTCCCTTTGGCGCAAGCTCCACATAGGCCTCGTCCAGAACCAAAAGGCATCCCTCGGGCAGGTTGTCTAGCGCTCGGGTCAGCGTGCTGCCCTCATGCCATGTGCCCATCGGGTTATCCGGGTTGGCGAGGTAGACAAGCTTTGCCCCAACTTCTTTTGCTTTGGTAAACAAGGCGGCCGGGTCTTCGTGATCATCGGCATAGGGCACTTTGTGCAACTCGCCGCCAAAGCCCGCCACATGGTAGTTGAAGGTCGGATAGGCCCCGTCCGAAGTCACAACCGTGTCGCCGGGACCAATCAGCAGGCGCACAAGATAGCCCAAAAGCCCGTCAATGCCTTCCCCCACAACGATATTTTCTATTCCGATCCCATGATGTACCGCCAACGCCGCGCGCAGGTCATGGCTTGTGGGATCGCCATACATCCAGATCTCGCCACTCGCGGCCTGCATCGCCGCGATGGCCTTGGGGGAGGGGCCGAAGGTGTTTTCATTCGCCCCCAGCCGCGCGGCGAAGGGCGCGCCGCGGGTGCGTTCCTGCTCTTCGGGGCCGACAAAAGGTACTGTCGCGGGCAGGGATTGAACCAGTTTCGTATATCGAGGGCCAGCCATAACCGCAGATAACGACATCGCCGGGCGCGGGACAAGCCCTTGAAAAGCGGGGCGTTGCCATTAAATGAGAATCGTTCTCAAGTACTGGAGGGCCGCTTTATGCCCAATCTCACCCGCCGCAGCTTTATCGCCGCAACAATCGCCGCCGGGGGCGTGCGCGCCGTGCCCATGGTGGCCACCCGCACCGGGGGCCGGCGCATTCTGACGCTGATTTATGACAAAAGCCTCGGCATGATGCGCGCCATTGAGAAAGTCGTGCCCTGACGTCCTGCTGGCCTTGAGCCGCATCTTGCGCTTTCATGGGGCCAACCGAAGGAGGATCCCATGGCGCGTGTTTCCGTTGACATCCAGGATAATATCGCCCGGGTCACACTGACCCGGCCCGAAAAACGCAACGCGCTTGATCTTTCCATGATCGAGGCAATTGTCGAGGCAGGACAAGGGCTTATGGGACGTGACGATGTCCGTGCCGTAGTCCTTTTGGGTGAGGGGCAGGCGTTCTGCGCCGGGCTTGATGTGGCCAGTTTCGCCCAGATAGCGGCAGGCGATCCCGAAGCGCTTGTGATGCCGCGCACGCATGAGGACGGCAACCTTTTTCAGGAGGTTGCAATGATCTGGCGGAAGGTCCCGGTTCCGGTCATCGCGGCGCTGCACGGCGTGTGCTATGGCGGCGGCTTTCAACTGGCGCTTGGGGCGGATATTCGTGTGGCTTCTCAAGATCTTAAGCTGGCTATCATGGAGATGAAATGGGGGCTGATCCCGGATATGGGCGGCATGGTTTTGCTGCCGCATCTGGCGCGGTCCGATGTGATCCGCCAAATGACCTACACCGCCGCGCCGATTGACGCGACGCAAGCAGGCCAGTGGGGGATTGTGACGGAAATCGCTGAAGATGCTCAGGCCCGCGCTTTGGAATTAGCCGCTGAAATTGCAGGGAAATCCCCGTCTGCCATTCGCGCGGCCAAGCGGTTGATTGGCTATGCCGAAAGCGGGGCAAGCGCCAAGGATGTGCTCTTGGCCGAAAGCCGGGAGCAAACCGATCTGATCGGCAAACCGCACCAGATGGAGGTGATCGCCGCCAATATGGCCAGGCGCCCGCCGAAGTTTAAATGAGGGCAAAAATCAACGTCGGTATCGTGTCGGTATTACGTCGGTATCACGTCAGTGCGATTGACCGATGCCCAGACAGACAAACGCCGCCCTCCTGGCTGGGCGCGGCGCTGTTTTTGAATATTTTTCGAACAGTGAAAGCGAGGGTCAGCCGAGTTCGTTGAGCCGGTCGAGCGCGGCCTGCAGCTTGGCTTCCTCGTCTTCCTTGATGGCGAGGTTTTCGCGCGCTTCCTCCACCACCTCTTCGGGGGCGCTTGCGACGAATTTGGGGTTGTTGAGCCGCCCACGAAGGCCGCCCAACTCTTTGCCGAGCTTGCCCAGCGTCTTTTCCAGTCGCGCCTTTTCCTCGCCCACGTCAATCACATCGGCCAGCGGCAGGCCAAAGCTTGCCCCCTCGGCGGCAATGGTGATGCAGCCCTTGGGGAAGGCATCGACCTCGGTCAGCCCCTCAATGCGCGCCAGACGCCGGATCATCACCTCGTTGTTGGTCCAGGCCGCGCGGGCGGCATCAGACATGTCCGAAACGACCAATGGCGTTCTAAGGCCAACTGGCACATGCACCTGCGCGCGGGCCGAGCGGACGTTTTCAATGAGTGCAATCGCCCAGGTCATCTCGGCATCCGCCGCCGGATCAATCAGCTCTTCGCCATAAGTCGGCCAATCGGCATGGATCAACATTTTCTCGCGTTTTCCGAGGGTTCCCCAGAGTTCTTCCGTCACGAAAGGCATGATCGGGTGCAGCAGGATCAGGCATTGGTCAATGACCCAGGCCATGGTTTCCTGCGTCTCGGCCTTGGTCGCCGCATCGCCATCCATAAGCAGGGGTTTGGAAAACTCTACATACCAATCGCAGACTTTGCCCCAGACAAAGCCATAGAGCGCGTTGGCAGCGTCATTGAAGCGGTATTGCGAGAGCGCAGAATCGACGACGCCGCGAATTTTGGCAGTTTCGCCGAGAATCCAACGGTTTACCGTGGCTTTTGGCTGTGGGATTGCGCCGGTGCTGCCAACCGCCTCATTCATTTCGGCGAAACGGGCGGCGTTCCAGAGCTTGGTGCCGAAATTTCTATATCCTGCAATGCGTTGCGTGCTGAGCTTCAGGTCCCGTCCCATGGCGGCCATGGCGGTGAGCGTGAAGCGCACGGCGTCGGCGCCGTATTCATCAATCAGCTCCAGCGGGTCGAGCACATTGCCCAGGGATTTGGACATCTTCTTGCCCTTCTCATCGCGGACGAGGGCGTGGACATAGACATCCTTGAACGGCTTCTCGCCCACCACGGCGTATTGCATCATCATCATCCGGGCGACCCAAAAGAAGATGATGTCAAAGCCGGTGACGAGGACGGAAGTGGGGAAGTATTTCTTCAGCTCATCGGTATCTTCCGGCCAGCCGAGCGTGCCGATGGGCCAGAGGCCGGAGGAGAACCAGGTGTCGAGGACGTCTGGGTCGCGCCGAAGGTGAAACGTAATCCGATTGAACAAGGAGAACGTGCCACCAGTTTGGTTTGCATATTTCTCTTTAAATGCTTCAAGGGACCAATCTGCGATCTCGGTGAATTCTTCAACTTCGAGTGCCCCGTTTTCGATATAGTACTTCCTTGCGAGTTTGGAGGCTTCTTGAAACGAAGCAGCGCAAAATGCGATAGGGGAATCCTCGTTGAAAGTTAGAACATCTATTTCGCCCTCTCTTTTTTTCCCAACGGTTGGCCCATACCAAACCGGGATCTGATGTCCCCACCAGAGCTGGCGGGAGATGCACCAGGGCTCGATATTTTCCAGCCAGTTGAAATAGACCTTGCGGTCTTGCTCTGGCATGATGTTGACCTCGCCGGATTTCACCGCCTCGATCGCGGGGCCGACGATTTTGTCTGTGTCCACAAACCATTGGTCGGTCAGCATCGGCTCAATGACGACCTTCGAGCGGTCGCCGAAGGGTTGCATGATGGGTTTTGCTTCGACCATCGGGATGGTGGGGTGCAACCCCACCCTACCTTCGGCGTCGGCGTTTTCCCATTCGGGGTTGGCGGTCATGACGGCGAGACCTTCGCTGGTGATCTGGTCGACCACCAACTTGCGGGCCTCGAACCGGTCGAGGCCGCGCAGGTCGTCGGGGACAAGGTTGATCGTGTCGGCCTCGGCCTCGGTCAATTCGCGCTCGCCCTTTGCCACGGCCATGGCGATCTCTGCCGCCTCGGCATAGGGCGCACCATCGGCGCGCATGGCACCTTTGGTATCCATCAGGCGGTACATGGGGATGCCGCCGCGCTTGGCGACTTCATAGTCGTTGAAGTCATGCGCGCCGGTGATCTTCACCGCGCCTGAGCCGAAATTGGGATCTGGATAGTCATCAGTGATAATGGGAATCAGGCGGCGATGCTCCTTAGGCCCAACCGGGATTTCGCAGAGTTTCCCGACAATTGGCGCGTAACGCTCATCCGTTGGGTGAACCGCGACAGCCCCGTCGCCCAGCATGGTTTCAGGCCGTGTGGTGGCGATGGAGATATAGTCGCGCTCTTCTTCCAGCGTGACGTTTCCGTCCTCATCCTTCTCTACATAGGTATAGGTGGCACCCCCCGCGAGCGGGTATTTGAAGTGCCACATGTGGCCCGCCACCTCGATATTCTCGACCTCAAGATCGGAAATCGCGGTTTCAAAATGCGGGTCCCAGTTCACCAGCCGCTTGCCGCGATAAATCAGCCCCTTGTTGTACATATCAACAAAGACCTTGATCACCGCGTCGTGGAAATTGCCGTCCTCGCCTTCGGGGGCCGAGGGGGCGCCAGACATGGTGAAGGCCTCTCGCGACCAGTCGCAGGAGGCGCCGAGGCGCTTCAATTGCCCGATGATCGTGCCGCGGGATTTGATTTTTTGCTGCCAGACGCGTTTTTCAAACGCCTCGCGACCCATTTCCGTGCGCGAAGGTTCCTGATTTTCGGCCATGTCGCGCTCGGTCACCATCTGCGTGGCGATGCCTGCGTGGTCCGTGCCGGGCTGCCAGAGCGTGTCGTGCCCGCGCATCCGGTGCCAGCGAATGAGGATATCCTGCAGCGTGTTGTTGAAGGCGTGACCCATGTGAAGCGAGCCCGTCACGTTGGGCGGCGGGATCATGATCGAAAACGTCTCGGCACCGGGCTTGGCATTGGCCCCGGCCTTGAACGCGCCACTGTCTTCCCAGGCCTTCGACAGGCGCGGTTCGGCCTCAGCGGCGTTGAATGTCTTCTCCATGCCCATGGCGGGTGCCTCATTCTGGTCTTTTGTGGTGACGCTCGAATACCCAAATGGCCGGGCAAGGGGAAGAGGCAGGACATGGGTATTTGGAACAAGAAAGAAGCCACAAAGACTTTCTTTACCATGATCGGGCTATCCAGAGGCCGCGGTACAGGCTGGGGAGCCGATGACCGCACAAGGAAGAAGCCGCCCCGCCTTTGCCTGATACGGCAGAGGTTGGGGCGCTTCGATCTGGCTTCTTTCTTGTCTTAAATACCCAATTGCCTCAGTGGCGCTCTGCGGCACGTTCGGCATTTACCAGAGGCTCACGTGCCCCTGGCCGGATCACCTCTGCGCTGTAGGGCGTGCGGGCGAACACCTCTTCGACCATAGGTGCAAAGAATTCCAGCGGCAGGTCATCATAGTCGGGGTCAAAGCTGGCCTGATCCCAGCGTTCGCAGAACGCGGCGCAATCGTCGAAATAGGCATGGCCTGCGTGGCGGTCGCGTTTGTTTTGATCGAAACCATCAAGGTGATGGCCGTAATAGAGCATCTGAAAATCGCCATGAGTGGCCACGCACCAAGTCACCTGCTCACGCACGAAGGGCTTGAGAATCGCGGCGGCGTATTCATCGTGATTGTAAGGCGCGTAGATGTCGCCGATATCATGCAGAAGTGCTGCCACAACCCAGTCGATATCCGCCCCGTCCCGCCAGGCGCGGGTGGCCGATTGCACCGAATGGCCCAGACGCGTCACCTGGTAGCCTGAGAGGCTTTCGTCGAGTTCCACCATGGCCTTCATCAGGCGGCGCGCGGTGTGTTTGGTGTGATCAATTTCATGGGCCGTGAGGAACTCATAGTCCTCTTTTGAGCCGTCTTTCATCTGCGTGAAGCTGACCTTGTCCATTGCCTTTGGTCCTTTATCCGTAGAAGCCCTTGCTGTCTGATTTTGCCCCATCCATCAGAGCAGCGGCCTGGGCGGTGCGGATTTCATCGTAAAGCGCGAGGCTTTCGGGTGTAAAGGGTGCGCGGGGCGGCGTGAAATTGATGAAATTCCCGGTCCGGTCCGCGCCACGTGCAAGGATGGCGTAATCCTTGGTTGCGACCTGCTGGGCAATCTGCGGCGTACAGTAACGGATGGCCACGGCAATACGCCGGTCATCGGAAATATTCGGCCCAGAGCCATGGATCATCAGCCCGTGATGCAGCGACATCTGCCCGGGCTGAAGCTCTGCCGCGACCTTGTCTTCCGGGGCCACATCGACGCGGATTTCCTGACCACGAGACAGAAGGTTGTTTTCATCATGGGTATCTTCATGCGGCAGGATCGGGTTCTTGTGGCTGCCGGTGACGAAATCCATGCAACCCGATGCGCGCGTGGCTGGGCTGAGTGCGATCCAGGCTGTGCAAAGCTGATCCACCGCGCCGAACCCCCAATAGGTCAGGTCCTGATGCATGGACACAATTGCCTTGGTCCCGGGTTCCTTGATGAAGAACTCCACGCTCCAGATCAGGATATCAGGGCCAAGCAGGCCTTCAATCACGTCAAGAACCCGGTCATCTGCGGCGATGCGATGCGCCATGGGGATCACGCAATGGGAATTGATGCGTTTGTATGTGTTGAGCGGCAGGGGCAGGCCGTTGTCCAGCCACTCGGCCTCCAGTGCTTCCAGCTCTGCACGCAGATGGGTGGCCTCGGCAGCGTCCAGAACCGGGATCGGGCAGAGATAACCGTCGCGCCAATACTGGTCGATCTGCGCCTGATCCAGGCGGCCATTTTGCAACAGTGTCATGTCAAGCATGGCGGGGCTCCTCCTCGCGTCGCAGAAAGCGTAGCTTCAATTGGCGTGATTTCAGAACGGTGATGCTGGACGCTGAGGCTAAGTTCAGCTTAGTCTGGTGTCATGGCTGTGTCTGTTCCATCGCTCAACTGGCTGCGCGTGTTCGAGGCGGCTGCCCGCGCCGAAAGCTTTGCACGGGCTGCTGGTGAGTTGAACATGTCAGCCGCAGCGGTAAGCCAGCAGGTGCGTGCGCTGGAGGAGCGGCTGGGCACGCCGCTTTTTGAGCGCCATGCACACGCGGTGCGGCTCACAGATGCTGGCCGCGCCTATCTGCCGGGGGTGCAGCAGGCGCTTTTGACGTTGCAAAGCACCACGGAGGGGCTTTTTGGCGCGCAGCGGGCCGAACAGATTTATGTGCGCGCCGTACTGCTTTTTGCCCATGGTATCCTTGCCGATGGCTTCAGGGATTTCACCGCCAGGCACCCGCAGATCACGTTGCAGATCGACACCGGCAACACGATCTACGATTTCTCGCAAAGCTTCAGCGATTTGCAGGTCGTTTTCGGCAACCCCTCGGCCTATGGCGCGGAAGGCGATGCGCTTTTGTCTGAGCGGCTATACCCGGTGGCGCGTCCTGAGATCGCGGCGCAGATCACCAAGCCCGAGGACTTGCTGGTGCACAGCCTGATCGAAGTGAGCACGCATCGCGCGGGCTGGCCGCATGTGTTCGAGACTGCCGGTATCTGGCCCGGCGCAGTCAAATACCTCTTTGCGGATAGCACAATCATGGGGTTTGCACTGGCCCGGGCAGGAGCGGGGGTCGCGCTGGCGCGCGCGCCTGCCAGTGATCGGGCGATGGCCGAGGCGGGGCTTGTGCCCTGTCTCGATGAGTTCGAGGTTGCCGGGCAGGAGAGATATCATCTGGTTTACCCTGACCGCACCGGGTTGCGCCCGGCGGCAAAGGCCTTTCGTGACTGGCTGATCGCCCATTGCGCGGCGCGGCAGTAAGCCCCTTGCGAGCCGCGACGGCGGCGCGTATACGCGCGGCCTGAACCCCAAGGAGCCCGCATTATGCCCGGCAGTGCCAATCTCAACATCATGCTCAAAGCCGCGCGCAAGGCGGGGCGGTCATTGACCAAGGATTTCCGGGAGGTTGAGAACCTGCAGGTCAGCTCCAAAGGCGCGGGTGATTTCGTAAGTCGCGCCGACATTGCCGCCGAGGCGATCCTGAAAGAAGAGCTGATGGGCGCGCGCCCGACCTATGGCTGGCTGGCCGAAGAGGAGGGCGCGGAAGACGGGCAGGACCCGACGCGCCGCTGGATTGTTGATCCGCTCGATGGCACGACGAATTTTCTGCATGGGCTACCGCATTGGGCGATTTCCATCGCGCTGGAGCACAAGGGGCAAGTGGTTTCCGGCGTGATTTATGATGCCGCCAAAGACGAGATGTTTTTCGCCGAGAAAGGCGAGGGGGCGTGGCTCAATGACAGCCGGTTGCGTGTCTCGGACCGAAAGCGGATGATCGAGTCGATTTTTGCCACGGGCGTGCCCTTTGGCGGGCGCGAGGAACTGCCCCTGACGCTTCAGGATTTGGCCCGGCTGATGCCGAGTTGTGCAGGGGTACGGCGCTGGGGATCTGCTGCACTTGATATGGCCTATGTCGCGGCTGGCCGGTACGAGGGATTTTGGGAGCGGAGCCTGAACGCGTGGGATCTGGCAGCGGGTATGATCATTGTGCGCGAAGCCGGTGGCCTGGTAGAGCCGCTTCACCCGGGCGACAACATTTTGGAAGATGGCGATGTCATTTGCGCCAATGAGGTTATTTTCTCGACCTTCGCCAAGGTCATCCGAGATACCTGAGCGCAAAAGCCTTTTGAAGGCTTTTGCCAACATCCTTGTGAAAGATGTTCGGCCGGTTACCGGTCTGAGGGGTGATTGACGCCGTCATCCCAGGGAATGGGTTCATGATCGGCCGGGTTCTGGCCTTCGATGGCGCCGAAATTCACACCGTATTCATTGGGGTTCGAGCGGCGCTGGTGATGGGTGTAGATGCCGCAGGTCTTGCAAAAGAAATGCTGCGCCGTGCCGGTATTCCAGGTGTAAAGCGACAGGGTGTCCTCCCCCTTGGTGACGCTCAGATTGGCCAGAGGGACGCTCACCGTCGGTGCGGCACGGCGGCGACAGAAAGAGCAGTCGCAGCGATGCGGTGCGGGAAGACCATCTGGAAGGTTGAGCGACAATTCAACAGCGCCGCAATGGCAGGAGGCTTTGAAGACGCTCATTTCCGGGTGACTTTCGGGATGGCACTGCGGACATAGCGATATTCGGCCTCGGGATGCGGGGGATGACCATCGGTCTGCTCCCAATATCGTTGGCCACCCCGGCGCAGAAAGATCGGCAAGGTGAGCAGAATGCCCGCGACGAAGCCGCCCGCATGGGCCCAATAAGCCACGCCGCCGGTTTCCGGATCGGCCCCGAGCCCGCCGAAAATCTGCAGCGCAAACCAAAGCACCAGCATGATCCAGGCCGGGATACTGATGATGCGGAAGATGATGATCAGGATGATGAATATGTCGACCTTCGCGCGAGGGAAAAGAAGAAGATAGCCGCCCATAACGCCTGCGATCGCGCCAGAGGCGCCAACGGTGGGAACCTGGCTCAATGGGGCTGAAATCAGATGTGTGAGCGCGGCGGCAAGGCCGCAGGCGAGGTAGAAGACGAGATAGCCCACATGGCCCATCTCTTCTTCCATGTTGTCGCCAAAAATCCACAAAAACAGCATGTTACCAGCCAGATGCATCCAGCCGCCATGTAGGAACATGGAGGTCAGAAGCGTCTCGTAGGTGCCTTGCTGAGACACCAGCGCAGGCACCATGGCCCAGTCGTAGAAAAACACGTTGAGCGCGCGTGGATCGTCGAAAAGCGGCCAGTAGCTGAGGAATATCCCGATATTCAGCGCCATCAGCACATAGGTGACATAAGGCACCTGTCCAGACGGGTTGTGATCGCGAATGGGTATCATGGGCCTGACTTTGGCGAGTGGCTGTCGGGCGGTCAAGCGGTGAGTGTCAAAGGTGGCCGGTCTCAGTCCATTCCGCCCAATAATGCCGCGTTGCCGCCTGCCGCCGTGGTGTCGACGCAGACATGGCGTTCGCCCATGACGTGACCCAGATCGGGATGTCCGGTGATGAGCGGCAGGATCGGACCGCTGCGTGCGCTCAGAGCGAGGCAATAGGCGCGTGCGGTGTCGTCATTGCCCCACCAGAGCGCGCCTGAGACCGCTTCGAGCGCGGTCAGCGTTTCGGGCGCCACGCGGCCCGTGGCAAGAACAGCGCGGCCGCCCAGGGCTTTGACCGCTTTGGCCTGCGCTTCGGCGGCGTCGGGGCCGGGGCCAAGGCACAAAAGTGGCGGGCGCTGATGAATGGTCAGGCGGTTTGACTCGCCTGTCGGGCCGGGCAGGACGAGATCGGGCGAGGCGTTGGACGGCGTCTCGTTTGCCATCGATACGGTTTTCCTGAGCATATCCTCGGGCATATCCGTGTCCCATGTGGCCGCAGTACGATCCGCCGGTCTTGCCGTGAAGCGGGCAAGATAATGCGGCCCACCTGCCTTGGGGCCGGTGCCAGACAGGCCCTCTCCGCCAAATGGCTGGCTGCCGACGATGGCACCGATCTGGTTGCGGTTGACGTAGATATTGCCCGCCTGCACGGCCTCGGTCACATGCTGAACGCGGTCGTCAATCCGGGTCATGAGCCCAAAGGTCAGCCCATAGCCCGTTGCGTTGATGGCGGCGATCACCTCGTCAAGCTCATGCGACCGGAATGTCGCCAGATGCAGGACAGGGCCAAAGATCTCACGCTCCAGGGCGGCGATGCCGTTCACCCGGATGAGCGTAGGCGCGATGAAATGGCCGGAATTCGGGGTCGCGATTTCATGCATCAACCGCCCTTCGGCACGGGCTTGTTCGATATGTGCGGCGATGCCCGCCTGCGCTTCGGCATCAATCACCGGGCCGACATCGGTTTTCAGATGCCAAGGCGCGCCCATCACAAGCGCGTCCATCGCGCCGGTCAGCATTTCGGTCAGGGTCTCTGCAATGTCCTCCTGCACGTAAAGGCAGCGCAGGGCCGAGCAGCGCTGCCCGGCAGATTGAAAGGCGGATTCAATGATCGCCTGTACGGCCTGCTCGGGCAGCGCGGTGCTGTCGACAATCATCGCGTTAAGGCCGCCGGTTTCGGCAATGAGCGGCGCGCCGGGCGCAAGGTTTTTGGCCATGGTGGCGCGAATCGTGAGGGCCGTTTCGGTAGAGCCCGTGAAAGCCACGCCGCCCACCCGCGCATCAGAGGTTAATGCGGCGCCGATATCGCCTGCGCCGGGCAGCAGTTGCAGGGCCGTGGTAGGCACACCGGCCTTGTGCATAAGCGAAATGGCCAGATGCGCGATCAGCGGTGTCTGTTCAGCGGGCTTGGCGAGCACTGCGTTGCCTGCGGCCAGGGCGGCGCTGATCTGGCCGGTGAAAATGGCCAGCGGAAAATTCCAGGGGCTGATGCAGGTGAAGGCCCCAACAGGTGCGGTATCAGGAGCATTGGCGCCGTAATAGCGCAGGAAATCAACCGCTTCGCGGAGTTCTGCCACAGCGTCTTTCAGCGATTTGCCAGCCTCGCGCGCCAGAAGCGCAAAGATTTCGCCAAAATTCTCTTCGTAAAGATCAGCTGCGCGTGACAACACTTTGCCGCGCGCGGCGGCAGAGGCCGTCCACGGCTTGGCGTTCTTCAGCGCGGTGTCGACATCGACCGTGCTGGCAAATTGCACATCCCCCAGGTGATCCGCCGGATCAGCGGGGTTCAACACGGGCCGTGGCGTCTGCGGATTGGCCTTGCCGGCCAAAAGCGGCGCAGCCTGCCAGCATGCGGTGGCAAACGGCGCGCGTGCGGCCTCGATGGTATCGAGCGTGGGCTGATGCGTCAGGTCGAAGCCTTTCGAGTTGATCCGCTCCGGTGCAAAAAGCATCGGCCCTTTCGGCAAATCGTTTTGCTTTTCGGCGTACGTTTCAAACGGATCGCGCGCGACCTCTTCGGGGCTGACATCTTCATCCACGATCTGGTTCACAAAGCTTGAGTTTGCACCGTTTTCCAGTAGACGGCGGACAAGATAGGCCAGAAGATCGCGATGCGCGCCCACAGGTGCATAGATGCGGCAGCGGTTGCCCTCGGCTTGCATGACCAGCGTGTGCAATGCTTCGCCCATGCCGTGCAGGCGCTGGAACTCAAAGTTTTCCTTGTCGTCAGACATGTCGAGGATGGCGGCGACGGTATGGGCGTTATGGGTGGCAAACTGAGGATAGATCCGGTCGGTCATGCCCAAAAGCTTGCGCGCGTTGGCGATGTAGGAAATGTCGGTGGCCGCCTTGGAGGTGAAGACCGGGAAGCCGTCGATCCCTTCGACCTGGGCGCGTTTCACCTCGGTGTCCCAGTAAGCGCCTTTGACGAGGCGGACCATGATACGGCGATCGAGCCGGTCGGCCAGGGCGTAGAGGTGATCGAGAACCTGACTGGCGCGCTGCCCATAGGCTTGCACGACAACGCCGAACCCGTCCCAACCGGCGAGCGCTGGTTCGGCCAGCGTGGCCTCGATCACATCGAGTGACAGCGACAGCCGGTCGGCCTCTTCGGCGTCGATATTAAGCCCCATGCGGGCCGATTTCGCCAAAAGGGCAAGGCTGCGCAGGCGCGGCATGAGTATGGCCATGACAGCCTCTTTCTGCGCCACCTCGTAGCGGGGGAAAAGCGCGGAAAGCTTGACGGAGATGCCGGGATTCTTGCGGATATCGTCATGCACGCAGGCCGAGGAAATGGCGGTGATCGCCCGGCTGTAGGCCAGGTGATAGCGCGTGGCATCGGTATCGGTGCGCGCGGCCTCTCCCAGCATGTCATAGGAATAGGTGAAGCCCTTGGCCTCCATTCCCGCGGCGCGCTCCATGGCCGTGGTGATTGTCTCACCGAGAACGAACTGACGGCCCATTTCCTTCATCGCGCGACCCACGGCGGTGCGGATGACCGGCTCACCCAACCGTTTGATGGCGGCGCGCAGATGGCCCACCGGGCCGGGGGCGTCGTCATTCAGAACCTTGCCGGTCAGCATCAGCGCCCAGGTTGAGGCGTTGACCAGCGGCGAGGTGGAATGGCCCATGTGCTTGCCCCAGTCCGACGGCGCGATCTTATCCTCGATCAGCGCGTCAATCGTGTCGGCATCCGGCACGCGCAGCAGGGCTTCGGCGAGACACATGAGCGCGATGCCTTCATCGGTGGAGAGGCCATATTCGGCCAGGAACACCTCCATCAGGCCCGGGTCTGACTGATTGCGGATGTCGCGCACCAGCCCTGCGGCGCGGGCCGAGATGCGCGCGCGATCCTCGGCGGTCAGTTCAGCTTGCTCCATGAGACGCCCAATGGTCGTGGCTTCATCGGCATATGTGGCGTGATCGATCTCGCGGCGCAATTCAGTGTCATAGGGCATGGCAGGTCTCAGGAAGAGGAAGGGATTTGACCCACCATATCACGCCATAGCAGTGCATTCTTCCTGATGATTGAAAATCCTCGGGAAAAATGATCAAATAAAGTCAAAAGGAGTGGTCATTTGGACAATTTGGAACTTGACCGTTTTGACAAGGCGATTCTGCGGGTTCTGGCAGGCCATGGTCGGATTAGCATCACGGATCTGGCGCGCGAGATTGGCTTGTCGAAATCACCCACCCAGGCGCGGCTTCGGCGGCTGGAGCGGGAAGGCGTGATCTCGGGCTATCGCGCGCTGATTGACCCGATCCGGCTTGGGCTCGATCACGTAAGCTTTGTCGAACTCAGCATGACCGATACGCGCGAGGCATCATTGGCGGCCTTCAAGGCGGCTGTCCTGAAGATTCCTGAGATAGAACAAGTGCACCTGATTGCGGGCAATTTCGATTACCTGTTGAAGGTAAGGACGCAAAGCATGAGCGATTATCGCCGCGTTCTGGCGGAGCAGATTTCCACCCTGCCGCATGTGTCGAAAACTTCGACCTACGTGGCGATGGAAGCGGTGAAAGAAAACACTGTCCCAGATGTGATTTGATTTTTTGCAGGCTTGCCGCATCCTTGGGGCCATGAGACTGATGATCCTTGCCTGTGTTGTCGCTGGCCCGGTCTGGGCCAACGCCTGCCCCGAACCGCCAGACCATTCCACCGCCATGTCCGAGTTGATCAAGGCCGCTCGCGAAGCGCCAGATGAGGCCACGGGCCGGGCGCTTTCGGGGGAAATGTGGGCGCTTTGGGCCGATGCGCCGGACGCCAAGGCGCAAGAGCTTTTGGACGAGGCGATGGAGCGGCGGCGTGTGGCCGACTACGACGGGGCCGCCAAGGCCGTGGATGCGTTGATTGCCTACTGCCCGGATTATTCGGAAGGTTACAACCAACGCGCCTTCATTAATTTCCTGCGCGAGGATTTTGCCGCTGCCCTGCCTGATCTGGATCGCACGTTAGAGCTCACACCGCGCCACACGGGCGCGTTGACAGGTCGGGCCCTGACACTGGCGGCGTTGGGGCGAAATGCGGAAGCCACGCTGTCCTTGCGCGCAGCGCTCGATCTGAATCCCTGGCTGGGTGAGCGGCACTTGCTGCAGCAACTTGAGCAACAGGAACAGGATCTCTGACAACGCGGGCGAGACCGGCCATGTGGCGCAGCATGGCGAATTTGATCGCTTTGTCTGCGCTTTTGGGTTGCAGCACGGCTTTGCCAGACCGTCCCGTGCCACCCGAGCCGGGACCTCAATCGGTCAGTATCCCTGCACCGATCCCCGCCGCATTGCCGCCCGAAGAGCCGCCCTTGCGCACGTTCCCGGACCCTCCCTTCGGACCCGATATCCTTGTGGTCGGCGACAGCCAGATTTCCTTTGGCGCAGGTGCAGGGTATCTGACGGTCTTTGGCAATCTGGCCCGAGCGTGCGGCGCAAATGCGCAGGAGCGGCGCTTTCTTGACAATCTTGATGCTGGGTCCGTTGCGGCCATTGGTGTACGGTCCTCCTCTCTCAATCACTGGAGCGCGCGGGACGTGGGCACAAAAGGCGTGATCTGTGACAAGGACGCGCGGTTCGGGGTGAATGCAGGCACATATGGCGTGACCGGCCCGGCGCGCAGCTATGTGCAGATTGGCGAGGGCCAACCCTATGAGTTTTGCCGCCCCAACCAATCTCCGTTTGAGGCGATGTTTCGCGAGGGGTATTACCGTCCCAAACTGGTTGTGCTGGCGTTTCTGGGCAATTCCGTTGACCGCTGGTCCGATCCTGCGACGGCAACAGCCGATCTGCGCGCAAGCATTGCGCAGATGCCTGATGAGAGCGCGTGCGTTGTCATGAGCACTGCGGCGGCGTTCGATGCTGAGGTGAACGCAAAACGACAACTGGCCCAGCGAAACCTGGCGCGCGCCGTCGCGGCGACGGGCGGTCGCTGCAGTTTTGCTGAAGCACTGACGCCCGATCTGGTCGCGTCGGTCACGGGCAATCCGGATTACTTCCGCACCAATGAGGCCGGAGAGGTTCTGGACAGATTTCATCCTAATTCCAAAGGCTTTGAGCGTTTTTTCCAAAGCGCGACCCCGGCCATCTGCGCCGCTGTATTTGACCAGATTGGCCCGCTCTGAGCCCATTTTGCTTCAGGAATGCACGAAAAGTTCAAACACTGTGCATAACCGCTGCGGCTTTATTGCCGTATAGACCTTGCAAGTGAATTGGGGAAAAGGCGGGTCGGAATGGCGAAGGGTCTCAAAAACGCGTGCCGAGGTGCATTGGTGATGTTTTTGTCTGCCGTGATCGCGGCACCGCCACTTGCCGCTGAAGAGTTCAAATCACCCGATATCGTGGTTCTGGGGGACTCGCAGCTGAGCTTTGGTGCAGGGCCGGTGTTCCTTGAGTTTTTCCAGAACATTGATCAGCATTGCGGCGCGGGTCCGCAAGGGGATACCGATTACACGCAGCTGGGCGAAAAAAGCGTGGCGATCTTTGGCGTGCGCTCCACCTCTCTTGGCTCTTGGGTGGCGCGCAGTCGCCGGGGCAAGGCTGCGGTGTGCGAGGTCGACAAAAAGTGGAAGGCGAACGCCGCCACATTTGGAACCGTCAACACAGGCAAGAACAAATACGTCCAGATCGGCAAGGGGCGGAACTTCCAGTTCTGCAAGAAGGGTCAGTCCCCGTTTGAGGCGATGTTTGCCGAAGGGTATTACGAGCCGAAGCTGATCGTGATGAATTTCCTTGGCAATTCCGCGCGCCGCTGGGCGGAGGATAAGCATCAGGCCTTGGCCGATGTCACAAAGGCGATGGAGCAATTGCCCGAAGACGTGCCCTGCCTCTTCCTGACCACCGCGCCGACCTACAAGAAAAAGACCGTGGATCTGCGCCTCAAAGCGCAGGAGAACCTGAAATACGCCTTTATGAAAGCCGGGTCTCAGTGCAGCTTTGTTGAAGGTTTCACACCTGAAACCATTGCCGCCAACCAGGGCAACCGACTCTATTTCCGGCGCAACAAGTCAGGCCGGGTGAAGGATCCGTTCCATCCCAATCAGAAGGCACAGGAAAACTTCTTCATGGTCCGCACACAGGACATCTGCCATGCCGTGCATGAGCAGCTTGCGCCGAAAAACACGGAAACCGCCGTCCTTTTGTCCGCGCCCTGAAGGCAGAACTTTACACCCGCGCCCAAGCCGATATGGTCCGCCCATGCCCCTTGCCCGCGTGGTGGAATGGTAGACACAGGAGACTTAAAATCTCCAGGCCGGATAGGCCGTGCCGGTTCGAGTCCGGCCGCGGGTACCAGGGGGCAAAAGCTTTTTGAAGGCTTCTAGGGAAGTCTTTTTTGACGAGACTTCGGGTGCGAGGGCATCGTTCAATGCACTGAGGCGCGGTTTGGGTTGAACGGCCGGTTTGAGCCCAAAACAGCAAATGCCGCCAGTTTGATGCACTACCGAAGTGGGTCGCAAGTCATCGGATACTGCTCAAGCTTTTGTCGCTTGCCGCGTTAGTTCAGTCGGCGGCTCAAATAGCAAGTGCCATGTGTCCAAGTTCGTTTTGTACCACGCTCCCCCTTGATCCCCAGCGTATTTCGCGGGCTTTGTTTCGCCAGTGTAGCGAGTTTTTGGGATCGGTCCTCTCGACCCTAGCGCTTCTGAAGCATCGAATTTGCTTGGTTGAGTTTTGGTGGGCGTTGGTGCTGGAACGGGTTCGGGCTGCAGGTCAACGATTTTTTCCGTTTCAGGAGTGCGTTCTTTTTCCTTAACAGTATCCAGATCGACTATTTGAGAAAGTAGTGCGGCGCGTCTGTTACCTGCATTGTCGCGTGGGGTAACAATCCTTAAATTGCTCGGAGTGTTATCGGTTGGGTCGTGATTTATGTGATCGACCGCACACTCTCTGGGCATCCATCGACCAAGTGCAACAGAAACAATAAAACGGTGTGTATATATCGATTTGTCGCCGATCTTGAAATGCAGATACTGTTTACCATCGCGGTTCTCACTGCCGAAAGGCTCTTCGCCTTCTACCACTCCGTCCTTAAAGCTAAACTCCTGCTCTTGAATAACTGCGTCCAGCGAAGGGTACGGGATTTCATGATCTCGTTCGGCTGCATACTCAGATTTCAATAGGTCTTTTACGTACTCTACGTCCTTCACTTGCGCCCCACTTCAACTGAAATACTCTGCTGCGCAGCATTAGGCACCGAAATGTAGGAGCCTGCAAGGTTGGATCCGGCGCGCGCGACCCGGCCAGAGCCAGTCGCTGTTCTGCGCGATCAAATCTACATGCACATTCTTTCTTTCGGCTATCTGCGTCGCAGGAATATCAAATCGAGCGAAGACTTCTTTGGCTGCGAGTAAACGTCGACTTTGTCCGCACAGCGGACATCCAATCACCGCCGCACCCCCGCAAATCGTGCTTCCCAGGCCTCGCGGTCTTCGTCGCTGATCTTGGCGAAAAGGACGTCGGGAACCGAGAAGTCGTGCCCAGCAGCAAGCGCGCTGAGTGCCTCGGCCACATCGTCTGGCCAGCTTGTGTCGAGCGTGTTCATCGCCGACAGCATCCGGGCGGCTGCGTCCGGGATAAAGGGCGCTGACAGCACTGCATAAAACCGGATGAGGTTCAAAGCCAGCCGTACCTGCATCGTGGCCCTTTCCGGGTCTTCCTTGAAGGTGGCCCAGGGCGCGGCGGATTGCAGGTATTCGTTGCCCGCCACCCAGATGGCGCGCAGCTCTGTGGCCGATTTGCGGACTTCGATGGCTTCCATATGGCCTTCATAGGCGCGCAGGCGCGTGGTCAGATCCGCAATCAGCGCCTCTTCCTGCGCGCCATAGGTTCCGCCTTCGGGCACCACCTCGCCAAATTTCGAGCGGCAAAACTTGGTGACGCGGCTCACGAAGTTGCCCAGCACGTCGGCGAGGTCCTTGTTCACCGAGGTCTGGAAGTTCTCCCAAGTGAACTCGGAATCGCTGCTTTCCGGCGCGTGGCTTAGCAACCACCAGCGCCAGTAATCACTGGGCAGAATCTCGAGCGCCTGATCCATGAAGATACCGCGGCCCTGAGACGTGCTGAACTGGCCGCCATCGTAATTTAGGTAATTGAACGATTTGATGTAATCGACAAGCTTCCACGGCTCACCCGATCCAAGGATCGTGGCCGGGAAACTCAGCGTGTGGAAGGGCACATTGTCCTTGCCCATGAATTGGGTGTAGCGGACGTCCTCTGCGCCCTTGTCGGTGCGCCACCAGCGTTCCCAGTCCCGGCCCGAGGCGGCCTCGGCCCATTCACCGGCGCAGGCGATGTATTCAATCGGCGCGTCGAACCAGACATAGAAGACCTTGCCCTCCATCCCGGGCCAGTCTTCGTCGCCGCGTTTGACCGGAATGCCCCAGTCCAGATCGCGCGTGATCCCGCGATCCTGCAGACCGTCGCCATCATTGAGCCACTTCTTCGCAATCGATGTGGTCAGGATTGGCCAGTCTTTTTTGCCGTCGATCCAGGCATTCAGCTCATCGCGCATCTGGCTTTGCTTGAGATAAAGATGCTTGGTCGCCCGCACCTCGAGATCGGTGGACCCGGAGATGGCCGAACGCGGATCGATGAGGTCCGTGGGATCAAGTTGCTTGGTGCAGTTCTCGCACTGGTCTCCGCGGGCTTTGTCATACCCGCAATTGGGGCAGGTGCCCTCGATATAGCGGTCGGGCAGAAAGCGGCCATCGGCGTTGGAATAGACCTGGGATTCCGAGACTTCCTCGATCAGCCCGGCCTCGGCCAGACGCCCTGCAAAATGCTGGGTCAGCGCATGGTTCTGCGGGCTGGAAGACCGGCCAAAATGATCAAAGCTCAGCCGGAAGCCTTTACCAAGCTTGTCCTGCACCTCCCACATCTCTGCGCAATACTCGGCAACCGGCTTACCAGCCTTGGCCGCCGCGAGCTCTGCCGGCGTGCCATGTTCGTCGGTGGCACATAAAAACAGCACCTCATGTCCACGCCCCCGCAGGTAGCGCGCATAAAGATCGGCAGGCAGCTGGCTGCCCACGAGGTTGCCGAGATGTTTGATCCCGTTGATGTAAGGGATCGCAGAGGTGATCAGGTGACGCGCCATGACGGGTTCCTTGGGGTGTTTGACGCGTGATGTAGCCTATGGGGCGCGCGCATGCCAGAGGGGCTGGGTGGCTTAATCCGCCATGTCCTTTTCCCGATCCGCCTTGTTCAGGCGTCCGATGGTAAAGGAGGTGCGGGGGGACCAGACATAGCGGGTGCGCAGGTGCAGCGTTGGGCGGGCCAGCATGCGCAACAGGCTGAAAAGCACCAATAACCCATGCGCCGAGGCAATCATGTAGAACATCGCCTGCGGACCAAACCGTTCGATCAGGGCCGAGGCGGTGAATGGCGCGGCAATCGCGCCGAGCGCGAAATAGAACATCAACGCGGCCGAAAGCTCGACCCGCTGCTCCTCGGTGGCGAAGTCATTGGCATGTGCGGCGGCAACCGAATAAATCGGGAAGGCGGTGAAGCCTAAAAAGAAGGCGGTCAGCATCACGCCTGTGGGATGCATCGTGTCGACAAGGGCGGTGATCACGCAGCAGGCGATCGCGGCCACAGACAGCCAGATCATCACCTGACGGCGATCAAACTTGTCGGCCAGCCAGCCTGCGGGGTATTGCGCCAATGCCCCGCCCAGAATGAAGGCTGACAAGAACCACGCGATCTGATCCAGCCGCAGGCCGACCTGTTCGCCGTAAAGCGGACCCACCATCCGGAACGTCGCGCTCGAGAGGGCGGCAACAACCACCGCCGCCGTGGCCAGGGGCGATATGTCAAAGGCCAGTCTGGGGCGCAGTCTTGGGGCGGATGGTGTATCGGGTTGGCGCACAGTCGTGAGCGTGAGCGGAAGAAGCGAGGCGCAGCAGATGATTGCCAGGATGTTGTAGGAGACATAAGAGGCCGGTTCCAAAACGGAAATCAGGCTTTGCGCCACCAGTTGCGCGCCCATGTCCACGACCCGGTAGGTGCCCATCGCCCGGCCACGGGTCTTGTTGGTGACCTTGGCCTGTAGCCAGGCCTCGATCACCGTGTAGCAGCCTGCGACGCACACGCCCGAGGCAACCCGCATTGCAGCCCAGGCGTAGGGATCGACCACAAGCATATGTGAGAGCAGCCCAATCGCGCCTGCCGCTGTGAAGGCCGCAAAGGCCCGCGAATGGCCGACCGATCCCATCAACCGGGGTGCCCACCAGCAGCCGATGAAGAACCCCAGGAAATGCGCTGAGCCAAGAAAGCCGATTTCCTTTGTCGTGAAGTCCAGCGTGATGCCCGAGAGCGCGTCAAGGGGCGCGACGCCGCCCGTTGAAAGCTGCATCAAGATGACAGACAAAAACAGGGCGGCAAAAGAAATGAGCATGCGCATGCCGGCAACTTGGCATGCGCATGGCTCTCAGACCATAGAGATTGCGTCAGTCAGAAGTCTTTTTCTTATGGCACGATGTTACTTCTCGATCCGGGCAATAATGTTGAGGTCAATCCGGTCATCGACAAATCCGGGAAAGCCGCCGGCGCCAAAAGCGGCACGGCTGATAGAGCCGGTCAGTTGCACGATGAGACGCGAACGGTCCCCCACTTCTGTGCCGCCTTGCCGATAGAGCCCGGCATCAAGGGTTACAGGCCGCGTCACCCCACGGACCGTGAGGTTGCCCTGCACCTTGGCACCCCGCAGATCGCCAACCACCTTGGTGGACTGAAAGCGGATTTCGGGGTGCTGCGCGGTGTGCAGAACCTCGGGTCCTTTCATGGTTTGCGTGGCAAAGATGAAGCCCGCCTTGGCGCGCCGCGCGTCAAGGGTCACATCCACCTGGCTGGCCGGAACGTTGTCGAGGTCCAGCACCATTCGCGCGGCTTTCACCGGCATGCGCCCTCGGTTGGGATTGCCCTGAAACTGGTAGGTGAACCCGACCACGGATTCGGCGGCATTGAGCCGATAGGTTTCAGGGGCCGCAAAAGCAGGGGCGGCAAGAAGCAAAGAAAGAAGAACCAAGATGCGCATAACGGATACCTTTTCGCGTTGTTTGGCAGATATACGCGCGGTCGCCGGGAATTATTCCTGACAAGTTTTCACTTGGTTGTGTGGAAATTTGGGCGACAGGTAGGGTTTTCCGGGGCGTGTCGGGCCGAGACGCGGCCAGTGAAGCGGTCTTTCTGCACGCGCAGACAGACGGTTTGGCCTTCCAAAAGGGGCCCGGGCGCATCAAGGCTGCGGGCCACAAGCGGGTAGGCTGTGCCATCAAGGCCGGTGGCGGTATAGACTTGGCGGGTGCCTTCGTCGCTTTGAAACTGGGCAACTGTGTTGATCCGGGCCTGGGTAAACGTGACGCTTTCAGGGATTCGAACCAGAAAGATCGTCAAAAGGAAAAGGCAAAGCACCAGAACAGCGCTGGCGCCCCATAACTTCCTGTCTTGTAACCGCGCACGCCAAAGCGCACGTGTGATTTCTGAATTTCTATCTTTATCAGTCACTTAAATTATATGGGCGCTGCTTTTCGCCCAAACAAGTGCAACCATGGGTTTGGCTTTTCAGGGTTGCATATAGGGCGTGACGCCGGGCCAGAATTCGCTAGATATGAGAAAACCAATCCGGCGAAAGGGCAAAACATGCGGCGCAGACCATTGGGGCGAACGGGCATCGAGGTAAGCGCGCTTTGTCTAGGCTCGATGACCTGGGGCAGTTCGAACACCGAGGCCGAGGGACACGCGCAGATCGATATGGCGCTGGATCATGGCGTCGATTTCATTGACACCGCCGAGATGTACCCGACCTATCCGGTGACCAAGGAAACCGTGGGCCGGACGGAAGAGATTATCGGCACGTGGCTGGCCAAGACCGGGCGGCGCGATGAGATTGTCCTGGCCACCAAACATGCAGGCGAGGGGATGCGCCACATCCGGGATGGCGCCCCGATCACGGGTGAGAGCATTCCCAAGGCGATCGAGGCCTCGCTTAAGCGCCTGCAAACGGATCAGATCGACCTTTACCAATTCCACTGGCCCAATCGCGGCAGCTACATGTTTCGCCAGAACTGGGCCTATGACCCGTCCAAGCAGAACGCGGTTGAGACCCGGGCGCATATGGAAGATGCGCTGGCGGCTTTGGCAAAAGAGGTCGAGCGCGGCACGATCCGTGCCTTTGGGCTCAGCAATGAAAGCGCCTGGGGCACCGCGCAATGGCTGAAGGTGGCCGAAGAGATGGGCGGGCCGCGTGTGGCCTCGATCCAGAACGAGTATTCGCTGCTTTGCCGGCTCTATGACACGGACCTTGCCGAGTTGAGCGTGAACGAGGATGTCGGTCTTCTTGCTTTTTCACCGCTCGCGGCTGGAATGCTTACGGGGAAGTACCAGGATGGCCAGGTGCCGAAAGGCTCACGGCTAGACATCAGTGGGGACCTGGGTGGTCGCAAAACTGAGCGCGTCTTCAGCGCCACCGAGGCGTATCTGCAAATCGCCCGCAAACACGGGCTTGATCCGGTGCAAATGGCGCTGGCCTGGTGCCTGACACGGCCCTTCATGTGCTCGGCCATCTTCGGCGCGACCAGCATGGCGCATCTGGAATTGGCTCTCGGGGCGGCGGAGCTGCAGCTCTCTGGTGAGGTTCTGGCCGATATTGCAACGGCGCATAAAGCGCACCCGATGCCGTACTAGGTCTGCTGCTTCTTTCTTGTCGAAAATACCCCGGGGTCTGGGGCAGCGCCCCAGCGGCGCCTATGTGCGCAATTTCTCCAGATACTCCGGCACCTCGCGGGCCGAGACATAGGCCTCTCGTACCAGGCTGTCGAAATGTGCCGTGAGAACCTGCACGCGCTCGGTATCGCGAAACGCCATGTAGTTGCGCCCCACGTAGAGCACGGCAAGAAGCGGGCCGAAGACCGTGATCGGCGCCGAGTAAAGTCGCCTGGCGTCATAGAAGTAAAGCCGCAGGCGCGGATAAAGCTGCTGCGTGATCTGGAGCAGATAGGCCATCTGCGCGGCGCGTGTCTCGGCGGGGACATCGGCGTAATACCCTTCGCCCTTTGCAAAACTGTCAATCTCGAAAAGCGGCAGCGCGATCTCATAGTCCGACTGCGTGCTGCGCATCCACCTCAACCGGTCCTCAGAAGCGCCAATCGCCTGTTCTGTGGAGCGACCCAAATGCGGTGCATATTCCCACTCCAGCATCGCACGCGTCTTGAGCATATCTGGCAGGCCGGCTGGCACATGGCGGATCTTGTACCCCGCCGCTTCCTTGTGCCAGTCAAAGATCTGCTCATCCACCAATGCGCGTGGTGCTTCGGTCAGCGCCAGCGTGTTGGCCAGCACGTCCGCCGCGGTCTCGGGCCGGTCGCTGAGCCCCAGAAGCCAGTCAGCCGAGACGCCAAGTGTTACGGCACATTCGCCGACAACCTGCGCATTGGGCAATCGCGCGCCACGCCCTGTCAGCAGCTGCGATATGGTTGAGCGATCCACGCCAACCTCGCGGGCAAGCGCGCTTTGGGACATGGCCCTATCCTGCATGGCGTCACGCAGACGCCCGCGAAACAGGTCTGCGCGATCTCTTTTGTCGGTATTCTGGCTCATTTGGTGATATTTATCAACATTGACGATGTTTGTTAACTATATTTAGAATATCTTGCTGACACTTTCTGTCGTAACAATTCTGTGAATGGGGACGGCAGCGGGATCGGTATGACGGGAAGACCAGTCAGCTTTCGCGTGGAGTGGCCAACACTCACGCTGCTCTTGGGCTGCTACACAGTTTGGTTTCTGGCGCTCTACTGGTTCAGCGCGCTTTGGCTGCCATTGGGTATGGTTATCACCATAATTACCATCGCACTACATTCTTCCCTGACCCATGAACTTATTCATGGCCATCCTTTTCGGTCAGCTTGGTTGAATGCCGCATTGGGATTTCCCAGCCTTGGGCTTTTCGTACCGTACCTGCGGTTTCAGGACCTCCATCTGGCGCATCACCACGACAGCAACCTGACCGATCCCTATGATGACCCGGAATCGAACTACCTCGACCCCGAGACATGGGCGCGGCTGCCCGGGCTGGCGCAATGTCTCCTGCGGGCCAATAACACATTGCTGGGCCGGATACTGCTTGGCCCGGTACTGGGACAATTGGCGTTCATGAAGGCCGATTGGACCGCGATCAGGACTAGCAATCGGCCTGTCGCCATAGCCTGGGCGTTGCATGTTCCGGCGATAGCGGTTGTGCTTTGTCTGGTGGTCGTGTCGCCCATGCCGCTTTGGGCCTATCTTGCCTGTGCCTATGCAGGGTTTGGCATCATCAAGATCCGCACCTTCCTGGAGCATCGCGCGCATGACCGGGCCAGTGGGCGCACTGTTGTGGTCGAAGGTGGCGGGCTTTTGTCCTTCCTTTTCCTGAACAACAACTTGCATGTTGTGCATCATATGCACCCGCAGGTGGCCTGGTATGACCTGCCGGCGCTCTGGCGCGGCAAGAAAGAGCATTATCTGCGCCGCAACGAAGGCTATTACTACGGCTCTTATTCGGAGATCTTCCGCTCGCATCTGCTGCGTGCCAAAGATCCGGTGCCGCATCCGCTGCGCCCGCAATCGGACTGGCCTGCCGAGTAATTCTCGGGCAAGAGGGGCTCATGCTAGAGCCCTGGATTTTCCTCTCCATCATGGCGGCACTGTTTCAGACGCTGCGCTTCATGCTGCAAAAGTCGCTGAGCATGGGCACGCTGAGCGCTTTGGGTGCAACCTTTGCACGCTTTGCCTATGCCGCGCCGCTCGCGGCCTGCACAGTACTGGCCTACACGCTTTGGGTTGGGGACGGCCTGCCGGATGTGGGGCCGCGGTTCTGGGGGTACGTATTTGTTGGCGGACTCGCCCAGATCCTGGCCACGTGGTGCGTGGTGCTTTTGTTTGCCGAGCGCAATTTCGCGGTTGGCATCACGTTCAAGAAAACCGAAGTGATCCAGACAGCGCTTGTGGGCTTCATCCTTCTCGGAGATCACATCAGCGCGGCGGCCTTTCTGGCGATTTTTCTGGGGCTGATCGGGGTTCTTGTCCTGTCAGACCCGCCAGATGGCGCGACGGGCTGGACCCGGCGGTTTTTCAACCGGGCAGCCGGCCTTGGGCTTGTCTCTGGCGCTTTCTTTGCGATCTCGGCAGTGACCTATCGCGGTGCGACGCTTGAGGTGGCGTCAGACGACGCCTTCTTGCGCGCCATGGTATCCGTCGCGGCGGTCACGGCTTCTCAAAGCATCGGTATGTCGCTTTACCTGCGCTGGCGCGAGCCAGGAGAGCTGTCACGTGTCTGGGCGGCGCGCTCAAAAGCGATCTGGATGGGGTTCATGAGCATGCTGGGCAGCATTGGCTGGTTTACGGCCTTCACGTTGCAAAACGCAGCCTATGTGTTCGCCGTGGGGCAGGTTGAGGTGATTTTCTCAATCATGGCCTCGGTCCTCTTTTTCAAAGAAAAAATCACCGCGCGAGAGGTCTTTGGCATGGCGCTTCTGAGCGCCAGCATCATCGCCTTGGTGATCCTGGGTTAATCGGCATTCGTCGGCTGAATGCCCCGCAAACGCAGAAACAGACTTGCCTCATCGTCATTGCGGAAAAAAGGCACCGTTTCGGGCGGGGCGGTGTCATGCACCCGAGCTTCGATTTCCGCGAGCACGACCTCGGTGATGAACGGAAGATCGAAACTGCGCGCTTCCGAAAGAGGGATCCATTGCAGATGGCTAAGCTCTTCTGAAGCGGCGGAAAAATCATCCAGATCGCTGGCAATGGCGTTGGCATCAATCAAGAAGAAACGCGCATCGAAACGGCGCGGACGTCCGGGTGGCGTGATGGCGCGGAAGACAAATTGCAGCGCCTCTGCCGTGGGCACATGCCCGGTTTCGGCAAAACTGGCCCAATCGGGCGCGGGAAGCGACGGCCACGCGCCGGGCGTGCCAAGGATAAGTCCGGTTTCTTCCCACAACTCTCGGATCGTGGCCGCAGCAAGCGCGTGGCTTAGATCCCGTGCGCTGTCTTCGCGCAACCGACCCGCACAAAGTGCGGGCAGCGGGCTTGCCAGTGGAATGTCCGCATCGCCGGCATCAACCGCCCCGCCGGGAAAAACAAACTTGTTTGGCATGAAGGCGGCTTTTGCGCCGCGCTGCCCCATCAGGACCTTTGGACGCGTGGCCCGGTCGCGCAGAACGATCACGGTCGCCGCGTCTCGGATGGCCGTCTTGTCGATGGTCTCAGCGTTGCTCATGCAAACCCTTCCAATTGGAAAGGGTCAGCCGGTTGTTCCGAAGCCATGCATCATGCGCGCCCACTGGAAGCCCACGATTGCCCCTTTCAGTCGCGGCAATAGGTAAAGCGATAGGGTGACGCATCCAATAGCGAATATCGTAAAAAGCAAAATCGGATCAGGCCGCCAGGTGGTGAAAACCACATGCAGGAGCGGCGCCATGAGATGCCCGACGATCAGGATGGTCAGATAGGCAGGCCCGTCATCGGCGCGATGATGCGACAGCTCTTCACGGCAAACCGTGCAGGTGTCACGCACCTTCAGATAACTCTTCATCAAAGGTCCGCTGCCGCATTTAGGGCATTTCCGCCGAAAGCCTTTTCGCACCGCTGGCCAGAGTTCGCGCTCGGCCTGCTGTGCCTGTACATCACTCATGTCGCACCTCGTCGATCAATGAAGTGTGTTTGGCGTAAGTTCCAGAGAAGTTGAACCAGACAAACCGCCACCGCGTCGCGATGTCGCAAAGGGTTTGGCGCTTCTTCTGGGGACCCGTTCAAAAAAACGGCAGACCCTGCGACGGAAAGACGGCGCCCGGACGTAGAAGGCCATGTGAAGCGTCCGAAGAGGCGAACACGCAATCGAGTGACGGATATTCAGAATGGAGAACACTACAATGAATAACGTTTTTCTAATTGGTGCCCTGGCGGTTTCGATTGTCTTGGGCGGCGCTGTGCAGGGATTTGCGGCGTCGGAGCCTCATGGCCCCAAACACAGTTTCGAGGCACTGGATGCCAATGGCGACGGCGAGGTGAGCCGCGCCGAGTTTGACAGCCACCGGGCGGGTCGCTTTGCCAAGGCCGATACCAACGGCGACGGGCTCTTGTCGCGCGATGAGGTCGTGGTGCGCGGCCAGGATCGCGCTGAGCGTTTCGCTGACAGGATGTTCCAGCGCCTTGACGAAAATCGTGATGGCGCCATCAGCCTTGCGGAAATCTCCGAAGGGCGTGGTAACCGCTTCTTCGATCGGGCGGACAGCGACGGGAACGGTGCCGTCTCAAAACCTGAATTCGAGCAGATGAAGAAACGGTTTGCCGAGCATCGCAAATCCCGCGAAAGGACGGCAGACTGACAAAGACGGCGCAGCGCCCGGATCAGGGCGCTGCGCATGCATGATTGACGGTGTTGGATAAGGCGCAGGATACTCAGGGCAGTATGACAGCACAGCCGGACCCCTTGCAGGACGCATCCGATGAGGCGCTTCTGGTGCTCTTTGCCAACGGGGATGGCAAGGCGGCTGCATTGCTGACCAGTCGGTTGACCCCTCGGGTCATGGCCCATGCGTTTCGTCTTTTGGGAAACCGCACCGAGGCCGAAGATGTCACGCAAGAAGCGATGCTGCGTTTGTGGCGTCAGGCCCCGGAGTGGCAACAGGACAGAGCAAAGGTGACGACATGGCTTTACCGGGTGGTTGCCAACCTGTGCATTGACCGGCTTCGACGGGCCAAGCGCCTTGCGCCGCTCGAAGCCGCAGGCGATCCGGCGGATGGGAGCAGCGGCGCGCCCGAGCAGCTGCAAGAGACGGCACGGGCAGAGGCGCTGCAGCACGCACTTGATGCGCTGCCAGAGCGTCAGCGCCAGGCCGTTGTGCTGCGCCACATAGAAGAGCTTGGCAATCCCGAGATTGCCGAGGTCATGGAGCTAAGCATTGAGGCGGTTGAAAGCCTGATTGCGCGGGGCAAAAGGGCGTTGAGCGCCCAGTTAAGAGGACAAAGCGAAGAGTTGGGGTATTCGGAATGACATCTGGGAAAAAGACATCAAAGACGCCCGATGAGGCGTTTCTTGACGCGCATTTTGACGCCGCGCGCCGCCATGCTGCCAAGCCCGACGACGCGCTTTTGGCGCGGGTCGCAGCCGATGCTGCCGATGTTCAGGCGTCTATTATGCAAAAGATGGAACGTCAGCGACCAGGACTATCCCAGCAGGGGATTCGATCTGTTCTGAGTATGCTTGGAGGCTGGCCTGCGGCGGCGAGCCTCACAAGTGCGGCTGCTATGGGCTTGTGGCTTGGGATCGCGCCGCCGAACGCGCTCACGCTTATGGCGCAGGATCTGTTGATAGATCAGGGTGACACAGACGGCGCGACTTCGGTTGAAAGCGGCTTTGGTCTTTTTGAGGAGATGTTGTGATGGTAGAGGAAAATTCGACGCAGCCCGTGCCGCAATCGCCGCCGCCGGGTGCGCCGCGTTGGATGCGGGTAACGCTGGTCATCTCACTGGCGTTTAACCTGCTTATCATCGGGGCCTTTCTGGGGGCCATCCTGACTGGCGGGGGGAAATGGCGCGGGGGTGGTCACGCAGACCGGTTCGGCGGGCCGCTCACCCGCGCCTTTAGTGAAGAAGATCAACGGATCCTCAAACGCCGGATGGCGATGGCCTTTATTGCCGATGGTGATGCGCGCGGCGCGCAACGCCGTCTGATGGCAGAGCTGGCTGAAGTCTTGCGCGCGACGCCCTATGACGAGGCGGCGGTGACGGCAAAGCTGGTCAATATGCGTGATCTTCTCGGGCAGCGGTTCGATACGGTTCAGTCCGTGGTGTCGGATCATCTCTCAACCATGAGTGATACCGAACGCGCTACTTTGGCGGACCGCATCGAGGAACAGATACAGCGTCGCCGCTAGATGCTGTGGGTGAAGGGCCTTCAGCGGAAGGTCACCGTGTTACGCCCGTTTGATTTCGATCCGTAAAGCGCCTGATCTGCGAGTTGGAACATTGTTTCTGGCATCGGCGGGCATTGATGATCCGAGCAATCGGCAATAGCCCCGCCAAGGCTCACGGTGACGTCAATGGCGGGTATGCCACCGCCAACGGTCAGGGATGCCTTGCTGACGGCGCGTCGGATGCGCTGGGCCACTTGTCTTGCCCGGACATCACTGACGCCCGGCAGCAGGATCAGGAACTCTTCACCCCCAATTCGCGCCACAATGCCCTCATTTCGCAATTCCGAAGTGATAAGCCGGGAGACTTCTTTCAGAACCGCATCGCCGACAGCGTGGCCAAAACGATCATTGATCCATTTAAAATGGTCTAGATCGGCAAGGATCACCGCCATTGAGCCGGCACTTTGCGCGGTTTCGACCATAAGCCTGTCCAATTGGCTCATGCCAAAGCGCCGGTTGTAAAGGCCGGTGAGCGGATCGGTCACCGCAGCGCGCAGACCTGTACGAAGGCCAGCGAGAATGCGGTCGTCGTCCAGTTTGCGTCTGATTTGCCGGTTCAGCCTCAGGTCGACTTCGGTGATGTGTGTGTCAAAATCAATGACGTCATGCGCCCCCATATCCAGCGCCGCCGCCGCGATAGGTGCCTTGGCGTAATCCGTCAGCGCGATGATTTTGGCGTTGCGTGTTTTCGGTGCAGTGCGAAGTGCGGACAGAAGGCCCAGGTTTGGCGCCGAAGGGTCGTTTCCGAGGTCAAGAAGGACGGCGTCAGGTTCCGCCTTGAGCTGTCGGAGTGCGCCACCTGCCGGCATGTCATACCGCTCAATCTGATGTGCGGTTTTTGAAGCAAGCGCACTATAGAAGCCGATCTTTTGTTGGGTGACGTGACGCGTGCCGGATTGTCTTGCCATTCGCGGCAAAAGTGCCGCAATTCGCCCACGGCGCGCAAAGGCAGCACTCTTTTCAGAAAACCCCAGAACCTCTGCCGTGTCAGGTTGCAATCCCAGATCAGCCTGACCATGCGTATCGCGCAGTATGGTGCGCAGCCGCGCCAATAGGACCGCATCGTCACCCGGTTCCGAAATGACATCTGTTGCCCCCAATCGAAACAACCGCAGCCGGGTCTCTGCATTATCATCGTTGATAAGCGCAATGACCGGTGTGTTTTTGTGCTCAGGGCAGGCTTTGATACGATCTACGAAATCCCCAAACGCCATATCGGCCAGTTCCGAGGAAACGAGGATGAGATCGGGCTTTTCGCGGGCGCAGGCGCTCAGAGCCTCTTGCGCAGTCGAGGCCTGAAAGATCGAATAGAAGGCCGATGATAGTTTGACTTTGAGAACGATGCGATTGCTGGAGATGCTGTCAACAATCAAGATGTCACCGGTCATCTGGAAACTGCCCTTCGTACTTGCCATTGATTTATGGCTTGGACTATCCATGGCATTGGTTAAGAAAACCTTTCATGGAGTTAAGCCCAATGAGCGCCGCGCAAGAGGCTGCTGAAACCCTCGCGCTTGAGGTGCTGGCATGGCTGGCGGCAAGCGACGATTTGCTCGACAACTTTATGTCGGCGACTGGCACAGGCCGGGATGATTTGCGGGATCGGGCTCAAGACTCTGATTTTCTTGCCTCAATTCTTGATTTCCTGATGATGGATGACAGCTGGGTGATCGCGTTTTGCGCCGCCTACGGGCATCCCAACGAAGCCCCGATGCGCGCGCGCATGGCCCTGCCGGGCGGGGCAGAGGTCAACTGGACATAAGGCGGAAATGGTAAGCGACATGGCAAGAAAGGTTGACGGGCTGCTCTTTGACAAGGACGGCACCCTGTTTGATTTCCACACCACATGGAGCAGTTGGGCCGGCCAAATCATCGACGGCCTGAGCACGGGCGACAAAGAGCTGCGCGTCCGGCTGGCCAACGCAATGCATTACGATCTGGTAAAAGGTCAGTTTGCAGCTTCAAGCCCAATTATTGCAGGCACCAATCGCGAGGCGGCCGAATGTGTGGCGCAGGCGATCACGGACCGGTCCGTGGAAGAGCTTGAGGACTACCTCATGCACACATCGTCAACCGCGCCACAGGCAGAGACTGTGCCGCTTGCGCCGTTTCTTACAGGTCTCGCGTCGCAGGGAATCTCTCTTGGCGTGATGACAAATGATACCGAATACGGCGCGCGCGCCCATCTGGGGGCCGCAGGTGTGACCGAGTTTTTCGATTTCATTGCCGGATTTGATTCCGGGCATGGCGCCAAACCATCACCAGAGCCTTGTCTGGCCTTTGCCCGGGAAATGGGTTTGCCACCAGCCCGCGTCGCGATGGTCGGCGACAGCACGCATGATCTGCTGGCGGCGCGCGCGGCGGGTATGCATGCGATCGGTGTTCTGACCGGAACCGCGCAAACGGCTGATCTTGCCCCTTTCGCCGATGTTATCTTTCCTGATATCGGCCATATCCCGGCTTGGCTTGCTGAATGACAAAATCGCCGCTTTTTGGGATCCTTCTGGCACTGATTGGCACGCTCATCCTGACGCCGGATGCACTTTTGATGCGGCTTTCAGGCATGGAGGGCTTTCAGATGGCGGGCTGGCGCGGGCTTTTCATGGGCTCGATGATGGTGCTGGCCTGGCTGGTTCTGAGCCAGAACCGCCTGGCAGATATGGCCCGCTTGCGCACCGGTTCCGGGGTTCTGATCATCCTTGCGCAAGTCTTTAACTCAACGCTCTTTTGTCTGGGGATTGCGAACGCGCCTGCTGCGGTTGTGCTCATGGGTGTCGCGGCGGTACCGATCTTTTCCGCGCTGCTCAGCCGCTTTGTCACAAAAGAGGTCACTTCCGCGGCAACCTGGGCTACCATTTTCGCCGTTATGATTGGAATTGGCGTGGCGGTCATGGGCGGTGGTCACGGGGCGTCTACCTTGGATTGGCGGCTTCTTGCCGGAGCGGGTTTTGGCCTTGGGGTCGCCTTCGTTCTGGCGCTCAATTTCGTCACTTTGCGCGCGCAGCCCGATCTGCCCATCTTGCTTGCAATCGGGATCGGAGCCTGGATTGCCGGGGCGCTGGGCTGGATCATCACAGGCCCGGGACAGATGATGCAGGGTGCGGTCTGGGCCATGGCGGTGACAGGTCTCCTGGTTTTGCCGCTGTCCTTCTTTCTGCTCTCGCTTTCGGCGCGACATACTTTGGCCGCCAATGTCAGCCTCATCATGCTTCTGGAAACCGTGCTTGGGCCTTTCTGGGTCTGGCTTGGGGTCGGCGAGATGCCGACGCTTGCGATGCTTGTCGGTGGCGCGATTGTGGTGATCAGCCTTGGTCTTTACCTGATACACCTGCGACGCCAGTCCACTCGGCCGCTGGCATAAGTCTCTAACGACAGGATTTGTCGCAAAAGGACAAACCTGTGTGCGAGCCCGGTGCTTGCATAAGATCAGACCAGCATGGAGGGCCGGGATCATGGCAGAGGCACCGACACGGGGGCGACGCGGTGGTGGGCGCGCGGGCAATGCCGCTAGGCGTGGCGTGGAGATCATTGACCAGATGCCCTGGAATCCGCCGATCAATATCGATCAGCCCATCGAGCCGCTGGACGAAGACAGCATCCAGGCCATTCACAACGGCGCCATGCGCATACTTGAAGAAATTGGCATTCAGTTTCTGAACGCCGAAGCGATCGAGGTTCTGCGCGGATCCGGGGGATGCACGATTGACGGTGAAAACGTGCGCATGGGCCGCGATTTCGTGATGGAGATGGTTGGCAAAGCGCCGTCCGAATTCTCCATCACGCCCCGCAATCCCGAGCGGACCATCACCATCGGGGGCAAGCATCTCAACTTCGGCAACGTCTCATCACCGCCCAGCTATTGGGATATGCAGATTGGCAAGAAGGTTACCGGCACGCGCGAGATGTGCGCCAACCTTCTGAAACTAAGCCAGTATTTCAATTGTATCCACTTTGTCGGCGGCTATCCGGTGGAGCCGCAGGACATTCATGCCAGCATCCGCCATCTTGATGTGCTCTATGACAAGCTGACGCTGACCGACAAGGTGGCGCATGCCTACTGCCTTGGCAAAGAGCGGGTCGAGGACGTGATGGAGATGGTGCGGATCGCGGGGGGCCATACCGATGAAGAGTTTGAGGCCAGCCCGAAGATGTATTCCAACATCAACTCCACCTCGCCGCTGAAGCATGATTACCCGATGCTTGATGGCTGGATGCGTCTGGCGAGACGAAATCAGGGATTGGTGGTAACACCGTTTACGCTGGCCGGGGCGATGGCGCCTGTGACGATGGCCGGTGCCGTGGCGCAGTCACTGGCCGAGGGGCTTTGTGCCATTGTTCTGGCGCAGATCATTCGCCCCGGCGCATCCTGCGCCATCGGCACCTTCACATCGAACGTGGATATGAAATCCGGTGCGCCAGCCTTTGGCACACCCGAATACATGCGGGCGACTCAAATGACCGGCCAGATGGCGCGGTTTTATGGCCTACCGATGCGCGCCTCTGGTGTCTGTGCGGCCAACGTGCCCGATGGACAGGCGATGTGGGAAACCTCGAACAGCCTTTGGTCGGCGGTGCAATCGGGCGCGCATATGGTTTATCACGCTGCCGGCTGGCTTGAGGGCGGACTTATTGCCAGCCCGGAGAAGTTCATCATGGATTGTGAGATTCTGCAGCATATTCAGCGCTATCTCGATCCGGTCATCACGCAGACCGGTCCAGACGATATCGCCTTCGACGCCATTCAGGAGGTCGGTGATCAGGGCCACTTCTTCGGCATCCAACACACCCAAGACCGTTACACCACCGCGTTTTACCAACCATTCCTGAGCGATTGGCGCAATTTTGAGGCTTGGGACGCCGCAGGTGGCATTTGGTCCGCGCAACGTGCGCATCAGACGTTTCGAGATATCATCGGCGGGTTTGAAGCGCCGAAAATCGATGAGGCCATCCGAGAAGAGCTGGCGAGTTTCGTCGCGCGGCGCAAGGAAGAAGGTGGTGCGCCAACGGACTTCTGATGCCGGTAAGGCTTTGTAGATAATTGTAAATCAGACATTTACAGCTTGTTAATATCGGCCTGCGACAGTGGCAGTGGACATTGCCGGAGACGATCATGCACGGGCTGATCAATCGAGCCATCGAAATGTTTGTACGCCACACCTACGGCAGCAAAGACTGGGTGGCGCTAACCAAAAAGCTGGATCTTGGCTTTACCGAATTTGAGGCCATGCTGACCTATGAGGACTGGGTGACAGACCAAGTCCTTGCCGAGCTGGTGGAGCGTCTTGGCAAAAGCCGCACGGACATTCTGGAAGATATCGGCACCTTTCTGGTGTCCCATCCGAGCGCCGAAGCACTGCGCCGCTTGCTGCGGTTCTCGGGAAGTGATTTCGTTGAATTTCTTCAATCTCTCAATGATTTGCCGGCGCGCGCGCGTCTGGCGCTTGACGATCTCAAATTGCCCGAGATTGATCTAAGAGAGCATAACCTTGGTCAATTTTCTGTGGTCGTTCGCGACGCCACGGGGGGTCCTGTTGAATTCGGGCATGTTCTGATTGGTCTTTTGCGGGCTTTGGCGGACGATTATGGCGCGCTTGTTCTGCTCGACCACAAGGGCGGGCGCGGCGGCACCGAAATCATCTCGGTGCAGATCCTGCAAAAGGCCTTCTCGGAAGGACGGGCCTTCGAACTTGGGGCAATCGCGTCATGACAGCAACACAAGCAACCACCGGCGAGGCGCTGCTCGACATTCTCTGTCCGCTGCATGTCGTCATCAGCAAGACCGGGCACATCACCCATGCCGGGCCGACCATGAAAAAGGTCGTCGGGGCCGACAGGATCGAGGGCAGGCGGTTTCTCGAAGTGTTCGAGTTGAAGCGCCCCAAGCTGTCTCCCAACACCGCGGATCTGCTGAAAGCGCAGGGTCAAAGACTGCACTTGACCCTTCGGACGGCATCTCAGGTAGACATGAAGGGCGTTCTTGTTGCGTTGCCCGATGACGGCGCCATCAAAGAGGCGGGTGGTGCAATCGTGAATCTGTCTTTCGGCATTTCCGTGATCGATGCGGTTCGGGATTTTGAATTGAGCAGCGCGGATTTCGCCATCACCGACCTAACGGTTGAGCTTCTTTACCTGGTGGAAGCAAAATCGGCTGCGATGGAGGCCTCCCGCAAGCTTAATGCACGTTTGCAAGGCGCCAAGATCGCGGCCGAGGAAAGGGCCTTCACAGACACGTTGACCGGGCTTTGCAATCGCCGCGTCCTTGAACCGGTCGTGGAACGCCTCATCGATATTGAAGAAGATTTTGCGCTTATGCAGCTCGATCTTGATTACTTCAAATCCGTGAACGACACGCTGGGCCATGCTGCAGGCGATCATGTTTTGCAGGAAGTCGCCGCGATCCTGCGGGAAGAGACCCGGTCCACAGATACCATCATTCGCGCCGGCGGGGATGAGTTTGTGCTGATTTTCGCACCGATTGCCCGCACGGACGATATCGCACAGATCGGCGCGCGCCTGATCGAACGTCTGGAAGATCCGATCCTGTTCAACGGGCAGGTCTGCCGCATCTCCGGCAGCATCGGTACAACGCTGAGCCGTGATTACGACAGCCCGGCTTTGGATCGCCTGATGGAGGATGCCGATCTTGCGCTTTATGAAGCAAAATCAGCCGGTCGCGGATGCCAGATGGCTTTTACCCCGGACATGCGTCAACGGGCGGAAAGTGAAACAGATCGCGCGATTGTCCCGATGGTACGCCCCGCAACGCGCCAGGACGACAGCACTGCGTTGATGTCAGAGGCGAAGGAGCGCCTTGTGCCATCTGGTTCGGATCGGTATCGCTAGGCCGGGCATAACCGGCAAGGACCGATCCGCATGACCAGAGTCTTCATCACCGGCACTGCCGGGTTTATCGGCTATCATCTGGCGCAGCTGCTGCTTGACGAAGGCATGCAGGTGCATGGCCTGGATGGAATGACGGATTATTACGATGTGACCCTGAAACATCGTCGCCACCAGATGTTGTCGCAAAATCAAGGCTTCGCTGCCACCGAGGCCATGCTAGAAGACCAGCAGGCTGTTGATGCCGCCATCGATGCCTGTGCGCCCGACATCATCGTGCATCTCGCCGCCCAGGCGGGTGTGCGCTACAGCCTTGAGAACCCCCGCGCCTATATTGATGCCAATGTCGTGGGGACATTCAACGTCATGGACGCCGCGCGTCGCCATGAGGTGCGGCATTTGCTGATGGCCTCCACCTCCTCTGCTTATGGCGCAGAAACCGACATGCCCTATCGCGAAACCCAGAAAGCCGACACGCAGATGACGATCTATGCGGCCACCAAAAAGGCGTGCGAATCCATGGGTCACGCCTATGCGCATCTGTGGAACCTGCCCACGACCATGTTCCGGTTCTTCACGGTTTACGGACCTTGGGGGCGCCCCGATATGGCCTACTTCAAATTCGTAGACGCCATTCTCAATGGGCGGCCCATCGACATCTACAACCACGGCGACATGCACCGTGATTTCACCTATGTGACCGATCTCGTGCGCGGTATCCGGCTCTTGATGGATGCCGTCCCCGAACGTCCCGCAGAGCCCGGGGATATCGCCGAGGGCGACAGCCTGTCGCCCGTTGCGCCTTACCGCATCGTCAATATCGGCAACTCGCAAACCGTGCGCCTTCTGGATTTTGTGGATGCCATCGAAGAGGCCGTTGGCGTGCCTGCCCAGCGGAACATGATGGAGATGCAAAAAGGCGACGTGCCCGCCACTTGGGCGGACGCGACCCTTCTTCAATCCCTGACCGGCTACCGTCCGCAGACCGATGTGCGCGACGGCATCGGCAAGTTTGTTGCCTGGTATCGCGACTATTACAGCAAATAGGGGGCTTCCCCGTTGCCCTACGGGCGCCTCCCCCGGGTTATTTCCAGCGAGAAGACTGGGCTACTCGCCAGGACGGCTCAGCGGGAACTTGTCGCGCACCACCGTGTAATCCTTGTAGCCCATGCGCGCGAGCGGGTTGTAGCTCAGCACGTCGAAGATGCCATCCTTCAGGCAATCATCCCGCAGATGTATCCCCGTAACTTCGCCCAGCACGACGAAATTCGCCTCGCCCGGGAGTTGCACGATTTGCGTGAGCTTGCACTCAAGCGCGGCTGGCGCGTCTGAAACCCGCGAGCAGGCAATCGTCTCGCAGGCATCACGTGCAATGCCTGCATCGTCAAATTCATCAACGCCTTTGTCCCAGGCACCCGATGTCTGGTTCATCAGGTCCTTCATGGCAAATTCGACGATGTTGACGCAAAACACGCCGGTATCGCGAATATTGGCCACGCTGTCTTTGGTATCGCCCCGGTCAGGTTTGGCCGAGGTCGAGGCAAACATCACCTGTGGCGGGACATAGGCCACGGCGTTGAAGAAGGAGTAGGGCGCGAGGTTTTCCGAGCCGTCCGTGCCCCGCGTGGAAATCCAGCCGATCGGGCGCGGCGAGACCACGGCGTTGAACGGGTTATGCGGCAGACCATGGCCGTCTTCGGGACGATAGAACATAAGACACCTCGGGATTTTTGCCGCAAGGGCAAGTGTTTGCATGTGGAAACACACCTAACCCCATGCTAGGCCGCGATCTACCGGTTTTTGAAAGGGTCGCGGTGTTTGAGCTGACGCAGGAGACAAAAGACGACTGGTGGGAAGTCGAGGCGCTTTATGACCTCTGCTTTGCACCGGGCCGTGAGGCTTTGTCGTCTTACCGTCTGCGCGAAGGCGTGTCCGCCGTGCCTTCGCTTTGTCTTGTCGCGCGCGACCCTGACGCCATTCTGGCGGGCGCCATTCGCGTCTGGCCGGTTCGCGTTGCGACGGCATCGGCTATTCTGCTGGGCCCCATCGCCGTTCACCCCACGCGCCAAGGCGAAGGTTTGGGGGGCTATCTCATCCGGGATGTGCTTGAAAAAGCGCGCGATGCCGGTTGGGATCGGGCCATGCTAGTAGGTGATGAGCCCTATTACGGGCGCTTCGGTTTTGCACGGCTTGCGGGCGTCGAGATGCCGCCGCCAACAAATCCAGAGCGTGTCCTGGGCGTGGCACTCAAAGACGGGGCCTGGCAGGGAATTCACGGCCAGGTCACGCGAAACGCTTGATTCTTGTGTGTTCAGCCACGATCTAAAGCACATGCCAGAGGATACCTTGCCCGAAATCCTGTCTGCGGTGCCGACATCCCATGACGTTGAGACACGGCTGAAAGATCTTGCCATGCGCCACGCGCGGGCGGGCAATCTGGGCATTCAGATGCTCAATCTCATCGGCGGGCAGGCCGAGACCTTGTTGTCGCGCTTGCCGGACCCAGTGCGTAACCGGCTTGGCGAAGCCACCGAACAGGCGTTGCGCGCGGCCATGCAGGCCGCTCACCGGTCGCGCGATGTTGTTTCGGACGCTCCCGGTTGGTGGAGCCGCGCGCTCAGCACCGCGATGGGCGCGGCCGGTGGCATGGGCGGGCTGCCAACAGCACTGGCCGAATTGCCGGTGACAACAACTGTGCTTTTGCGCGCCATTCAGGATGTCGCCGTCGAACACGGGTTTGACCCCGCCGAGCCGGGTGTTCATTACGATTGCATCCAGATTTTTGCCGCCGCAGGTCCGCTCGATCACGATGATGGCTCGGATCTGGCGTTTCTGAGCACCCGCGTGGCGGTGACCGGCACAGCGGTGCAGGCGCTTATTTCACGGGTTGCGCCGCGCTTGGCCACGGTCCTGGGTCAAAAACTTGCCGCACAAACCGTGCCTGTCCTGGGGGCCGCGGCAGGGGCCGCCACGAACTATGCCTATACCAGCTATTATCAGCAGATGGCCCATGTGCATTTCGGTCTGCGCCGTCTGGCGATCGAGGCAGACAGGGATCACGATGTGCTGGTGGATGAGTTTCGGAAACTTGTCGAACAACCACCCGTGAAACGTGCCTGAGCGCAAGACAGCTCAGAGCTTTTCCTTCAGATACCCCATCACGGCAGGCCGCACGGACATCACGCCGCTTTGGCGGGCCTCGTCGATCACGGCTTTCAGTTCGTCAAGGTTGGTGCGCCGCAGGACAGATTTAACCGGCCCGATTGAGGCCGGGCGCATGGACAGAACCCGCAGGCCAATGGCAGCGAAACAGGCGGCCTCAACAGGGCGCCCTGCATCTTCGCCGCAGAAGGACAGCGGTGTGTGATGGGTCTGACAGCGGTTTATGATCTGTTCGAGAAAAGTCAGAAAGCTGACATTGAGCGTATCGTAGCGCCGTCGCACCAGCTCATTCTCGCGGTCAGCCGCAAAGAAGAACTGTTTGAGGTCATTGCCTCCAATCGACAGGAAATCGACCTCTTCGTAAAAGCTGTCCGGCGCAAAGGCGAGAGACGGTGTCTCAAGCATCGCGCCCACTTCTAGCTGCGCGGGCAACGGGTGGCCAAGAATGCGTTCCCGCTCAAGCGCCTTATCCATCTCGGCGCGTGCCAGCGAAAACTCTTCGCGCTGGGCAATGAAAGGGAACATCACCGTCAGAGGCCGCCCCGCAGCCGCCCGCACAAAGGCCTGAAGCTGCATCCGCATCACACCGGGCTTGTCAAGCGCCACGCGCACCGCGCGCCAACCAAGCGCCGGGTTGGGCTCATCTACCGCGCGCATATAGGGCAGCACCTTGTCCGATCCGATATCAAGCGTCCGGAAACACACTCGCATGTCTTTGGCCGCCTCGATCACACGGGCATAAATCTCGCTCAATTCGGCCCGTTTGGGCATCTTCGACCGCACGAGAAACTGCAGCTCGGTCCGGAAAAGCCCCACGCCTTCCGCACCAGAGCTTTCGAGGCTTGGCAGATCCGCCATAAGCCCGGCATTCATCATCAGCGTAATGCGCTTGCCACAAAGGGTTTGGGCGGGTTTTTCGCGAATGGATGCGTAGCGCTCCTGCGCCTGGGCCTGCATGGCCATCTTGTCGCGAAATGCGCTGATCACACTGTCATCGGGGCGCAGGTGCACAACGCCCTGTTCTCCGTCGACAAGGATGAAATCACCGTTCAGCGCTTCGGTCGTGATCCGCCCGGCATGGATCACCAACGGTATCGCAAGCGCTCTCGCTACGATGGCCGCGTGGCTGCCGACAGAGCCTTCCTCAAGCACGATGCCCTTCAGTGAGCGGCCATAATCCAGAAGCTCCGCAGGCCCAATATTGCGGGCAATGAGGATCGGGTCATCGGGCATCTCGGCACCGGTTTCCGCGCCCTGGCCGGTCAGGATACGCAAAAGACGGTTGCTGAGATCATCAAGGTCATTCAGCCGTTCACGCAGATAGGCATCACTGACCTGCGTCATACGAGCCCGCGCTGCGGATTGTTCTTTCTCAACAGCTGCTTCTGCGGAAAGGCCGCGGGCAATGTCCTCTTCCATGCGCCGCATCCAGCCTTTGGAATTGGCAAACATCCGGTAGGCCTCGAGAACCTGAAGCTGTTCTTTGTCGCCACTCGCCGCTGTCGATAGCATACGGTCCACGCCGACCCGCAAGGTTTCGACCGCCTCTTGCAGGCGCTGGAGTTCGGTTTCGGGATCATCGGCGATCGGGTTGGTGATCACGACCCTTGGCTCGTGCAGCCATACATGCCCCTGCGCGACGCCTTCCTGGGCCGTGCCACCGCGAAAGAGCACCGGCTGCTGGTGGCGTGCAGACATCGCAGCCCCTTCGCCCACGAAAGCCCCCAGTTCGGCCATTTCGGCGATCACCATGGCGACAACTTCGACGGCGTAGATTTCTTCGTCGGAAAAGACCCGCGCCTCTTTGGATTGCACAACAAGGACACCAAGCGTTTCACCCAGCCGCTGGATCGGCACACCAAGAAAAGAGGTATAGGCCTCTTCGCCGGTTTCCGGCATGTAACGGAATCCTTTGGTGGAAGGCGCGTCATCGGTGTTCACAAGCGTGCCAGAGCGCGCCACGCGCCCCACCAGGCCTTCCCCCAGCTTCATCCGCGTCTGGTGAACCGCATCCGGGTTCAGACCTTCGGTTGCACAAAGCTCAAGCGTGTCTTCATCGCGAAACAGATAGATCGAGCACACTTCGGTGTGCATTTCTTGCGCAATCAGCGACGTGATCCGGTCAAGGCGCGCTTGCCCTGCGGCGTCCTCTGACATGACACCGCGCAAGCGCCCAAGCATCTGCCTGGTATCCGTTTGAAACTCGGTCGTCATGGCCCGTCCCAATCCGCCCCGCCGCGAGTCAGAGGGGCCTTACTTGCACCATGCAGGGGATCAGGCCGCCTTGTCCAACCCAAAGGCGTCGTGCAGGGCCTGAACAGCAAGTTCCATGTACTTGCGATCAATGAGAACCGAAATTTTAATCTCTGAGGTGGCAATCACCTTGATGTTGATGCCTTCATCGCGCAACGTTTCAAACATCCGCGCCGCAACGCCCGATTGGCTGCGCATCCCGATCCCCACGGCAGAGACCTTGGCCACATCGGTGTCCGCGACCAGATCATGATAATTGATGTCGCCCGAATCCTTGGCCGCCTGCAACGCCTTTTGCGCGCGCGCGACCTGATTGGTCGGACAGGAAAAGGTCATGTCGGTGCGACCCTCTTCAGAGATGTTCTGGATGATCATATCCACATTCACACCCGCCTCCGACAGCGGACTGAAAATCGCAGCAGCGATCCCCGGACGGTCGGCCACGGAGATAAGCGTCATCTTCGCCTCGTCGCGGGAATAGGCAATCCCGTTGACCACGTTTGATTCCATGATGTCCTCCTCGGCACAGACAAGCGTGCCCGCGTTATCGGATTGCTCTTCAAAACTCGACAGCACCCGCAGGCGCACATTGTAGCGCATCGCCAGTTCGACCGAGCGCGTTTGCAAAACCTTGGCACCCAGACTGGCTAGTTCCAGCATTTCCTCAAAGGCGATCTTGTCAAGCTTGCGCGCCTTTTCGGTGATGCGGGGGTCCGTGGTGTAGACACCATCCACATCGGTGTAGATGTCGCAGCGCTCGGCCCCGAAGGCCGCCGCAAAGGCCACAGCTGTGGTGTCCGAGCCGCCCCGGCCCAGCGTCGTGATGCGCCCTTCCGGGCTGATGCCCTGAAAGCCCGCCACGACGGCAACTTTCATCCCTTCGGCGAATTTGGCATTGATGTTGTCGGTGGGGATTTCCTCAATCCGCGCCGCCGAATGGACCGAGGTGGTCAGAAGCGGCACCTGCCAGCCTTGCCAGCTGCGCGCAGGCACGTCCATCTCCTGCAAGGTCAGCGCCATAAGGCCCGCCGTGACGTTTTCACCCGATGAGACCACCGCGTCATATTCGCGCGCGTCATACATCGGTGAGATCTCATCGACCCAACCGACCAGCTCATTCGTGCGCCCCGCCATGGCCGACACGATGACGATCACGTCATATCCCTTGGCCACCTCGACGCCGACACGTTTCGCCGCCCGGCGAATGCGGTCGATATTGGCGACCGAAGTGCCGCCGAATTTCATCACAAGCAAAGGCATGGCCTGGATCCTTGGATCATGTCGGGGGCGGTTTACGGCGCAAGCCCGCGAAGGGCAAGGCAAAGCTCATTGCCGGGCGCAAATCCTTGAGGACAGAGTTTCAACCTCCGCAGCCGACCCTTCGCGGCGCCTAAAACGGGTGGTCGCGCCCATCCCAGGTCTGAAAGCACCCCGTTGACGTCAGATCAAGCGCATCAAACCGCGCGAGCAGGCCAGTCGCGGACTCCGCAACCGAAATGTCCGCCGCATCGCCGCCCATGTCGGTGCGCACCCAGCCGGGGTGGTAAATGCCAACCGCAATGCCCAAAGGTTTGAGATCCACCGCGAGATTGCGGCCCAGATTGAGCGCGGCGGCCTTGGAGGCGCGGTAGATATAACTGCCGCCCGGTGCGCGGGTGTCGCTCGCCATCGTGCTCGAGAGAATGGCGATCTTGGCTGATTTTGCGGCCTGTAGATTGGGCAACAGCGTCTGGATGCTGAGAAAAACACCCGTGACATTTGCAGCAAAGCCCTTGGCCCACATGTCCACCGGAAACCCGCTCGCCAGCTGTTCGCCCTTGTCGAGATAAACCCCCGCATTGCAGACCAGAAGGTCAATTGCCACCCCGTCGAGCTTATGCGCCAGTGCCTCTTGGCTCTCGGGGCTGGTCACGTCCAGATAGGTCTGTGCGCCGTCTTGTCGCGACGTGCCGGTCACCGTGGCACCACGTGCTTCATAGGCCTCTGCCAAGGCTGCCCCGATGCCGCGATTGGCGCCTGTAATGAGAACATGCATAGCTCGACCTCTCTGATCCGTTCCCCAAAACCTACGGCAATTCACGAGGGCGGCAAGGCCCGAGGTCTAGTTGGTCTTGCGATTGGGGATGAAGGGCAGGGGGGCCACGGGTACGCCATCTTCGATCAGCTTGCGGGCCTCTTCTGGCTTGGCCTCGCCATGGATGGCCCTGTTCGGGACAAGTCCGTCATGAATGTCGCGCGCCTGCGACGCGAAATTCATACCCACATACTCTGAATTCGCTTCGACCTGCTTCTTGAGCGCAGCAAGCGCTTTTTCCATCTCATTTGATGGCGTGGACAAAGAGGCCGGATCCGGATCCGGGCTTTCGGTTGGCGCTGCCGCTTTTCGGCTGGCGCGGACAGTCGGGGCCATGATGGCCTTTTCAACGGTGTCCGAGCCACAGACCGCGCAGGTCACCATCCCTGCGCGCATGAGCTTGTCAAACGCGTCCGAGGATTGAAACCAGCTTTCAAAGCTGTGCTCCTGATCACATTTCAAAGTGAACTTGATCACGCGTCACGTGCTCCTGTTGGCCTGATTTCACACCTAATGCCTTTGGCGCAAAGTGCAAACAGTTTGAAGCTTTTGTGAAGCTCAGGCAATCAACCGTTTTGCGTCAAATTTACGCAACAGATGTGCCAGCTCCGGCTCATCAGCAAGTTTGGAAGCGGCCTTGGGACTTAGCCATTTGCGCTTGCGTTCGCCATGTTCGGGGTAGATTTTTTCCAAGGACTTTACCTTCACCGGGTAGACCATCACCGCGCAGGGAAGTGGGTCCTCGCCGCCCATGCTCTTGACATAGGTATAAAGCGCCAGGCACCCGCCCGTCACCTTGCCTTTGACACCGGCCTCTTCCCAGGCTTCGGTCAGCGCGCAATCGGCCGGCGTTTTGCCATCCATCGGCCAGCCTTTGGGAATAATCCATCGTCCCGTGCGCCGCGACGTGATCATTAACACCTGCGTTTTGTCATCTTTGACACGATAGCACAGCGCCGCAAATTGAGTGCGCACGTCACGTTTGTCAGTGATTTCAACGGATAAAGGTAATTGTTTCATCTTTGCTTGGGTCACCGGGGTCTTTCCTGCCCGTTTCGCTCCACCCACCTCTGCTGCTTACAACAAAATAGGGTTAAAATCCATCAAGCGCCATGAAAATCACTGATTTTTGAGGTTTTCGACCAACATGTTGTAGCGAAGACTCTGTCTTTACGCAGATATAGGGTGCCGCTTGGGCTTGCCAAGGTAGATACGCTGCGAAATACTCCTGGCAATGACCGTGGTTTTTCACCTTTTCTTAAGCATTTGCAGCGCCTTGGCCTGTCTTGCGCCGGCCTTGGCTCATGCACAGGTCACCGTTTTCGCCGCCGCATCCCTGCAAGGCGCTTTGGACGAGGTCGCAGCAGCGACTGAGATTGATATCGTCATCTCTTACGGTGGGTCGGGCCTGATGGCGCGGCAAGTCACGCAAGGCGCGCCCGCAGACGTGATTATCCTCGCCAACGCGGCCTGGATGGAGTGGCTAGAGGCGCAAGGCGCGGTCGAGGCAGGTTCAACAGAGATCATCCTGAGCAACACGCTGGTCCTCGTCGGACCCACCGGTGCAGAGCCTTTGCCCGGACCTGACGCAGACGCCTTGCTTGCCCGCCTTGAAGGCGAGCGATTGGCGCTTGGCCAGACCGAAGCGGTGCCCGCCGGTATCTACGCGCGCGAGTGGATGCAGAACACCGGGATCTGGGCCGTGCTGCGCCCCTATCTTGCCGAAACGGAAAATGTCCGGGCCGCACTGGCCTTAGTCGCCCGGAAAGAGGCACCTCTTGGCGTGGTCTACCAAAGTGACGCGGATGCCGAGGCCGGTGTCGATGTGGTGCACAACATCAACCCCGAAGGGCATAGCCCCATCGTCTATCTTGCCGCGACAGTACAGGGGCGCGCCAGCGAGGACGTCACAGGCTTCCAGACCTTCCTGCGTAGTGAGGCCGCGCAAGACATCTTCGCGGCCCATGGCTTTCTCCGTGCCGAGCACGCACAATGAACCTGACAGATGCAGAATGGGCCGCGCTTGCACTTTCGCTGAAGGTGTCGGTTTGGGCAGTGATCATCAGCCTGCCGTTTGCCATTCTCGTCGCCTGGATTCTCGCCCGGCGTGAGTTTCCCGGCAAGGCGCTCTTTAGCGCGCTGGTGCACCTGCCATTGGTTCTGCCACCAGTCGTCACCGGTTACTTGCTGCTGCTGACCTTCGGCAAGAACGGGGCGGTGGGGGCCTGGCTTGCAGAGCTGGGCATTGTGCTTGCCTTTCGCTGGACCGGCGCCGCGCTGGCAGCGGCCATCATGGGGTTCCCGCTTATGGTGCGCGCCATCCGGCTGGCCATCGAGTCTGTTGATCCTAGGTTGGAAGAGGCCGCCGAAACCCTTGGCGCGGGACGTGGCGCACGGTTTTTCCGGATCACGCTGCCGCTGATCGCTCCCGGCATTCTGGCCGGCGTGGTTCTGGGCTTTGCCAAGGCCATCGGTGAATTCGGGGCCACGATCACCTTTGTCGCCAATATCCCCGGCCAGACACAAACGCTGCCATCGGCGATCTATGCCTTCTTGCAGGTGCCCGGCGGCGAGGCCGGGGCTATTCGTCTGACGCTTCTGGCCATTTTTGTCGCTGTTGGGGCGGTCCTCATTTCCGAATGGCTGGCCCGGCGCGTCGCCAAAGGGATTGGCCGGACATGACCCTCTCCGTCGATATCCGCCACAGCTTTGAGGGCTTTTCGCTCGAAATCTCCTGTCAGATCGGGCAGAGCGTGACAGCCATCTTCGGCCCCTCAGGCGCTGGAAAATCCACGTTTGTGAATGCCATCGCGGGGCTACTGCGCCCGGATCAGGGGCGCATTTCCCTCATCGATGAAACGCTCTTTGACAGTGCAGAAGGCGTGCATGTGCCGCCAGCACAGCGCCGCATCGGATATGTGTTTCAGGACGGGCGGCTTTTCCCGCATCTGAGCGTACAGGACAACATCCGCTTCGGTGCCCGTTACGCGCCGGGCGGGCTTGACCGCGCGGAAGAGGCCCGCCTCGTTGCGCTTCTTGGCCTTGAGGGCCTGCTTGGCCGCCGCCCCGGAACTCTGTCGGGTGGTGAAAAACAGCGTGTCGCGCTGGCCCGTGCCTGGCTCTCGGGTCCGCGGCTTCTTTTGATGGATGAACCACTGGCCGCGCTGGACGAGCCGCGCAAGGACGAGATTTTCCCCTATCTGGAACGCCTGCGCGACCTCTCAGAGGTGCCCATCATCTATGTCAGCCACAATCTCGCCGAGGTGGCGCGGCTGGCCGATGATCTTATCGTGCTGCAAGCCGGGCGTGTCGCGCTGTCGGGCCGGGCCGAAGACGTTCTGAGCGATCCGCGCGCCTTGCCGCTTCTGGGCATCCGCGAGGCCGGTGCGATCCTGCCGGCCACTGTCGTGGCACATGATCCTGACGGTCTCAGCCGCTTGCGCCTGTCAGGCGGCGACCTCATTTTGCCCGGCGTCACGGCCCCGATCGGCGCGCGCATTCGTTTGCGCGTGCTGGCGCAAGATGTGCTGCTGTCCCGCAATCCACCCGATGGGCTGTCGTCGCACAACGTGCTGCCGGTTGTGGTGGAAACCCTGCATCGCGGCGGCGGGCCGGGCGTTGCGGTCCGCCTGCGCTCGGGCAAGGACGTGCTTCTGGCCCGCATCACGGCACGGGCAGCGGAAGAAATGGGGCTTGCCCTCGGTCAGTCCTGCCACGCCATTCTCAATGCAACAGCCGTCCCAAGAGGCAGCATTGGTGGCGAAGGGGCGCGCAGCGTTGCAGACGCGCCTTGACATAACCAACTTTTTTTGTCAGAAATAACATCAAGCCAACCCTTCCGGTCAGCCAACACTCGAATCGCAACGCCAGGAGCGAGATGATGAATGTTCCGTCTGACAATTCTGACCGGTCACCGCTCACCCGGCTTGGCCTGAGCCATCCAACAGTGACCGATCCGGTCCCCCGTCGTGAAACGGTTCTCAATGCCGCCCTTTCAAGCGGATTGTGCCTAGATATGATGATCGAGCATATGCTCGATCGCGCGGATAGGGGGGCAACATGATACATCCCCCCAGAAAAGAATTCGCCCAGCGATCTGTCACGGAACTTGACCAGTCTGCGCTCTACGATGCGCGCGAACTCACCCAAGGCGAAGCCACCGCTCACATCACCTTGGATGACAAAGTCTATACCCTGCGCATCACGCGTGCAGGCAAGCTTATTCTGACCAAGTAAATTCAGATCCAGGAAAGGACCGGCCAATGCTGTCGATCGCCCCAAAACACAGCCTCATGTCCGCCGCCATGTTGTCTGCCGTTTTCGTAGCTGCGGCATTTGCCGATGAAACCCCAACCCATTATGCCGCCGAACCCTCCGAGACCCTGCAAGAGGCCGTGACCAATTTCATCTCCTACACCGACCGGGTCGAAGCCGTCTTGGCGCGCGATCCCCTGACGGACGATGACATGGAAGAGGTGCATGAGCTGACCTACACGCTGGAAGACGCGCTGGCGCGGATCAACAAGGATATGGCAGCTCTTCCGGAGGTGCTTGAAACCCTGCATCTGGCCTCGGAAGGCGATGATGCGAAGGCGATGAAAGATGCGGCTGACGCCTTTCTGATCACGGCCAAGGCGTTTCAGGGCAGCTAAACCAGAACTTTTTTGTCAGGTTTAGGCTGGCAAGTTGCCTCTCAATGTGGCAGCCATGGCTCTTGCAAGGGGACACACCCACCCAAGGGCATCATGAATGTCGGAAAAGACGCTGCATCGTCTGGCCTGGATCGTCGCCGCGATCTGTGTCGCGCCCATCGTGGCCGCGGCGCTCTCGGCGTTTACTGGTGAGTTCAGCACCTGGCGCGACGTTCTGGCACCGGTTCTGCCGCGTTATGCGGTGACCACCCTTGTCCTGGTGGCGATTGTTGGTTTTTCCACCGCCGTCATCGGATCGGTGACCGCCTGGCTTGTCACGGTCTATCGCTTCCCCGGTCACAGATGGCTTGAGATCGCGCTGGCCCTGCCTTTGGCCTTTCCCGCCTATGTGATGGCCTATGCCTATACCCATATGCTGGATCACCCCGGTCCGGTGCAAACCCTCTTGCGCGATGTCACAGGTTGGGGCCCGCGCGACTACTGGTTCCCTGAAATCCGAAGCCTGGGTGGCGCGGCGGTGATGCTGACCATCGTGCTTTACCCTTATGTCTATCTGTTGGCGCGCGCGTCGTTCCGGCAGCAATCCTCGAACGCCTTTCTCGTGGCCCGCACGCTGGGCCGCTCGCCTATCCGCGCCTTCTACCGCGTGGCTTTGCCTATGGCGCGACCCGCAATCGCCGGAGGGGCCTTGCTGGCGGTGATGGAAACGATCGCGGATTACGGCACGGTCGCGTTTTTCAACGTGCAGACCTTCGCGACCGGGATCTACCAGGCCTGGTTCGGTCTGGGCAATCGCGGCGCGGCGGCGCAACTGGCCTTGTGCCTGCTGTTCTTTGCGCTTCTGGTCGCCGGGCTCGAGCGCGCCCAACGCGGCAAGGTGCAGACGGCGGGGCGCGGTGCACGGTTCGAGACCATGGAAAAGCCCCATCTGACAGGCGCGGCAGGCTGGGTCGCCAGCCTGATTTGCCTTCTGCCGGTGCTTCTGGGCTTTATCATTCCCGTGATCATGTTGGGCAGCATGGCCATCGGCTCGGGTCAGAACCTGTTCTCGGCGCGCTATATAGATTTCATGACCAATTCGGTCCTGGTGGCCAGCGTTGCCGCCGTGCTGACTGTGGCAGGCGCGATCCTGATCGGCTTTCACGCCCGCACCCGGCCAACGCGTCGCTCAAAGGCGCTCGTCGTGGGGGCGGGGCTGGGCTATGCCGTCCCGGGCGGGGTCATCGCTGTTGGGCTGATGGTACCCATGGCCGGGCTCGACAACATGATCGACCGGTTCATGGAGAACAATTTCGGCATCGACACAGGCTTGCTGATCACCGGCTCGATCTGGCTTATGGTGCTGGCCTATATGGTGCGTTTCATGGCCGCCGCCCTCAACGCCTATGACAGCGGAATGGCCACCGTGCCGGGCCATTTCGACGCCATCGGCCTGTCGCTTGGCCAGTCGGCCCCGAAACTTCTGTGGCGGGTGCATCTGCCAGTCGCGCGCAGCTCGGTTCTGACCGCGCTCCTGATCGTCTTTGTCGACGTCATGAAGGAACTGCCCGCAACCCTGATCCTGCATCCCTTCAATTTTCAGACCCTAGCGGTTCAGGCGCATAGGCTTGCCTCGGACGAGCGCCTCTCGCAGGCCGCCGTTCCTTCACTGGTGCTTGTGGCTTTCGGGCTTCTGCCCGTGATGATCCTGTGCCGCTCCATCGGCCGGGCCGAGCCGGGGCGCCGCGCCGCCAGACTGGGTCGTGCCCTCAAGGCTGGCTAGGTGCAGAACGGCCATTCTCCCTTGTCCCGCCTGCGCCGTCCCCGTATCTAGGGCGCAACCGCAGCAACCGCCGGAGATAAAAGCATGTTCAAAGGACTGGGCCAGATGGGCGATATGGCCAAGATGATGAAGGCCGCGCAGGAAATGCAGCAGAAGATGGCCAACCTGCAGGAAGAGATGCACAACCTCACAGTCACGGGTGAATCCGGTGCCGGGCTGGTCAAGGCCACCTGCACCGCCAAGGGTGAACTCAAGGGCCTTGATATCGACCCTTCGATCTTCAATTCCGACGACAAGGAAGTGGTCGAGGATCTCATTCTGGCCGCGATCAAGGATGCTCAGACCAAAGCCGGAGAAAAGGCCCAGGAAGAAATGGCCAAGATCACCGAAGGCATGGGCCTGCCCAAGGATATGAAGTTGCCATTCTAGGGCACAGGCCGGGCCGATGAACTCCACCCGTGATCTGGATGCGCTCATCGAGATGATGGCCAAGCTGCCGGGCCTTGGTCCGCGCTCGGCCCGGCGCGCGGTGCTGCACATGATCCGCAAGCGCGAATTGCTGCTGACCCCGCTCGCTGATCTGATGCAGCAGGTCGCGGCCACCGCACGCGAATGCCTCAATTGCGGCAATGTCGGCACCACTGATATCTGTGACATCTGCGCGGCTGAGAAACGCGCCAATGGCCTGCTCTGCGTGGTCGAGGATGTGGCCGATCTCTGGGCGATGGAACGCGCGGCGGTCTTCAATGGCCGCTACCATGTGCTGGGCGGCACGCTCTCGGCACTTGATCAGATCGGGCCAGAGCAATTGCGCATCCCGAAACTCATCGACCGGATAGAAAGCGAAGAGATTTCCGAGGTCATCCTTGCCCTCAATGCAACTGTCGATGGGCAAACGACGGCGCATTACATCGCCGATCAGCTTGAAGACCGGGTCAAACTCACCTCGCTGGCCCAAGGTGTGCCCATCGGCGGCGAACTGGACTACCTTGACGAGGGCACCATCAGCGCCGCCCTGGCCGCCCGCAAGCAGGTGTGAAAAACACCGCTTAAGTGCCCGTGGTCAAATAGTGTCGGCTGGAACAGGTGCTTTTGCAGCCTTTAGGGCATCGGGACGTCAGTTGTGAATTTCGGAACCTGATAACCTCGCTGCACAGCCGGGCGTTCGGCGATGCGCAGGTACCAGTCTTTCACATTTGGATAAGCGTTCAGATCGATCTCCTGCCATTCAAATCGCGACACCCAGGGCCATGTGGCCATATCGGTGATCGTGTATTCCCCCCGCCCGGCACCAACCATGAATTCCCGGCCCTCCAGCCGCCGGTCCAGCACACCATATAGCCGTCGCGCCTCTGTCGAATAGCGCTCCTCGGCATAGCCTGACTTGCCCGGGTTAAACTTCACGAAATGATGGGTCTGTCCCAGCATCGGCCCCAGCCCGCCCATCTGCCACATCAGCCACTCGATCGCGGCCCATTTCTCATCCCCCTGAGGCAGGAACCGCCCGTGTTTTTCGGCCAGGTAAAGCATGATCGCACCGGTCTCCATCATGCTGATGCCGGTCTCATGATCAACGATGGCCGGAATGCGATTATTCGGCGCGACCTTCAGGAAATCAGGCGCAAACTGCTCGTCTTTGGTGATGTCGATGGCATGCGTCGTGTAAGCTACGCCAAGCTCTTCCAGCAGGATCGAGACTTTGCGGCCATTCGGGGTGGTCCAGGTATAAAGGTCTATCAAGGCGTATCCGTTCTAAAGCTCAGGGTGTTTGAGCCGAGTTTAGGACATTTCGCGCCCGGCACCAGTGCCGCAAAGCAATCCGGGGAAGAACCCTGATCGAGCAGGCGTTAACCATCTGCCGCCCAGCAAGAACCACGGTTGCCCATGACCCTGGCGACATGGCTTTGACGAGCCAGGGTGCGCTGAACATTTCGCAACAAGACGGGCAGGATAAAGCGCTTCGACCAAGGCTTGCCCGCGCCGCGCCCTGTGCCCGGCGCTGGCACGGCTTAATGGCTGGTCTGAGTCCGGGCGACGGATTCTGCGACCTCCGCGAATGCCCGGTTTTTTATTCCGTATCGAGCTAAGTGATCTTCAATGGAACCAAAGTGTTAGTTTCCAAAATTCACATCTTCAATATTTCCTGGGTCTTCTTCACTGACGCGATTTCGCCTTCAAGGGTTGCCACGATGACTGAATGTATCTGGTTTGCACTATGGTGCACGCCATCCGGGCCGGTAAGGCTATAGGTCCAGACCGCGTCGGCGGCATAGATGGGCTGGTATCCCAGATCCGCAGCGCTGCGGGTGGTTGAGTCAACGCAGTGGTTGGCGGTGGCGCCGCATGTGACCACCCGTTCGATGCCTGCCTCGTGCAAGATATCCTGCAATTGTGTTCCCATAAACCCGCTGCTACCGGTTTTGATGACCACGGGTTCACCCGGTTCCGGGGCCGCGACGGGCTGCACCGCTGACCCGGCAGCATCGGGATGAAACGGGTCATCCGGATCAGTCCCATGGTGATGGATATGCACGACCGTTTCGTCAGCGCTGCGAAATTTCTTCAAGAGCAAGGCTATGTTTTCCTCTGCCTCGGGGCAGGATCGCTCGGTGCCAAAGGCATCTTCATGTGCCAGTGCCATCTGAACGTCAATCACCAGCAATGCCGTTTTCATCGTAATCACTCCTGTGCGTGTGCACCCGAATTGCGGTTGGCCAGAATGTCTTCCACCCGTTTGCCGTAAATGCGAATGTTGATCTCGTCGTCAATGGCACGATTTGGCTGCTCATCGTATGTCATGATTGCAGAAATCCGCGGTCTTGCGCCTTCGACCTTTGTCACACCATGCAATGAGTAACCGCCCCGAAACAGAGTGAATGCACCGGCACCACGCGAAAATGTCTGCGCTTGAGACATGTCGCCAGCCAAGAGCCGGTCCACGGCCTCACGGTCTTCACTTTCATCGTCACGTGAATTCGGCAGGAACGTGAACTCGCCGCCTGTTTCGGCTGCCTGAAGCAACAATGTGACCGTGCATTCCGTCGTGTCGTAATGCCACGCATGCCAGCTTTCGGGGTGCAGCGCTACGACGTTCAGCGCCTGGAATTCATCGGCACAGCGATAGAGCTGATCCTTCTTCTGCACACGGCGCACAAACTCCGTCAGGATTTCGGATTGGTAAAGCTGTTTGAGCCCGGTTTCCCCAGGGATTTGATCATCTGCGAGCTGGACCGCGATATGGGTGAACTCTTTGCGGCGTGGGTCGTCTTCGGGCAAAGAGGGGTCTATGGCGCCTTGATAGATATTGCGTTTTACATGAAGGACTTCGGCAGTCGGCAACAGGTCATTGGCCTCGCCTTTCAACCGGACCAAAGCCTCATTGCGCAAAAAGCCAGCCAGATTGCACCAGCCGTGTTCCTCCATGTGGTTCTGGCATTCAGCCAGAAATGCGGCCCCCTTGCCACTGTCCAGATCCGCGATGGGATAGCGGTCAAGATCAACAAGCTCCAATGCGATGTCGCGATCCGTCCTGCCTGTGCTTTTCATGGGGAACTCCTTGCGCTGCGGGAGGCGTCAAAAGCACTATGCTCGGGAATTTTGAACAACTAAAATGAAATAATATACGTTCATGAACATAGAAAATTTATGGGTAACCGATGCGTCACAACCTGAACCTCAACTGGCTGCGAAGTTTTGAAGCGGCGGCTCGGCTGCTGAGCTTCACCGCGGCCAGCCGTGAAATTGGTTTGACCCAAGCCGCCGTCAGCCAACATATCAAGGCACTTGAAGCGCAGCTGGACGCCAAGCTGTTTCTGCGCCGCCCCAAGAGCCTGCAACTGACCGATGCGGGCAAAGCCTATCTGTCGACCGTGCGCGAAGCGCTGGACATGTTGGAAATGTCGGCCACGGGTCTTTTTGGGCCGCGCCGAACGCGGACCATAACAGTACGCGCCTCGATGGCGTTCATCATGTGGCTGTCTGCGCGACTTGATGATTTTCTGATCAGCCATCCTGATACAGGTGTTAAGATGGTGACGTCGATCTGGAAAAGCCCTTCAGACGAACAGCCCGTCGATGTCGACATTATTCTTGCCTCGCAAGAGAATACGAGAACGGATCTGAAATTGCTCTCTTCAGAGATGCTTGTTCCCATCAGCAGCATCCGCCTGAGCCAGACGATAAAGTCACCCGATGACCTTCTGTGCCAATCGCCGATTCACATCATGGGGTTTGACGATCACTGGGCACGGTACTTGTCCGCCTATGGGTTAAAGTTTGACAATTCAGTAGGGCGGTTGATCACCGACACCTCCACGGCTGCCATCGAAATGGTTGCAGCGGGGCTTGGCTATGCGGTTGTGATAGAGAGATTTGCCCGGCAGGCGATCCGGTCCGGACAAAAAATCCGCATCGTTGGTGAACCAAAAGAGCTGGGTCAGGCGCATTATCTCGTTCAAACGGAACGGCGTGATGCCGTCCACACGACTGCCACAGAATTTGAGGCCTGGCTAAGTCGCAAAGTTTAGAAACGCTTTGTGTTACAAACCCAGACTCGAGTTTTTCGAACCGGACAATCCGTTTTCGCAATCATATGTCCGCTTTGTCGGCAAAGCTGCGATTAGAGGAGCGTCTAGCCAACCAAAGTTATCAGATGACCGCTTTGAGCCCGAAGCGGACGCACAAAACACCTTAGGCCAGCTTAAGTGCCTGCTCACATTTTGTACTGAACTTCAATTTTGGTCAGCAATGGAAATGCCGGCCAAGGTTCGAAGGTATCATCGACATGCTTTGCGTGAAAAACTGCTGCTAGTTTTAGAAAGAAGCAAAACTGATCTAGTTTTATCCACGACTTACTGGCTGATCCATCGAAGTTACTTACAGCAACCAGAAGGCTGCCATTGTATCGTCCTTCATCAATTAAGTCTTCAGCAGGCGTATGAATGAAGTGGCTTTCATAGTACTGGAAGAACCTTCCCTCGCACATTGCATCAAAAAACGCCCTGAACTGGTCTGGCTCAAAAACAATCTGACTTAGAAAATCGGCAAAAAGTGTGTCATCTCGTTCTCGAACTTCAGGAAAGATAGATTGAATTACTGCCCATTGCTCTTTCATGTTTCTGCTCACCCAATGCTGGCGTTTCCGTCGAAGTAAACTCCACCTCGACATCAGTGCAAGTTCATAGGAGATGCGCAAGGGCCGCTTCGTCCGCACAGCCGACCTTCACGCTTAAAAAGCTGCAATTTTGTCCAAGGAAAATTGTCGGATGTCAGCAAGGCAACTAGCTTGAATTGGGCTGCGCACCCTCGGCGTAGTCAAACTTTGTAGTAACGGTACCATCTTGATTTATCTTAAGCTTCAAACCAGTCCATTCTCCTCCTGTGTGATCCTTCATCATACTATGTAACTTGGGCACCACTTCATCTAAAATTTGTCGGTCCGGATACTTTAGAAGAACGTGTTTTGTTTCACCGTTAGCGAAAAAAGATGCGTTGCTTTGTATTGCGGCTCCACCGCCATCGAAACGTCTGTACGCGATCACACACTCTGCAGTCACGAAGTCGTCGTCAACGCTGCAGAGCAGTAAGTCATAAATCTTATCTAATGCTTCACGCTGTCCGTCTATCTGGTTCATATGCCTCCACCTGCCTCGGTTCCATCATCGCCGCACCTCCACTCTCAAATCAAGTGAATCAGCGGCAGACCAACCAATCAATCGACGTTTCAAAAGTATCTCCGCACAGCCGCCATTAGTATCCATTTTTTTTGGCATTTTAGATCGACTGAACCGTCAGATGTCCGCTCCGAGCCCAAAGCGGACATCTAATTCGATTTGGCAGATTCCTTGTTGGCCGCTTAGTCGGGGGTCTTGTCTGAGGTGGTTTTGATCGCAGTATTTAGTATCAAACAAATTGACGTGTTTTAATCTTGGAGACGGTTCTGGCGATGGAACATGAATACGGTGAGCCAACGTTCTTTTTTCTCCAGCCTGAAGACGATCCTCTAGATTGCATTGCGGCCCATTTAAAAGTCTTGTTCCGAAACGCGGTGGAGGCTTCGCACCGACCTACTAGTAAACGTTTTGCAGAATATGTCATTTCGCGCTTTCCGAAAGAAATAGAGTTCAAGTTGATGGACGAGCGAAACAGTGTTGGGATCGCACTAGGGCATGTTAGCTTGGCCAATGTCTCAACTGTTGTTCGCAAGCTTGGAGATATTGTCGACACGACTGGAGAAATGACAAAGTTTGGCTTCTCTGAACGCGACATTAAGTACGTCTGCGATAAGGACGCGATGGCAGCGTTAGCGTTCGCTACATCTCGATCCGGCTACATCCGAGAACTAGGCCTCTCACGCATCCAATTTTTGGGTCCTGAAATTGGGTTTGCAATCATTGTTCTAAGGCTCAACGACTGGGTGCCGGAGGTGCGTGCAGCCGCAGTCAAAGCTATAAAAAGACTTACTAAAAAAGACCGAGGGCCACTCAAGCAACTAGCATTCATGATTGCCGGTTCAATTAGCCTGCTTATTGACGAACGGCGATTGAGCCGAATGTCAAATAGCGAAAAGAATGTCGTTACGTCCCTTGTTAATTACCCAAATGTAAAAGAAGCGATCCGTTGGATACTCGTCAATGGTGAATCAGATCGTGCAGCAAATCTAAACCTTAACGCTGTAATCCAAAGTGGACTCTACGATGAGGTGCTTCCCGAAGTTGCGATGAAAGCAAGGTGCTCCCATCGTCGAATAATTGCGACTCGCGCGATCTTAGAGGGAAAACATGTCTGGAAGTATGAGCGAGTTGTCCGCGTACCAGAAATAGCGCTGAGGGATTATCGTTCTCAGATTGTCAGAAGCGCATTAGAAGACAGGTCTGCCAACGTTGCTCTCGTTGCAATATGCTATCTTATTGAATCCAACGAGTTGGAGCACTTGGATGAGCACACAATTGGCTTGTTAAAAGAGCGGCGAGAAAAATCACTCCAAAGAAAAACTACTCTGTTGCTGGACATGATTGGCAAGTAAGCAAAAAAGACTAGGGCGATTATCGATGCGCAGAAGCTCAACGTCAGCTTTGTCCGCATAGCTGCCATTAGAGGAGCGTTTGACCAACCAAAGTTATCAGTTGACCGCTTGGAGCCCAAAGCGACGCCCCTCGCGCGGAATCAAGGCCGAAGGCCGCCGCGCGATCGCCAGACCGCCCCCCGGGCTGGCGATTGGTCGACCCAAGCGCTTAGATCAACCAATTCGCAGACTTGGCTGACATAAAGTGATCTGAACAAATGACGGATCGCCACCCCGCGGTCTGGCCATCACGCGGCTTCTCACAGCAACTCAGGAACGTCCGCTAAGTCCCGCATTGCAGACATTGCTCGTCATAACCCATCGCCTCACTGAAGCTGACGCCGCTTCGATCCTGGAATCGCCCTTGGCCCGGGTTGGGAAGATCAAGCGCATTCCTTAACAGGCTCCAAATGTGCTGCGCGCTCTGTTCACACATGGCACCTCAAGGCGTCATGCCGACCCCGCACCGACGCAATACCGACGTAATACCGACGTGATACCGACGTCGGGATTCCAGCAAAATAAGGACGTTAACCTTTAGCTGTCCTGCAGGAGCAGTTTCTGCTCTTCCACCAGGTGCAGTTTGATGAACTCCACCGCTTGCGCGACGTCTCGCGAGGCGATGGCATTGTAGAGCGTGTTGTAGCGTTTCTGGTAGTCCTGCACCCGTTTCGGCGTCAGGCTGCGACGACGCAGTTCTGTGCGAAAACTCTGGCGATAGGTCTCGACCGCCAGCCGGTAGCACGACGCCAGAAGCGCATTGCCCGTGCCTTCGGCAATCTGGATATAAAGCTTTTGTTCCAACGTGATAAAGGCATCCACATCGGTGGTAATGGCCTCGATCTGTGACAGCGTCTTGGCCATGTCCGCCACCATCCGGGGCGTCATATTGACCACCGCCAGCCTGACGATCTCGGGTTCCAGTATGCCGCGCACCACAAGATGATCGAGCGGGCTTGTCTCGTCGGCCACGCTGTCCGGTGTCATCGCGGTGCGCGGTGTGGTTCTATAGGTGACAAAACTGCCGGACCCCGCCCGCCGCAGGATCACCTTCTGCCCTTCCAGAACATCCAGCGCCTCGCGCACCGTGTTGCGCGCCACCCCAAGTTCCGCCGCCAGTGTCCGCTCGGAGGGCAGACGTGTATCCCTCGGATATTCCTCAGCTTTTATGCGGGCGAAAAGCGTATCTACGACGATCTGCACCGTCGCTCCGATCGAGCCGGGAATGACAATTCCAGGGCCGTTTTGCTTCAAAGAGGCGCTCATTTTTCACCAGACCAATTTCGGTATAATTGGTATAAATTGGTCTTCTGATTGCGTAAAGTGCTGGTTTTCAGGACAGCCCATTTGCCCAAAAACCCTTGGCGCCCGGCAAGGCGCAGGCAATAAGGGAAACCATGCCCGATGAACGAGCCAGATGATGACCGATCAAAGCCTTTTCATGTCAACCCTGCACGCGATTGAACCGGGGTGGATTGACTACAACAACCACATGAACATGGGGTATTACACCGTTCTGTTTGACCGCTGCGCCGACGAAGCCTATGCGACGATGGGCTTTGGCCCGGACTATGCAGAGACACGTGGCTTGACCACCTACACGGCGGAATTTCATATCCGCTATTTGCGGGAACTCAAGCTGGGAGACCGGGTGCGCGTGGCCTTTCGGATAGTTGCGCATGATGAAAAGCGCTTTCACAGCTTTCAGGAAATGTATCACGAAGAGGGCTGGCTGGCGGCCACCGGGGAATCCATGGTCCTGCATGTCAACATGACCGGGCCAAAAGTGGCTCCGATGCCGGGCGATATCCAGGCCAAAGTCAAAGCCATGGCCGTAGCCCAGGCGCACTTGCCGCAACCGGACGGTCTTGGCGGCGCGATCAGCCTGCGGTGAACGCGTTGAAAAAGCAAAAAACTCTGTGAAAAGTATGACAACGTACTCGACGCGCGGGGGTGCGCCAGTCTAGGCTCGGCAAAATGGGAGAACGCCGATGTGTCCGCCACTCACATTGAAAAGACACACGGCACGCGCGACGGGACCGGATGGTTAATCTGATTCTGAAAAGGCTGAGCTTGGGTCTGGTCACGCTGTGGCTGGTCTCGGTCATCATTTTCATTGGGATCGAAGTCCTGCCGGGTGACGCCTGCACGGCCTATCTTGAGCGTGATGCCCAAGGTCAGCTGCTTGAAAACTGCCGCGCGGCGCTGGGGCTCGATAAGCCTGCCTTGACGCGGTATGCCGAGTGGGCAGCGGGCGCTTTGCAAGGTGATTTTGGCGTGTCGGTTGACGGTGAAACGCGCATCACCTCAGAGGTGGCTCTGCGCGTGAAGAACTCCATCCTTCTGGCGGCTGGTGCGTTGAGCGTCGGTGTGCCACTCGCGATCCTTCTGGGCATCGTTGCAGGTCTTTGGCGGGACCGATTTCCGGACCTTTTCGTCTCGACCATGGCGATTTTCGCGATGACCATCCCCGAGTTTGTCACCGCGACCATTCTTGTCCTGATCTTTTCGATCTGGCTGGGCTGGCTGCCTGCGGTGGTTCTAACCCCCGCTGATGCGCCGCCTCTGGACTTTTTCCCCGAGTTCGTCCCGGCATCGATTGTTCTCACCTTTGTCATGGTCGCGCATATCATGCGCATGGTACGCAGTTCGGTTATCGAGGTCATGGCCAGCGATTTCGTTCAGATGGCACAGCTGAAAGGCGTACCTTACTGGCGCATAGTCTTCCGCCATGCGTTGCCCTCCGCGCTTTTGCCGGCAATCAATGTGGTGGCGCTGACGATTGCGTGGCTGCTCGGAGGGGTTGTTGTCGTCGAAGTTGTCTTCAATTACCCCGGCCTGGGCCGGATGATGATTGACGCCATCTCGGATCGCAATTTGCCGGTTATTCAGGCCATCACACTTCTTGTCGCTGCAACCTATGTGGTGATCAATCTGGTCGCTGATCTTCTGACCATCCTGCTCAATCCACGGCAGCGCTCACAACTGGGGCGCATGTGATGGCGCAGTTAGATCAGATATCTCAAGCGCCCCCGTCGCTTCTGCGCCGATGGATAACGATCCTGCGCGAGACGGGGCGCAGGCCTTCAGGCGCGATTGGCATCTTCCTTGTCACCCTGCATGTGGTGGTGGCTCTCGTCAGCCCATGGATTGTGCCCCATGATGCCATAACGATGGGATCGGATGAAATTCTGGCGCCGCCATCGGCCAATCATCTGCTGGGAACGGATGCTCTTGGCCGCGACGTCTTCAGCCGGGTGTTGCAGGGCGGGCGGCAGGCGCTGATTGTTTGTGGCATCGCCACGCCGCTTGCGATGCTGTGGGGCGGTATGCTTGGCATCTACCTGGGTTTGCGCGGCGGCTGGGTTGATGAAGTCGCCATGCGGTTGGTGGATGCCATCCTGTCCTTGCCGGGGATTCTGCCGCTGATGGTCGTGGTGGTGATGTTTGACGGAGGAAACCTGGTGCTGATCCTGACGCTGGGTTTCCTGTTTGGCATCCCCGTGATCCGCGTTGTGCGTGCCGCGACGCATGGCGTTGTCGCGCGGGATTTCATACTTGCCGCCCGCGCACGGGGGCACAGGTTGGGTAACATCATGTGGCGTGAACTTTTGCCCAACGTCATTGATGTGGTCATGGTGGAAGGTGCGATGCGGCTCAGCTGGATGCTCCTGAGCTTTTCCGCGCTTTCGTTTCTGGGCTATGGCGTCGCCCCGCCCACACCGGACTGGGGGCAGGAAGTCTTCGAGGCGCGCATATACATGTCGGTTGCGCCCTGGGGTGTGCTTGGCCCGATGCTGGCACTGAGCTCGCTCATCATTGGTGTGAACCTTACGGCGGATGCTCTGGCCAAAACACTGGGTCTCGACCGGTCCCAAAGGGCTGTGGTTTAGATGGCAGAAGATGCGATCATCGAGGTGCGCGACCTCTCTGTTGGTTTCACCAGCCGTGCCGGCGAGACGGTCAACGTGCTCAAAGGCGTCAATCTTGCGGTCTGTCGCGGAGAAACCGCCGGCATCGTAGGCGAAAGCGGATCGGGCAAAAGCACATTGGCGCTGGCGGCTATGGGCTTTCTCAAACCGGGTCTGCGAAAAACCGGTGGTGAGGTCCATTTCAACGGCGAGGATGTCTTTGCGATGTCGCCACAGCGGCTGGAGCAGATCCGGGGTGGCAAGCTTGGCCTGATCCCTCAGAATTCGGGGCAGGCGTTGACCCCCACCATGCGCATTGGTGCACAGCTTTGTGAGTCTCTGGCCTTGCATTGCGACCTGGCAAAAGAGGCCTGCGCCCCGCGTGCCGAAGACCTTTTGAGCCAGGTCCGCCTGCGCGATGTCAAAGCGATCATGCAACGGTTCCCGCATGAGTTGTCAGGCGGGCAACAGCAGCGCGTGGCCATTGCCATGGCGCTGGCAGGAGAGCCCGAGGCGCTGGTGCTGGATGAGCCGACCACGGGACTGGACGTGACAACGCAGATTCACATTCTCGACCTTTTGCGCGACCTCGCGAAAGAGCGGAACATGGCCATGGTCATGGTCAGCCATGATCTGGGCGTGATTGGCCGGTGCTGCCAGCAGGTGACGGTGATGCTCTCGGGCGAGGTTGTCCAAAGCGCGCCATCCAGTCAGGTGCTGTGTAAGCCCGAACATCCCTATGCAAAGAAACTTCTGGACGCTACGCCGCGCCTGCAACCCGTGGCCCGGATGACCAGCGGCGTGGATAGCGCCGCAACCGAAGCATTGAGCCTGCAAGACCTTGCGCTCAGCTACCGCCAACCGGGGTTTTGGGAGCGCACTTTTGGCAAGACCGAGTTGCCGCTGACCGTCGATGGTGTCTCGGTGTCTTTGAAGCAAGGTGAGACGCTGGGATTGGTGGGCGAATCCGGCAGCGGAAAATCGACTATTCTTAAGGCCATAGCTGGTATTCTGCCGCCACAAGCGGGTGCGATCACGCTCACCAACGGGTATGCCTTGCCGCACCGCATTCATGAGCGCAGTTCTGCGGAATTGCGCCGCATCCAACTGATTTTTCAAAACCCTGACCAGGCACTCAATCCGCGCCACACGGCGCTACAAATCCTCTCACAACCCTTGCAGCTCTATTTTGGCATGAGTGGCGATGCCCTGCGCGACAGGGCCGTGGAACTGTTAGAGCGTATGCGGCTCAGCGCAGATTATCTTGAGCGTCTGCCGGGCCAGATGTCGGGCGGTGAGAAACAGCGCCTCGCCATCGCCCGTGCCTTTGCCGCCGAGCCGGAAATTGTGCTTTGTGATGAGGTGACGTCCGCGCTCGATGTCTCGGTTCAGGCGTCCGTGATGGAGCTTTTGCAGGACCTCAAGCGTGAAAAGAAAACCACCTATGTCTTTGTCAGCCATGACCTGGCTGTCGTGCAGCAACTAGCCGACCAGATCGTTGTCCTGAAACAGGGCCGGGTGTGCGAACAGGGTGCCGCCAGAGACATCTACGGCGATCCGCAAGATGCGTATACGAAGAAGCTTTTTGAAGCCGTGCTGGAGCCGGAGCCGGTTTAGCGGTCAGCCTAGTTTCTTCGCTACAATCTCATTCACCGCTTTGGGGTTGGCCTTGCCGCCAGTGGCCTTCATCACCTGACCCACGAACCAGCCCGCAAGCTTGGGGTTCTCCTTGGCTTTTTCCACCTGCGCGGGGTTGTCGGCGATGATCTGGTCCACGGCGGCCTCAATCGCGCCGGTATCCGTCACCTGCTTCATACCGCGTTCTTCCACGATCTGCGCGGGATCGCCGCCTTCGGTATAGACGATCTCAAAGAGGTCCTTGGCGATCTTCCCGGAAATAGCGTCAGAGGCGATGAGGTCCACGATACCGCCCAGTTGTGCAGGGCTGACCGGGCTGTCGGTGATCTCGGCATCGTCCTTTTTCAGGCGGCCAAAAAGCTCATTGATGACCCAGTTGGCCACCAGCTTACCATCACGGCCTTTTGCCGCCTCCTCGAAATAGGCCGCATCCTGTACATCAGCGGTCAGAACGCTGGCATCATATTCGCTAAGGCCGAAATCCCCCACAAAGCGCGCCTTTTTCTCATCCGGCAATTCCGGCAGGGAGGCGGCAATCTCATCAACCCAGGCCTGCTCGATCTCCAGCGGCAGAAGGTCAGGATCGGGGAAATACCGGTAATCATGCGCCTCTTCCTTCGAGCGCATCGAGCGGGTTTCGTTCTTGTCCGGATCATACAGTCGGGTTTCCTGCTCGACCTTACCACCGCCTTCGACGATTTTTATCTGACGCTCTGCCTCGTACAAAATCGCCGCCTGAATGAAGCGCATGGAATTCATGTTCTTGATCTCACAGCGCGTGCCCAAGTGAGAGAAATCCTGTGTTTCCATGTACTTCTCATAGGCCCCCGGCGCACATATCGAGACGTTCACATCGGCCCGCAGGTTGCCGTTTTGCATGTTCCCATCGCAGGTGCCCAGATACCGCAGGATCTGGCGCAGCTTTCCTACGTAAGCCGCCGCTTCCTCTGGCCCTCGAATGTCCGGGCGGCTGACAATCTCCATCAGGCACACGCCCGTTCGGTTGAGGTCCACAAAGGACATCGCCGGGTCCATGTCGTGAATGGATTTGCCCGCATCCTGCTCCATATGGATGCGCTCGATCCGCACCTTGCGCGCAATGCCGGGCGCCATATCCACCAGAATTTCACCTTCGCCCACGATGGGATGGTAAAGCTGCGAAATCTGGTAGCCCTGTGGCAGGTCGGGGTAGAAGTAGTTCTTGCGGTCAAAGGCGGATTTCAGGTTGATCTCGGCCTTGAGCCCCAACCCCGTGCGCACCGCCTGTTCCACACAGAACTCGTTGATTACGGGCAGCATGCCGGGCATGGCCGCATCCACGAAAGCCACGTTGGAATTGGGTTCCGCCCCAAATGTGGTCGACGCGCCGGAAAAGAGCTTCGCGTTCGAGGCCACCTGCGCGTGCACTTCCATCCCGATGACCAGTTCCCAATCCTGCTTGGCCCCGGCAATCACCTTGGGTTTCGGGGTCTCATAGGTCAGATCCAGCATGGGTGCGCTCCGCTTGACTTACACGTCGCGGTTTTAGGCCACGGCAGCGATGCGGGCAAGACGATATGCCTTGCCCAAAAAGCAGTTCACGCTGGCACAGTCAGTCCGGGGTCGCGCTGACGCAATCGAGACAGGGATATGAGGTGAGCGCCGAGGAACAGCGGCACAAAATAACCCGGAAACATGGCCAGCGGATGCAGGTTGATGATGTTAGGCGTGTCATGCGCCAGAAGATGCGCAAATCCCTCAGACGTGATGATGCCAAAGAAGACCGCAAATGCAAAATCAACCATACCGATGATGTTGGCGCGCAAGATCAACTGACGTGCATTCGGTGCGGCCACACGGGCGGCTTTCCACGCTTGCCAGGCGGCAAGTCCCGCCCAGATATCGCCAAGGCCGGCAGGCAAGGCAAACTGCCATGGAATAACACCACCGGCCCAGCCTAGTAAAAACAAGCCGCCCATCACCCTGGGAATTTGAAAGGCAATGAGGTCGGCATTGCTCAGCGCATTGGTCAATCTGCGCCCCATATGCGTGAGTTGCGAAAGCGCCCAAAGGCTCAGCGCTCCGCCAAATAGCACAATCAGAACACTAGGCGGGTCACCAAGGGTGACGGGCACGTTGAAGAGGTTGTTGCGCGACATTTCCATTGAGACAACTGCCCAGAGTGCCAACGCGGTGGCGAACCCACCGACGACCCAAATGCGGTGGCTTAAGGTCAGTCCCGCATTGACTGCTGCCGCGTTGCAAAGCTGTACCGCGAAGATCGGCAACAAGATTGTGAACGCATGAACAAACGCCAAAAAAAACATATCCAGCATCAATATTCTCCAGTAGATACGAAGTTCGTAGTGACTCCGTCTGATATAGGTAACTTCAAATACGATAGTCAATTCAAATTTTGAAATTTGATGCTAGACTAAGGCAATGGATACCTATGATCGCAACAATTGCCCTGTGATGCGTACCGCCGATGTCGTGGGAGACCGGTGGTCTATTCTGATTTTGCGGGAGTTTTTTCTTGAAGGCCCGCGTCGGTTTCAGGATCTGCAAGACGAATTGAACGTCTCGCCAAATACCTTGTCAGGCCGACTGAAAACCCTCGAACAGGCTGGGGTTTTGTCACGGCGTGCCTATTCCACCAACCCACCTCGGTCAGAATATGTACTGACAGATGCCGGCAAAGCGCTGGGCCCCTTGATCCAGGCGTTCCGCGATTGGGGCGAAAGATTTGGCCGCTCAGATTAGCAAAGTTACGCGCATCGAATTTGCGGCATAAAGCGCGGTAGGTTAACACGTTGCTGTTTTATTGAGACTTATTTGAATTTGAAATATCTGTTTTTCGACAAGGTATCGTTATGCCCAAGAACATTGTCCTGCTATGCGACGGCACGTCGAACGAGATTGCCCGGAACCGCACCAACATTCTGCGCCTCTATGGATGTCTCAGGAAAGACGATGATCAACTGGTCTTTTATGATCCGGGCGTTGGCACGTTTGGGGCCGAAAACAGCTGGGCCTATTTCGTTCGCAAGACCGTGGAAATCTGGGGTCTCGCCACCGGTTGGGGCATCGACACAAATGTCAAAGAGGCCTACCGCTTTCTCGTTGAAAACTACGACGACGGAACGCGCGATAATGGCGATAACGTTGACCCCGATCGCATCTATATTTTCGGCTTCAGCCGAGGTGCCTATACCGCGCGGGTTCTTGCGGGCGTCATTCACAATATCGGCCTGATGGACAGGCAAAATCTCAACCTACTGAATTACGCCTACCGTGCTTACAAGAACATCGGTAAAAGCACCGGCCGCGACGAGACAGACGCGCGCGAGCCCGAGAAGAACCCCTTCGCCGAGGTGCGGCTTTTCGAGCGCATGTTACGCCCCCGCCGACCGGTCATCACATGTCTGGGTCTTTTTGACACGGTGGGTTCGGTTATCGAGTGGACCGATACGCTTCCAAGGATGCGCAATCACGCCCACACATCGCAAAACCCCAGTGTCGCGGCGGTGCGCCATGCGGTCTGTCTAGATGAGCGGCGCACGATGTTTCTGCCCACACTCTGGCCTGCGGGGCGGGAATTCTGGGGCGGGGCCTTTCGGCCAAAGGACCAAAGCAAGATCAGTGAACAGGATGTCAAAGAGGTCTGGTTCTCTGGCGTGCATGGCGACGTCGGTGGCGGTTACCCCGAACGCCGCAGCCAACTGGCGAAGCTGCCGCTCAAATGGCTGATCGACGAAACAGGGGCGTTGGGGCTTGCCTACAAAGACCAGACGATCCGCCGGCTTGTCCTGGGCGAAGACAAGGATGGCCGCTATGTTGCGCCTGATCCGCTTGCAAAACCGAACAAATCGATGAACTGGGCCTGGGCCATTCTTGAATTCATTCCGCGGATCAAAACCCGCTACAGCCTGTCCAAAAGACCATCTTTCCTGTGGCTTTACATTCCCTTTTTCGAGCGTCGGCATGTGCCCGATGGGGCAAAGATCCACAGCTCGGTTTTTGAGCGACGTGGGACCAGCCAGGACTACGAGCAGCCCAACATACCCGAACACCATGAAAAAGTGTGACGCGCTACGAGGCGGGCATCTGTTCGATCCCGCGTGGAGAAAAGGTAATTGAGCCCCCGTCTTTGAGCATGGAAGAAAGCTGTGCGGCGATGATACGCAGTGCTGTCTGACGGCCCTTGGCCACCAATGCACGACGTGACGGAAGCTTCATTCCATGGCCCGGAGACAAAAGCGTCTGTGACCAGATAAGCGGGTGAAGCTCGCGCAAATGATCTTTGAGCAACCAATCCAGACAGGCATGTATCTCGGCCCGGTTTTCACGTGCCTGTCGCGTCAGCATGTCTTCCTGCGCTTGCGGGGCCATCGTGATTGCGCAAAACGCCGTCAGCAGATTGATGACGTGCTGGTCCTGTTTTCGGCTCGCAATGTCACACAAGCCTTCGATAAAGAACTCCACATCGAGAAGTTCGAGCGATCCCCGCTTCAATGCGAGTGCATCGAAATAGACCCAGGTATAGGCCCCAGCCCCCCAACTATCCTGGGTCATGGCCGCTACCCGGCGTGCCCCGACTTCAAGCGCCTGCAGCCCTCCGGCATAGTCCGGCAAGATATGCCGTCCAAGCGCACGCATGTGGCGCGGCGTGCCGGGGTCGAGCGCGATGAGTTTTTCGTATTCCTCGCAAACCCGGCTGCCGCGCTTGTCAGATGCGGCGAAAAGCGCGCAACGAGCCGCAACAAGCGAGGGCGCGTTCAGCTCTGTGCCGTCAAACGGGGCCAGAATGTCGGCTGCACGCTCGATATGCTCCGAGGCCTGCTCGGCAGCGCGCATGGGATCACTTTGACCCGCAATGTTTCGCCACGACCAGGCGATGTCGATATGCGCCAGCGCGACAACCAATGCTGCAGGATAGATGCCTGGATAATCGTCAAGCACCTCTTCCAGAGCAGCCAGACCTTCGGGATCTGGCGCAAACCCGTCGTAAAGCGCGTCTTCTGCCGCTGCGACAAGGTCGCTCCTTGCCCCAAACGCCATGAGCAGGGATGCCGTTTCACCTCCGGGTGTGGGCAGACGCGTGGCATCGGCAAACTGGATTTTCTCGGCAAGCTCGTCCCAGAGATCCTTCCGGGCAAGCTTTTGCCCGCGATCCTGATGCATGGCGCGCACAAGTTCCTCATCTGTCACAATCTGGGACGGAAGGATAATGCGCCGGGCGAGAACATCGATCTCTTCCTCATGCCGCTTGTTGGCCACAGAAAGCCGGGCCTCTTCGGGCGTCGGGTGACGTGGTGCGAAAAGGCGCGACAAGCCCTTGAATGGGCGTGCTTTCTGGCGCGGGCGTTGTGGCATCTGGTGTCTGCTCAGTCTCTTATATGTCCCTGCGTGCCACATCAATTCGGCCAAAAATGGGCAAGCACGCGGAAAATAAGAGGAAAAGCGCATTTGTGATGCTGTTGATTTAGCTTAAAATTTACGGCACGATGCCCTGATGTTGCGCCTATTTGCCTGTTGCTTTGCCCTGCTCTTGGCAGCCCCACCCGTTCTTGCGGAAACGCCCGATATCGCGCCAAGATTTTCGCCGCCCGCGCGTGAGGGCAATATCCCGCGCACGCGCTGGGAAACGATCTCTGGAACGGCGCTTTGGACACGCTCGGCGCTGGCCGCGCTGAAAGATCACGGTGCCCCTCTTGCCTCGATGGTTCCAGGTGACATCCAAGAGTGGTGCCCGGCCTACACCACCGCCAATGAGAAAGCGCGCCGCGCCTTTTGGGTGGGCTTTGTTTCGACCTTGGTCAAACATGAAAGCACCTATCGGCCTCATGCAGTTGGCGGGGGCGGGCGCTGGTTTGGCCTGACGCAGATTTCTCCCTCTACCGCAAGGCTTTACGGCTGCAATGCGCGCTCAGGGACGGCTTTGAAAGACCCTGTTGCCAATCTTAGCTGTGCGATCCGCATCATGGCCCGCACGGTGCCGCGCGACGGGGTGGTCTCGAAAGGGATGCGCGGCGTGGCCGCCGATTGGGGGCCCTTGCACAGCCGCAAGAAACGCACGGATATGATGGCCTGGACCAAGAGGCAGCCGTATTGCAAACCCCTCAACGCCACGCGCCCCCGTCTTCGCCCGCAAACCGTGGCTGCGGTTCGCATCACCGACTAGCGCCGCGCGTCACGTCACGCGAAAAGCGCGCCTGATATCGTCAAGGGCCTCACGCTGCTTCGGGTTCAACTCACCCGAGCCCGCCACGACAGATGCATTCACCACGCTCAGAAGCGCTTCAAAGCTGTCTTTGCCGTTTAACTTGAATAGCTTGCGGGACAAGCGCGGCACGGCGGTTTCTGGTCCGTGACATTCCGAGACGAACCAATGCCCCAGGATCGTCGCCTCTTGTGAGGTGGCCGCATCCATGTCCAAATGATCGCGCAAAGCCTGATCAAGCGCGTCGCGCTGTTCTTTGGTGGGCAGATCATCCATTTCCACAAATGCCGTCGCAATGGCCGCAATCGCCAGATTCGGCTCTTCGATGGTTTCCACCGGGTGCACATTGGTTTTGCGCTTGAACCCAAACCGTCGCGCGGCGGCCCTAACATCACCAGCCATCTCGACCACATCCTGGGCCACATGCGCCGCATTGCGCGCCCGGATCACGAAAAAATATATCGCCGCGGCGATGCCAAGAATGCCAACTAAAATATGCATTTCAAAAACCTTGCCTGCGCCCCGGTCCAACTAAAGGCCCGAAAGGCGGCTGGACAAAGGAAATTTTTAGGCAAAAACAGCCATTGACTGTTCTATTGCATTTCTGAGGACACAGCCCCGGCCCCGAGACGTTTAGGCCCCACGAATACGCGTGACCATTTCTGTCGTATCGCGGCTCAGTCCCGGCTCCGCCAGAATACGGTCAAGCGCTCGCGCAACCATCTCTTGGCGTCCCGCATCGTAACGTCGCCACGTCTCGAACGCCGAACACATGCGCGCCGTGGTCTGCGGGTTGAGCGGATCAAGCTTGATCAGCCAATCCGCCAGCAAGCCATAACCAACGCCCGAAACATGGTGGAAACCGGCCGTATTCATCGCAAAAGCCCCAAGCGTCGCGCGAAAGCGATTGGGGTTTTTCATCGTGAAATCAGGATGTTTGGTCAAAATCTCGGTCACTTCCGCCGCGTTATCCGGGTCGGCCTGTATGATTTGCAAGCTGAACCACTTGTCGATCACAAGACGGTCATGCTGCCACTGCTCGTAAAAGGCCTTCACCGCCGCATCGCCTTTGCCAGCCTTGAGCAGACAGGACAGCGCCGCCAGTTGTTGGGTCATATTGTCCGCCGTGTCATACTGTTTTTGCGCCTGCGCGCCGCCATCCACACGGCTGATAAGCCCAAGGGCCGCATTGGCCAGCGCCCGCGCGCCGGATTGCGCGGCATCGGGTTTGTATGGTGCATCCACCTGATATTGCGCATAAAGCCGGGTGCAGGCATCCTGCATGCGAATGGCTTGCGCCTGGCGCAGCGTCTCAATCGCATCCCAGATCGCTTGCGGGTCAGGGATCTCTCCGGCTTCAAACAGCGATTGGGCCAGATCCTCCTGACTTGGCAGGCCAAGAGCCAGCGCGCGAAAGGCGGGATCAAGGCTGTCATCCCGTGCGACGGCATCCATCGCATCGAGATAGCCCTGATCAGGGCCCGAGCCATTCCGGATCATCGACAAAAGACCGTCGCGGGCCAGCGCGCGCCCCGCTTCCCATTTGTTGAACGGATCGGTGTCATGGGCCAGCAGAAAGGCGCGTGCAGCATTGTCAGTGTCGCGTTCCAGGATCACCGGAGCGGAAAACCCCCGCAGGATTGACGGAACAGGGTGGCTGGCCAGACCCTTAAAGGAGAAGCTCTGCTTTTTCTCTGTCATCTCAAGGATTTGTGTCGGCAGAATTTCGTCCCCGTTCGGAGAGAGAAGCCCCACGGCAATCGGGATCACGCGGGCGTCTTTCACCTCTTGCCCCGGTGTGGGCGGCGTGGATTGTTCAAAATGCAGCGTGAAGGTGCCGTCTTCGTAACTTTCGCCGACCTTGATGCGCGACGTGCCGGCCTGTTCATACCAGCGTTTGAACTGGCTCAGGTCACGGCCTGTGACATCCTCAAACACCTTTAGCCAATCCTCGATCGTGGCTGCGTCGCCGTCGTGGCGGTCGAAGTAAAGATCAAGCGCTTTGTAATAGGCCGCATCGCCGACAAGCGTCTTGAGCATGCCAATCAGCTCGGCACCTTTCTCATAGACGGTTGCGGTGTAGAAATTGTTGATTTCGACAAAGCTGTCGGGCCGCACCGGATGCGCCAGCGGGCCGTTATCTTCGCGAAACTGCCGCGCACGCAGGGCGATGACATCAGAGATCCGTTTGACTGGTTCCGAGCGCATATCAGAGGTGAACTGCGCATCGCGGAACACCGTCAGACCTTCTTTGAGGCAAAGCTGAAACCAGTCTCGACAAGTGATGCGGTTGCCGGTCCAGTTGTGGAAATACTCATGTGCAATAATCGCCTCGATACGTTCGAAATTTGCATCTGTGCTGGTTTCCGGACTGGCCAAAACCGCCGAAGAGTTGAAAATGTTCAACCCCTTGTTTTCCATCGCGCCCATGTTGAAATCATCGACAGCCACGATGTTGAAAAGGTCGAGATCATACTCGCGCCCATAGACATCTTCGTCCCATTTCATCGACGCCTTCAAAGCTTCCATGCCGAAGGCACATTTGTCCTCGTCTCCGGGGCGTACCCAAATATTGAGATCAACATCCTTCCCGGACATGGTGGTGAAACGGTCAGGATGATTGACCAGATCGCCTGCGACCAGTGCAAAAAGATAGGCGGGTTTCGGCCAGGGATCGTGCCATTCGGCAAAGCCTTCGCCCGCGTCCCCCGGATTACCGTTCGACAGCAAGACCGGCGCATCACCTTCGATCCGCACATCAAACTGCGCCATCACATCAGGCCGGTCGGGATAATAGGTGATCTTGCGAAACCCTTCGGCCTCGCATTGCGTGCAATACATGCCGTTTGACATGTAAAGCCCCTCAAGCGCCGTGTTGGCCGCAGGGTTGATCTCAACCTCGGCCTCCCACACAAACGGCGCATCCGGCACATCGCATTGCAACCCGCCCTCGGTCAGAACCGGGTCAACCTCTTGCCCGTCAATGGCGGCGCGTATCAGTTTCAGCTCTTCACCATGCAAGAAGAAATCGCGGGTCTTCGTCGCCGGGTTGGGCCGAAACGCTATGCGGCTGATGACGCGTGTCGCATCGGGATCAAGCCGAAAGGTCAGATGCACCGTGTCCACTTCGAAATCGAACGGCGCGTAGTCTTTCAAATAGATCGTCTGGGGGGCTGCATCTTTCATGGCGCATGTCTCCGCTTGGGCGGGCTAAGGTGTAGCGCATCCAATGCCCGCCGCAAGGCCTGCGTGCAGTTGGCGACCCGCCATGCGCCGGGATGCGGTCGGCCCATGTGTCTGCGCGGATCCCCACCTGCCGCGCCACCCTATGGCCAGAGCGTTGTCATCGCGTTTCGCATATTTGCAGTGCTGCTTGTGCGCGGATTGAGGTTTTCTTATGTATTCGGCTGCACGATACTGCGCGAAACAGGAACGGGTTCTAGGTATGTCACGCCCCATTGTCGGCATCATCGGCAACAAATATGAAATCGAAGAGCGCTATCCGGTCCATGCCGGTGGCACGATGAACTCTGCCGCGGTTGCGGAAGTGGCGGGATGCATGCCCTTGCTTGTGCCCTCCGATCCCGCCTTTGTCAGTGTGGCGGAACTGCTGGAAACCTGTGACGGCTTTTTGCTCACCGGCGGGCGCCCCAACGTCCACCCGGAGGAATATGGCCATGAAGCGACAGAGGCGCATGGCGCCTTCGACCGCGCGCGCGATGCCATCACGCTGCCGCTTGTGCGCGCCTGCGTCGAACGGGGACAGCCTTTGTTCGGGGTCTGTCGGGGCTTTCAGGAGGTCAACGTCGCCATGGGCGGCACGCTGCATCCCGAGATTCGCGATTTGCCCGGTCGTGACAATCACCGCATGCCGCCCGACGGCACGTTGGAAGAACAATTTGCCCTGCGCCACACGGTGACGTTCTCTGACGGGGGGCTGTTTCACCGCCTGATGGGCGCGAAAGAGGTTTTGACCAACACCTTGCACGGGCAGGGGATCATCGAACTGGGTGAGGGCGTTGTCGTTGACGGCCATGCGCCCGATGGCACGCCCGAGGCCATCTATATCGAGGATGCACCGGGCTTTGCTCTGTCGGTGCAGTGGCACCCCGAGTGGAATGCGGCCAACGATCCGGTCAGCCGGACGCTCTTCTCCGCCTTCGGAGACGCGGCTCGCGCATGGCAGGCTGGCCGCCGCACACCAGCCTTAAAATCGGCCTGATCACAGGTGCTCCGTCATAGTGATAGCAACCTCAGGCAGCGCTGCCGACCTTGAGCGCACGCGCCTCTTGCTCGTCCAGACAGGTTCGTGCCGGTCTGGCATGCCGACCGGCTGCGACGCGCAAATCAGGAAAGATCGCAAACATAGCTTCGCGCGCGGGTTCCTCCAATCCGGTCAAAACCGCGTCCGTGGCATGAAAGCTCTCGGTTGCGATGCCGTTGGCATAAATCACTTCATGATGGTCAAACATCAGATGGGTATAGGTGATTTCGCTCACCGGCTGGCGCGTCACGTTGCAACCATCGACAAGATCTTTTGCAGCGACCAGAACTTCGGACGTGCCAAAGCGCATGTAGACTTTCTGCCCGGTGAAGAGCACGCGGTGGCGTGGTGAAACAAGCAATCCGCTCTCTGCATCATCCGCGCGAAAGCGTATGGGCGCGAGCAGGTTATCGGCAGACACGCGGCGGCGGCCAATCCATCGGATCGGGCGCTGGCCCTGGTCGCGTGTGACAACCAGATCGCCAATCTGAAGTGTCTCAATCGGGCGGTCGCCCAGAGCGGTCAGAATGCGGGTGCCGGGTGTGAAGCACACGATCTGGTCAAGTGCCTGCGCCGCAACATCCGCCGCTGTCTCTGGCTCAACCTGGCCAACCGTGTCGGTGTCCGGGGCGCAGACAGATGCCGCAACGGCCGGAGTGGCCAGCCGAGAGCGTGCCGCAACAACCTGCGCGCGGCCAAGCGGCGCCTCCACCCGGTCGCGAATATGGTCCGGAACGGCAATCTGCGGCATCGCATTCGATGAGGCACGCAACATGTCCGCACCTGTTGCCGCCAATCTGGCAGGTTCCCAATCCAGTTTGTCGTTAAAATATGTCATGTCGCAGCCCCCTTGCCGGAAGCCGTGACAATCCGTTTCGCCCTTTGGCGCAGCCCACTCGTAAAACCTATTCGCACCATGACACTGCTCGTTTGTGCATACGGATAACACGCAACCGTTTCGCTACGCTTAACAATCGCACATGGCGGGTCTGTGAGTGCATTAAGGCCTAAAAGAGGTAATTTTGGGCCTTTTCCCCCGAAAAGCCGAGCAAAATCTCACATTTTCGTGCGTGGGTTGCGTGGCTCAAAGCCCAAGATCGGCCCGTCTTTTACGGGTCAATTTGGCAACAACCATGTCATAGCTCATTTTGATATGATCCCGCAGTTCTTGATCCGAAAGGCCTGGATCATCGAAAACCTGCAGCCATTTCATGCCGCGCGATGCAAGATAGGGGGCAGGGCGAATGCCGGGGCAGGCCTGAAGCACCTCATAGGCAATATCTGAGGCTTTGAACGTGTAGGCATCATGCCCGTCATTCCACCCGGCAATGGCAAATACCTTATCGCCCACTTTCCAAACATCCGCATTGCCCCATTGCACCACATGCGTGCTGGCCTTCAGCGCCCCGCAATAGTCGTTGAAAGCGACCCGGCTCAGCATTAGAACTGTCCACCGGCAATTTCGATGGCCTGACCGTTGACGCTTTCCGACCCCGGGCTGCAAAGCCAGAGCGCCGCGGCGGCAACCTCTTCCGGCGCGATCAGCCGTTTGTGCTTATTGGCCTCCACCATCATGGCCCGTGCGGTTTCTTCGTCGACCTTGGCACGTTGGCTGATCGCTTCGACATTTCGCGTCACGATATCGGTGTCCACATAGCCGGGACACAAGGCGTTAAACGTGATCTCGCTGCCCAGATAATCCTCGCTCAGCGCGCGAATAAGCCCCATAAGCCCGTGCTTGCTTGCCGTATAGGCCGAGGCACCCCGAAGGCCTTTCAGACCTGCAATCGAAGACACCGCGATTACCCGCCCAAAACTGTCTCTTGGCATGGATTTCAACGCCTCGCGGATCGTCCAGAACGCGCCGTCAAGATTGGTTGCCATTATCTTGCGCCAGAACGCGGTATCGGTCTTGGGCAAAGCGCGACCTTCGGCAATGCCGGCATTCGGAACGACAATCGAAACCGGGCCGTGTATTTCAACAGCATCGGCAAACCCGGCCACGACGCTGGCTTCATCGCTGACATCCATGACAAGGGGATGCAGACGATCTCCCGCGGCCTCCTGCAGCACTTCGGCGCGCCGTCCTGTAATGGTCACCTCGGCACCGGCTTCAGACAGAGCGCGCGCAATGGCAAGCCCGATCCCCGTACCGCCACCAGTCACCAACGCGTGTTTTCCGTTTAGCATGACCGATCCTCCTTTACTCACACTCGCCCGAACCACAGGCCTTGCCAAGCCTTGCATTTCAGGATGTGACAAGGACGTGGAATTTTGCAAAATTCCAATGCTGGGAAAGGACGCCCGATGCAAAAATGGATCGATATTCCGCCTGTTTGGCTGCTGGCCATGCTTATCCTGGCCTGGTTGCAGGCCACGCATGTGTCAATTGGACTGAGTTTCGGCGGTGTGTGGGCCGATTTTGTCGGTGGTCTTCTTGTCGGCGGTGGTCTTTTGTTCATGATCTTTGCGCTTTACGAGATGCGGCGTTTCAAAACCACGCCCATCCCCCATATGGACGCCGATCATCTGGTGATAACCGGCATCTTCGCGCGGTCGCGCAACCCGATCTACCTTGGAGATGTGCTTATTCTGACCGGCCTCATCCTGCGCTGGGACGCTGTTCTCGCCTTGCCACTCATCCCCATCTTTGTCTGGATCATCGAACGGCGTTTCATTATCCCCGAAGAAGACCGCCTGCGCCGTAAGTTCCGTGCCGACTTTGCGCGCTATTGCGAAAAAACGCGACGCTGGATTTGACTCCCTGCGACAATCACAGCATTCCAACTTCCGAAAGAATGTGAAATACAACGCGCCTGACCTAGAATCCGTTCAGAGACACGTGTGCACCATGCGCTGACGTATCCGTAGCCAAGACACGGGGGATAAAGAATTGAAGATCGGAACACCAAAAGAGGTTCTTGAGGGCGAAAACCGCGTCGCGATGACGCCGGACTCGGCCCTTCAACTGCAAAAACTCGGCCATGACTGCACGATTGAGTCTGGTGCGGGCCTTGCCGCAGGCTTCTCTGATGCTGACTACAAGGAAGCAGGCGTTAAGGTGGTCAAATCCGCCGCGTCTCTTTGGAAGTCCAGCGATATCATCGCCAAAGTCCGCGTCCCGACCGATACAGAGGTCAAGCGCTTGACTAAAGGGCAGACGCTCATCTCCTTCTTCAACCCCGGTGGGAATGAGAAACAGATGCAGATGGCCGCTGAGAAAGGCGCCACGGTCGTCGCCATGGAAATGGTGCCGCGCATCTCGCGCGCCCAGAAGATGGACGCGCTCAGCTCGATGGCCAACATCGCGGGCTACCGGGCTGTCATCGAGGCTGGTAACAATTTCGGCCGCTTCTTCACGGGTCAGGTGACGGCGGCAGGCAAAGTGCCGCCTGCAAAGGTTCTGGTGGTCGGTGCGGGTGTGGCAGGCTTGGCCGCCATTGGCACCTCGACCAGCCTTGGCGCGATCACCTACGCTTTTGACGTGCGCCCCGAAGTGGCCGAGCAGATCGAATCCATGGGCGCCGAGTTTGTCTTCCTCGACTTTGACGACGCCCAGCAAGACGGCGCCGAAACAGGCGGATACGCCGCGCCCTCTAGCCCGGAATTCCAGGCCAAGCAGCTTGAGAAATTCCGCGAGATGGCCCCCGATATCGACATCGTCATCACGACCGCGCTGATCCCCAATCGCGATGCACCTGTGCTCTGGACCAAGGACATGGTCGAGATGATGAAGCCGGGATCGGTGATCGTTGACCTTGCGGCTGAGCGCGGCGGAAACTGCGAACTCACTGAGAAAGATAAGAAAATCGTCACCGACAATGGCGTAACCATCGTCGGCTACACGGATTTCCCGTCTCGCATGGCGGCGCAATCCTCGACGCTTTACGCCACCAATATCCGTCACATGATGACCGACCTGACGCCCGAGAAAGACGGCACGGTCGTGCATGACATGGAAGATGACGTGATCCGTGGCGCAACCGTCACGCATGGCGGCGAGATCACCTATCCACCGCCACCACCCAAAGTGCAGGCCATTGCGGCACAGCCCAAAAAAGAACCCCCGCGCGAGCTCACGCCGGAAGAGAAGCGCGCCGAGGAACTGGCCGCGTTCAAAAAACAGACGGTGCAGCAGGTGTCGCTTCTGGCCCTCGGTGGTCTGCTGATCCTGCTTGTGGGCCTCGTGGCCCCGGCAAGCTTCATGCAGCACTTTATCGTCTTCGTTCTGTCGGTCTTTGTTGGCTTCCAGGTGATCTGGAACGTGTCACACTCGCTGCACACGCCGCTCATGGCCGTCACCAACGCCATTTCGTCAATCATCATCCTGGGCGCGCTGATCCAGATCGGATCAAGCTCGTTCCTGATCACGCTTCTGGCGGCTTTGGCGGTCTTCATGGCGGCGATCAACATTTTTGGCGGCTTCCTGGTGACACGGCGCATGCTCGCCATGTTCCAGAAATCGTAAGGGGACAGGGTTATGGAATTCGGATTTACCACTGCCGCCTACGTTGTTGCTGCGGTCTTGTTCATCTTCTCGCTGGGCGGCCTTTCAGGGCAGGAAAGCGCGAAACGCGCCGTCTGGTACGGCATCGTCGGCATGGCCATCGCCGTGCTCGCAACTCTGATCGGGCCGGGGCAGGGGCTCTGGCTTCTGTCGCTCATCCTGATCGCCGGTGGCGCGGCTGTGGGCTATCAACTCGCCACGCGGGTGCAAATGACCCAGATGCCCGAGCTTGTGGCCATCATGCACTCTCTCGTGGGGCTCGCGGCGGTCTTCGTTGGCTTTAACGCCGACATCATGATCAACACCATGAGCAACCTTTTTGCCGAGAATAACCTCGTGCTGGGTGCCGCAAAGGACGGCGGTTATGTTGCTATCGGCCTGCCGGCAGCGATCTACAACGAACTGTCCTCTTTCGGACAGCTCATTGCCAAGAAGACATCCGTCGAGATCACCATCCTGCGCGTCGAACTGGTGCTGGGCATCTGGATTGGTGCCGTGACCTTCACCGGCTCGGTCATCGCCTATGGCAAGCTAGCTGGCAAAGTCGATACCGCGGCCAAACAGCTTCCTGGTGGGCATATGCTCAACGCTGCTGCCGCAGGTGGCTCGCTGCTTCTGGCCATCATGTATCTGGGCGGTTCGGGCAGCTGGACGCTGGTTCTTCTGACGCTTCTGGCGCTCTTTATCGGCTACCACCTGATCATGGGCATCGGTGGCGCGGATATGCCCGTCGTGGTCTCGATGCTCAACTCCTACTCGGGCTGGGCGGCTGCGGCGATTGGTTTCTCCCTTGGCAACGACCTTCTGATCGTTGTGGGCGCCCTTGTGGGCTCGTCCGGTGCGATCCTGAGCTACATCATGTGTAAAGCGATGAACCGATCCTTCATCAGCGTGATCCTGGGTGGCTTTGGCGGTGCGTCTGGCGAACAGATGGCTGTGGAAGGCGAACAAGTGGCGATTGACGCCGACGGTGTCGCAGCGGCCCTGAATGACGCCTCCAGCGTCATTATCGTCCCGGGCTATGGTATGGCGGTCGCACAAGCGCAGCAGGCGGTGAGTGAACTGACCAACAAGATGCGCGCGGCAGGCAAGACTGTACGCTTCGCCATCCACCCCGTCGCGGGCCGCTTGCCTGGGCACATGAACGTGCTTCTGGCGGAGGCCAAGGTGCCTTATGACATCGTGCTGGAAATGGACGAGATCAACGACGACTTCCCCGACACCGACGTGGTCATCGTCATCGGCTCGAATGACATCGTGAACCCGGCCGCACAGGATGATCCGAACTCTCCGATTGCCGGGATGCCGGTTCTGGAGGTCTGGAAAGCCAAGCAGGTGTTTGTTTCCAAACGCGGGCAGGGCACGGGCTATTCGGGCATCGAAAACCCGCTCTTCTACAAGGAAAACACCCGCATGTTCTATGGCGATGCCAAAGACAGCGTGAGTACGCTCTTGCCGAAAGTGGGATAGGCAGAGTGCTTTAGGAAACTGGAAGAGGCCCGCCAATCTGGCGGGCCTTTTTTGTTATTCGTGGCGGCAGCTGGCCGTGCATGACGGCTCGTCCGATTAAGCAATGTGAGCTAAGACAGGAAGGTCAGCTTTGAGCGCAAAGCAGTCATTGTTTGAGCATTATCGGGACTTTGCGCGTTACGTTAACGTTCGCGCACACAAAGCGCTCCTGAAATCTGAAACCCTCTGTCGCAGCGCCAAGTGTTTCCATCACGATCAAGGTGCGAATTTGCAGGCAAAACAATTTCGATACAGGTGTTGCCCTGGGGCTCAAAACCTCGCTCGCAACGCCACCCTGGTCCATAAGCTCTTGTATCTAGAAAGGCGTTTTCAGGAACAACAATCGCTTCACAGCGCCCACGATCTTCCACGTAGCCTCGCTCGCAGGCCCAGGCAGCGCCAAATTTGGCATTTGTCAGGTAGCCATTCTCGGGGACAGCGATTGGACTACACCGACCGCTATCTTCGATAAAACCACGGTTGCACTTCCAACCCTTTTCCGATGCTTCTTCGGACAAGTAGGCCTGATCAGGCAACACGATTTTGACACAGGAGTCCTGATCCACGCGATAGCCTCGCTTACATTTCCAATCATATCCTGAAGATCTCAAAAATCCGTTCTCGGGGACAAAAATTGCGGCACAAGATTCACCGCCTAACTCGAAAAACCCGCGACGACACGCCCATCCTGACCCATAGGATCGCCCTGTTGCATAGGAGTCTTCAGGAAGGTCAATCTGAATGCAGGCACCATCTTTCAACCGAAATCCAGCATCGCACTCCCACCCGCTGCCATAACTTCGCTCATGGGCATTCTCGGGTAGTGATCCGATACCACTCTGCGCAAAAGCAGATTGGGCAAGCAAAATCATAAGTGCTATCACTAGACTTGCAGTGGAAAATAGCCCGGACACCAGTCGATTGCGATCGGTATGATAGAATGTCATTTTTCTGTCCTCTAGGCTGTTAGCCTTTGTTTGGTGTTTAATATTTCGATCTTTACTCGGTTAGGTACCGAGCACCGTCTGCGCTCGTCTCTGAACAAAGCGCATTGCAAGTGCCCGTCTTGCCTTCAAAGGTGAATTTCGGTTGGTAATTCCGACCTCTTGGGAATGCGATTTGGGCTAGTTCTTTTTTAGCTTTATCGCGGAGCTCAATTTAATCGGGCTCGGACGAGGTACCCCACCACCATCTCTTCTCCCAAAGCCCGCAGCGCTTCCAACCTATGAAAACCTTCAATCAATACAAACCGTTGCCCATCCGCTCGTAGACGTATTGGAGTCTTTTGCCCGTGTTCCAGCATGTCATGAGCAAGCGCGAGCACCTTATCTTGATCGATATTCTTCGCTCGCTTCGTTGGCACGTAAATCATGCTAATCGGAAATCTTCGTTTTTCGAGCATCTAATCTTGTACCAAAGTTCGAAAGATCATGACGTGACTCAGAGATGATTGCTTAAAGCGCCGATTTGACCGCATTGCGTAGTTCCTCGTGTAAGATCCAAACTGTCGGAGAGTCCGGCTCTTCCTGTTCACAATTTGCGAGAACACGCATTGAATTGACGTGGGCTTTTCTATGATTTGACGTCAACTCAACACCAAGGAAATGGGCAACCAATGAGCCGGCTTTCCCCAAAACTTTCAATGCGGTTTCTTGCGACTTGTAGCCAGCCGCTCTCATCAGTTCGGTGGTGGTCAGTCCTTTCTGACCAGCAATAGCATCGGCTTTCAACATGGACCGTTGTTGCAACGATAGTCGGATTTGCAGCAATGCTTCGATGTATTCGTCCTTGCTGGGTACAGATAGTTCTGCACTTTGATCCCAACGTCGTGCTCTTGTTCTCTCTACGTCTCTCTGACCCAAGATCATCTTCAATTCCCAGATTGCGTCATTCTCAGAAGAACCAATTGCTTCGGCTATCAAGCCCTGCGCACCTGTCTCCAATCTGGGAAAAGCTCTGGCAACAAATTTACCGTTCAACCATGCGGCTCTAATCCTGTAGTTGCCAAACTCATCTTCAACGATATCAGAAGCGTCGACCTTCTTGGTTTGAACACTTAACGCAGTCTGTTTCACATTCTTTGATTTCGCCACGAACGACCTTCAATCTAGCTTTTCTCGAGAGCCACGAAAAATAGTGCGAAAATTACGAGGCCGATTGCTAACAGCAACGAAGCCGCTGCAAGAACACGTCGCATGACTGACCACTGGCGCTCAGATTTCTCGGATCTCAGGTTGGTTCCAAGCCGGGAATTCATCGTAAGGTCACCAGGCGAACTGTTCTTCTTTCTGGTTGAACGCTTCACCACTGAAGGGCTCTATTCCGCGCACTGACATCGCTTAAAAAAAAATAGCAGATAGCAAGGCCTCCAAACTGAACTCATCAAGAGATCAGCGGCTGGTTTTCTTCGATATACTGGAAGCCAAATTAAGATCGCAGCTTACGATCTTTGGAAAAAATGACCAACTTAAGGAAGATAGTCATTTTGACGAGTCCTTTCAAGGCCGCGCTGTATTTACATGGCGCGCTTTGGTCAGCCAGTACCTATTCCTTTGGCTGCAGTCTGCTGGTTCCTTCGCCGCCCACCCAAGAACGCTGCGAAAGATCGTTTCGAACGCGGACCTGGCATGTTGCTTGCAATTGACTAACTGTGTCGTCTGATGTGAGCTGTTAGTCCAAAACAGACATTCGATCTGGCTTACGCAAAAGAAGTTTTTGGAAAAAGGCTGAAAGTTGCATCGGAGAATACGGACACCCGCAGTTCGAATAGTTCGAGCATCTCATTTGGAGTTAAAAACCTCAATCATGGATGCACGTAACCGCGCGACATCTTCATCGACAGTATCATTCAGTTGGCAAGAAAAAAGTGGCAGAACCTCAATTTTGATGGTTCCGCTTTTTGGAATGATCTCTCCTCTAGCTAGCAATCGATCAGAATCGTGAATGACAATCGGGCGTATCGCCCGGCCGGTTTCGCGGGCGACCACAACTGCGCCTGCCTTGAAAGCGCCCAGTGACTGGGTGCGCGCGCGGGTGCCCTCGGGAAATAGTACGACAGAGCGCCGCGTCGGCATGGCCCGTACCGCCGCAGTCAATGTTTCCATAGCCAACTTTCCGCTCTTGCGGTCAACCTCCACCAACCCCGCGCCAGAAAATCCACAACGTAACAATGCAGCATCGCATAGCTCTTTTTTGGCGGCGAAGGTGATCCATTTTCTATCCGGCACGACATCCATCAACACAAACCCATCCAAATGGCTTCGATGGTTAATCACTATGATGCTGTTGGTGTCGTCGCCTAGTGTTTGTTGATCTTCGTCGGAAATTTCGGTCCGTATGCTCAACAACCATAAAAGTCGTGAACAGGCTCGCTTTACGATACGCCAGTACCAACCGCGAAACCCTGCTCGTCTTGACATAAGAAGCGGCACAAACGCGACGACCAGAAAGTAGAAAGGCCCGATAAGAACCAATACCGCGCGCTTCACAATCCGAAGGGAAAAGGGGTCAGTTGCAAGAGGCGGTGTGCCGAGAGGAACCTGAGCATTTTTCATGAAACCTTAGCTTTCGACCAAGGCGTCGGCGGTGCCATATCCTGCAGCCTCCGGCGAGAAAAGCGCATCGTATCTATATTTCCGCCTCAAGGTTTTCTGCTTCCATCCAGTCCTTAAAAGCAGAAAGAGCCGTGTCTAAGTCACTGTAGGTACCGATCACTTTCTCACCTTTGTCACGAAGCTCATGGGCTTTGCCAATGATCACAATTGAGCCCGCGACAGAGCCTCCGGAGATCAGCTTAAGGGTGTCAGATAGTTGAGCAGTTTTTACGACGCTAATTTCGAATGGTTTCGGCATTTGTGCCTCCAGCGAGAAGTCTCAGGCAGCCTTTTGAACGCCTCTGCGATGCTTGCGGCGGCTGCGCCGTTTGGAGCGAGACGGCTTTCGGTTCTCGTTGCTGCGAGCGAGTTCGCCATTGGCCCGGGCCCAAGGGGCGTCATTTTCTGAAGGAATTTCACGTCCCATCGTTTTATGGATCGCCTTGAGCTCTGCCATTTCCTCGGCGGAACAATAGGCGACAGCTCGACCATCACGTCCTGCGCGCGCGGTGCGCCCGATCCGATGCACGTAGTTTTCGGGGACATTCGGCAAATCATAATTGTAAACATGCCGGACACCTGGAATATCCAGCCCGCGCGCGGCTACATCCGTTGCCACCAAGACCTTTAATTTACCAGATTTGAAAGCTTTGATCGCGCGTTCACGCTGGCCCTGAGACTTGTTGCCGTGGATGGCGCCCGCAGCAAAGCCTTCGTTCTCTAACGCTTTTGTGAGCCGATCAGCCCCATGCTTGGTACGCGTGAAAACTAGTGAAAGATCGGCAGGATATTCACTCAGGTGCTCAATAAGCAACTTTGTTTTCCCTGATTTTTCAACGAAATGCAGGGATTGCGATACCTTATCTGCGGGTTTGCCAGGCGGGCTTACTTCGACGCGGATCGGATCGAGCAGATACGCACCTGCAAGCTCTGCCATTAACTTGGGCATTGTCGCCGAGAACAACATCGTCTGACGCTTTTTGGGCAGCAGGGGAGCAATACGGCGAAGCGCGTTTATGAACCCCATGTCCAGCATTTGGTCGGCTTCGTCGAGCACCAGGTAATGGGTTACGTCGAGCCTGATCGCCTTGCGTTCAATAAGATCGATCAATCGTCCAGGTGTCGCGACCAGCAAATCAGTTCCGCGCTGCAGGCGGTTCACTTGCGCATTGATCGAAGCCCCACCAACCACAAGATTGACTTTGAGATGTGTTTCACGGGTATAGGCCGCAAGATTGTCGGCGATTTGTTTTGCCAACTCACGGGTTGGCGCCAGGATCAAACCCCGTGCCGTCTTGGGGTCTGGCTTGCCGTTTGCCTTAAGCAGGTTATGCACGATCGGCAGGCCAAATGCGGCGGTTTTGCCAGTACCGGTTTGAGCAATACCCATGACATCACGCCCTCCGAGCGCGTGCGGAATCGCTTTGGTCTGAATCGGGGTTGGTTGAGTTATGCCTTGATCGGCAAGTTTGCGGACAAGGCGCGGGGCCAATCCGAGATTATCGAAATTCATAGATACTTTCCGTGTTTGGCCCGGACGCGTGCCCGGGCAGAGATCAGTCCACCATCCGGAATGGATGGCGGTTGCAGTCGGGTTACGCGATGTTCTGACCTCAAAGCCGAATTGCCTCGCCGGTCGCCATGGCGCTGGACCCCCGCGTGATCTGGGAACCTGAAATAGAAGCAACGTTCTGCGTCATCCGTTCTGGGAGACAGCTGTCTGTTCACGCAGCAGAGAACGTTTGAGCCTCACATGAAGGCTATGGGACGGCAAGTCAACTATGTGAGTTATTTATCTAAACGATGTTTCGAATAAGTCTCACGGCTTATCTCGTTTAAGTCGCGCTGCCCGCAGCCGCTCCGTTTTGGCGCGTCGAGCTTTTTCTTCGGCGCGAAGGATGTCGCGTGCAGCGCGGTTCGTTCGGTCTGCTCTCGATTCCAGCCTGGTAGGGCGAAATTGCGTTTCTTTGGGTTGCATTCAGTACACCCTTTCATGGAACGGGATCATGAAGTTAGACGACAGGCACTTTTCTTTATGAGAGTTTGACCCATTGCGAACCAGCAACGCGGCAACATGTACACATTGGGTTTCGTTTTGAAGGCTGCATCCCTACCGCCTAAACTAGCGCTTTGACCTGGAATGACAAATTGCGGAGCTGGTTGCATTCCGAGCATTTGCCAAGGACCGTAGAAAATCTTGCCTTCGCTCGCAGAAAACCAATATCGGCATTGTCCGCATGTACGACCTTCTCGCTCCAAGACCTACGAGTTTGCCTGACTGTTTTCGTCGATGTCTGCTTTGAGCCCAAAGTGAAGGATGCTGCGCAACGCACGGAGGTCAGCTTTGACAAGTCACCGGGCAACTTGTGTATTAGCTACGTCAACACCGCTTGCATTGCGGCTTGCGCACAATGACAAGAAGCACCCACCGGCAGATCGGACCGCGCGGCTGCCAACATCAAACGTTGACGGATCAGTTTGGCTTCTGCCGTGTCTCCGGCACCCCGTCGCTCTAGGCACGCGTCCAACCCTTTAAGGCTCCAGATATTATCCGGGTGGATACAGGCGCGCGGCAGATTGCCCGCGAGGCCCAGATCTTCCCGGTAGGCCTTTTCCGCCACATCGATCAAGCCCTGTTCCAGGGCAAGCGCGCCGAGCGCGTGGCGCACGGGTTGCATCCAGCCCCAAGGTTCATCGTAGGGCAGTGCATCCTCCAGAGCGATTGCCTCCCGAAAATGGGCGAATGCGACGTCGTAGTTTTCCTTTCGGTACTCGATCTCGCCATCCAGCATCTGCTGCGCCACGGCCAGCAAGTCGATGCATTGATTGTTGTGCTGGTAACGGCTTTCAGGGACGCGGGCACGGGCGGCCATGAACTCTTCGCGCGCTAGCTCCGCCTCAGCGACGCTCCCAATCGCGGCATGCGCCACGCCCTTTGCATAGAGCAGGATCGCGGTCGTATAGCTGTAGAGTGTCTGATCTTCGGGCAACGGTTCGGCAATGATGTCGTGCCAGCGTCCGAAGCGAATCTGCACATGAGTCTTCATCGACAGATTGCTTTCCATATAGTCCGCCATGGGCGGGCTTTCGATGCGCAGCAACTCCTCCGGCACCTCTCTCAAAATCTCTTCGGCTGCCGCTATTGCCGGTTCGTATTGCCCAAGAAACATCGCGCCATAGATGGCAAAACGATAATTGTGAATCCGATAGGCGGTATAGAAATTTACGCGACCCTGTTGCTCGGCGACGCGCAAATCGGCTTCTACGCCTTTGAGGTTCCAATACACCACATCCCGGTAAGCCCCGCATTGGATATCAATATGCGTGGGCATATGAATAAGATGTCCCGCGTCGGGGACAAGCTCTCGTAGATGGTCGCAGGCAACGAGCGCTTTTTCGGGCGTTGACGACATTTCCATGAGATGAATGTAAAGATGCAAGATGCCGGGATGTGCCTGACCCACTGGCGTCTCTATGAAACTCTCCAGCACCCGCTGCGCCTCAAGCGTGTTGGCACCATCGGCAACGCCGCCGCTGTGAATGTCCCACATTTTCCAGGGTGTCTGGTTCAGGATCGACTCTGCATAAACAGTGGCCACGTCGGCATCGTCCGGAAATCTCGCAAAGACATCCGCCATCGATGCGGCGAAGGCATCGTTCCATGGTTTCTGATCTTTGACTGGGGTTCGTTGCGGATATCTCGACGGCAGCGCTTGGATCAAGGCGCGTTCAACATCGGAGACTTTGTCGATGAGGCTGATCGCCGATTGCGTATGACTATAGGCCGTTGCAAGTGTATCTTGCTTCGTAGTGGCATCCATCATCCACCATTCGTAATTGTAATTTGGGCCGGCGGCAAAAGCGATCCCCCAATGGGCCATCGCGCAGTCTGGATCATGTTCCAGTGCGTTCTGGAAGCATTCAATGGCCAATTCATGATTGTACGCATAGGTCCAAACCAAGCCCCGATCAAACCATAGCTGAGCCTTGTTCGACGCAGTTGTGACTGGCCGAGAAAACGGCCCCAAATCAAAGTCTGTCATGGGCACCCTCACAGAAAAACCGTGAGCAGAATAGGTTAAAGCGCCCCAAAAAAGAAACAGCGGACATTGCCATCTCAAAGATAATTGTCTCCTTTGTCCCGCAAAGCCGAGCTAAATCCACCGGACCAAACTTTGGAATAGAGGGTCAACCGCTCGCACGGTTCCCAAGGTTCAACCGGCCTCAGGAGCCATGCCTACAGCACCTTTCGAAACACGATCTTATCATCGCCCTTGTCCCAGAAATCGCGGATCTGCGCCTCTTCCTCATATCCCTGCGATACATAGAATCTCCGGGCCGTTGAATAGGCCTGCGCCCCGGACGTTTCCACGATTACCAAGCGCTGCCTCATCAGTCGCAAATGCGCTTCAACACCCGCGATAAGCACAGAACCACAGCCTTGCCCCTGCAGCTCTGGCAGCACGGCAAGGGCAAGCATGTTCCAGGTGCCCTGGGTAAGCTCTTCCGGCCTCGTGCAGACGAAGCCCACGGCCACACCCTTGTGGTGGCAACTCAGCCAGAAGGCCGCGCTTTGTCCGGTCAGGTAAGGCGCCATTAGGTCCGGCAGCAGGTTACTTGGGAAAAGCCCGGTGCCATTGAGCACGGTTTGCAGCGCCGGTATATCGGCGGCAGTGGTTGGCTTCACAAAGGTTTGCCGCATGGGTCCTCTCCTATCTGTTATCAAGCTGCGCATTGACCGATCTCAGCCCCAGCCGGGTGATCCGATACGGCGCGCTATGGCGGGATTGGATGAGTTTGCGTTTTCGCAGACGGTCAAATAGGGGCAGGGTGCAATCAGACAGCACATGTCCGTCGCGGGTGAAACAGATTACGCTGTCGACCTTGCCGTTCTCCTGACGGTCAAAATGGATCGCGCCGCCCTGCGCAAGCACATGCAGCACGCGTTGTTCGTGTCTTGAGATATTCACTGGTTTGTCTCGTAGATTCAGGTCAGCCCAAAAGGCACCCGGCGTCCCGCGCGGGTGTCTTTGAAATGGAATTGGCCCGGGTCGGTTGGGCCTAGCGGCTGACCGCAATCGTAGACATAAACTCTCCGTCGTTCGCGTTTTGCGATACGTAAGCCGGACCTAGGCTCTTGACGGAGGGGATACAAGGGCATGCCGCGGCGCCTGTCTGTTTGAGATGCATTTGCCGCACCGCACCGACGTAATACCGACGCAATACCGACGTGATACCGACGTGGCGATTTGGGCCTTTTGGGATCACGCCGAGGTGGAAATTGACTATGGAACGCAGGCCGCTTGGCATTTGCGCACTGCACAGGGACATTCCGCCCGGTTTTTCAGCATGTATACAGTTGCATTCCTCTAACCTCTTGATGCGACAAATAAATCTGTTCCCATCCGCTGCCCGGGCCGCTAGATTGCCACCAGTCACAGAGTACAGAACATGCCCCCGATCCAAGACCACCCCCTCCGCTACCAGCTCGCCAACGAACTCCACGCGCGCCCCTTTCCCACCGTCAAGGCCCCCGCCACCGCCGTCTTCCTCGCGGTCAAACGCCTCGACAGCGCCGCCGCACGCGACCGGAATGCGGATCTGGAGCATTTGCTGGCGCTCTTGGATCGCTATGGCGCGCCGCATCCGCAGCCGGACGCTTCGCACTATTCTGGCGATCTGGGGCATTACAGCCTGAAATGGGAAAGCCATACGGAATTCGTGACCTACACCGCTTTCCGCGATGGTGTCAGCGACCGGCCTTTTGATCCTGCGGATTTTGAAGTTTTTCCAACAGATTGGCTCGACAGTTTGCCGGGGCACAGAGTGACATCGGCGCTGATACGGATCGAGACCTCCAAAGAGGACGCGGCGGTTCGCACCGATGTTGCAGAACATTTCGTATCTGAAAGCGTCGCCGTCGCACGTGTGCTTGACGACACCGCCATTGTGGCTGGTGATTTTCGCATCGATGCGGCCGGTCACCTGCGCTTTCTGATCAATGCGTCAGAAGATACCGGCGCGCGCCGGATCGGCCGGATTGTCCAGCGCCTGTGCGAAATCGAAACCTACAAAGCGATGTCCATGCTTGGCCTGGCCCGCGTGCGGGATATGGGGCCGGAACTGGGTGCGCTTGACCAGCGCCTGACACAACTCATCAGCCATATGCCCGGCGGTGCCGTGAATGCAGAGGACACGCTGGATGACCTTCTGGCCATTTCAGCAGAGCTTGAGGGCATGGTCGCGCGGTCTTCCTACCGATTTGGCGCCACCGCCGCCTACGAGCAGATCGTCAAGCAGCGCATCGATGTTCTGCGAGAAGAGCGGTTTCTGGGCCGTCAGACCTTTGGCGAGTTCATGATGCGTCGCTACGATCCTGCGATGCGCACGGTCCGGTCCACCAAAGAGCGGCTGGATGCCATGGCGGACCGCGCGATGCGCGCGGGCGAGCTGTTGCGCACGCGCGTGGATGTTGAGCGCAGTGCACAGAACCAGGATGTGCTCGAAAGCATGAACCGCCGCGCCGACCTGCAACTGCGCCTGCAGCGCACTGTTGAGGGCCTGAGCGTAGTGGCAATCAGCTACTACGCGGTGTCGCTTGCGGGCTACGTGCTTTATCCTCTGGCCGAGCCGACCGGATTAAGCAAAGACATGTTGACCGCGCTGGTCGCATTTCCGATCCTGCTTCTCGTCTGGTGGCTGGTGCGCCGTATCCGGCGAAAACTGGAGTGAAGAAAGGGCCCCGTTGCGGTACGACTACTCTGCCGCAACAATCCCGTATCTCCGAAGCTCTTGTGGCAAAAGAACATAGATTTCATCCGGCGGCGTGGTCAAAGCGGGAACCATGACCAGTGGATCAATGCCCATCTCATCAAGAAAAAGCATCACTTCGCCCTGTCCGGCCTGAATATCTTCCACGGCAAAAGAGGCGGGGAGGATCGAGCTTTCACCGAAGTAATGCTGGTGCACGCCCACTTGCGCCTTTTCATCCACCTCCCGTTCCACTCCGCCCATCAGGATATAGGGGCAGGCGGAATAGCAGTACTCCCCGGCCAGCATACGGGTATTGATGCCGGTTTGCCGAATGTAGCGGCCAAGCTCCAATGCGTCGCCCACAACCCCGCCGGGGGATTGCAGGATCAGCCACTCTGGGGCAGGCTGGGTGTCTTGCAGAAGCTTGATGATCCGCTCCGCATCGCCTTCGCTGACGCCACCTTCAAGGCGATAGGTGGTCCCATCGGATTTCGTAAGCACAAGCCGGTCCGGAAGTTGCCCAGGATCACGGGCAGGGCGCGTTGCGGGGCGGTCTCGACCGGGGTTGAAAACCCTCCGCTGGTCACCGGGACGCACCGGCTCGGTCAGGCGCGGGGCATCGGGGCCAAAGCCGGGCAGGGCAAACCGCGCTTGCTGCACATCGCCCAGCACAAGAAACGCGCCAATCGCCAGCTGGAACACCAATACTGCCGTCAGAACACGCGCCACAAGCGGGCCTCTGGGCTTTTGAGGTTTGCTCATGACTTGGTGCCTGTGATGGGACTTATCTTGCCGTCCTTCGGGGCGTCGGGTCTTGGCTGCGCCGTCTTTGGCGCGCTGCCTTCGATCTCTTGCGAGACAGCAAGAGCGGCGCGCAATTCGGCAATCGTCATCGTATCTTCAATGACCGTGCCGTCGCGCAAATAGCGGATCACGCCTTGGGTGATCGCAAGGATCAGGACGAGAACAGCCGGCAAAAGATCAATCGCGATGGCCCCGGCCCAGGAGGGCACGAAGTTGCGCGCATAAAGGATGACCGCGTCGGCAGAGGAAATGGGCGTGTAGACCACCTCGGGCGCCGGTTCGAGCGCCGCGACGGTCTGGGCGGCGTTTTCAAGCGTCGAGGCACGTTGCCCCAGCACTTCAAGCACCGAGGTGATCGTGGCGGCCTGATCGCTGCGGCCTTCGGCGGTCCGGCTGTCCAGTTCCGGCAAGACCACGGATGCCGCCAGATCCTGAGCCGCCCGTTCCACAAGCGGGGCAACGGTCAACTGCCGCATCTGAGTGATGAGGCCCTGCAGACGCACGGCGGCCTCGGAAAACTCAACTGATCGCGCCTCGACAGGGCCGGGCTCAACAGTGAGCGCGCGCATCCTGCTGAGGATCGCGTTGCCTTCGGCAAAGGCGGTTTCCACGAGAGGCGTCTGTTGTGCAATCTGCGTCTCCAGCGCGCTCAGCTCTGATGATTTCTGGCGCAGCACACGAAACACCGCGCCGCGTCCGGCGAGACCGGAAAGATTACCAGTTGCCTCTTGTTCGCTGAGATCCTCAAACGATTGCCGCACGCGTGCCACGTCACGTTCCAGCGCCTGACCTGTCAGCGCGATCTCATGCGCGCGTTCCAGGCTTTGCTGATAATCCTGCACGGTTTTTGCCAGATGCTGCTCGACCGCTGCCGATCCTGCCAAAGCGGCCGCATTGAGCCAGCTCGACATCGCCACAATCGCGAGCGAACCCAGACCCATAGCACCCAACAACGCCACCCGCGCGCGTGCCGTGGTCACCGCTGGATAGAGCCTCAGAAGGTAAGACCAGAAGACGAAAATTCCGACAGAGACCGCCACGGAATACGCCAGCGCCGCAAAGGTCGAAAGCGCACCGGTGTCATCGAGAAGGGATGACACGCCAAGATAGGTGTAGATACCCGAGGCAACCGCCAGCACGCCAAGCGCCGTACCAGAGAACGTGTTGAGCCAGTCAACATGGCCTTCGAGTTCCTGCGCATAACGCACGGAGCGCGACGTCGCGCTGTCTTTGGACTTATCGGTCATACTTCACACCTCTCCCGCAGAACGGGGCCTCGTTGGGCCAACTTGCGGAGTATGGAAGCCCTGCGCGAAACATCAAGTCAGGCTCTTGTGATCGGCAGGACTTGCACGAAAAATGCGGGAAAGTCTTGTCAATGTTCTTGAAATGTTCGTATGATGCGGCGCATGCAAGACGCAGTTTCTACGATCATCTCGCTTAAGCCCGGTCAGCTTCTGGCACGGGGTGTCTGCCGTCATTTGCTCAGCTATGATTTTGTGAGCGTGGAAGAATTCACGCCTGAGCGGGGCAAACGCGTGGACGTGATGGCAATTGGTCCAAAAGGCGAGATCTGGGTCGTGGAATGCAAGTCCAGCCGGGCAGATTTCACGTCTGATGCGAAATGGGACGGGTATCTGGAATGGTGTGACCGCTATTTCTGGGCCGTGGATGAGGCGTTTCCCACCGATCTTTTGCCCGAAGGCACGGGGCTCATGATCGCGGATGCCTATGATGCGCAGATCATCCGCATGGCGCCCGAGACAAAACTGCCAACCGCACGGCGCACGGCCCTGACCCGGCGATTTGCGCGGCAGGCGGCCCTCAGGTTGCAGAGCGCACGGGACCCAGGTCTTTAGAGAAAATCAGCCTTTACGCGCCTCGGCGGCGTTGGCGGCGGCAAGGATTTCGTCGGCAATCTCGCGCGCCTCTTCGGGATCGAAATCCATCGGGATTTCCATTTTTCCCGCCTCGATGAACAGCCGCACCATACCTTGATCGGTAGGCCCGATTTGCAGGTTGGCTTCAATGTCGCGTTCTTCGTTGATGCCCATGGTGACCTCCGAAAGTGCAGACCGGGCTTAGCGTCTCAGCGCGTGCCGTGCAAGTCGCCCGGGCCTGCGCAAAGAGTCTTGCATTCGCGCGGCGGGAAAGTTACATCGCCGGGCAGTGCCGCCTTAGCTCAGTTGGTTAGAGCGCTGGATTGTGGATCCAGAGGTCCCCTGTTCAAGCCAGGGAGGCGGTACCACCTCACTCTCCCACCTCAATCGCGATCTCCTGCCGTAACTCGCCGGTCTTGGCGTTAAAGATCAGAATCTTGTTGTCGCCCGTCACCACCGCGTACCAGCCATCGCCGCGCGTATAGGCCGTGGGCACCGTGCCGTCGGGCAGGGTGATCTCATCAGGTATCTCGGGGCCGAACGCGTCCGAGAACTTGGTGACAAAAAGCGCCACGATCACTATGAACCCCACAACCATCACGGCGGTCAGAACCGTCACCAGAAGGCGCAGGTATTTCACCAGCCCGGGGTCGATGGGGTTTGGATCTGGAGTGTCATTCATGGGCGAGGCCCCTTCCAAGACGATATCGGTGCGCATCGCGGCCGATCCGCCGCCTCGCCTTGATAAGGCGCTTGCGCGCGATGTGCCAGAGGCGGCGGCCTTGTCGCGCACGCGGCTGGCCAGGCTTATTGCAGACGGCCTTGTGGTGATGAAGGGGCAGGCGATCACCGATCCCAAACGAAAGGTGGATGAGGGCGACATCATCGAGATCACGGTCCCGCAAGCTCAAGAGCTAGACACCGTGGCGCAGGATATTGCGCTCGACGTGGTGCATGAAGATGCCGACCTCATCGTGGTGAACAAACCGGCGGGGCTGGTGGTGCATCCGGCACCGGGAAGCCCGGATGGCACGCTGGTAAATGCGCTCTTGCATCATTGCGGCGCCAGCCTGTCGGGGATTGGCGGGGAAAAACGGCCCGGGATCGTGCACCGGATCGACAAGGATACCTCGGGCCTTCTCGTCGTGGCGAAAACCGACGCGGCCCATCACGGGTTGGCCGCTCAGTTTGAGGCCCACAGCGTTGAGCGCAAGTATCTCGCGCTCGTGCATGGCAGGCCTGATGCGGCGGATCCGCGTCTGCGTGGCATCAAGGGCGCAAGTTTTGAGCCGGGCAATATCCTCAAACTCACCACGCAGCTCACGCGCCACAAGACGGACCGGCAGAAACAGGCGGTGGTGTTTCAGGGCGGGCGGCACGCGGTGACGCGCGCACGGCGGATCGAGACATTTGGGACGCCACCGCAGCTTTCCATGCTGGAATGCTGGCTCGAGACGGGCCGGACGCATCAGATCCGAGTGCATATGGCCCATGCCGGGCATGGATTGGTTGGTGATCCGGTCTATGGCGGACGACGCAAATTGAATGCCGGGGCATTGAATGCAGAGGCTTTCGCCGCTGTAAACGCCTTTGCCCGTCAGGCGCTTCACGCAGCGGTTTTGGGCTTTGAGCACCCGGTTTCGAAGGAAATCCTACAGTTTGAAGCGCCATTACCCTCTGATTTTGAGGAACTTGTGGGAAAATTGCGTCGTTGCGCCTGATTTGAAACATTTCCGCATGGCTGTGCACCTTCTCGTGAAAACCCTGTCACACCACTGGCAGGCATCCGGCTGAGCATTCATATTCTGTTAAACAATTCGGTTCATCTGATCTTGAAAACAGGCCAGCTGTGCTTAAATCAATGTTAACTCCTTAAACATTGGAGGAACGAGGACATGAGTAACTACGCAAATCTTCCAGCACCGTCGCCAGAGGCCGGTCTGAACCGATATCTACAGGAAATCCGCAAATTTCCGCTATTAGAGCCGGAACAGGAATACATGCTGGCCAAAGCCTGGGTCGAAAAAGAAGACACAGATGCCGCCCATCAAATGGTCACGAGCCACCTGCGCTTGGCAGCCAAGATCGCCATGGGCTATCGCGGCTATGGTCTGCCGCAGGCCGAGGTGATTTCCGAGGCCAATGTTGGCCTGATGCAGGCCGTCAAACGCTTTGACCCGGAAAAGGGCTTTCGCCTCGCCACCTATGCGATGTGGTGGATCCGCGCCAGCATTCAGGAATACATCCTGCGCAGCTGGTCGATGGTCAAACTGGGCACGACAAGCGCGCAGAAAAAGCTCTTCTTCAACCTGCGCAAGGCCAAGGCCCGTATCGGCGCGCTCGAAGAAGGCGATATGCACCCCGATAATGTGGCGCGAATTGCCCATGATCTAGGCGTCACCGAGGATGAAGTGATTTCCATGAACCGGCGGATGTCGGGCGGAGATGCCTCTCTGAATGCCACCGTGGGCACTGAAGGCGAAGGCGCCATGCAGTGGCAGGATTGGCTGGAAGACGAGGATGCCGATCAGGCCGGGGATTATGAAGCCAAGGATGAGCTTGAGGCGCGGCGCGAGTTGCTGGCCGAGGCGATGTCGGTGCTCAATGACCGTGAGAAAGATATTCTCACGCAGCGTCGCCTGAGCGACCAGACCATCACGCTTGAGGATCTGAGCGAGCAATATGATGTAAGCCGTGAACGCATCCGTCAGATCGAGGTGCGCGCCTTTGAAAAACTTCAAAAGCGCATGCGCTCTTTGGCGCAGGAAAAGGGTATGCTGAGCTCAGTCTAGATTTTTCTGCAAACATTCTTCCGATGGCCCCTTCCAGATGTGGAGAGGGGCCATTATTTTGCGCATAGATTTCGCTTAGTAAGTTGATCCGATCTTGCGCGCCTTTTTCATCATCTGTTTCCTGGCCCTCACCGCCTGTGCCCCACGCGAGGCGGCGCAATATGCCGTCGCCGTTCCCGAGGCGCAGATTGAGCAAGTCTATGTGGCAACACAAAAGGCGCTCGACAATAACGGACAAACATTTGGCGAGCGCCGGACCGGCGAAATGCAATACTTCCGGGCGGCGGTGTCAATCCCGCCGACACATGAGCCCGGCTCGATCCAGTGGCCGGAGGGCCCGCCAGATGCCGCCACGGATTTCGTTGTCACCGAGACCGAAGTCTATGGGTCTGCCTCGCCGTTCATTGGAACGGTCAAGTTAAATCGCCCGGGGCGAGAGACGCAGGTGTTTGTCCACGGGTACAATTCGACATTGTCCGACGGCATGTTTCGCACCGCTCAGATGCGTAAGGATTTCGGTGTTGAGGCGCCGACGGTTCTCTTTTCCTGGGCGTCTGCGGGTGATCCGCGGGGCTACATCTATGACCGCGACAGCGTGCTTTACGCCCGTGACGATCTTGAAGCTCTGTTGAAACAGCTGACAAGCGGGGCAAATGACCGTGTCGTCATTATGGCCCACTCGATGGGCTCGCAGCTTGTCATGGAAGTGATGCGTCAGGCGGCTTTGCGTGGCGACCGAACGCTCTTGCGCCGGATCAGCGCCGTGGTGCTGATGTCTCCTGATATCGATCCTGACGTGTTTCGCAGACAGGCCGAGGCGGTTGGCGATCTTCCGGACCCGTTCCTGATCTTCGTCTCGCAACAAGACCGCGCACTGGGTCTGGCAAGCTTCATCACCGGACGCAAACCCCGCCTTGGCGTGATTGATAACCCTGACGCGGTCGAGGGTCTCCCGGTGCGTGTCATTGATTTCACCGCGCTGGCAAATGGCGAAGGTCTTGATCATGCCGTGGCCACGACCTCTCCGGCCGCGATATCTGTGCTCAGGGGGATGATCTCTCAGGCCGGGTCGGGGCAACCGGCGTTCCAGCGTTACATGGTTCTTACGACATTGCCCGCGCTTGGCCCTTAGAGCCCTATTTCGTCAAGCCAGAGCCAAATATTTGCCCCTTTCTTGTGCGCATATAGCGCCAAGGAAACTTGGCCCAAGCTGTGGAAACGCCTTAAAAACAGGGCTTGGGAAAGGGCAAACAGGTGAAAAAGCTCGATACTGTCGCAAGCAATTGGACGGCGCTTATCGGATGCGCCTGCCTTGGCTTGGGCCTTGTCTATTGCGCCATGGTGCCTGCGGAGAACCCGGTTTCAGGAGCGCTCTTCCTGCTCATGTGCTACCTCATCCCCGTCGCTCTTTTCGAAATTCTGGGTCGCAAGATTCATCGCCGCGCCTCGACCGGTCTTGATTGGGAAACCTCTCGGAGCCCGAATTTGCAGCGCGTGGTTGTCAAGCTGGTTGGCTTCTTCGGGATCATGGCGGCGATGATCGCCATCCATGCTGTTTTCCGGATCTACGCGGTGGAGCGGCTGATCCTGCCACTTGCCGCGCTGCAGTTGCTCTTGCCTGTCTGTCTGCCTTTGGTGATTGCCTACTTCTATTTTGTTGACCGGCGCATGCGCGAGCCGCATGACGGCTATTATGAGTTCGGTCAACTGCTCCTGCGGCGCAACACGGATCCGGATTGGGCGCTTCTGAGAGACTTCGCGCTGGGCTGGATGATCAAGGGGTTCTTCCTGCCTGTGATGTTCGCCTATCTCGCGCTGCAGATGCCGCGCCTGCACCTTGATCTGAACCAATTGATGCAAGGGCCGGTTGCGGCGGCGGTCTATCTCACCACGGCTTTGGTGATTGTCGAACTTACAATTGTCGTTGTTGGCTACGCCATGACACTCCGGCTTTTTGATGCGCATATCCGCTCGCCAAATGGACTTCTTGGCGCCTGGGTTGTCACGCTGATCTGCTACGAGCCTTTCAACAAGATCGCCTCTGGCCAAATCTATCCTTATCGTACTGAACAGGACTGGTCTGCGGTCGCAGGTGATTATGCACTTCTGATGTGGCCCTGGATTATCCTTGTCCTTTCGGCGTTCCTGCTGTGGGTCTGGGCCACGGCGATTTTTGGATTGCGCTGGTCCAATCTCACCCATCGTGGGATCATAACCAACGGGCCTTACGCCTTCACCAAGCACCCTGATTACGTTGCAAAGAGCCTTTTCTTCTGGCTCACCGCCGCGCCTTTCCTGACAGCCGCCACGCCCTGGCAGGCGGTGACCGGCACGCTGTCGCTCTTTGTCATCAACGCTGTCTATTTCGGGCGTGCCCGGATGGAGGAAAAGCATCTGTCCGAGGACCCCGATTATGTCGAATATGCGCTGGCAATGAACGAGCGCAGCATCTTCCGTGGAATGGCCAGGTATCTTCCGTTTCTGACCTACCATGCGCCGGACCGGCAGGGGTCTGACACAGGGCGGAAGAGTGACGCGCCACAAGGCCTGCCTGCCGAGTAATTCCGCCACGGTCCGGCGATTGCAGCCTGCCGAGAAGCGTCTTACATTTATCTTCCAAAGGAGATGGACATGGCTGGCGGCTGGGCGCGCGATGGCGCGGTAAACGAACAGATTGAGGCCTCGATTGAGGATGAGCTACAGCGCCTGAAAGCGACAATCGCGCCCCATGGGCGAGAGCCTCACGCATTGCGCGGAATGCGAAGAACCCATCCCCGAGGCGCGGCGTCAGGCGATCCCGGGTGTGAAGCTTTGCATTGACTGCATGCAGGAGCGTGACAGCGCCTATCAGGTACGCTCCGGGATCAACAGGCGGGGGTCTAAGGACAGTCAGTTGAAGTGAGGGGGTAGGTGGGTGTCCGCTGAAAGCCCTTAGTCGATACTCTATTACGGTCGCAACACAGGGCCGTGCCCGACCTCGGGCGGGCGCCGTAACATCAGAACGAGTGCGATTTATCGTTGAGATTTGCCCACATGCGTCTTTCTAAATTCAAACGTAGAAATGCGCCCTCTCGGGGGGAGATCGGGCGCGGCCCGGCGGCGCTTCGCGCCTTTGTTCCGGGCCAAATATGCAAACAGTGGATTTAGTTCAAGTTAACCAAACAATGCGATCGGAATATCGCCTGCGTTTTGTACCTGTAGTGGCTCGCCTATCGCCTGTGCCATGTCCTCTGGCATATCAGCTCTTACTTCCGGGCGAACGAAAACAGGGGATATGCTTCCCGGTGTGAAGGCCGCATAGGGACCAATCTTCAGGAGTTCAAAGATACTCAGGTATAAATCTGCGTGAGCGCAAGGGCGAAAAATACAAACACCTGTTACAAGACCATTTTCCTCCGACAGCGTAAAATCGCAGCTGTTGAGATCGTCATATACCAGGCCGAAGAAGCCACCTTTTTGATCGCTCGCTTGTTTCCCAAAGGCATCAAGTACTCGACTTGCTTCAATCCCGTGGCCCTTGCCGTTTTTGAAACCTTGAATGTAGATTTCGGTGCTCACGCGCTGATACATTCCCAAGTCGGAGATGAGGGATCATACTTTCTTTCCCCAATCACCGAAAGGCAAAGTCGTCATACTTTGCAAACCTCACCCCTCCATCGCCTCAAGCTCATCAATAAAGCCCGAGATCATGCTAAGACCCTTATCCCAGAAGGCCGGGTCTGAGGCGTCCAACCCAAAGGGCGCCAGAAGCTCTTTGTGGTGCATCGACCCGCCTGCCTTGAGCATATCGAAATACTTGTCCTGAAACCCGTCTGGGTTTTCTTCATAGACCGCATAAAGCGCGTTCACCAACCCGTCACCAAAGGCATAGGCATAGACGTAGAAGGGTGAGTGCACGAAATGCGGGATATAGGCCCAGAAACTCTCGTAGCCGTTCATGAACTCAAACGCAGGCCCAAGGCTTTCCCACTGCACCGACATCCAGAGCGCGCCAATGTCTTCGGGCGTCAGCTCGCCCTCGCGTCGTGCGGCGTGCAGTTTGCATTCAAAATCATAAAACGCGATCTGGCGGACGACCGTGTTGATCATGTCCTCAACCTTGCCCGCCAAAAGCACCTTGCGCTCGGCCTGATCTTTGGCTCCGTCAAGCATTTTGCGGAAGGTGAGCATTTCACCAAAGACCGATGCTGTTTCGGCCAGCGTGAGAGGCGTTGACGACAAAAGCTCTCCCTGCTCAGCCGCCAGCACCTGATGCACGCCGTGGCCCAGCTCATGCGCCAAAGTCATGACATCACGTGGTTTTCCAAGGTAGTTTAGCATCACATAGGGATGCACATTCGTCACCGTGGGATGGGCAAAAGCACCCGGCGCCTTGCCCGGCTTCACGCCCGCATCAATCCAGCCCTTGTTAAAGAACGGATCGGCCAGATCGCCCATGCGTGGATCAAATGCACTATAGGCCTCCATCACCATTTTCTGCGCCTGCGGCCAGTCGATGACCTTGGTGTCATCCATCGGTAGGGGTGCGTTGCGGTCCCAGACCTGCATCTTATCCAGCCCCAGCCATTTGCGCTTGAGCTCGTAGTAACGATGGCTGAGCTTGGGATAGGCCGCCACAACCGCATTGCGCAGCGCCTCGACCACCTCGGCCTCAACATCGTTGGACAGGTGCCGCCCGGTCTGTGCCGTGGGCATGTTGCGCCAGCGGTCGAGCACCTCTTTTTCCTTGGCCGACGTGTTGTGCACGCGGGCGAAGATCTTAATGTTTTCCTGAAACACACGCGCCAACTCAAGGCTGGCGGCCTCGCGTTTGCTACGGTCCTGTTCGGTCAGCAGGTTGAGCGTGCTCTCAATGCCCATCTCTTCGCCATCTACATCAAAGCTGAGTCCCGCGATGGTTTCGTCAAAAAGCCGCTCCCATGCGTCGCCGACAACACCCAGATCATGCAGAAATTTCTCAAGCTCATCAGAGAGTTGATGTGGCTTCATTGCTTGGATGCGACGGATGACCGGCGCGTAGCGGGCAAGGCCTGCATTCTCGGCATACATCGCCTTCAATGCATCTGCATCCAAGCGGTTCAGTTCCAGCGTGAAGAACACCAGCGGCGTGGTGAAGTTGGTGATTTTCTCCTGACAATCGGACATGAATTTTGCCCGCGCGCCATCGGTTGTCTGCTGGTAATAGCGCAGCCCCGCATAGGACATGATGCGCCCGGCGATGTTTGAGATTTTCTCGTTCCGCTCAATGCAGGTGAGCAGGCCGGCCGCGTCAAGATCATCAAGCTTGCCCTCGTAATCGGCGGCAAAGGCGGCGCAGTTCTCCTCAAGCCATTCCAGATCGCGGGCCAGTTCCGGTGCGTCCTCTCCGGTGTAAAGATCATCCAGGTTCCATTCCGGCAAATCGCCAAGGTTCTCTGCGCCAGAGGCGGCATTGGCGTCACGGACGGGGAAGGGAAGATGGATCATGGTACACTCCGAAATTGGTTTCGTCTGACATAGGCGGGGCGGGGCGGGGCCTCAACCCCAAGTCTTTTGACAAAAAGACTTGGCAAAAGCCTTTTGAAGGCTTTTGCTCCTTAGCCGTATTGCGCCAGCATCTGGCGCAGGTCCTCAATCGTGTTGGCCTCTTGCACCGGTTTGTCATGCCGCCAGCGTTTCATGCGGGGAAAGCGCAAGGAGACACCGGATTTGTGGCGCGTCGATTCCGCGATGCCTTCAAAAGCGATTTCAAACACATGTTCGGCACGCACCTGCCGCACCGGGCCAAACCGCTGAAGCGTGTTCTTGCGCACCCAGGCCGTGATCTTGCGAAACTCCGCATCGGTCAACCCGGAATACGCCTTGGTAAAGGGGACAAGCTCATTGCCGTCGCGCACCGCAAAGGTGAAATCCGTGAAAAGATTGGCGCGCCGCCCATGGCCCTGCTGCGCATAGATCATCACCGCGTCAATCGTGAGCGGATCAAGCTTCCACTTCCACCAATCCCCTTTCTTGCGGCCGGTGTGATAGGGGCTAGATGCGCGCTTGATCATCAGCCCTTCGGCGCGTTCTTCGCGGGCTGTGTCGCGTAGATCGGCTAGTGTTTTCCATGACTTGAACGGCAGCACTGAAGACGCGCGCAGCGGTGCATCCTCTGGCAGGGTGCCCAATATGGTATCAAGCCTGGCACGTCGTTCAGCGAACGGCATTTCGCGCAGATCAACTCCATTTTCCTCCAGAAGATCATAGGCCAGCACGATCACAGGGGCATCTTTCAAGAGCGTTTTCGGCACGGTCTTGCGCCCAATCCGCTTTTGAAGCGCGTTAAACGGCATTGGCGCGGATCCGTCCCACGCGACGATCTCGCCATCGATCACCGTGCCATCCGGCACGAAATCCCGCGCGCGCGCCAGTTCGGGGAACCTGTCCGTCATCAGCTCTTCACCGCGTGACCACACGAAATGGTCTGCGCCGCGCAGGATCAATTGCCCGCGAATGCCGTCCCATTTCCATTCCGCGAGCCAGTCTGATGGATCGCCCAAGGTCTCGGGCGCATCCTCCAGCCCGTAGGCGAGACAAAACGGGTACGGTCGCGACAGATCGGCACCGGCATCCTCGGCTTCGATCAAGGTCTCCCAACTTACCGTATCGGGTGTCCAATCCCCCATCAGCCGGTGCGCCAGTTCTGCCTCGTCCCGACCGGTGGCTTGCGCCAGAGCGCGGGTCATCAGCTTGCGGCTGATGCCAATACGAAACCCGCCGGTCAGAAGCTTGTTGAAGACAAGCCGTTCCTGCGCGCTCATCTGGTCCCAGGCCTCCAGCACGGCGGCCTTGCGCGCCGCGTCGTCCTCGACCCCAAGCGCGCGCAGGCGGGCTATCCATGTGCTTAGGTCTTCATCTTGATCCCGGCTGGCCTCGGGCAGTACCAGCGCGATGGTTTCGGCCAGATCTCCCACGATGGGATAGCTTTCCTCAAACAGCCAAAGCGGAATGCCCGCCCGTTCTGCCGCCCATTCGCGCAGTTTCGTTGTGGTGACCGCCCGCTTGGGCCTGCGTCCGGAAAACAGCGCCACGCACCAAAGCTTGTCTTCTTCCGGCGCGATGCCGAAGTAACGGGCCAGTTCGGTCACCTTGACGCTGGTTTTGGTGGTCTGATCAAGGGCGGTATAGAGCGCTGTGAACTGTTTCATTCCGGCCCGTCCGTCATAGGCTCGTCATCCAGCGTTTCGCCCGTAAACTCGGTTGGAACAACCTGCGCGTTATACCCGCTTTCGTTCAGCCGTCGCGCAAAGATATCCGTATAACCGTGCGTGACAAATACATTTTCCGCACCTGTTTCCTTGATTGCCGCATTCAGCCCGGGCCAGTCGGCATGATCAGAAATCACAAACCCCCGGTCGACCGCGCGCCGCCGCCGAACGCCGCGCAGGCGCATCCAGCCACTGGCAAATCCCGTGGTGCCGGGGCGAAACCGCCGGGCCCAGCTGCTGCCCAACGCGCCGGGCGGAGCGAGCACCAGCGCACCGGGAAAAACCTTGGGATCAAGATCCGGGCTGACATGGACCGTGTCGGGTAGTTCAAGCCCCTGCGCGCGCAGCACCGCATTGGTGTTCTCCACCGCGCCATGGGTCAGGATCGGGCCAATCGACGGGTCCAGCAAGGACATCACCCGCTGCGCCTTGCCCAGCGAATAGGCCCCCAGAAGGCTGAAGATGCCATTGGCTGCGTTTTCCGCCCACCACGCGTTGATTTGGGCTGCAACCGCATCTTCGTCGGCCCAGGTGAAGACAGGCAATCCGAAGGTGCATTCGGAAATGAAGCTGTGACAGCGCACCGGTTCAAAAGGTTCGGATAGCCTGTCTGGCGCGGTCTTAAAATCGCCCGAAACGACCCAGACCTCGCCGCCAACCTCAACCCGGATCTGCGCCGAGCCCGGCACATGCCCTGCAGGATGAAATGACACGCTTGCATCGCCAATGCGGCGCGTTTCGCCATAGGCCACGGTTTCCAGCGTGATATCGCCCAGCCTGTGGTGCATCACCGGTGCGGCGGGGCCTGTCGCCAGATAGCGCGCGTGCCCCGGTCTTGCATGATCCGCGTGTCCATGGGTGATCAGCGCACGATCCACGGGTTTCCATGGATCGATAAAGAAATCCCCGGCCTCGCAGTAAATGCCCTGTGGTCTGAACGATAATACCATGGCCTCAAGATAGGGTGCCGATGCGCCGCGACCATAGTCCTGTCTTGCACCTGACAGCCCGCTCTTTATCGTGATGCAAAGAGAAACAGGGGGATAGCTATGCGGTTTGTGCGCTATGGCGCGCCGGGGCAGGAAAAACCCGGTGTTTTGGACCAAGACGGAAAAGTCCGTGATCTGGGCGGCATTCTCCCCGATTTATCAGGTGTCTATTTGTCTGACCTGCCAAAGGTGGACCCCGCAACCCTGCCTTTGGTTGACGGCACGCCACGTCTCGGACCACCGGTGGGGCAGGTGGGTAAGCTCATCTGCATCGGTCTCAATTACACAGATCACGCCGCTGAGTTGAACATGCCCTTTCCCGACCACCCGGTTGTGTTCATGAAAGCCACCTCCGCCATCATCGGTGCCAATGACACGGTGCGCCTGCCACGAGGATCGACCCATGGGGATTGGGAAATCGAGTTGGGCGTGGTGATCGGCAAAGCCGCCTCTTATGTGAGCGAACAAGAGGCTTTGAGCCATGTGGCAGGCTACACCATCGTCAACGATGTCTCGGAACGCCGCTTTCAGCTGGAGCTGTCGGGCCAATGGACCAAGGGCAAAAGCTGCGACACCTTCGCGCCCATCGGCCCCTGGCTGGTGACACCGGATGAGATCGCGGACGCGCAAGACCTTGCGATGACCTTGGATGTAAACGGCGCGCGGATGCAGACCGGGCACACGTCAAAGATGATTTTCCCGGTGGCCGAGATCATTTCGCATTTAAGCGAATTGATGACGCTTCATCCCGGCGACGTGATCGCCACAGGCACGCCACCGGGCGTGGGCATGGGGCAGACGCCTAAGCGTTTCCTTGCTGAAGGCGATGTGATGGAGCTTGAGATTGGTGGTCTGGGCAGACAAAACTTGCCTGTGGCCCGGACGCCTTAGGGAACTGATAGGTTTGGAAAAAATGCGTCAGGCATGCGGTAATATGGCCTCGCGTTTGCGCGTCTTCCATCAAGACCTCGTGCCGGGCACCTTCGCTGATCTCCAGAACACCGCCCGGCCATCGCGCCATGCGGTCATGGACGCGTCGGGGGTCAACCACGTCTTCATCGGTGCCCAAAACCGTCAGGCAGGGCACATCAGGTGAGGGGAGCCGCGAAAGCCGCCGTGTCTCTGACAGGGCCTCATAAAGCCAGCGCAGGCTTGGTCCGCCAAGCTTCAGTCCCGGCTGGGCCTCTACCTGCCGGATCATGTACTCGTACATTTCCGGGTCGCGGGTCAGGCGGTTGGTCTTGAATGGTTCAGAGATGACATAGGCCTCGGGCAGCGTGCTAGGCGCGTACCCTTTGTCGAAGCCCAGGATCCGGCTTGTCCAGGACAGCCCCCAGGCGAATGGGCGTGTCAGCGCAGACATATCGATCCCCCACATCGGCGCCGAAAATGCCGCGGCGGTCACCGGAAGTCCTTCCATCAGGGCGCGAAGGCCGATTGAGCCTCCCATGGAATGCGCCAGAAGGAACCACGGCTTGGGCAGCCCAAGCTCATCTGCCGCTTTGACCACGGCGGCGACGTCCAGTTGATATTCAGAAAAATCACCGACATGACCCAGCATCGGGTCGTCTGTGGGTCGATCGGCCAGACCTTGTCCACGCCAATCGACGGCCGCAACATGCAGACCGGAACCGCAAAGATCGGCTGCATTTATCCCATATTTTTCAATATATTCGGTGCGCCCTGGAAAAAGCAGGACAGTGCCGGAAAGTCCTGAACCCTGTCCGGGCCACACCCCAATGCGGATGCGCACACCGTCTTCTGCCACGATCCAATAGGCCTTTCCCCCTTCGGGTCCTTCGGCCAGATCGGCATAGAACGGCGCGCTCTGCATCACGTCAGCTCAGGACACTGCCAAGCTTCATGGCCATACCCATGTCGCCATCAACGGCCAGCTTGCCGGACATAAACGCCGCTGTCGGGTCAAGATCGCCATCGAGAATGGATTGAAACGTGTCTACATCCGCGGTGAGCGTGACATCTGTGTCGTCATCGCCGGCGCGCACGCCATCGTCGTCGATCACGATAGAGCCTTCGCCCTCGATCACGAATTTTGCGCTGCCATCCAGGCCGCCGCTCATCTTGCTGCTCAGCGCCTCTACGGCAGCTGCAACCACGTCGCTCATCTTTTGTCCTCCAAATTGTGAAAAGGCAGGACTATGAATCCCGCCATCGCGCGCTAAACTGAGTCTTACTATGAGCGTTCAAAACACTTTTCTCAATTCTATCGTCGCGGCACTTTTCGTGACAGTCATGTTTTCCTTACCTGCAGCGGCGCAGGAGACACGTCTTGATGAGCTTTTTGTGCAGCTCTCAGAGGCCGAGCCGAAAGAGGCGCGGCGCGTGGCGAAGGAAATCGAGCTGGAACTGACCAAATCGGGGTCTCCATCGGCTGATCTGTTGCTCAAACGTGGCACAGATGCGCTTGACGCCGGCGATGTGTCCGGTGCGATTGACCATCTGACGGCGCTGACCGACCATGCGCCGAATTTTGCCGAAGGCTGGCATATGCGTGCCGTGGCCTATTCCGAAGCAGAGCTTTTTGGACCGGCCTTGGAAGATATCGAACGGGCGCTCGCGCTCGAACCTCGTCATTACAATGCAATCGCAAGCCTTGGCGGCATCCTGTCGCGAATTGACCGGCCTGAAATGGCAAGGGACGCTTTTGAACTTGCACTGGCTATACATCCCCACCACGAGGACGTATCCGAAGCTCTGAAACATGTTGAACGCCAGATCGGCGGTTCGGAACTCTGAAATCAAGAAGGGGACGGCCGATGGCCGAGCAGTCCAGGACCCTGGCGGTCCTTGGCCCGACAAATACCGGAAAAACGCATTACGCAATTGAGCGGATGCTAGGCTACCGCACTGGAATCATTGGACTTCCTTTGCGCCTTCTGGCGCGAGAGGTCTATGACAAGATTGTCGCCGTGCGCGGGCCGTCCGTGGTTGCGCTTGTGACTGGTGAGGAACGTATTGTGCCGCCGCGCACGCAATATTGGGTTTGCACGGTCGAGGCGATGCCCGAAGGTATCGGCGCTGATTTCGTTGCGGTGGATGAGATTCAGCTCTGCGCCGATCCCGAGCGGGGCCACGTCTTCACCGACCGGCTTTTGCGCATGCGAGGCCTGCGCGAGACCCAGTTTCTTGGTGCACACACCATGCGCGGCGTGATTTCAGAGCTTGTACCAGGCGTTGAATTCCTGGGCCGAAGCCGGATGTCGAATTTGACCTATTCGGGTTCGAAAAAGATAAGCAAGATGCCGTCCCGAAGTGCAATAGTCGGCTTTTCGGTCGATAATGTGTATGCAATGGCAGAGTTGTTGCGCCGTCAGAAAGGCGGTGCAGCAGTTGTTATGGGCGCGTTGAGCCCGCGCACACGCAATGCACAGGTCGATCTTTATCAAAATGGCGATGTTGACTACCTGGTGGCGACCGATGCGATCGGCATGGGACTTAATCTTGATATCAATCACGTCGCCTTTTCATCGCTCACAAAGTTCGACGGTCGGCGGATGCGAACACTGGCGCCGAATGAGTTGGCCCAGATCGCCGGGCGTGCGGGTCGCGGGATGAGCCATGGCACCTTTGGCGTCACCGGTGAAGCACCTGAGCTGCCCGACGATATGGCGCAGGCCATCATGGATCATCGCTTTGCGCCCATTCGCAGACTGGAATGGCGCAATGCCGACCTGCGCTTTGGCACGGTAGAGACGCTGATCGCGTCATTAGAGGAAAAACCCAGCAATGACCGGCTGAAACGCGCAAGAGACGCGGATGACATTATTGCTCTGAAAGCACTTGCCGCAGAGGCCGAGGTGCAGGCCCGCGCCAGTGATGCAAAGTCTGTCCGCCTGCTTTGGGATGTGTGTCGTGTCCCCGATTTCCGGGGCATCAGCCATTCCGAACATGCTAGCCTTTTAGAGCGTATTTTCAGCGACTTGCACGAAAACGGCCAAGTTTCCGAGGACTGGTTTGCCAGCCAGGTGCAGCGTATTGATCGTACCGATGGCGATATTGATACGCTTTCCAAGCGATTGGCATTTATCCGCACATGGACCTATGTGGCGCAACGAAATGGCTGGATTGCGGATGAAAGCCATTGGCGCGAGGCGACACGCGCTGTAGAAGACCGCTTGTCAGACGCGCTGCATGACGCGCTGACACAAAGATTTGTGGATCGGCGTACATCTGTGCTTTTGCGCCGACTCAAGCAGAAGGAGGCCATAGTGGCCGAAGTGAACGACAAAGGTGACGTGACGGTCGAGGACGAATTTGTTGGCCGTCTGGATGGGTTCCGTTTTATTCAGGACAAGACGGCGGGTGGACAAGAGGCGAAGGCCCTGAGCCAGGCCAGCCTGCAGGCGCTGACGCCACATTTCCATCTGCGCGCGGACAAATTCTATAACGCGCCGGACACCGAGATTGATTTTACCGAACAGGGCGGCCTGATGTGGGGGGAATATGCCGTCGGCAAGCTTGTCGCCGGAGCTGACCCCCTGAAGCCACAAGTCTCTGCATTTGTCGATGAAGCGGCAGGAGATGATGTCGCGCAAAAGGTGCAACGCCGCCTGCAACATTTCATTGACCGCAAGATTGCGACGCTTTTCGAGCCACTTTTGAATATCCAGCGGGATGAGGCACTGGCCGGGTTGGCGCGGGGATTTGGGTTCCAACTTGTTGAAAACTTTGGAATCATTCCGCGCGGCGACGTGGCAGATGAAGTCAAGGCGCTCGATCAGGATTCACGCGGCCAGTTGCGCAAGCACGGTGTGCGATTTGGCCAGTTCACAATCTTCATGCCCTTGCTTCTAAAACCTGCGCCAACGCGGTTGCGGCTTGTGCTGTGGTCGCTGGCGCAAAATCTGGACGAATTCCCCGAAGCGCCGCCGCCGGGTCTTGTCACGGTCCCGTCCGGGTCCGCGCATCCCCGGGGGTATCATTCCATGTCCGGCTATCGGGCCGCAGGCGAACGGGCTGTGCGCATTGATATGCTGGAGCGCCTTGCTGATATGCTGCGTGCCGAAGACAGCCGCAGCGGGTTCGAGGCTAATCCCGATATGCTGTCGATCACGGGCATGACGCTTGAGCAATTTGCCGATCTGATGCAGGGGCTTGGCTACAAGGCCGAGCGAGGCGAACGTGAAAAAGCAAAGGCCGCGGCGGTGGCAAACCCCGCCGGAGCGGTGGTTGTCGAAGGTGAAGAGATAACGGCGACAACGGGTGAGGTGCCGGAAACTGGCGCTGAGATGATAGAGGCCGCCGAGGCCGCAGCCGAAGAAGTCAAGGCCGAGGCTGCCGCAGAGGAAACAGTCGAGACGGCAAAACCTGACGACGCGGAGGCCCCTGAAAGTGAAGTCTTTTTCACATTCACCTGGGCTGGCCGCGCAAATCGCGGTCGCAATGAGCAGCGTCGCCCCGGCGGCGGCAAACCCAAGCCGAAAGGTGGCAAGCCGAACCGGGGCAAAGGCAAATCCAACCGCGATAACGGGCCGAAATCCTTCTCGGCCAAGCCCGCCAAGAAAGACAAGATCGATCCTGATAACCCGTTCGCAGCGGCGCTCATGGGGCTGAAGGACAAAGGCTAGGATGTGAGCGACGCCTCCCAGCCGAAAATTCGGCTCGACAAGTGGCTCTGGCATGCCCGCTTCTTCAAAACTCGGGGCTTGTCGGCAAAGACCGTTTCGGCAGGCCATGTGAGGGTCAACAAGATCAAGGTTTCAAAGCCGTCGCATGGCGTCGGTCTGGGCGATGTGCTGACCTTCGCGCAGGCCCGAGACATTCGGGTGATCCGTATCCAGGCCTTGGGCACACGTCGCGGACCGGCCTCCGAGGCGCAGACGCTATATGAGGATCTTGATCCTCCAAAACCCCGATCCGAGACCCTCGTTCCGCAATCTCCACAGTTTGAGGGAAAAGGGCGTCCGACAAAGCGTGATCGTCGCAAACTCGATCTTAACCGATCAGATACGCTTGAATGATGCTGGCCCTTGAATTAGGTGAGGCCCAGACCGGATGAACAAGAGACGACCATGACCTATATCGTCAACGACAGCTGCATCGAGTGCAAATATACCGATTGTGTCGAAGTCTGCCCCGTGGACTGCTTCTACGAAGGCGAGAACATGCTTGTTATCCATCCGGATGAATGCATCGATTGTGGGGTCTGCGAACCTGAATGCCCTGCCGATGCGATCCGCCCGGACACAGAACCCGACATGGAAAAATGGGTCGAGTTCAATCGCAAATATTCTGAGATGTGGCCGGTGATCATCACTAAGAAAGACCCGTTGCCAAATGCGGATGAGCGTGACGGCGAAGAAGGCAAGCTGGAAAAGTATTTCTCCGAAAACCCCGGCGAAGGCGGCTGAACTGATTCGTTTGGAACCATGTCTTGGGGCCGGGCGTGGCAACAGCTAAATGCAGACGCATATAAGGCCTACCTGTCTGTAACTTAACGTCATTTCAACCCAATGCTGCGGCTGCACTTCCGCGAAGTGCTTTTTTATGATATGATCTTGGCAGCAATGTAGTTTATCGCACGATATCCATGTCACCCGCGCTGCCGCCTGGGGATGGGTATTTTTGCGCTCTGGGCTAGGGACCAAGCCGTCGGAGAACAGGCCGACGCATTATGAAACGCGATAAGGAAAATCTGAATGAGCAAATCAAAAAAGTCCGAATTCCGGCCTGATGATTATGTGGTCTACCCTGCGCATGGTGTGGGCCAGATCCTGTCCATCGAAAAGCAAGAGATCGCAGGCATCGAATTGGAACTCTTTGTGATTTCTTTTGAGAAAGACAAGATGACGCTTCGGGTTCCGACGCACAAAGCAGCCGAGATCGGCATGCGCAGCCTGTCGAGCCCGGACGTCGTGTCCAAGGCGATGACAACGCTTAAAGGCAAGGCCAAAGTGAAGCGGGCCATGTGGTCGCGCCGGGCGCAGGAGTATGAGCAAAAGATCAACTCCGGTGACCTTATTGCCATTGCCGAAGTCGTCCGCGATTTGCACCGGACCGATGACCAGCGTGAGCAAAGCTATTCCGAACGTCAGCTTTACGAGGCCGCACTTGAGCGTCTGACACGTGAGGTTGCCGCCGTCAGCGGTGGCGATGAGGTTTCCGCCGCCAAGCAGGTGGATGACGTCTTGATCTCGCGCGCCGCGTGATCTGATCGAAACGAACGGAAAGCCGCGCCTCCAAGCGCGGCTTTTTTCATGGCAGAAGGCAAAGCAGCACGGCGATTTCCACCACTTGCTGTGTCGCGCCAAGGATATCGCCTGTCTGCCCGCCGATTTTGGCCATGGCAAGGCGGCGCATGCCCCATGTCACAAGCGCCGCGCACAGCCCGGCAATGATGATCTGCCCACCAAGCAGGAAAATCCCCAGAACGATTGCAATCAGCACGGCCATTGTCGCGGCATTCTCGGGCACGGTGCCAACGCCATGTGACATGCCGCTGCTTCGCGCATGCGGCAAGCTCGTCATCAGGACAGGCATTGCGGCCCGCGACAAGAGCGCAACCGCCAAGAGGGCCGGAACGGCAATCTGTGGCCCAGCCGCAAACAAGGCGGAGAGTGCCACCCATCTTGCTGCGAGCGAAAGGACCAGCGCAATAACGCCATAAGCGCCAATTCGGCTGTCTTTCATGATCTCAAGGCGCCGTTCCGCCGTCCAACCGCCCCAAAGGCCATCTGCGGTATCCGACAAGCCGTCTTCGTGCATGGCGCCGGTCGAGATAACGAGAATGCTGAGCGAGACCAAAGCGCTTACCGGTGCGCCCCAGCCAATCCAAATCGCGACTAATCCACCGATCGCGGCCAGACCAGCGGGGATCAAGCCGACAAGGGGATAAGCCCACGCTGCGCGCGAGGCGCGAGAGGCGTCTCGCACCTTCACCGGGACACGTGTCAGAAGGCTCAGGGCAAGCGGCAGATCCTGCCAATGCATAAGCTCTTGGTCGTTTTTCATGCCAAACGCGGCCTTTTTCATCTGTGCCCTGACTTTAGCCTGCGATACACGAAGAGATGCCATACATGCAAATGGGGACCACATGATCGCCAATTTCGCCACGAAAGCGGCTGTGAAAGAAGCTTTGGACCACCTCCCAGAGATAGATGCAGCTGCATTTGAACTGGCTGCTGCCCGCAATTCCGAATTGACCAAGCCACCCGGCGCGTTGGGGCGACTGGAAGATCTGGCAATCTGGTATTGTGGCTGGCGCGGAACCGAAAAAGCGACGGTGGAGAAACCGCAAATCATTGTTTTTGCGGGAAACCACGGTGTCATGGCCCAAGGTGTTTCGACCTTTCCTGCTGATGTCACGGCGCAGATGGTCGCGAATTTCAATTCCGGTGGTGCCGCGATCAACCAATTGGCCAAGGCGGCAGGTGCAACACTGAGCGTGAAGGCCCTGCAACTGGAGAGGCCAACCAAAGATTTCACCAAAGGGCCCGCGCTTGGCGAGGCAGAGTTTCTTGCCGCCATGCAGGAAGGGGCAGAGGCCGTTGACCCGGCTGCGGATGTGCTTGTTGTTGGCGAAATGGGGATCGGAAACACCACATGCGCTGCCGCAATGGCATTGGCGCTTTTTGGCGGTGATGCAAAGGACTGGACCGGGGCAGGGACGGGCGTCAGCGGCCCCGCGTTACAAAACAAGGTCACGGTCGTGGCCCAGGGTGTGGCCGCGAACGAAACCTGCAAGGGGGACGGTCTGGAGACCTTGCGATGCCTCGGCGGGCGCGAGATTGCGGCCATGGCAGGGGCGATCATGGCAGCGCGGCTTTTGCGGATACCGGTCATTCTGGATGGCTTTATCTGCACCGCCGCGGCTGCGGCTCTGCAGGTCGAACATCCGGATGCCCTTGATCATACAGTCGCCGGTCATGTCAGTGCCGAAACTGCCCATTCAAGGCTTCTGAGCCATATTCAAAAAGACCCGATCTTATCGCTCGGCATGCGCCTTGGCGAAGCCTCCGGCGGGGCCTTGGCCATCACTATCCTCAAATCCGCGCTGGCCTGCCATTCCGGAATGGCGACCTTTGCCGAAGCGGGCGTCAGTGACGGCTGATCACGCCTCCGAACGGTCCGTGTCCTCTTCGATACCGGCGGCCTCTTCTTCTTCCCGACGAGAGAGAAGCATGGTCTGCAACTCGGTTTCCAGTTCCTTGGCCCGCGCGATATAGGCTTTGTTTTCAATGGTCGGGATGTTTGGGTCCCAAAGAGCGGCAAGTTCACGCACCGAGCGGCGATCATAATGATAGAATGTCTTGTGCAACTCTGCCGATTCAAATTCTGATAGACCAATGTTTTCAAGTACATAACGGCCTGCGCGCAAGGCGCTGTCAAAGACCTCTCGCACGATGTCATCCGCCCCCGCCTGGTACAGGCGGAACACATGCGTCCGGTCTCTGGCCCGGGCCACGATATGTAGATCAGGCCGTTCGCGCCGCGCAAAGGCAACAAGTCGCGTGGTCGCTTCGGGATCATCCAAAGCGGCCACCAGAACCGATGCCGTGCCCAATCCGGCGGCATGCAGAAGCTCGGGCCGTCCCGGGTCACCCAGGAACCCCTTGATCCCAAATCTGCGCATACGCTGGATCGCCTCAAGGTCATGGTCCAGCACAACGGTATCAAACCCGCTTGAACGCACCATACGATTGACCACCTGACCAAACCGGCCGATCCCGGCAATGATGACCGGACCCTGGCTGTCGATCTCGTCGGCTTGCGGCACATCGCTGGTCTCGGTCATGCGATGCGAAAGCCAATCGTAAAGAATAAACAAAAGCGGTGTGATCAGCATTGAGATCGCAATCACAAGAAGCAGCGTTTCGCGCAGCTCGGTCGGGATCACATTGTGCTGACCTGAGAAATTGATCAGCACGAAGCCAAACTCTCCGGCCTGCGCAAGGCTTAGGGTAAAAAGCCACAGGTCACGTCCGTGAAGGCCGAAGAAGCGTCCAAGGACAAAAAGGATGCCCCCCTTGATCAGAATAAGCGAAAAGGTAAGCGCCAGAATTGTGAAGAATGACGCAAAGAGCAGCGAAAAGTTGATACCCGCGCCGACTGCGATGAAAAACAGGCCAAGCAGCAAACCCTTGAACGGTGCGATGTCGCTTTCAAGCTCGTGCCGAAACTCTGACGACGCCAAAACCAGACCGGCCAGGAAAGCGCCCAAAGCCGGGGAAAGACCCACAAGGCTCATGACAAAGGCGATACCAACCACAATCAGAAGGGCCAGCGCCGTGTACATCTCGCGCAGACGCGATGTATGGATAAAGCGAAAGACCGGGCGCGTCAGATAGACACCGGCGAGGATAATTCCGACAATCGCGCCTAGCGTGACAAGTGTCACGCCCCAGCCCGGTAGGCTTTGGATAAAGGATTGTGCCGCCTCGATATTTGCGCCGCCGTGGTCGTCTCCGTGGGTGGCGTCGCTGGCCTCTGAGAGACGCTGCAACGTCTCGCCAAGGATCATGTCCGGGGTCTTGGGAAGCGCCAGCAGCGGCAAAAGCGCGAGCATTGGGATGACCGCGATATCCTGTGTCAGAAGCGTGGAAAAAGTCGACCGCCCGCCGCCGGTTTGCATCAACCCTTTTTCAGAAAGGGTTTGCAGCACAATGGCGGTCGAGGAGAGGGAAAAAACCAGCCCGATCGCCAACGCGACGCTCCAGCTGAGCCCCAGAAGCATGCAGGCCGCCATCACCGCAAGGGCAGTGATCGTGACCTGCAGACCGCCCAGACCCAGCAATTTGTGGCGCATTTCCCAAAGCGCCTTGGGTTCAAGCTCCAGTCCGATGAGAAAGAGCATCATCACCACGCCGAATTCAGCAAAATGCTGCAGCTCTTCTGCGGCATGCCCGCCTAGAAAACCCGGTATCTGGCCGATCACGATGCCCGCCGCCAGATAGCCCAGAACCGATCCAAGGCCCATGCGTGCGGCGATGGGCACCGCGATCACAGCGGCGGCTAGAAAGATTGTCGCCTGAAAGAAGAAGCCTTCCATGAAACCCCGTCAGAGAGGCAAGGGCGCATCCGCCTTGCATTGATCCATCACGATCTGCGACTGAACCTTGGCCACAGCAGGGTGCGGTAGCAGCACCTCGTGAATGAGCCGGTTAAGATCACGCAAATCCGTACAATACACACGTAACAGGTAATCCGAGCTTCCCGTCAACGTCCAGCCGCTCACAATCTCGGGCCGTGTTGACACAAGTCGTGTGAAACCTTTCGCCTGCTCCGGTCGGTGGCTTTCCAGTTGCACCTGCACGAAGGCCTGAACGTGAAGCCCAAGCTTATCTGCATTCAGCTTTGCCGTGTAAGACCGGATGAGCCCATCCTTTTCAAGCCGCGCCCGTCGGCGACCGATCTGGCTTGGCGATAGTCCAAGCGTCTCGCCAAGCTCTTGTGTTGTAAGCTGCGCGTCTTTCTGCAACTCGGATAGAAGCCTGATATCAGTGTCGTCAAACATATGCGGAAATTATGCATAGATAGATACTTTCTTGCAAGTTTTGTGCAAAAATTTCCACGATCTGGCCGAAGAATGCGCAAAAACTGTGCGCTATAGGACCTATTTTCAAAAGGTAGCCTCAGTAGGAGCTGACCAATGGGTCCTTTTCCACATGACCGCCCGCAATCGATCATCACGCCCGAGAACCCCGCGGGAACCGATGGTTTTGAATTTGTCGAGTTTGCACATCAAGATCCCCAGGAATTGCGGGATTTGTTCGCACAGATGGGCTACGAGCACGTGGCCAATCACAAGACGCGGTCGATCGAGCTTTGGCAGCAAGGCGACATCACTTATGTGCTCAACGCCGATGAAGACAGCTTTGGCGGTCAGTTCGCGAAAGAACACGGGCCCTGCGCACCCGCGATGGGTTGGCGCGTGGTGGATGCCGAGCACGCATTTAAGCGTGCCGTCTCATTGGGTGCCACTCCGTATGATGGGCAAGGCAAGGTTCTCGACGTTCCGGCCATCTCCGGGATTGGCGGCAGCCTGATCTACTTCATTGATCAGTATCACGCGACATCGCCCTATAATGAAGAATACACTTGGCTTAAGACATCAAAGCCCGAAGGTGTCGGGTTCTACTATCTCGATCACCTGACCCACAACGTCTATCGCGGCAACATGGACAAGTGGTTTGCCTTCTACAGCAAACTGTTCAATTTCCGCGAAATCCGGTTTTTCGATATCGAGGGCAAGTTCACCGGGCTGTTTTCCCGCGCACTGACCTCGCCCTGCGGGCGCATCCGCATTCCGATCAACGAGGATCGTGGCGAGACCGGTCAGATCGTCAGCTATCTCAAGAAATACAAGGGCGAGGGCATCCAGCACATCGCCGTGGGCGCGCATGACATCTATGACGCCACAGACGAGATCGCGGCGCGCGGTCTGCGCTTCATGCCGGGGCCCAACGATGCCTATTACGAGATGTCCAAGACCCGCGTGCAGGGCCATGAAGAGCCGCTGGACAGAATGAAGAAACACGGCATCCTGATCGACGGCGAAGGCGTCGTCGATGGCGGCGAGACGCGCATCCTGTTGCAGGTCTTCTCGAAAACCGTGATCGGGCCGATTTTCTTCGAGTTCATCCAGCGCAAGGGCGATGACGGGTTTGGCGAGGGCAATTTCAAGGCACTTTTCGAGTCGATCGAGCGCGAGCAGATTGAAAGCGGCGAGATCGCAGCTTAGTGACGCGGCCCCCTTGTGAGGGCCGCGTGTTGGGTTATTGCTGCGTAAGGAGGTGCAGCACTTCTTTGTCATCATGGCCTTCGGCGAGCGTGGCGAGTGTTGTGCCCTTGCCATCTGTCACGGTGGTGTCGGCACCATGATCTAGCAGCGCTTGCACCGCGTTCGGGTGATTGTTGCCCACGGCCACAGCGAGGGGTGTGAGCCAATCGGTTTGGGCCGGTGCGTCGCCGGGGCGGATGTCGGCAAAGCGCATATTTAGGCGGGCAGGGTCCTCGGACAGGCGCTTTTCCAGTTGCACGGTGTTGCCGCGCGCGGCGGCGGTGAAGATGTCCATTTCCTGGGTGTCGAGCAGGGCAATGATGTCGGCGTGACCTGCGTGGATAGCCCAGCCGATGGGCGGCTGGTGGTAACTGTCGTCGCGGATCGTCGGATTAGCGCCTGCGTCCAGCAACAAATCGACCATCACCAGATCACCGCGCAGCGCGGCTTCGTGCAGCGGGGTGCGTCCAGGTCGCAGGTTCAAGTCGAATCCCAATGAAATCATGGTCTTGAGCGCGGGAAGATTGCCCAGTTTGACCGCATCGCACAGCATGTCGCGCGGCCGGACGTGCATCTTCAGGTCGGGCGCATCCGCCAGCAAAGCCTGCGCTTTTTCCAGCTCACCAGCCATGCAGGCCATTTCGAACGCATCCTTCGCACTGCCAGGATCGGTATCCGCCCCGGCCTCGGCCAGCAGCGTGGCAATCCCGGTCTGGCCCAGAAGCAGAGCCGCCTGATAGGGCGTCTTGCCGTGCGTGCGGTTGTCATAGCTGTCATCGGGCGTGTCCAGATCCGCGCCATGATCGATCAGCAGGCGCACCCGGTCGGCAAAGCCGCGATGAATGGCCTGGAACATCTGAAAGCGCATCGTCGCGGACGGGTGCGGCACAAGCTGGTCGCCGACCTGCAGATACCAGTTGTTCTTGTCCGCCGCGGTCAGCCCGTGATCCAGAAGCAGTTTCAGCCAAGCATTGTCGGACTCGAAACACCGGTTATAGGCGGCCTGACTGTCATTGGGGTTGGCCCCGGCCGCCAGAAGGGCGCGGGCAAAGGGGAACATGTCGGGATGCTCGGGCTGGTTGACGGGGCCGCCTTCGCCCTGGCCAAAGACGCCGGTCAGCGCGGTAAAACGATATTGCCCGCCCCACATGTAATACGCGTTGGGATCCGCGCCCCGGTCCAGCAGAACCTGCCCGGCGGGCCAGGACGAGCGGCCCGGCATGCGAGCATAGGAGGCATACATCAGAGGCGGCCACATGAAAAAACCGCCGGGCTTGTTCAGCAGGGCCGGGTCACGGTCGAGCCACGCCGCCACCCGCGCCGCGTCCCCGATCGCAGCGGCGGTGTAGATGCTGGCCTGGGCAATCTCTGGCTGTTCTGCCAGCAGGTCCGCGGCCATCTGAAACCGCTTTGGTCCGAAATCCGGCACATCGCCATAGGCCACGGTCACCAGGTCGAGAAAGCGGTTGGCATTCTGGTCGCCGGAATGATCGTGCGTGCCGTCGATATGGGCCTTGAGGCGGGTCCAGCTTGAAAACCCGTGGCTGCGGGCGACGACCAGCTGCGCCTGCTGCAGGGAAATCGCGGCGGGATCGCCGAAATAGGGTCCGACCTGTTTCAGTGCATCGTGGCTATGTGCGCGCACGGCTTTCAGCAGCGTCTTGGCACGTTTCTTGAGGTTTTCAAGATTGTGTGAGGGCGGAAGGGGCGTAAACGCCATCCTGGGCCTCCTTTCGTAACGTCCGGTACCCGCGCCCTCGGACCTGAAAAGAGGTTCGAAAGTTGTCTTGGTCTTCTCAACAGATGGGCTTGGCCCTTCCCGCGGATCAGGCGCCGTCTGCACGGCAACCCTAATCTCTCACGAAACCGGTTCGATTCAAAGCGGAAATCTTGGCAAAATCCTTGGGTCAGCCGCTCGGCATTTTCAGAACAACGTTCCGGCCGCCCTTCACATAGCGAATTTCGCTGTCGCCGATTGCGGCAACCCGACCGCCATCAAGCCTGTCGCCGATCTTCACCTTCTTGTAACGACCGTTGGGCATGCGCACCAAGGCACGACGGTTCGAAGGAGAGCCATAAACCCCGATCAGGTTGACCCGACGCAGCTTCAGCACGTTTTGCTCTGTGGCCGCGCGCGCCACTGTTGTTGCGGTGGGGGCGCTGGGCGTGACACGCTGATTGGAAGGCACAACCGCCGCTGTCTGCACCGCCTGCGTTTGCTGCTGCTGACTTCGTTGAACAATCTGCGCCATGTTTTGCGGACGGGTCTGCGGCTTGAGCGAAGCCTGAACGGCCTGCGATGTCGCCCCGGCAAAGGGATCAGGTTGCTGCTGCACAGCGGCAGCAATTGCAGCTTCCACCGATGCGGTGTCCGCCGAGGGTAACGCAGCCGCAGTCGTCGATGCCGCCGCAGCTTGCTCTGCTAGCTCCTGCGCGCTTTGAGGCCGCAGTTTCGGGCGCAGACCGGCCAGTTCACTGCGCGTGCGGCCACCAAGATTGCTCCGCTCATTCTGTTCGGACAGATCGCCGGGGCGTGGCCTTGGCCGGATTTCTGCCAGACGCGCCAGTGCCGGGTCGGTGGGCACCACTTCCTCGCCCTCGACCACAAGCTGTGCCGGAGGATCAGGACGCTCGCCCGGCACAAGACGTGGCTGACCGGCAAAGACACGGATGCCGCTCGGCGTGACGGCACCATTCGGCGTAGCCTGAACAAGGCCGCGTCCATCAAGCGCAAACACCGTATCGGCGGCAGGCGGATCAAGCTGTGTCTGCGGGCGCAGATCGCTTTGAAGCGTTGCCAGGTCTGGCAGGGCAACGGCATCCTGCTCACTGACCTTGGGATCGATCGATGTCAGGTAAAAATCTTCAAGCGCAATGCTCTCTGGCGCAACTGGCGCTTCCGGGGCACGCTGCCAAACGCCGGTCACGGCATAGCGGGCGCGGGCCTCTTCCTGGGTAAGCTGCGCCGGGCGCGCATCTGGCTGGGCTTCTTGTGGGGGTGTCTCATGATCAAGGGATGTTCCGGGCAGTGACGCAACCGTTGCGCCAAACTCACCCGTCTCGAGAGTGAAATCCGGCTCCTCTTCGGCAAGTTCCTCGGCGGTCGCATCCTCGACGTCCGGAACCGACGCAACAGTCGTGTCGTCCGGCCCACCACGCAACATGCGCGAGATCCCGTCATCCAGGAAGATCGAGGCCCAGGCGGCAACGCCCACCAGGAAAATCAGCAAGGCCGCCGTGAGCACGACGCCCAGGAAACGTGGTTTCCCTCCGACGCGCACCGGTTCGCGCGCGCCAAAGATCGTCATGCGCTGGCGCTCATCCTGATCAGGTTCAAAGGCGTTTTCGGTTTCTTTGGCCGTATATCGGGCTGTGGCCTTCGCAATCAGCGCGTCACGCCGGGAGGCAAAGGACGGCGCATCATCCGAAACGTCCGGCGCCACGGCAGAGGGAACCGATGCCATCAGCCTTTCGTCATCGGAGGCACTAAGCGATGCGCCCAGACGTATGGCCGTGTCCTGAGAGACAACCGTCTCTGGCAACACCTGCTCAATAGGTGGCACCTCGGGTGGCGCGGCACTGATCGCAGGCTCGGTCCGAAGCGGTGGTTCAGTGCGCTCTTCCGGCTCAGTTTCTGCCTCAGGTTCGAGGCCGGTGTTGTCGGGCTGCCTTGTCGCACCGGACAACTTGGGTGCCGATGTCGCGGGCGCATCGCGCATTGCGCGGATGGATGTGAAGGCGACCGCCGCCTCAGGAACATCGTCTGGTTCAGCTTCCGTTACGCTTTCGGCATCTTCGCCCGGATCGGCTGTGTCGTCATCGGTCCCGGAGGCTTCGACAGCGTCCGTGTCATCAACTGCGCTCTCCGCGTTGTTCGAAGATGCAAACAGGAAAGGATCCGAATCGTCATCTGGGATCAGCGGGTCATCCAGAACACTCACGCGGGGCTGCGGCACCGCCTCTTCGGTGGTGGGTTGGACATCCTGATCCCTGTCGCCATCTGACAGATCGTCAAATCCTGACCTGACCGCGTCAGAGGTTTCTGGCTGGGCCTTCTCCTCGGCAGCGTCGATATCCTTGAAAAGGTTGTCTTCAGGCTCTGGCTCCGGCTCGGTTTTGATGTCTGGCTCTTGCGCGGGTAGTCGTGCATCGCCGATGACCCGGATCGCGGCCGTGTCGCGGACCACATGGCTGCCGTCTGCCAGCAGCTCAGCCGCTGTTTTCGTCTGGCCGAACCATGGCTCGCCGACAAAGTCCATGCTTTCGGGAATGGCAACGAAGCACAGCGGGTTAAACCCGTGATCCTTCGCGAACGCTTCTGCCTCGTTCAAGGTGTCCGCCGCCACTGCGGCGATGTAAACCTGCCCTGCGCTGATGGACCAGTCATAGACCAGATCATCAATTGCGTAAGGCGTCGCGCCATCCAAAGCCCGCGCCACGGCGTCTGCTATTTCGTCTGGTCCCAGCCCTTCGGCATCGACCTGGAGGTACCGAATTTGATCATTCGGCAAAACAAGCTTTGTATGAACGCTTGCGGACTCAAACAGCTTTGCCTTCTCAAGAAGCGCCGCCAAGTCACCAGAAAGATTACCAGAGTCGAGGCTGACCTCGCCGACCATATGCCAGCCGGGAAAGGCCCGGTGCAAAAGGCCGATGCCATCAAAGGACAGGGTTAAGGCAAAATTCGGTTTCATCGACAGGGCTCTAGCACCAGTACATTCGCGGTCAAACTCCGCTACAAGACGACACCATTTTACAGCAGCTTCTCGCCGAGGAAAAGGTTAACGCGGTGGCGCGAATGGCCGCGCCACGCAATTTTGTTGATCAGGCGCTGGCTTTGGCGAGTGCCTGGTCGAGATCGGCAATAATATCGTCGGGGTCTTCGATCCCGATCGAGATGCGCACCACGTTGGGCGCCGCGCCAGCCGCCTCCTGTTGTGCCGGCGTCAACTGCCGGTGCGTTGTGGAGGCTGAGTGGATGATCAAAGAGCGCGCATCGCCAAGATTCGCGACATGGCTGAAAAGCTCGAGGTTATCAACAAGCTTCACACAACCCTCATAGCCCGATTTCAACGCGACCGTGAAGAGCGCGCCCGCGCCTTTCGGGCAGACCTTCGCCACGCGCTTGTAATATGGCGACGATTTCAGACCAGCATAGGTCACCGCCTCAACCCGGTCGTCCTTTTCAAGCCATTCCGCCACGATCTGCGCATTCTCAACATGCTTTTGCATCCGCAGGCTCAGCGTTTCGATCCCCATCAGCGTGTAATGCGCCGCCTGTGGGTTGAGTGTCATGCCCAGATCGCGCAGGCCTACAGCAATACTATGGAAAGTATAGGCCAGCGGGCCGAATGTTTCGTGGAATTTCAGCCCGTGATAGGCCGGTTCCGGTTCGCTGAGCGAGGGAAACTTGTCAGAGGCAGACCAGTCAAACTTACCGGAATCCACAACGATACCGCCCGTAACCGTTCCATTGCCGGTCAGGTACTTGGTCAGCGAGTGCACCACCAGCGTCGCCCCATGTTCAATCGGGCGGCAGAGGTAGGGCGAGGCGGATGTGTTGTCGACAATAAGCGGCAGGCCCGCGTCATCGGCCACTTTGGCCACCGCTTTGAGATCGGTGATATAGCCGCCAGGATTGGCGATGGATTCGCAGAACACTGCACGCGTGTCGTCATCGATGGCCGCCTTGATCGCATCCAGATCGTCGAAATCGACAAAGGTCGCTGACCAGCCGAACCGCTTGATTGTCTGGCTGAACTGCGTGACCGAACCACCGTAAAGCCTTGTAGAGACAACAACATTCTTTCCCGGACCCATGAGCGGGAAGAGCGCCATGATCTGTGCGGCATGGCCTGAAGAACAACAGACCGCGCCAACGCCACCTTCCAGCGTCGCGACACGTTCCTGCAACACCGCCACAGTTGGGTTGGTCAGGCGGGAATAGATGTACCCCACTTCCTGCAGGTTAAAAAGCGCCGCGGCATGCTCTGCATCGCGAAACACGAAGGCCGTGGTCTGATAAATCGGCGTTTGTCGTGCCCCCGTCGCCGGGTCAGGTCGCGCGCCGGCATGGATTTGCAGCGTGTCAAAACCGAAGGAATGAATGCGATCATCATCAGACATGTAAGCCTCCCAAATTCGTTCCCAAAAGGGTTAGGGGAAAGGCGGCGTCAGGACAACTCAATTCCCGATGCGCATATCTCTGTTCGCGGCATTTGGGTATTTGGAAACAAGAAAGAAGCCAGAGGGATTTTTGTCCTACCGCATCCAGAACCCATGTCGTTTGATCGTGTTGCGGATGGCCTGTTCCCGGCGGGGCAGGTTCTCGCGGTCAAAAAGCTCGCGCACTTTGCGCCCGCGCCCGTGGAAGACCATGAACTTAATCGGATCGTAGGACTTGAGCACTTTCTTGATCGGATTGGGCGCGGTGATTTCTTCAAGCACCTCCACCACGCGATCCGCCTCCCGTGCATAGAGCAGCGGAAGCAGGCGATAGTGGCAGGTCACATCCCCATCGAGCAGCCCCTCGGGCAGCGTATCGCGGCCACCGCCGAGCGAATGGATCACAAGCGGCAGCGCAACCTGGTCCAGCCAGGGATCAAGCGACTGACAGACAAGCTCTTTTGGCGGGTCGTCCCGGATTGCCAGCGCATATTCGAGAAACCGCTGACCAAACACATGAGGGCACCGGTAGAAGAAGTACCCGGCGTTAAAATAGAGATAGCGTTTCCAGTATTCGTCCGGATAGGCCGGGTCGAGCGAAGTTGCGAAATCCAGTCCGAACTTGTCATAAAGCGCGCCCCAAGTGTCGTGATACCCCGGTCCATAAAGCTGAATTTCCGGCCAGGTGCCCTCGCGCCGCAGCGAGGCGGAGGGCCGGTCAAAATCGAACGGCACCTGCAACAGATCCCCCGTCACAAGCGTGTCGGTATCGAAGAACACGAACGGTTCGCCCTCGGGCAAGACAGAGAGCGCCTCGATCTTGTTGCCATAGGGATAGCTCTGCCCGAAATGGCGGCTTTCAAAGGGGATGATCTTTGCCCCAAGCTCTTCCAGAAGCTTGCGCACATCTCCCCGCAATGTCGGATCGTTCTTCCAAAGAGCGCCGGGTTGTGGTTCGGCAATGTAGAGCTGTCCGGCAAAATCCGGGCTGCTGGCCTGCAAACTGGCGGCAAAAAGCACGGCCTCGAACTGAAGCCTGCCAGACTGCCCCACGATGAGGATGTTAAATGGCTGTTTTGTCTGCTCTTTGCCGGCCATGTTCGCCCCGGTTGGCCTGTTTGTCTTTTGTCGCACTATAGGGGGCGTTTGCGATTTGCGCGAGAGGCCGATTACCCGAAAGTCACATCAAACCGCGCCCGTCACAAAAACAGGATTGTCTGCGCGCGCGCGGGGCGTCATGATTTGGCCATCTGCCGGGTGTAAATCGCGTCTTTCAGGCGCGTGCTGCCACCCCAAAGCTTAAAAAAACGGAATTAGACCCCATATATATCAATGGGATAGGTCAAAAGAGGGAGATTTGAATGGCGAATTTGGATGCGCAGGTCCGCGAAAGCCAAGCTCAGGTTGAAGAGGCGCAAGCCAAGATTCAGGAGCTGACAAGCCGCATTGAAGAGGCGCGGAGCAAGATCAAGGGCGGCGAAGATGCAACACTAGACATCGAGAATGCCTCATTGGACGAGGTGCATGCGCATACCGAGATCATGAACGCCAATATTGCCGAGCTCATTATGGGGCTCGATGATATCACCGCAGGATTTTCCAAGGATTTCGACGAAATGCGCGGCAAGACCGGCTGGGAAAGCTTGGTTGGGATCTTCAGCAGCGCGAAATCCGACAGCATGCGGCAGGATCGTATTCGCACCGCGAGCATTGATGACAAGCTGCAGGATCTGATTTCCAAGTCCGACGTGATCGTGAGCCTTCTGGAAGGCCAGTTGCGCACGCTGGAAGAGCATAAGGTAAAGGTTGAGGGCAACCTGACCGAAACATTGGACGAGCGCGAATTGACCGTGGGAGAGCTGGAGACGCTGCGCACCGATATTCAGGGTATGGACCCCAAGATCATCGAGTTGGAAAACAAGATCGCCAATGAAACGGATGCTGCTGCCCGCACCAAGCTGGAAACTGAACTGGCTGAGATGAACGCCAAATACAACGAAATGGTCCAGCAAGAGCAGGTCAAGCTCGCCAAATCCCAGACGCTGGAGCGTTACATCGAGAAGGGCAAGACCTGGGTCGACAGCCTGCAGAACCAGGCCGCCACGCAGATGGTGCTCATCAACAAGCTGCAGACCGACACCAAGCAGCGCGTGGTGCTGTATGACGCGCTGACCAAATCGCTGAAGACGGCGCAGCAACAGGATGTCGCCCACCGCATCAACGAAATCGGCGTGCAAACCGACCAAGAGGCACAGTCGGCCATGGCCGGCATTGGGGCGGCGACCAACAAGCGGATGGCCGATATGCTCGAGGCGCATGAAGATCACATGGTCTTTGCCCGCGAGGTCTTGGAAGCCAAGGCCAAGGCGGATGAACGCTTTGCCCGGCGCTTTGCCAAGATCATCGAGAAACACGACGCCAACGCGTATGGAGGCTAGGCCATGGGATTGGGAGTAGCCCTGATTGCACTTTGCGTGCTCTGCCTCATCGTGTCCTTTGTCTTTACCGTCCCGGCTTGGATCAACCTGATGGGCATTCTGTTTGGCATTGCGGGCCTCGTGATGATCGGCAAGGGCCGGAAGGGTGGCGGGGACAGCGCGTGACTTCGGACTTTATGACGCGATGATGGAAACCGCATCTTCGACCCACGATCGTGCGGCCCTTACCGATCTTTTCGCCTCACGCCGCTACTTTGCCAAGTTCGAGAAGATCACCGCGCATCTGAACCGTGTCGCCGCCGTGATGCAGGCCGAAGGCGCGCTCACCAAGCAAGAGGTTGAGGTGCTGACGGCCTATGTGCAGGCCATCGCCTACACGTTCAAGGCGCTGGCGATGAAATACCTACTGGTGGGGCGCGACACCGGGCAATTCTTCGGCTCTCTGCAGATGGATGTCGAGGAAAGCGGCTTTCCGATGTTCTCCGAACTGATGGTCATGGCCAATGACGCAGCTCAGGCCTGGCAGCACCTCGATGGCCAGCCGGGGGTCGAGACACTCAAGCGTCAGATGGTCGAGCAGATCATCTCTGATCGTGAGATACCCACACGACTGCAATTTGCCCTGTCGCAAAGGCTTTATTACGAAGAGCTGGTCAAAGGGCACCTCTTCTGGGCGCAGAATGATCCGAAGATCATCTGGCTGGAAGGGCTCAAAGACCGCCGCCGCTACTTGCTGCACTGGGCCAGTTATGACAGCCAGGTCAACCTGCCGACCATTTACCTGATGGAGCTCGAGGATACGGGCCGTCGCAGTTTGGGCAAGGATGAACGTCGCTGGCCCGAAGTGCAGGCGCATCTAATGGCCCAAGCCTTGGGTGGTCTGAAACTTCTGACCATCGCCAAGGGGTTCGACGAAAGCTTTGACGATCTGCACCCCAAACGCCTGCGCCGCCTTCATGTGGGGCCGATGTACAGCCATGCCTTCACGCGCCAGACCGGGCCGATGCGCGACGTGCTGGCCGAAGCGCAGGCGCCCAAAGGTCAGGACTGGGCGCTGGCCTGGACCGATGAGGTGTTGGAAAGCGAACGGGTGATTGAAGAGAAATCCGGCTGGTTCGGCACGGTGGAACGAGAGGTCTTTGCGCTCGATCCGTTCTCGGGCAAGGGCGCGGAAACCGGGGCGACGCGCATGGAGCGTGCCATCATCCTGCCCGAACGCCCCTATCAGGTTCTGGCCGAAAAGAACCCGCCGGGTTTTGGCAGCGTGACCAAATACGTGGTCAGCCCGGGCGGGCGGGTGTTGAGGTATTGAAGATAATGGATTGAAGCAAGAATGGTTGAATACACAAAACTCAAACAAGTTTCGTTAAAAGATCACCCGGAAATTCGTGAAGAATGGGTGCAGAATGTCATCGCCGAGGATCCAAGTATCTTAGGCCTTGGAGAGGTTTACCTCAGAGACCGCGAAAGGATCCAACCGAAGGCGGGCAGGCTTGATCTGCTTCTGCAAGATCCAGAAACAAGTCGCCGGTACGAGGTCGAAATTCAACTTGGTGCGACGGACCCGTCGCATATAATTCGAGCTTTGGAATATTGGGACATAGAGCGCAGGCGTTACCCGCAATACGACCATTGTGCGGTCATTGTGGCCGAGGAGATAACGGCACGTTTTCTAAATGTGATTTCTTTGTTTAATGGCCAAATTCCACTGATTGCAATTCAGATGAAGGCCGTCGAAACCGAAGGCCATGTGTCTCTGTTCTTCACGAAGGTGCTTGACGAAATTGCTTTGGGACTTGTCGATGAGGACGAAGACGCAGCATCGGCTCCAGCAGATAGAGCGTATTGGGAAAGCAAGTCCAACCCAAAGATCGTTAAGCTCGCAGATCATCTCCTTTCTGAGTTGAAAGAGTTAGAGCCGACGCTGGAGCTGAATTACAATAAGCACTATATCGGCCTGTCTAGGAATGGACAGGCCTTCAATTTCGTCACTTTTCGACCCAAAAAACAGAGATTTAACTTAGAAGTTAAGTTGCCCAGAACTGACGCGATTGATGAACTCATCGAGGGCTCGGGGATCGACACTCTTGAATACAACAGCCGGTGGTCGATGTATCGGTTGTCGCTTCGGCCAGAAGACCTACAGAAAAGTCGAGACGTTGTTGAACGCTTGTGCCGGGATGCCTACACTCGGCGAGTTTCCCAATGAACTTTGTTAACTGCGTACCCAAGGGTTTGGGTCTGCACACCCTAAATAGGATATCCAGATGAGTTTGACGGCCGATACGATGGAGCTTCGCGAAGAAGACATCACCAAGCATTACGAGGCGGCCGCGGCGATGTTGGCGGGGTTTGATCACACCCCGCGTATTGCAAAGCCTGTCGAGGGCGAGGCGCAGGAGAAATCGGCCGGTCTGGGCACGCGGCGGCGGTTTCGCACCACGACGCCTGGGCTGGTGACCCGCTCAACCGCGCGGCCTGAGGGCGTTCAACTGACCGCGCGTATCGAGGGCGCGGATGATGGCGACCCGCTGGTCAGCCCTCTGCAGGCGACGGTCCTGCACGGGCTGCGCCGGGCCTTGGCCATCGCGTTGGCGGTGGGTGAGCAGTTTGCCGAAGCCACAGGGCTTGCCGATCTGCGCCGCGCCAATCTGGCGGGGTCTCTGGCCGAGGCGCGAAAATCCGAATTTACCGCGCTTCTGGGGGCCGAGGCGCTGGCCGTGGGGCACGTGTTTGGCAATGCCACCGCCTTTCTCATGGGTCCACATAGCTCTGAGGTGAGCGTCGAGGTGGGCGATGTTGAGGAGGTGCTTAGCGACAACGCGCAACTGATGCTGCACGGCGCATTGTGGGAGCTGGACCAGGATATTGCGGCCCATGCGGGCGATGATGCGCGGCTCGTTGCGACCGTCGCGGCCTTTGCCGAGCAGTTGATGGAAAAGATCACCCTGCGCGCCCAAAACGCCGGAAGGCTCGAGGCCTTTACCGGCGCAAGCTGGCGCGTGGAGGCGGATGACTTCACCATTCGCGGCTTTGAGCCTGCGGCCAAGGGCAAATCGACAACCCTGACCATGACTTTCAAAAAACCCCATGAGGTCGTGGGCAACCACATCGCCAAGTATCAGGCTTTGAAGCTTTCCAAGATGCTCATGGCCTATGATTTCGACCGGCGTCTTAACCCGTTTGCCGAACTGGGCGGGTTCATTTTCACCTTCATGGGCGATGGCAAACCGGGGACGGGGAAGACCACGCTCATTCAGATGATGGCGGGCTTGATCAACGAGTATTGCCAGAACGCAGGCTACGCCTTTCGCTACCAGAACCTCAGCACGGACAGCATCGACAGCTATCAGGGCAAGTCGGCACAAAATGCCAAGGCGTTTATCAACAACGTGCTTGATCCGGGCGTCATCGGCTTTGGCACGATTGATGACATAGACCAATTGGCGGGTAAGCGCGGCGACCGGCAATCAAGCGCCGGGCAGCTCGAGATCACTGCCGTGCTGATGGAAAGCTTTGCGGGCGCCAACACCGTGGTGCGCGGCAATTGCACCTTTGGCATGTTCTCGAACTATCCCGAGAATGTGGATGACGCCCTGCGCCAACGCGCTGGGGCGCGGTTTCTTGTCGACGGGCCCCAGACGCGCGAGGATTACATCGACATCCTTTACCTTCTGATGGGCAAGAACCACGACATCCCGCTGGGCGAGCATGAGGTCTATGCCGCCCAGGAAATCAAAAAGGCCGTCGCGGCGAGTTTTGAGTCTCACAGCCGCCCGCATGAGGACGGGCTTTTGAAAGTCTATGACCGGGTATCCAAAGACATCGGCGCGCTCGACACGATTGCCAAGATGGGTACGTATCTCAAGGGCATTCAGGAGGCCGATGAGCGCTTTACCGGACGGGCGATCAAGAACATCACCGATGCGGTGAAGGTGCGGGCCATGGACTTTGAACTGCCCGATGAATGGATGGAAAACCCCGATCTGTTCCTGTTCAAGGATTACGACACCAAGAAAGCCATGATCGAAGAGCTGCGCCAGCCCATCACCATCGAAATGGTGATACAGGAAATCAACCGCTACGCGGATTCAGAGTTCCGCTATGCGGATAAATCCGACGAGGTGGCCATTGAGACCGCCGTGCGTGAGATGGGGCGCATGGAAGAAGCCAAGCGGCGGTATCTGGAGGGGAAGGGGTGAGCGGTCTGTTTCCTGCAGTCCCGCAAGTGATAAGGGACCTTATGGTCGGCTGGGAGACCCCGGTTTATGCCCGGGGCGGCGCAAACATATGACCGCCCTCATCCTCACATCACTTGCAGCTCTTGGTCTCGGTGCTGTGCTACCTCTCAAATCACTTCTGGTGCTCTTCCTCGGTGGGGTCCTTCTGCTCTTCGTGATCCATTTCGGCACAATTGCTCTGACCGGTTTCGGTGGGCTTCCGGCCAGTGACGCGCTTTTGCTTTTTGAAGGGCAGTGGAGCTATTACCTGGCCTATTCCGCAGAACATGCGCTGCGCCGGTTTGCCATACCTGTGATCCTGTTCGGGGCCGTGCTGATGTGGCGTCTGAGCCGAAAGGAGGATGTGGTTTGAGCCTGCTGGAGTCAAAACCATGGAGCGTCGCCTTGGGCCTCGGGGCGGTCCTCATCGCCCTGGCCTTCTGGGCGGCCTCTGTTTTTGAAGGCTCCGGGTTGCTGAGCACCACACCCCCCGCCACTGAGGCAAACCCGACCCCACAACCAGACACCGACGAGAGCACCATCCTCGCTCTTTACCAATCCGCCTTCACCGCCTGGGCTGCGCTGGTCCTGTTGATCCCGGCCTATGCCTATTACCTTTCGCAAGGGGCAAATCGTGGCTGGATGGCTTTCTGGACGGCGTCTTACCTGGCTTATCTGGTGCATCTTTATGTCTCGGCGTTTCTCTTTTTTGGCGGCGATTTTGCCTGGATGACCAGTTCCTCGCGGGTCAGCGCCTTTTGGCCCGGAATGCTGCTTATCCCGTGGTGGGGATTGGACATCGTCTTGGCGTTCAAATCCATCGATGCCGCATGGGTCCGCATTCAGCGCGGGGTTTTGCATCTGGGCACATTTGTGCTTTTCTTTGGCGGCTCAGTGATCAAAGGGGAAACGATGACGATCAAAGCGCTGGGTATCGTGTTTGCACTCGTGGCATTGGCCTGCCTGATCAAACCCCGCCTCACCGCCTCCGGAAAGGAAGCCTGACATGCACCGCCTGATCCAATCCGGCCTCATGTTTGGCAATCTGGTCCACGTGGCCAGCCCCGCACTGGTTGAGCGGTACAACCGGGCGCTCAAGTCGCTGACGGGCAAGACGACCAAGCTGACGGATTTCTACATCGACATTTCGGGCTACTCCCCCGAGATCGGCCATGAATTGGGCGATGACCTGTACCTCAACCATGCAGGCGTGAACCGACAGTTCATCCTGCTCACCACGGATCAGAAAACAGCGCCTTTGCTCAACGCCAAATTCTCCACCGCGCGCGGCATTCTGCGGCAGTTCATCGAGGAAAACGAGTCTGCGCTTTTTGCTCTCACGGCCCGCGACGCGGTGGCCGGGGAGTTGGTGAATTCGGTCTATGACATGTCCTCGCCCGCGCGGCTTTTTGATATTCGCAAGATCACGGTCGAGGCCGATACGACCAACGGCGCGCTGGGGCAGGCGGATGAACTGGCCCAGAAGGTTGATCGCTTCATGTCCGAAGAGGATGCGTGGTTTGATGATGTACTCATCGCCGAGATGATCGAACTGGCCGGCCAGACCGGTAACGTGCTGCGAAACCCCATTGAGCTCAAGCAGATGAGCTTTGAGCAGCGCAATTACTGGACCGACCATTTCGGCGGCGTCTACCTTTTTCAGGATCTCGATTTACCCGGCGTGATTTGTTCCGCTGACAGCGCACTTTTCGAAGGCGGTCCGATTGAGTATGTCTTTGATCTCAGGCATAGAAATCGTATTGCCGGGTTCCTCGAACTCAACGGTCTGGTGGAGCCCATTGTCAAAGCGCGCGGCATCGACGCCGCGGCGATCCTGCGCCAGAAGATGGATTTCATCCTGGTCGATGCCCTGGCTGGTGAAGGGCTTGATCTGGCGGGGCGCTCTCCTTCCGAAATGCGCCGCCTCGCGCGCCGCTATGCCAGCCACCTGCCGCGAGAATTCCATACGCTGAACGCGCTGCTGAACTGGGCGGAAAATGGCGGGCCCTGGCCAGTGATCAGCTCGGATGATCCGGCGTTTTTCTACACGCTGCGCGCGGCTGCACATAAGGATGCCGATCTGGTCAATATGCTTCTGAGCGAACTTGCCCCGAAAGACATCCGACAGCTTTTCATCTGCCACAAGACGCTTTTCTACCGCCAATACGCGACCTGGTCGGACGCCAAAAAGAACTATGTCGTCGATCTGCTGATCAATGAGTACCAAGTGGACAAGCTTGGCACGCGCGAGGCGCTTTTCGGGCATGAGGCCCCGATGGAAGAGCCCGAACCCGCGCCGCCGCCGCCTCCGAAAAAGAAGATTGACCGCGTGGGGCCCTGGGGGGCGGTGCGCGCAGTGTCGCGCCGCGGAAGAGGGCCGGATGGACCTGTGGCCAATAAGGGAAGGAGATAGGGGATGGCAGCACTTGCACGGCTCTTGGTGATCGGCTTTGTCGTCTGCACCATAATTTACATTTGCCTGTCGCTCTATTCACGCGCCGTGCGACGCGGCAAGCTCAAGGAATGGTGGGAAGAAGAAGGACGCCCCGGCGATCTTGATACCTATGTCCGCAAAGGGCTTGAAGAATACGATGGCTCACTCCGGCGCAAATTGATCTGGGGTGTCTATGTGGTGCCGTTCAGCATCGTGGCGGCGATCATCTATTTCACCAATTTCCATTAGGGGGTGGCATTATGGTTTACGTGAAATGGATTTTCTGGGTGGTCTTCTGGCTCTTCTGGGCGGCGTTCTTCCACTACACGCTGCCACAGGTCGATATCGCCCGCGTCACCGACACCTACGAAAAACGGATTGATTTCGGCGAGAATTCAATCTTCTGGGCCAGTCCCGATGTGGGCAATGACGGCACGTTGGCCAATCGGGATGTGTTTTTCATTCAGACAGTGCGCGCCAACGGCTCAACCATGGTCTATCGCAATGAAGACACCGGCTGGAGCTGGCCGCCTTACTTCAAGTTCGACACCTCAAACCTGCAGGCCGAAGCCGCAGATCAGAAATCGACCGCAGACGCGCCCAAATGGGTGGCCATCAAGCATTATGGCTGGCGCAACGAATTCCTGTCGATCTTCCCCAACGCGGTCGGCGTCAGCCCGGTTTCTGGCCCCGATGCCCCGAAAGGCATACCTTGGGTGAACCTGATCATTCTTGTGGTCTTTGGTCTTGCCGTGCTTCTGGCATGGCGCATCTGGCGGCGTTTCCGCGCCCGCCGGATAGACCCGATGGTGGACGGAATTGAGGCGGGGTTCGATGCCGCTGGCAACGCCGTTTCGGAACAGCGCGGGCGCGTGCGCCGGTGGCTCGACACCTGGAAGCCCAAGCACAAACGCTAAAGCGAGTTCGCAGCAAGTCTTACGAAATGGGCAATCTCGGCCTGCTCTGAAGCGCGGAACCGGTCGCTGACCCACTCAGGCAGCGTCAGACGATCTAGCGGGTTCGGAGCACTCTGCACCACCTGCGCGCGCAGTTGGTTGATAAGCTCGGGACGTTTCGTCTCTGATCCCATCGCGATATGTCGCAACGCCTCGATCTGTGCGGCATCAAGCGTATCCTCGGCTGGGGCAGGGGAAAAGACGAACCGATGGGCCTCAACGCCCAGATCCCTCAGAAACGTCCGCATATAGGTCTCTGCCCCAAGGCGGATGCGTTCATGCGCGCGCATCGTGACCTGCAGGTTGTCATGCAATGACGCAAGCCGTTCGCGCAGCCCCTCGAAATCAACCGAGTCAACGGCCACGGCGCGGCAGAATCCGTCAATATCCAGATTGGTTATGCCAAGTCGAATGGCTTCGGAATAAAGGCTAGTGAGATAGGTTTCGGGATTGCGCGAATAGATAAGGATCTTGCTTTTGCGAAGCGGAAGGCCTCTGACGATGTGACGAAAGCAGGTATGCGCCCGTGGATAGAAGGCCGGCGTTTCAAGACCCATCGCGAAGGCCTCATGCATTGCCGGCCCCAGACATTGATCATTCGAGAACAAGACCTTCTTCGCGCCAGCCGCCCGCGCGGCATCGGCCACGGCATGATTAGTGCCGACCAGCGCGTCGATTTCCGGCGTAGGTTTGTTTGGATCACATAGCCTGCGGACAACCCGTCTCTGCCTGACGACGGCCTTCGGCATCTCGGCATTGACGTAAAACACGTTTTGCGCGCGCAAGGCTTCAAGATTGCGCGAAAGCGTTTCCTGCACATATGGCGTCGACGTCTGGTGGACGCCCAGATGAAAGAAATATTGCATGGACCTGCTCGGTGCCTGTTTTTTGTTGTTTATTATCTACATAGTGTAGCAGGTCACTGCGACTCCCGCAACATTTGTCAACACTTACACATCGCGCGGTCAACCTGCTGATAGTGGGTGACAGGACGGAGTCTTGCCTTGCAGCAAAGCCGCTAGAAATCATTGCCCAGGCAAAACGCGTCAACAGCGAGAACGCTTTCTTCGTAAACAAAAAGCGGGTTAATCTCTATTTCCGCAATGTCGTGGGCTTGCGACACCGCGCAATCTGCCAATGACATCAAGGCTTTCACCACCATGTCTTTGTCTGCGGCCGGGTTTCCCCGGAAGCCGTCCAGAAGGCGCACAATGCGCAAACTGTTAAGCGCGCGCTCAATCTCTTGATGACGACTTGGCAACAAAAGAGAGACCGTGTCGCCCAAAAGCTCAACCAGAACGCCACCGCTACCGATTGTCATGGACAACCCAAACTGTGGATCGTGGCGGATCCCGACCACGAGTTCGGCAAGCGGTGGGGGTGCCATAGCCTCGATCAGAAAACTGTCAGTCACAGCATCTGGCGCATGTTGCGTCACCGCCAAATGCATGTCGCTTGCGGCCTGCACAAGCGCCTCGGGCGTGGCAATGTTCAACGCCACCGCACCTGCATCCGTTTTATGCGATAGCGCCGGTCCCATCATCTTGAGCGCAACGGGATAGTCGAGTTCCGCTGCGACATCGCCGATGGCATCACCTTTCACCACGCGCCCGAAGGGCACGGGAAGTCCGATTTTCGACAGGAGTGTTTTGGCCTCTGCTTCGCTCAAGAGCCGTGTTCGGTTTCCAGCGCGAGGCGTAACAAACGGATCTGGCGGCCATGCGTCGATCCGGGTTTGGGCGGCACGCCACCAGGCTGCATCCCTTATGGCGTTTAGCGTCTCATGAATGCCCTGCATCGGGGCCACGCCAAGGTCGAGGTAACGCTCACGGATATGGTATCCCATATTTTCCGGGATCGTCGCGCAGATCGCCGCGGGAACGCCCGCCTCAGCAGCGGCTTCTGCGAAGGCCAGCCCATCATTGAGGTAAAGCTGCTCGGTTTCATCAAGGCCTCGGGCCGGGTAATCCTGGACCAGAACCGTCGCGTTCGCCGGGATCTGTCGCATGGCTTCTGCGAAGACAGGTTTTGTTTTCTCGGCCTGCCCCCAGATCGGTGTGGTGTAATCGAGCGGATTGCTCATCGTCGCAATGGGCGGCAGCAAAGCTGTCAGGGCTTCCTGCGCCCTGGCGCCTGGAAGTGGAAACTCCAGACCGATCGTTTCACCATGATCGGCCAGCATCGTCGCCCCGCCACCAGAGCACGTGAACCCCAGCACATTGCGTCCTTTCGGGGCTCCCACAACGCAGAGGTACTTCAACGTCTCCAGCATCTGCGAGGGGTTGGTCACGCTAATCACCCCGGTGCGCTCAAAAAGGGCCTGATAAAGAGTGTTCGAACCGGCAAGTGACCCTGTATGGCTGAGCGTCAGGCTTTCACCGATGGCCGATGAGCCGGTCTTAAGCGCCACAATCGGCGTGCCCGCCTGAAGCGCCTTCAAGGCCACCCGCTCGAATGCGGACACATCTGCCAGCCCCTCAATATGAAGCCCGATCGCGCGCACCTCTTCGCGGTCACACAGAAGATCAACGAGCTCGGTCAGCCCCAGATCGCCCTGATTGCCCACCGACATCATATAGGCCATCGGCAAAGATCGGCGGCTCATGGTGATGTCAGACGAAAACATCCCCGACTGCGTGATGATCGCCGCACCATAGCCCGGACACGTGCCGCCGTGGGCAAAAGGCCAAAGGGCAGATTTACCAACATAGTTGATCAGGCCGTAACAATTGGGCCCGATCAAGACCATATCGCCGAGCGCCGCTTTCAGTGCATCTTCAAGCACACGGCCTTCATCATGCGCCTCCGCAAACCCGGCGGAATAACACACGATGCCGCCTGCCTCCATCTTGGCCAAGGTCGCCACCGCCTTTGGCACAGCCGGCGCGGGAATGGCCAGAAACACTGCGTCGGGCGCTTCGGGAAGATCATCAAGCGTCGCCACGCAATTCACTCCGGCCAACGTTTCCCGATTGGGGTTTACGACCCACGTTTGCCCTGCAAACCCCGCGCGCCGCGCCTCGCCGATGGCCACAGCCGCATCGCGCCCGCCAACGAAGGCGATGTGGCGCGGGTTCAGAAGGCGTTCGAAATTGCGTCGCTTCGCAGGCGTCATGCGGTCACGCCCCAAGCGGGCGCAGAATGGACCGGGTGATGATGTGGCGCTGGATCTCAGAGGTCCCGTCCCAGATCCGCTCCAGCCGTGAATCGCGCCAGAGCCGTTGGATCGCCAGTTCTTCCATCAGCCCCATCCCGCCATGAATCTGCACCGCGTCATCCGCAAGCTGGTTAAGCATTTCCGAGCAGAACACCTTGACCATCGCCGCGTCCTGATCGGCCATCTGCCCGGCCTCATACCGCCGGACCGCGTCGATCACCATCAGGTCTGCCGCGCGCAAATTCATCGCGCCGTCGGCCAGCCGAAATCCGGTGGCCTGAAATTGCCCGATGGGTTTGCCAAACTGCTGTCGGTTGGCGGCCCATTCGGTGGCCATCTCCAGAATGCGTTCGGCCTTGCCGCAGCACGACGCACCGACCCAGATGCGCCCCATGCCGAGCCACTGGTTGGCCACCTCAAACCCTTTGCCCTCTTCGCCCAAAATCTGATCCGGCCCAAGCCGCACATTGTCGAAACTAAGCGCAAAGGTCTTGTAGCCGCGGTAGCTCACCGATTTGGTCCCCTCACGACACTCAAATCCCGTCAGGCCCACATCCACCAGAAACGCTGTCACGCGCTTGCGCGGTCCCCGTGTGGTTTCATCGACCCCGGTCGCGGCAAAAACAATGGCGAAATCAGGCATGCAGGGCCCGGAGATGAAATGTTTTGAGCCATTGAGGATCCAGTCATCTCCATCCCGCACCGCATTGGATTTCATGCCCATGGCATCCGATCCGGCCTCGGGTTCTGTCAGCGCAAAAAGCTCCCGCTTTTCCCCCCGCACGCAGGGCAGCAGATACCGTTCGCGCTGATCGCCCTCACAGGCTAGCAAAATCTCGGTTGGCCGCGCGGCCCAGGAATGAAGCGCATGGGTACTCTTGCCGTATTCGCGCTCTATAAGCCGCATCATCTGCAGGCTGAGGCCCCCGCCGCCCACCTCCTCGGGCAGGTTGCAGGCAAACAGGCCCAGCTCTTTCGCGCGCGCCTCAATCTGACGACCAAGCTCTTCTGGCACCTCACCGGTCTGATCGACCATCTCCTCATGCGGATAAAACTGCTCTTCCATGAACCCGCGCACCGTGGCCAAAAGCAGTTCTTCTTCGTGGGACATCTGAAAACTCATCGCATGCTCCTTCAGGTATCGGCCCCACGCAGGCCCAGCTTGTTGCGCGCCTCCTGCGGTGTCAGGACACGCCCGCCCATGCGCTCAATGATCTCCACCACCCGCGCCACCAGCTGGCCGTTGGTGGCTGGTACGCCGCGATCCAGCCAGATATTATCCTCCAGCCCGACACGGACATTCCCGCCAAGCGCAACAGCGGCGGCGGCCATGGGCATCTGCATGCGGCTGATCCCGAAACTGGCCCAGCTTGCACCAGGCGGCAGTTGCGCCTTCATTGCCGCCATGGTCTCGACCGTCTGGTCCGCGCCCCAGGGAATGCCGAGGCACAGCTGAAACATCGGTGGCGCATCGATCAGCCCTTCCTCGACCATCGCGCGGGCAAAGCGGATATGGCCCAGATCGAACACTTCCAGTTCTGGCTTCACGCCCCATTCCTGCGTCAACTGCGCCATGCGCCGCAATGTGGGCGGGGTCGAGATGTAAATCTCGTCGCCATTGCCAAAATTCAACGTCCCGCAATCAAGCGAACAGATTTCAGGCAGGCACTCTTTGACATGCGCCAAACGGTCTTCGGGGCCGATCATATCCGTGCCCGGTCCGGGCAGCGCGGGATCCTCGGTCGAGGGCACCCAATCGCCCCCCATCCCGGCAGTCAGGTTGATCACCACATCCGTGTCACTGGCGCGCACCAGATCCACCGCCTCCTTGAAAAGCTCTGGATCGCGCGAGCCTTTGCCCGTCTTGGGGTCGCGCACATGCAGATGTGCGATCGCGGCACCCGCTTGCGCAGCTTCAATCGCAGCATCGGCGATTTCCCTTGGGGTAACTGGCACATGCGGGTTCTTGGCCGTGGTGTCGCCCGCTCCTGTGACGGCACATGTCACGATGGTTTCGAAATTCATCAGCGCCTCCTGCGTTGCCTTGAGTTTGGAACGCGCAGGAAATTCGAATGTCGATTTTTCGTCGCGATCATGATAGCAATGGCGAAAAATACCACTTGGTAGTACTTGCCCATGACCGGCCCCGAACATTCCAAGCCATCGGACCCAATGCGTGTTGTCTGTGTGCTTTTGCCCCGGTTCAACATGTTTGGCCTGTTAAGTCTGCTGGAGCCTGTGCGCGTTGGCAATTACCTCTCGGACTCCCCGCTCTACGAGCACAGTTTTCACACCACAAAGCCGGGCAAAATCACCGCCAGCAACGGAATGGAAATCACCTGCGAAGCCCTGCCTTACAAACTGACCGGTAATGACATTATCGTTGTCGCCGGAAGCTGGGGGGCAGAGCATTATGATGACCCGGTTCTCTTCAACTGGCTCAGACGGCAGGCGCGCATGGGCGCGCGGCTTTGCGCACTGGAAATCGCAACTTACATCTTTGCCCGCGCCGGGCTTCTGAGCCGCAAGCAGGCGACCACCCATTGGTCCTATCTGCCTGGGTTTCAAGAAAAATATCCTGATATCCTAGCCACGGAGCAACTCTTTACCATCAGCGGTCGGATCATGACCTGCGCGGGATCCACAGCCGCTACGGACCTCATGTTACATCTCATGCGACAGGATCACGGCGCCCCGCTGGCGGGAGAGATTTCAGACAACATCATGCATCATCCCATGCGGCCGGCCGACGCACCACAGCGTCAAACCATGGGACGCGGCTTTGATGCACAGCATCCGGCCGTCCAGTCGGCGATTGGTATAATCGAAGACCATATCAGCGAACCGATCCGCGTGCCCGAGATCGCCGCGCGTGTTGGCATGTCGCAACGACAACTCGAACGCCAGTTCAAACAGGCCATCGGCTGTTCCATCGTGCAATTCGGCACGCTTTTGCGGCTTCAGCATGCACGTGTCTTGCTGGTTTCAACCGATTTGGGCGTGCGAGAGATTTCTGCCGCAACGGGCTTTAATTCGCTGTCGCATTTCGCCTACACCTTTCGCAAATGCTTTGGCCGCCGCCCGAGCGATTACAGGCAGGCCTGGCCGGAACAGGAAGACGCCCCGAAATGGCCCGGCACGCTGGCCAAGTATCTCGACACGCTTCCTGTGAACCGGCAGTTGCTCAAAGACAGCTAGGCGGTATCACGCAGCGCTTTCAGCACCGCCACGATCTTACGGTCCCGCTCTGCGGCCATGTCTTCGAAATGGCGCTGACCGGCCATCGCGTTGCAGCCGTCCACCATCCGGTCGCGCAGCTCCTGCGTCAGCTCAGGTGCATCGAGCCGCGTCCAGGGCCATTTCAGGGCGGGGCCAAACTGATCGAGGTTCGTGGCCATGCCACCTGCACCACAAGCGACGTGAAAAGCCATGCACTGACCTTGGACAACCATCCGCGGGGCAGGACCGTTTTTTAAGGCGATATCAATATCTTCCGGCGTGGCTTCGCCATTGGCCACCATGTGCAGCGCCTCACGCCAAAGCGCCTCTTGCAAACGGGTGGCAACAAAGCCTGGGATTTCCTTTTTCATCACAAGCGGTGCTTTGCCCGCGTGCGCGTAGAACACCGCGGCCCAGTCCACCGCCGCCGGATCGGTCCTTTTCCCGCCGATAATCTCGACCAGCGGCAAAAGATAGGGCGGGTTGAACGGATGCCCGATCACGCAGCGTTCTGGCGTGGTGCAGTCTGCTGCAATATCGGTCATGGTCATGCCCGACGTCGAGGAGCCGATCACCACCTCAGCGGGAACAATTTCACCCAGCCGGGCGTAAAGCGCCTGTTTGATCTCTGGCCGCTCTGGTGCGCTTTCTTGAATGAAGCCCGCGCCGTCGGCAGCCTCTTCCAGATCGGATGTAACCTTCAACCGGTCCAGAGACGCCCCTTCGGCCAGCCCCAGAGAGGTCAGGCTGATCCACCCGGTCTCCACCACCGACATCAGTGCGTCACGCTCTTCTGGCGCGTGGATATAGGCGGTGACATCATATCCCTGCGCCAGAAAATGCGCGGCCCACCCCCCGCCGATGGGTCCGGCGCCAATGCTGGTCACGCGCGTGACAGAAGCTGGATCACGATAGGCCATCACTCGCCCTTGAACTTAGGTTCGCGTTTTTCGACAAAGGCGGCCACGCCCTCTGCCGCATCATCGGATTTCAGCATCTTGCGATAGACCGGCATCGGGTCGGTGCGCATCTTGTGGAATGCCTCTTGCAGCGGCTGGCATTCGATCTCGCGCTGCACCTCCTTGACCGACTGCATGGCCAAAGGTGCCGACCATGCGATGCTGGCGGCCCATTCCCGCGCAGCATCCATCAGTTGATCGGCTGGCACCACCTTGTTTACCAGCCCGTAATGCGCCGCCTCCGTCGCGCTCATCCGGCGGCCCAGAAGGAACATCTCCATCGCAATGTTGTGCGGAATGCGCCGTGGCAGGCGTTGAAGTGCACCGGCATCGGGCACAATGCCCAGCGGCATTTCCGGCAGGCCGAACTCCACATGATCAGCCGCGATGAGCAGATCGCAGGCCATCGCCATCTCGAACCCGCCCCCAATCGCCAGCCCGTTGATCGCCGCAATCACCGGCTTGTTGAGCGCCCAGTTTTCCGTCAGCCCGGTGAAGCCGCCAAAACCGTACTCATCCGCCTCCCACCAGTTATCAAGGCTCATTTCCCCGGCATTAAGTGCCTTGAGATCCCAACCGGCAGAAAAGATCTTGTCGCCGCCCCCGGTCAGGATCGCACAGCGCAGCTCTTTATCCTCGTGCAGTTCCTGAAACGCGGCGGCCAGCGCCTGTGAAGTGGCCACGTCAATGGCGTTCACCTTGGGCCGGTCGAGCGTGACCTCAAGAACATGGCCCTCCCGGACCACCTTCACTCCGTCTGACATGGCATTGTCTCCTTAATGGAAGGCCGGGATGACCTCGTCGCAGAACAGCTTCATCGAGCGTTTCTGCGCCGCCAGATCAAGCCCCATGGACGCATAGTAAATGAATTCATCTACGCCCAAAGCCTCGTATTTCTTGAGCTTTTCGATCACCACATCGGGCGTGCCGAAAAGCAGGTTTTCTTCCAGCATGACAGGATCATACTGCTCGCGCCCCTCGAGTTCGGCCAATGGGATTTGCGCGGGAAAGCCGTTGTTCACTCCCCCTGCATTGCGAAAGAGGTTCTCAAACTGCCCCAGCACCAGCCGGATCGCATCAAGCGCCTTTTGACGGTCGGCCTCATTGTCCCACACCGCCGCATGGCGCATCATCGCGAAGGTTGGGCGGAACCCGTTATCGGCCTTGGCCACAGCCTCATCGAGATGTTTTTTGTAAAGCTCCGCCTCCGAGAAGGGCCGCGTCAAAGGCCAGCTCATGACATGGCATTTTTCGCGCAGGGCATAATCATAAGTGATAGGAGAGCGCGCCGCGACCCAGACAGGCACCTCTGACTGCAGCGGCTTGGGGCAGGAGGTCGAAGTCGGAAACTGCCAGAACTCTCCGTCATGGGCGTAATCCCCTTCCCAGAGCGCGCGCACGGCAGGCAGCATTTCTTGCATGTATTGCCAGGCATCCGATTGCTTCAGCCCCGGGCGCATGCGATCGAACTCTCTCTGGTAAGCCCCTGACCCAATACCGAATTCCAGCCGCCCGTCGCTGATCAGATCAAGGAATGCCGCCTCTCCGGCAAGGTTGATAGGGTGCCAATAGGCCGCCGTCGCCACCGCCGTGCCAAGCCGGATGCGGTCCGTGTGCTCGGCCCACCATGTCAGGATCTGAAACGGGTTCGGCGCGATGGTCATCTCAAGTGCGTGATGCTCGGCGGCCCAGACGATGTTGAACCCGCCAGCCTCTGCCATCTGCACCATCTCAAGCGTGTGATCACGCACCGCACGCATATCCGCGCTATCGTCCATACGCTCCAGATTGACGGCGAGTTGGAATTTCATGATCTGCCTCCCTCAGCGCATCACAAACGGATTTGCCATCGGTGCGTCGGACATGTTCATCCACACGGTCTTGGGGCGGGTGTAATCATACATCGCCTGAAACCCGCTTTCGCGCCCATAGCCCGATCCTTTGATCCCGCCAAACTCGGCGATGGGCGAGACCACGCGATAAGTGTTGACCCAGACAATGCCTGCGCGCACCGCATCGGCCATGCGCAGGCTCCGCGCGCTGTTTTGCGTAAAGATCCCCGCCGCCAACCCATGTTCGGTGTCGTTGGCCAGCGCAATCACCTCTTCCTCGGTTTTGAAGCGCTGCACGCAGAGGACCGGGCCAAAAAGTTCGGTGTCGACAATGCGCAGGTCCTGGTGCGGGCAGGCGAGGATTGTGGGCTCAAAGAAAAGCCCCTCCATCCCCTCAGGCCGCTTGCCGCCGGTGAGCAGATCGGCCCCTTCGCGTTGCGCATGTGCCAGCTCCCGCTCGATATGATCACGCTGGCCTGTGGTGCAAAGCGGCCCCATCTGCGTTTCATCAAGCAATGGATCGCCGATCCTGATTTCCTTGGCCTGCGCCACCATGCGGTCGAGAAATTCATCGGCGATATCGTCCTGCAGATAAAGCCGTGACCCCGCGACGCAGCTTTGACCCGTTGCGCCGAAAATCCCGGCGATCGACGCGTTCACAGCGCTTTCGATATTGGCGTCCTCGAACACGATGAAGGGCGATTTGCCGCCCAGCTCAAGGCTCACTTCGGCAAAGTTGTTCTTGGAGTTTTCCAGCACATGCCGCGCCGCGCCTGGCCCACCGGTAAAGGATATGCGCGCGACTTTTTTGTGCCCCGTGAGCGCCCGCCCACAGGGTTCGCCATGGCCCGTCACGATATTGACCACACCGGGCGGAAACCCGGCCGTCTCGATGAGTTTGCCGAATTCCAGCATGGCGGCAGAGGCATGTTCCGACGCCTTCAGAACCACGGTGTTGCCCGCCGCCAAAGCGGGTCCAATTTTCACCGCCACTAGGAATAGCTGCGAATTCCACGGCACCACCGCCGCCACTACCCCCAATGGCTCCCGCTTGGTAAAGACAAACAGATCAGGTTTGTCGATGGGCAGGGTCTCTCCACTGATCTTGTCGGCGCAACCCGCAAAGAACTGAAAGAACTCGGCGATGTATTTCGCCTGCCACTTGGTTTCCTTGAGCATCTTGCCGGTATCGATGGTTTCTGTCCGGCCAAGCTCTTCGGAATGCTCTGCCAGAAGTTCTGCTAGCTTGCGCAGACAGGCACCGCGCTGTGTCGGTGTCATCTGCGACCATGGTCCATTGAGAAACGCGTCATGCGCCGCTTCAACGGCACGATTCACGTCGTCTTCGGTGGCCTCGGGGACACGCGACCAGATCTCACCGGTGGCCGGGTTTACGCTGTCGAAGACGCCACCATCCGACGCATCCACCCACTCGCCATTGATCAGCATTTGATAGGTTTGGATATCGGACATGCCCAGTCTCCCCGTCTTTGGCTACGATTCTCATTCTTGAGTGATCCGCGCCTCGGGCATGCATTTTTTCGTCACTTGATGACGAAAAAATGATCATCGCCCCCGTCATCGCGAGAGCGCGCGTTCGTGTCTGTGTGAACTGGCCACTTCAGGCCAGGGCCGCATCCGCAGTGCGTTCCTGATCAATCAGGATCTCCAACTGCCGGCGAAACCGCAACTGGCCCCCATCAATAGGCAGGTCGATATGCGGTGTTGTCTTGCCGCTCATGCCCTTTTGCACCTCGTTGAGAACATCGCGATCCTCCTCAAACGCATGTTTTACATCCTCGCTCATCATTTCCGAGAGCTCTTCGTCATCGGGCCGAATATTGCGAAGCTGGAACCAATAATACCGCGTACGATTGCGGGTTTCGGGCGTCATGAAGTTATAGCTGTCCATGACGAAGGTCTTGTCGTGCAAAGCCCCGTCTTCGCCACCGGTTCCGGCAGGGGTAAACACCGCCTTGATTAGCGCGTGACAGGGGTAGCGCACTTCGTAATGCTGCAGCCGGTCACAATTGCCGTCGAATTCGACGATTTTCTTATAAAACGGCGCTGGCTCCACATCCATCATCCAGCGCCAGACCGTGATCCCATCCTCTTTTTTGGTAATGCGCAGCGGTGTGTCCTCGGTCGCGGCTTGTCCGAAAGACGACTGGTGAACCCAGGCCACATGAGTGGGGTCGAGCAAATTGTCCGTGACAAAAAGATAGTTGCAGTCAATCTCAAGAGCTTTGCCGCGGTTCATGCCCCAAACGGGATTGTCGAAATTCTCAATCTCAAAAATCTCGCTCGGATCAGCCAGCGCCGGATTGCCCATCCAGATCCAGACAAGCCCATACCGTTCTTCGGTCGGATAGGCATGCACCTTTGCGTTTGAGGGAATGTTGCCTTGCCCAGGTGCGTGGATGCATTGCCCTGCGCCATTGAAGGTCAGGCCATGATAGCCGCACTCGACAGCATCCCCTTTGCGCCTGCCTTTGGTCAATGGCAGCTTTCGATGCGGGCATGCGTTTTCCAGAGCCACGATTGCACCGGCACTGTCTCGGAACATGCAGATGCTTTCTTCCAGCAGCATCACATCTTGCAGGTCTTCAGTGATCTCGTCACTCCAGGCGGCGACATACCAGGCATTGCGCAAAAACATGTGACTCGTCCCTTCGTTTTGGCTTTGGTCAACTGTGATCACGACTACCACAGCTTTTTTCAAAAGCAATAATGAGTTCTGTTTCTTCCATTTTTGACTGGTTTCAAAAATCTTGAACAGAATCGGTAACTGTGATCACAGTATGGAAACCTCCGCGCGCAAAATAGGGTTTCATCATGCTGGACAAAAATGCGGCGCAGCCGACCGACCCGGTCACTCACCTACGACAGGAACTTTCAGCGCGGGCGGGCCTGCCTGCGGATGAGGCCTGGGCCATGCCGGCGCACTATTATACGTCTGCTGACTTTCTTGAGGCGGAGACCGACGAAGTGTTGCGACGCGAATGGATGTGCATCGGCCATGTTGGCGAGCTGCGCAAGCCGGGGGATTTCTTCACCACAGAGCTTTTGGGGGAACAACTGCTTGCCGTGCACAGCGAAGATGGAAGCATTCGCGTTCTCTCCAATGTTTGCCGCCATCGCGGCAATGTCGTGGCCGAAGGGCGGGGTTCTGCACGCAAGTTTGTCTGCAGCTATCACGCATGGGCGTATGACACGACTGGCGCACTGAAAGTCGCGCCTTTCATGAAGCGTCAACGTCGTTTCGATCAGTCAAAATGCAGCCTGCCGGAATTTGCCAGTGAAATCTGGATGGGCTGGCTGTTTGTCAATCTTGATGGGATGGCAGAGCCTCTGGGCCCGCGTCTGGCCGGGCTGGAAGGCGTCATTGGCAATTACCACCAAGACGAGCGCCACCTGGTGTTTCTGGAAGAAGATGTCTGGGCCTGCAATTGGAAAGCCCTGTTTGAGAACTTCATGGAAGGCTATCACCTGAGTGCCACGCATCTGACCACGCTGCATCCGGTGACGCCGACGAAACTGTGCCAGAAAATGGTGACGGGACCCGCCTGGACCGGATTTCACGCCTGTTATGATCCCGATTATCCCCCGCGTGAGCCGTTTCATCCGGACCTGACAGAGTTTGAGCGGAACAATTCGCCGATGTATGGCGTCTTTCCCAATCTTCTGGTTGGGATGGGCACGGATTTCACGCTGTTTATGATCATTCGCCCCGATGGCCCGGAACATGTGCGCATCCGCTGGGGCGTGACCGGTCAGCAAGATGCGCCCGAGGCCGAGGCCACGCAGAAATACGTGGGCCTCTGCAAGTCGTTCAATGTTGAAGACAAAGAAAAGCTGGAGACCTTGCAGGTCGCCATGCGCACGCGAAACTTTCCCGGCGGACCATTGGCGCCGGATGAATTTGAAGGAACGATCTGGGACTTCATCCAGTACATGGGCGCGCGCATGGGGGCCGATGTTGCTGTCAAATGATGCGAAAATTGGACGCTTCGCTGCCGGATGTGACGAAAATTCTACAATGGCACAAGGCGCCAACTCACTAACCTTCTCATATAACAAACAACAGGGAAACGAAGATGACACACAGAACTGACAAGCTCGTGCTTGACCGTATCGTCAGGGCAGGGCGCTCCCGTGGGATCAGTCGCCGCAGTTTTATGGGGCATGCCACGGCTGCAGGCCTGACCGTAACAGCCGCTAACACGCTTTGGACCACGCAGGTTTCGGCCGCAACGCCCAGCCAGGGCGGGCACCTTCGCGTGGCGATCCACGATGCCAACACGTCTGACGTGATGGACCCCGGTCAATACCTGTCGGTCTTCATGATTCAGCTGGCGCACGCATCTCGCAGTTACCTGACGCTTGTCAATCACGACGGAACGCTGGGGCCTGATCTGGCCGATAGCTGGGAGGCGTCTGCTGATGCGAAGGTCTGGACCTTTGAAATCAACAAGAATGCCACGTTCCATGATGGCCGCGCGGTGACATCAAACGATGTGCTGGCCTCACTGCGCCACCACCTTGGTGAAGAAAGCACATCAGCCGCCAAATCGCTTTTGGCCAATGTCACGGATATTCGAGCCGATGGCGACCATACGGTTGTTATCGAACTCGACACTGGACTGGCTGATCTGCCTTACATCCTGACCGACTACCACATTGCCGTTGTACCGGCTGACGCTGACGGCAAAGCGGCTTGGGAAGGTGGTATGGGGTGTGGTCCTTACAAGGTTGACAGCTGGGAGCCGGGCGTGCGCGCGAGCCTGAGCAAGCATGATGGCTGGCACAGGGAAGGAGCCTATTTCGACTCGCTCGAACTCATTGCGATCAATGATCCGAACGCCCGTCAGACAGCGCTTGTCTCGGGTGATGTTGACGCCGTCAGCTCGGTCGATCTCAAGACGCTCAACCTGCTGCGGCAGCGGCAGGGGATCGAAATCCTGAACCTGCCATCAGGCTCTGCGGTGACGCTTCCGATGCATGTGACAACGGCGCCCTTTGACAACAACGATGTGCGTATGGCGCTCAAACTTGCCATTGATCGCGATGAACTTATTGAAAAGATCGTCTTTGGCACGGCGACAGTGGGCAACGATTTCCACATCTCGCCGAACATGCCCTACTATCCTGAGGATATCCCGCAACGAAGCTATGACCCGGAGAAGGCCAAGTACCACCTCAAACAGGCTGGCCTCGACAGTCTTGACCTGGACATGTCGGCCTCGGATTCGATCATGCCCGGTGCGGTTGATTTCGTAACTCTGTTTGCCCAGCAAGCCAAAGAGGCGGGCATCAACATCAAACCGGTCCGCGAGCCCGGTGATGGCTATTGGTCCGATGTCTGGCTAAAAAAGCCGTTCATCTTCTCCAAATGGGGCGCGCGCCCGACGCCGGACACGATGTTCACGCTGGCCTATAAGACCGGGGCGAGCTGGTCTGAGGCGTTCTGGAGCAATGAGCGCTTTGACGAGTTGCTGCTGCAGGCCAAAGCCGAGCTTGATGATGTCAAACGGGCCGAAATGTATCGCGAAATGGCGATGATCGCACGGGATGACGGTGGCACCATCGTGCCGATGTTCACCAACTATGTCTATGCGCATAGCGACAAGGTGGGTCATCCCGAAAACGTGGGCAGCACCTGGGAAATGGATGGCGCCCGCGCCTATGAACGGTGGTGGATGAAGACCTGAATAGGGTCTCAGACACATGGCGCCGGTTGCCTGCAAGTTGTCGATCATGCCAGATACCGGCATGGTCGACACTGCCGAACCCAAAGACGCATCTCTCTCTGAGAAAATCTACACGACATTGAAACAGCGTTTGATGCTTGGGCATTACCTGCCTGGTGACAGGCTTTCGATGCGCAAACTGGCCGAAGAATTCGGCACCAGCCCGATGCCGGTGCGCGAAGCACTGAAGCATCTCGCCTCGGAGCGCGTTATCGAAAGCGCGGCGGCCAAGGCGTTTCATGTCCCCAGCCTCAATGGAAAACGTGCGGCCGATCTCTTTGATCTTCGGGCCTTGCTTGAGTGCGCCGCGCTTGAGGCGGTTGAAACTGCGTTCCCTGACGAGCTCATTTCAGAACTTTCGGCGCTTGCGGAACGGATGGATGCCCATCTGAAGCTGCGGGATTTTACCGCCTACATGGTGGACAACCACCGCTTTCACTTCTTGCTGTACCATCTGTCCGACAATCAAGATATGATTTCGATGATCGAACAGCTTTGGATGAAGACGGGGCCATCCCTGTTTCACGGGCTACAGGTCTCAGAAGCCGACAGCTTGCAATGGAATACCTTTCACAAGCAAATGGTCGTGGCTTTGAAAGAGGCTTGTATCGCTGATTTCGTGGCGCTTCTCCGCGCTGACATTCAGTGGGGTTCTGACTTCTACAAGATCTAGCTCTTTGAATGCCCAAACCCCGGTGCGTTCGTTCAACAGCCAAGCGACGGGCGCGCAAAATCGATCCGGGGGATCGATTGGTTTGACCACGCGCATTGGTCTTGCGGCAGAGCAACGAGGTTATAGAGTTAGGGATTGGTGGTGGTCGCAGTCATTGTCGAACTAGTCTCTGCGGTTCATCCATGATCTTCCGAAACTGCAATGGCTGTTCCGGCTGGCTTTTTTACGAACAATTCGATTGGCCAAAAATACTCCCAGCTTATTAGCAATCGGAGCGACACCGTCGATGGCTGAGGTATATTGCCTGGAGCAATTTACACCATCACAAAGACTTAATATCCATAATAGCAATACTGCCGGGTGTCGTATGAAGACATTTTTTAAAACAATTGGTAAAGTGGGATTGATCTGTGAAACCGGTTGCATAGGAGATGTCACTTAGAGTTTGCGAGTTGGCTGTGTCGGACAACAAATACAATGACCTCGTTAATTTCATGGTACGGTAAAATATATTTGGGGACACGCCCAGAGCTCTTTTGAAGTTCCGAACAAAGTGAGAATGACTAACGTGTCTAACGTCAGCACCAATGGGACAGTTTAGGTCGATTTGATAAGGGAGGGTTTCTGGCACATCGTAACCACCAA
>CANMOU010000004.1 GCA_947499555.1 uncultured Roseovarius sp.
GTCTTGCCATGGTCAACATGGCCAATCGTGCCAATGTTCACATGCGGCTTCGTGCGATCAAACTTTTCCTTTGCCATCTCTTTGGGCGCCCTATCGGTTCGGGGGCCAAACACTGGCCCGGTCTCTACTCCGCGCGCATGTATTTTGTTGAGGCGAGAAAATCAAGCGGTTCATCGTCTGAATCGATATTGCCATCGCGACCGAGATCGCAATACACGCTAGCTGGTGCCACCATCTGGCTCAGCCACATCCTCCGATAGCGGCTCGGCCTCCGTTGCCGCATCTTCTGCTGCTTTTTGCGCCGCCGATTTCTCTGCCTCTTCCGCATCAAGCTGAGCCTGAGCCCTTTGCCCCGCTGGTTTTTCTCTTGCAGGGATACCATCATCCTCGAACCAGCCCTCTTTGTTGTTCTGCCGGACAAGCCAGTTCTGGATCAGTTTCGACGCATTCTGCGTCAGGTTCTTCATCTGCTTTTGCTTTGACTGGGTCAGACCGGAACTGATGATCGTATTGCCCGAAATCGACTCAACGATCGTGATCGTTTCGGGCTTCTCATTGAGCTTTTTTTCCTTCTGGTCATCCCAGGCCGTCACGCGGATGATCAGCGCCGATTTCGGTGCCGCGACAACAGGAATACCGGGGATGGCCAAAACATAACCTTCGACGCTGATCCCAAGGTGATAAAGCCGGGTCCCCTCATACCGGCCAAATCTTTCGTCGATGGCCTTTTGCATCGCCTCGGTCCACTCTTCCTTCGTGGCTTCCCGAGAGGCCGGGCCCCGCGTCAGGTTCGGTGCGACGACAACATTATGCCCAAGGTGGAAATTTCCCAGATAAGCAGGCTCTTCCTGCAGATCCTTCACATTCGTACAGGCCGCAAGCGCAACCCCCAGCAAAACCAACGCCAGCCTGCGCAGCATGGACAAGCCCCTTCCCTCGAAACCACGTCTTCTGGTTAGCGTATGGCCGCTTTCAAAGCAATTGAGGCGGAATGGTCGCACCGCATTTGATTGCCGGAAAACCACGCCGCCCCTATATTTCCAACCAGGCATGGAGACGATTTCAATGGGCCATGAAAATCCGGTCAAAGTTCCGCTCGTCACCGAACCAATGGGTATTCTGGGAAGCCTGAATGCGGCACGGCGCAATGTGCTGAGCATCATCCCGGACATCGCCACGCGGCAGCCCATGGTGTCAGGCCGCACGGGCAAGCGTTGGCATATGGTGATGGATCCCGGGGCATTGCGTGAAATGCTTCTGGAGCGTCTCGATATCTACCCCAAATCGCTTGTGACAAAAAACCTTCTGAAGCCTGCCATCGGGGACTCGCTCTTTATTGCAGAGGGTGCGCATTGGCGCTGGCAACGACGTACGGCCGCCCCGGTCTTTTCGCATCGCAATGTGATGAACCTTGCGCCCATCATGACGGCCGCCGCCGAGCGCAGCGCTCAGCGCATCACCGCAGCCGGAGATCGCGCCGTCGACATGGCCGAAAACATGGTGCGCACGACCTTTGATGTGATCGCCGAAGTGACGTTTTCCGGGGACGGGATGTTTGACTCTGATGCCGTGCATCGCGGCATCGACAATTACATCGCCGAGGCGGGCAAGATCTCTTTGCTTGATGTTCTGGGCGCACCGGATTGGGTGCCGCGTCCGGGTCGGCTTTTGTTCTCGCGTGGTGCGGTTTCGGAAATGAAGACTGTTGCGGATGAAGCTATTGAAGCCCGCAGGCAGCGTGGACCCGAGGGCGTGCCCGATCTGCTTGATTTGTTGCTGGAAGGCGAAGACCCCGAGACAAAACGCCAGATGAACACAGCCGAGCTACGCGACAATCTCCTGACCTTCATCGTCGCCGGGCACGAGACAACGGCACTTACACTTGGCTGGTCGCTTTATTTATGCGCTTTCGATCAGGATGTTCAGGATCGTGCGCGCGCCGAGGTGCATGCCGCCTGCGGCGACAAACCTGTGACCGGCGAGAGTGTCGCGAACTTGCCCTTTATCAGGCAGATCATTGACGAGGCCCTGCGGCTTTATCCGCCCGCCGGGATGGTGTCGCGGACCGCAATGGCAGACGACACGCTTTGCGGGCGCGAGATCCGCAAGGGTGACACGGTTATCATCCCGATCTACGCCTTACACCGCCACCATATGCTGTGGGAAGACCCCGATGCCTTCCGCCCGGACCGGTTCGCAGAACGAAAATCCGTCGAGCGCTATGCCTATCTCCCGTTCGGAGATGGCCCGCGCATCTGCATCGGGGCAAGTTTTGCCATTCAGGAGGCTGTGATCATTCTCGGCACATTGCTGGGCCGCTTCCGGTTCACGCCTGTCGCAGGCAAAGAGCCTGACCCTGTCATGATCCTGACCCTGCGCCCACAAGGGGGCGTGTGGCTGGAGGCCAAGCCCGTAAGCCCGTCAAAGCCGGCAAACGCGGCATGAAAAAGCGGCCGTCCGAGACAGCCGCTTGCCCAAAATCTGATTTGCCGGAGCGCGCTAGGCGCCGATGATCCGCGGCCAGTTCGCCTCACCTTGTGCAATATGGCCCGGCACGTCCTTGAGCCAGCGCGCGCGAATGCTTTTGTTGTAGTTGAGATACAGTTTGCCGTTCTCGACCGACCAGGCATTGCGATCTCCATGCGCGGTGTAGCCCTGCGACACCGCCCATGCGCAATATCCGCCAAATTGTGGCGCGTATTTCTCTGGATTGGCCTCAAAAGCTGCGAGGTTTTCCGCGTTTGCAAAGCGCCAGCGCATGCCGTTCCATTCGGTACTGTGGCCGGATGACCCTTTGACCCCTTTCGCGCTCGCGTCGAGGCTGAAATAGGCAACCACATCCGCACCATCAGCGCCATAACCACTGCCGTTGTTGTACCAGCGGGGTTCTTTCGCAAAAGCCGGGCGTGCAACCAGTACCGCCGAAACTCCTACCAATACTGCGCGTCTCGAAAAATTCATCCGTGGCCTCCTTACATCTGGCCAAAAAATAGACGGAGATCGGAAAGCTTCAAATCACAGTTTCGTAAAGCGGTTGTCGCGAGGGAACCCACGGGGCGCCATGCGGCCCGCACTGGCCCTTTTGCCGATCCACTCTGCCAATTCAGTTTCGGTGCGCGTCCGCCCTGCCGGGTCAAGCCAGCTGAGACCCTCCGAAAGCGTAAACGTCGTGGCATCACTCAGGCCGCCATCTTTGAACTTCTGCAGGCGAACACCTTTGCCCCGCCCCATTTCCGGCAGCTCATCAAGCGGAAAGACCAGAACCTTGCGGTTCTCGCCAACACAGGCCACGTGATCACCCGTCACAGGCCGGCAGACCTGCGCGCGCGTCTGGTCCTTGACGTTAAGCACCTGCTTGCCGCTTCGGGTTTGGGCGACAACATCGTCTTCGGGTACGAGGAAACCATCGCCTGCTCTCGACGCCACCAGAAGTTTGCGTCCAGGGCTATGTACCAGAATGGCGACAATTTCGGCCTCATTCGGCAAATCGACCATCAGACGCAATGGTTCTCCCATGCCGCGTCCACCAGGCAGATTGGCAGCTGACAATGTGTAGAAACGCCCGTTTGTGCCAAAGACCAAAAGCCGGTCCGTTGTCTCCGCATGGAAGATAAAACGCCCCTCATCGCCATCCTTGAACTTCAGTTCGCGGTCCAGATCGATATGGCCCGACATGGCCCGGATCCAGCCCATCTTGGAACAAACAACGGTGATCGGCTCTTTGTCGATCATCGCCTCAAGCGGCACCTCTTCGATCTCTCCCGCCTCGGCAAATTGCGTGCGTCGCGCACCGCCCGCATAGTCTTTACCAAACTTGGCTTTCACCTCTTTGAGCTGATCCGAGATCGCTGACCACTGAAGCTCCTCGCTTTCCAGAAGGTCCTCAAGCCCCGCACGCTCTTCCATCAACTCGCCTTGCTCGCGCAAAAGCTCCATCTCTTCCAGCCGCCGCAAGCTGCGCAGACGCATGTTAAGAATGGCTTCGGTCTGCACTTCGCTAAGCTCGCCTTCACCCGGAGAGGGCGGCACATAATCGGCTTCATTCATCGCCCGTACGTGATCTTTGGACCAATCCTCGCGCATCAGTGCAGCCTTGGGATCTTCGTCATACCGAATGATGTCGATCACCCGGTCAAGGTTTAGGAAGGCGACGATGAGCCCTTCGAGAACCTCCAACCGATGGTCAATCTTCTCCATCCGGTGGGTCGAGCGCCGGACCAGGACCTCGCGCCGGAAATCCAGGAAGGCGCGCAGCACCTCTTTCATCGAGCAGACCTTGGGCGTCAGCCCGTCGATGAGAACGTTCATATTGAGCGAGAACCGCACTTCGAGGTCCGAATTGCGGTAAAGCATGCCCATCAGAACCTCTGGATCGACATTCTTGGAGCGCGGCTCGAGAATGACGCGGATATCATCGGCACTTTCGTCCCGGACATCGGCCAGAATGGGGACCTTCTTGGTCTGAATGACCTCGGCCAGCTTCTCGATCAGCTTGGACTTCTGAACCTGGTAAGGAATCTCTGTGACAACGATTTGCCACTGCCCCCGGCCCAGATCCTCAACCTCATACCGGCACCGAAGTCGGAACCCGCCCTTGCCAGTCCGATAGGCCTGCGCAATGGCCTCTGGCGGCTCGACAATGATGCCACCCGTCGGGAAATCAGGCCCCGGTACGTAGTTCAGCAACGTATCGTCCCGCGCGTCCGGTGTTTTGATCAGATGCAGACAAGCATCGATCAACTCGGGGATATTATGCGGCGGGATATTGGTGGCCATGCCCACCGCAATCCCCGATGAGCCATTGGCCAGAAGGTTTGGAAACGTCGCAGGCAACACCACTGGCTCTTGTTCCCGGCCATCGTAGTTGTCGCGAAAATCGACCGCATCTTCGCTCAGACCATCCAACAAGGCCTCGGCGACGACGGTCATACGTGCCTCGGTGTAGCGCATGGCGGCGGGGTTATCGCCGTCCACGTTGCCAAAATTGCCCTGGCCATCGACCAGTTCGTAGCGGATGTTAAAATCCTGCGCCAAACGTGCCATTGCGTCATAAATGGCCCCATCCCCGTGGGGATGATACTTACCCATGACTTCACCCACGACCCCGGCACTCTTTCGGTGACCCGAGGTCGCAGACAGTTTCATGCGGTGCATGCCATAGAGAATCCGACGGTGAACCGGCTTCAACCCATCCCGCGCATCCGGCAGCGCGCGGTGCATAATTGTCGACAAAGCATAGGTCAGGTAGCGCTCGCCAATCGCCCGGCGTAGCGGTTCTGCAACAGAGCCGTCTCCGCCACCGGAGCCTATGTTGGGGTCGTCGACCAAATCACTCATAGATGATGTGATACTCGCGCCTTGAAGAGGCGTAAAGCACCTGTTCGGGAAAATCCGTGGGGTTTTCCCATGATGAGGGAACCCGAATCGCGTTAAGATCGTTAGATTAGTGTTGCTGCTGTTTTGAGAGGGGAAGAGCGCGATGTGGCGCTTCATGCTGATTACGTTCGGCTTTCTTGGTTTTGCGTTCTACGAGTTGAGCGGCGGGGCCGATTATGAGCCTCATGCCAATTCGATTCAGGCTCGCGTGGGCCAGACAGACCCCGTGTCTGTGGCAGAGCTTGAACCGGTGGATGTTCCCTCAATTGCTGAGTTGGCTCAATCTGTGCCCGAGGCCGCACCAGCAGAGCGGTTGGGCATCACACTGGCATCCATCCGCATCGATGAAACCAGCCCGGCCGCACAACTGGAAGCCAAGACTGCACGCGTTACCGCAGTAGCAACTCCGGTGGACGAAGTTCAGCAAGCGGCGCTCGACACGGCTGAAGACGACGCGCGCAAAGTCTGGCCCGGCGCGATCGAGCTCTTCCAGCTGCAAGAAGCCAAGCGCGTACAGCGCACGGAGTCGATCAAGGCCGCACAACAGGATGCGTTGGCTGCTCAGTCGGATGTCCGATACGTGACCGGCAATCTGGTGAATATGCGCGGTGGTCCAAGCACCGAGTTTGCACCCGTCACGCAGCTCTCAAGTGGAACCGAAGTGGCCATCCTTGAAGCCCCCGGTAATGGCTGGCTCATGCTCCGAGTTATGGAAACGGGCGAAGAAGGCTGGATGGCCGACTGGCTTGTGAGCGACGCTGTAAACTGATTGCATCATACGAGTGCCCGGTCCACTGTGCAGCGCATGAGCGAGAGATCAATCCTTATCACTGGATGTTCGTCGGGCATCGGCTACGATGGTGCCATGGGCCTGCGTGAGCGGGGATGGCGCGTTTTTGCATCGTGTCGCAAACCCCAAGACTGTGAGCGACTGCGCAGCGAAGGCTTTGAAAGCCCGCTGATCGATTACCAAAATCCCGAAACCATCGCCAATGGCTTGGCCGAGGTGCTTGAGGCCACCGATGGACGGCTTGACGCGCTGTTCAACAATGGCGCTTTTGCCTGTCCGGGGCTTGTTGAAGACATGCCAACGGATGCACTGCGCGCGATCTTCGAGGCAAATTTTTTTGGGTGGCACGAACTAACCCGATATGTTCTGCCGGTGATGCGGGCGCAAGGGCATGGGCGGATTGTGCAGAACTCTTCGATCCTCGGCTTTGTGACTCTGCCTTGGCGCGGGGCCTATAATGCAACGAAACATGCGCTTGAAGGCCTGACTGACACGATGCGGATCGAAATGCGCGGCACGGGCATCCATATCGTGCTGATCGAACCGGGACCGGTGACATCGAAAATCCGCGAAAACGCAATCCCTCATTTCGAACGCTGGGTGGATTGGGAGACATCGGCGCGCAAAGAGGACTACGAAGCGCTCAAGAAGCGTCTCTACGAAAGTTCCGGCCCTGATCCTTTTGAGCTGCCAGCCGCATCCGTCACGAAGAAGCTCATCCATGCGGTTGAAGCCAAGCGCCCGCGCCCCCGCTACTATGTCACAACACCAACACATGTCTTGGGAGGCCTGCGTCGGGTCTTGTCAACGCGGGCGCTGGACTGGATTTTGTCAAAAAACTGAAACTGCGGGCCTGCGTCACGATTTCCCGTTCGCTTTTTGCCCGGCTTGGCCTAAGTGGCCTGTCACGGGAAGTTGGAAAGAGACATAATGCTGAAAGACCCACTTTTTATATTGGCCGCACTGGCTTGTGCGGTGGTGGCGGTCATCTTGATCAGAGGTATCAGTACCTTTGGTAAAGAAGGGGTCGAGAACGCCAGACGGGCCAACAAACTGATGCGATACCGGATCATCGCGCAATTCGTTGCGGTTCTGCTGATTTTGCTGTTTGTCTACATTCGGCGGCAATCCGGGAGCTGATCGATGGTCGTTTTGAACAAGATCTACACCAAAACCGGTGATGCGGGCGAAACCGCCCTTGGAAACGGCGCACGTGTTGCCAAACACTCGATGCGGGTGACGGCATATGGCACCGTGGACGAGGTGAACGCGACCGTGGGCCTTGCGCGCCAGCACGCGAAAGGCGCAACGGACGACGCGCTCGCGCGCATCCAGAACGACCTCTTTGACCTGGGCGCTGATCTTTGCCGTCCTGACATGGAGAAAGATGCAGAGGCCGAATACACGCCGCTGCGCATGGCCGACAGCCAGGTTGCGCGTCTTGAAGCGGAAATCGACGAAATGAATGAAGCGCTGGAACCTTTGAGAAGTTTCATTCTTCCCGGGGGCTCGGCTCTGGCTGCAAACCTGCATCTGTGCCGAACCGTTTGTCGTCGGGCCGAGCGCCTCGCGGTCGAACTCGCCACGATGGAGGCCGTCAATCCTGCCGCCGTCAAATATCTCAATCGCCTTTCCGATTGGTTTTTCGTCGCCGGGCGCATGGCCAATGACGAAGGCAAATCAGATGTTCTTTGGGTGCCAGGCGCGAACCGCTGATTGAAGCGGGTGCTCGGCCTTGGGAGCGACGGTCAAGGCGCAATTTGGGCAAAAAATCTCTGAAAGGATCGGAAACGCGACGTCGCAAGACGCAAACGTGACGATTTTGCCCTGTTATGAGGCCAAACAAAATTGTATTTACGCCCCAGAACGTATGGCAGAGTCGCATCGAGCGGCTCTTTGTTAATTTAAGGAGACCATGCAGATGAAGGTGCTCGTGCCTGTCAAACGCGTGATCGACTATAACGTGAAGGTTCGCGTCAAGGCGGACGGATCGGGTGTCGATCTTGCCAATGTCAAAATGTCGATGAACCCGTTCGACGAGATTGCTGTCGAAGAGGCCATTCGCCTCAAGGAAGCGGGCAAGGCGGACGAGGTTGTCGCCGTATCCGTTGGCGTTAAGCAAGCCCAGGAAACACTGCGCACCGCGCTGGCCATGGGTGCGGATCGCGCAATCCTGGTTGAAGCCGCCGATGATGTGCACACCGACATTGAGCCCCTGTCCGTTGCCAAGATCCTTGCCAAGGTTGTCGAAGAAGAGCAGCCGGGCCTTGTGATTGCCGGCAAACAGGCCATCGACAATGACATGAACGCGACCGGGCAGATGCTTTCCGCGCTGCTTGGCTGGAGCCAGGGCACGTTTGCGTCAAAACTGGATATCGAAGGGGACAGCGCTCTTGTCACCCGCGAGGTGGATGGCGGTCTGCAGACCATCAAGGTCAAGATGCCGACCATCATCACCGTCGACCTGCGCCTCAATGAGCCGCGCTATGCCTCGCTGCCCAACATTATGAAGGCAAAGAAAAAGCCGTTGGATGAGAAGACCGCCGCGGATTTTGGCGTCGATGTCACCCCACGTCTTGAAGTTGTCAAAACCGAAGAGCCCGAGGCCCGCAAGGCCGGCGAAATCGTTGGCTCGGTTGACGAGCTTGTAGCGAAACTCAAAGAAGCGGGGGCTGTGTAAATGTCTGTACTTCTTCTTGCTGAAGTGAACGACGGCGAACTGGCCTTTGATGCCACTGCGAAAGCCGTCACTGCCGCGAAAAAACTTGGTGATGTGACCGTTCTGGCCGCAGGTGGCTCTGCCTCTGCTGCTGGCGAGGCAGCTGCCAAGATTGATGGCGTCTCGAAGGTTCTCGTGGCCGAAGATGCCTCGCTTGGCCATCGTCTTGCGGAATCAACCGCCGCACTGATCGTGTCATTGGCCGATGGCTACGAGCACATCGTCGCTCCGGCCACGACCGATGCGAAAAACGTCATGCCACGTGTTGCCGCGCTCTTGGACACAATGATCATTTCCGACGCCTCCGGCGTTGTTGATGGCGACACGTTCGAGCGTCCTATCTATGCGGGCAACGCCATCCAAACGGTGAAATCTTCGGACCCAAAGAAAGTCGTGACATTCCGGACGTCGACGTTTGATGCCGCCGGTGAAGGCGGTTCTGCCTCGGTCGAGAGCATCTCGGCCGCTGACAATCCCGGCCTGTCCGAATGGATCGAGGACAAGGTCGCTGCATCGGACCGCCCCGAACTGACCTCCGCAGGCATAGTCGTTTCAGGCGGTCGTGGCGTCGGCTCGGAAGAGGATTTCGCCCTGATCGAAGGTCTTGCCGACAAACTTGGTGCCGCAGTTGGGGCCTCACGTGCGGCTGTCGACTCTGGCTTTGCGCCGAATGATTGGCAGGTTGGTCAAACCGGCAAAGTTGTTGCCCCCGATCTTTATATCGCGGTTGGCATATCGGGCGCCATTCAACACCTTGCCGGCATGAAGGACTCAAAGGTCATCGTCGCAATCAACAAAGATGAAGAGGCGCCGATCTTTCAGGTGGCAGATTATGGCCTTGTGGCCGACCTGTTCCAGGCTGTGCCCGAGTTGACTGAAAAACTCGGCTGATCCTGAACCCAATCTCATGAAGAAGGCCCGCCGCGCGTGGGCCTTCTTTGTTTGAAGCCAACAGACCTGCTGCGGGTTCTGCCACCTCCGCAATTCAATGATAAGGATATATTTCCTGTCTGGCAGCCCTTGCGGCGCTCCAAGCACCCCGCGTATCCTGATGTCACGCATTAGATGAGGCAGGGCAATGGAAATCAAAAGGGTCGGGGTTGTGGGCGCGGGCCAGATGGGCAACGGCATTGCGCATGTCATGTCTGCGGCGGGCTATGAGGTGATGTTCAACGATATCAACCAGGACGCGCTGGACAAGGCGATGGCTTTGATCGATGCCAATATGGAGCGCCAGGTCAGCAAGGGCAAACTGGATGCCGCCGACAAGGCCGGTGCGCTCTCGCGTATCCAGACCACACTTTCTCTGCCCGATCTTGGCGCTTGTGATCTCGTCATTGAATCGGCGACAGAACGGGAAACTGTCAAGCAGGCGATCTTTGAAGATCTTGTTCCGCATTTGCAGCCGCACACAATCCTGACATCGAACACCTCATCCATTTCGATCACCCGATTGGCCAGCCGTACCGACCGGCCAGAGAAATTCATGGGGTTCCACTTCATGAATCCGGTGCCGATCATGCAGCTGGTAGAACTCATTCGCGGCATCGCAACCGATCAACCAACCTTCGAAGCCTGCTACGCCGTGGTCGAAAAGCTTGGCAAAACGGCTGCCACGTCAGAGGATTTCCCAGCCTTTATCGTTAACCGCATTCTCATGCCTATGATCAACGAAGCTGTCTACACCCTCTACGAGGGAGTGGGCTCTGTTACTTCAATCGATACATCGATGAAACTGGGCACCAATCACCCTATGGGGCCTTTGGAGCTTGCCGATTTCATTGGGCTGGACACCTGCCTTGCGATCATGAACGTTCTTCACGACGGGCTGGCCGACACCAAATACCGGCCCTGCCCTCTTCTGACGAAATATGTCGAAGCCGGCTGGCTGGGGCGGAAGACCGGGCGCGGTTTTTATGACTATCGCGGCGAGGCGCCAGTTCCCACCCGGTAAGGCGAAACGTCAAGCGGTCAAAAATGCGAAGCGGCTACTCGCCCAAGCTGAGCGTGTGTTCGCGCAGCCAGGTCATGAAACCTCGAGGGTCACTCTCAAGAAGCTTCATTTGATCTGCGTCGATTGGTTTGCCCACAACAGGGTTCTGCGGTTTGTTGCAGCTCTTGACGACTTCATGCAGCAAGAAGCTCTGACGCAAAGTGGCCGAAACCTGGTTGGCCATCTGGTAAACGCGGCTATTGGCACCCGGGAAAAAGATCGGAACGACCTGCGCGCCCGATCTGCGGATCATCTGCGCCGTGAAGACGGCCCATTCCCGCTCTATCGCCGGGCCAAACATAGTGTCGCTTGATGCAACAACGCCAGAGGGGAAGACGCTGATCAAGCCGCCTTCCTTTAGATGCGCCATGGCCTTGGCCCGCATCTCAACCGATTTGCGCTGTGCGTCCGGTTCATGGGGGAATGGCACCGCGATCATGTAAGACGCCGCAACCTCGTCAATGCCCGTCAACAACGCCCGTGTCAGAATCTTGTAATCCGTACGTCTGCGCCCGATGAGGTCGGCAAGGATCATGCCATCTACAAGCCCATGAGGGTGATTGGCCACCACGACCACAGGCCCGGTTCTTGGTATCTGGTCGATCTGTTCTTGTGGTGTGAGCAGGTCGATGCCCATTGTCCCAAGCGCCGCGCGCCAGAACGCCTGGCCGCTGGGTGCACCTTTGCGTTCAAATTCGCGGATCATGCGCAAGATCGAAAGCTTGCCTGTAAACCATTCAATCGCACGGATCGTGAAAGACGTCAGCGGCGCGTCGAAGGAGTTTGCGTAGGTCAGACTGCGACGGTCGTATTTCGTCGGCGAGACGGGTGCCGACACCTGATTGCCAACCTGATCCTGAATGCGTTCGACCACGTGATCCGATCCTGTCCCGTTCCGCGCTGCGCGGTCTACATTTTCTCACCGAACCTGTCGGCGACCAATGCCTCGACCGCATCCAGCAAGGCAGAGGCCTCCGGTCCCCAAGCTCGCACGTCAATAGTCTTTCCCTTGGACGCTGCCAACATCAAAAGACCCATGATGCTGTCGGCGCCGGATGATTGCCCATCATGCGATACTTCTGCCGAGGCGTCGAATCTTTCCACGGTATCCACCAGTTTGGCAGCAGCCCGCGCATGCAAGCCTTTCTCATTGATGATCTTAATTTCGCGAATGATCGAGTCTGTCATGAGCAGGGCGCGCCTTCTGTCAGTCCGGGTCGGTCTTGGAGGTTTCAAGGCTGTCGGCGTCAGAGCGATCCGCGTCATCATCGGCAACACTGTGACTGTCGATGTACTTGCGCCCTGCCGCCAGAGCGACACGTGCGGCATCAGCAACGCTGAGATGTCTGCTCTTGGCCAGTTTCAGAAGCATCGGAAGATTGGCCCCATAGAGAATGCGACGGTTCTCGGGCTGGCACGCTTTCAGCGAAAGATTTGAGGGTGAGCCACCAAAAAGATCGGTCACGATCAGTACACCGTCACCGCTGTCAACGCCATCCGCCGCCTCACAAATCTCGGCTTGCTTTTGAGCCCGATCATGATCGCCCTCGATGGAAATCGCACGAATGTCAGATTGAACACCAATCACATGTTCAATTGCGCGAAGGTACTCCTGCGCGAGGCTTCCATGCGCCACAATGACGATACCGATCAACGCCCTGCGTCCTTTTTTCCAGAGGTGTCCCCAGTCTCTGCGACCGTCGGAGCAAAAGTATCCCGACGTTCAAGTTCCCGGTGCCTTATAGACACCTGCCAGCCACTCTCTGCAAGGGCATCGGCCAATGTTTCTGTCATCGTGACGCTGCGATGTTGTCCTCCGGTGCACCCGAATCCGATCGCAAGATAGGCTTTGCCCTCGGCAAGGTATGCCGGCAGCAGCATTTTCGCGAGATCAATCACCCGGCTTGCAAATGGCTCGAATCGCGGGTCGTCTTTTACGTAGACAGAGACACGTTCGTCGCGCCCATCGAGCGCGCGCAACGACGCCTCCCAATAGGGGTTCTTGAGAAACCGGCAGTCCAGCACCATGTCAAGACCACGCGGCAGGCCGCGTTTGTAGGAGAAAGATTGCACCGTCACGGCCAGATTGCCCTCGGGTCTTGTGCCAAACCATGATTCAAGTTCCGCGCGCAGGTCATGCGGTGACATCTCTGTCGTGTCGATCAGGATGTCTGCCCTTGCGCGGATTGGTCCAAGCAAATCAACTTCCCGCGCGATGCCGATTTCGGCGCTCTCCGCCGGCGCCAGGGGATGCCTTCGGCGCGTTTCAGAAAACCTGCGCTGCAGGACTTCAGGACGGCAATCTATGTAGAGCACCTGCAAGGGTGTCGATTGCACGTGAGTACTGCGGTCAATCGCCTCAATAAGCGCATTTGTCGAGAAATCCCGATTGCGGGTGTCGATCCCGAGCGCCAATGGCTTTTGCAGCACATCGTCATCAAGAAGCCGTGGCAGAAGCGACAAGGGCAGATTGTCGATGGCCTCATAACCAATGTCTTCAAGAGCACGGATCGCCGTGCTTCGGCCAGCACCGGATGGCCCGGTGACAAGCACAGGCCGCTGATGCATGTTTTTCTCTCGACGTGTGTCAGGCATAACGTGCCTTCCTTACTGCCATCGCCCATGTCTTAGATATAACATGATCGCCGCAGGAAAATGATCAAACCCCGGATTGCCGAGCACCGGAACGGTCGCGCCCATCAAATGCATGTGATGGATCTGCGGCAAGCGCTCAGTTTCTCGTCGGTCGAGGTCGACGACCAGCTCAATCCGGGTTGGTCCGGCCGCGGGCGCGTGAAGAAGGCCGACGCCCCGCGCCTCGATCTTGCCTTCTATGGCACCGGGGCACTGCGCAAAGAGGTGGTCGTCTTCACGCCAGAGAATTGTCCGGTCATCGGCTATCAGACATGCGCCGATGGAAATCAATAGAAGTGCAAGACCCGATTTTCCGCTTCCTGATGCGCCAATGATAAGCACGCCTTTGTCGTCAACCGCTACAGCGCTTGCGTGAAGTATGTCCTGAGATCTTTTGGCAGAAGGGGTCGTCTTGCCCATCGTCCGGTATCAGACCGGAAGGCCAACCACAAAACGCGCACCAAGCGGATCAGTGGTGATGTCGGAATCGGTTGGGCGAATGTTTTCAGCCCAGATCACGCCGTTATGTGCCTCGACAATCTGTTTTGAGATCGACAGGCCCAGACCGGAGTTGTTTCCAAAATCGTTCTCTGCCCGTTCCGAATAGAAGCGTTGGAAGATTTTTGTCAGCGCCTGTTCGGGAATGCCGGGACCGGTGTCTTCAACAACGACCACAACGCGATTTTCGCGCTTGCGTGTCCACACGCGGATCGCATCCCCCTCTTCACAGAACGAAATCGCATTGCTAATCAGGTTGACGAAGACCTGCGCAAGACGGCCTTCCAGCCCGGTCACGCCAATTGGATCAGGTGGGAAATCTGTGATGAACTCGATGCCTTTCTTGTCGGCTTCCTCGCCCAGGTACTGCGCGAGATTGTCGAGCATACTCACCAGATCAAAGGTTTCCTGGTCCTCTTTCACAAGCTCACTGTCGAGCCGCGACGCGTTGGAAATATCGCTCACCAGCCGGTCAAGCCGCCGGACGTCATGTTCGATGACTTCCAGGAGACGCTCACGCTGATCGTCGCGTTTGGCCACGCGCATCGTGCCGACCGCAGAGCGCAGGCTGGCCAGCGGATTCTTGATTTCATGGGCAACGTCCGCCGCGAATTGCTCATTGCCATCTATGCGATTGTACAGAGCGCCGACCATGCCCCGAAGTGCTCCGGAAAGCCGTCCGATTTCATCCGGGCGCGCCGTCAGGTCAGGGATCCGGATGCGTCCGCCATCGCGATTACCCCTTCGATTTCGTGCACCGCCCACTTCAGCCGCCGCTGCCAGCTCGGCAAGCGGGTTGGAGATTGTTGAAGCCAAAATCAAGCTGAGCGCGACAGAGACAAGCGTGGCAACAATGAACATCTGCAGGACACGCTCGCGTTCCACTTTTAGAAGCTGTTCAATCTCGCCGGAGGCACTTGCCATTGCAATCGCGCCGACAGAGTTTGACCCTTGCATGATCGGGGTTACGGCGATGAAAATCTTAGTGCCGTCAACCTTTTCCTGGACCGACCGCGTGCCATCCGTCAGTGCTGGAGCGACCAAAAGCCGGGCTTTGTCCTCGATGGTTTTTGGCTCTCCCGAAGACAAAAGGAATTCGAAGGGCGCCGATACGAAAGAAAACGCCCGATCAATTGCGTCGGTGATCACTGTGGGCTGGTTAAAGTCCGCGATTTCATGACCATGGCCAAGCTTACCTTCAATCGAAGCGACCAGGTTTTGCCGGGTATCATAGACAAAAACCTCGGCACCGGCCTGAATATCCATCTGGCTAAGTAAGCTCTGCGGATCCAGAGATCTTGCAGCGCTTATTGTGGACACGCCCCTCTCGGGAAGCTTGGCTTCAAAGACGTCCGCGATCAGTTCAACATCGCTTAGCAGATCATCTGCGCGCGTCTGAACAAGGCTGTCACCAGAAGAACTTAGGTACAGCACCCCGGCAACCAGGACGTTCAGGGCAACCAGGTTAAAGGTGATGATCTTTTTGGTAAGCGACCCGCCGGCGGAGCGGAAAAACCCGCGCCGTTCACGGCGGATGCGCACTTCTTCTTCGACGATCTTATCGGGCGCAACAAAGTCGTCGCCAAGAACGACACCTTCATTGTCGCTGACCGAATGATCTCGCACCTGCACGCCCCCGATCGAAGGACTTATTCTTCGTTGTAACGATACCCGATCCCGTAAAGGGTTTCGATGGCTGAAAACTCAGGATCGACCATGCGCAATTTCTTACGCAGACGCTTGATATGGCTGTCGATGGTCCTGTCGTCAACATAGACCTGGTCATCATAGGCCACATCCATCAGCTGATCGCGGCTTTTGACGAATCCAGGACGCTGCGCCAAGGCTTGGAGCAGAAGAAACTCCGTCACAGTGAGAGATACATCCTGACCTTTCCAGGTCACCGCATGACGCAGCGGATCCATCCGCAGATCACCGCGTTCAATCACTTTTGTGTCTTCGCTATCGGCGACAACATTGCCTTCGACCGCGTCTTGCCGACGCAGGAGTGCGCGAATACGCTCGACCAGCAAACGCTGCGAAAAGGGCTTCTTCACATAGTCATCCGCGCCCATGCGCAGACCCAGCACCTCGTCGATTTCATCATCTTTCGAGGTCAGGAAGATGACCGGCATCGAGGTTTTCTGGCGCAACCGCTGCAACAGATCCATGCCGTCCATGCGCGGCATCTTGATGTCCAGAACGGCCATATCGGGCAGCTTTTTGCTGAAAGCATCAAGCGCCTGCTGGCCGTCATTGTAAGTTTCCACCTCGAAGCCCTCGGCCTCGAGTGTCATTGAGACCGACGTCAGAATATTTCTGTCATCGTCCACAAGGGCGATTTTGGACATTGTCGTTTCCTTATACTGCTCTCGTTCTTTTGTTTTTCGCGATAAGAGCCGTTTTGGCCTTTACAATCAATGCTAAACTGCGAATCAGCCCTTTGATTGCGGCGATTTGGCATCAAAAAGTCTTATCAATGGCTAAATTGTCTCACTTTTTTGCAGCGATTTGCACATATTCCGGCAACAATTTCAGGACACTGCCGGCAAAGTTTCGCAACTTGGCCCTTGGTTGCGCTAACGCCCCGCTTTGGTTGCGCTAACGCTTGGATTGCGTCCTGTTCATTCCCAAAACCGTCATGTTATGACCTCGGTAAATCATCGGTATCGAGGGCTATACCGGCGCGTCAGAGCCGCGCAGCAGTTATCATTTCGGCCAAGAGCCTAAGGCCATGCGACAAAGTAGGAGCGCACGAATGACAATAGGACGGGTAAACCCGAATTTCCGGCTTGAGGATCAGGGCATCGAGGGTTTGGGCGACGTCCACTACAACCTGATTGAGCCTGCTTTGATCGAGCTAGCGCTTCGCAATGGCGAGGGTCGTCTTGGCCGGGGGGGTACGTTCCTTGTCTCGACCGGCAAATTCACTGGCCGGTCCCCGAAGGACAAACATGTCGTTAAGACCGACAGTGTCGCCGACAGCATCTGGTGGGACAACAACGCCGAGATGGCGCCAGAAGCTTTCGACCGTCTCTATGATGACATGGTCGCCCATATGAAGGGTCGTGACTACTATGTGCAGGATCTTGTGGGCGGGGCCGACCCTTCGCATTCGATCAACATGCGCATGGTGACGGAACTTGCCTGGCACGGGCTGTTCATCCGCCACATGCTGCGCCGCCCGGACCGTGAAGCACTGGACCGGTTCGTCGCCGATTTCACGGTGATCAACTGCCCAAGTTTCAAGGCCGATCCCGAAAAGCACGGCTGCCGGTCTGATACGGTGATCGCGATGAATTTCGACCGCAAGCTTATCCTTATCGGCAACACGGAATATGCAGGCGAAAACAAGAAATCCGTGTTCACGCTACTTAACTATCTGCTGCCGGAAAAAGGCATCATGCCGATGCATTGCTCGGCCAACCATGCCAAGGGAAATCCGGTCGATACAGCTATTTTCTTTGGGCTTTCCGGGACCGGCAAGACGACGCTTTCGGCCGATCCGAACCGCACCCTGATTGGCGATGACGAACATGGCTGGTCAGATCGCGGCACGTTCAATTTCGAGGGTGGCTGCTATGCCAAGACGATCAATCTTGATCCCGAGGCAGAACCCGAGATTTACGCCACAACCGAGAAATTCGGGACGGTCATCGAGAACATGGTCTATGATGATGAAACGCTTGATCTGGACTTTGCAGATGACAGCCTGACGGCCAATATGCGCTGCGCCTATCCGATGCACTACATCTCGAACGCATCAAGCACCGCCCTAGGAGGGCATCCCAAAAACATCATCATGCTGACCTGTGACGCCTTTGGTGTTCTGCCGCCCATCGCGCGGCTCACGCCGGCGCAGGCGATGTACCACTTCCTATCAGGCTTTACCGCCAAAGTGGCCGGAACAGAGCGTGGATTGACAGAGCCAGAGCCCACGTTCTCAACCTGCTTTGGCGCACCATTCATGCCACGCCGTCCAGAGGTCTATGGCAATCTGCTGCGTGAGAAGATCGCCAAGCATGGCGCCACCTGCTGGCTGGTGAATACCGGCTGGACCGGCGGGGCCTATGGCACTGGTGAGCGCATGCCGATCAAGGCGACACGGGCGCTCTTGACGGCCGCTTTGGATGGTTCACTGAGCAAGGTTGAGTTCCGCAAGGATGCCAATTTCGGCTTTGACGTCCCTGTCAGCGTGCCGGGCGTGCCAGAGGTTCTTCTGAACCCGCGCCGGACTTGGGGCGACCCTGCGGGGTATGACGCGCAAGCGGAGAAGCTGGTGAAAATGTTTGCCGACAATTTCGAGCAATACCTGCCGCATATCGATGATGACGTGAAGGCGGCTGCAATCGGCTAGCGCCACCTTAATCTACGCTCCAAAAACCCGCGTTCGAGAGTATCGAGCGCGGGTTTTTTCACAAGATTCACCCAAAACAGGGCCCATATGGTTAACAGCCCTTATTTTATTGAAATCCCGACGTCGGTATCGTGTCGGTATCACGTCGGTATTGCGTCGGTGCAGGAGCTGGAAAAGGCGGATGTTACCGCTGCGAGCGAAGGGTTTGCCATTTGTTAAGGCTTTCGCCGGAAAGCTCGGCAAAAAGGCGCAAACACTCTTACCTTCATCGCGCCACCACAGGCTTGAGATGTCGCAGAAGTCGGGGCTGCAATCACCGTAACGCAGATCAGGCTTCGAGCTGATCCGTGCCACGCAGTTCCTTTAGCCAGAGGTTGACCGCACGCGTGACAGCGGCGGCACCATTGCCCGATGACATGACAGCCGTCATCGGCAAGATCGTGGTGCGACCGGTGCCCGAGCCATCATCGACCAGAAAGGCGAGCCGCGACAATGTCTGGCGCGGGCGCGCGTTGATACCGTCAGCATTGCTCAGGCTGGTTTCAGTGCCCGCACGAATGACATCTTCCAGCGGTGTGATGATTTCGTCTCGGCCAAAGATGCGGCGGGAGCGCATTGTCATCGTGCCCGCATTGGCATCCATGATGAGCTGCAGGCGTTCGGAGAAAACGCTCATCGCGCCAAGCCCAAGTCCACCGCCGCCAAAGATGAAAATCAGCCCAGCCCAATGTTCGGTCAAAAGAAACAGACCGAGCCCGACAAAGACCAGAATGAAGAAAAGCAGCATCATAGAGATGAACCATGGGATCTCGCTGGCGATAAGCAAGTCGGGGGTGTTGTGCGTGACCTTCATATCAGCCTCATAGCGAAAATCAGGTGTACTGGAACCGCAGAACATCTTGTTCAGGTGAGAAATGTCACGCGGTGTGGATTTGATGCGCCTGTCCGCGGCGGCCCCAGATCGGGTTCCTTTTCGTCATAACCTTGCCTTGAATTTCCGCCACGCCCTTCGCCATGGATTTTCGTGCACCCCATATGACCTATGCCCCACTTACCCTTGAGGGCTGGGAAAAGTTCGTTGCCTTCACACTGATCCGCGCGCCGTTTGAGGAAGTACAGCCAGTTGCGGCTGGCGTGATCCGGCATCGCGAAGGCCCGATGGGAGAAATGACCGGTGAAAGACGCCCGCCGCTGATGGTGCGACAGCAGACGCCGGAGCAGATTTTCAACGGAACACTTGTTTTCTCTCCGAAAGAAGCGCCGGGCATCACACTCATCGAACACCCGCTTGATGACGTGGCACCAGAGGACTTTCCGACATCGCTGGCGAAAGTTCTTCCCGACGCAGATCTTGTCACGATCTGGAGCGACCTGGCCACAGCCACGCGTCAGGAACATGGGTTTAAGGTCACGAGAGGGGAAAACTTAGTTCGGTATGTGCGATTGACGCGCGGATATGAAAGCAGCCGCTGGAGCTGGGAGGCCTCTGGGGAGGTTCAGGCCTTTGAGGACGCGAAAAGACTTGCAGCCAAAAAGGTCTGGGATCGCTTGGATCGGCGCCTTTTGTTTGACTACGCCACGGCGTTTGGAATTGACCCCGAAAGATCGCTCTTTGGCCGCCATTTTGCACAATCCGTTTTGTATTACCCCCTGCCCTACACCAAGGCCACGGCGTCTGCCGATATGACGACAGATCATGCCGCGGCGGCGGAGATCGCGGACATGTCCGGGGTTCAGCATGCCTTGCCGAAGACTGAGGATGCAGAGTTTGCCAGCAATGCCGAGATTATGAGCACGCTTGTATATTGGGATCGGGAACTATCGGTCCTTCAACGTAAGGCGTGGGAGTCGTCGCAACGCGCCAAGACACCCGCCGGGCGCGAGCGCGCGCAGTGGCGTGTGATCGAGGGTCTTCAAAGATGGAAATCCGGCATGGAGGCCATCGGGATGACAAGCGGGTTCAGGTTCAGAACCATCAATTTTGAATCAACGATGAAGGACCTTGGACAGACAACCGAAGCCTACAGAACGTATCGGGCCTTGTTTCCGCGCATCTGGGAATTCTGGCGGTAACTGTGCGGCGCGCCGGTCGGCTGGTTCTTCTGTGCCACACCGATGGGGGGCAGCAGGTGGCCCCAAATAAATCTGTTGCGAGAATCACAAATCGATCCTAGATGCGCCTTAGAAGATGGCTATGCCGGGAGAAGGCGGAGAGATCCGCCGCCGAAGGAGCAACCGCCCCGGAAACTCTCAGGTCCAAGGACCGGTATGGCTATAACACTCCGGAAAGCGGCCCGTATGGGTCCACCGTAGGAGAAAGCCCGGACGTTGGGTGAAACTCTCAGGTTCCAAGCACGGAGGGGGCATGCGGCCGATGCCGCGCGTGCTACGGAGATGAGATATGTCTAAAGTTGCCGTTATCGGTGCCGGTGTGACCGGACTTACCACTGCGTATGAACTTCTGGATCAGGGGTTTGAGGTCACTGTGTTTGACCGCAACCGCTATGCCGCGATGGAAACCAGCTTTGCCAATGGCGGGCAGCTGTCGGCGTCGAATGCCGAGGTCTGGACCCAATGGGGCACTGTTCTTAAAGGCCTGAAATGGATGCTGCAGGCCGATGCGCCGCTTTTGGTGAACCCGGCGCCCACTTTCCACAAGATGCGCTGGATGGCTGAGTTTCTGTCAAACATCCCGAACTACAAGGCCAACACGGTTGAAACCGTCCGCCTGGCCATTGCCGCGCGCGCCGTGCTCTTCGAGATGGCCGAACGTGAAGGCATTGATTTCGATCTGGAGCGTCGCGGGATCCTGCATTTCTACAGCAAACAGAAAGACCTTAACCATGCCAGAAAGGTCAATGAGCTTCTGAAAGAAGGCGGGCTTGACCGGCGTGAGGTGTCCACTGATGAAGTGCAGGAGATCGAACCGGCACTGAAGGGCGATATCATCGGTGGTTTCCTGACCGAGTCCGACAGCTCTGGCGATATCCACAAGTTCACCATGGGTTTGGCGCAGGCCTGCACCCGGCGCGGGGCGACCTTGCGGTTTGGCACCAAGGTTGAGCGGCTGGATACGATCGGTGGCAAGGTGCAGGTCACCGAAGGTGGCGTTGCGGAAATCTTTGACGCGGTTGTTGTGAGTGCAGGCATTCAAAGCCGCGATTTTGCTGCGCAACTGGGGGACCGGGTCAATATCTATCCGGTGAAGGGCTATTCGATCACCGTCAATCTGGATGACGCCGAAAGCCAGGCGGCGGCACCGTGGATCAGCTTGCTGGATGACCGGGCGAAGATCGTTGCGAGCCGCTTTGGCCCGACCCGTTTGCGTATTGCAGGCACAGCAGAATTCAATGGCGCCAATTGCGACATCCGGGCTGACCGTATTCGTCCGCTGACCGAGTGGTGCGAAGAACATTTCCCTGACATCTCAACCGAGAATGTCGTGCCTTGGGCCGGTCTGCGGCCAATGATGCCCTCGATGCTGCCACGGGTGGGCCGGGGGCGTGCCGAAGGCGTGTTCTACAACACCGGACACGGGCATCTGGGCTGGACCCTGTCAGCGGCCACTGCCCGGATCGTGGCAGGGCAGATTGCGGAGACACTCGGCGGGCCAATACCCCACTTGCAAGGCATGGCCGAAAAAGCGGCTGCTTAAGAGTTACAGACCGACATGCACGTGATCGAGAGGTCAGGTGCATGTCATTTTGCTGCAGGATTAGCCCGGCAGGCTGCCATCCAGAACATAGCGGAGTATCTCGACGACCTGCCCCGGCTCGCGCGTCACCGCCAAGGCGGCGGCATCCACTTCTTTCAAGGCATGGTCATGCTCGGGCGGCTGCAGGATGATAAGCGATTTGCCCAAAGCGCTGGCGTAACCTGCGTCAAAGGCGGCGTTCCATTGCTTGTATTTGTCGCCAAAGCGCACGACCACCACATCGGCATCCGCGATACCCTTGCGGGTGCGGATGGCATTGACCATGGCACCCTTGTGATCATGCCAATACTTGTTGTCTTCCGCGCCAAGGATTTCGACGCCACAATCATCCGACGCGGCATGGTCGGTGACGGGAGAATTGAACGTCACATCCAGGCCCTTCGCGCCTGCGATGATCTGCTCGCGCCAGTCAGTGTGAATTTCGCCGGATAAGTAAACGTTCAGCATGGGCTGGTCTCCTGTTTCGTCTTTGCGCTTAACCTGCAGCCAGCGCCGCGAAAGGCAAGTCAGATCGGATGCGCCACGACAAAATGATTGGGCGGACGCACAGGATAGTTGCCGGTTTCGACAATGCGAAAGCCTGCGGTGCTGATTTCATCATCCATGTCTTCGCGGCTGAGAAACCGCACGAAGGGCGCTTTGCCCAGCCATTGCATGATCGGAATGGCGCGTTTCAGGAGTGAAAACTTGAACCCCAGCTCGCGCTCTCCGATGCAGGGTGTCTTTGAGATAAAGACACCGCCGGGTTTCAAGAGCCGGGTCACGCGCGCATAGACCTGTGGCGGATGATCAACCAGATGCAGAAGGTTGAGCGCGATCACGGCGTCAAAACTTTGTTCTTCCAAGCTGTCGTCAAATACATCGGCCACGCGAAACTCGACCTTTTGCGGCACGTCCCGGAGATGGGCCTGTGCAATCATGCCCTCGGAAAAGTCGGTCGCCACATAGTGTGCGACGCTTGCCGCCAGACGTTCCGCGGTGCCGCCTGTGCCGCAGCCGATTTCAAGAACGCGCGCGTTCTCAGGCAGATGGGTGCGGATCCGGTCCAGCGTCTGAGTGTAAGCTCCCATGTCGGATATGGGACGAGCGGCGTATTTCGCTGCCAGTTTTGTCCAGAAATTTGGATTGGGTTCCATTGCGTCTCTCCTTTGCGTCGGCATATAAATCCGTATGAAAAGAAGCTGAATTCACCAAATTTGCAGGTAAAGTATGCAAAATCGCATGGATACGCCTTTTGATTGGTCCCGGATGCACGCGTTTCTGGCCACGGCGGAAACCGGATCGCTTTCTGCAGCGGCGCGACAGCTTGGGCTGACCCAACCAACCGTGGGCCGACAGGTCAGCGCGCTGGAGGAAGAACTTGGGTTGGCCTTGTTCGAGCGCAGCGGGCGGGCGTTGCGATTGACGGATGCGGGTCAGGATCTTCTGTCGGACGCAAAGATTATGGGTGAGGCGGCAAATCGCATTGCCCTGATCGCGCAGGGGCGCGCACAATCGCTTGAGGGTGTGGTGCGTGTGACCGCATCGGACATGAGCAGCACATACGTTCTGCCCGATGTGCTGTTGCGCCTGCGCAGCATGGCGCCACGCCTGCGGGTGGATGTGATCGCGGCCAATGACATACGCGATATTCTGGCGCGGGAGGCGGATATCGCGGTCCGGCATGTGCGGCCAACCGAGCCCGATCTGATTGCCCGGCTGGTGGCCGATGCGCCCGCGCATCTTTACGCCAGCAAGGATTACCTTAGCGCGCGAGGCAAGCCCGAAACGCCACAAGAGTTGGCCAGCCATGATTTTGTCGGCATGGGCGATGATGACCGCCTGATCGCGGCGTTCGAGCAATGGGACATTCGCGTGAATGCGGCCCAGTTCACCACAAGTTCGGCCAATGGCAGCACCGCCTGGGCGCTGGCGCGCAAGGGGTTTGGCATTGTGCCGATGTCAGATGACATCGCGCGTGGCTTTCCCGACATGGTGCGCCTGCTGGGTGGGGTGACAGATATCACCTTCCCTGTCTGGCTTGTCACCCATCGCGATTTGCACACCAGCCGGCGGATCCGGCTGGTGTTTGATCTTCTGGCCGACATGCTTCAGGACCGCATGACCTAGTCCGCGCTAGACCCGGCGCGCATCCGGACCGAACTCGATCTGCCAAAAAAGCGGGGCGTCTTTCGGCAGTGTCTTGGTCAGCTTCTTCGGCAGGCTGCGCAGGAAGCTTGGGCGCTGCCGCGTTGGCCGAAAGCAAAAGCTTTTGGGCAAGCTGGAGTAAAGCGACCGCGGCGGGGACACGCCATGAATGCGCTTTAATATCTTGCCCGGTGCAGGTTGGTGCATCCAGACCCGTTCCATGCCAAGCCCGTCACGCAAGAGCATAAGCGCCGACAAGAGCATCGCCTGGCTCCAGATCTTGCCGTAGCGGTCAAGCAAACCGGCCTCGTAACGTTCCATCTTGGCAAGCGCACGGCTTCGTGGGGCACTGCTGCGCAGTGCCACGACCTCTTCTTTGGCGTTGCGCAACCAGTCGGTCTGCACCTCTTCGATCAGCGCCTCGCGCGCGGTCAGGTCAATATCCAACCGGGCCCAGGCGAGCGTAGGCCGGCCTGTGGTGCGAATGGGATGTCCGTTCCACTCGAAATCCTTGCGCGCGCCGTTGCTCAGGTATTGACCCATCAGGGCTGCGTGGTCGCTCGGGAAGCCAAGTTGAACCACCAGATTGGCATGCTGGCGCGTCGTCTGGTCATACCAGCGCCGCTCCGCGCCCCAGATATCGAAGCTGAGGCAGAAATCATGCCAGGGCAAGGCAAAGACCGCCTCGACCCCGGCGGTGGCGGCGGGATTGAGGCAGTCCTGCGCCATCGCCTGATCGGCATAGGCCACGGCGCGCACATCATCACGGTTCAACACACCGCCACAGCGTGCCACAAGGGCACGCAGGGCCGGGCGCTCAAGCAGTTTTCCCGAGGCCGATTTGCGCAGATCACCGATCCGCGCCGAGCCGGGCATGCAGGCCGCCAGAACCCACGCGCTTTCGCGGTCGGCAAAATAGGGAAACAGCATTTCCTTGGGCAGAATCTGCCCAATCTCTTTTACGTCTTGAGGGGTCATGGACCATCTCCGCAAGCGTCAAAACCGCGCCTGCGACGAGATCCGCAGGCAACTTACATCCGTCCTCCGACGGGTCCGATGGGGGTATTCTGAACAAGCATTGGGCTGTCCTTATCCGGGCTCAGTTGCGAAGGGCCTGACATAGAAAAGGGCCTGAGTCGCCTCAAGCCCCTTTGATTTTGCCAACTCCGCCTGTGACGGAATAGCCACGTCACCCGCGAAGCACGCCGCCTGTCGCTTTGGTCACCTTCTCGACGATCTTCGAGGAGACCGCCTCAATATCGGCGTCTTTCAACGTGGCCTCGGTCGGTTGCAGGCGCACAGTAATGGCGAGACTTTTCTTACCTTCGCCAAGGCTGCCGCCGATGAATTCGTCAAAGACGCGCACATCTTCGATCAGCGCCTTGTCGGCACCGGCGGCGGCGTTGACCAGTGTCAGGGCTTCGACATCGGCATCCACCACGAAGGCAAAATCGCGTTCGACGGCCTGCAGCTTGCTGACCACCAGCGCGCCCCGGTTGGCCCCGGCATTGCGCGGCAGGGGGATTTCCGCAGGATAAAGGGTAAAGGCCACTACGGGGCCTTTGACATCCATTTCGCGCAGCACTTTGGGGTGCAGCTCACCGAAGACGCCAAGCACTTTCTTGGGGCCAAGGCAAATCTTGCCGTGACGGCCCGGATGCCACCACCCTTCTGCGCCGCGCATGATCTGCACTTTCGCGGGCGCGCCCAGGGCATTCAGCACAGCCTCGGCATCGGCCTTGGCATCATAGAGGTCCACCGCACGGCTGCTGCCTTGCACGTCTTTTGGTCCGGTCCGGCCAACGAGGATACCGCAGACCTGCATATGCTGTTCTTCCGGCTCTCCACCATGGAAGGCGTGCCCGACCTCAAAAAGCGCCAGATCCATAAGACCATTGGCCTGATTGCGCGCGGCGGCCTGCAGAAGGCCGGGTAGCAGGCTGGGACGCATATGGCTCATTTCGGAACTGATCGGGTTGGCCAGCATGGTGGCGTCTGAGCCGCCACCGAAAAGCGCGGCGCTGGCATGGTCGATGAAGCTGTAGGTGACGCATTCATTGTAACCCAAAGCCGCCGCCGTGCGCCGCGCGGTGCGCTCGCGTTTCTGCGCCGCGCTCAAAATGGGTTTCGGCACGCCGGTCTGGGCGCGAGGCAGAGGTTTGCCTTCCAGCTTGGTCAGGGACGCAATCCGCGCCACCTCTTCCACCAGATCGGCCTCGCCCAGTACATCGGGACGCCAGCTTGGCACATGCGCCATATTGCCTTCGAGCCTGAAGCCAAGCCGGGTCAGGGTCTGGCGCTGCTCGGATTCGGGGATGTCCATGCCGACAAGCGACTGCACGCGCGCCGCATCAAGCCGGTAGGCGCGGCTGACATCGGGCACTGCACCGGCCACAACCACGTTCGAGGGTTCACCGCCACAAAGATCAAGGATCATCTGCGTCGCCAGCTCGTGACCTTCCATGTTGAAGGCCGGATCGATGCCACGCTCATTGCGATAGCGCGCATCCGAGTTGATCTTGAGCGCGCGGCCGGTATGGGCGATCTGGATATGATCCCAAACGGCGGCTTCGAGAAACACATTGGTGGTCTCTTCCGTACACCCAGTTGCAAGGCCACCCATGATCCCTGCAATGCTTTCAATGTTGTCATCGTCGGAAATCACCACCTGACCCGCGCTGAACGTATATTCCTTCTCGTCCAGCCCGATCAGCGTTTCACCGCCCTTGGCGCGGTGCACCAGAAGGTTGCCTTTTACCTTGTCGGCGTCGAAGACATGCAAAGGCCGATTGCGGTCAAAGGTGAAGAAGTTAGTGATATCGACGAGCGCCGAAATCGGTCGCAGGCCAATGGCGCGCAGCCGGTCCTGCAACCACGCCGGGCTTGGGCTGTTTTTCACATTGCGGATCAGGCGACCGGCGAACACGAAACAGCCGTCTTCGCGCGTGTCGGCGTCAATTGTCACGTCGATGGGGCACGGGAACTGCCCTTCGACTTTGGCGCTTGGGGCATCTTTCATCGTGCCGATGCCACGCGCCGCCAGATCAAGCGCGATCCCCCGCACGCCCAGCGCATCAGGGCGGTTCGGCGTGATCGCAATTTCGAACACCGGGTCCACTTTCACCGGATCGTTCTCAGCCAGCCAATCAATGAACCGCTCACCCACCTCACCCGAAGGCAGCTCGATAATGCCGTCATGTTCGTCCGAAAGCTCCATCTCGCGCTCTGAGCACATCATGCCGTAGCTTTCAATGCCACGGATCTTGCCCACTCCAATGGTGGTGTCGATGCCCGGCACGTAGACACCGGGCTTGGCAATCACAACGGTGATGCCGGTCCGCGCATTGGACGCGCCGCAGATGATCTGGCTTTCGCCTTCATCGGTCATCACCTGACAGACGCGCAGACGATCCGCATCGGGGTGCTGTTCGGCCTTCAGGACCTTGCCGATGGTAAAATCCTTCAACCGCTCGCCCGGATTGATGATCTCTTCCACCTCAAGCCCAAGGTCGGTGAGCGCATCAGCAATCTCTGTCACGCTTGCATCGGTCTCAAGATGGTCTTTCAGCCAGGACAGGGTGAACTTCATCGGTTCAATTCCAAAGTTGTCATTTTCGTCCTGCGCGCTTTACCGGAATAGCACGGCGCATAAAAGAGGGCTGAGACACTGCCGCTTCTTTCTTGTCTCAAATACCCAATATCAGCCGCCCATAACCCCGCGCCGCACCAGGTTCAGCCCGCCAATGACCAGCACCGCCAAGGTAAGTCTGCGAAAGAGCGCCTGATCGATCCTGTCCTGAATGGAAAACCCGATCCACAGACCAAGCAAGGCGGGTGGAATAAGAAACAGCGAGAACGGCACGGTTCGGGCGTTCAAAACGCCGGAAAACAGATGCGCGGCCACCAATAGAACCGCGCCCACACCGTAGATGACACCCTGAACGCGCATTTGCTCGGTCTTTTCGGTGTTCATCGCTGTGAGCATGATGGCTGTGGGCGGCCCCCAGACGCCGGAGATACCGCCGAAGAACCCGGCCACCGCCCCGATCCCCGCTTCAATGCGTTTGCCGGGATTGGGCGGCAGGCTTAGCGGGCGGCCCAAAAGCGCGAAACCGGAATAGATGACCACCGGCACCCCGATGATTAGAAGCATCGCTGCCTCGGGGATCACCGGCACGAGCTGTGCTGAACCCAGCATGAAAAGAACACCCGACAGCAGAAAGACGCGAAATTTCGATACCGACCCAAGCGCCGCCCAAAGCCCGTTGCGCAAGGCCTGCCAGCCGTTTGAGACCAACGTGGGCAGGATCAGAGCCGCCAGTGCGATTTCAGGAGAGATAAACGTGCTGAGACCAGAGATCACCACCATGGGCATGGCAAAGCCCACGACGCCCTTCACGACACCGCCCAGAACGGCGATCACAAAGGCAAAACCCATGAGAAAGAGCCAGTCAGGACCAAGGAGAAGTTCCATGACCCTCCGTAACATTTTTCAACCCTGCTGCACGGGGTTATTTCGTGCTAAACTCGGCTGTAGACGGCCCTAGGCGCGACAGGTTGGCGCAATATTCGTCCAAACGACGTGCTGCTTGAGCAAAATAGTTGCGCTGCACCTGCGAAATAGCTAGGACAGATCGACCGAGTAAGAGGGATGTGATTCATGGCGCATGATGGACAAGACGTAATGGCTTCAAAGGCAATCCTCATCGATGACCTGCTTCAGTTGACCGGCGCAGCCATTGCTCCGGCAGAGGCGGTTCTGGAGAAAGCCAAGGCAATCCTGCGCGATGTGGTGACAGAAGATGGGCGTGTGTCGTCTCGGGCGGTTGAGGCTAACCAGACCGCGGCGCACGGGCTGGCGTGGCTGGCCACTTATGTCGAAGCGCTGCGCCAGATGCAGAACTGGGCCACCCGGATCGACGGCGAAGGCAAGTTTGGCGAGGTTGAGCAACTTATTCACCAGATCGCATTCGGCGAATATCTCTGGCAGATTTATGGTGGCATTCCCATGAGCCAGGGCGAGATCCTGCGGCTTCAGGATATCGGGCTGACCCAGGATGATATGCGCGTGCTGATGACGCCCGAGGTCATGACGCTGACACAAAACGGCAACTCCCAGGCCGCGCGCACACGGCTTGTGGAGCTGATGCAGGAACGCTCAGCGGAGATCACGGTAGGGTTTACCGGTCTTGATGAAGAGCTTGAGATGATCCGCGAACAATTCCGCCGTTATGCGGTGGAAAACGTGATCCCGCATGCGCATGACTGGCATCTCAAGGATGAGCTGATCCCGATGGAGGTCATTCAGGAACTGGCCGAGATGGGTGTTTTCGGGCTGACCATCCCAGAGGAGTTTGGCGGGTTTGGCCTTTCCAAAGCATCGATGTGCGTGGTTTCAGAAGAACTGAGCCGGGGCTATATCGGCGTGGGCTCACTCGGCACGCGCTCCGAGATTGCCGCCGAGCTGATCATCGCGGGCGGCACCGAAGAGCAAAAAGCCAACTGGCTGCCCAAACTGGCGGCAGCGGAAATTCTGCCGACGGCGGTCTTTACCGAACCCAACACCGGATCCGATCTTGGCAGTCTGCGCACCCGTGCGGTCAAGGATGAGAACGGCGACTACAAGATCACCGGCAACAAAACCTGGATCACCCATGCCGCACGCACCCATGTGATGACGCTTCTGGCGCGAACCAATCCCGACAGCACCGATCATCGCGGCCTGTCTATGTTCCTTGCGGAAAAGACGCCGGGCACGGATGAAGCCCCCTTCCCGACCGAAGGCATGACCGGTGGTGAGATCGAGGTTCTGGGCTATCGTGGCATGAAGGAATACGAGCTTGGCTTTGATAACTTCCACGTCAAAGGTGAGAACCTTTTGGGCGGGGAAGAAGGCAAAGGTTTCAAGCAACTGATGGAGACCTTTGAGAGCGCGCGCATTCAGACAGCCGCCCGTGCGGTCGGTGTGGCGCAATCGGCGATGGATATCGCGATGCAATACGCCATCGACCGCAAGCAGTTCGGCAAGTCCCTGATCGAGTTCCCGCGTGTCTCGGGCAAGCTTGCCATGATGGCGGTTGAGATCATGATCGCGCGGCAGCTTACCTATTTCTCGGCCTGGCAGAAGGATCACGGCAAGCGCTGTGACCTTGAGGCCGGAATGGCGAAGCTTCTGGGCGCGCGCGTGGCTTGGGCGGCGGCAGATAACGGGTTGCAGATCCATGGCGGCAACGGGTTTGCCATGGAGTACGCCATCAGCCGCGTGCTTTGTGATGCGCGGATTCTCAATATTTTTGAAGGCGCGGCTGAAATTCAGGCGCAGGTGATTGCGCGGCGCTTGCTGGGCTGACGGATATGGCGCGCTTGCCTAAAATGCAGCGCGTCAATCGAACCAAACAAGACGGCATGACCCAAAAGTCCGACCATCGGGAAATCCACCAGTCAGGCTTTCGGCGCAAAACTCGAAGGCTGATTCTGCTGCATCTTTCGCAGAGGACCGCCCCCACGCCATGCCCCAGGCCCCAGTGTCCGACAGGGCAAGCGCCTTCTTTCCGCGATGATCCGGATATTCCGCAACCGCGCGAGCGGCCGTCTTGGACAGCGGCTGTCCTTCCAGCTCAAGAGGCTCGGCAGGGGCAACACGCGCGATGATCCGGCAGCCCGTGCCATATTCCTCGCACCACGCCATGGCCGCGAAATCCGCCATATCCTGGGTCGCGTAGTTGTCTCCCCAGCCATATTCGCCGTCATTGCCCAAGGCAAAAGCCGCATGGAAATTGGCGTCCTGCAGCAATGTCTCATAGTCGGCGCGTGCATCTGGATCGCTCGGCGCGTCTTCGGTCACGCTGATGACGGGGTCTGCGAGATAGGGTGCCAGGCGCTGCGCCTCGCCTCCCGCAAAACGGAACGCCACAAGGCATAAGCAGGCAATCACGCCCAAAAGCGCGAATTTCAGCTGTTTTTCAGTTTGGTCCCTATTCATGGCCCATAGTCCTGACCGTCCAATGTGGCGAAGTCAGGAAGCAAGTTTGACATTCCCATGGACGGGATCGGGCCTAAAAGGCCGTGTTTCGGAGCAGTGAGGCGGAGGTTTTCAGGATCAAAACCAGCAAAGTCAGGGTGAGAAACACCAAAAGCGCCAGCCCCGCCCAGAGATGAAAAACTGATCCTGAAAGCGTTGAGAACCGCAGTGCAGCTGTGGTGGCCGCAGCCAACGGAAAGCTGAGCGCCCAAAAAGAGAGTGAAAAGGGCAGTCGAAAGATCGCGGGAATTTGCACGCCAACGACTAGCAGAAAGAAGAGCGTGCAGTTCATCAGGATGCGCGCCATGGGGTCCAGCCCATCGTTCAGGCTTGTCCAGCCCAGAAACCCGATTGCGGGCGGCGCGATCAGGATAACAAGGGTCGGCTGCAGCCGCTCGGGCAATGGGTCGTGAAACACAAGCCGATTGATGACCATCGCCAAAAGTACGATCCAGAACAGCAGCCCGATCGACAGGAAGAACCAGCTTATCTCGACGAAGCCAAGTGACGCACCGGCCAGCGGCGCAATCACATTTCCGACCGCCGGAACAAACCAAGCCGGGGTCAGGTGCCCATGCAGAAAAGCGCGCGATCCGATCCAGCTTGAAATCACCGCAAGGGTCAGAATGATTTGCAGGCCCGCCCCCAAGAGCCAAAGCACAAGGCTAATGGGGTGCGACCATGGCAAGGCGACCGCGGCCAAGAGCAGAAGCGAGATCGAGATTGCCGGAAAGAAGGCAAGGCTGACCGGGTTGTTCCACTCTGCCTGCACGGCGGCGCCATATCGAACCGTCTTCAAGGCGTAAATCGCTGAAACACAGACGAAAATTGCCACGGTTACACCAGCGCTCAGCGTCGACAGGCCATGCGCGAGATCAAGCACACGCTCGCCTTCTACAAGGGCCAGCGTCAGGCCACTCATCCCCATCACCGTGGTGAAAAGCGTTACAGGAAAACGCGCGAGCCAGGGAGCGTCAGTATCCGCCATGATGTCATTCTTCGCCATGATTGCAGGGTTACGGAAACAGCTAAGGCGGCCGAAACGCAATCGCTTTTGGTGCTCACGCGCGGACAATTAGGTGAGAGGCGTAAAAGACACCTGTACCGGGACACATCCATCAACCAACCCCTCAAGCTTGCTATCGGGGGAAATCGGCCCAACGCCAGCGGGCGTGCCTGTCATGATCAAATCACCCGGCAGAAGCGTGTAGAAACGCGACAGATGCGCGATGATCTCGGGCACAGACCACACCATGTCACTCAAATCCGCGTCTTGGACACGCGCGCCGTTGTGATCGAGCCAGATGCGTTGAGCGCCAATTTCTCCAAACTGCGCTTTGGGCGTCAACGCGGCCAATATCGCCGCATTTTCAAAATCTTTCCCGATATCCCACGGCCTGCGCTTTTCCTTGGCCTGCCCCTGCAGGTCGCGCCGGGTCAAATCAATGCCACAGCCGTAACCAAAGACCGCGCCCATGGCCTTTTCCTTTGAAACCTGCGCGGCTTCTTTGTCGAGCGCCACGACGAATTCCATCTCGTAGTGACAGTCCTGTGTCTCGGTGGGGTACGGGATCGCACGGCCTGACGGGCAAAGCGTGTGGGCTGACTTGTTGAAGTAAAAGGGTGCTTCCCGGTCAACTTCATTGCCCATCTCGGCGGCATGGGCCGCATAGTTTCGGCCGACACAGAAGATGCGGCGCACCGGAAACCATAGATCGCTGCCGTCAATCGGCAGGATCGGGTTTTCGGGCGCGGGAAAGAGCAGGGTCTGGGACATCGGCGATACTCCTATGGACAAGCTCGATATGCACCGGTCTCGCCCATGCCTGCAACACGCAAAAGATGGGACGGCAGGCGGCCTTTCTGATCCGTTTGCTGGCATTGCCACATCCAAGGCACGGGGATATGCAGCAAAGACCAACGCGGGCAGACGCCTGTCAAGCCAAGAGAGCGGTATGAAGTTTAAGCGCTACGCCGTCTATTTCACACCTCCGCCCGGGCCCTTGGCCGATTTCGGAGCCGCGTGGCTTGGCTGGGATCCCGAAAATGGGGTGCTTCCTGCGCCGGTGGATCTCCACAAGCTGAACGCGGTGCGGGAAGAAATGACCGCGACACCACGCAAATACGGCTTTCACGCAACATTGAAGCCACCCTTTCGCCTTGCCGATGGCTATGACTTACCTGCGTTGCAAGCGGCCACCCGCCGGCTCGCCCAGGGCGCGCAGCCGTTTCTTCTGGAGGGGCTTCAACCCGCTCTCCTGGGCCGGTTTCTTGCGCTTGTGCCGGAAGGTGAGACAACCACGCTCGATGCCTTGGCGGCCGAAACGGTCCGTGCGCTTGATGCCTTTCGCGCGCCACTGACCGAAGCGGAACTGGCGAAGCGACGAGCGAACGCCCTAAGCCCGCGACAGGTTAGGCTCTTGCTGAAATGGGGCTATCCCTATGTGATGGAGACGTTTCGGTTTCATATGACACTGACCGGCAAATTGCCCAAGGCCCAAGCCGCAGAGGTTCTGGGGGCTCTGGCCCCAGTTCTGCAAGACGTCGTGTCGCGCCCCTTCCCAATCGATGCCCTCAGCCTGATGGGAGAAGACGAAGCCGGCTGGTTTCATCTTATCGAGCGTTGCGCGCTTGGCCGCTGATGGGGCCAGAAAACCGCGCGTGATCCTGCTCAAAGCCTAAATATCGCCCTTTATCTGCAGGAATCGCGCCAATTTAGTCATTTTGTCGCCTCTTTCCTTAATTAGGCAGCCTGCTGCACACCTGAAAAATGGAGGGACATTGGAATGGACATTATCGTGACAGTCGTATTGGCGCTGATGGTTTTGTTTGGCGCTGCATTGATGGGCAAAATGCTCAAGGATATCTTCCCCGGCCCGCTTTTTGGCGCGTCGAAAAAGCAAGACGCGAACGACACACCGGCGGAATAAAGCCTCTGGGCGGCCATCTGGGCGGCCATCTGAGCTGCCAGCACATAGCCGGTCCAACACCAACTCGAAGAGCGCGCTGGCTGTAAAGCCTGGGTGAGGGCGTGCGTCGATTGGCAGGTTTTATCTGTGAGAAATCGAACGCCCAGATACCCGAAAGTCCTCTTATTTTTATGAAACTTGACAGTAGTTTCGGCAAAACCTGCCGGGATTTGCCATGTGCCGAAGAATGACCTTGGAGCTGTCACAGGATTTTCACAACTTGTTCATTGGGATGTCGTGTTCATAGGCGACACATGAACCTGTTAATTGTCCCCAGTTTTTGAAGTTATTTCAGCACCAAACAGAGCGGCCCCTCGGGGTCGCTCGTTTTACTTTGGCAGCTCTTGATAACGTCGTCATGCGCTGACGTGACCAATTGACCGTCTTTGGCCGATGATCTTGAAATGGCACATACGCAAAAGTATGTCTGACCAATGCAACGTGCCTCATCACGACTTGGACCTAAGGACTGGCTCAAAGCTGGTGCCAAAGCTTTGGCCAGTGACGGCCCTGATGCGCTAAAAGCAGAGCCACTGGCCGTGCGCCTCAAGGTTTCGAAAGGGTCATTCTACTGGCACTTCCGTGACGTTCCCGCCTTTCAGAAATCGCTTCTGGAAGAATGGGAGGTCAACGCTCTCACGCAAAGCGGGAACGCGCGCGGGGCGATGGAGAACCCGGTCACGACGTTGCGGTCATTGGCCCAGGCGTTTGCCACGCTCGACAAATTCGAACTGGCCGTGCGCAGTTGGGCCAATAGCCACAAAGGCGCGCGTCGGTCGGTGGAAAGGGTAGACGCAACCAGACTTGGCTTTTTGCAGGACGCGCTCACTGAGATTGGTATTGAGAACCCTGAAATGTCGCAGATTATCTATGCGGCCGCCATCGGAATGAACGGCATTGGCAAACAGGCCCCGAAAGACAGCGCCGCGGCCATTGGATCGCTTGTCGACCTGGTTCTGGCGCTTCGGTGATGCTACGCGCGGCTCTTGCGTTTCCGCTGTTGGCTGGCCTGTTTCAGTGCGCAGGAGATGAAACCCTGTCCGGATATGGTGCATCAGATGCGACCTGGAAGTTAGTTGAGATCAATGGCGAGACCTTTGCGGCAGACGCCACATTGCAGTTTCCCGAAGAGGGGAAGCTGACAGGCCAAGGACCTTGCAACAGTTTCTTTGGCACCCAAGGCGAACCCTATCCCTGGTTCAAGGCGGAAAACATCGGTGCAACCCGCCGCGCCTGTCCGGAATTGGCCGCCGAAACCCTGATGCTGCAAAGCCTTGAGAAGATGACACTTGTCGAGGTCACCGCCAATGTCCTGCTGCTGACCAATGATGCAGGCGAGCAAATGGTGTTTGAGGCGCTGCCCTAACCAGCAGAGACCTGCGCAGCGAAGCGCGCAACGAAACGAGTGCGCGCCTCAGGCAAGGGTGTGTGCCCGATCTCTGGTGCAAGCGCGTTGGCCAGGAAGTATCCGGTCACTTCAAGCGCCTGCAGGATTTCCGCATCATCGGCCGGGCTTTGCCCCCGAAGACACGGCGGCAGCGGCAGAAGGCGATCGGCCCATTCTCCGGCTCCTTCGGCAGACACGGCTCTGCCGGTCTTGGGAGATACATAAACCAGATCCGTCGCCCCGTTGCCCAACACCGCGCATTCCGTCAGATCAAGACCGAAACCCATCTCTTCAAGCAGTGCCACCTCCCATCTGAGATAGGCCAGCGGCCAGACATCGCTTTGCCCCAGAAGGTCCAGAAGCTGCTCTGATCTGCGATAGAGAGACGCGTGCGCCTCGCGTTCGGGCAGGCAGAAAAGCAAAAGCGCAGTCACGGCATTCAGCCCCGCCAGAGACAGCCTGTTGCCCATCACCGATGCGGCCCGTGAGCGCATCAGCTCGGCCTGAAAGGTCCCAATGTGATCCTCCAGCCGCGCGCGCCAGCTGACGTCAAGCTGTGCGCCGGGTTGCAGAACCGGTGCCATTTTGCGAGAGGCCCCGCCACGCACAACGCCGGCATGCCGGCCATGATCAGGCGTGAAGACTTCTATGATTGCACTGCTCTCACCGTGGCGGCGGCTGCTGAGCAAGATACCCTGATCACGCCACTCCATGCTGCCTAATCCGCGAGACCCGGCTCATCGAGAAGATGCCGACCAGAACGGTCCTCAACCTCGATCACCCAAAGATCAGGGTCAAACCCCTGCTGCCGGGCGACGGCCGCGTCTACATCGGCCTCGGGCCCCTCTGACAGGACATCCCACCGGCGCGCACCACTCATAAGATCAAACCCGCGCTGGAACGCCTTGGCCTGACCATCCAATGTATTGAGCTTCACGATCACGGCCCCGGCTGTGTCATCCCCGTGTCTGACGACGAAACCGGGGATTTCCAGCAGCTTCAGACGCTGCAAATAGGCGTGCACCCAGAATTCGGCCGTCAGCCTGCTCACGCGTTGCCATCCTTGAAATCAAGACCCATCTCCGAATACCGTTCGGCCTCTTCAAGCCAGCCGGGGCGCACTTTGACCTGTGTGAAGAGATGCACGCGGCGGCCGAGGAATTCCTCCAGCTCCACGCGCGCGGCTTGGCTCACCGCCTTGATCGTCTCGCCTTTCTTGCCAAGAACGATGCCCTTATGGCCGTCACGCGTGACATAGATGATCTGGTCGATTTTGGCCGACCCATCCTTGCGCTCTTCCCAGGCCTCGGTTTCGACCGTGAGCTGATACGGCAGTTCCTGATGCAGGCGCAGGGTCAGCTTTTCACGCGTGATCTCGGCTGCGATCATGCGCATCGGCAGATCGGCGATCTGGTCTTCGGGATAAAGCCATGGTCCCTCGGGAAGCTCTTTTGCAAGCCACTGGCGCAGATCGTTGACGCCATGCCCTTTTTCCGCGGATATCATGAAGGTCTCGGCAAAGCTGTGCCGTTCGTTGAGGTCCTTGGCCAGGCCCAAAAGCGCTTCTGATTTGACCTTGTCGATCTTGTTGATGGCCAGCGCGACCCGCCGCCCCGACGGCATCTTGTCCAGCCCATCCAGGATACGTTCTACGCCTTCGGTCACACCGCGATGCGCCTCAATCAGAAGGACCACCAGATCCGCATCCGCCGCCCCACCCCAGGCCGCCGCAACCATCGCACGATCCAGTCTGCGGCGCGGTGCAAAAAGGCCGGGCGTATCCACAAAGACAAGCTGCGCCTCGCCCTCGATCGCCACCCCGCGAATGCGCGCTCGTGTGGTCTGCACCTTATGGGTCACGATGCTGACCTTCGCGCCCACCATACGGTTCAAGAGCGTGGATTTGCCTGCGTTGGGTTCTCCGATCAGGGCGATAAAACCGGCGCGTGTGGTCATAAGTTGCTTTCTTTTTCTGGCAATATCTGCCCTACCCCATCACTGGTCAAAGCGCCAGAACCGTCTTAGAAGACGGCGTGCTCGCCCAGGTCAACCTCCAACTCACCCCGAGCGAGACGACGATAATGCTCTGCAAGGGTGTCTGCACCGAACTCTGGAGTCAAACTGGCGTCATAAGCCCCTAAAGCGTCGTCCCAAACCAGCATGGATTCGGTTGCATAGTAATGTCCAATCCGGGCCAGTTCAGCTTTGTCTCTGGCCTTTTGGCTGAACATGCCGACAGCCTGCAAAAGCCCGATGACGCCGCTCAGCACGGCAACCGGAACGCGGCGAACCTTCGGCTCTTGCCCCAAAGCCTCAAAAAGCAACGTGCCCTGCTCCAGCGGTGTCAGCGCGGGCCCTGGCCCGCCCACCGGCAAAATCCGGTTCCGGCACGCAGGCTCTGCCAGGCAGCGCAGGATGAACTGGGCAAGGTCGGTATCACTAATGGGCTTGCAGGCGGTCAGCGAACCATCACCAAAGACAAGAAACTTTTTGCCCGCCTGCACGCGGCGCAACTGGCCGGAGAGCGATTTGAAGAATGCTGTTGGACGGACAATCGAATAGCGCAGGCCCGAGGCGATCAACTCAGTCTCGAAGGCAAGCTTGGCCTTTTGAAACGCGAGCTTGGGCCGCTGCACGCAGATGGCCGAAAGCAGGACGAAATGATCGACGCTTTGAGCCTTGCAGGCACCAAGCACCTTGCTGTTGATCCCGTAATCCACCGCCCAGGCGTCTTCGGGGGCACCGCTGCGCGAGGCAAGACAGCTGACGACATGGCTTATGCCCTCGACTGCCTCCTGCCAGAAGGCATCTGAAGCCATGTCCCCGATCCGCAGGCTTAGCCTTGGATGATCAAAGCCCAGCTCGGCCCTTGGCGCGCGGCGCAGAACACATGTGACATCAAGACCCGCTTCAAGCAAAGTCTTGAGAACAGCCCGGCCAATCGTTCCCGTTGCCCCCAGCAAAAGAACCGGACCTGGCGGCGTCCCAGGATCCGGGGGCACTGCTTGATCATAGGCTGGATCAGCGGACATCGCAGATGTGCTCCTTTGCAGGCACAAGTCTAATCACAGCCTCTGCGGTCGGCCAAGCGCCCCGGATCAGGCAACCGGTGACTGCGCCCAGTCGGACACGTCGGTGACCTCATCCTTGGGGCGGGCGAGGAAGACCTGCGCATGAAAATAGCCGGTATCTTCGTAGCCTGACGTGTCGTGCCCGCGTGCAGATGCATTGGCGATCGCACGTGCTTGCTCATCCTCGCTTGAGAAACGCCGGTGGCGGAAAGGGGGCATGTCAAGCGCAACCACGTCATACGCATGCTCTTTCATCAGATCCAAGGCCTGCGCCGTGTCATTGCCGCGGATGGGTGCAGTGGCGATCCACGGGCGACGTGACCGAGTGGCCTCAAGCAATTTTTCCAAAGCGCCCGGCAGCATATGCGCCACGCTTCCGCATTCAACGATCAGGTCGGTCTTCGAAAGCCACGCTGCAAGCGCGTCGCTCGGCGGGTCATCCTGCAGGTTCTCGGCAAACGCGTCATCGTAAATGCCAACCTCCCTGCCGTAGTCCAGCGCTCGACCGGCTATATCGACCCCGGCGTAGCAGTCATTCTGACCGGTGCGAACATGCCCCGAAAGCCAGTCGCGATCCTTCGCGATCACCGCCTCGGTCAGGGCATCGTCAAACCACGGCTCGACATAGCGCGCCAACACATCCTCAAGCGTGATATCAAACCGCATCAACTGAGGCGCAATCCCGTATCCGCTCGCAAAATCTAGCACCTGTGCCGTTTCGATCCCCCGCATGCGTTTCAATTCCGACAGAACCGCGCGGAAAGCCGTGGTCGCAAAATGTGCCGTACCAAAGCCCGCATGGTGCATCGCGCGGTAATAAGACCGACAATCGGGCAAATCATATATATCGTCGTAGATGGTGACGATCTTCTGGCCCGGGGCCCCTTCATTCTCAATCATGACTGTCGCTCTTTCCTTCGTCTGCGCAAGAGCACAGAACCACAATTTTGTCGGCCCAACAGACCCGTTTATCGCAGATAAGCAGCCCAAAAGGCCGATCAGCCCTCTGTTACACCCAAAAACACAGGCGTGACCATCTCCATCCAATCTGAAACATTGTTTCGAACGATCTTCGTTTCGTGACGGCTCGTGCGCAGGAATTCCTTGTCAGCCAATCGTTTTCTTGACCAGTATGGGATCAACTGAGGAGAAGGACACGATCATGGCGCAAGCCACAACAAATCCGCAAGCCGATGCCTCCAAAGTGATTATGGGCGCTCTGCTCGTCTGGGCCGCAGTCATCATATACGCCTCGTCAAATTCCATCGTTTCCTTGCTGGCCAATATCGGGCGCGAAAATCCCGTTATGGGCCGCAATGCCGTATCACTGTGCAATCTGCTTTTCCTCGGCTCCCTCATTTCGCTCGTTCCGATGGTCTTCATGTTCTGGAAAGACTGGACCCGGGAAAATCTGCGAAAACTGTCGCGCAAGGATTGGGGGATTCTTACGCTGTCTGCGGTGCTGTCCTCTGCCCTGACGCCTGCGCTTTTTTTCATCGCACTTGATTACACGACGGTGACAAATGTCGTCCTGATTGGTCGAATTGAGCCGCCGCTCTTCCTTCTCGCGACGGTGCTTATTCTGGGCGAAAAGCTTGATCCCTGGGCGATGGCTGCAGGCTTTGTGGCGCTTTTCGGGGCGGTGGTTATTTTCTTGATGAATGGCGCAGCGATCGAATTTGGCAAAGGAGAGGTCGCAACAATCTTTGCAACATTGTCCTTTATCGCATCCACAATTGTTACGCGATTGGGCCTACGCGGTGTGCCACTGGGCATTTTCTCGATCTACCGCACGGTGCTGGGAACGATCATCTACTATTTCCTGGCGCTTTATCTCTACGGGCCCAATCACTTCCAGGATCTGTTCCAGCCCATCGTCCTGAAATGGGTCTGGGTTTATGCGATCATCGTGATTATCGTCGGCCAGTTCTCTTGGAATATCGGCCTGAAACATGCGCGTTCTGGCGACGTATCTCTGGCGACGTCCTTTTCGCCGGTGGCGGCGCTCTTAATCGCGATGGTGCTGCTGGGCGAAGATCCTGGCCCCGGTCTTATTCCAGGTGGTCTGATTATCCTTTCGGCGATTGCCATCGGCCAGTTTGGACGCCTGCGCGCCAAAGCCGCCGAAAAACGCGCCGAAGAAGAACGCCGCAAGAACGATATGGACAAAGCGATGGAGGCCGAAGGCCGCGTCAACTTCAAGGGTGCATAAAAAAACTTCGACCGCGAATATTTCACTAGGCTCATACGTATGACTTCCGAAAACACTAATTATCGGGACAAATACAGTGAGCCTAGCAAGCACAAATTCTGAATCTCAACACTCCAAAGCCGTTATGGGCGCCCTGCTGGTCTGGGCGGCCGTTGTTATCTACGCATCTTCTAATTCCATCGTATCCGCCCTGGCCGAGATCGGCTGGCAAAACAAGATCGCCGGACGCAACGCTATTTCCTTCTGCAACCTGCTTTTCCTCGGCTCGCTCATTTCGCTCGTGCCCATGACCTTCATGTTTCGCAAAGATTGGACACGGGAAAAAGTGCGCGCACTTCGGCGCAAAGACTGGATCATCCTGACAATTTCTGCCGGTCTTTCCTCGGCCTTGACACCCTACCTTTTCTTCATCGCGCTGGATGCGACCACAGTCACCAACGTGGTTCTGGTCGGCCGGATTGAGCCGCCGCTTTTCCTTATCGCCTCGGCTTTGCTCTTGAAGGAAAAGCTCGACTGGTGGGCGCTTGCCGGTGGATTGATTGCGCTTTGCGGGGCGGTGGTCATCTTTCTGATGAACAGTGCGGGTGAGGGGTTCACCTTGGGCAAAGGTGAGATTGCCACCGTATTTGCGACCCTGTCTTTCATCGCCTCGACCCTGATCACGCGAGTGGGACTTCAAGGTATTCCGCTTGGCATCTTCTCGATCTACCGCTCGGTTTTGGGCACGATCATCTTCTATTTTCTCGGCCTATACCTCTACGGTCCCAACCATTTTCAAGACCTCTTGGAACCCATCGTGCTGAAATGGGTCTGGGTCTACGCCGTCATCGTAATCCTGTGCGGTCAACTGGCCTGGAATTTGGGGATGAAACATGCCCGCTCGGGTGATGTGTCGCTAGCGACATCCTTTTCACCCATCGCGGCGCTGGTCTTGGCGATGATCATTCTTGGCGAAGACCCCGGCCCCGGTCTCATTCCCGGCGGTTTGATCATCCTCTCGGCGATCGCGATTGGCCAATACGGACGCCTGCGTACCAAGACGCTAGAAAAACGTGCCGAGGCTGAGCGTCAGAAGCGCGACATGGACGAGGCCATGGAAGCCGAAGGGCACCTGAACTTCAAAGGAGCATAAGAGAGCTTAGGCCGCCTCGCCATCGGTGAATTGCAACCGGGCGAGGCGCGCATAAAGCCCGCCTTCGGTCACCAGACTGTCATGCGTGCCTTCCGCGACAACCCGACCGCCATCAAGCACGATGATCCGGTCCGCTTTTTTCACGGTGGCCAAGCGATGCGCGACGATCACCGTCGTGCGTTCTTTGGCCAGCGCATCAACCGCGTCCTGCACGGCACGTTCGCTTTCGGCATCAAGCGCCGAGGTCGCCTCATCCAGCAGCAGCACGGGCGCATCGCGCAGGATTGCACGTGCAATCGCGATGCGCTGCTTCTGCCCGCCAGAGAGCATCACGCCCCGCTCACCCAAATAGCTGTCATACCCATCGGGCAACGCGGCAATGAACCCATGCGCCGAGGCGGTTCGTGCAGCGGCCTCGACCTCGGCATCGCTTGCATCGGTACGTCCGAACCGAATATTGTCACGGGCCGAGGCGGCAAAGATCACCGGCTCTTGCGGCACAAGCGCCAATGCCCGGCGAAAATCCTGACGCGCCATATCGTCAAGCGCCACACCGTCCAGAGTGATCCGTCCCGCCTGCGGATCGTAGAACCGCTGGATCAGCTGGATCACGGTGGTCTTGCCCGCACCTGACGGGCCCACCAGCGCCACAGTCTCTCCCGGTTCGATTGTCAGTCTGAATCCGTCAAGCGCCGGCGCATCGGGCCGCGTGGGGTAGGTGAAGCTTACATCCTCAAAGGAAATCCGCCCTTGGACCGGACTTGGCAAGGCAACAGGTTCGTCCGGATCAAGCAACTCGTCTTCTGTCTGCAGAAGCTCGACCAGCCGTTCCGAAGCCCCCGCGGCCCTCTGAAGCTCACCCCAGATCTCGGACAGCGCCGCGACGGCGCCCGCCACCATGACGGAATAGATCACAAACTGAATAAGAGTACCCGCGCTCATGACATCAGCGCGCACATCCCGTGCTCCGATCCATAGGACGCTGACAATACCGGTGAACACCAGAAAAATGACGATGATCGTCATCAGCGCCCGTACCGAAACGCGATGGCGCGCAACGCCATAGCTTTTTTCCGTTACCGTGTTGAACGCCGCGCGGCTGGGCTCTTCATGGGTAAAGGCCTGTACCGTTTGAACATTCAAAAGTGCCTCTGATGCATTGCCCGATGAATTGGCGATCCAGTCCTGATTTTCCTTGCTCAACCGGCGCAGTTTCCGGCTCAGCACCAGTATCGGCACAATAACCAGCGGAACCAGAAGCAGCACCATGCCGGTAAGTTTCGCCGACGTAAAAAGCATCAACACAATCCCGCCCACGAAAATAAGCAGATTGCGCAGGGCAATCGAAATAGACGAGCCGATCACCGACAGGATAAGCGTTGTGTCCGTTGTGACGCGGCTGAGGATTTCGCCAGTCATGTTGCGCTCGAAAAACACAGGGCTCATGCCAATAACGCGGCCAAAGACCGCCTTGCGCAAATCCGCCACCACGCGCTCACCCAACCAGCTGACCAGAAGGTATCTGACGCCGGTGCCAATCGCCAAAAGACCGGCGACGCCGATTGCGGCGAGAAAGTATTGATCCAGGATCGTGCCGTCTTCGACCGAAAAATTGTCGACCACCCGGCGCACGGCCATGGGCAACACCAGCGACACGCTTGCGGTCAGAACCAGCGCAACAATCGCCGCCGTCAGCAAAAGCCGATATGGTCTGATAAATGGCCAGATCGCCGCCAAAGCACCGATTTGCTTTGACCGTTCCCGATCCATCATGTCAGCCCCGTTTTCGGCTCTGCGTACCATGCGCGCCGTCCGTCGTTTTCGTTCCGGGTTTCATGACCTTACCAAGCGGCGTGGTCAAGAGCGCATCCTGTCCCGCAAACCTGCCGGGCAGCGACAAATCGAACCTGCCCAGCACAGATCACAGGCCGGCGCGAAGTCTCTCAAGCAAGGCGGAAAGCATGGCATCGCATTTCGCCAGCTGATCCAGTGTCACGTACTCATCCGGCTTATGCCCCTGCGCCATGGATCCCGGGCCGCAAATCACCGTCGGAATGCCCAGTTCCCGGTGAAACAGGCCCCCTTCGGTGCCGAAGGCCACCTTCAATGTGGAATTCGCGCCAGTCAGTGACTTCACGAAACGCACAACCTCGGCATCCTCGGCTGTGGCCAACGGGGGATAGCTGTTGGTGACAGCCACCTCGATGGACGCATCTGGAAACCTTTTTCGATGAGGCGCAAGAATAGCCTCCGCCCCGGCTTCGATCCGCGCAAGCAAGCCCTGCGGATCGTCCTCCGGCAAATTCCTGATTTCAAAAAAGAACTCTGCGAAATTGGGAACGATATTTAGCGCACCGCCCGCCGCGATCTTGGCGACATGGACCGTCGTGAAAGGCACATCATAGGCGTCATCACGGCTCGAGGCGTCTTCAATCTCCGCCTGAAGCGCACGTATGGCAGCGATCATGTCTGTTGCCAGGTGAATGGCATTGAGCCCAGTGGGCGCAAGCGCTGAATGCGCCTCTTTACCCCGGCATTTGACCTGAAAGGCCGTTTTGCCCTTATGACCGGTTGCCACGCCCATTTCGGTGGGTTCGCCCACGATGCAAAAAAGCGGGCGGAACGGGGCCTTGCGCAGCATGTCGATCATCGAATGCACGCCCAGACATCCCAGCTCTTCATCATAGGAAAACGCCAGATGCAGGGGCGTCTTGAGATCCATCTCACTGGCCGTAAGCGCGGCTGACAATGCCGAGGCGACAAAGCCTTTCATATCCGTCGCACCCCGCCCATAGGCGCGGCCATCCAACTGCGTCATCTCAAACGCCGGCACGGTCCAGTCCTGACCGTCCACCGGCACCACATCGGTATGACCCGACAGCATCACGCCGGGGATATCGCGCGGGCCGATAGTGGCATAAAGATTGGCCTTCTGGCCTGTCTCATCTTCGATGATCGTGACATCTGCGCCCGCCGCCTCAAGCCGCTCCGCGCAGTAGTCGATGAGCGCGCGGTTGGGATCAACGCTGATCGTCGGAAAAGCGATAAGGTTGCGCAGCAGGTCGAGGGTTTTCATCCGCTGCGCGCTCCTCTGGACTTAGTTCAGGCGCTCAAAGGCCAGGGCAATCCCCTGCCCGCCGCCGATACACATGGTGACAAGACCGTACTGACCGCCAATACGCTCCAGCTCGTAAAGCGCCTTGATCGAAATGATCGCCCCGGTCGCGCCCACCGGATGGCCCAGCGCAATCGCGCCGCCATTGGGATTCACCTTATCTGTGTTCAGCCCAAGCCCGGCATTCACCGCGCAGGCCTGCGCCGCAAAGGCCTCATTCGATTCAATCACGTCAAACTGATCGGCGCTCATATCAAGCTTTTCCAGCAGCTTCGTCACCGCAGGTACCGGGCCAATGCCCATCACCTCATGGCGCACCCCGGCATGGGCATAGCCCAGCAGACGCGCACGCGGCTTCAGCCCGGCTTTCTCTGCCGCCTCAGCCGAGGCCAAAACCATCGCCGCCGCGCCATCATTGATGCCCGATGCGTTGCCCGCCGTGACCGTGCCGTCTTTCTTGAAAGCCGGACGCAAGCCCGCCAGAGTTTCCATCGTGGTGCCTGCCTTCGGGTGCTCATCGGTATCAAATGATACCATGTCCCGCCGCACTTTCACCTCAACAGGCATGATCTGGCTTTTGAACCGGCCATCGGCAATCGCGGAAACCGCGCGTTTCTGGCTTTCCACGGCGAAGGCATCCTGCTGTTCCCGTGTGATCTGGTTCTCGGCGGCCACGTTTTCTGCCGTCACACCCATATGTCCCACACCAAAGGGATCATTGAGCGCGCCAAGCATCATGTCATGCATCGCGAGATCGCCCATCTTGGCGCCGCTGCGAACACTTTGCGTGGCATGCGGTGCACGCGACATGCTCTCTGCCCCACCCGCCAGCGCATAATCGGTATCGCCCAGCATGATGTGCTGCGCCGCCGACACAATCGCCTGGGCACCCGATCCACAAAGCCTGTTTACCGTCAGTGCGGGGGCATCCTCGGACACGCCTGCATTCACTGCCGCAACCCGGGCCATATACATGTCTTTGGGTTCGGTGTTGATCACATGGCCAAAGACCGCATGCCCGATCTGCCCGGCCTCAACCCCACTGCGCGCCATGGCCTCTTTCGAGACAGCCGTGGCAAGCTCAGTTGGCGCGACCCCGGATAGCGATCCAAAAAACGTGCCTATCGCGGTGCGGGCCCCATCCAGAACGACAACGTCTTTCATCTGCTTTTCCTTTCAAAATCTCTCGTGTTTAACCAACGGCCTCGCCAAGACCGGCAATCCGCTCTGCGATATGATCCAGCGTAGCCGGGTCATCAATGGTGGCGGGCATCTTCCACGGTGTCTCATCCGCAATACAGACCATTGTACCACGCAGGATCTTACCTGACCGCGTTTTTGGTAATGCATTGACGACAATACATTTTTTGAACGCCGCCACCGGCCCGATCTCTTGCCGGACCAGCGCCACGCATTCCTTTTCGATATCCGCTTCGTCACGGCTTGAATTGGCACTCAGACAGACAAGTCCCAAGGGTGATTGCCCTTTCAGCTTGTCGGAAATCCCAATCACCGCGCATTCCGCCACATCTGGATGGCTGGCCAGCACCTCTTCCATTGCCCCGGTAGACAGCCTGTGACCGGCCACGTTGATCACGTCATCGGTGCGCGCCATGATATAGACATAGCCATCGGCATCCTTCATGCCCGCGTCGCCGGTCTCGTAATAGCCTTGGAAGGTGTTGAGATAACTTTTCTGATACCTTTCCGCTGCGTTCCAGAGTGTCGGCAATGTCCCCGGCGGCAGAGGCAATTTCACCGCAATCGCACCCAGCGTATCGGCCTCAACCGGATGACCGCCTTCATCCAGAACATCGACCTGGTAACCCGGCATCGCCACTGTGGGAGAACCCAGTTTCACAGGCAGTTGCTCAATCCCCATAGGGTTCGACGCAATCGCCCAGCCGGTCTCGGTCTGCCACCAGTGGTCAATCACCGGCTTGCCCAAATGCTTTTGCGCCCACTCAATCGTCGGTGGGTCTGCGCGCTCGCCCGCCAGGAACAGCGTGTGCATCGAGCTTAGGTCATACTTCTTGATAAACTCCCCATCCGGGTCTTCCCGCTTGATCGCACGAAGCGCGGTTGGCGCGGTAAAGAGCGCACGCACCTTATGTTCCTCGATCACACGCCAGAACGTGCCGGCATCCGGCGTGCCCACCGGCTTGCCTTCAAACATCAATGTGGTGCAGCCGGTCAGCAGTGGCGCATAACAGATATAGCTATGGCCCACGACCCAGCCCACATCTGACGCTGCCCAGAACACATCTCCGGGTTTGACGTTGTAGATATTCTCCATCGTCCAGATCAGCGCAACCATATGCCCGCCATTGTCGCGCACCACGCCTTTGGGCTGACCGGTCGTGCCGGAGGTATAGAGAATGTAAAGCGGATCGGTCGCCGCCACGGGTGTACAGCCCACAGGCTCTGCCGCGGCCTCTTCTGACGCCCAGTCGAAATCACGCCCCTCCACCATGCTTGCTTCGCATTGCGGTCGTTGCAGGATGACGGTGAAGTCCGGCTTGTGATCGGCCAGTGTGATCGCCTCGTCCAAAAGCGGCTTGTACGCGATCACCCGGCTGCCTTCGATGCCGCAAGACGCGCTGAGGATCGCCTTGGGCGCAGCATCGGTGATCCGCACGGCAAGCTCGTTGGAGGCAAACCCGCCAAACACAACCGAATGCACCGCACCCACTCGCGCACAGGCAAGCATGGCCACAACCGCCTCGGGCACCATCGGCATGTAGATGATCACCCGGTCGCCTTTGGTGACGCCTTTTGACGTCAAAACCGCCGCAAGCTTCGACACACGGGCCAAAAGCTCGGAATAGGTAAGGATCGTCTTGCTGTCGGTCACCGGGCTGTCATGAATGATCGCCGGCTGATCCCCGCGACCGGCCTCTACATGGCGGTCAAGGGCATTGTAGCAGGTGTTGCATTCCGCATCCGGATACCAGCGGTAGAATGGCGCTTGGCTGTCATCAAGAATCTGCTCTGGCGGCTTAACCCAATCCACCGCCCGCGCCTCTTTCGCCCAAAAGGCCAAAGGATCTGCCTGCCAGCTTCCATACACATCCGCGTAGCTTGCCATGAACCACTCCTCTTCCGTCACAGCCGTATGTCTTCGAAGGGAACGGGATCAAGCGCCATGACCTCTCAGAGGCCAAAGCGCGCTGCGATCAGACGTCCCCCCGTCCGTTCCTCACGTATCACTCACAGCCTATACCAAAAAGCATTTTGGCCACCATAGGAGATACGCGCGTATCGCAGTCTCGCCTGACCGGATCGCACCGTCATTGACCTGGATCATCTATCCGTCAATTGAGACAAAAGCGCTTTGGCCGCCGCCTGTTCCGCCTGCCGCTTTGAGCCTGCCCTGGCAGTTTCCGACTGTCCGTTTTCCAGCCGGGCCTCAATGGTGAATTGCGGCGCATGGTCAGGACCACTGCGTGCTTGCTCGATGTATTCCGGCGGGGCAAAACCCCGCGCCTGCGCCCATTCCTGCAAGGCGCTCTTGGGATCGCGTGCATCGGTCTCCACAGTCTCAATCCGCACGCCCCAAAGCCGCAGCACAAGCGCCTTGGCAACTTCAAAACCCGCATCACGATAAACCGCTGCGATCACGGCTTCCATCGCGTCGCCCAAAAGCGCTTGTTTGCGCCGCCCCCCCGACAACATCTCCGAGCGGCCAAGTTTCAGTACTGCCCCAAGATCAATCTCCTTGGCGACATCGGCACAAGCCTCTTTGCGGACAAGCGCGTTGAAACGCGGGGCAAGCTGCCCTTCCGCCGCGCCCCGGTCGTGCTCAAGCAGTGCTTCGGCCATCACCAGCCCCAGCACCCTGTCGCCCAGAAATTCAAGCCGTTGATTGTCTTCGCGATTGGCCGTGATCATCGAGCCATGCGTCACCGCCCGCACCAAGAGCTCTGGCCGCTTAAAACTGTGGCCAAGACGCTTTTCAAACGCCTTAAGCTCAGCCGATAGCTTCATTCGAGCTTCTCGAAAAAGCGGTCACTACGCCAGGTCCAGAAAAACAGCATCGAGCGGCCCGCAGACGAGAAAATCACGCGATCCGCCCGGCCGATCAGGTTCTCAAAGGGCACATACCCAACACCTTGTGCCGTCAAGGGCGCGCGCGAATCCGTGGAATTGTCACGGTTGTCGCCCATGAAGAAATAATGGCCTTCCGGCACGACAAAGACGCCGGTGTTGTCATATCGCTGGCGCGTGATGTCTAGGATATTGTGCCGATGCCCATTGGGCAGGGTTTCGACAAAGCGTGGCTTATCGCAGATCGCCCCAAAGCCAACCGCGCCATTGGCACATTGCGGCGTGCGGCGCAGCGGCCCCTGACGCTCCATGACTTCCTGGAAAACACCCGCCTCTTCAACAGGAAGAACTTCATCATTTATGATAAGCCGGCCCTCTTTCATCTGGATCCGGTCGCCCGGCAGGCCCACGACCCGTTTGATGAAATCCGTGCCATGCACTGAATGGCGGAACACGATGATATCGCCGCGCTCAGGCTCGTCCCCCCAAAGCCGCGTGTTGTCTCCATCGAGAAACGCACAAAGGTTTTGCGCATCAATATTGATCGCGCCCAGGCGGATGTTGGGACAAGACGCATAGGAATAGCCGTAAGCCATCTTGTTGACGAAGAGAAAATCGCCAATGAGCAGTGTGTCTTTCATCGAACCTGACGGAATCCAGAAGGGCTGGAAAAAGATCGTGCGAAAAATGCCCGCGACCACCAAGGCCCAAAAGACGGTCTTGATCGTCTCCCAGATCGCGCTCGATTTCTTGGCTTCCTTGGCCATACCGGTCTCCCTTGACTCTCGGGGGTACATGCGGGGCGGATGCGGGGGTGTCAAGATACAGGTTTGTGCAGATCCCAGCCAACCCGCCAACCACGCCTGCCCCTTATCGTTGGTCGCGTTCCTTCGGCGTTGCTTCAATAACCACAAAGGCTTGCGCCCAGGGATGATCGTCGGTCAGGCTGACATGAATGGTCGCAACATGGCCGGGCGGGGTCATCTCGGCCAGTCGCTCGGCCGCCCATCCGGTGACCTGCATCACAGGTTGGCCTGTCTCAAGGTTCTCCACCGCCATGTCCTTCCACGAAATCCCCATCCGAAGACCCGTGCCAAGCGCCTTCGAACACGCCTCTTTCGCGGCCCAGCGCTTGGCATAGGTGCCCGCAACATCCTTGCGCCGCTCCGCTTTGGCCTGCTCAATCTCTGTGAAAACCCGGTTTCGAAACCGGTCGCCAAACCGCTCCAGCGTGCCGGTGATCCGTTCAATATTCGCCAGGTCCGTGCCCACCCCAAGTATCATTTCGCCCCCTTACGCCGCAAAAAGCGGAAAACTGACGCCAAGCGCCCAGGCCAACGCAATCCCAAGCGCAAGGCCTGCCCCGGTTGGTCCTGACCGAAGCGCACTGATCCGGCCCATATATCCAAAACTAAGGTAAAACAGAATGATCACTGGCGCGATCATGACAAGAAAAAACAACGCCTCGAAATCAAGAGCAACCGCAACACCAAGAGAGATCAGGAAAGCCACGCGAATGAACACCCTTTGCTCCAGCGTTGCGCCAAAACTCAGCGTGGCATCGGCCAGCATGAACGGCACCGCCCCAAACGCCAGCGCTGCGATGATGCTCCACCGCTCCGGTGTCGGCCAGAAATTTGCACCATACCGATCCAGCGCCACACCAAAGACCGCAATGGTCCAGATCAGCAAAAGCGCAGCACCCACAAGGCTCAGCCCCCGCAATCGGCGCCTGACCCAGTACAAAATGCCAAGCTGCAAGGCCCCGTAAAGAAGCAAATGGACCATAAGGTAATCCGCCACCAGAACCGGAAGAAACCCGGTACTGACAAAGCTGGCGATAACCGGCGTCAATACCGCGGGCAGTCCCGCAGCAAGGGCAACAAGCGGCCAGCCAACAGGCTCTGATATCACCTCCTGCGCAGGGGCAAACCGCGCGATAGCCGGAAATACCAGGGTAATGGCCGTCAACAAGCCGATCAAAGCCCAGCCGGTTTGCGCCGGTTGCGGTTCGATATCACGATCATAGTAGGTGTTGAACCACGCCACCGCCGCCGCCCGTCCCGCGCGGGAATGAAGGATGGAAACATGCTCTGTCGCCGGGGCAATCTTCACGTCGCGCCGTGCCTCTGCTTTGGCCCGCGCCACGGTTTCTTTGGCAAACGCCTTCAGCCCCGGCTCCCACGCGCCGGTGATCAGAAGCATGTGCTGCGGCGCGCGCTCATCCACCGCCTGCGAAAAGGCCGACAAGAGCACCAGCGGCCCTATCCCGTCCGTTTCTTGCGCCACGCGGATCAGGATATCCGTGGCCATCGAATGCCCCAGCAAGGCCACTGGCTCATCGCCCTGACGCGCCGCCTCGATCACCTCTTTGGTCTGTGCCATCAGCAGCCGTGTGGTGCCTTCGATTGCGCTCACATCCCCTGACATCGGCACCCGGTTTCGCCCATGTCCCTCAAAATCATAGGCAAACACCCGATACCCCGCCTGCGCCAGCAACAGCGCATAGCCCTGCATCATCTGCCGCGATCCGGCAAACCCATGCGCGACAACCACCGCCGGTCCGTCCGCCCGCATTTGCATCACCGTCACCGGTGTCTGCCCGATCATGACCTCGTCAATCTCGACACCCGACCGCGCCCGTTCCAGCGTCCAAAGGCTCCAGACGAGCAGACCTAGCGCCGCCGCCAAACGCCATCTTTCCCAGCGGATCGTCACAGCGGCAACACCCGGCTCACTCAGCCTCATCCCGACTTTTCATGAGGCTAAGCTGATTGCTTGCCCCCAGCGTGTAGAAAAACCGGTTGGCGATCAGGTATCCCAGTGCATAGAGCCCCAGCAGGATCACAAACTGCTTGGACAAGACCGGCGCGATGGCCAGCTTCGCAAACTCCGGTGCCACGCTTGGCCCCGAATAGGCCAGCGCAAGGTTCAAGGTGACGGAAATGCCCGTGGCGAGGACGGCAAATCGCCATGCAGAGGCCCCGCGCGGCGCGGTGCTGCTCTGTCTGGCCACTTGCTGACCTTCGATCAGCGCAGCGATCATCGCGGGCACGATGATCTGCGCGGCAGAGCCAAGCTTTGTGCCCTGCGCCGCGTTCATCCAGATTACAAGTTGCGCCACGCCCACGGCAACAGCCAGAAAGACCAGCGCATAGCGCAGCCAGTTCATCCCGCCGGCCGGAGCGGCTCACCCCGCGCCTCATCCATGATCCGGCGCATTTCATGAATAGCAGGCGCCAGCCCCCGGTAAATCGCCTCACCAATGATGAAATGCCCGATATTAAGTTCCATCACCTCGGGAAAGGCCGCCACCGGCGCTACTGTGTCATAGGTCAGCCCATGACCGGCATGCACTTCAAGCCCAAGGGAATGCGCATAGGCCGACATCTCACGCAGGCTTTGAAGCTCTGCATCGCGGGCCTCAAACCGCCCCTCCGCATGGGCATCGCAATAGGCTCCGGTATGCAGTTCGATCACCTGCGCACCAATCCGGTGGGCCGCGTCAATCTGCTTGGCATCGGCGGCGATAAAGATCGACACCCGGCATCCCGCTTCGCGCAGGGGGCCGATGAAATGCGCCAGTCGGTTTTCCTCCCGCGCCACTTCCAGCCCGCCTTCGGTCGTGCGTTCCTCGCGTTTTTCCGGCACGAGACATACCGCATGCGGCTTATGGCGCAGGGCAATCGCCTGCATCTCATCCGTGGCCGCCATCTCAAAATTAAGCGGTACATCCAAAGCGGCCATAAGCCCATCGATATCCGCATCCGAGATATGCCGCCGGTCTTCCCGCAGATGCGCGGTGATGCCGTCGGCCCCTGCCTCTTCGGCCAGTTTCGCGGCGCGGATGGGATCGGGATAATCGCCACCACGCGCGTTGCGCACCGTGGCAACATGGTCAATGTTCACGCCAAGGCGCAGATCTCCAACCACAGCCATGTCTCTCTCCTTCACAACTGGACGCGAATTTACCCTAACCTAGTGCATTTTCGAGCGAAGGTCAGGAGCCTCCGGACACACCATTGTCTTTGGATGTCTTTTTAACCTTAGACGCGGCCTTTTCCGCCGCCTTCTCTTTCAGCGCAGCAATTTTCTTGGCCAGACGGCCCTTGCGCCGGTTCTGATAGGCCTGGATTACCGGCAAGCTGAGATAATAGGCCACGCCACCCGCGATCAGGCCGGGGATGATGCCACCAACCATGTAGGGGAAGAACACCTCATCGTAGAAAATCTCAAGCCGCGTCCAATCTGCCCGCGCATCGGTGAATAGTGCCCAGATATTGTCTTTTAGGTCGCGCCCGGCATCGACAAATTTTGTGCCCAGCGTTCCATGCTCTTGGAACTCCGGCACATTGCGTATCCCAAGGATGTAATACCCCGTCTGCAGCGAGGACGCCCCGATCGCAAGAAAGGTCAGCGGATTGCCCACGAAGGTCGCCAGAAGCGAGGCCACGATATTGCCCCGCATGATCCAGGCCAGCCCAGCGGCAAGGAAAAAATGGAACCCGAAGAACGGCGAGAAGGTGACAAACACGCCGGCAAAGATGCCGCGCGCAATACGGTGCGGTGGATCGGGCAGACGGCGCACGCGGTGTTTGACATATTGAAACGCCCGAGACCAACCGCTCTTCGGCCAGAAAAAGCGAAGGGTCGCCTTCCACCACGGCAGTTTTTTTCGGCGCTTAAAAACCACTGGCAGTGGCTCCCGTTACTTATTCATCCCGGGCTCTGACCCGTTCCCGATACCCAATGACACGTCGCGAAACCGCTCGACCGAGGCCACATCGCTTTCCGCTTCGACAACCGAGATGACCCCATGCAGATGTTCTGCGTCTCTCAGCTCTACATCAACCATAAGCCTGAAAAAGTCAGGTTTACGGTCAATAAATGTTAAATCTGAGATATTGGCCTTCTGCTCTCCAATCAATGTGCAAATGCGCCCAAGCACCCCTGCGTCATTTCCGATTGTCACGTCCAGCGTCACATCATAAACCGCCGGGTGCCGCCCGCCATGCCAATGCAAATCCACCCAGCGCTCAGGCTGTTCCTCGAACGCCTGCAGCGATGCACAGTCAATCGCATGCACCACAACCCCTTTGCCGCGATAGGTGATCCCGACAATGCGTTCGCCCGGCAAGGGCTGGCAACAGGGCGCGCGATCAAATCGCTGATCAGGACCGAGGCCAACCACCGCCCGGTCCCAGCGCACTTCGGTGCCCTCGCCCGGTGAGAGATCCGGGTAGACGGCATTCAACACCTGCTGTGCTGTCAACTCCGCGCTGCCGAGGCGCGCCAGCACCTCGTCTTGATCCTTCAGCCGCAGGGTCTTGGCGGCCCGCTCCAGCGCCTTGTCGGTGGGCTTCTTGCTTACATGTTCAAAGGCCGCCCTCGCCAGTTCCCGGCCAAGGCGAATATACCGGTCGCGGTCCAGCTCGCGCAGTGCCCGCCGGATAGCCGCCCGCGCCTTTCCGGTCGTGGCAATATCAAGCCATGTTGCTTGCGGCGTCTGACCATCAGCCGTGATCACATCGACCGACTGGCCGTTCTTGATCCGCGTCCAGAGCGGCACGCGCATGCCGTCCACCTTGGCACCGACACAGGCATTGCCGATCCGCGTGTGGATGGCATAGGCAAAATCAATCGGTGTCGCCCCGCGTGGCAGCTTGATCACATCGCCCTTGGGCGTGAAGCAAAACACCTGGTCGGAATACATCTCCAGCTTCACGGCCTCGAGGAAATCCTCATGGTCTTCTTCCGCATCGAACTGTTCGGTCAGCGAGGCAATCCATCCTGCGGGATCAACCGCAAACGGGTTCTCCGCCCGGACACCGTCACGATAGGACCAATGTGCCGCCACCCCTGTCTCGGCCACCTCATGCATCTGCCTTGTGCGCACCTGCACTTCGACAAGCTTGCCATCCCGGCCCGAAACCGTGGTGTGAATCGACCGATACCCGTTCGACTTGGGCTGGCTGATGTAATCCTTGAAACGCCCGGGCACCGCGCGCCAGCGACGGTGAATGACCCCCAGAACCCGGTAGCAATCCTCTTCCGAACCGGTGACAAGCCGAAAGCCGTAAATGTCGCTCAGCCGCGAGAACCCCATCTCCTTTTCCTGCATCTTGCGCCAGATCGAATAGGGCTTCTTCGCGCGTCCCAGAATGTCGGCCTCAATGCCCGCCGCATCAAGCTCGCGCCGCATATCCCCTGTGATCCGCTCGATTACGTCACCGGCTTCTTTCTGCAGCGTGATGAAGCGCCGCATGATCGACGCCCGCGCCTCGGGATTGATCACGCGAAACGCCAGATCCTCCAGCTCTTCACGCATCCATTGCATCCCCATGCGCCCGGCCAGCGGCGCATAGATATCCATTGTCTCGCGCGCCTTCTTGAGCTGCTTCTCCGGCCGCATCGCCCGGATGGTGCGCATGTTGTGCAACCGGTCCGCGACCTTCACAAGGATGACCCGAAGATCCTTTGACATCGCCATGAAGAGCTTGCGAAAGTTCTCGGCCTGCTGTGTTTCCGTGCTGGAAAGCTGCAGATTGGTCAGCTTCGTGACCCCGTCCACCAGATCGGCGATCTCTCGGCCAAACCGTTGCGCAACAATATCGAAAGAGGCTCGCGTGTCCTCGATCGTGTCATGCAGAAGGGCAGTCACGATACTGGCGTCATCCAGCCGTTGCTCGGCCAGAATGGCGGCGACAGCCGCCGGATGGGTGAAATAGGGTTCGCCTGAGTGGCGAAACTGCCCCTCATGCATCTCGCGGCCAAAATCAAAGGCATCGCGAATCAGCGTTTCGTCACTCTTGGGGTTATAGGCGCGAACCAGGTCGATCAGGTTATCGGCAGCAATCATCCGCTCCGCGTCCCCTCAGAGGCTGCGCGCGGGGCTTAGCCCTGCCCCTGCGCCTCCATCAGTGCCCGAAGCAGCTTTTCTTCGGACATGTCGTCTTCGGCCGGCTTCTCGGCCTCATCGCCCATCAGAAGCGCCATGGAATCCTCTTCCGGCTCATCCACTTCGATCTGGCTCTGGTTCGACTCGATCAGACGCTCGTGCAGGTCATCCGCCGGCTGGGTCTCTTCCGCGATCTCGCGCAGCGCCACAACCGGATTCTTGTCGTTGTCGCGATCCACCGTAATCGGCGAACCAGCGGAAATCTCGCGCGCACGATGTGCGGCAAGCATGACCAGATCGAACCGGTTTGGAACCTTATCGACGCAATCTTCTGTGGTGACGCGGGCCATGGGACCTCCGAAATAGGCGTATCTCTCAGGAAGCCCTGTACCTAAAGCCTCTCAAAGCCGTTTACAAGCGGTGATTTCTCTATTTTTAAAGCTGTTTTTGGCCGCCAAGCGTGGTATTTAAGCCAAAAGACGCTGACGCGGCGACAGAGCTGGCAAGGCGCGGCAAGATCGGCACCGCATCGTGCTCCGAATCCCTTGACGCCTCATCGCTTTGCCCGTAAAGACGCCCAACGGAATTTGGGGCGCTGCCTGTGGCGGTGCCCGTTTGTATTGAGAAGGCGGCACATCGCCCGCCCCTGGACTGAGGATAAACCCATGTCGCGCCGCTGCGAACTGACCGGAAAAGGCCCGATGGTTGGAAACAACTCGAGCCACGCAAACAACAAGACCAAGCGTCGGTACCTGCCAAACCTGAACGACACGACACTGCAGTCCGAAACACTGGGCCGTGGCATCAAACTGCGGATCTCCGCCGCCGCATTGCGCAGCGTGGACCACCGCGGTGGCCTCGACGCGTTTTTGGCCAAGGCGAAAGACGCAGACCTTTCGGACCGCGCGCTGAAGGTCAAAAAAGAAATCGCCAAAGCCCAGGCCGCCAACGCCTAAGCTTTTGGACCACTGGTTTTGAAAAACCCTGCCCGAAACGGCAGGGTTTTTTGTTTTGGACCACCCAAGGCCTGAAACCTCGCAACGGCCTGGCCGAAGAACGCGTGATCAATGCGCGATCTGAGCACGTCAACCTTGCACAATCCGCAACACTCTTGCACGACGTGCTGACACGATGCGACCGCCCTCCCAAAAAGGCCGGACCATCATCTAGACACACGTCAATGGTGTCGCGATGAAACACCGACAAAAGTCACCGGATGTCTGCTCTGGGTCCAAAGCAGAAGGACTCCGAAAACCGCGCGACTGTCAGCCCGCGGAGTGGCGACCTGTCGTAAGTTCAGAGCACTTTATGCCCGCCAAACCTGCGGATTATCTGAACAATGCGCTTACACAAACCAATCCCCAACCCGGGGCGGGCCTGGCAATCGCGCGGCCTCGATTCCGCGCGGCGTCTATGATGACGGCTTTGAGCCCGTTCAACACCTCTGCTCATCGCACCCAAGGCACAGAATCGAGGGGCACAGCCCCGCCGTGCCAGCGCCGGACCGGCCCTTTGGGCCGACGGCTCGCGCGGCTTGAACGGCCGGTCTGAGCCCAAAGCAGACATTTTTGTCGGAGTCGCGTGGGTAGATATCGTCTATTCTGGAAGGCCAGCTTTCCTGAGACAGTTGCAATCAAGTTCAAGCCGTCCTTGATCAGAATAGAGTTGTGTCAATTTCCACTCAGAAATCCTAAAACTTGGACGATGCTTCAAGACAGTTTGTGCCGCATTCTGAGCTGCTTCTATTTCGCCAGTTTCCGCATAAACGATAGCTAGATCTACGAAGCCAAAACCTGGCACCATTTCGCTGTATTCGATGAATGCGTCTTTGGCTTGATCGAATTGGCCATCCAAACGTTTTGCAAAACCAAGAACACCCGCATACCAGCCGGGGTAGTGTGGATTCAGTGTTATCGCTTGTTGAGCCATTCGTATTGCATCAGCGATTTGGCCGTTGAAAGACAGTGTGATTGAAAGACGCGCAGCCACGTCGGCATGATTTGGGTTGAGAGCGAGCGCAACATCGAATTTGTGGATTGCGTCTTCGAGGTTTCCTTCAATGGCGTCGGCAAAACCATCTATTGCATGCGCCTCAGGATTGTAGCTCTCGATCTCCAAAGCTCGGCGTGCGCAGCTTCTTGCTTCGGCAAGAGCAGCGGAACGATCTTCGCTGAAACGATGCCGTGCTTCCACGGTGCAAATGAACCCGAGAGTGCACAACGGCGCCGAATAAGTGGGGTCTAACGCGATGGCGCGTTCAGCGTGACGGCGGGCTTCAGCATAGCTTTCCCTGGTTACTTTTCGCGAGCACTCGACTGCTTTGAGCTGTGATGACCAAGCGTCCAAATTCTTGGTTCCAGAACCTCTAAACCGGGCCATTTCTCCTTCCAGCAACTCGACATGCAGTTCAGTTGCGATCTTTAGTGCTATCTCATCTTGAACTTCGAATACATCCTCAATGAGGCGGTCAAATCGGTCTGCCCAAAGATGCATACCGGTCTTGGCATCGATCAGCTGCGCCGTGATGCGCACCCGATCTCTGCTTTGGCGCACGCTTCCTTCTAGAACAAGATCGACGCCCTGCTCGACACCAACCTGTTTGACGTCTACGGAGCGCCCTTTGTAGACGAAGGTTGAGTTGCGGGCTACGACCAGTAAGGAAGGCAGTTTCGCAAGTGTTGTGATAATCTCTTCAGTAATTCCGTCGGCGAAAAACTCTTGATCAGGATCTGCCGATAAATTGTCGAACGGCAATACACCGATCAGCAGTGATTTTGAATGGGACGATGGCGCGACACGAGGTGGGGCGGCTTCCGGCGGCGCCCATTGAAAAACCGAAACTGGTGCGGCAACATTTTTTAAGTTGCGATCTGCCGCTTTACGAAATACTTCAGCAAGGCGTTCATCCAAACTTCGTTGCACCACCTCGGAAATCAAGACTGTTCCAGGGTCCGCAGCGCTCTGAATCCTTGAGGCCAGGTTGACACCGTCTCCAAAGATGTCTTCTTCTTCGAACGCGACATCCCCCAAATGAACGCCAATACGGAGCTCTAGTGTGGAGTGCGTCAGTACGCCGGTTTGAATATCAAGGGCACATCGAACTGCATCCGATACAGATGCAAATTCGACAAGCCAGCCATCCCCCATACGTTTGATGATGTTGCCAAGATGATCGGCGACCATTGGTTCGAAGACATCCTTTCGCAACTTGCGCAGTTCGATCAGCGTCTGAGCCTCGTCAGACTTCATCCGTCCCGAGTAATTCACAACATCTGCAGAAAGGATCGCGGCAAGTTTTCTTGTGGGCTGCATTGAATTTCTAAGGCAAGTTCGCAATCCGCTCATTCTACAAAGTAAGAGTATTCTTTCAACGGAGCATCTTTGTAGGATTGATTTAGACGACCGGTAAATGTCCTAAGAGGACATTTTGCTACAAATGTGATACCATGAGCCATCGAGGCGGTGGTGCGGCAGGAACCCAAGATGATTGGGGGCCACTATATGATCATCCGTATCTTCCAAGTGAAGACAAAGCCGGGAAAAGAAAAAGCGTTTGGCAAGTTTTTTCGCGAGACTGCGATCCCGTTGATGAGGAACACGCCCGGGATTGTGAGCGTTCTGCCCGGAGCACCTCATGCTGGTACCCAAAGAGAGTTTAGTTTTGTCATGGTCTGGAAAGACTTGGCGTCTTTGAAGGCCTTCGTCGGTGAAGATTACCAAAGCCCTCACATTGATCCGGCAGAAGCCGAATTGGTCGAGTCCAGAACAATAAAACATTATGAACTCGTGGAGTAAACCGAATGATGGAACAGGAATATGTTGGGAGATGTGGGTGCGGGAAACTCACGTACAAAATGGCGACAGACCCAATGTTTGTACATTGCTGTCACTGCAAGGAATGCCAAAAGCAAACTGGCTCGGCCTATGTATTGAATGCAATTATCGAAGCTGACCGCGTAACTCACAAAGGAGAGACAACGGAACATACGCTCCCCACGCCAAGTGGCAAAGGACAGGTCATCACGAGGTGCGCAAGTTGTGGAACAGCAATCTTTAGCAGTTACTTGGTCAGATTAGGTAAGTTGAAATACATTCGTGTCGGCACCTTGGACGATCCGGACCGGTGTCGGCCAGATGTCCAGATTTTCACGTCTAGCAAACAACCTTGGGTGCCGTTGAGCGCAGATATCCCCAGTTTTGAAGAATTTTACGACTTTGATGAAGTTTGGCCAGACGCCGCGCTCAACCGTTGGCGCAAAGTCTTTGGAGGTTAGAACTGCTTCCAATGTCCGCTTCGTCCGCATAGCGGCCGTTCCGGAGTTTCCGTGATGAGCCACGCAATGCCGTCAGACCATGTCGACTTTGCACATCGCCTGACTAGGCAACAAGACAGACCGCGAGTGCCGATCCTCAGCGCAGGACCTTAACAGGTCATAAAGGCACAGGACGCCCCATTAACCTGCGCCAGCAAACGATCCCGCACCGACGCAATACCGACACGATACCGACGTGATACCGACGTTGGGATTCCAGTAAAATAAGGGCGTTAACCATTCTGCCGTCTGCCCGGGCGTTTTCGCCGCTCATGTCGCCAAAATCTCCTCCACCCAGACCGGCACGACCTCACTTGCCAGTCCCCGCCGGTGGTCGTCAAAATCACGCGACGCCGAGGACGCCTCAAGGTTCAGCTCCACCGTGTGCGCCCCCATCCGCCTTGCATGCTGGCCATAAGCTGCGGCCGGATAAACCTGCCCGGATGTGCCAATTGCGGCAAAGAGATCCGCCTCGGCCAGAGCGGGATCAATCACCTCTATCGCATAGGGAATTTCCCCAAACCACACCACATCCGGGCGCGTCGCGGGCGCCCCGCACTTGGGGCATGGATCAACGGGTGACATGACCAGGGGGGCCTGCCATCGGTGCGCACAGACATGGCACAGGGCTTTTGCCAGTTCACCATGCATATGGACCACGTTCCGGCTGCCTGCCGCCTCGTGCAAGCCATCAACATTCTGAGTGATAACAAGCACTTCTCCCTCAAACGCCGCCTCCAGTCTGGCAAGCGCAAAATGCGCCGCATTCGGCTTGGCCTTTGCCGCCTGCGCCCGCCGCGCGTTATAGAAATCATGCACAAGCTTCGGGTTGCGCGCAAAGCCTTCGGGCGTGGCCACATCTTCAATTGCATGCTGCGCCCAAAGCCCGCCTTCATCGCGAAATGTGCCCAGCCCGCTTTCCGCCGAAATCCCCGCGCCGGTCAAAATGACAATCTTTTTCATGCCTTAGTTTTGCTCAACTTCGGCATTAGGCCAATCTCCAAAGCGATAAGGACAGTGAATTTTGTTTAAGGACACCACGCCGATTTTCGAATTTCGAGGGCCATTTGGCGTGCCCGTTCAGGTGGGCGGCTCGCTATTGCTGCTGGTGCTGTTCTACTTCTATTCCGGCGGCGGCGATCCGGCCTGGACACTGACCTTCATCGCCATGCTCATCATCTCGATTTTCCTGCATGAAATGGGCCACGCCTGGGCCTGTCTGATCCAGGGCGTCCCGGTCCGCCGCATCATGATCTATGGCGGTGGAGGCTTTTGCGAACGCGCCCGCTCGGCCAGCGCCTATCAGCAGGAATTCATCGTCGCCATGGGCCCGATCGTGAACCTTGTGCTCTGGGCCGTGTTTTCAATCCTGTCCAACGCGCTCTGGGATGATCTCTTCAACCAGGCGCAGGCCTCGGGGCTGGAAAATCCCGAAATTCTGTTTAACAGCACTCAGGCCACCGCTGCACAACTCCTTGGTTTCTTTGCCTATATCAACGGGTTTCTCGCCATTTTCAACTTGCTGCCCGTGCAGCCCCTTGATGGTGGCAAGCTTCTGCATCTGGGTCTTCTGCGCGTCTTGCGCCAGGATATCGCGATGGTTGTGACAGGTGCGATTGGGCTTGTGATCTCGATCCTCTGGATCCCGGGCATGCTGCTGGCCTATGGCTTTGGCTGGTGGATTTTGTTCTTCATCCCGTCTATTCCCTTGCACTGGTCGATGATGAAAAAACGCCTGGCCTGATGCGTCTGCTTTTTGTCTGTTTGGGAAATATCTGCCGCTCTCCGGCGGCTGAGGTCGTTGCGCGCAAACTGCTGCCCGAGTGCGACATTGACAGCGCCGGCACCGGCCATTGGCATGTGGGCGAGGTTCCGTACGAACCGATGCAAAACGCGGCGCGTGCAAGAGGCTATGACATGTCAGGCCTGCGTGCCCGGCAGGTCGTTCCGAAAGACTTTGACCGGTTTGATCTGATCATCGCGATGGATACCCGGAACCTAGAAGATATCGCGGCCCTGCGCCCAAAGGGCAATGCGACACCTGTGAAGCTCTTCACGGATTACGCCCCCGAAACCGGGCGTGATCACATCCCCGATCCCTATTACACACGGGATTTCGATGGGGCTTTGACGCTTATTGAAAACGCCGCAAAGGGCCTCGCCCAGACAATAGGCCAGCAACGCTAGCCACGCATTTCTGTCTGCCAGCTGGCGCATGCAGAAACCGGCTTAAAAACCTCGTCGAAATCTGCTATCGCATCGCACAGTTCGGGCACCAGACCCGAAATGGTTTGACAGAGTAAGAGCAGTGCATGGGGTCTCAAAGATGAAGCCGGTCGGCCTATTGGGTGGCATGGTTCCGCAGACCACGGTCGTGGTGATGCAACGGCTGTTGTCGATCACATCATCCCAAAGGCCTGCGGACCACATTCCGCTTATCCTTCATCATCAGCCTCAGCTTCCGCCACAGGTCTCGTTGCAGGAGGGCGAAAGCAATCAGGAACCGATGCCCGCGCTGATGGGCATGGCCCAGGATCTGGAACGTGCAGGCGCGCAGGCCTTGGCCATGCCAAATGTCGAGGCGCATCACTTTTCTCTCGCCGTCAGCCACGCCACAACCCTGCCCTTTCTCGATATGGTCGAACTTTCCGTGGCCCGGGTGCAATCGAAGGGTGCCGGTTCAGTGGGTCTTCTGGCCAGTCCCGCTTGCCGAGTGCATGACGTCTTTGACGCGGCACTTTCCGAAGCCTGTCTGACAACGCTCTGGCCAAAAGATGAAAAGGCGATGAGCGCCATGATCGCAGACGCGAATACCAACGCGCCGCCATCAGACCTTGGGCAACGCCTTGCAATCCAGGCGCAAGAGCTTCTGGACCTTGGCGCCGACCACGTCCTGCTGGCCAATACCGAATTGTCGGCCTATGCAGCAGACCTGCCAGATGCCATCCCGTTCACAGACAGCCTTCAGTGTTTGTGTGAGGGAATTGTCGCCTTCGCGTCGGCCTGAACCCGCTGGTCAGGAGCGCACGCGCGACAGCTCGTTACGCAGCATCTCTGCCTCTTGGCGCGCCTCGCGCAATCCGTCCATTGTTGCAGAAAGTTCCGCCTCTGTCTGCGTCAGCTGGTTGGTCAACTCGGCCTCGCGCTGCTGCAGGTAGGTGATCGCCTGATCCCGGGTTTCCTCGGCATCGTGAAGCTCCTGCGACATGCGTTCAAGCTCTCCCACATCCGATTGCGACACACGGGTGAAGCGGTGCACCAGCCAATTGGCAAACCATCCCATACAAAACGCCACGAACAGAACAATCGCTGTGGCTATGATGAATTCGGTCCTGTTCATTCGGTTGCGCTTTCGGCCTCTGGTTCCACGTCTTCAGGCAGAGGCTCTGTCTCTGGCTCGGGGCTTACGTTTTGCGCCTCTTCTTCCATAGCTTCAAGTGTTGTTTGCTTTTCAACGATAGGTTCGGGCCGAATGATCCGAAACTCGATACGCCGGTTGGCTTCGCGGCCCTCTTCGGTATCATTCTCGGCAATCGGCTGGCTTTCCCCGTAGCCTTTGGCGGAAATTGATGCGGTCAGCACCTTGCGTGAGCGCAACTCGTTCAGGATGGTCTGCGCCCGCGCCTGGCTCAGCTGCTCGTTCATGATCTCGCGGCCCTGGCTATCTGTGTGGCCGCCAATCTCCATTCGGATCTCACCACAAGACCTGATGATCTCTGCAATATCATCCATGATTGCAGCCCCGAAATCGTCGATACTGGTTTCTCCCGGCGCAAAGGTGATTTTGCGCTCCACCTGGATTTGCGCAATCTGCGCCTCGCATTCATCGGGCGTCGGCAGGCTTGCAACCGGATCAAGCGCTTCCTGATAGGACACATTGATCGAATACTGTTCTCGCTCGCCAAGCTTCTGCGCCAGAAGCCCTGTGATGGCGGCCTCTGCATCTTTGCGGCCCGTCTGCCCGGTGATGTCGATCAGATCGGGCGAGACGGTCACCGCCCCATTTGACAGATGCGCCAGCGCCTCAACCGCCGTCAGCGTTCTGACAGCCCAGTCTCTGGGCAGGTTCTCGGCCACACGCGCGGTCGTATGCACGACATCAGAGCCAAACCGTGCTTTGGCAAGGCTATCGATGGTCTCGCGAGCCTGCGCGCTTTCGACCCGACCGCGCACTTGCACCAGCCCTTCCGGCGACAGAGTGGCCACAAATTCTGGCGCCAGCGCATTCTCAGCTTCCGGTACCGGCAACACGGCATGGAGCGCAAACACATCCGGCAAAGAGGTCTCAAGCCGCCCGATCACGGCGTCAAAAACGGGTTCAGATGTCCCATAAGCCGCAACAAGCGAGATATCGGCGTCCGAGAATGTGACGCTGCCGTCGCCAATCTCTCCAAGCGCGTCAATCGCCAGTTCCGCAGCATCCGCCCAGTTCGGAGAGGGCACCCCAAGTGCAAGCGTACACTGTGCCTTGTAGTTCAGACCATTCCGCCCAGCGGCCCGCAAGATGCGTTCGCGTGCGTTTTCGGTGTCAGCCGCACAGACATCGAATTTGCCCGTACCATCGGCAATCGTGTAGCGCAGCGTAAAAGGCGTCACGACCGGGCGCGGGGCCGAGATATCAAGCGCCAGCCGTAGCCCATCGGGCAATCTGCGGGCCAGATCGGTCTCCAGGTTGATCTTGTCTTCCTCGCTTTCGGCCATCGCCGTTACTTCAATGCGCGCGGCATCCACAGAAATCTTGGCCCGGATCAGATCATCCAGAGAGCGCACAGCAAAATCCAGCGCGTCCTCCCAGGTGTCGGGCTGCGGATAATCCGCGCTCTCCAACAGGTCGGTGATTTCCTGGTCGCCTGTCCGACGGGCCACATCAAGGATGAGCTGATCGCGATCCATCGAAGCGGGCACCAGCCCGATCAAGGAAATCCCCCTGTCATTGCGCAGAATTTCGACGGAAAAGCGCGGCGGTTCAATCCCGGCAGTGTCTTCCACCAGCATCTGATCAATGATCCGCGCAGATTCCACCACGCTCCCGGCAATTGAGAGGGCTCGAAAACGGGTGGCTTCCGAGGGTGCGGTGCCTGCCAGGTACACCTGCAGGCCATCGGCATCCACTTCCGTCCAGGTCATCCCGTTTTCGTCAAGCGTATCGCGCACCGCGTTTCGGGACGTCTCCTCAATCGCTGAAACCGCAAAATACGCGGCAAAAAGGCATAGGATAAAGGCCAGGGCAAAAAGACCAGCGACGGAGAATACTGATGACAGGCGCAGTTTCACTCAACCAACCCTTTTCGTGTCCGAGGGCATATTTAAGCGCCCGCGATCATAAGCGCAATCAGACCAGAAAAGCCAAGGCAAAAAACGGCAGGGGAATAAGCCCTGCATCCCGGTTGGATCGAAAGAGCCTGAGCAAGATGTCGTTTTCATGGGCATCAAAGCGCTGCAACTGCCAGTGCAAATGCCAGCCAAACGCCCACACGCCGCAAAGCGCCAAGAGAAGCGCAAAAGCAGACACCTCCAACACCGCCAACATGACAGCAAAGGCTTGCAGAACGACGGCGAGGATCAAAAACCGCAAGAGCCAGGCCGGAGACCGTTCGCCGAAAAGCCGTGCCGTGGATTTGACCCCGATCAGCGCGTCATCCTCAGCATCCTGATGGGCGTAGATCGTGTCGTAAAACAATGTCCAGACAATGCCCGAAAGATAAAGCACAATCGCCGGAAATTCGAGCGCGCCGGTATGCGCGGTCCACGCCAGGAGCGCCCCCCAGTTAAAGGCAATGCCAAGAAAAACCTGCGGCCACCACGTAAACCGCTTGGCAAAAGGATAGACCGCCACGGGCAAGAGCGACAGCACACCAAGGGCGATTGCCGCAAGGTTAAACGTCAGCAGAATGCAGAAGGCCACAAGCGCCTGGATCACAAGCCAGACAAGCGCCTGCTTGACGCTGACCTGCCCTGAGGGGATCGGGCGCGACGCGGTCCGCGCCACGCTGCCATCAATGTGCCGGTCGGTGATGTCGTTCCAGGTACAGCCCGCCCCGCGCATCAGGAACGCCCCAATGGCGCAGCCCACAAAAATCCAAAGATCGTGCCACCCTGCCCGGCCATCATGGATCATCGCCAACAAGAGCCCCCACCAGCAGGGCAAAAGCAAAAGCCAGGTGCCAATCGGACGGTCCGCCCGGCTAAGCCGCAGATAAGGCCGCGCCGCTTCCGGCGCATAGCGATCAACCCAGTTGCCCTTGACCGCATCGGCAACCTGGCCCAAGGCCTCTGGCGTCTGGTTTTCACCGGTCATATGTTGGCCTCATGCGCAGCGCAAAGATCAGGCTTTATGTAGATCAGCCATTGGGGGAAGGGCAATCCGTTCTCTTGGGCCGTGATCAGGCACATTACCTTTTTGGCGTCATGCGATTGAGTGCGGGGGATCCGGTTCTGCTCTTCAATGGCAGTGCCGGAGAATGGCGCGCAACAGTGGCCGAGGCTGGCAAGCGGCAAGCTGTCCTGACGGTAGACACACAGACAAACGCTCAGCAGAACCCGCCTGACCTCTGGCTGCTTTTTGCACCGATCAAGAAGGCGCGCACGGATTTCATTGTCGAAAAAGCCACCGAAATGGGCGCGGCCCGGATCCTTCCGGTTCAGACCGAGTTCACCAATTCCGAACGGATCCGACAAGACCGCCTGCAGGCGCACGCGGTTGAGGCCGCAGAGCAATGTGGCGGAACCTTCGTGCCGGACGTCGCCGATTTGCAGAAACTGGGGACAGTGCTTGGCCAATGGCCAGAGGATCGCCGCATTCTCTTCTGTGACGAAGCGCTGGCTGGCCCGGCCTCGGCTCTTCCAGAGCTTAAAGGCACGGGCGCTGCAGCAGGCGAGCCGTGGGCGATCGTGATTGGCCCGGAAGGCGGGTTTTCCGATGCGGAGCGTCAACACCTCAACCAATTGCCGCAGTCTTATGCCATCAGCCTCGGCCCTCGCATTCTGCGTGCCGATACGGCCGCGGTCGCGGCACTCGCCCTTTGGCAGCAAGCCCTTGGAGACTGGCGATGAGCTTTGTCCGGCCAGAAGCCTCTCGGCAGCTTAAGCGCTGGCGCGAGGCGCTTATCGGGCTGGGCGTTCTGATGGTCGGGGCTTGGTGGGCCATTGCGTTCAACGGCATTGTCTCATGGGTCGGGACAGCGCTTTGTGTCGCGGGCGTCGTGCTTGCCATCACTGGGGTGCAACGCGGGCGGTTTCGCTCAAACACCGGCGGCCCCGGACTTGTGCAAATCGATGAAGGCCGCGTCACCTATTTCGGCCCGCTCACCGGTGGCAGTATTGACCTGGCCGAAATGTCCGATTTGGCTTTTGATCCAACAGGAGAACCCGCACACTGGCGATTGTCGCAACCCGGCCAGCCGCAGCTTTTCATTCCGATCTCCGCGGCGGGAAATGATCTGCTCTTTGATGCGTTCTCAACCCTGCCCGGCCTGCGCAGCGATGCGCTGATTTCGGCGCAGCGCGGCACGTCAAAAGAGATACGTCACATCTGGACGCGTAAAGCGCCGCCGCGAAACCGTCTCAGGTGACACCGGTTAACCGAGAAACCGGTCGCGCGGCGTGTCGCCATTATCTTTTGATTTTCCGACGCTCTTCTTCTGCTTTCCTGCGTGCTTTGGCGCGTGCGTTCTGCCGCTCTTTTTCAAGGGCGCGCCGTTGCTGTGCGGTCAGCCTGTCCTCAGGATCCGGACCGCCACGGGCAAGTGCAGGTTGCGCCAGAGCCAATGCCGTTCCGGCAGCCAGACCGAAGGTAAAAAGGCTTCGTCTCGAAATTTTATCAGTCATTTTGTTTTCTCCAGCAGTTGCTTGGCGTTCGTCCGAACCGAATGTGGCGGTCGCTGCCGACGGTTTCCAGAACTGTGACGGGTCTCTCAGGTCATCGTGACTTGACGTGAACGGCAATCGCTGCCCCCGGCGCATTGACACTCCGGGAGAATGGCGTCACTTCTGGCCTCCGATCAGGCGCGGCGATCAAGGAGGCTGCTCTTATGTCCATCCCACAATCCGGCGGTGGCCCCATCGAGAACATGGCGCAGCTCGCCGAATATCTCGAAAGCGGATGCAAACCACGCGAAGATTGGCGCATCGGAACCGAGCACGAGAAGTTCGGCTATTGCAAAGACACGCTCAAACCCATTCCATATGCCGGTGAGCGAAGCGTTCTCGCCGTTCTGGAAGGGCTGCGCGATCTGCACGGATGGGCCCCGTTGGAAGAGGGTGGCAATCTCATTGGCCTTACCAAGGACGGGGCCAATGTCTCGCTTGAACCGGGTGGCCAGCTTGAGCTTAGCGGCGCGCCTCTGGAAAGCATTCACCAGACCTGCGATGAGGTGAATGAGCACCTCAAAGACGTCAAGGACATTGCAGACAAAGTGGGTGTCGGCTTTATCGGATTGGGCGCGGCCCCGGTCTGGACCCATGACCAGATGCCGATGATGCCCAAAGGGCGATACAAGCTGATGAAATCCTACATGGATCAGGTCGGCACAATGGGCAAATCGATGATGTTCCGCACGTGTACGGTGCAGGTCAATCTCGACTTCAGCTCCGAGGCAGACATGGTTCAGAAGCTGCGCGTGGCTCTTGCCCTGCAACCGGTTGCCACCGCTCTATTCGCCAACTCGCCCTTCTTTGAGAACAAACCAAATGGCCACAAATCCTGGCGCGCTCGTGTCTGGCGCGATCTGGATGCAGATCGCACCGGCATGCTGCCCTTTGTCTTCGATGAGGGCTTCGGCTTTGAAGCCTGGGCCGAATATGCGCTCGATGTGCCGATGTATTTTGTCTACCGCAATGGCGAATACGTTGACGCACTTGGCCAGTCCTTCCGCGATTTCCTCAAGGGAGAGCTGCCCGCCCTGCCGGGTGAGACCCCGACGCTCAGCGATTGGGCCGATCACCTCACAACTGTTTTCCCCGAAGCGCGGATCAAGAAGTTCATGGAAATGCGCGGTGCGGATGGCGGCCCATGGCGCAGGCTTTGCGCGCTGCCCGCCTTCTGGGTTGGATTGATGTATGATCAATCAGCGCTTGATGGCGCCTGGGATCTGGTCAAAGGCTGGGATGCGGAAACCCGCGATGCCCTGCGTGTTGCCGCCAGTGAGCAGGCGTTGGACGCAAGGGTTGGCAAAATCAACATGCAAGATCTGGCGCGCGAGGTTCTCGATCTTGCCGAAGCTGGGCTCAAAGCGCGCGCAATACCAGGCGCTGGCGGCCTCGTGCCTGACGAGACACATTTCCTGAACGCCCTGCGCGAAAGCGTCGAAAGCGGTCAGGTTCCGGCCGATGAGCTGTTGGAGAAGTACGACGGAGACTGGAACGGCGACCTGAGCCATATTTACGCCGAATACAGCTACTGAGCATCCCGCCGCGCTGCCGGCCTACGCCTCGACTTTCAGGTCCATTACGAAATCAACAACCTTCTTTGTCGGCATCTCGCAAGGCTTAAGCTGTGCGCCGCTATGCAGGCGATAAAGGTTAAGGCTGATGTAATCCTTGCCACCCAGTTCTTCGGCCACGAGCTTCTGAATGGCCCCGCCGACCTGCCGCACAACGACATAGCGTCGCCCATGCGCAGATCCGGTAAACGTGCCCTCCGGCAACGCATCAAACGCCGCAAGAAAGCTTTGCATCAGCTTTGGCCGATCTTCGGTTCCGTCCCCTGCCGCAGCCGCTTGATATTGGCCCAGTGGCGCACAAAAAGCAGCACCGTCAGAACAGAGCCCAGAAGCAGCATATCTTTGTAGCCCAGAAGCACGATCCAGATGGTCGAAAGAGCAGCTGCATAAATCGCCGCCAACGAAGAGATGCGCGTCACCACCGCCGCAAAAAGCCATGTCAGGCAACAGGCAATGCCCACGGGCCAGGCCAGCGCCAGCATCAGACCAAGAAATGTCGCAACACCTTTGCCGCCGCGAAATCCAAGCCAGACTGGAAAGCAGTGGCCCAGAAAGGCCGTCAAAGCCGCCAGTTGCGCCGCATCCTCCCCGGCAAGCACCCGTGCAAGAAAGACCGCAACCGCCCCTTTTGCCCCATCAAGCAGCACAGTCAAAGCCGCCGCGGCCTTGTTTCCGGTCCGCAGGACATTCGTCGCACCAATATTGCCCGAGCCAACCTTGCGCAGGTCTCCAAGCCCCATCACCCGCGAGAGGACCATACCAAACGGTATGGAGCCGAGCAGATAGCCAATCGCGCCCCACAGCACCAGAATCGGTATGCTTGAAAGGATTTCAGGCATCTTGCATCTCGTAAACGGTCCGACCTGCCACATAGGTCGCAAGGACCTTACCTTGCATCCGTTGTCCGTCAAACGGCGTATTTTTTGACTTGGACCGCAACGCCCAGCGATCGAGCACAAAAGGCACATCAGGATCAAACAGGATCAGGTCCGCAGGCGCGCCCTTGGCCATCCGTCCACAGGACAGACCAAGCCGTTTGGCAGGGTTAAGGGACAGCACACGAAAGAGTGTCGGCAGATCAAGATCACCCGAATGCACAAGCCTGAGCGCCGCTGGCAGCAATGTCTCAAGCCCCACGGCGCCGCTTGCGGCCTCTTCAAATGGCAATCGCTTGCTTTCCTCATCCTGCGGGGTGTGCATGGAACTCAGCGTATCAATCAGCCCTTCGCGCAAAGCCTCCACAATCGCCATTCGATCTTCCTCGGATCGCAAGGGGGGCTTCACTTTGAAAAACGTCCGGTAATCGGCCACGTCAAACTCATTGAGGGTGAGGTGATGGATCGACGTGCCCGCCGTGATATCAAGCCCTTCTTCTTTCGCCTGCCTAAGGGCCGGCAGGGCCTGCGCGGTTGTGATCTGATCGACATGATAGCGCGCGCCGGTCATCGCGATCATGGCGATATCACGCTCCAGCCCCATCCGCTCGGCGATTGGCGACACCCCCGGCAACCCGCGCAGCGAAGCAAACTTGCCAGATGTTGCAGCCGCCCCTGCGCTCAGGCCCGGCTCTTGCACATGGCCGATCACCAGCGCACCCAAAGAGCGCGCATAGCTCAGCGCGCGGCCAAGGACCTTGGCGTCTCGCACCACATGGTCGCAATCGGTAAAGGCTACGGCTCCGGCATCCATCAGAAACCCGATCTCGGTCATCTCCCGGCCTTCACGGCCTTTGGTCAGCGCCGCCATCGGCAAGACGTTCACAGGCGCTGCCGCATTGGCCCGACGTTCGAGGAACTCCAGTGCCTCGGGGTTGTCTGTGGCAGGCAGCGTGTCAGGCCGCGTGACCATGGTGGTGACCCCACCTGCTGCCGCCGCCGTCCCGGCAGACCGATAGCTTTCCTTGTGTCGTTCGCCCGGCTCGCAAACCTTCACGCCAATATCGACAATCCCCGGCGCAAGACATTTGCCGCCGCAATCCACGGTTTTCACACCAAGATCTGGATTTCCTCCATAAACCAGTTCCTTGATCACCCCGTCATCAACCAGAACCGCGCCGATCTCCTCCGTCCCCTGTTCGGGATCAATCAACCTGGCATTGGTGAGAAATATGCTCATGTCCTGACCCCCATGCCCGCCTCGATCAGTTGTCGTGTCGCATCGCGGTCGCTTTGATACTTCATCAGGTGTTTATCTCCACCTTTGGTCACAATCTGTACCGCGGACCCCAGGACACGCAGCTCTGCTATATCACTCAACGCGACATCCTTGCTCAGCGGCCCTAGCAACCGCCGATCCGTCAGATCCCACCGTGCTTTCAGCTCATCCGAAGCCAGATACCCGGCTCGAACCGCAATGGCGGCAAGGCCCCCAACAGCACCGGTCCAGACATGCGGATTGCCCAAAAACCAAAGCGCGACCATCCCCACGGCCATAGCCGCTGCGGCCAGCCACGCATGATCGCGCCAATAGGTGCCACGATCAGCGTGGAAACTGTGCTGCACCGTTTCGCCCTCCTGCAATGTGACGGTGGGGGTCATGACTGTGTAGGCCTCACTCATGACGCCACCCAAATGACCACGGCCGTGAGTGCAAAGATCACTAATAGCGCAACCATCGCCACGCGCCCCGACATCGCCGCATCAGAGGGCGGTGCTTTTGTGGGCGTCGCGACATGGCCCTGCGCGGCGTCCGAGGCAAGCGGTTCAAAACTCACCGGAGCCCGTTCCTCCACGAAGGTGCCGACCCAGCGCAGCGGTGCTTTTGGACGAATGGTCGTCTCAAACCCGCCAAGCGCGCTGGAGAAAACGAACAGCACCTTCCCAGAGATTGCCTCAAGTTGCGCGATATGCGGCGTGACGTCCTTCGCAGCGATCCCAAGCCCCTCGACCATGTAGCCAGACAGCCCAAGCTCATCGAGATCACGCACATCGAAAAGCTCGATGAAATCTGCATCCAGATAATCAACGCCCAAAGCATCCCGGAGCGGCCATGGTGGATCATGTTCATCTGCCGCCCAGTCAGGTTCGGTCGACATCTTCGGCCCTGCGGCGTCCGCATCCGCGGTAAAGAGCCGAACGACACCACGCTCATTCTTCCGAACTTGCAGCGCTTCCTTCACGCCTGCACCTCTTTTGGCCGCGCCCGCAGGTTTCGTGCCAGAAGGTCCATAGCCGCCATACGCACCGCCACGCCCATCTCGACCTGATCCTGAATGACAGACCGGTTGATATCGTCAGCAATCTCGCCGTCAATTTCCACACCCCGGTTCATCGGTCCGGGATGCATCACGATTGCATCGGGTTTGGCATGGCTCAGTTTCTCGGCATCAAGCCCGAAGCGGTGGTAGTATTCCCGCTCTGACGGAATAAACCCGCCATCCATCCGCTCGCGTTGCAGGCGGAGCATCATGACGACATCCACGTCTTTGAGGCCTTCATGCATCGACTCGTAAACCTCGACGCCAAACTCCTTGATGCCCGAAGGCATGAGCGTTGACGGCCCAACCAGACGCACCCGGTTCTCCATCTTGCCAAGCAAAAGGATGTTCGAGCGCGCCACGCGGCTATGGGCAATATCACCGCAAATCGCGATATTGAGCCTATGCAGCCGCCCCTTGGCGCGACGGATCGTCAACGCATCAAGCAAGGCTTGCGTGGGATGCTCATGCCGCCCGTCACCGGCATTCAGAACAGCGCATTTCACCTTCTGAGCCAGCAGGTTCACCGCACCCGATTGCGGGTGTCGGACCACCAGAAGATCAGGATGCATGGCATTAAGCGTCATCGCCGTATCAATCAGCGTCTCGCCCTTTTTAATCGAACTGGCCTGCATCGCCATGTTCATCACATCCGCGCCCAGCCGCTTGCCTGCAATCTCGAAACTCGCCTGCGTGCGGGTGGAATTTTCGAAGAACATGTTGATCTGGGTGAGACCGGCAAGAGCATCGCCGTGCTTCACCTCGCGGCGGTTGAGCTTCACATATTGCTCGGCAAGATCGAGAATGGCGTTGATATCATCCGGCGACAGGGGTTCGATCCCCAAAAGGTGCGAATGCGAAAAGGCCATCAAGCGCTCCGTTCCGGAATTTTTGCGCTTATAAGGGCGGTGGACGCACAAGAGCAAGAGGCCACAAGGCACCGACGTGATACCGACGCAATACCGACGTGATACCGACGTGCCAATTCGGCCCGTTTCCCTTGCCGAAGAAGCGGCCTAGAGTCAGGTCATGGAATCGGATGCTCATACCGCATTGGCCCAACTTGAATGGCAGATCGATCTCGGCGCGACCGAGGCCATCGCAGATTCGCCCGTTGATCGGTACGCGGTGCCGGATCGCATTGAGACACCAAAGCCCAAGTCTGTGCCAGCACCGGCTCTGTCCACTTCCAGCAAAGACCCGATTGGCGACGCGCGGGCCGCTGCCGAGAACGCCGCCGATCTTGCTGGGCTGCAAGAAGCCCTTGCCGCCTACGAGCATTGCGATCTCAAGCGCGGTGCGCGCAATCTGGTTTTCGCAGACGGACACGCCATCGCCCGCATCATGATCATCGGAGAAGCCCCTGGCCGAGACGAAGATCAGCAGGGCAAACCATTTGTTGGCCGCGCCGGGCAACTTCTGGACAAGATGCTTGCTGCCATCGATATGGACAGGCACGCCCAAGCCGCTGAAAACGCGGTCTATATTACGAACATCCTACCCTGGCGCCCACCACAGAACCGCGACCCGACGCCAGAAGAGATCGCCATGATGCGCCCTTTCATGCAGCGCCATGTCGACCTTGTGAACCCTGACCTTTTGGTGCTCATGGGCAATATCAGCTGCGATGCGGGGCTGGGTCGCCGCGGGATCACGCGCCTGCGCGGCACTTGGGCCGAAGCCTATGGAAAACCCGCACTGCCTATGTTTCATCCCGCCTATCTTTTGCGCAATCCAGCGGCAAAGCGGGAGGCTTGGGCCGACCTTCTGGAACTGAAGGCGCGTTTGGGGTCATCCGCATGAAAATACTTGCGTTTTCCGATCTGCATATGGCCCGCAATCGCGCCGCAGAGCTGGTCGAAGCCAGCGCCAAGGCTGATCTTGTGATTGGGGCCGGGGATTTCTGCAATCACCGGCAGGGGCTTGATCAGGCGATGGACATGTTGAGCGGCATGGCCTGCCCGATGGTGCTGGTTCCCGGCAATGCCGAAAGCGCTGACGAGTTGCGGGACGCCGCACCGGTAACAGCCGAAGTTCTGCACGGATCGGCCTGCGACATCGACGGGGTCCGTTTCTTTGGGCTGGGCTACGGCATCCCCGTTACACCCTTTGGTGACTGGTCCTGCGACATGACCGAAGCGCAGGCTGATGAGGCCCTGTCGGCTTGCGATTCTGCCGATATTCTTGTCCTGCATTCCCCGCCCAAAGGTGTTGCCGACCAGACGTCTCAAGGGCATTCGGTCGGCTCAACCGCCATTCGCGATGCCATTGAGCGCGTTCAGCCCAAGCTCGCGGTTTGTGGGCATATCCATGACAGCTGGGGACAGAACGGACAGATTGGCGCAACCCGTATTGCCAATCTCGGGCCGCGCCCCAACTGGTTCGATATCTGATTCCACCATCCACAGGTTGTCCCATGTCCCGCATCGACGATACCAAGGAATTCATTCCGGTCCGGATCGCCCTTCTGACCGTCTCCGACACGCGTGACGCCTCACAAGACAAGTCGGGCGATGTTTTGGCCGACCGGATCACGGCCTCGGGGCACCATCTTGCTGAGCGGCGCATCATCAAGGACGAACGTGATCAGATCGCCGCGCAACTGCGCACCTGGATTGCTGACGAAACCGTTGATGTTGTTCTATCGACCGGCGGCACCGGCCTGACGGGCCGGGACGTCACAGTCGAGGCCCATCGCGACGTCTATGAGAAGGAAATCGATGCTTTTGGCACGGTTTTCACGATTGTCTCCATGCAGAAAATCGGGACGAGCGCAGTGCAATCCCGCGCCACGGGTGGTGTGGCAGGCGGCACATATCTCTTTGCCTTGCCCGGCAGTCCCGGCGCGTGCAAAGATGCGTGGGACGAGATCTTGCAATACCAGTTCGACTATCGCCACCGCCCCTGCAATTTCGTGGAAATCATGCCCAGATTGGATGAGCATCTGCGACGGAAGTAACAGCTACGCGCGTAAGACTTCGAAATCTTGGCATTTATCGCTATCTTACTAGAATGATTTCACTGCGGCCCCGCCGCCCTAAAGGCCCGATCTGATGCGGTTTTTACGCAAAAGCCTGACCGGTGTGTTCCTTTTGTCTTTGACATTGGGCCTGTTTTTCTATGCCGGACAGATCGTCTACTCCGCCATTCAGGAACGGATCGAGGCCCAAGCGCCTTCCGCGCCGCGTCGGGAACGCGTTTTCGTTGTGAACACCGTCACCGCCACGCCGGGCACCGAAACCCCGACGCTGATTGCGTTTGGCGAGGTTCTCAGCAGCCGGACACTAGAAATTCGCGCGCGGACCGGTGGAACGCTTGTCGAACTTGCGCCAAATTTCGAAAACGGCGGGCGCGTCAAGGCAGGTGAGCTTCTCGCCCGCATTGACCCGGCAGATGCGCAATTTGCCCTGGAACGCGCAAAAAGTGACCTGATCGATGCAGAAGCGGAAGAACGAGAAGCAGAGCGTGGCCTGAAGCTCGCACAAGATGACCTTGCTGCGTCCCGCGCTCAGGCAGAGTTGCGGGACAAGGCCCTGACGCGCCAGCTTGATCTGCAGACTCGCGGTGTGGGCACGGCCGCCGCCGTGGAGCTTGCAGAGATTGAAATGGCTCAGGCAGATCAGACCGTTCTGTCCCGCAGGCAGGCTCTGGCTATGGCAGAAGCGCGCGTCGATCAGGCCGAAACTCGGCTGGTACGCGCAGGCATCGCCTTTGAGGAGGCGCGCAAAATCCTTGATGACACGCGCATCGAGGCAGGCTTCTCGGGGACATTGGGCGACGTTACCGTGGTCGAGGGGCGGTTTGTCTCGGCCAATGAGAAACTCGCCGATCTGGTCGACAGCGCAAGTCTTGACGTGGCCTTTCGCCTGTCCACCGCGCAACACGCAAGACTGCTAAGCGAAACCGGCGATCTGATCGAGACGCCGGTTCGGGCGCGTCTGGACGTCTTTGGCGTCGAGATTGAAAGCGCCGGCAAAATCACCCGCGACAGCGGATCGGTTGAAGATGGCCAGACCGGTCGACTTGTCTTTGCCGAGCTTGAAGACCCGGTGGGCTTGAAGCCTGGTGATTTCGTCACGGTTGAAATCATTGAGCCTGCAATCGAAAACGTCATTCGCTTGCCCGCAGCCGCCTTGGGCGCAGATGGGTTGGTCCTGGCGGTGGGTGATGACAGTCGCCTTGTTGCAAAGCGCGTGACATTGCTTCGCAGACAGGGGGACGAAATCCTGGTCCGTGGCGATGATCTTGAAGGTCTGAACATTGTCGCCCAACGCACGCCGCTTTTGGGCCCCGGCCTTCAGGTGCGCATATCCGAGCCTCTCGCCGAAGCGCGGCAAGAGGCGGCGGCAGATCTTATGGAACTCACCGAACTGCGCCGCCAGAAGCTGCAAGAGTTCGTGCAGACTAGCAACGATATGCCGGATGCCGTCAAAGAACGCCTGTTAGGCCAGCTCACCCAGCCCCGCGTGCCGGCGCGAGTGGTTGAGCGGCTCGAACGCCGAATGGGTGGGTAGGGCAGATGATACGCGACCTTCCCGGCCATGCAGGTGGCGTGATCTCCTATTTCACCCGCCACCGCACTGCAGCCAATCTGTTGATGGTGCTGTTGATCATGCTGGGGCTGGCCGCCGCGCCGCGCATGAAGGCACAGTTCTTTCCCGATGTGATCGTTGACAACGTCACGGTCGATGTCATCTGGGACCGCGCCAGCGCCGAGGACATGGACAGCGCTGTGGTCCAGCTTCTGGAACCGACACTTCTGGCTGTCGAAGGGGTAATCGAAAGCGCGGCCACAAGCCGGGAAGAAAACGCCAGCATCGTGCTTGAATTTGAACCCGGCTGGGATATGGCACGCGCCACCTCCGAGGTGGAGAGTGCCGTCAACACCGTCACCGACCTGCCCGAAGATGCAGAAGAACCCACGGTGACACGGGGCGTCTGGCGCGACCGCGTCACAGATGTGGTGATCTCGGGTCCGGTTGATGTCACGCAGATCGGTCAATATGCCGATGAGTTAGTCTTACGGCTTTATGATGCAGGCGTCACGCGCACCACGATCCGCGGCATTGCCGATCCGCGCACCATCATTGAAGTGCCGACAACGAACCTGCTGGCCTTTGACATCACCATGGCCGAGATTGCCGCGGCCATTGAAGAAGAGGTTGAAGCTGATCCTGCCGGGGACATATCCGGTGGTGACACGCGTGTAAGGGTCGGTGTCGAAAAACGCGATGCGCGCGAAATCGAAGGCATTGTGCTGCGGTCAAATCTTGACGGCACCAAGTTGACAATCGGCGATATTGCCAATGTACGTGAACAAGGCATTGACCGGGTTCGGTCTTATTTTGTCGATGACAGCCCGGCGATCACCATCCGCGTTGATCGCTCGGCGCAAGGAGATGCCATTGCCATTCAGGGCCAGGTTGAAGACATCACCGAAGCCATGCAGCGCACGCTGCCCAAGGGTGTTGACGCGCAATTGATACGCACCCGGTCAGAGGCGATCTCGGCCCGGCTTCAAACCCTTCTCGACAACGGGCTGACCGGTCTTGCGCTTGTCATCGGGCTACTGTTCCTGTTTCTCAATGCGCGCACGGCCTTCTGGGTCGCTGCGGGCATCCCGGTGGCCATGCTGACCACCATTGCGCTGATGTATCTTGGTGGTTTGACCATCAATATGGTCTCGCTCTTTGCGCTGATCATCACTCTGGGCATCGTGGTGGATGACGCCATCGTTGTAGGAGAGCACGCCGACGCCCGGGTGCGAAAATTCGGCGAAAGCCCGGTTGTGGCCGCCGAGCGCGCGGCGCGACGCATGGCCCTTCCGGTGTTTTGCGCGACGCTCACCACACTCATCGCCTTTTTCGGACTGGTCTTTGTCGGCGGACGCTTTGGCGATCTGATCTATGCGATCCCATTTACTGTCATCGCGGTGCTGGTTGCTTCGCTGATCGAATGTTTCCTGATCCTGCCAAACCACATGTCGCATGCCTTGACGCATGCGGGCCGCGAACGCTGGTATGACTGGCCAAGTCGCACGGTGAACCGGGGCTTCACCTGGGTGCGTGAAACGCTGTTTCGACCCTTCATGTCGCTTGTGATCGCGGCACGATATCCGGTTCTGGCTGCGATTGTCTTTTTGCTCGCCACACAGGCGGCTTTGTTCATCAAGGGTGACGTGCAATGGCGGTTTTTCAATGCACCAGAGCGCGGCAGCGTGACCGGCAATTTCATGATGGCACCGGGTGCGACACGCGCCGACACGCTGGCCATGATGCAAGAGCTGCAGCGTGCCGCAGAAGAACTTGGCGCGGACTACGAAGCTCGCCACGGGACCAATCCGCTTGATTTCGTTCTGGCCGAGATCGGCGGCAATGCGGGCTTCGGCCTCGCCGGTGCGGACACAAAAGACCCCGATCAGCTTGGCGGCATCTCGATCGAACTTATCGACGCCGATTTGCGCCCCTATTCCAGCTTTGCTTTTGTCGGAGAGTTGCAGGACCGCGTGAACCGTCATCCTCTTGTCGAAGAACTTAGCTTTCGCGGCTGGCGGGCAGGACCCGGCGGCGACGCGCTTGATATCGAGTTTTTCGGGGCCTCTGCCGATACGCTCAAAGCCGCCTCTGAATCTCTGAAAGAAGCTTTGCTGCGCTTCCCCGAAGTCTCCGCTGTTCAGGACAATCTTGCCTATGACAAACGCGAAGTGATCCTTGAACTGACCGCACAGGGACAGGCGCTTGGCTTTACCACCGATACGCTCGGCCGCGTCATCCGCCATCGTCTCAGCGGGATCGAGGCCGCCACCTACCCCTTTGGCCCCCGCAGCACTGAAATTCGCGTGGAATTGCCAGAGGACGAAATCACCGCTGATTTTCTGGAAGCCATGCAGATCCGCTCGCCCTCCGGGGCCTACGTTCCTCTTGCCGATATCGTCAGCGTCCAGCAAAGCATCGGCTTTTCCACCATCCGGCGCGAAAACGGCATCCGTCTTGTGAACGTTACAGGAGATGTCGCCGAGGATGATCCTGCCCGCGCTCAAGCCGTGACCGAGGCCTTGCGACAAGACATTCTGCCGGACATTGCAAGCCGCTTTCAGGTCGAATGGCGGCTGGGCGGCCTGTCGGAACAGGAAAATGAGTTTCTCAAGGACACCCGCACCGGGCTTATCCTGACGCTGGCCGGCATTTACCTTGTCCTTGCCTGGGTCTTTGCAAGCTGGACCCGACCTATTGTCGTCATGGCGATCATCCCCTTCGGTCTGGTCGGTGCCATCTGGGGCCATGCTTACTGGGACATTCCTTTCAGCATGTTCAGCGTCATTGGCCTGCTGGGCATGGTGGGCATCATCATCAATGACTCAATCGTTCTGGTGACAACGATTGACGAGCACCGACGCGACAGAGCGGTGTTTCCGGCCATCATCGAGGGGGCCTGTGACCGGCTGCGTCCGGTGCTGCTGACAACGCTCACGACCGTGCTGGGCCTCACACCTTTGCTTTTTGAGCAGTCAACCCAGGCCCAGTTCATCAAGCCTGCGGTGATCACGCTTGTCTACGGGCTTGGCTTCGGGATGGTTCTTGTCCTGATCCTGGTCCCCGCAATCGTTGCCATGCAAAACGATGTGCAGCGCTATACCCGCTCGATGCGCCGTGGCCTGCAAACCCGAAAAGCAGGGATGCAGATCGCACTTGGCAGCGGGCTTCTGCTTTCGATTATCTGGATGGCTTTGACATTAGGCTCGACGGCCTTTAACGGAGCCCTTCCAGGGTTCCTGTCAGGCATCTCTCCTGCCGCTGACAACCCCATGCCAATCGCTTTTGTGGCCTTTCTGGTGGGTCTGAGCGTGCTTTTGGTTCTCTGCTATCTGGCCGTGGCGCTGACCCGACGTGGACATCAGCCTGCCGGACAACCCTGAATCTCGACCGCGCGCCCCTGACCAAGCACGGTGATACGGACATCCGACCGCTTGAGCGCAAAGGATTTACCCGACACATGCTGCATAGAGGTCTGTGCCACGAGCTGACCACCCTTTCGCTGCGCCGTGCTTGGAGCCACCCAGATATTCGGATCACCTGCCTCAAAAACGGCAACCTCGCGCGCGCCCTGAGACGGCATGGTGATAACCGCAGACAATTGCACGCCGTCCTGTGTAGGTGACAGGCGGCAGGCCACATGCGACACACCGGCCTCAGATGCGGAGTAAGGGAGCGACGCCAAAGCCGCCACAATCGCCGGATCTCGTTTGCCTTTGCCGCTTGGCAAATCCTGTGCAACAGACACTTTGACCGGAATGCAGACCTCGCGGCAGACACCCAGCTCAATCTCGCCGGTCAGCGAAATCGCCTGCCCAGCCGTCTTGGGCGCAATGCGAAGCGGCAATGTGACAGGACCATCATAGCCGATGGTCATGTAGCGTCCCTGTGGGATCTGCTTGGGCATCGGCCATTCGACTTCGACCCGCGCAAGATTGCGCGAACCGGACCAGTTGAAACGCGGCGGAATGCCAGCATCGCCTGGCGCCCGCCAATATGTCTTCCATCCGTGACCCAACTCAAGATGCAGCGCCGCTATATGTTGGCCATCGGCCGCGCGCCAGCCGGGGATCACATGCGCTTTGACCACATCATCAAGCACAAAGCTCTGCGCAGATGACAGCGTCCCAAAGACTGCAAAGACAGCGGCGCCCAAAAATGTCAGAATCGGTTTCATAACAGCTGAAATGCCCATCTGGCCGATAAAATCCAACTCACATTCAAGCGAGATTCTCTGCTGATGCCAAGAGAGCACGCTTGCGCCGCGCGATTGCGACGCCCATCATAGGCAGGTGAGTCTCAGAGGCCCCTTGTGCGCGAAATAGATCTGACCGGAAAATTACTGATCGCCATGCCCGCCATGAGCGACCCCAGATTTGCACAATCGGTAGTCTTCATGTGCGCCTATTCAGCCGAAGGCGCGATGGGCCTTATCGTCAACAAACCCGCCAATGGCCTGAGCCTGAACGATCTTCTCGATCAGCTCGACATCGCCCGAAACATGGAAACGAAGGATTTGCCCGTGCATTTCGGCGGTCCGGTTGAGAACGGACGCGGGTTTGTCCTGCATGATGGCGCACACCGCTCGTCGCTTTCGACACTCGACGTCAATGACGCTTTCGGCATGACGGCTACGCTCGATATTCTCGAAGATATCGCCAGCGGACAGGGGCCAAAACAGAGCCTGATCGCTCTTGGGTATGCAGGTTGGGGGCCAGGGCAGCTCGAATCAGAGATTTCGCAGAACGCCTGGCTGACGGTCGAGGCGGACCCGGATCTGGTCTTTGGCCCACAGGATGACGGCAAATGGGAGGCCGCGCTGAACAAGCTTGGCGTAAGCTCGGTGACACTGTCCTCCGAGGCCGGTCACGCCTGAAGCCCCAAGAGCTTTCGAAAAGCTTCTGGGAAGTCTTTTCAGAAAAGACTTCCGCCCAAATTAGCTGTCATACATCCGTTTCTTGCGCGCTCTCGTCTCTGCCGTCGCCTCGGCACTGCCGTCGTGAAACGTGCCGAACCACCGATCCCAGGGCATTTCCTGATTGCCGTAATTGCACTCGTAATACCGGTGATGCAGTTGATGATAGAACGTGCCCAACGCCAGCCGCCGCTTATCCTTGATCAGCAAATCCTCATAACCCGTATGCGTCATCGCGGCGCCGGGTCCAAGATAGATCACGTGGAATATCAGAAGGATCGGGTCGCTCGGCACGACCCAGTGAATGCACAGCGATGAACAATAAAGCAGATGCTCAATAGGATGCATCGAGAACCCGGACCAGGGCCCGACATTGACGTTGCGGTGATGCAGGCTGTGCACACGTTTGTAGAGCACAGGCACATGCAAGAGCCGGTGAACCCAGTAAAAATGAAACGCCGACCAGATCGGCAAAAACACCAGCGAAATGACAAACCAAACCGGATGGCTCGAGGCGGTGATCACCGGGGCATAGCCGTTGGCCATCAGCCACATGGTAATCACCGTAAACCCTGTCAGGATACCGACACCGCTGGAAAGCGACCAGAACATGTTGTCATGCACCTGATTGGCAAAGCTCCAAAGACGGTTGCCCTTTGCCTGACCGCGATGGTCAAACTTAAGCTCCTTGCCCTGACCGCGGTGAATATAGAAATACCAGTGCAAGGCACCCGCCACGATCAGCACCAGCGCAAAGATCACCGCCCAAACCTGTAAGACCCATCCCAGGGCAAACCACTCGGCTGTCTCAATCGACGGAAACACCGTGACCCAAACCAGCACCGCGAGCAGAACCATCATCACCCGCTCGCTTAGTGTCAGCCAGTTCCGCGCGAACCATCGGATCAGGAATCCCGGCTGGGGCGGCCACCGGAAGACCGACGGATCATGCAAAGGCAGATCGGGGTGGTAGTTCCACTCTTTCGACTGGTTCGGGCTTGTGTCGCTCATGTACTTCGCCCTCAGTTCGCGTAATCGGAACCTTCGTCATCCAGAATCGACATGAGCTCTGCCAGATGCCGCTCCGACTGTTCGGGATACTCTTCAATCTCCCGTGCGGTCTTTTCTGCAATCTCATCGCTAAGCACCCGCATCGGCTGACCGGTTTGCAGCGCGCGGATATAGGTCTCGGCGGCGCGCTCGAAATAATACATCCGGTTAAAGCAGTCCGCGACCGTGTCTCCCATCACCAGAATACCGTGATTGCCCATGATCATGACCTTCTTTGACGGGTCCTGCAGTTGCGCCGCACAGCGCTCGCCCTCGTCCTCAAAGGCCAGACCGCCGAAATCCTCGTCAATCACGTAGCGATTGAAAAATGTCGCCGTGTTCTGATCAATGGGCGGCATGTTGCTGTCGGCCAGGCTTGCCAGAACCGTGGCATGAATGGGATGGACATGCATCAGGCACCGGTGATGCGGACAACGCCGATGCACCGAGCCATGCAGGCCCCAGGCGCTTGGGTCCGGCGCGCCCGGGCGGTTCAGAGTTTCAGGGTCATTCGCATCCAGAAGCAGCAATTCCGAGGCCTTGATCCGGCTGAAATGCGCTTGGTTAGGGTTCATCAGGAACTGCGTGCCATCCTCATTCACCGCGAGGCTGAAATGATTGGCCACAGCCTCGTGCATGTTCAGCCGTTCCGTCCATCGAAACGAAGCGGCAAGCTCTACACGTTCACGCCAAAAGGCGATGTTTGGCGTCTCATTTGACTTGGGCTGCAGCATGAAACCACTCCTTTATGTGTCGAATCTACGTTGCCCAAGCCGCCAAAACTTTACAAACGATAGATTCCGCGCCATTTCATTAATAAAATTAATACATGGATCGTGCGTACGGATGTCTGCCTCTGGTCTGCCCCCTCTGACATGGCTGCGTGCCTTTGAAGCCGCCGCACGGCACCTGTCTTTCACGCTGGCCGCGCAAGAGCTGAACCTCACCCAATCCGCCGTAAGCCAGCACGTCCGCAGCCTCGAGGCATTCTTGGGCCGGGAACTCTTCGTGCGGCGCACGCGGGCACTGCAACTGACAGAGGCTGGCGCGAATTACCTTCCGACGATCCGGGAAGCCTTTGATCTTCTGGCGCGCGGCACCCGGTCTTTTACCGGCGGAGACCCCGGTCAGACGCTTTTGGTACAATGCAACATGGCATTTTCGGTGTTCTGGCTGGCGCCGCGCCTGCGCCGCCTCTACATGGCCCATCCCTGGCTCACGCTCAACATTGCCACGGCCATCTGGGATCCCGAGCGCACGGCCCATGATGCACCGGTGGAGATCCGTTTTGGCCGCACAGGTGACATGTCACCGACAGCAGAGCCCATGCCAGCAAGCACCATGTACCCGGTCTGCACCCCAGACTATCAGGATGGGCGGTTCGATCTGGAATCCGCACGGCTCTTTGACTGCTCCGGCATGATGGGCAACTGGGAATACTGGTGCGGCGCAACGGCGACCTCCTTTGACCCTGCCCAGACGGTCAACCTCACCTCGACCTATGTGATCGCCATGCAAGCAGCACTTCATGGCGTGGGCATCTGCATGAGCCATGACACACTCGCCGCTGATCTTGTGGCATCGGGGGACCTCGTTCGCCCTTTTCAAGGCACCGCGAGACTGCCCGAAGGCTATTTCCTGCTCACCCCCGCCAGCCATGATCAGACACCAGCCAGCCGCGCATTCGTGGAATGGGTTCAAAGCGAAATGGCTTAAGTCAGCAAAAGTGTCTAAAACGCCCGCGCCACCTTGGCCGATCGATACTTTCCTGATGCGAATAGCATTCGGAAACACCCATAATCAGGTCCACCACCCTGACAAGAACCTCATATCTTTCAACAGCTTATGATAATTTTTTTCCTAAAGCGCAACAAATTTTACCCTTAGTTACGCCACAATTACATGTGAGATTTCCGGCAAGGAAGTGAAAGACTTCCGCGTTTGAGGACTCAGACATGCCTATCTTTTACGGCTACCAGAACGCAATTTTTGGCACGCAAAGCACAGTTAATGGTTCTGCGGTCGACTACGCTTTCGCGCCAACTCTTGGCGGCACCTGGACATGGACAGGCGACACAACAAATTTCGCAGTTCGAGAAAACGATGGCGCGACACTTTTCAACGGGGATCCGACCAACGAACAGGTCTCTGCACAAGAGCAATTTGGTGGCGTTGGGGAACAAGTTGCCGAAGTCGACGGCGTTTTTCGGCAAATAATCTGGGACTACACGTTTGAAATCACCGCGAGCGATGGCACTGTCTATAGCGTTGCCGTTATTGATGTTGATCTTAACAATGACAACGATCTGAACGACATCGTCGGCGGCGCAAGCGAAGACGGCTATTTCCTGATTTTCCCCGATGGTGTGCCGCCACCTGGCGAAGACTACATCGTCGGCAGCATTGTCGAAAACGATGACTTTACGCCGCATCTTGGTCTGGGTGCCGAGATCGTCTGCTACGCCGCCGGCACACTGATCAGCACACCGACCGGCCCCCGCAGCGTTAAAACGCTCGAACCGGGCACCTTGGTGGATACCGCCGACCACGGTCCACAGCCCATCCGCTGGACCGGATCCCATCTTGTTGCGGCACAGGGTAGGCTGGCCCCTATTGTCATCCGCGCCGGGGTTGTGGGGAATGACAGAGACCTCGTCGTGTCACCACAGCATCGCATACTGCTCAGCGATTGGCGCATCGAACTCAATTTCGGCACCCCAAGCGCCTTTGCCCGCGCCGTTGATCTCTTAGACGGCGAGCAGGTCTTTCGCAAAAGCGGTGGATTTATCGAATACCATCATTTCCTGCTCGACCGCCACGAGGTTGTCTTCGCCGAAGGCGCGCCTAGCGAGAGCCTGCTGCCCGGCGAACGGGCGCAATCCGCCCTAGGTGCAAATGCCGTCTCAGAAATAAAAACCGCACTCGCCGCCGTCGGCCAATGCTTTGAAGACTACGGTCCAACGGCGCGCCGCACACTCAAGCCATTCGAGGTTGGGCTCCTCTCGAGACAGCACCGGGTCTCTTCGCTTCAGCCAGCCATGATCAAACACCCACAAGCCGCGTATTTATGCAGTGCCTGCTAGCCGAACCATCATGAATTCAATGGCGCCAGCGCTTCGCGCAATTGCTCGAAGCTTAGCACATTTGTCCCCCAGAAAGGGATATGGCGTGACCTCCAAGGCCCAATTTCGATTTAAGCTATTGAGATTATTGGTAGCGGAGGAGGGACTTGAACCCCCGACACGCGGATTATGATTCCGCTGCTCTAACCAGCTGAGCTACTCCGCCAAACCGAGCCGCTAGGTATGACAGCGACCCGCGCACGTCAAGGGATAAATCAGGTCGAATTGGGCTTGATGTGTGGACAATTGACGCGCAATCCTGAGCCATGAGACCGATAGATCCCACGCTCCTTGATACCTTGCGCGATGTGCTTGGGGCGGCCTACGTACTCACCGGCCCGGCTGGTGAGCCCTTTGCACGCGACTGGACTGGCGCCATCCAATCCCAACCTCTCGCCGTGCTGCGACCGGCAAACACCAAGGAGGTCTCCGAGGCGCTCAGGATCGCGCATCAATTGGAGGTGCCCGTTGTGCCCGTTTCGGGGCGCACGGGCCTTACCAAAGGCACACGGGCCGACGGGCAATTGCTGCTGTCGCTCGACCGGCTGTCGGCCATTCGCGAAATCCGACCCAAAGGGCGGATCGCGATTGTAGAGGCCGGCGTGATCCTGTCACAGCTCCACGAGGCCGTTGATGCCCATGACCTGATCTTCCCGCTCACCTTTGGCGCGCGCGGCTCGGCCATGATCGGCGGCGCCCTTTCCACCAATGCGGGCGGCTCGAATGTTGTGCGATATGGCAGCACGCGGGGCCTTTGCCTTGGTCTTGAAGTGGTGCTTGCCGATGGTCGCGTGCTTGATCTGATGAGCGCAGTGCACAAGGACAATTCGGGCTATGATCTGCGCGACCTGATGATCGGAGCGGAGGGCACACTTGGCATCATCACGGCTGCCGTGGTCAAACTGATGCCCAAACCCAGTGCCTATGCGTCGGCCATGCTGGCCTGCCCCTCGGTGGCCTCTGCCATCGACATTCTGAACACGCTTCAGGCCGAAACCGGCGGCGCGGTGGAAGCTTTCGAATATATGCCCGCCAGCTTCATCGAAGGGCATCTGAAACGCTTCCCCGAGGCCCGCGCCCCTTTTGCTGAGTTTTACGATGTGAATATCTTCGTCGAGCTTGGCGCTCTGTCGTCGCGCGAGGCCAAGCCCGGCCCGGACGGAGAGATCCCGGTGCAGGCACATCTCGAACAACTGCTGTCTGACATGCTCGAGACCGGTCAGGTCCTTGATGCCGTCATCGCCCAGAACGACGCCCAACGCACAGAGATGTGGGCACGCCGCGAGGCCGCCGCAGAACTCTCGCGCCTGCACGACCCGATTGTTGACAATGACATAGCTGTCCCCGTGGACCGAATGGAGGATTTGCTGAAACACATTGAGAACCGCATCCGGGCACTCGACCCCGGCATCAAGATGCTCAATGTCGCCCATCTTGGCGACGGCAACCTGCATTTCACAGCCTGGCCCAGCACCCAAGACACCCAAACCCATGCCGCCATCAATCGCGCGGTCGAAGAAGAGGCAATCGCCCTGGGCGGCTCCTTCTCGGCAGAACACGGCGTTGGCCTGTCAAAACTGCCCGCCATGGCGCGCCACAAGGACAAGGTCGCGCTTGACGTGATGTGGGCTATCAAAAGCGCACTGGACCCAAAGAATATCCTCAATCCCGGTAAGGTTATTCCAGAGCAGAACTGACACCGCTGATCTCTTTGGGTTCCCCACATCTGGTACAAATTTGGTTTCAAAACTGGATTAGCTCCAGCGATATGCACAATATTTAAGCATTTTTTGGATCATTTTTGGTTCATCACTTTGCATCGCCAGGATTTTCTTTTCAGGCGCAAAATATTCCCCAGGTGGGAGAAATCCCTCTTCCAAAGACTGGGGCATTCCTAAGGTCACTTGTCTTGTGTTTTGAAAACTCGCCTAAAAACATTGTGTTAGCACAGCTGCATTCGGACGGTGCGTCGATCGACCCTGTGGGACCAGCTTTGCAATTCCGCACCAGTCAAGAAAAGAGCGTGCCCAAAAGGTTAAAAAAAATTCTTGGCGGATGCGCATTCACAAGTTTGAGTAAGGGCGTCACCGGAATCGAGGCGTGTGGGACTGCGCCGTCCGGACAACACGGAGGGAATAAAAAAAATGGAAGAACAACTCGCGGAACTCGCGGCCAAAGTGGCCGAGATGGAGGCGAAGGGGAACCTGACGAACACCATGTTCGCGGAGACATATTACTATCTGACCATCCCCTTGATGATCATCATTCACGCAGGCTTTCTGGCCTATGAGATGGGTGCATCACGCGCCAAAAACGCGCTCTCCTCGGGCGTGAAAAACATTCTGGCCTTCGCATTCGTGATCCCGGCCTTCTACTTCTTTGGATGGTGGGTCTACTGGGCCTTCCCAACTGGCTTCTCATTCTCGGCAGGGCCAAACGGCATCTCAGGCGCGGAATATGCAAGCTCCATTGCTTTGGCGTGGGGTGAATCCGCAGCCTTTATGGGCCCCAACACCGAAGACCAGATCGACGGCGTCTTCTGGGGTGCATTCACGCTCTTTGCGGCGACCACGGCTTCGATCATGTCAGGTGCTGTGATTGAACGCATTCAAACAGTTGGTTTTGTCATCTGTGCTATCGTCCTGGGCGGCTTCAGCTGGACACTGGCAGCAGCCTGGGGCTGGCACGCAGACGGCTGGCTGGTGCAAAACTGGGGTGTGCATGACTTCGGCGCAGCAGGTCTTGTGCACGCCGTTGCCGCCTTCTTCGCTCTGGGCGTCCTGATCGTGCTCGGGCCACGCATCGGCAAGTTCAACGAAGATGGTACGGCAAACGATCTCCCGGGTCACAACATGCCCTTCACAGCGATGGGCCTGATGCTCATCGTCGTGGGCTTCTGGGGCTTCCTGATGGCCTGTCTGGTTGTCGGCGGTGAAGCCTGGTCGTGGAGCAGCAACTTCGCTACCATCTATGGCACCCCCATCAATCTCGGCGCACTCAGCTTCAACATCTTGATGGGCGTTGCGGGTGGCATCATCGGCGCTTGGCTCTTCACGCGTGATCCATTCTGGATGATGTCCGGTGCGCTTGCGGGTCTGATTTCGGTGGCCTCTGGTCTCGACATCTACTTCCCGTCGCTGACCTTCATCATCGCGATTGGCGCAGGCGTCATGCTGAAGCCTGCCGCGAATATGCTGGAAGGTATGGGCATTGACGATGCGGTGGGCGCTGTAACGGTTCACGGCACAATGGGTATCTACGGCATGCTGATGCTCGGCATCTTTGCCTCGGGCTACCCGGCCGTTCTGGACTTCTCGGTTCCAGAAGGCAGCACGGTTCCAACCGTAAGCCTCATCGGTCAGCTCGTGGGTGCGATCGTGTTCATCGCCATTGGCCTGATCACCGGTCTGGCGACAGCGATCGTGTTGAAAATGCTCGGTATGCTGCGCGTACCAGAAGCCGCCGAAATCGCCGGTCTCGACACGGTTAAAGTGCCAGCACAGGCCTACCCGGAAGGCATCGGGGTATCACCCCCGGCGTCGCAGTAACCTGAAATTAGGAGAAAGAAATCATGGGTTTTCCATATGAAAACGGTTCCTGGGAAGGCGTCAGCGGCGTGATTTTCGTCGGCGGTGCCGATGGCCCAACCGGTATTTACAGCATGATTGCCATTGGCATCTGCATCGCAGCCCTGCTGATTGGCAATGCGATGGAAGCTGGGAAATACAAAAACCACAAGTAAAGGCATCGCCTTTACGCAGGACGCGCCCCGCATTCACGTGCGGGGCGTTTTCACGTGATACGCTCAAGACCGCGTGACAAGGCACTCTGCCCCCTTTTCAGCCTCTGATCGGATGCTACAACAGCGTCATGAAACATCTTATCGGTCTTCTCTTTGCTCTCTCCGTTTTGCCGGGCGGCGCCGCGGCCTGCGGCGCTGAAACGGATTGCCCGCTCGGCGATCACAGCTACCGCATCCAGATGCCGCCAGAGCTTGGGAACACGCCTCCGGGTGCCCTCATCTTTGCCCATGGCTACAAAGGTTCGTCGCGTGCCACGATGCGCAACGCGTCTTTGGCAGCGCTGGCTGAAAAGCAGGGAGTAGCACTGGTGGCCGCTGATGCCATCATGGATGACTGGTCCATTCCCAATGCCCCGGCTCAAAGCACGTCACCCGAGGTAGACGAGATTGCCTATTTCGACGCGCTGCGCGACGCGCTTGTGTCGAAACACGGCATTGACCCGGATCGCATCGTGGTGGCCGGGTTTTCCGCAGGTGGGATGATGGTCTGGAACCTCGCCTGCGCCAGACCAGAGAACTACGCAGGCTTCATCCCCATCGCCGGAACCTTCTGGGCGCCGGGGCCTCAATCCTGCGCCACACCGGGGGCCAACATCATTCACATCCACGGCACATCCGATAAAATCGTGCCGCTGGCCGGACGTCCCATCGCCGAGACCCACCAGGGCGACATCGACAAAACCCTGGCCATGTATATCGCAAACGGCGGCTATAGCGCGACGGACGCCAAGGATCTGACAGGCCTGACCTGCGACGCCTGGCGCAACACCGACGCGGCTATTTTGATGAAATGCCTGCACGCGGGCGGACATAGTTTCAAATCTGAATATATCGAAAGCGCGTGGGCTATGCTGATGCGCGCGAATTGAGAACAGCAAGTGGATCGTCCATGAACATTCTTATCCTCGGAGGCGGCGGTTTTCTGGGCCAGAAACTGGCGCAGTCTTTAGCCAGAACTGGCACCCTCAGAGGACAGGACATCACAAGCCTCACCTTGGCAGACCTGCAGACACCCGCTGTGTTCGGCGCGCCTTTTGACGTTCGAGCCGTGGTGTGTGACATCGCAGATCCAAATGCTGTCGCTCAAACAGTGACTGACGACACCGATGTCGTCTTCCTGCTGGCCGCGATTGTATCGTCCCACGCCGAAGAAGAGTTTGCGACAGGCATGTCGATCAACCTTTACGGCGCTGCAAACGTCCTCGAACGCTGCCGGGCCTTGCCCACCCTGCCAGTCGTGGTGTTCAGCTCATCCCTCGCCGTCTACGGGGGCGACGTGCCCAACCCAGTGGGCGACCACAGCTTTCTCAATCCGCAAACATCCTACGGCACGCAAAAGGCAATCGGCGAGATGCTGGTCAACGACTATTCGCGCAAAGGGTTCATCGACGGGCGTGCCTTTCGTCTGCCAACAATCACGGTCCGGCCCGGCAAACCAAATCGTGCCGCGTCAAGCTTTATGTCCTCGGTTTTCCGCGAACCCCTGAACGGGCAAGTGGCGATCTGTCCAGTCGAGCCTGAGTTTCAGCATTACTATCTCAGCCCAAGAAAATGCATTGAAAATCTGATCAAGGGCGCAGAGCTGGATGAATCCGACCTTGGCGCAAACAGAGTGATGCAGATGCCCGGGCGAACTTGGTCCATTCGTCAGATGATAGACGCGATGACAGCGGTCGCGGGGGAAACACCAGGCAGTCTGATCCGGTGGGAACCCCAACCCGAGGTGAAAAAGATTGTATCCGGCTGGAAGCACGACATTGAGGCTCACCGCGCCGAAGCGCTCGGCCTGCGCGCGGATGCCAGCTTTGAAGACAACATCCGATACTATCTCGAAGATGACCAACCTGCCGCCTAATGCCGCTCAGCCAGGGCTTTGAAATGCATGAGCCCGTCGCGCATATAGGCCTTCCAAAAGCTCCACGCCATAAGCCCGACCAGCGGCCGCGCCACAAGGCTGGCTGTGCGAAACCCATAGGTCCATCCCACGTGCGTTCCGTCCGCCCCCGGCGTGAACACCCAATGCCCATGAGCCTCGCGAACCAAATAGGCAAACGGCCCGGTAAATCCTGACACAGCGTAGGCAAATTTTGCCCGATCAGACGCCGCCTGCCCCCCGCTTGGGTCGCTATAGGTGATCTTTTCCCGCGCCGTGTTGCCATCGCCCAGAACCACGGTACGGGTCCGCCCCACCTCGTCCCAACGCCCGGTCTGATCCCGCACGTCCACAACCGGCGGGATGGGCCCCTTGGCCTTAGGAAACAGATCCGGAAGGGAGACAGGAATGAAGACATCCCAGACCTTGGGCAAGGCGCTGTCAATCACACAAGCCACCCGCGCCGATGGTCCTAACTGCGCCGGATCAGGCGCGCCAGTCAAAGAACCCCTCGCCCGCGCGCGTCAGCAGTCCGCGCGCCAGTTCGGCACCCAGGGCGGCCCCATCCTCAACCGGTGCAGCCGCCGCATCGCTCAGGCTTTCGCTGCCATCGGGGCGCAGGATCTCTCCGCGCAGCCGGATCGTACCGCCATCGAGCTCAGCAAGCCCTGCAATCGGTGTTTCGCAAGAGCCATCCAGCGTTGCCAGAAACGCCCGTTCCGCCGCCAGCCTTTGCCCGGTCGGACCATCATGAATCGCCGACAGCATTTCCGCCACACGGGTATCATCTTCTCGCCGCTCAATACCAATCGCGCCCTGCGCGACAGCCGGAAGCATATCTTCCGGCGCAATCGCCCCTTTCGCCACGTCCGATTGCCCTAACCGGTTCAACCCGGCCATCGCCAGAAACGTGCAGCCCGCCACGCCATCTTCCAGCTTCTTCAGCCGGGTCTGGACGTTGCCGCGAAACTCAACCACTTCCAGATGCGGAAACTTCACCAGCACCTGCGCCTTGCGCCGCAGGGATGACGTGCCAACCTTGGTGCCTTCAGGCAAACCCGCCAACCCGTCAAAATGCGGCGACACAAATGCGTCCCGCACATCCTCGCGCGGCAGGTATGTGTCCAGAACAAGCCCCCCTGGCTGCTCCACCGGCATGTCCTTCATTGAATGCACCGCGATGTCAATTTCACCTGACAACATCGCGTCCTCGATCTCGCGTGTAAAAAGCCCTTTGCCGCCGATCTCTTTCAGCGGGCGGTCAATCACACGGTCGCCCGTGGTCTTGATGACCTGGATCTCAAAAGCATCTTCCGGCAGGTCGAACGCCTTGGAAAGACGCGACCTTGTCTCATATGCCTGCGCCAGGGCAAGCGGTGATCCGCGCGTACCAATCCTGAGTGGCGCCGACGGAGTGGGCAATTCCAATGTCATGACTCCGGTCTAGACGTGTAAACCTAGCCTGACAAGTTTTGGTTGACATTCCCACGCCCAAAGGAGACCAAATCCTTGAAAGGGAGACGGCGAATGGCGCAGAAAAAGACGATCCTGAAAGCTCTTGCAGGGGAGGTTCAGGCAACCCCGCCGATCTGGATGATGCGCCAGGCCGGGCGCTACTTGCCTGAGTACCGCGCCACCCGCGAACAGGCCGGCGATTTCCTGTCGCTCTGCTACAATTCCGATCTGGCCACCGAAGTCACGCTGCAGCCCATTCGCCGCTACGGGTTCGACGCCGCCATCCTCTTTGCCGATATCCTTCTGGTGCCTCAGGCCTTGGGCGCCGACCTGTGGTTTGTCACCGGCGAAGGCCCGCGTCTCTCCACCATCACCGGGCAGGCAGAGTTCGATGCCCTCAAAGACCCCGACGACATTCACGACACGCTTGCACCGGTCTATCAGACGGTGCGCAACCTTGCCTCTGCCCTGCCGTCCGAGACCACGCTCATCGGTTTTGCCGGCGCGCCCTGGACCGTCGCCACCTATATGATCGCCGGGCGCGGCACACCCGATCAGGGGCCAGCCCACGCATTGAAGGACGAAAACCGCCCGCTTTTTGAGGCCGTGATAAACCGGTTGACCGACGCGACCATCACCTACCTTTCCGCCCAGATCGACGCCGGGGCCGAAGTGGTGAAAATCTTCGACAGTTGGGCAGGCTCGCTCAAAGGACAGGATTTCGAAGATTTCGCCGTCGCCCCCACCAAACGCATCATTGCAGCACTCAAGGCCAAACATCCCGAAACCCCGATCATCGCCTTCCCCCGGGAAGGCGGCGATGGCTATATCGGGTTTCACGAAAAAACCGGCGCCGATTGCGTGGCCATCGACAATTCCGTTAGCCCGGAATGGGCGGCAGAACATGTCCAGGTCTCGGGCTGTGTGCAGGGCAACCTCGCCTCGTCTCATATGGTCACCGGCGGCGAAGACCTCGTGCGCGAAACCAAGGCCGTCGTCGAGGCCTTCCGCAAAGGCCCCCACATCTTCAATTTGGGCCACGGGATTACGCCAGACGCCGACCCGGAGAATGTGCAGCTAATGATCGACACGGTCCGCGGCGGGTAAATGCGGTGGTGAATGGCGGCTTTGAGCCCAAAGTTACCAATGCTGCGATCTGCATGTTTGTCCGAATTCTCTATTTTTGGGGCTTAAAAGGATGCCCTCCATCTTCCCATGCCGACAGGGCCGCGTGTGCAACTTGTTTGCCGTTGGTCTCCTGAACGAAGTGACCTGCATCCGGCAGCATCAGGGGTGGGTGAACAACGCCCAATATTTCGCGCATGCGTTGCATAAGCCTCGGCGGGATAAGAACGTCTGCCTCTCCGACGGCCATGAAGCTGTCGCCCGACCAGTCATTTTTCCACCATGCCGCTGCGCGTCGCGAAACATCAACGCCCTCCATGTGGTGTTCGGTCATCACCAGCGACGGAAATTTCCGCACTCCGGCCCGATACCGTGCGTCTGGAAAAGGGGCGGCGTAGGCGTTTGCAACTTCATCGCTCATACCAGGCACGTATTTTTGAAATAGCGCCGCAATGTCATAGTCCGGTTGGGTCCGGTGGAATTCCCTCCAAGCATTGAACCCTTCACTGCTACCCCCGCCCAAGCCAAGAACTGTGTTCATAACCAGTAGCCGATTGAAGCGATCAGGCATGTCGGGCGGAATGGTAAGGCCCAAAAGTCCACCCCAATCCTGTACGACGAGTGTAATTCCATTTAGGTCAAGCGCTTCAATCAGGGCAACCAAGCTCTGACGGTGAAATGTGAAAGTATAGCAGTTGTCTTGGGTGGGTTTATCAGACCGACCGAAACCGAATAGGTCAGGAACGATAACGCGCGCACCGGTCTTGAGAAACACCGGGATCATGTGCCGATACAAAAAACCCCACGACGGCTGCCCATGCAGGCACAAAAACACCCGCTCCGCATCTTTTGGACCCTCGTCTATTCTTGCCATCCGCAGGCCTTCATACCCGGCCAACTGCTCCTCATATTGAGGATCCCAGTCGAAATTAGGCAAGTTCAGAAAACGGCTGTCTGGCGTGCGCACAGCGTCAATGGGTGACATGTCTAATTCCAGTGTTTCTGTTGTTGTCAGCTAGAGTTGCAGCTTTGGGTGCCTTCCTGCAAGCGGTCCTTCGCAATGCACTAATGAACGCCAGCTTTGTCCGCAATCCGGACCCACGCTCAAAGCAATCCTCACACCACCCATGTCGGCGCTGCCAAAAGCAAACCTTGATCGCCCTGTCGGGCAACCAAGATTTTGACGCAACCCCATTTCAAACGTACTCTGGAAACAGCCAAAGACTAACTTTCGGAAACAATGTCTGATCCAGAGAGCAAAATGCACACCGCTCAGGATGCCGCGCCGAGCGCTGTGGCAAGTGATCTTGGGCTGACAACAGAAGAGTTCAGGATTTCGATGCCAATCGGAATCGGAGCCGTCCTGGCTGCGCTGGCGTCCTTGGTCACATGCTATTCCGAGATCTTGTCCACCTATGTGTTGGGGTACCAAGCGCTTTCGATCAATCCGCATGTTCAAGCGGTCATCATGTGGGTACTTGCATTTTTGGCCGTCGGCTTTTTGTGGAGAGATCGAAAACGGCATGCAAAAGAGCTTCCACTTGTCCTGGGCGGAATCGCTGCCGTCGTCCTCGTTATCACGCTGTATTTTGGGTATGATGAAAGGGTCGAGGCGCTCGCTTATGTACTTCTCGTGATTGCGGCGCTTCTCAACCAGAACTTTATTCTCGATGCGTTGAATAACACTGTTCGCAGCCAGACCCACGAAATCGAGGCATTGAATTTTAGCTTGGCGGAAAAAGTGAAGCTCCAGGAAGGTGAGATCGACCGGCTTGGACGACTGAAACAATTCCTTGCGCCACAGGTCGCAGAACTCGTCGTAGAAAGAGAAAGTGACGAGCTTCTTAAGACCCATCGTCGATACATAGCGTGCTTGTTTTGCGACATTCGCAACTTCACCGCGGTGTCCGAGGCAATCGAACCCGAGGATGTGATTACCCTCTTGCAGCAATTCCACGACGAGGTTGGAAGCCTCGTCGCCCAGCATAAGGGCACGATTGGCTACCGCGCAGGGGACGGGTTGATGGTTTTCTTCAATGACCCGGTTCCCTGCGACCGCCCCGTGTTAAAAGCCGTGCAGTTAGGGCAGGCCATCCGCGAAGCCTTTGAAGGCGTCCGCGCGCCCTGGCAAAAACTCGGGCATGAGATGGGGTTGGGTATCGGGATCAGCAGTGGCTACGCGACGCTGGGGCTTATCGGATTTCATGGTCGTGCCGATTACACGGCAATCGGCGGCGTCGTAAACACCGCGTCTCGGCTATGTGACTTTGCAAAAGATGGTCAGATCCTCATCAACAAACGGGCGCTTCTGGACATAGAAGATGCAGCAAAGGCAGAGGATTTGGGACAAATGGAACTGAAAGGCATCGGCAAACCTGTACAGGTTTTTCGCATTCAGACGCTCGAAGACCAGGCGAATTGACGCTCTAAATTCAATCGCCGCAATCGATTGACAACGTTCTCCGCATGGGAACCTTTCGGCCCAGAGAACGCGCCTGCCTGACCTCGACGATGTGGCTCACAAAAATCTTCAGAGACGAACGCGGCGCGAGCTTAGGCAATCGGGGCAACGATCCCCAAAGCCTCCTCCATACAGCTTAAGAAACCCTTCCTCCCATCGCGCGGCGCGGTAACCCGGCCCTCTGCCGACGCCCGCACCGACGCAATACCGACGTGATACCGACGTCATACCGACACGCCAAATCCCTTGTTTTTCGGGCGTTAACCCCCGATTCGCCCGCCACAGGGCGGAATTGGGCACAATCCATGTCGCAATCAGGCGGTCACAGGCTGGCCGCAGCGGGCCAACCTGCCCCTATCGGAGGAGCACGGCTGATGAACACGCATTACCGCGACACCCGCAAAATCGACCCCACACGCGGCGCGACCTTGGGTGACAACACGCCCAATGACGCCGACCGGATCGAAATCGGCCCAACCCAGCTTGCCTTTCGCGAATGGGAAGCCGCCGGACTGCAGCTGCCCGATCTGCAGGCGATGCGCCGCTATCGCTGGGAACGGCTCACCCGGTTCATCCAGGATCGCGATTATGCCGGGCTCCTGGTCTTTGATCCGCTAAATATCCGCTACGCCACCGACAGCACCAATATGCAGCTCTGGAACACCCATAACCCGTTTCGCGCACTCTTGGTTTGCGCCGATGGCTACATGGTTATCTGGGACTACAAGAACTCGCCTTTCTTGAGCACTTTCAATCCGTTGGTGCGCGAACAGCGTGCTGGCGCGGACCTGTTTTACTTTGACCGGGGCGACAAGGTGAACGTGGCCGCCGACACGTTCTCGAACGAGGTGCGCATCCTTTTGGAAGAACACGCGCCCGGCAACAAACGCCTGGCCGTCGACAAGATCATGGTGCACGGGCTGCGCGCGCTTGAGGCGCAAGGCTTTGAGGTGATGGAAGGCGAGGAACTCACCGAAAAATGCCGCGCCGTCAAAGGCCCCGATGAAATCCTCGCTATGCGCTGTGCCAGCCATGCCTGCGAAACCGCAGTGGCCGAAATGGAACGTTTCGCGCGCGAAAATGTCCCCCTTGGCAACACGTCCGAGGATGACATCTGGGCCATCCTGCATGCCGAGAACATCCGGCGTGGTGGCGAATGGATTGAAACCCGCCTTCTGGCCTCTGGCCCGCGCAGCAATCCGTGGTTCCAGGAATGTGGTCCGCGCATTGCGCAGAATAACGAGATTATCTCTTTCGATACCGACCTTGTGGGCAGCTACGGCATCTGCATCGACATCTCGCGAAGCTGGTGGATCGGCGATGAAAAGCCCCGGCCCGATATGATCTACACGATGCAGCACGCGCATGAACACATCATGACAAACATGGAAATGCTCAAGCCCGGCGTAACCATTCCAGAGCTTACGGCGAATACCCACAAACTCGATGACAAATTCCAGGCCCAGAAATACGGCTGCCTGATGCATGGCGTGGGGCTGTGCGATGAATGGCCGCTTGTTGCCTATCCCGATATGGCTGTTGAAGGCGCGTTCGATTACGCGCTGGAACCCGGCATGACACTTTGTGTCGAAGTCCTGGCCGGAGAGGTCGGCGGGGATTTCTCGATCAAGCTCGAAGATCAGGTGCTGATCACCGAGGATGGCTATGAAAACCTGACCAAGTATCCGTTTGATCCTGCGCTGATGGGCCTGACCTGACGCACACCAGCCCATAAGTGTTTCAGAATCGTGGCAGACTCTCACCTTGCCGTGACAGTTATGCGACTCCACTGGCATCGACACCCAAGGCTTCCTACCCTTTGAGGCAACATCAAAGAAAGGAGGCACCCGCGTGCCGACCGAGAAATTCAGCTTCCGGGGCCATGCCGGGCACGAGCTTGCCGCCCGCCTGGACCTGCCAGAGGGCCCGCATCTGGCAACTGCACTCTTTGCGCATTGCTTTACTTGCTCCAAAGACATTCCCGCGGCGCGGCGCATTTCTGCGCGTCTTGCGGGTCTGGGTATTGCTGTCCTGCGCTTTGATTTTACCGGCCTTGGTCATTCCAAAGGCGAGTTCGAAAACACCTCCTTTCGCAGCAATATTCAGGATCTGATCCTTGCGGCCCGGGCGCTGGAAGCAAAGGACATGGCGCCAAGCCTGCTGATCGGCCATAGCCTTGGAGGCGCCGCTGTGCTTGGGGCCGCCCGTCAGATCGAGAGCGCGCGTGCTGTTGTCACCCTGGGTGCACCTTTCGACCCCGAACATGTCACCCATAACTTCGGCGGTGCTTTGGCACAGATCGAAGCCAACGGCGAGGCAGAGGTCTTGCTGGGTGGTCGGCCTGTGAAGATCGGCAAGACCTTCGTTGATAATGTGCGTTCCGAGAAACTCGTTGAAGAGATCGCGCATCTCAAACGCGCGCTCCTGGTGCTGCATGCGCCGCATGACAACATTGTCAGCATCGACAACGCAGCCCAGATTTTTACCACCGCGAAACACCCCAAAAGCTTTGTGACATTGGACAATGCGGATCACCTGATTTCGGACCCCTGTGATGCGGAATACGCCGCTGATGTGATTGCCACTTGGGTTAAACGCTATCTGGAGTTTCGCGTGCCTGCCCCGCCCCCCGGAGCACCGGAAGGGGTCTTGCGGGTGAGCGAAGCTGACCCGGACGGTTTTCTGCAAGACATTAATGTCGGCGCGAAACACCACCTCGTGGCCGATGAGCCCGAGGCCTATGGCGGCACCGACCGGGGCCTGTCACCTTATGGGTTCCTCGCCGCGGGCCTTGGGGCCTGCACATCGATGACAATCCGCATGTATGCTCGGCGCAAGGACTGGCCTTTGGACCATGTCAGCGTCGATGTCACGCATAACAAAGTTCATGCTCAGGATGCAAACGCGCCCAGCGACGAGAAGATCGATCAGTTCACCCGCGTGATCCGCCTCAAGGGCGAGCTGACCGAAGAGCAACGCGCAAAGCTGATGGAGATCGCCGACAAATGCCCGGTGCACCGCACGCTTGAACGTAGCTCCGAGATCGTGACCAAAGCCGCCTAGACGTGATTGCCGTAATGCTCGACGATCTCGGCAAGATCGTCGGGCGGCGTATCGACCTGCAGATAGGCGCAGACATTTGGGCACAGCGAAAAGACAGAACCGTCGGAAAAGAACGACGTATCGGTGACGAAAATAACCCGTGTTTCGGGATTTCGGATGCTGGCCAGATCAGAGATCGCAAGCGCGCTACTGCCTCTTAACACTAGATTAAGAATTATCACGTCGTATGAGCGCTCCGCCAGTGCCGCGATCGCGCCGCTTTGGTCCGTCTCAAGACGTACCTTGATACCGTGCCGTTCGAGATGGCGTTGCCATAATTGCCCGAGTGACAGGTTCGTTTCCACGATCAAAACACGCAAGGAACCCACCCAAGATAGTGATTGAAATATTTCCTAAATTTATTCCAGATGTGCGCCTGAGTCCTTAACAAAGGGTTAATTCTGCCGTTCACATTACCGATAGGCTTGATCCCGCTTGTCTTCCCTGCCGGTTTCGGTTTCAACGAATGCCGCAGAGGAAAGGGCCGCGCATGACCACGTACATCACCATTTGCGACACCTGCAAACGTGACGATTGGGACGAGACAAAAGACGACCAGACGCATGGCGAGACACTTGCCGCCCTGGTTGAGGCCTCGGCACAGGATCGCAGCGTCAAGACCCGCCGGGTTTCCTGTCTGATGGGATGCACACATGGGTGCAATATCTCGATCCAGGCGCGCGGAAAGCTGGCATACACTCTCGGGCGGTTCGAGCCAAGCCGCGAGGCCGCCGACGCAATCGTCGACTATGCCGAGCTGCACGCCCAAAGCCATACCGGCCAGGTGCCATACAAACAGTGGCCCCAAGGCGTGAAAGGCCATTTCGTCACCCGCATGCCGCCACTTCCAGACGAACCTGAAGGCTGATGGCGCAGCCCGTGCGAGATCACGGCGGAGGGCTCGACGCGGCCATCGAGCGCTATGGCGGCACACGCGACGATTGGCTGGACCTGAGCACCGGCATCAACCCAGTGCCATACCCTGTGGGCGACATCGACCCCGGCGCCTGGACCGCCCTGCCGGATCAAGCCGCTATGGACCGTCTTCTCTCAGCGGCTCGGGCGTTCTGGAATGTCCCTGATGACGCGAGGATCGTTGCAGCCAACGGCGCGTCGGCAATCATCGCCAAACTGCCCTATCTGACCAACCATGTGGGCGGGGCCTACATCCCCGGTCCCACCTATAATGAGCATGCGGCAGCTGTTGAGGCCTGTGGGCATGCATGGATCACCGACGATCCTGAAGACGCCAACATGCATGTCTATGTCCACCCCAACAACCCGACGGGTCGGATGTGGGAGGCAAACCGGATGGGTGGGCGGCCCCTGACCGTTATCGATGAGAGCTTCTGCGACGTCATACCGGAGCAAAGCCATGTTGCGCTGACCGAAGACATGGGCATTCTGATCCTCAAGAGTTTCGGTAAATTCTGGGGGTTGGGCGGGCTACGGCTTGGCTTCGCGATCGGCGCACCCGAAACGCTTTTCCCGGTCGACCGTGTGAAAATGCCATCAAGGCCAGAAGAAAAATTCCCGCTGGCAAGCCTGACCGATCATCTGGGTCCCTGGGCAGTCTCGGGCCCCGCGCTGACGATCGGCACACGTGCTCTGGAGGATCTTGCCTGGGCTGAAACGACGCGGGCGCGTCTGGCAAAAGATGCCCGGCGATTGGATACACTTGTGGGCTGGCCACTCGTCGGCGGGACCGATCTCTTCCGCACATATGAAGTGGCCGATGCAAAAGCGATGCAGGACAAGCTCGCCCAAGGGCGAGTTTGGTCACGGGTCTTTCCTTACTCGAAGACATGGCTGCGTCTTGGCCTTCCCGCGCCGGACGCATGGGATCAACTCGAGGCCGCTTTATGAGTGTCTTTGCTGTTCTCGCCCTGGCCCTCCTGCTGGACGCAGTTCTGGGCGAGCCGCGCTGGCTTTGGGAACGCATGCCGCATCCGGCCATCCTCATGGGTCGCGCCATAGATATGGGGGACAAATGGCTGAACCGGGGTGCGATTGCGCGCCTCAATGGGGTCTTCCTTATGCTCTTGCTGACCCTGGCGGCGCTTGGCCTTGGGCTTTTGTTTCAAAGCCTCGGCTGGTGGGCAGAAATCCTTTTGGCCGCAATCCTGCTGGCGCACAGATCGCTCGTGGATCATGTGGCGGCGGTCGCCCGCGCCCTGCGCCTGTCTTTGAACGATGGACGCAGAAGCGTAGCCATGATTGTTGGCCGCGACACATCGAACATGACATCCCAAGACGTGTCGCGCGCAGCGATTGAATCAGCGGCGGAAAACTTCAGCGATGGGGTTATTGCCCCGGCCTTTTGGTTCCTGATCGGCGGTGCGCCGGGGCTGCTTGTCTACAAGATCACCAATACCGCGGACAGCATGATTGGCTACCGAACGACCCGGCATGAGGCCTTCGGCTGGGCCGCAGCGAGGCTTGATGATCTGCTCAATCTTGCCCCTGCGCGCCTCACGGCTTTGCTTCTGGCGATTGTTCTGTGCCAGACCCGCACCTGGCAGGATATCCGCAGTGACGCCCGTTTGCACCGCTCGCCCAATGCCGGCTGGCCCGAGGCAGCGATGGCACGCGGCCTTGGCGTATCGCTTGCCGGACCAAGATCCTATGATGGCAAGATGCGTGACTTTCCCTTTGTGCATCCCTTGGGCCGAAAAGATGCAGGTCCCTCTGATATCGAAGCCGCCTGCCGGGCCTTGTGGCGGGCCTGGGGCGTGGCCTTGGTCTGCGTTTCAATGCTGGCACTTGTCCTTTGACGGCAAACCAAGCTTTGCCCTCTTGCATCCGAACGCTAGATTGGCAGCCAAGGGACGGTATGGGGACGATTATGAAGAGATATCTATTGGCCGCGACATTCGGTCTTTGCGCCGGGGCGGCCACTGCGCAAAGCTGCGGAGGCAGTTTCTCCGGATTTGTGAATGACCTGAAATCCGAAGCCGTGTCGAAAGGCCATGATGTGACATCCGTCGATCGGTTCTTTGCAACAGTTCGGCAGGATCAGAAAGTTCTGCAAGCCGACCGCAGGCAGGGTGTCTTTCAAAAACCCTTCACCGATTTTGCCCGTCGCCTGATCAGCACAAACCGGCTGAACACCGGGATCGCCAAAGGACAGCAACTGTCCAAGACCTTTGACAAAATCGAGATCGAGTTCGGCGTCAGTCGTGGGGTTCTCCTGGCTTTTTGGGCATTCGAGACCGATTACGGCGGCTTTCAGGGCGATTTCAATACGTTGAACGCGCTGGTGACGCTGTCTCATGATTGCCGCCGCCCAGAGCTGTTTCGCCCCCAGGTCTTCGCCGCATTGGAACTTTTTGAGCAAGGCGGCTTCGACCCACAACGGACCACCGGCGCCTGGGCAGGCGAGATTGGCATGGTCCAGATGCTGCCGCGCGATATCCTTGAAAACGGTGTCGACGGAGATGGCGACGGCGAGGTTGATCTCAAACGCTCGGCCAAAGACGCGCTTATGTCGGGTGGCAAGATGCTGCAGTCACTGGGCTGGCGCGCCGGAGAACCCTGGCTGCAGGAAGTGGGCGTGCCAAACAATCTGGATTGGTCGCTCAGCGGATTGCGCACAACCAAGCCGGCCTCTGAATGGGCCGCTCTTGGGATTACGCCGCGCTCTGGCGCGTTGGCTGCAGATTTGCCCGCAAGTCTGATCCTGCCTCAAGGTCGAAACGGCCCAGCGTTCCTCGCCTACCCCAATTTCCGGGTATATTTCGAATGGAACCAAAGCTTTGTCTACGTACTGACCGCCGCCTATTTTGCCAACCGGCTCGAAGGCGCGCCGGTGTTCGAGGCAGGTAATCCCGACCCCGGTCTTACAGGGGATCAGATGAAGGCATTGCAGCGCAAGCTTGCCGACCGTGGCTATGACGTGGGCAAAATCGATGGCATTCTGGGTGCAGGCACCCGTACGGCGGTGCAGGATGTGCAGAAAGAACTTGGATTGCCCGCGGACGCCTGGCCGACAACCGCATTGCTCAACCGTTTATGAAAACACCGCCTTTTGAGATCTTTCTTTCGACTGCGCCGGGCCTGGAGCCTTATCTTTTGCAAGAAACCCAAGGGCTGGGCTTTGATCAACCCCGCGCCACGCAGGGCGGTGTCAGTTTCGTTGGCACGTGGCATGATGTCTGGCGCGCGAATCTCTGGTCGCGCGGGGCGTCGCGGGTTCTGGCACGGATCGGATCCTTTCGCGCGTTCCACCTGGCGCAACTTGACAAACGCGCGCGCAAGTTTCCATGGGGTGAGGTTCTGCGCCCGGATGTGCCGGTGCGAGTTGAGACCACCTGCAAGCGCTCGAAGATTTACCATGCCGGCGCAGCAAGCCAGCGTATTGAGCGGGCCATCGGCGAAACGCTTGGCACACCCACCACCAAGGACGCAAAACTGCGGCTGCTGGTTCGCATCGAGGACGACCTTTGCACCCTCAGCATCGACACATCCGGTGCGCCACTGCACCAACGCGGGTTCAAAGAGTATGTTGCCAAAGCACCGATGCGCGAGACCATGGCATCGCTATTGCTGCGGGCCTGCGGATACTCTGGAACCGAGCCTGTGCTTGATCCGATGTGTGGTTCCGGCACTTTCCTGATCGAAGCTGCCGAGATTGCCTCTGGTCTTGCTCCCGGTCGGGCGCGCCGATTCGCGTTTGAAGACCTCGCGGGGTTTGAGAGCGCCGCTTGGCATGCCATGTGCGAGGATGGCACCGCCGAGACATCTGAGCAGAGATTCATCGGCTTTGACCGTGACGAGGGCGCGGTGAAAGGCGCAAATGAGAATGCGGCGCGGGCAGGCGTTGATGCTCTCGTTTCTGTGAAACACCAGCCCGTGAGCGATCTGAAACGGCCCGATGGTCCACCAGGGCTGGTCATGGTGAACCCGCCCTACGGCGCCCGAATAGGCACCAAGAAACCGCTCTACGGATTATACGCAAGTCTCGGAGAACATTTGCAAAAAAGCTTCTCTGGCTGGCGTGTCGGCCTTGTCACTACCGAGGCTGATCTGGCCAAGACAACAGGACTTCCATTTGCGCAGCCGGGCCCGCCGATTGCCCATGGCGGGCTGAAGATAAAGCTCTGGGCCACACCGCCGCTGCCCTAGCTCACGGCACCTCACCAAAGCTTTACTCAAGTTGCTGATCACTTTCAGAAATTCATGCGTATCTCACGTCAAACGCGCGTGGAAAACCACGCCTGACCACTGGCTCAAAAGGCCACGAAGGAGACACGCACGAGATGGCACTGATCGCCACAAATGCCCCCGCGACAGGACCGCGGCTGCCGCTACGACCCAACTGGTCGATGGCGCAGCTCGGCGTGCTGTTTGCCTGGGTTGCTGTGGTGATCTATGCCGCCTCCAATTCCATCGTAACACAATTGGTCGATATCGGAGCAATGAACCCGGTTGGTAACGGGCGCAATGCGATTACCTACTCCAACTTGCTTTTGCTCGGGTCACTTCTGTCGGTTGTGCCAATGGCGATTTTGTTTCGCAAAGACTTGACCCGGGCCAATGTGCGAGCGCTAAATCCGCGGGATTGGCGGATCATGACGCTCTCGGCGTTTTTGTCCTCGGCTCTCACGCCCGGGCTTTTTTTCTTCGCTTTGGCCAATACGACGGTTACGAACATCGTCCTGATCAGCCGCATCGAACCTCCCTTGTTCCTCTTGGCAACTTGGTTGGTGCTTCATGAACGCTTCTCGCCGCGCATGATGATCGCGGGGCTTGTCGCGCTGACCGGCGCGGTGATCATGATCAGCATGAATGAAAAAGGCGGCATGATGGGCCTTGGTATCGGCGAATGGGCCGCCGCCGCCGCAACCTTGTCTTACATCGCCTCGACGCTTGTGACGCGCAAAGGCCTGCAGGATGTGCCAATGGGCATCTTCTCGGTCTATCGCACGATTGTGGGGGCGGGTATCTATTTTGGGCTCGCCATCATGATCTTTGGGCCAGACACGTTCCGCGATCTCTTCTCTCCTGTCCTCTGGAGCTGGATCTGGGTTTATGCCGGTGTGGTGATTGTTTTCGGTCAGATTGCCTGGAACCTGGCGCTGAAACATGCAAGCTCTGGCGATCTTGCCTTGGCAACGTCGTTCTCGCCGCTGGCGGCTATCCTCATTGCCATGCTGCTTCTGGGCGAAAACCCCGGTGCGGGTCTGTTGCCGGGTGCACTGCTGATTACGCTGGCAATATTCATTGGTCGAGCCAGCGGTGTGCAGGACAGCCGCCTCGTCGATGGCGCAAGCATCAACAAACAGGCGCGCGTCCATAGTATTCCCGGACAGCCATGTATTGGCAGCGATTGCCACAAGGCAAAGCTGCCCGTGCTGCGTTCGCCGATCCGCTTTAGTGACTGTGTGAAACCTGCCAAGTTAAGGCTGCGAAAAACGACGGCGCCGCCTGGCCGGTGCGCTGATGCCTCGGCTTAGGCGACCATCTGTTCTGCTTTCTTAAGATCGACAGACACCAGTTGGCTGACACCTTGTTCCGCCATGGTCACGCCAAACAGGCGATCCATCCGGCTCATGGTGACCGCGTGGTGGGTGATGATCAAGAACCGGGTTTCAGTCTGACGACACATTTCATCAAGAAGGTCGCAGAAGCGGCCGACATTGGCATCATCAAGCGGCGCATCGACCTCATCAAGAACGCAGATGGGTGCCGGATTTGCCAAGAACACAGCAAAGATAAGCGCCAGCGCCGTCAAAGTCTGCTCGCCCCCTGACAAAAGGCTCAGAGTCGCCAGTTTCTTTCCAGGAGGCTGGCACATGATCTCAAGCCCGGCTTCGAGCGGGTCGTCGCTTTCGACCATAACAAGATTGGCCTCGCCGCCGCCGAAGAGATGCTTAAAGAGCATTGAGAAATTCGAATTCACCTGCTCAAAAGCTGTCAAAAGTCGCTCCCGGCCTTCCTTGTTGAGCGATGCAATGCCATTGCGAAGGGTTCGGATGGCTTCTTCGAGATCAGTCTTCTCTTCAAGAAGGGCCTTGTGTTCCTGCTCGATCTCGCGAGCATCCTCTTCGGCCCGCAGGTTCACGGCACCAAGCGCGTCGCGTTGCCGCTTGAGACGGTTCACATCGGCCTCGATGGCATCCGCGGCCGGCATTGCATCGGGATCGACATCAAGCCGTTCCAAAAGCGCCTCAGGTGTCAGTTCCATCTCTTCGTCGATGCGCATAGCGGCTTGTGTCAGTGTCTCGCGCGCGGCCTCTGCGCGCGCATCTGATCGCGCCCGTGCCTCGCGTGCATCTCCTGCGGTCCGCTCTGCCTCCCGCTCGCCTTGCACCGCGTCCCGTGCGACAGCTTCTGCCTTTGAAAGCATATCCGCGGCTTCCGCCCGGCGGGCCTCTGCCGTTGCAATGTCTGCCCCGAGCGCCGCCCGCGTTGCGGCAAGTTCCGCAGGCTTCGCACTTGCCTCGCCAAGCTCGGTCTCGCTTTCTTCTTTGCGTTGCGCCAAGTCCGCTGTGCGTTTCTCGGCCGTCTCAAGGCGATGTCGCCACCCTGAGAGTTCTTTGGTCACCTCCTGTGCCCGCTTGGTGCGGGCCTCACCCTCGCGACGCAACTCATCATGTGCAGAGCGGTGGGAAATCATCGTGATCCGTGCTGCCTCGACCGTCATCTTGACGTCTTCTACATTGGCGCGCGCGGCCTCAAGATCCCCCAGCTCGCCAAGTGATTTCTCGGCTTCAGCGAGTGCATCCTTTGCCGCCAAAGCCTCTTCCGCATGGCGCGTGACAGCAAGTTTCTGGCTTTCGAGTTTGGACTGCGCAAGGTTGCGATCAGCCTCTGCTCGCGAGAGCGCACGGTTTGCTTCGGCCATGGCGCTGTCCGCGGCGCGGCGTGCCTCTCGTGCAGCACGGTCTGCTTCGGTTGTGTCCGTCAACTGCGTCTTGAGCTTTTCATGCGCCGCCGCAGCACCTTCGGCCCGCGATGTGGCATGCGTGAGCTGCTGCTTAAGCTCTTCAAGGCGGTTGAGCTGTTGCAGTCGCAACGCGGCTGCAGATGGCGCATCCTCGGCCCAGGCGCGATAGCCGTCCCATCGCCAAAGATCGCCTTCGGTGCTGACAAGCCGCTGCCCCGGTTTCAGGGCGCCCTGAAGCTTTGCCCCTTCCTCTTGCGAGACAAGACCAATCTGACCGATGCGCCGGGCAAGAACATCAGGGACCGTCACAAAATCGCTCAGCGCAGGCACCCCGTCCGGCAGCGTTTGAGCCGAACTGTATCGCGTCAGCCGCACCCAACCCGATGGCCCATCATCCTCGACTGCCGGTGCACGAAGATCATCGGCCAGCGCGGCACCCAGCGCTTTTTCGTAGCCCGTGTTGACCTGCACCATATCGAGCACCTGGCCCCGCTCGGCAGTGTCGCGCTCCAACAACCGTGCGAGCGCTGATGCCTCGGCAGAAAGGGCATTGACCTCACCTTCCGCTTCAGACCGCTCTGCACGCGCCTCCGCCTCTCGGGCTTGAGCGTCTGCGCGCGCGTCGTCGGCCAAGGCAAGGGTGGCCTCGGCATCGATTGCAGCCTTGGCTGCCACCTTTTCAGCGGCTTGTGCCGAGGCAAATGCCTCTGTGGCTTGTGAGGCCGCCGCTTCGGCCGCCTCCGCCGCCTGTCTCGCGCGCTCGGCCTCTTGTTCGGATTTGGCGACCGTGGTCTGGCTATCTTCGACCAGACGTTGCACCGACTGATGCCGGGCAGCCAGCCGGGCCACATCCTCGGTCAGTTGAGACAGATCTGTCTCGCGGGTCTGCAGAACGGCGGCGGCATCCTGCGCCTCTTTCGCGGCCTCCGTTACGCGGTCGTCATGCCCCTCGGCGGCCTTTGCAAGCTCTTCGGCTTCCCATTCAAGTCTTTCGATCGTTTCGCCGGCATCGCGATTGAGATTGCTTTCACGCTCTATATCCAAAACGAGCTGTTCAATCCGGGCCTGCAAGGTCTCAATCCGATCCTGCGCGGCCTGCTCCTGTTCGGCGAGCGTGTCGCGGCCGACAAGAAGGCGTTGCAAGACAGCGGCTGCAATCGCTTCTTCCTCGCGCAGCGGCGGCAGGGCATCCTCGGCACGCTGCCGCAGCTTCGCCGCTTCACGCGCCGCCGCCTCGGCACGTCCGGCTTCGGCCGTTCGATCGGTCAGTTCACTTTCTGCAGAGGCACGAACAAGGTCGGCTTCTTTCCACCGTCTGTAAAGCAGCAGTCCCTCGGCCTGGCGCAGCTCTTCTCCGATCTGGCGATAACGCATGGCCTGCTTTGCCTGACGCGCCAGTTGCGCCAATTGTCCGGCCAATTGCTCGATGACATCGTCCACGCGGGTCAGGTTTGTTTCGGCCCCCTTGAGCTTCAGCTCGGCTTCGTGCCGCCGTTGATAAAGCCCCGAGATACCTGCCGCCTCTTCCAAAATGCGCCGGCGTGCGGTCGGTTTCGCGTTGATCAGCTCCGCAATCTGACCTTGCCGGACAAGTGCGGGTGAATGCGCGCCGGTGGACGCATCGGCAAAGAGCATCTGCACGTCACGGGCGCGGACATCTTTGCCGTTGACCTTATAGGCGCTGCCCACGTCGCGGGTAATCCGGCGCACGATTTCGAGATGATCCGCTTCGTTGAAACCCGCGGGTGCAAGCCGGTCAGAATTGTCGATATGAACGCTGACCTCGGCAAAGTTACGGGCTGGCCTCGTTGCCGCCCCAGCAAAAATCACATCCTCCATGCCCGAACCGCGCATGGAGGTTGGCCGATTTTCACCCATGACCCAGCGCAGCGCCTCAAGCAGATTGGACTTGCCGCAACCATTGGGGCCCACGACACCCGTCAACCCATCCGAGATAAACAAATCCGTTGGATCAACGAAACTCTTGAAACCCGTCAATCTGAGCTTGGAAAACTGCACGCTTCTCTATCCCTCTGACCTGACCGGCATAGTTTTCGGTGATTCCGGCCTTGGGATGTCATGGAACGCCAGGCATTGGTATGGAGTCAACGTAAAACCCCTGTATGTGGCTATACTCCGCCAGTTATCCACAAGATATTGAAACGTGTCGGTGTGAACAGCGACGGAGAATGCCGCGCAAATGTGTTGCGAGGTCGGAATCATTCTTGACGGCGAGCAGATGCGGTTTCATACCAGAGAGGCAAGGTTCCCCGCGCAATGTGCAAAGCACTGGGGATGAAACAGGGAATGGCGTGAAAGCGGACCCATGTCGGGCGCAAAATCGTCAGCCGCCCCCGCGACTGTAAGCGGAGAGCAGCCATCGCAATGCCACTGGGATCCGTCCCGGGAAGGCCGATGGGTGCGCTGACCCGCGAGCCAGGAGACCGGCCATGCAATCGGGCAATGCCCGAGGACAGACAACAACGGACGGGGTGTTCCGTTGGGGGAAGGCCAGGCACATCTTTGTGCCGGGCGGGTTCTCTGACGATAGCCCCCTTCAATTTTGAACCCGAGGGGGACAGACCAATGAAGAAACTTTTTGCCGCAGTCGGCCTGACACTTGCTGCCACGCCCGCACTGGCGCACCACCCGCTGAACGGGATGCCGATGGAAACCTTTGCTCACGGCATGCTTTCCGGCGTCGGTCACCCGCTTCTGGGCTTTGATCACCTGTTCTTTGTCATTGCGATGGGCGTCGCTGCGCTCTTTACGGCCAAGCGCTACATCACACCTGCGGCCTATATCGCCGCCATGCTGGTCGGTTGCGGACTAATGTATGCGGGCATCGCAATGCCGCTGGCAGAAACCTTCATCGTCCTTTCGCTTTTGGTCGTCGGCGGGATTGTCCTGTCGGGCCGCGCTTTGACCGCAACCACAGCAATTGCACTCTTCGCTGCATTCGGACTGTTCCACGGATCTGCCTTCGGCGGCTCTATCGCCGGACAGGAAGGCGGCGTGAATGCGGGTGTTCTCTTGGGCTACCTGCTTGGCCTCGGTCTGTTGCAATACGGCATCGCCATCGCGGCAGGCTGGGTCGTTGAAAAACTGCTCGGCGCAACGGAAGCGGCTGCCACCAATGCCCGGCTGGTTGGCGCGATGGTGGCCGGTGTTGGCGTTTTCCTGGCACTGGAAATCGTGGAAGGCCCGATCGTCGCCGCGCTGGTTGGCTGATCGGCAGCTAATCTGACGGGCGGCTCCAAACGGGCCGCCCTGTCTATTTCAAGGGGGAGTACATGGCCAATCCGATCGTCTTGCTGGCTGTTGGCGTGATCTCAGGTGCCGGACTTGGCGCGCTGATCACCGCAACGGTTGTCGATCAAGGAGCTATGTCGAAACCACATCTGTCGGGCGAGGCGGCGCATGATCATTCTGCGCACGATCATGGGCAGAGCGGCCATGATCATAAGGTGATAGAAGCCGACAGCCCGATCCCGACGCTGGATCTGGTGATCCATCCCGACGGACCACAAAGCCGCAACCTGGAAATCGTAACAACGCATTTCACCTTCGACCCAGTTCGTGTGAATGGTGAACATTTTGCTGGTCATGGTCATGCCCATGTCTATGTCAATGGCGTCAAACAGCCCCGCGCCTATGGCCCGTGGGTGCAACTGCTCGCGCTGCCAAAGGGCACGCACGACATCCGCGTCACGCTTAACACCAATGACCACAGTTATCTTGCAGTCGATGGCGCGCCGATAGAGGCCACCACGACAGTCACCATCGAATGATCTCAGGAGACCTCCATGCACGCTAAGATCCCTGCCACCGTTGTCACCGGCTTTTTGGGCGCGGGCAAAACCACCCTCATCCGTCACATGCTGGAAAACGCCAATGGACGTCGCATCGCGCTGATCATCAACGAGTTTGGCGATCTCGGTGTCGACGGCGGCATCCTGAAAGGGTGCGCCATAGAGGGATGCGCAGAAGAAGATGTGATGGAGCTGTCCAATGGCTGCATATGCTGCACTGTGGCCGAGGATTTCGTGCCGACGCTGGAGAAACTGCTCGATAGGCCCGATGCGCCTGATCACATCGTGATTGAAACCTCTGGTCTTGCCCTGCCTCAGCCTTTGGTGCGTGCCTTCAACTGGCCCGAGATTTCAACGCGCGTGACCGTGGATGGCGTGGTGACCGTCGTGGATGGCAAGGCCGTGTCGGAAGGCCGCTTTGCCCATGACGTGGCTGCCGTTGATGCCCAGCGTGCGCAAGATGAAAACCTCGACCACGAAACGCCCCTGTCAGAGCTTTTTGAGGATCAGGTCGCCTGCGCCGATATGATCGTGGTGAACAAATCCGATCTGCTGGGCAGTGACGAGGCCGACACACTCGTTGGCAAACTGAAGGGTGAATCCCGCGACGGCGTGCAGGTGGTGAAATCCACAATGGGCGCCCTGCCCATCGACGTGCTTCTGGGTCAAGGCATCGGAGCCGAGACCGATATGGAAGCCCGTCATGAGCTGCACCACCACCATCACCACGATGATGACCATGATCACGACAACGATCACCACCATCATGACCACGATCATGACGCGTTTGAATCCTTCGTCGTCACCCGTCCCGAGATCGACGACCCCGTTGCCTTTGCCGAACAGGTCGCCGATGTGATCCGCCGCCACGACATCCTGCGCCTGAAAGGTTTTGCCGCTGTCGCAGGTAAGCCGATGCGTCTGACGCTTCAGGCCGTTGGCCCGCGCGTGGACACCTATTTCGACCGCCGCTTCGGTCAGGACGTGCGAGAAACGAGGCTGGTCGTCATTGGCCAGACCGGGCTGGACCGTTCGGCGATCGAGGCCGCGCTGAGCGCATGACGCTGATTGTTGAGCCCGCAGATCCGCGTGCCGATGGGCCACGGGCGCTTTTGGAAGCCAGCCATGCACTGATGCAGGCAAGCTTCCCACCAGAGGAGAACTACTTTCTGGACATAGACGAACTTTGCGCACCAGACGTCCATTTCTTCGCCGCCAGAGAAGGCGCAACAACGCTTGGCACCGGTGCGCTGGCCGCCAAGGACGGCTACGGCGAAGTGAAATCCATGTTCACCGCACCCGAGGCGCGCGGCAAAGGCGTTGCCGCCGCTCTTCTGCGTCAAATCGAAGATCAGGCGCATAACCTTGGCCTGCCGCTTCTGCGTCTGGAAACCGGAGATCCGTTGGAAGCCGCCGTGCGGCTTTATGAGCGACACGGCTTTGTCCGCTGTGGCATCTTTGGCGACTATCAACCCAACCTCACGTCTGTCTACATGGAAAAGCCGCTGAGCTGATGCATCTGCTTGCCGCCACACCCGGGGTCATCGATGATGGCAAGGAACCTGTCGATCTGGGTCAGACACCTGCCGATGTGGTGTTTATCTCTGCCGCGGATACGGAACTTGCCGCGCTCTCTGAGGCGCGGTCCGAAATGGCCGCTCCACCTTCGCTGCGGCTCGCCAATCTCACTCATCTGCAGCATCCTATGTCGGTTGATCTGCATCTTGATGCATGTGCCACGAAATCCCGTTTGGTGATCGCGCGTGTGCTGGGCGGTGTCGGGTACTGGAAATACGGAACCGAGCAATATGCCGCGCGCTGCCACGAGGCGGGCGTGCCGCTGGCGCTCTTGCCCGGCGATGATAAGCCAGACGCCGGTCTGCGTGATTTGTCGACCGTGGGGGCCGACGACTATGAGACGCTCTGGGCCTATTTGGTGGAAGGCGGTCCTGAGAACGCGGCCAACTTTCTCGAATACACCAAAACCATGCTGGATGGCGGCGACACGCCGCCTGCTGCGGCGCCGCTTTTGCGTGCGGGAGTCTACTGGCCGGGCAGCGGGTTGGCGGACCTGGCGACAGCGCAAAAGGACTGGGCGAAAGACGCGCCCGTCGTGCCTATCATCTTCTACCGGGCCCTGGTGCAGGGCGCAGGGCTAAACCCGATAAACCGTCTTACGCGGTCGCTGCTGCGCGCGGGCCTTAACCCGCTGCCGATCTTCGTCGCGTCTCTGAAAGACCCGGTATCGGTGGCCACGCTCGACCGCCTCTTTCAGGCGGCACCACCGGATATCATCCTGAATGCCACGTCTTTTGCCGTCGGCTCACCCCATACCGGTGATGACAGCCTTACCAACCCCTTGGCTATGGTATCCGCAAACAACGCGCCAGTGTTTCAAACCGTGCTGGCCGGTTCCTCCGAAGACGTCTGGGCGCAAGGCCTGAGCGGGCTGAGTGCCCGGGACATCGCCATGAACGTCGCCCTGCCCGAGGTCGACGGGCGCATCTTGTCGCGCGCGATCAGCTTCAAGGGCGAGGCATTCTTTGATGAGGCAACAGAATGCCCCATCGCCACCTACCGTGCGCAAGGCGACCGGATTGAGTTTGTCACCCAGCTTGCAAAAAACTGGGCGACACTGCGGCGCACGGCCCCAAAGGACCGCAAGGTTGCTTTGGTTCTGGCCAACTATCCCAATAAGGATGGACGTCTGGCCAATGGCGTGGGTCTCGACACACCGGCAGGCACGGTTCACGCGCTGACGCTTCTGAAAGACGCAGGCTACCCTATCGAGAACATCCCGGACGACAGCGACGCCCTGATGCAGGCGATCATGTCCGGGCCAACCAATTGGCTGACCGACCGCGCCGACAAGGACGGCGGCAAGTTGCTGCCGCTGGACACATACCTGCAGCATTTCAGTGCCTTGCCCTGGGATTTGAAAGAGGCCATGACCCAGCGCTGGGGCGCACCGGAAGATGATCCTTTCTTCTTGCCTCAAATATCCAATTCCGACGGCGCCACCGGGCCGGGCTTCAAACTTTCTATCCTGAGCTATGGCAACGCGGTCGTCGGTATTCAGCCGGCGCGCGGCTACAATATCGACCCAACGGACACCTATCATTCGCCCGACCTTGTGCCGCCTCACAACTACCTGGCCTTCTATTTCTGGCTGCGCCACCATTTTGGCGCGTATGCCGTCGTCCACATGGGCAAACACGGCAATCTGGAATGGCTGCCGGGCAAGGCGCTTGCTCTCTCGACTACATGCTGGCCCGAGGCGATCTTGGGCCCGACACCGCATGTCTATCCCTTCATTGTCAACGATCCCGGAGAAGGGACACAGGCAAAACGCCGGGCACAGGCGGTCATCGTCGATCACCTCACTCCGCCGCTCACGCGTGCCGAAACCTATGGACCTCTGCGCGATCTTGAGGCTTTGGTGGATGAATACTACGAAGCTGCCGGTGTGGATCCGCGCCGTATCGATCACCTGCGCCGTGAAATTCTGTCCCTTACATCTACAACCGGACTCGATGCCGATGTCGGCATGAAGGGAGAGGACGAAGACAGCGATCTGTCCAAGCTCGACGCTTATCTCTGCGAGCTGAAAGAGGCACAGATCCGCGACGGGCTGCACATCTTTGGGCAGTCTCCGCTGGATCAGCAGGAGCGCGATCTGGCCATCGCTCTGGCCCGTGTGCCCCGCGGAGATGGCAAGGGACCCAACGCATCGCTTCTGCGCGCTTTGGCAAATGACCTTGGACTAGGCATTGACCCTCTGGATTGCGACATGTCTGCGCCAGCAGTGGAGAAACCCAAGGCGCTGGCGAAGCTGACGGGGGATCCATGGCGCTCCAACGGCGATACGATTGAACGGCTCGAACTTCTGAGCCAGGCCCTTTTACGGGAAGGCGGGCGGGGCGCATTGGCTTTGCCAACAGCGTTGTCCGTCCTGACCGAAATCGATAAGACCATTCGCCCGGCTGTTGCTGCCTGTGGCCCAAATGAAGGACAGGCGTTGCTCTCGGCTCTGGACGGGCGGGCGATTCCGCCGGGCCCCTCTGGGGCCCCGACCAGAGGCCGTCTTGATACGCTGCCCACGGGACGCAACTTTTTTTCCGTCGACAGCCGCGCCGTGCCCACGCCCACCGCCTGGGCCCTGGGATGGAAATCGGCTGGTCTTCTGATCGAAAAACACCTGCAAACCCATGGGGACTGGCCGCGTACCATGCTGATCACCGCCTGGGGCACCGCCAATATGCGCACAGGCGGCGATGACATCGCGCAAGCCATGGCATTGATGGGGGTGAAACCGAAATGGGACGCGGCCAACCGGCGTGTCACAGGCTTTGAAATCCTGCCTCAGGGCGTTTTGGGCCGACCGCGTGTCGATGTGACCCTGCGCATTTCTGGCTTTTTCCGCGATGCTTTCCCGCAACTTATCGCCCTCTTCGACAGCGCCGCGCGCGCCGTGCAGGGGTTGGAGGAATCCGAAGATGAAAACCCCGCTGCGGCCAGAGCTCGCGCAGGCGAAGCGCAGTCGCGCATCTACGGGTCAAAACCGGGGGCCTATGGTGCCGGTCTTCAGGCGATGATTGATGAACGGCTTTGGGGCAACAAATCTGACCTCGCGGAGGCCTATCTGACCTGGGGGTCCTATGCCTATGGCGCTAAAGATGAAGGCACGCCAGACCGCGACGGTTTTGAAGCGCGGCTTATGCAGACCGAAGCGATTGTGCAAAACCAGGACAATCGCGAGCATGACCTTCTGGACAGCGATGACTACTACCAGTTCGAAGGCGGCGCGGCAGCGGCTGTGGCCACGTTACAAGGTCAGGACCGCCCGATTTACCACAATGATCATTCCCGCCCCGAAAGGCCCGTCATCCGAACGCTTGATGATGAGATTGCGCGCGTCGTCCGTTCGCGGGTCGTGAACCCGAAATGGATCGATGGGGTCAAGCGCCACGGCTACAAAGGCGCGTTCGAGATCGCGGCGACTGTCGATTACCTCTTTGCCTTTGCCGCAACAACAGGAGCGGTTAGGGGGCATCACTTTGATTTGGTTGAGGCCGCATTTCTGGAAGATGAGGACACGCGGAACTTCATCGAAGAGCACAACGCACCCGCCCTGCAGGAAATCGCTGAGCGCCTTCAAGAGGCGATGGATCGTGGGTTATGGACGCCGAAGTCAAATTCGGCGCGTGCGCGAATATACGGGCTTCTGAAAGAGGAGCCAGTTGCACCATGACACAAGGCCACTGTCTTTGCCGCGCGGTTCATTTTGCGATGACAGGCCCGCATAATTGGGTGGGACATTGCCATTGCGACAGTTGCCGCCGTGCGGCTGGAGCGCCACTGGTGACCTTCGTTGGTCATCCCAACGGACAATGGGAATGGATGGGCGGCATCCCCAAGGTCTATGAGTCGTCGCCCGGGAACTTTCGGCATTTCTGCCCCAATTGCGGCGCATCGGTGGCCCACACTTCAACCCGGTATTCCGATGAAATCCATTTTCACGCCGTTCTGCTAGATGATCCCGGGACGTTGCAGCCTTCGGAAATGCATCACGCAGACGAGCGCCCGCCATGGATGTCGGAAAACCATGATGGTTGCCCACATGGCTGAAGAATTGCCCTTGCGGCGCGCTTTAACCAAACGCACTCTTGCCTGACCCACTCAAGGAGACCGCCATGACCGACGACCCAGACCGCCACGCGATGAAGATGGCCAAGAAAAAGGCCGCTCGCGACAAGATCATGGCCACCAAGACCGATGAAAAAGGCCTGATCATCGTGCATACCGGCAAAGGCAAAGGAAAATCCTCGGCCGCGTTCGGCATGATCTTCCGCTGCATTGCGCATGACATGAAATGCGCCGTGGTGCAGTTCATCAAGGGTGGTATGTCCACGGGCGAGCGCGACCTGATCCTGTCGAAGTTTGCCGACACATGTGCCTTTCACACAATGGGCGAGGGCTTTACCTGGGAGACGCAGGATAAGACCCGTGACACGGAAATGGCACAGGCTGCCTGGGCCAAGGCCAAAGAATTGATCCTGGATGAAAACAACAAGATGGTGCTTTTGGATGAGATCAACATCGCACTGCGATATGACTATCTCGACATCAACGAGGTGGTGGCGTTCTTGCGGAGCGAAAAGCCCCATATGACCCACGTCGTTCTGACCGGGCGCAATGCCAAGGACGAATTGATCGAAATCGCCGATCTGGTCACTGAAATGGAGCTGGTGAAGCATCCGTTCCGTTCCGGAATCAAAGCTCAGATTGGAGTGGAGTTCTAAGCCGAAGGCGTGCAGACCAGATTGACCTGCGGCTCCCCGGACCAGCAGGACGTCTTGCCGCGAGCGGCACTCTTTAGACGCCGTCTCAAAAGAAAATTCGTCGATTTGAAATCGTTTTTGACGGGAAAAGGCAGACGGTACCTACCACACCGACAATGCCGGGCGGTCTTTCGAATCTTTGCCAGATCAGGTTTCGGTGAATGACGCGACCGGGCAAGAGCTTGGCACTGACCAACAATTTTTAATTGTCTGACATTTGATTCTGTGAGACGCTTTTCCCATCAAGCGGCGGAAAACCAGAACAATGTTCGCGCCGATGGGAGGATATTTGAAATGAACCTAAGACCTGACCCTACATTTTATCCGACGGCCAAGATGGCGATGGAAGCCCCCGCCGAGAAACTTGCCTTTACGCTCATGCTCAGTCCCGATGGCAGCCAGCCCGACGGCTTGGCGGTTGTGGATGTGGACCCAAGTTCAAAAACATACTCCCAGATCGTCCATCAGGTCATCATGCCCAACAAAGGGGATGAATTTCATCACTTTGGCTGGAATGCCTGCTCTTCGGCTTTGTCACCACTCACAGGACATGCCTTTCTCGAACGTCGTTATTTGATCATCCCCGGCATCCGCTCCAGCCGTATTTACGTGATCGACGTGAAAGAACCTCTGAAGGCGAAGATCCATAAAGTCATTGAGCCTGAAGAGGTGTTTGAGAAAACGGGCTATTCACGACCCCATACAATCCATTGCGGTCCAGAAGGTATTTACGTCTCAACTCTGGGCGGCGGTGGCAAAGACGGGACAGACGGCCCTCCAGGCATCTTCATTCTGGATTGTGAGACGTTTGAAATCCTTGGCCGTTACGAGATGGACCGCGGCCCTCAGGAAAAGCACTATGACTTCTGGTGGAACCTGCCACGCGACTACATGGTTTCGTCCGAATGGGCCCTGCCGCCTCAGTTCGAAGGCGGCATCGTCGCAGAGGATCTGCTGAGCAACAAATATGGCCATGTCATCCATTTCTGGAACCTGCGCGAGCGTAAGAACGTGCAGACCATCGATTTGGGCGCAAATCACCAGATGGCGCTGGAAATCCGACCCGCGCACGACCCAGCGAAGACCCACGGCTTCGTTGGCGTGGTCGTCGACACGACCAACCTGCAAGGCTCGATCTTCACATGGTGGCAGAAGGACGACGGCACATTTGAAGCCAAGAAGACGATCACCATTGATCCACGTCCCGAAAAGGCGGAAAACCTGCCGCCGCTTCTGCAAGGTTTCGAGGCTGTGCCCCCGCTGGTTACTGATATCGACCTCTCACTCGATGACCGGTTCCTTTACGTGGCCTGCTGGGGCATGGGCGAGATGCATCAATATGACGTCTCCGACCCGATGAACCCCAAACTGGCGGGCAAAGTCGAACTGGGCGGCATCGCCCGCGGCGCCAAACACCCCAATGGCAAAGATTTTGTCTATGGCCCGCAAATGGTGGAAATCAGCCGCGACGGTAAACGTGTCTATTGGACAAACTCGCTTTATTCGACATGGGATGATCAGTTCTACCCCGACGACGAAGGTGGCCAGATGGTCATGGCCAATGTCGGCGAAAACGGCGGGCTGGAGCTCGACAAAGACTTCTATGTCGAATTCCCCAAAGGGTATCGCAGCCACCAGATCCGGCTTGAAGGCGGCGACTGTTCCACCGACAGTTTCTGTTACCCCTCCGTCTGACGCGTGGCAGAGCTGACCACGACAGCGGCCCTTTGGTGGGCCGTTGTTGCCTCTGGCATCTATCACGGTATCAACCCGGGGATGGGTTGGCCTCTGGCTGTGTCTTCTGCCTTGATGGAGCAGAAATACACAAGCCTTTACAAAGCTTTGGGCGCTTTGGCTTTGGGGCACCTGATGGCTATGGCGGCCATTCTCTTTCCGTTCTCGGCATTGATCTGGCTTGTGGAATGGCAACGCGAAATTCAGATTGGCGCCGCCTTACTGGTTATTGTTCTGGGCATCTACCTTTTGATCAATCGCCGCCATCCGAGGTTCTTGGCACGTGTTCCTCCATCCAAACTTACACTCTGGTCTTTCCTTGTTGCCATGGCGCACGGCGCAGGGCTCATGCTGGTGCCGATCTACTTGGGCATTTGCAGCACAATTGACACCAACACCGGCCATGCCGCAGCCGATACTCTCATCAGTGGCACGCTGACTGTCGCGATCCTGGTTGCATTGGCCCACACCTCAGCAATGATCCTGTCAGGCGGCGCACTGGCCGTTGGTGTTTATCACTGGCTGGGCCTCAAGTTTCTGTCAAAATCCTGGTTCAACCTTGATATCGTCTGGGCTCTAAGCTTGATGCTGGTTGGGGGACTTGCGCTGATCTTTCAGCACTGACTTGCACTTTCATTGTTCCCCAAATACTCAAAACCCAACGTCAACTCCGGGAACCCCGTCTCATGCCCAAGCACCGCCTTCTGACCGAGTTTGGCATCGGATCATCACTGCGCCACCAGGACTATACCGCCGCCGCTCGGCGTGCCCTGAAAGACGCGCTCTGGCGCAATTCGATCAACTTGGCAGAGCTCTTTGGCAAGCCGAAGGAGGCCATGATCATCGATGTCGAGATCGCCGTCCAGGATCCCGAAAAGGTTGATTGCAACGCATTGGCCTCGGTTTTTCCTTATGGCCAGATCAACGTGACAGCGGTCAAGGGCGGCTTGGATGTGCCACGCCCGTCGGGCCTGCCAACAGTGATCGCCAATGCCGCCATTAATGTTAGCCTCATGTTGGAGCGGAAATCATGAGCGATCGGCGTTTCATAATCGAAATGGGGATGGGAAATGACCAATATGGTATGGACTACCAAAAAGCCGCGGCCCGGGCGATCGAGAGCGCTATCCGTCGATCCGCCATCCCGATGTATGCTACAACCGGGCTAAAACATACGGATATGCGCGTCCAAGTCACGATTGGCGTGCAGGAGCCTGACAAGATCGACGCGGATGCCTTGGCGGGAAATCTCCCAAGAGGGCTTGCGGGCGTGAAAGCGGTCTTCGGTGGGCAAAACATTTTCAATCCAGAGACCGGCGATACGATAGTTGTGGCGACAGCCGCGGTCGAAGCCTTCTTGCCAGATCAATCAGAGCATTGGTCTTAGGGTATTTTGACGAATAACTTGACAATGCGCTTGCCGGACTTCGTACCTGGTAATATATTTTGACCAGTTTAGCGCGAGCGTCAGATGCCATTTCAGAAAGTCACCCCCGAAAAGCTATCATCTGCGGTAACCGCGCAGATTGAGAAACTTATTCTGCGGGGCATATTGCGCCCCGGTGAACGCCTTCCGTCTGAGCGGGAACTTGCGGAACGGATGGGCGTCTCCCGCCCCTCGCTGCGCGAGGCCGTTGCCGAGTTGCAGCAAAAAGGTCTCCTGACCAGCAAGGCGGGGTCCGGCATCTTTGTCGCCGACGTTCTTGGAAACGCATTTTCCGATGCGCTGATCGGGCTTTTTGCCTCACACACGGAAGCCGTTTTTGACTATATTGCCTTTCGCAGGGATATGGAGGGGCTGGCAGCAGAACGCGCTGCTCGACTGGCGTCTGACACTGATCTCAAATTGATCGATGCAATCCACACCAAGATGGAAGCCGCTCACGCGAAATCCGATCCGGAGCTTGAATCCCAGCTTGATGCTGATTTTCACATGGCCATTCTCGAGGCCAGCCACAATGTCATCATGCTGCATATGATGCGATCAATGTTTCAGCTTCTGCAGGGCGGCGTCTTTTACAATCGCAAGATCATGTTTCAGCAGGGCAGTCGCCGAAGAACACTTCTCGACCAGCATAGCGCGATCAATCAGGCATTGCAGGCACGCGACCCCGAAGGCGCGCGCGCTGCAGTGACTGAACATATGGATTTCGTCGAGAAATCATTGGCGGACCATCGCAAGGCAGAAGCCAATGAAACGGTTGCGCTCCAACGTTTCGAGCATGAGAAGTCCCGCTGAGATTCATTAACTGAAGCCGGTTCACGTCCTTAGACCAACTAAATTTTACCAATTGATAAAAAAATTTTCTGTGAGATACTGACCAAACCCAGCGACCGCCAGGGAGGCTTTCAGTTGCCAGACAATCAGCTCACTCCGGGAATTGCCCCGGATCGACTTGACGCTTCAGACTATGCAGAGAATTTTGCCGATCTTCATCCGCGTTTGGATGCACATGAGGCGCTCGTTGCCGCCGATAGATGCTACTTCTGCCACGATGCCCCGTGTATTACGGCCTGCCCGACGGACATCGACATCCCGCTTTTCATCCGCCAGATCGCAACAGGCACACCTCAGGCCGCTGCCGAGACGATCCTGACGCAGAATATCCTGGGAGGCATGTGCGCGCGGGTGTGTCCCACCGAAACTCTTTGCGAGGAAGCCTGTGTGCGGGAGGCTGCAGAAGGCAAACCTGTGTTGATTGGTCAGCTTCAGCGATATGCCACAGATACGTTGATGGAAGCCAACGTGCACCCATTTCAACGCGCACCTGCAACGGGCAAATCCGTGGCCATTGTCGGCGCGGGTCCGGCTGGCCTTGCCTGTGCTCACAGGCTTGCCATGCATGGTCACGATGTGACGCTCTATGATGCACGGTCGAAAGCCGGTGGTCTGAATGAATTTGGAATCGCGGCCTACAAGACCGTGGATCAGTTTGCCGAGCGAGAGGTGGATTGGCTTCTGCAAATCGGAGGTATCACGGTAAAGACTGGCCAGAAACTGGGCGCGGACATCATGCTTAATCAACTCCGGACCGAGTTTGACGCGGTCTTCCTTGGCATAGGGCTCGGTGGTGTCAACGCTTTGGGTCTGGATCATGAAAACAAGACCGGCGTTGAAGACGCTGTTGGCTTCATCGCTGATCTTCGGCAGGCACAGGATCTCGCGAAGGTTCCCGTGGGGCGCGACGTTGTTGTCATCGGCGGCGGCATGACAGCCATTGACGCCGCGGTTCAGGCCAAGCTTCTGGGTGCATTGAATGTGACGCTCGTCTACCGGCGCGGTCGGGACCGCATGAATGCGAGCCGCTTTGAGCAGGATCTGGCGGCCTCAAAAGGTGTGCGGATCATCACAAATGCATCGCCCGTTGCGCTGCATGGCAATGGCTCTGTCAGAGAGATCGAATTCGAATACACAAAGGACGATCTGTCGCCAACGGGTCAGACCTTTCGGCTGGCCGCAGACCAAGTGTTCAAAGCCATTGGCCAAACTCTTGCAGGCGAAGGGCTTCCTGATCTGGAGGGTCGCAAGATCGCGGTGACCGGACCTGGCCGCACATCCGTGCCCGGTGTCTGGGCCGGTGGAGACTGCGCCGCAGGCGGGGATGACCTGACCGTGACCGCCGTCGCCGAAGGGCGTGAAGCTGCTGAAGATATCAACCGGAGTTTGGCCGTGTGATACAATCGGACCACCCCAGCCCCTGCCGGAAAGCCTTGCCATGAACGAAATCGAAAACCGCGTATCCTCTCACTATTCCGGGCCGTCACTTCTGGCCGATATCCGGGCAGCTCTCGAGGCGGCTGGGGCGGACCCCTATGCACCGGAGCTTGCACAACTGAAGGCAGTCGATGAGTTTCACACAGGCGGTTTGGAAGCCACCGATGCGTTGCTTGACCAACTGGAAGTCTCGCCCGAAACACGCGTGCTCGACATTGGATGTGGGATTGGCGGCACCGCGCGACATGTGGCGGATCGCACCGGCGCGGTGGTGCACGGATTTGATCTGACTCCTGATTTCGTCGATGTGGCCAAGGCACTGAGTGCGATGACAGGTATGGCCGACCGCACCTTGTTCGACGTCGGAAGCGCCATCGACATGCCAGTAGACGACAACTTTGCTGACATGGCGCTGATGTTTCATGTAGCCATGAACATTCAGGACAAGCAGACGCTTTTCCGCGAAGCCGCTCGCACCCTCGTGCCGGGGGGTACATTTGCGCTTTTCGACGTCATGCGTGGGAGTGACAGGGAACTGAACTTTCCTTTCCCCTGGGCTGAACGGGCAGACTTTTCCTTTGTCGAACCACCGGAAACCTATCGCGCCGCCGCAGAAAGCGCAGGTTTCGAATTGGTTTCCACACGCGACAGGTCAGATTTTGCCAAAGACTTCTTCGACAGAATCTTTGCCAGGATCGAAAAAGAAGGCGGTCCTGCACCCGTCGGCATTCACCTGCTTATGGCCGAGACAGGCAGAGAAAAAATCCAGAATTATGTCACGCATCTTCACGCCGGAGATATCGCCCCGGTCGAGATGATTTTCCGCAACGGGGATCAAACTCCCTGCTAGACGCGAAGGAAAACAACATGGCCAGTCTTGCAAGCAACTTTGCCGGTATTTCTTCCCCCAACCCTTTCTGGCTCGCCTCGGCGCCGCCGACGGACAAGGAATACAATGTTCGCCGCGCCTTTGAGGCCGGTTGGGGCGGTGTTGTCTGGAAAACGCTCGGCGAGGACGGCCCACCTATCGTCAACGTAAACGGTCCAAGGTACGGGGCGATCTGGGGTGCAGACCGGCGGCTCTTGGGCCTGAACAACATCGAGTTGATTACTGACCGGCCTTTGCAGGTCAATCTCGATGAGATGGCACGCGTCAAGAAAGACTATCCTGACCGGGCGCTTATCGCGTCGCTTATGGTGCCGGTTGATGAAGACAGCTGGAAAATCATTCTCGACCGTGTTCTGGAAACCGGCTGTGACGGTGTTGAACTGAACTTTGGGTGCCCGCACGGGATGAGCGAACGCGGCATGGGGTCCGCCGTGGGCCAGGTGCCCGACTACGTGCAACAGGTCACCGAATGGTGCAAGAAACACTCGGACCTGCCAGTCATTGTGAAGCTTACGCCAAACATCACGGATATTCGCAAACCCGCTCAGGCCGCCCATGATGGTGGCGCAGATGCGGTAAGCCTGATCAATACCATCAACTCGATCACGTCCGTCAACCTCGACAGTTTTGCCCCCGAACCCACAATTGACGGCAAAGGCGCACATGGTGGTTATTGCGGCCCGGCGGTAAAACCCATCGCGCTGAACATGGTCGCTGAGATCGCGCGGAGCCCTTCGCTCTCTGGCTTGCCAATTTCAGGCATTGGCGGGATCACCACATGGCGCGATGCGGCTGAATTCCTGGCGCTCGGCGCAGGGAATGTGCAGGTCTGTACCGCAGCGATGACCTATGGCTTCAAGATCGTACAGGAAATGATCTCGGGCCTGTCGCAGTATATGGATGAAAAGGGATTTCGGTCTGTTGATGAGATCGTTGGCCGGGCTGTGCCGAATTGCTCGGACTGGCAACATCTGAACCTCAACTATGTCACGAAAGCGCGCATCAATCAGGATCTCTGCATCAAATGCGGTCGGTGCTATGCGGCTTGCGAAGACACATCGCATCAAGCCATCTCAATGACACCAGATCGCGTCTTTGATGTCATCGACGCGGAATGCGTGGCCTGTAACCTGTGCGTCAATGTCTGTCCGGTCGAGAGCTGCATCACGATGGAAGAACTGCAGCCAGGCACGGTGGATGAACGCACGGGCAAAGTGGTTGAGAAAGACTACGCCAACTGGACCACGCACCCAAACAATCCCGGCAGCTGTGCCGCCGAATAGGGGTTTGACCGAAATACATACTTGTCCCTAGGATTTCTGCTCAGGGGAGGGTCACATCATGGCAGCATATCCGGCGGAAGTCGCAGAATTTCTGGAAGCGCATCCAGAGATTAATTTCGTGGATGCGCTGATGTTCGATCTGGTGGGCACGGCTGTGGGCAAGCGCTATCCGAGGCGCGATATCGGCAAGCTCTACAGCTCTGGCTGTGCATTCTGCGCAGGGATCACCACGCTGGATTCACTGGGCACAAGCTGGGACGTTTTTGGCATCGGGTTTTCTGACGGCGATCCGGATACCGTCGCGCGCCCCATTCCTGGTACACTGGTGCCCGTTCCCTGGGCGAAGGGGCTGGCGCAATGCATGATCGCGCCCGAGAACCCGGAAGATCCGAAGGGCTACTGGTTTGATCCTCGGGCGATTCTCGCGCAGGTGGTCAAGCGTTTCGAACCGCTTGGACTGCGCCCCGTGGTGGCTTGCGAGTTGGAATTTTTCCTGGTGGATCCCGAGCGCGGGCCGATGGGTGAAATACGGGCCGCCACGCCCGGTTTTTCCGGCCGTGACAGCGCAGCGCCGCGCGTGCTGAACTTTGACAAGCTCGATGAATGGGCCGAGCTGCTTTCAGATATCGACAAAGCCTGTCGGTTGCAGGGCGTGCCGGTGGGGGCCGCCAGCGCCGAATATGGCGGCAGCCAGTTCGAGGTCAATCTTGGTCATGTGACGGACCCGGTTCTGGCGGCCGATCATGCGCTTTTGCTGCGCCGTGCTTGTCAGGGGGTGGCCCGCAAACATGGGCTTCTCGCAAGTTTCATGTCAAAGCCGCTCACCGGCCAGTCGGGTAGCGGGCTGCATGTTCATGTGAGCCTTCTGAATGACGACGGCCAGAACGTGTTTGACGAGACGAGCGCGCAGGGCGCGGAGACCCTGTCCAATGCGATTGGCGGCCTGCAGGCGACGGCCTGGGATGCATTGGCACTTTTTGCGCCCAATCTCGGGGCGTATCGGCGGTTTGAACCGGATCAGTTTGTCCCGGTGAACACAAGCTGGGGACCAAACAATCGCTCTGTGGCGTTCCGCATCCCGACCAGCGCACCCGAGGACCGCCGCATTGAACATCGGATCGCCGGGGCGGACGCTAACCCTTACCTTGTCATGGCGGCCGTGCTGGCAGGCATCCATCATGGGTTGAGCAACAAGCTGGATGCAGGAGAGGCATCAAGCGGCAATGCCGGAGACAGCATGGACCCTGACATGCCAACTAAGCTCTGGTCGGCGCTGGACAGGCTGGAAGCGTCCGAGATCATGGCCACATATCTCGGTGCGCAATACCCAAAGGCCTATGCCGACATCAAACGGGCGGAACTCGACGCGTTCCTCGCAGAGGTCCTGCCGCGGGAGTATGACTGGTACGTTTAAGTTTTGTCTCGGGTGGAGATTTTTCGCAGAATAATCTGGGAATGAGAATTCTGCGAATTTTCTAGAACTCGAAATGTAACGGACCGTTGTGGCAGATCACTACAACAGTCTTCAGCCGAGATTAAACCGAGAGCATGCGCCGATAGAGCGCTTCCAGAAAGACCCAAGCCTGTGCTTGCACATCCTGATCGGGCACCAGCGTGCGCACCTGCGCTTCAAAATCGGCGTAGTGCTGCGTCGTCGCCCAGACCGAAAAAAGCAGATGGTGCGGGTCGACCGGCGCGATTTTTCCGTGTTCTGCCCAAGCCTCAATCACGCGCGCCGTCTTGTCCACCAGTGGCTTTAGAGTGCTCTCAAAATGAGCACCGATCCGAGGTGCGCCTTGCAACACCTCATTGGCAAAGAGCCGACTTTCTCGCGGATACTCAAAGGACATTTCGATCTTGCGCCGCACATAGCGCAGAATTTCTTCCAATGGCTCCCCCTGCGGGTCAATCTCGCGCATCGGAGCGAGCCAAGTGTCCATCAACCCATTGAGAAGTGTGACATGGATGTCCTCTTTGCCACCAAAGTAATAAAGGATGTTCGGCTTCGACAGCCCGGCTTGCTCGGCAATCTGATCCAGGGTGGCCCCCCGAAACCCGTGCTGCGAGAACACATCAAGGGCCGCATCCAGGATACGCGCGCGGTTGCGCTGCTGAATGCGGCTTGGCCTGGGGGTTTCATCATCTTGCAATGACTTTGTCATGGCCCTCGTCTTGTTCCCAATCGCCCAATCCAGTCGCAGGTCCGGCCTCTCCACGACCGTATAGGCCCCACCTTCTTCACATTAGTTGACATGGGCAAGTTCTTCCGCAATCGTAGTTTTACCAATTGGTCAAAAGTGATGTAGAAGGGCACCATGAGCGCTCGCTTTGGCGCGTTGTCCTGAACGCTATGGCCCGTTGCGAAGGAACATGCGGCAAAGGGGGGATGACATGGCGGCTCCGGGTGAAAACCTAAAGGTCAATGGCGACCGTTTGTGGAACAGCCTGATGGAGATGGCCAAGATCGGCCCCGGTGTTGCGGGCGGTAACAACCGCCAGACCCTGACGGATGAAGATGCCGAAGGACGCGCGCTTTACAAATCCTGGTGTGATGCCGCTGGCCTCATCACAGGCGTGGACACAATGGGCAACATGTTCGCCCGCCGAGAGGGAACCGACCCCGACGCGCTCCCCGTCTATGTCGGTTCCCACCTCGACACCCAGCCGACTGGCGGCAAGTATGATGGGGTGTTGGGGGTGCTGGGCGGGCTGGAAATCATCCGCACCCTCAACGATCTCGGGATCAAAACCAAGCACCCCATCGTCGTCACCAACTGGACAAATGAGGAAGGCACGCGTTATGCGCCCGCCATGCTGGCCTCAGGCGTGTTTGCGGGCAAGCATACGGAAGAATGGGCCAAGGATCGCGTCGATGCCGATGGAAAGCGGTTTGGCGATGAGCTGAACCGGATCGGCTGGGAAGGCGATGAACCGGTGGGCAACCGCAAGATGCATGCCTTTTTCGAGCTGCATATCGAACAGGGGCCCATCCTTGAGGCTGAAGAAAAAGACATCGGCGTCGTCACGCATGGCCAGGGCCTGCGCTGGATCGAATGCACCGTGACGGGCAAGGATTCCCATACCGGGTCCACGCCCATGCATATGCGCAAGAACGCGGGGCGCGGCCTCGCGCTTATCACGGAACTGGTGCATGAAATTGCGATGAAGAACCAGCCCAATGCGGTGGGGGCCATTGGCCATATCGAGGTCTATCCCAATTCCCGCAACGTGATCCCCGGCAAGGTTGTCTTCACCGTCGACATGCGCACGCACCTTTTGGACAAACTGAACGCCATGGTCGCCGAGTTCGACGAGCGCGCGCCGAAGCTCTGCGAAGAGATCGGGGTGGAGTTCTCATCTGAAATCGTCGGCCAGTTCGACCCGCCTGCTTTTGACGAAGGATGCGTGACCGCCGTGCGCGACGCGGCGGAACGGCTGGGCTATTCCCACATGGACATTGTGAGCGGCGCAGGCCACGACGCCTGCTGGATCAACGACGTGGCCCCAACGGCGATGGTCATGTGTCCTTGTGTGGACGGGCTATCGCATAACGAGGCCGAGGAAATCTCCAAGGAATGGGCCACGGCGGGCACGGACGTGCTGATGCACGCGGTTGTCGAGACGGCGGGGATTGTGGAGTGAGGCTTTGGAACTCTATCAAATGTTCGACGATCGCGTTGCTGGTCGTAACGCCGACGACGACTTTAAGCTCTGAATTGCTGGCACTTAAAGACACGGTAAACGAAGACACCGAGATGTCCTATCAGTACGTACGCTGCGCTTCTTTTTACAACGCGACCATGGCTTGGGCAGGGCAACAGCTCGACAACGAGACCAGAGAAAGTATGGAAACTGCTGTATCAAGTTTGCTGCAAACCACAGTTTTCGTAAGAACCAGTACAAATCCTGATGGCGTTGAGACTATTTCGGAGATCGTGCTCGAAGAAGCAAACATGATTTCAGAACTGTACTTGGATCAGTTTCGAAGAAACTACGCTGTGGAGGGAACAGCGTGGGACGGAAATGAAATCTGGGAGAATGACCTGAAATTCTGCCAACCCGTCGCACAAGCAGCAAATGCGCTTGTGTCCGAAGAGGAAGACACCCAATGACCACCAAAGTCATCAAGAACGGCACCGTCTGCACCGCGGACCGCACATGGAAAGCCGATGTCCTGATCGAGGATGAGAAGATCAAGCAGATCGGCGAGGACCTCAAAGGCGACGAATATATCGACGCGTCAGACGCCTATGTCATCCCCGGCGGCATTGATCCGCACACCCATCTGGAAATGCCCTTCATGGGCACCACCGCAGCCGAGACCTTCGAGACCGGCACCTGGGCCGCGGCCTGTGGCGGGACAACAATGCTAGTGGATTTCTGCCTGCCCGGCGCGGATGGTTCTATCAAGAACGCCATCAACGAATGGCACCGTAAAAGCGCCCCCCAGATCTGTGCCGATATCGGCTATCACATGGCCATCACCGGCTGGAATGAAAGCATCTTCACCGAGATGAAAGATGCCGTCGACATGGGCGTGAACAGCTTCAAGCATTTCATGGCCTACAAGGGCGCGCTGATGATCGAGGATGACGAGATGTTCGCCTCGTTCAAGCGCTGTGCCGAGTTGGGCGCGCTACCCATGGTGCATGCTGAGAACGGAGATCTGGTGGCCGAGTTGCAGGAGAAATACTTCAACCAGGGCATCACCGGCCCCGAGGGGCACGCCTATTCCCGTCCGCCGGAACTGGAAGGCGAGGCCGCGAACCGCGCCATCACCATCGCCGACACGGCGGGCGTGCCGCTTTACATCGTGCATGTCAGCTGCGAGCAGGCCCACGAGGCGATCCGCCGCGCGCGCCAGAAGGGCATGCGCGTCTATGGCGAGCCGTTGGCGCAGTTCCTGACGCTGGATGAAAGCGAATATTTCAACAAGGATTGGGACCACGCCGCCCGCCGCGTCATGTCCCCGCCCTTCCGGTCAAAAGATCATCAGGACAGCCTCTGGGCCGGTCTGCAAGCAGGCAGCTTGCAAGTCGTCGCCACCGACCACGCCGCCTTCAACACCGAGCAGAAACGCGCGGGCCGCGATGATTTCCGCATCATCCCCAACGGCTCCAACGGGCTGGAAGAGCGGATGCCTGTGCTCTGGACCCACGGCGTGGAAACCGGGCGGCTGACGCCCAACGAGTTCGTCGCCGTGACCTCCACCAACGTCGCCAAGATCCTCAACATCTACCCCAAGAAAGGGGCCATCGTGGAAGGGGCCGACGCCGATATCGTGGTCTGGGACCCCAAGATCACCAAGACGATCTCAGCCTCCAACCACCATTCGATCCTTGATTACAACGTCTTCGAAGGCTTCGAAGTCACCGCCAATTCGCGTTATACCCTGAGCCGGGGCGAGGTCATCTGGGCCTGGGGTCAGAACTCACAACCCCAACCTGGCCGAGGCCGCTTCGTGCCCCGCCCGGCCTTCCCGTCTGCGCACACAGCGCTCAGCAAATGGAAAGAACTCACCGCGCCCAAGATGATCGAACGCGACCCGCTGAACATTCCGGCGGGAATTTGATGAACCACCCGCCCCGGGCTTGATCCGGGGCCTCACGATCCACCCCTAGAGGTCCCGGATCAGGTCCGGGACTGGAGACACCCAGACTTGACTTCGAACCCGGTGATCAGCGCCAAAGATCTCAGCCTGACTTTTCAGACCAATGACGGCCCTGTCCACGCGTTGAAGGATGTCAGCCTCACCGTCAATAAAGGCGATTTCGTCTCCTTCATCGGCCCCTCAGGCTGTGGCAAAACCACCTTCTTGCGCTGCATGGCTGATCTGGAGCACCCCACCGGCGGCACGATCTCCGTTAATGGCTTGTCGCCTGAGGAGGCGCGCAAGTCCCGTGCCTATGGCTATGTGTTTCAGGCTGCGGGCCTCTACCCCTGGCGCACCATTGGCGGTAATGTCCGCCTGCCGCTGGAAATCATGGGCTACGACAAGGCAGAGCAGGCCGCGCGGGTTGCCCGAGTGCTGGAGCTTGTCGACCTCGCAGGCTTTGAAAAGAAATTCCCCTGGCAACTCTCTGGCGGCATGCAACAACGCGCTTCCATCGCCCGCGCGCTGGCCTTTGATGCGGATATCCTGCTGATGGATGAGCCCTTCGGCGCGCTGGATGAAATTGTCCGCGACCACCTCAACGAACAGCTTCTGCATCTCTGGGAGCGGACGAACAAAACCATCTGCTTTGTCACGCACTCCATCCCCGAGGCGGTGTATCTGTCGACCAAGATCGTCGTCATGTCCCCTCGCCCGGGTCGCATCACCGATGTGATCGACAGCCCCCTGCCCAAAGAGCGGCCCTTGGAAATCCGGGACACGCCGGGATTCCTCGACGTTGCTCACCGCGTCCGCGAAGGGCTACGTGCGGGACAAAGCTATGACTGACACGCGCGCGCATTCCAAAGGAGGACCTCCATGCGCTTCGTGAACCTCCTTGTCCTGCTGATCATCCTTGGCCTCTCGGCTTTCATTGGCTTTGCCGCGCTCAGCGAAACACGCCAGCAATGCCCCGACGGGGCCGATTGCGCCGACGCGCGCAAGATGGCCTGGTTCATGCTGACATCTGCCGCCCTGTGCACGCTGGCCCTTCTCGTCATGCTCTTCGGCAAAAGGCGCAAATCATGAGGTCCCTTCTGCCCATCCTGACGGTCCTCGCCGCACTACTGGGCATCTGGTATCTGGCCGTCGCCCCTATGAACATTCGCGTGGCACTGGATCAGGTGGAACGCAGCGGTGCTGCTGTAGAGCCCGCCACATCGGTCGAGCGCCGCGCGACCTCTGTCTGGCGTCTGATGTGGGACAATTCAGAACATGTCGCAGCAGGCTATGCGCTGGAGCGCCCGCGCCTACCCACACCCGCACAGGTCGGAGGTGAGCTTTGGAAAACCACCGGCCAGATGGTCGAACGCGGACGACCTTTTTCAAAACGCTCTTTGCTTCGGCACAGTTGGATCACGTTGCAATCCACACTTTGGGGATTCTTGTTGGGAACAACACTGGGGCTCTTGGGAGCTATCGCCATCGTCTATTCCCGTGTCGTGCGGATGAGCCTGCTGCCCTGGGCCATCATAAGCCAGACCATTCCCATTGTTGCACTCGCTCCGATGATCATCGTCTTGTCCTCGCAGGTTGGGATTGAAGGGCGCGGCGTGCCAAAGGCGATCATTTCGGCATATCTGTGTTACTTCCCGGTTTTGGTCGGCATGACAAAAGGGCTTCAATCGCCTGCGCTCGCACAGCTTGACCTTTTACGCACGTATAGCGCGTCGGGTCTGCAAAGCTTTTTCAAACTGCGCTTGCCCGCCTCAGTTCCTTTCCTTTTCACATCACTGAAAATCGGTATTGCCGCAGCACTAGTCGGGACGATTGTCGGCGAATTGCCCACCGGTGCGGTGTCCGGCCTCGGTGCACGTATCCTGATCGGGGATCAGTTTGGCACGCCGCTGGCCATTTGGGCGGCTCTGGCCATGGCCGCCATGTTGGCGGGTTTGCTGGTGACGCTGCTTGATCTCTTGCAGCGGGCGACACTGAAACGCATGGGGATGCAGGCATGAGCTGGCTTTTGGGGGCATTGGTGTTTTGGGCTGTGGCCTGGGGATTGAATGCCTGGCTGGCGCAGTCGCGCTGGCACCGCTTGTGGCCGGTGCGCCTATTCGTGCCGTTGCTGTTCGGCATCACCATATTGGTTCTGTGGGAAGGTGTCGTGCGCGGCTTTGACATCAAGCAGGTGATCCTGCCCGCACCATCACTCGTCGCGCAAACCTTTGCCAATTCGACAGACATACTTTGGGTCGATTTTCAGCAAACCGTCCTGAAAGGAGCGCTGTCCGGCTTCCTGATTGGCACGACCGCGGCTTTTCTGGCAGCGATATTGATCGACCGGTCCAGCTTTCTCACACGCGGCCTTTTGCCAATTGGCAACTTCGTGGCCGCCCTGCCGATCGTGGGCACAGCGCCTATTCTGGTCAGCTGGTTTGGATTTGACTGGCATTCCAAAGCTGCCGTGGTGGTTGTGATGGTGTTCTTCCCAATATTGGTGAATACAGTTCAGGGCCTGCGTGAAACCGACCAGATGCAACGAGACCTGATGCGCACCTACGCGGCTGGTTATCTGACAACCCTGACCAAATTGCGGTTGCCTGCTGCGATGCCTTTCATCTTTAATGGTCTCAAGATTGCCACGACACTGGCGCTGATTGGGGCAATAGTTGCTGAATATTTTGGCTCTCCGACGCGGGGCATGGGATTTCGCATCTCAACCGGCGTGGGAAGCCTTTCCATCGATCTTGTTTGGGCTGAGATTTTCGTCGCAGCCCTCGTAGGATCAGGATTTTACGGCGCGGTTGCGCTCTTGGAGCGTTCCGTAACATTCTGGCACCCATCACAACGGGGCCAAACCTAAACAAAAAGACCTAAGACAAAGGGAGATGAAAATGAAAACACTTACCTACTCAATCGGCTTTGCCGCTGCCGCGCTTTGGGGCGGAATGGCGCAGGCAGCCGACGACGTTACGCTGCAGCTCAAATGGGTCACACAGGCCCAGTTCGCTGGCTACTACGTCGCGCAGGATCAGGGCTTTTACGAAGAAGAAGGTCTGAATGTTACGATCAAGCCGGGTGGACCGGATATTGCTCCTGCGCAGGTCATCGCCGGAGGAGGCGCTGATGTGGTCCTGGACTGGATGCCATCTGCCTTGGCGTCACGCGAAAAGGGCCTACCGCTTGTTAACATCGCCCAGCCATTCAAGAGTTCGGGCATGATGCTGACCTGCCGCAAGGACGCAGGTGTCGCTTCGCCCGAGGACTTTGCCGGCAAGACACTGGGGGTCTGGTTCTTTGGCAATGAATACCCGTTCCTGAGCTGGATGAGCCAACTGGGCCTGTCGACCGATGGCGGCGAAGACGGTGTCACCGTGCTCAAACAAGGCTTCAACGTTGATCCGATCCTGCAAGGTCAGGCCGCCTGTGTCTCGACCATGACGTACAATGAATACTGGCAAATCATCGATGCGGGCCTGAGCCCGGATGATCTGGTCGTGTTCAAGTATGAGGATCAGGGCGTCGCCACGCTTGAGGACGGCATGTATGTGCTGGAAGAAAACCTTGAAGATCCTGCCTTCGTTGACAAGATGACCCGCTTCGTGCGCGCCTCGATGAAGGGGTGGAAATGGGCCGAGGAGAACCCGGATGAGGCAGCGCTGATCGTGCTGGACAATGATGAGACCGGTGCCCAGACCGAGAAACATCAAAAGCGGATGATGGGTGAGATTGCCAAGCTCACCGCTGGGTCCGATGGCGCGCTTGACCCGGCAGATTTCCAACGGACCGTGGATTCCCTGCTGTCTGGTGGATCTGACCCGGTTATCACAAAAGATCCGGGCGAGGCGGCGTGGACTCATATGATCACGGATGCCGCGCTGAACTAAGCAAACAAGAGAGCAGAGCGCTTTTTTTGGAGCGCTCTGCCGATCTAAATTTTCGAATTCAAGCTGCCTAAATCGCGCGTTTCGATTTCAGAAGCTCATTGACTGCTTTTCGCGTGTATTTCACATGTTGCAGTTCCGGCGCCCGCTGCGCCAACAACGCCTCAGTGTAGAACAGCTCGGCACGCTTATCGGGCGGAAGCCCGGTTGCAAGACCGAGAAGCAGGCGATCATTGAAGGGGCAGATATAGAAGTTCCGCGTGAAACCATAGAGCATGTTTCCAAACCCATGCGATAGAAACTGCTCAGAAAACATGAAGTCAAATGCGCGACCGGCGGCGAGGCCGTCGAGACCCGCATACCATTCGCAATACTGCTCTTGAATATAGGCGTTTTCCACAGCCTCTGGTCCTGCAAGCATCATCATCCGTATGCCGGTCTTGATGTCATGCGGCAGCTCATTTTTGTATTCACTGACACCCCTGCGCCACAAGACAGCCTTGAGAAAATCGACACCATTGCCCCGAAGAACCAAGCCTCCTTTTGGATAGGCCTACAATATCTCATGGCGTAGCGGCGGCATCGATAGCCCCGCCGTGGCCAACCAGTATGCAGCCTGAAGTTTCTCTTTCGCCTCGTAATCAGCGATTTGGTATTGGGCATCCCTTGCCGGATCGATCGCCACCAATGACGATCCCACCCGACCTGCCAGCTTTGTAGCGATGCGAACGTCCTTGCGGCTCATCATGTTCTCAGCATGAGAATACAGCTTTAGCTCACCGAGAGAGTCGCGACCACATGCCAAAAGGATGCGGCTGTCCAACCCGCCAGACAAAGGCAATATCGTCTGCGATGCGTGCCGCGACAGTGACTCTATGATTTGACCCAATCGATCGTTTATCCTGCCTAGAGTGTTTGCCTCCTCAGCCGCGTCGGTGGGCTCTTGGATATCATCCGGGGCCGGCCAATGGCGCTGTTGCTGAAGCGTGTCCAGATCCAAGAAATGGTTTGGCACGACGCGTTTGGCATGAAGATCTTCTGTATGACCAAAAGCGAACCTTCCCAATTCATCTACAGCTAGGTCGGCGAACGGATAAATCGTATTTCGTTCCACGTCGCGCGACAGCAGGATGTTGAGCGTGGATCCAACGGCACCTGTCAATGGATCGAAAAGAACGCCAAGAGATCCGAGTGGGTCGAGGTAAATGCGCTGCGTTTCGTCCTTCAAGATCACAAAGACGTATCGCCCTGCCGCCTCACTCAGATACGCGGCAACGGCAGCGGGCTCACGCACACCGTCAAGCTGCGTCGCCAGGCTTTCAGACGATATGATTGTGCCATTCGGATCAACGCCAATTCCGAGGAAGAAAATCGCACCTGAGCCATTGTCGAACTCTGATGATGCAACCGGCAGGTCCGGCCCGGCTTGAAGGACCCACCTCCCCCAACGATGCAGCTCAAAACCGGGCAATACATCTTCCGGCAGTGCACTTAGCCGGAACTGCTGGGAAAACACTTCTGAAAAACCAAGCCCCTCTGCCGCACAAAGAGAGACACCAAGAGGTGGCGGATTGAGGTCAGTCGCAATGTTTTGGTGTCGAACCTGTTGGATTTCAGGTTCGGGCGCGCCGCATTGGCTGGTCATTTCAGTGTCTTTTTCTGCTTCGATGGCATGACGGTAGGGCGACACATAAACCCCGTCAAGCAGGTGCAGGATGTGCAAGTTGCGTTGACCGACTGTCGCGCGAATGTCGCGAAAAACAAAAGGTGCCGAAATTATTTCGGACACCAATTTCTCCTAGCAAAACCAAATGCACTCGAAGATATTGTGGCTACTTAATCCGCAACCGCGATATATAGCGGCAAAACAAGTTGTTCCATCCGGTATTTCTTTAAAAATGAATGCTTTAACCGAAGCACGCTTTGTGTTAGCGTCTGGCTCATAACAGAACCGACCAGAAAACTGGCGGTCAACGAGGCAGAGAAAGAGCAGTTCCATGAGAACGCGCAACAGGCCGCCCCTTCGCTGGGGACTGGTGGCTTTGGCTACCTTTTGGATGTTGGTTGTGGTTCCGCTGAGCGCAGCAGCGGCCCCTTATGCAGCATTGGTGATGGACGCACGCAGCGGCAAGGTTTTGCATTCGCGGAATGCCGACACGCGTCTGCACCCGGCATCACTTACCAAAATGATGACGCTATACGTTGTCTTCGAGGCGGTTGAGAACGGCGAGATCAGTTTGGACACGCGGGTCAAGATTTCCAAACATGCAGCCAGCGAACCACCAAGCAAACTCGGACTCAAGGCGGGACAAAAGATTCAGCTTCGGTATCTGATCCGGGCGGCGGCGATCAAATCGGCAAATGATGCATCCACCGCTCTGGCCGAAGCCATCGAGGGGTCCGAGGCGGCTTTTGCGCGTCGCATGAACCGCACTGCCAAAGCACTTGGAATGACTCGCACGACCTTCAAGAACGCTCACGGCCTGACTGAGAAAGGCCACCTTTCAACGGCCCGCGACATGTCGATCATGGGGCGGCATCTGTTTTACGACTATCCCGAATACTACAATCTGTTCTCGCGTATTACCGCAGATGCCGGCGTCACCAAAGTCTACCATACCAACCGCAAGCTTCTGAGAAACTATCGTGGCGCAGACGGCATCAAGACCGGATATACCCGCGCCGCCGGTTTCAATCTGACGGCCTCGGCAGAACGTGGCGGCGAACGGATCATAGCGACTGTCTTTGGTGGTCGTTCCACGGCCTCTCGCAACGCCAAAGTCGCAGAACTACTTGATCTTGGATTCAAACGCGCACCCACGCGGACGGCTCTGCTGCGCCCTGCCAAACCGCCCTACCTCGGCAAAGCTGGTCGCGGCGACGGGCATTCTGTTCCTGGTGGCACAGGCCGCACGGTACGGCTTGTGGCGGCGGCTGCCGTCAAGAAAAGCCTTCGCCCGCAAGTACGCCCAGGCGCAGAACCTGCGTTGACGCCGACACCCGTCGAAGAGGCTCCGGTCCTGGTGGCCAACAAAAGCGATATAGAAAAGGCGCTGTTGGCGGCGGTGAGCACGTCTTCCGAACCGGCCAAAACCGAGGCGCTTGTCGCCGCTGCTCCAAAAAGAGCGACTGTGACACCAAGAGCGCGCCCGGCAAAGCTGCAGCTGGCAGCCGTGGAACCAGCAGAAGATCCGGTGCAAGAAGTCGTCACCCGATTGTCTACATCCGGCGGACGGCATTGGGGCATAAATGTCGGGCAATATCCAAGCCAGTATAAAGCGCGCAAGGTGCTATTGCAGACCGCTTTGAATGAGATGGAAACGCTTGATGGCAGCCTGCGAAAGGTGGTCAAACGCAACACAGGGTTTGACGCCAATTTCATGGGTCTGACAGAAGAGACCGCGGATCTGGCCTGCCGTCGCTTGCAGGCCAAGCACATCACATGCGAGACAATCAGACCCGGCGGCGTTTGATCTGAACTCAGAGGCTTTTTGACCGGCTCGACCTAGCGTTTGGGCCGGTCGTCATATTCGTCATTCAGTATCCGTCGCGCATCGCCTTCAGGATCGTCATATTGGTTTGTCTTGACAGTCCAAATAAAGAAGGCGAGGCCCAATCCCCCAAGAACCAGCGAGATCGGAATGAGGTAGCTCAGGATATTCATGCCTTGCCTCGCAGCCGAAGAGAATTGAGCGAGACGGTGATTGAGCTTGCCGACATTGCCAGTGCCGCTATCAAAGGTGTCGCCAGCCCCGCCATGGCAAGTGGAACCGCGATAATGTTGTAGAGCGTGGCAAGGCGAAAGTTTTCGCGGATACGCCGGGTTGCAGAACGCGCAGTGACGCAAGCCTCGGCAATCGGGCGAAGGTCTTTCCCCAGAAGCACGATATCGCTCGCCACACGCGCGGCGTCCAGCGCCGAAGCCGGAGAGATCGAAACATGCGCTGCCGTCAGAGCGGCAGTGTCGTTAAGACCGTCACCCACCATCAGAACACGTGCACCGCGCGCGGTCATATCGTGAATGTGCTGCGCCTTCTGGTCTGGCAAAGCGTCGGCTGTCCAGTTCTCTATGCACAGCCGCTCTGCCATGGCCTCGACCACAGGTGCACGATCGCCAGAAATCAGGTACACTGTTTTGCCGTCTTCAAGAAGCGCACGAACAGCATCTTGCGCGCCATCACGCAAGCTGTCTTCAAAAAGAAACTCGCGAGGCGGCGCATCACCAATCTGCAAAAACGAGGCCGTCTGTGCCGACGGCTCAGCGCCGAGCCAGGCCGCTCGGCCGAGGCGTATTCTTTGCCCCTCATAACAAGCCGCGACGCCATAGCCGGGTATCTCGTGCACATCACTGATCTGTGCTGGCACATAGCCCGCCTCTCGGGCAGCATCGTGAATTGCACGAGCTAAAGGATGGCTCGACTTCGCCGCCAATGCCATCGCAACTTCCGCATCATTTCGCGGTACTTCGCTCAGGTTGATCAGATCCGGCAGACCTTCGGTCAAAGTGCCGGTCTTGTCGAAGACAACCGTATCAATCTCTGCCAAGCGTTCGAGCGCCGTTTCATGTTTGATCAGCAGGCCTTTGCGAAAGAGACGACCGGAAGCGGCTGTGGTCACGGCGGGCACAGCAAGCCCCAACGCGCAGGGGCACGTGATGATCAGCACAGCAGCCGCAATATTGAGCGCCGTGCGCATGTCAAATGTGTAGAGATACCACCCTGCAAAAGCCAAGGCTGACAGGATATGAACACCCGGCGCGTATAGTTTGGCGGCACCATCGGCAAGGGACGTGTAGCGTGAGCGCCCCGATTCAGCGATGGCCACAAGATCGGCCATGCGATGCAGCGACGTGTCACGCCCAACGGCACTGGCACGGATGGTTAGCGGCCCGGTCAGGTTGACCTCACCGGCCGAAACCAAAAGCCCTTGCTGCGCAAAGACCGGAAGGGTCTCACCGGTCAGAAGCGAGCGATCTATTTCGGAACGACCGTCAACGATTTCTCCGTCAACCGGCACGCGCGCGCCGGGGCGCACACGGAGCAGGTCTCCGACAGCAATCTCGGCAATGGGAACCTCTTGCTCAGTGCCGTTCTCAATCCGCCAGGCGCGCGGCACCTCCAGCGCGGTCAACTCCTCTGCCGCGGAACGCGCCACGCTACGCGTCCGATGGTCCAGATACCGGCCAATCAAAAGGAAGAATGTCAGCGCAATGGCCGCGTCGAAATAGGCATGGTGACCGGAGAGTGAGGTTTCCCAAAGAGATGTCACGACAGCCAAGGCAATGGCTAATGAAATCGGCACATCCATGTTGAGACGCCCCTGCCGCAAAGCGACCCAGGCATTGCGAAAGAACGGCTGCCCGGAAAAGACAATCGCCGGCAAAGCGATAGCGGCCGAGATCCAGTGGAACATGTCGCGCGTTGCAGCTTCGGCACCGGACCAGACTGAGACAGACAGCAACATGACGTTCATCATGGCAAACCCTGCGACTGCAAGGCGCATCAGCAATTCACGACCTGTCCGGTCAGTCCTAGTGACACTCAATGTCCCGGGATCAAGCTCATGCGCCTCATAGCCCAGTGCCTCGACAACCTTGCAAAGCTCGGCTGCTGAAAGGCCAGGCCCTGCTTCGATCGTGGCGCGTTTGAGTGTCAAATTCACCCGTGCGCTGCGCACGCCGTGATGTGCGAGCAGACCACGCTCGATCTTGGCGATACAGGCCGCGCAATGAATCGTCGGCAACGACAACGCAATATCTGCGGACGAAGGCCCGACTTCGGCCATCTCCTCGGCAACAGGCACCACCGCGCAGGCGGGACAGGCCGAAACAGGCTGCTTCAGGGCTGCGGTCACTCTGGTTTACTCCTTGATCAGCACGACACGCTGCTCGAACTGGGTTCCGTTGCCCGACAGTGCTCGCATCCGGACATTCCAATTACCCTCAGCCAGCTCAATTGGCGCGACGTAAGACACACCATCAAAACGGAACTCCGGCTGGCTGTCCTCTCTGACATGCGTCGCCCGGCCTACCGTGGCGTGGAGCTGGGCTGCTTTCACCGGTCGACCTTGTTCATCACGAATGCTTAGCCGCAAGAGACCATCACCATGCGTGGCCTGGACCTGCCACCCCAATCCCTGCTGCGCCGCGCGTCGGTCATCAAAGGTCTGGCTTGCCACGTAGGAATTCTTAACCTCAAGTCCCGGAAAGGTTTTCACGGCAGAATAGGCCAGCGCGAAATTGACGGCGATGATCACGCCAAAGGCTGCAAGAAAACCAAAAAACACATGGGTGCCAGTGATTTTGCGTTCCTTCATCAGTTGCCCTTTCCGTTGAAAATGGTGTCTTTATGGGCCCGGTCGCCATTTGAGATATCCTCAATCCATAGTCGCACATCGCTGCGCTCGACCTGCGCGGGATCGGACTCCGGCGGGGCAATGAGATAGACCCGCTGCAGATGCGTCGTGTTGGCTGGCACATCGACGGTTTCATAGGCCGTGCCCTCAAGCTGAATCCGCACAGCCGGATCGCCAGAGACAGACAGGCGGAACGGGCGATCGTCACCGTGCTTGTTCAAGAGCCGTACCTCATATGTATTTCGAATTGAGCCATCTGAAAGCGTGACGAATGTGGGGTTACGCACAGGCGCAACCGTCATCTCGATGTCGGAGCGAATAAAGAGCGCAAACAAAAGCCCAAGGCCGACAAGCGACCAAAGCGAGGTATACATGATCGTGCGCGGCCGCAGAATATGCTTGAGAACCGGTTTGGGCGGCTGACCCTGCCTTTCAAACTCTTCGTCAGTCAGCGCGAGATAATCAATCAGGCCACGCGGCTTGCCGATCTTGGCCATGATGTCATCGCAGGCATCGATGCAAAGCGCACAGGTGATGCATTCCATCTGCTGCCCATCGCGAATATCAATCCCCATCGGGCAGACATTGACGCAGGCCATGCAATCAATGCAGTCGCCTTGCGGTTCACCCGCCTCGACCGCCTCGGAATGCTTGCGTGGCTCACCACGCCAGTCGCGGTATCCAACAGTCAGCGTATCTTCGTCCATCATGGCAGCCTGAATGCGCGGCCAGGGGCATGCGTAGATGCAAATCTGTTCGCGCGCGAAACCACCAAAGAAAAAAGTCGTGGCGGTCAGAATAGCAATCGTCGTGTAGGCGATCGGGTGCGCGTTTAACGTAAAGAGATCCACCAACAGCGTCGGCGCATCTGTAAAGTAAAAGACCCAAGCGCCGCCCGTCAGCAGCCCGATAATGAGCCAAACCGTCCATTTCGTCAGCCTCAGGCGAATCTTACGCGCAGTCCATTTCTTCTGGCGGTGCAAACGCAGCCGGGCATTGCGATCTCCTTCGATCCAGCGTTCAACCAAAATATAGAGATCCGTCCAGACCGTTTGGGGACAGGCATAGCCACACCAGACGCGTCCCATTGCCGACGTGAAAAGGAATAACCCCAATCCCGCCATGACCAGAAGCCCTGCCACAAAATAGAACTCATGCGGCCAAATCTCGATCCAGAAGAAAAAGAACCGCCGATGCGCAAGATCGACCAGAACGGCCTGATCCGGAAGCTGCGGACCACGGTCCCAGCGGATCCAGGGCGTCAGGTAGTAAATCCCAAGGGTCACGATCATGATGATCCACTTGAGACTCCGGTACCAACCACCCACACGTTTTGGAAAGACCGGCTCGCGTGCGGCGTAAAGACTTTGTGGCACGTTCTCGGACTCAGCGGGCACGTGAATGACCTCATGTTCTCCTGTTTCGCAGGTTTGTCTTCTCATGACGCGACAAGCAGGTCTTTGACCTGTGTCAAATGTCCAGTGCGCATCCACAAAACTATTTTATTCAGAAATCGGGTTTTTTTGCCGTCTGAGCCAGGTCACAAAGGCTTTTGCCTTGGGCCGAAGAACTCCAGTACGGGTCACGATGTGATATCCCGTTTCGCCACGGTCCAGAAAAAGCAAACGCAGGACGCCAGCTTCGATGTCCGCTTCGACAGAGGACATGGCCGTGCTGATCACGCCCTGCCCGGCTCGCGCTCCTTCCAGCATGAGATTTCCCGGCATTTGCGTGATGCGTTTTGCACGCCCTTCCGTCACCCCATGAGAGCGAAGCCAGTCCGTCGACTCGCTGGTGCCCAGCTCTTCAAGCCAAGGAAATTGCAAAAGGTCTTCAGGGCATTCGATCACGCAGTCGCCAACCAAAGCGGGTGACGCTGTGATGGCGATATCCGTGGGCACCAGCATTTCTGCCTCAAGCCCCGGCCAATCACCTGCACCAAATCGCAGACCCACGTCGATGCCGCCGGGCTCTGGGTCATTGAGCTCAGCGGATGGATTCACCATCAGGTCGATTTCTGGATTCTTGTCCTGGAATTCCGCCAGCCTCGGCATCAACCAGGTGGTGGCAAAAAGCGACGTTGTCGAGACGTGCACAGGCCGGTCCGCATCTGCCCCGGTCAGGGCCGCCACGGCCCTGGCCACCGTGCCGAAGCCGGATTTCAAAGCCTCAGCCAATTCTTCGCCCGCCGGTGTCAGCGCCAGGCTCCGTCCCGACCTGTCCACCAATGGGAGCCCCATATGCGCCTCAAGCGCCTTCACTTGTTGGCTGATTGCAGCATGGCTAACATTGAGCATGCCACCCGCCGCAACCGCCGAGCCGGTCTCGGACAAGGCAAAAAACGCGCGCAGCGCTGTCAGAGGTGGCAGATCTTTCCAATCCATATGTAATTTTTTCTTACACTAAGGAATTTTTCCTGAGTCGCACTTTGGCAGCCTTACGCCCATAAATAAAGGCATGATCCATCAAGGAAAGGAAACGATATGTTACATTTATTTTCAGATGCATTTCGTACCGCGACACGCACGAACGCCATGACCAACGGCCATATTCGTTCACACTGGCCCGCATCAGAGCGGTTTGACACCCGTGCCGGGGCCGAGATCGAAGCCCATCGCGTGGCCCGGCGCCGTGTTTGATCGTCCATTTCTCCCGCCGGTCGGTCCGCCCGCGTCCAGAGGTGATCCCTGGCCTTGGCGCGGGCGGCGCTGGCCCCGCTCCGGTTCTGTCATCTGGGGTCGTCGATAAAACAAGGGCACCGACCTTTCCTGAAACGCGCGAACAGGAGGGAAAGGTCGGTGCTTTACCGCTGGGGCCTCGAGGCCCCAGCGGTTATCTCTGCGGCTTACTCGCCGCCGCCAAGCTGATGAACATAGGCTGCCACGGCGCGTATCTCTGCTTCGCTCAGGCGATTGCTCCAGCCCGGCATCACTCCGAAACGGGCGTTGTTCACACTCTCTGTCAAAGCAGCGTAGTCGCCTCCGTAAAGCCAGATGGCATCTGCAAGGTTCGGCGCGCCTTGAAAGATGTCTCCTTCTCCGGCAGCACCGTGGCAGGCCGCGCAGTTATCGGCGTAGACCGCTGAACCTGCCTCGACTTTAGAGGCATCCTGCGGCTCGCCGGACAGGGACATGACGTAATTGACCGCCTGATCAATCTCGTCGGGGCCCAAAAGCTCATCACGTCCAAAGGCCGGCATCTCAGAATACCGCGCATCCGGGTCCTCTTCGTTGCGGATACCGTGGCTGATTGTTAGATGGATGTCCTCCATGCTGCCACCCCAGAGCCAGTCATCGTCAGACAAGGTGGGATAGCCAACGAAACCCCCGCCCTCGCGGCCATGGCATTGCACACACCAGGTGTTGAACACGGCCTCGCCAGCAGAGCGCGCATATCCTTGCAACTCAGCATCTGACGTGATCTCGCCCAGCTCGACGCTGGCCAGTCTTTCGTTGATCTCGGCATTTGCCACTTCGGCCTCTTCGATGGCCGCCGCGACATTGGCCCGGGTCGACCAACCCATATAACCTTCGGTCGCGCCGGAGATCATGGGCCACGCGGGATAGGCCACGGTGTACCAAAGCCCCCAGATGATCGTGGCGTAGAACACCCAGACCCACCAGCGTGGCAAGGGGTTGTTCAACTCTTCGATGCCGTCCCACTCATGACCTGTGGTCCCGACGTCGTTTCTATCTTCAGGTTTGTCTGCCATGTCTCAATCCTCTTCAGAGGCCGGTCTGCGATCAGGCGCAGGTGCGTTTTCGTGACGGAATGGGATGCGTGACACGCTGTCATATGACTTTGTCGCGCCTGGGCGCATGACCCAGACAATCACGCCGATGAAGAAGGCGAAAAGCGCCAGCAACATCCAGCTGTCCGCGAATGCGCGCAGGAAGGTGTAGGTTTCCATGCGAAATCTCCTTTATCGGCTGGCCACGGGTGTGAAGGTCGAAAAATCAACCAGCGTTCCCAGCATTTGCAGATAGGCGATCAGTGCATCGGCCTCACTGATCCCCGGCGCGCCGTCGAAATTACGCACCTGAACCGTGTCGCCATAGCGTTCGATCAGCCCGTCGAAATCCTCATCCGGGTTTGATTGCACCCGGAAATCCGCTTGCGCGTTTTCGATCATCTCATCGGTATAGGGCACGCCGACGAACCGGTGGGTCTTGAGAAGGTCCTCAATGTACTCACCAGCCAAAAGCCGGTCTTCAAGATAGCCATATTTTGGCATAACCGATTCCGGTACGACCGATTGCGGGTCACGCAGGTGATCTACATGCCAGGCATCCGAATACCGCCCGCCCACACGCGCCAGATCCGGCCCGGTGCGCTTCGATCCCCATTGGAACGGGTGATCGTACTTGCTTTCGGCTGCAAGGCTGTAATGCCCGTAGCGTTCGACCTCATCCCGCATGGGACGGATCATCTGGCTGTGGCAGACATAGCATCCCTCACGGATGTAGATGTCGCGCCCGGCCAATTCCAAAGGCGTGTAGGGGCGCATGCCCTCCACTTCCTCGATGGTGTTTTCCAGCCAGAAGAGCGGTGCGATCTGCACGATGCCCCCGATGGTCACCACGAGGAAGGCAAAGATCGCCAGTAGGGTTACGTTTTTCTCAAGAACTGTGTGTTTGTCGAGAATAGCCATTGTCTGTCCCTCCTCTTATTCGGCTGGGACCGCGGAGTTGTCGGCTTGGATAGCCGGGCTCCGACGAACGGTCATATAAAGGTTGTAGCACATGATAATTGCGCCGCTCAGGAACATCACCCCGCCAAGACCCCGCACGACATACATCGGCAGTTTGGCAGAAACGGTGTCCGCAAAAGAGTTCACCAGAAAGCCATTGGCATCTACTTCACGCCACATCAGGCCCTCCATGATGCCGGTGACCCACATGGAGGCGGCGTAGAGAATGATGCCTATGGTGGCGAGCCAGAAGTGCCAGCTTACAAGACTGAGGCTGTAGAGCCGTTCCTTGTTCCACAGTTTTGGCACCAGGAAGTAGAGACAGCCAAAAGTGATCATACCGTTCCAGCCAAGAGCGCCGGAATGCACGTGACCAATGGTCCAGTCTGTATAATGGCTAAGCGAGTTGACCGCACGGATCGACATCATCGGCCCTTCAAAGGTCGACATGCCGTAGAAGCCAAGGCTGATCACCATCATCCGAATGACCGGATCGGTGCGCAGTTTGTCCCATGCGCCAGAGAGCGTCATCAGACCGTTGATCATGCCGCCCCAAGACGGCATCCAGAGGATCACTGAGAACACCATGCCAAGTGTCGAAGCCCAGTCCGGCAGAGCGGTGTAGTGAAGATGGTGAGGACCTGCCCAGATATACAGGAAGATCAGCGCCCAGAAGTGAATGATGCTGAGTTTGTAGCTATAGACCGGGCGGCCTGCCTGTTTCGGCACGAAATAGTACATCATCGCCAGGAAACCAGCTGTCAGGAAGAAGCCCACCGCATTGTGCCCATACCACCATTGCGTCATGGCATCCTGTACGCCGCTAAAAAGCTGAACCGATTTGGAGCCCCAGATCGAGACAGGAACTGACAGGTTGTTGACGATATGCAGCATCGCCACGGTGATTATGAAAGAAAGGTAAAACCAGTTCGCCACGTAGATATGCGGCTCTTTGCGCTTCACGAGCGTGCCCACGAAAACGGCAAGGTAGGCTACCCAGACAATGGTCAGCCACCAGTCAACATACCATTCCGGTTCGGCATATTCCTTACCCTGCGTGGCCCCCAGCAGATACCCCGTGGCGGCCAGAACGATTACTAGCTGGAATCCCCAAAAGACGAACCAAGCCAGATTTCCGCCCCAGAGACGCGCCGCCGAGGTGCGCTGCACCACATAGAACGACGTCGCGATCAGGGCGTTGCCGCCAAATGCAAAGATCACAGCGCTTGTGTGCAGCGGTCTGAGGCGCCCAAAATTCAGGTAACCTTGTGACCAATCGAAGTTAAGTGCCGGGAACGCGAGTTGAAACGCGATAAAAGTCCCCACCAGAAATCCCACGACACCCCAAAGGGCTGTCGCGATCACTCCGGCTCGGATGACGCCATCCATGTATTCGTTTGAATAATCCCGCGTGTCGGCCGGTTCATCGGTGTTGCGCAGCACCCAGATGAACATCCCAATCGCCACAAGCGCGATTGTCAGAGCATTCACCAAATAGGCCAGATCACGGGCATAATTCATCGCGACAAGCGCGAAAAAGGTGACAAGCCCCAACGCGATAAGCTTGATATAGTTCAGCATTTTCATGTCCCTTTGTCACTTCTCCGCGCAAGCCGAACGCCTGCGTGGGCACTTTCAGACAAGGGTGCTTATGACCAGAACACCGCAGCACCACCTTGATCTGTGTCAAGAGATCAGCGGCTTCGATTTGATCGATGTCAAAGATCATGCGCCACACGCCCGGTAGCCTGAATGCGCGCGACACCACGGAAAGGACATGTCCATGGCCTGGAAAAATATGTTCAGCGCTGTCTCCAGCACCTCATTATTAAAGCCTGCGTTGACCCAGGCCGCAGCTTTAGCCGCGGCGCACAAAGCCCATCTTCAGGTGCTCTGCCTTGGAATAAATCGTGTGTCGACAGATGTTTTCTTTGCCGGTGCGTCGGCCATTTCGATCTGCGACAGAATCGAGAGCTGCCAGGATGAGGCCGTCGAACTAGAGACCGCCGCCCGCGAGTTTCTGAATACCCAGACCGATATTAACTGGTCTGTCAGCCATGGCGTTGCGCAGCTAGTCGATATCGGACGTGTCGTGACAGCCAAAGCACGTTTTTCAGATCTGGCGATTCTTCCTGCACCCTACGGCCCGGAGCGTGGGCCAGAGGCGGAACCGCTTACAGAGTCCGCTCTTTTTGATGCGCATGCCCCTACGCTGATTCTTTCTGATACAGCACCACTCAATACCAAGCCCCGCCGTGTTATGGTTGCATGGAACGAAAGCCCGGAGGCTCTGGCAGCAATCCGCGCTGCGCTTGAAATTCTGAAAGCTGCCGACAGCATCCGAGTGGTCATGATCGACCCGCCGGATCACGGACCAAACCGATCAGACCCGGGCGGGCAGTTGTCACAGTTTCTGGCGAGACACGGCATCAAGGCCGATATTGACGTCTTGTCGAAAACGCTCCCAAGGGTATCAGACGTTCTGACACGACATGCACTCGAGCAAAGATCCGACTTGATCGTCATGGGTGCCTACGGACATTCGCGTTTTCGCGAAGCCGTTTTTGGGGGAGCGACGCGCGAGATGCTGGAAGCGGCGCCTGCCCCCATCCTCATGGCACGGTAATTGCGCTTACTTCACCAGTTTTTGAAAGGCCTCTCGTAACTCCGGTGCCTGACGCATCCCTTGCAAGGTCTCAACCAGGTTCCCCTGCCCATCAAACAAAAGCAGTGTCACGTGCGGCACCCCATACCGGCCAGCAAAAGACAGCCCCTCCTGGGTCTTGATATCGGCAATGAGAAATTGCAGATCCGTATCGCTGAATTCACTGAGCGCACGACGCGCTTGACGTTCGAGCGCGTTACAAGTCGGGCATTGCGGATCATGTACTTGCACGACTGTCGGCACCCCCTGCCCCAACCGGGTCAGATCACGCTCGGCGACCTTGGCCAGGACCGAACGTGCCCCAAAGGCCGTTGCACCTCCAAGAACAACGACGCCACCGCCAATCCACATAAGCCTGTTGAGAAACTTACGCCGATCAGGCGCCTCAGGCGCCAGCGGCTGTGCCGGGACATTCTTTTTCGACTTGTTTGACTGCGGACGTTTGTTTTTCTTTTTCACGAGGCATTGCCCAAAATCTAAGGGTCGGTGCCCAAAAGCCTATCACATCAAACCAAGCATTATCTTGGCGAAAAGTTCACAATCGGGTGACTTAGAGCGGTGATATTAGCTTAGCATTCCGCCGTCAGCGTCATCTCCGGATTCTTCCTGCAAACGGTCAAAATCAGGAACCGTCACATTCCTTTTGCCATTCAACTGAATCACACCATCCCGTTTCAACGCGGAAATTTGGCGGCTGACCGTCTCAAGCGTCAGACCCAGATAGTCGGCCATCGCTTCACGAGTCAGCGGCAAATCGAACACAAGCGGGCCATCTCCCTGTGCAAGATGCAAAGACGCATTCCGCCGGGCTAGAATAGACAGAAACGACGCGATCTTTTCCCGTGCCGTCTTGCGGCCGAGCAGAAGCATCCACTCCCGCGCGGCATCCAACTCGTCCAGTGTCATTTCCAGAAGACGCTGCGCGATATGCGGCGTCTGCTCCATCATTTTTTCGAAAGGTTTCTTCCGAAAACAACACATGACGATGTCCGAAACGGCTACGACATCATATGCGGCGGTATCACGGCCGGGTCGACCCACGAAATCACTTGGTAGGAGCAAGCCAACCATCTGCGTTCGTCCGTCTTCCATTGTCTGTGCGAGGCTCGCGATGCCCGTGATAACAGAGCCTACAAAATCCATTTCGTCTCCGGCCCAGATCACCGTGCGACCGGCCTGAAAACTTCGATAATACTTAATCTTATCAAGTTGTTCCAACTCATCAACTTCGCAACGCGCACAAACGGCACGATGTCGAATTGGGCAATCGCCGCAATCTCTTGGAGCAGGATTATCCAGTTGGTTCAGCATAAAAACCTTTCAATCGCAAAGATTGATCCACGTCAAAGAATTTCAGAGCACCCTCACTTAAGGGTAGTCGCATGATTGGGAAAACACAACTCAGCGCGCTTGGATTGTTCCAGGCTAAGTTGCCGCGATATACAAGCTACCCGACCGCACCACATTTCAGTGAGACGGTTCAGGCCGAACAATTCACCAGCTGGGTCTCGTCACTGCCCGAAGACAGAACGATCTCGCTCTATCTGCATATTCCTTTCTGCAGGCGATTGTGCTGGTTCTGCGCCTGCCGCACGCAAGGGACAAAAACCGATGCCCCGGTGCGGGCCTATCTGGATGTTCTGAAATCAGAACTGGGTATGTTGAAAAAGATCTTGCCAGAAGGGGTCCGCCTATCACGCCTCCACTGGGGTGGTGGCACACCGACGCTTCTTTCGGCCTCAATGATCGAAGAGCTGTCGACGAAGATCCGCGAGACGCTGGCGTTCGCCCCGGACATGGAATTCTCAGTCGAGATCGATCCGAACGAAATCGATGCGCCGCGTCTCGATGCATTGGCTGCGGCAGGAATGAACCGCGCCTCCATCGGTGTTCAGGATTTCGATCCGTTCATTCAAGAAACCATTGGCCGCCTGCAAAGTTACGAGATCACGCGCGATGCGGTTGAGGCGCTGCGCGCACGCGGCATAAAAAGTTTGAACGCGGATATCCTCTATGGATTGCCGCACCAGAATGGCAAACGCATCACTGAGAGCGTCCAAAAACTGCTGTCGCTGTCGCCGGATCGGGTCGCGCTTTACGGCTACGCCCATGTCCCATGGATGGCCAAGCGGCAACAGTTGATCCCTTCTGACGCCATACCGACACCAGAAGAGCGGCTTGATCTGTTCAAAACCGCGCGGCAACTCTTTGCCTGGGACGGTTATGATGAAATCGGAATTGATCATTTCGCCGTCCCGGATGACTCTCTGAGCAAAGCAAAGGCCTCCGGCACTCTGCGGCGCAACTTTCAGGGATACACGGACGATACGGCCGAAACGCTTATCGGGCTTGGCGCTTCTTCAATTTCGCGGTTCCCGCAAGGATACGCCCAGAACACTTCCGCCACGAGTGCATATATGAAAGCAATTCGCGACGGGTCTTTCGCGACCGCACGCGGCCATGTCTTTTCCGACGATGATCTCTTGCGTGCCAGGCTCATCGAAGCGGTGATGTGCGATTTCAAAGTGTCGGCAGAAGAGATCACAAGACAATTCGGGCTCTCTCGTAAGGCCGTGTTTGAGCTCCTTCACAAGACGGCGTCTGAATTCGACGGGCTTATCCAGGTCAATGATGACGGCCTTTACATCCCCTATGACTCTCGCGCCCTGACGCGGATGATTGCGCGCAGCTTTGATGCCTATGATCTCAGCCGCGCGGGCCACAGCCCCGCGATCTGATGCGTCAGGTCAGGCGTTTTTCCATGACGATAGCGTCGACCCGCCCATGCGGGTTTTTGTAATAGCCTGCACGCCGGCCAATCTTGGCAAAATCGGCACTCGCATAAAGGCAGAGGGCCGCGTGATTGTCTGATGACACCTCCAGAAACAGCCGGTCCACACCCCGATGCGCAGCCTCGGATTCAAATCGGCCAAGCCTGTCGCGCGCCAACCCTTTTCGTCGGTGATCCGGGTCGCAAACCAAGGTCAAAAGCTCTGCCTCATCCACCACAACACGTCCGAGGCCAAAGGCCTTTTCATCCCCAAAAACCCAGACTTGAGGGCTAGACAGAAGTTGGGCAAATTCCGGCGCCTTCCACGCTCTTCTCTGTCCGTCAAAAGCACGAAGATGCAGCGCGGCGAGGATTTCAGGTGCCATGATCAAGGATCACGGGTGGCTCAATGCGGGACGGTGCCGCATCTGGCGGTTTGAGATAGAGCGGCGCAGGCGGCTCGGTGACGTTTTGATACCGCTTCATTGCAATCCGGGCGATGCCCGAAGCCGGCGCATAAGCCGTCGGCACAACACTCGCTCCGAGACGCGCCGCCAAGGCCCCCGCACCATCGCCGACGCAGGCAAGCCCTGGCTCGGCCCAATCTGCAGGCACATCAACCAGAGCCATCATTTGCTTTGCTATCTCCACTTTGGTTCCGAATCCCGCAAGATAGACGTTGTCGCGCGGCGCGGAAACGGCGCTGATGACAGGGCCCTTCGCATCAAGGGCCAAGGCCTCAAGCAAGTCGACGCCCACAACCGGAACCTTAAGCCCCAATGCCATCCCCCGGGCAGAGGCCACCGAAATCCGGATGCCCGTGAAATTGCCCGGCCCAACACCGACACCGATCGCCGTCAGATCAGTCCACACAACACCAGCCTTTGTCAGGAAGTCTTCGAGGATGGGAAACAACCGTTCCGCCTGACCTTTCGGCATATCCTCATAAAACTCCGAGAGAACCGCCTCTCCACGCATGAGAATCGCGCCGCACCATGGCCCGGACGTGTCAAAAGCCAGAATAAGAGGGGTGTCGGCCACGTATCAGAGGCCGACAGGACGAACCTCTGTCACTTCGGGAATATAATGCCGAAGCAGGTTCTCAATACCCATTTTCAACGTGATCGTAGAAGACGGGCATCCCGCGCAGGCACCTTGCATATGAAGGTAGACGACCCCGCGTTCGAACCCGTGAAACGTGATGTCGCCGCCATCCTGAGCAACAGCCGGGCGAACCCGTGTATCAAGCAGTTCTTTGATCTGGCCAACAATTTCGGCATCCTCGCCATCATGCTCTGCATGGCCCGAGGGGGCGGCGTCGCCTATGATGACAGGTTGACCGGATTGAAAATGCTCCATGATTGCACCCAGAATAGCGGGTTTCACATGGTCCCAATCGACGCCTTCTGCCTTGGTGACAGTGACAAAATCATTTCCCAGAAAGACACCTGTAACGCCCTCGACGCCAAAAACGCGTGCCGCGAGCGGCGATTTTTCCGCCGAATCCGAGTTTGGAAAATCCGCCGTGCCAGCTTCTAGTACGGCTTGTCCCGGCATGAACTTCAAAGTTGCAGGATTTGGGGTCGATTCTGTCTGAATAAACATCGGTCCGGCCTTTCGCTGGGGTCCAACAGGATATGCGCAGGTGCACGTCGACTGTCAAGGTTTGGAACGATTCTAAATTTGGCGCTTAGGTGATGGCCACAAGTCGCTCTTTGCTCAGATCACCAGGCACGATTGTCACCGGAATTGGCAGGTTGCCAGAGTTCTTTGTCAGGTAAGACACCAATGGTCCGGGTCCCTTCTTGTCGGTACCCGCCCCAAGAACCAAAACACCGATTTCCGGATCAGCCTGCACTTGCGACAAGATTTCTGTCATAGGCTCGCCTTCTCGAATGACGAGCTCTGGATCAATCCCCTGCTTGTCGCGCATCCATTTTGCAAAGACCTCGAAATGCGCATGTATGCGCTCGCGGGCTTCTTCGCGCATGATATCGCCAACACCGATCCAATGGTTAAATTCCTCTGGCGGAATGACGGCCAGTATCTCAACGCCCGCGCCTGTACGAGCCGCCCGCAATGCAGCAAACCGCATGGCGTTCAGGCATTCACGGCTGTCATCCAGCACCACCAAGAATTTGCGCATCAATGTAGTCTCCCTGTCCGGATGCCATATTGGACCGAACCGATGGTCGGAGCAACAGCTTGATGAATGTGAGGTCTAGCGCGTCAGCGGCTTGGTCAGTCGGCTTAGTCAAACGTGCCCGCCACGCGGCCCAAGAGCATGAAGGCACGCGCCGTGCGCGTGTCTGACAATTCTGCCAGCTCAGCATCTGTCGCGGTCTCGGCAAAATCGCAGATCGCACGATCAAAAAGCCGCAGGAAATGATGCGCGGAATCCCGAAAGATCGTGTCCTGCTTCATTCGTGCAGCAGCAAGCGCAAGAGACGCCCGATCCCGTATGCCGCCGAGGGGTGCAATCGCACGGCCCCGCTCTCCTGCAGCGAAGCGCCGCCATATCTCCATGCGGGCCATGTCCGGTCGGAGATCATCCATATAGATGCCATCCTGCGACAACAGGGTCAGCACATCCTGCGAAGCTTGCACAAGCTTTGATGTCTTGTGGTTTTTCAAGGCCCGGCGCAGTGCTGCGAAGCCTTCTTTATCGTCCACGTTTTCCGGAAAGTTCATCGCCTTGATAAAGTCTGTCGTCGCAAGAGGCGGCTCCATATCCTCCGCAGATGTTCCCAGCGGCAAGGCCACCTGGCCTTCGGCGACAATCTCTGGCTCCGTCTTCAACTTTGGCGGCGGCGAGGGCTGCCGCGACGATGTGAACGTTGCCAAAACTGTTTCAGCCTTGCGTTGCGAGGCGGCGATCTCGTCCAGTTTACGGGCAACGGAGGGCTGTGTGACAACGCTGCTGGCCTGGTTTTGCGCCACATAGGCCTGCCGTATCGCATCTATGGCTGTCTGCAGGCGCTGGCTTTCCTCGCGCATTACCTTGTTTGACCGCACCGCCATAGCCGCGACCCAGATCATCGCCACCGGCATGAAAATTCCCAGAAGCAGGAACATCATATGCATCCCGCCACCACCTTGAGGCGGTGTGCGCAAAGGCTCCAGCAGGAAGAAAAAGATCGCCGTGCCCAGCAACCAAAGGATCGTCAATGCAAGAGCAATCACTTCAACCGAAGTGATCCGCTCTGTCTGCGGTCGATTGTAGATCCCTAACGGGGTCGTCGATGTGTCCTGCTGTTCAGCCATGATCGGTGCGCTCAGAGATAGGCAATCTTCAATACTTCATAAGACTTTTCGCCACCAGGTGTGCGCACTTCTACGCTGTCGCCCTCTTCCTTGCCAATCAGCGCCCGCGCAATCGGCGATTTTATGTTCAAAAGACCTTTCTCGATGCTGGCCTCGTATTCACCAACAATCTGATAGGTCTTTTCTTCATCGGTGTCCTCATCGACCAGAGTCACAGTTGCCCCAAACTTGATCGCCCCCGAAAGCTTGGCAGGGTCGATCACATCGGCAAGGCTGATCGCGCCTTCAAGTTCCTTGATGCGGCCTTCGATGAAAGACTGCTTTTCCTTCGCCGAGTGATATTCCGCGTTTTCCGATAGATCGCCATGTTCTCTCGCCTCGGAAATCGCCTGAATAATGGCGGGGCGCTCTTCGGATTTCAGGTGTTTCAACTCCGCTTCCAAAGCAGCGAATCCGCCCCGCGTCATCGGGATTTTTTCCATCTAACCTGTGCCCCTCATGGCCAAGAAAAGACAAAGAGTCTCTTCATTGATCGTCTCAAACAATGCGCGACAGAATGACCCGACCTTTCAGGCGAATGCAATAGGGCAAGGCGCCCAAAGGCTTTTTTGCCAGCAGGCCAGCGGAAATTCCGCCAGCGACGGGGAAAACTGCCGCATTTGAACGCATTTAACGTCGTGTTCCAATTGACCTTTGACAACCCGACACGCTAACCAGATGCGACTTTTTAGCGACCCCAAGGGTCGATCTGGCATGGAGTGGGAAAAATGGCGCAAGTCGAACGGGAAGCCATGGAATATGACGTCGTGATCGTTGGCGCGGGCCCTGCGGGTCTAAGCGCGGCCATCCGCCTCAAGCAACTCGACCCCAATCGCGAAGTGGTGGTCTTGGAAAAAGGCTCGGAAGTGGGCGCACATATCCTCTCCGGTGCCGTTCTTGACCCGTGCGGCCTTGATGCGCTTATCCCCGACTGGAAAGAAAAGGGCGCGCCTCTGAACACACCTGTGAAGGATGACAACTTCTTCATGCTTGGCGAAGCTGGCCAGCTGCGCATTCCCAACTTTCCGATGCCGCCGCTGATGAACAACCACGGCAACTACATTGTCTCGATGGGCAATGTTTGCCGCTGGATGGCTGAACAGGCCGAGGCCATGGGCATCGAAATTTTCCCCGGCATGGCGTGCTCGGAAATCGTTTATGGCGAAAACGGCGAGGTCAAAGGCGTTGTCGCTGGCGAATTTGGCAAGAACGCCGACGGCACGCCCGGTCCAAGCTATGAGCCCGGCATGGAATTGCATGGCAAATACGTCTTCCTGTCCGAAGGCGTGCGCGGATCGCTTTCGAAAGAGGTCATTGCCAAATATGACTTGTCGCAAGGCAAGGAGCCGCAGAAATTCGGCCTTGGAATGAAAGAGATCTGGGAAGTTGACCCAGAAAAACATCGTGAAGGGTCCGTGACGCATACGATGGGCTGGCCGCTTGGCAAGAATGCTGGCGGCGGGTCTTTCATCTACCACCTTGAAAACAATCAGGTTTATGTCGGCTTCGTCGTGCACCTGAACTACAAGAATCCACACCTTTTCCCTTACATGGAGTTTCAGCGCTTCAAACATCACCCAATGGTGGCCGACCTGCTCAAAGGCGGGAAACGCGTGGCCTATGGCGCGCGTGCAATTTCCGAAGGCGGGTATCAATCCATGCCGAAGATGGTCGCGCCCGGCGTGGCGCTTCTGGGATGTTCGGTCGGTATGGTCAACGTGCCCCGGATCAAGGGCAACCACAACGCCATGCTCTCAGGAAAAGCCGCCGCCGAGGCAGCGCATGCAGCGTTGGAGGCAGGCCGGGCAAGTGATGAGCTCACCAACTACGAGGACGAAGTGCGCACCGGCGCCATCGGCAAAGACCTTAAGAAAGTTCGCAACGTCAAGCCGCTGTGGTCGAAATACGGCCTGACAGCCTCTTTGGCACTGGGTGGTCTGGATATGTGGACCAACACCTTGGGCTTTTCGGTCTTTGGCACATTGGCACACGGCAAGACAGACGCCGAGGCCACGGAAGAGGCCAGCAAGCATACGCCCATTGAGTATCCCAAACCAGATGGCACGTTCAGCTTTGACCGGCTGACCAATGTCAGCTTCTCAATGACCAATCACGAGGAAAGTCAGCCTGCGCACCTGCAGCTCAAGGATGGGAGCATTCCTGTCGATGTGAACCTGCCCAAATTTGCAGGTCCATCGGCACGCTACTGCCCTGCAGGCGTTTATGAGTTCGTCGAAAAAGACGGCAAACCAGAGTTTGTCATCAACTTTCAGAACTGCGTGCATTGCAAGACCTGCGACATCAAGGACCCCAGCCAGAATATTAACTGGACCACGCCACAAGGCGGTGACGGGCCAAACTATCCGAATATGTAACTATTTTCGAAAAAGTTATCTTCAGGGGGCGGCGAATTGGCCGCCCTCATTGCTTTGCTGGCCTTCAACCCTTATTTTCCTTCGCAATAAACGAGCATCACAGGCAGGGAGCCCCCGATCGTGAGACTTCTGACCGCTGGCGCGCTGGCAGCTTTTGTCCAAGCTATTGCGCCAACTGCGCACGCATCTGAGGATGTCGGCGCCTACCTTGCCGCGCGGCAAGCGATTGTAGAGCATGATTTTGGTGTCGCTGCGCAATACTTCACGCAGGCGCTGATCAAAGACACGTCGAACCCGGCGATCATGGAAAGCGCCGTATTTTCCTTCATTGCCCTGGGCGACATCGAAAGCGCCGTGCCTGTTGCGAAACGCATCGATGAAGAAGGTCTGCGCAGCCAGGTGGCGTTCATCGCGCTCATTGCCGACGCAGTCAAAGATGACCGCTTTGACGAGGTCATTGAACGGATCGAAAGTGACCGCGGCGTCAGTGCACTTGCTGATGGTCTGATCTCGGCCTGGGTTGAGATGGGTCGCGGAGATATGGGGGCAGCGTTAGAGAAATTCGACGGTGTCGCCGGGCAACGTGGCCTTAAGAGCTTTGCCAATTACCACAAGGCGCTGGCGCTCGCCGCTGTCGGCGACTTCGAAAGCGCCGAGACCATTTTCTCCGGCGGTGATGATGAGCCATTGCAGCGCACCCGACGTGGCACAATTGCGTGGGCCGAGGTCCTGAGCCAGCTCGAGCGCAATGACGAAGCCATCGCTCTTATCGACGACGCTTTTGGAAGCAACCTTGACCCACAGATCGCCCAACTCCGCGCAGGGTTGGAAACCGGTCTGCCTGTCCCGTTCACCCTGGTTTCGGACGCAGCAGATGGTGTGGCAGAGGTGTTCTACTCCCTGGGTCAGATCCTTCTTGGTGAAGCGGGTCGGGATTACACATTGCTCTACGCGCGGACTGCGCAGTACCTCAACGAAGACCATGTCGATTCCGTTTTGATGGCAGCAGAGCTTCTGGAGAATCTAGGTCGCTTCGAACTGGCCACGCAGGTCTACAAGAGCGTGCCGCGCGACCACCCGTCTTTCACCGCGGCAGAAATGGGACGGGCAGAAGCCCTGAGACGCGCGGAAAAGACAGATGCCGCGATCGAGGTGCTCGAACAATTGCGTGTCTCGCATCCCGAACTGCCGCTGGTGCATATTTCTGCTGGCGATCTTTACCGTCAAGATGAGCGGTACAAGGAAGCAATCGAAGCTTATGATCAAGCGATTTCGCGCTACGAAGCCACCGGCACAGAGCAATGGTTCGTGTTTTACGCCCGCGCCATCAGCCACGAGCGGCTTGGCGTCTGGGAAAAGGCCGAAGCGGATTTTCGCAAGGCCCTGGATCTCAATCCAGAGCATCCTCAGGTGCTGAACTACCTGGGCTATTCGCTGGTCGAAAAGCAAATCAAGCTTGATGAAGCACTCGATATGATCGAACGCGCGGTCGAGCGCCAACCCGACAGCGGTTACATTGTCGACAGCCTTGGCTGGGTTCTTTACCGGCTTGGCAAATATGATGAAGCCATCGTCCATATGGAACGCGCCGCAGAACTGATGCCTGTCGATCCGGTGGTCAACGATCACCTTGGCGATGTCTTATGGGCCGTCGGACGCCATACAGAGGCAGAGTTCCAATGGCGGCGCGCGCTTTCCTTTGTGGATGAAGACAAACCCTCGCCCGATATCGATCCCGACCGCATTCGCCGAAAACTTGAGGTCGGACTTGATGTGGTACTGGAAGAAGAAGGCGCGCCACCTCTTGAAGTTGCCGATGACGGCTGAGGCGCTTGCGCCTGCCAAGATCAATCTGTCGCTGCACGTCACCGGTAAGCGTGAGGACGGATATCATCTGCTCGACTCGCTTGTCGTCTTTGCAGATTTCGGCGACAGGCTGCGCATCACACCTGCGGCAAAGACCACATTGCACGTCACCGGCCCGCTTCAGGGCGGCGTGCCGACTGACGAAAGCAATCTGGTCGTCCGCGCCGCCATGAAGATCGGCGTCACGGCTGAGATTGCGTTGGAAAAGCATTTGCCCAACGCCGCAGGCATCGGCAGTGGATCTTCCGATGCCGGAGCCGCGCTACGCGCCTTGGGCGCAATCTCTGGCAAATCACTGCCCGACAATGGCCTTTCATTGGGGGCAGATGTGCCTGTTTGCCTCTATGCCAAGGCGGCCCGGATGCAAGGAGTCGGTGAGCAGCTGACACCCGTGATCGACCTGCCAGACCTCTACGCTGTTTTGGCAAATCCGATGGTTCCGGTACCTACCGGGCCAGTGTTCCAGGCTCTGAAGACAACCGATAACACGCCCATGCCAGATACCATTCCGGCCAAACTCGATACGATCGCATTTGCCGAGTGGCTGAGTGGGATGCGCAACGATCTGGAAGCGCCCGCCATCGCCGTCGAACCCACCATCGCTGCGACGCTTGGCGCGCTGTCATCAACAAAGGGCTGTCTTCTGGCGCGCATGTCGGGCTCCGGCGCAACGTGCTTCGGGCTCTTCCCAAATGCCGAGAGCGCCGCTGAGGCGGCAAGCCACCTTTCAGAAACACATCCCGGCTGGTGGGTCTGCTCAGTAAAGCTTAGTTGATCCGCGCGACCACGTAATCGGCAAGATCGCTCAGCATATCGCGCACAGGATGTTCCGGCGATGTCAGCACAGCGGACTTGGCTTTGGTCGCCCAATCCAGCGCATCCTGTCGCGTGGCCTCCAACGCACCGTGCAGATGCAAGAGCCGAAGCGCTTCTTCAAGATCGCCATCCGTTTGCTCGCCCTTCTCGATCGTGCGCCTCCAGAACACACGCTCAGACTCTGAAGCCGCCGCAACAGCCTTGATTACCGGCAGAGTGAGCTTTCTTTCACGGAAGTCATCGCCAACATTCTTACCAGTGGCTTTTGCGTCGCCCTGGTAATCCAGAAGGTCATCGACAATCTGAAACGCTATCCCAAGCGCATCGCCATAATCGAAAAGCGCCCTGATCTGGGTCTCATCGGCCTCGGCAATGACGCCGCCCACCTCAGTGGCGGCGGAAAACAGCGCCGCCGTCTTGCCTCTTACGACTTGCAGATAGATCGCTTCATCGGTGCGCAAATCCCGCGCAGCGCTTAGCTGAAGCACTTCGCCTTCCGCAATCGTGGCCGCCGCATTGGACAGAATATCAAGCACCCGAAGCGAACCGGTTTCAACCATCAACTGGAAGGAGCGCGCAAAAAGGTAGTCGCCCACCAGGACGCTGGATTTATTGTCCCACAAAAGATTCGCGGTAGGCCGTCCCCGCCGTTGCGCGCTTTCGTCCACCACGTCGTCATGGAGCAATGTGGCGGTATGAATAAACTCCACCGTGGCCGCCAGATGCACGTCATAGGCACCGCGATAGCCGCACATATCTGCAGTAGCCAGCGTCAGCATCGGTCGAAGCCGCTTACCGCCCGCCTCAACCAGATGGGCCGTCACCTCTGGAATTCGGGGGGCATGCTTTGACGCCATGCGCTCACGGATCAGCGTATTCACATCGCCAAGCTTGCCCGAAAGATGTTCCGCCAGCGCTTCATGCGGCTTGGTCGCGGTGTGATCCAATCCCATGTTACTCCCATGCCCGGCTCGACATCTCGGCGAGCAGCCCTTACATCCCCAGAATATGAAACACCTGCTCAGCACCACCGATCCAACGATCATCGCGTTTGCCAAAGCCCTGCTTCAGGGCGAGGATATAAACTGCTTTGAAATGGACGTAAATATGAGCGTGCTGGAAGGCGGCATTGGGATTTTCCCCAGACGGCTGATGGTGGCCAGCGACGACTATGCCGACGCGCGCCGCACGCTGCTGGACAATGGCATTGAGCTTGATGCACCCAAGTGATGCGGACCCGGCGCTCAGCCGCGATGCCTTTCTGGGCGGGCAGCTTCAGATTTATCAGCCGCGCGATGGATACCGTGCCGGGATCGACGCCGTGCTTTTGGCAGCCAGCATCCCAGCGTCTGCGGGTGACACGGTTCTTGATCTTGGGTGCGGTGCCGGTGTTGCCGGGCTTTGTCTTGCGCGGCGCATCCCGGGCGTCATCCTGACCGGGCTTGAGTTGCAACCAAAATACGCCGCCTTGGCGCGAAGAAACGCAGAGGAAAACGGAACCGAGGCCACCATCCTTGACGGCGACGTGGCAAACCCGCCCGCGCTTCTCAAGGACGAGCAGTTTTCCCATGTGATTGCCAATCCGCCCTATTTCGAGCGCGCCAGCAGAACCCCTGCCCGTGACGCTGGCCGTGAAACGGCGCTTTCAGGGCCTGCGCCGCTGAGCGCTTGGGTGAGCACGGCGGCAAAACGGACAAGACCCAAAGGTCATGTCACCTTCATCCATCGTGCTGAGCGCCTGCCCGAACTTCTGAGCGCATTTCAGTCTCATCTGGGCAGCATTGAGGCGCTTCCGCTGGCGCCGCGCCCTGGTCGCGCTGCCAAACTTGTCCTGATACGAGGGCGCAAAAATGGAAACGCTGAGTTTCGACTTCATGCCCCATGGTGTTTACATGAAGGAGATGCTCACCTGCGGGATGCAGAAAACTACACCAAGGCAACGGCTTGCATTTTGCGCGCCGCTGCATCTTTAGACTTCCCTGATTAATTTTCACAATTTGTTGGGGTTTGGTCGCCCAATACTGTGCGCGCGCAGCGTGACAGGAATCAACTTTTGTGATGCACTGGAACATGCGCAAAACTTAACAGAGAGGAGAGGCATTTATGTCCTTGCATTCGCATGTCGATGAACTGAAGAAAAAACATCAGGCACTCTCGGACCAAGTCGAAGCCGCACAACGCGCACCAGGGTCCACCGACTTTGAAATCTCGGACATGAAAAAACAAAAGCTTCGACTTAAGGAAGAAATTGAGCGGCTATCATCTTAGCGCTCAACAAAAGCTCATAAACGCCACGTTTTGGCCCGGTGTCATGACCAGGGCGGTTGAAGAATTGTCAGCTGTCTTGCAGTCGGTCGGCCCTTGTCAATCTCTCGAATGATCCACTCGCGGAACGCTGCGATCTGCGGCTTATCCTCTGTTCCCTTGCGGCACAGGAAACGAAAGCGCGCACCGGTACTTAGGGCGACCTTGTAAGGCGCCACCAACCGCCCATCCATAAGGTCTTTGATCACCAGCGCACGTCGGCCCAGTGTAACGCCCACCCCGGCAAGAGCGGCGTCCACAGCATGATCCGTCTGCGAAAACCGGGGACCATGCGCTTCGACAGGGTCCATGCCAACGCTGCGGAACCAACTGGCCCAGGTCGGTGCAGGGTCCAGAAAGTCGATACTCTGATCCGTTATGAGCACCGCATTACGCAGGTCTTCCGGCGTCGGAAACCGATCTGCAAGAGCGGGTGTCATCACCGGTGTCACCCACTCCTCTGCCAAGGGCAAAGACCATGCGTCCGTATCTGGCCCGTATCCAAAGCGAATGGCCACGTCCACCTGATCCCGGTCGAAGTCCATCGGTTTTAGCGAAGCCGCAAAACGCAGTTCGACCTCAGGATGAGCCTGCGCAAACTCAAAAAGACGTGGTGCCAGCCATTTTGACGTGAACCCCGGCCCTGCTGTCACAGTCAAGCTTGAGACATCCTGCAACCGGCGTGCCGCACTCCACCCTGCCATCAGTGCTGCAAATCCATCCTGACATCCCGGCGCCAGTGTCTTTCCGGCCTCAGTCAGTTCAACAGCACGGTTCAGACGCCGGAACACCGGCGCGCCAAGATGCTCTTCGAGCGACTTGATCTGAAACGAAAGCGCCGCTGGTGTGACGTTTAATTCCTCTGCAGCCTTCTGAAATGACATATGGCGCGCGGCAGCATCAAAGGCGCGCAAGGCCGTCAAGGGAGGTAGGCGATCACTCATGCCAGTTAAATAATACTTAACTGAAGCAATGAAAAGTCTCGTTTGTCAGTTTCTTTTCTGACGCCCATATTCACCTCAGACAAGTTAAACAGAAGGATCACCGCCATGATCGAGATTACATCAAACGCCCGCCTCCGTGATGCCTACCGCGCAGCGCACCAAGAGCGCAGTGAAGTCGTCGGACGATTCTTCGCACGCCTCATGGGCGGGAAATCCTCCGTCTGATCGTTGCAAGTCAGCGGAAACAGAAAGGGCCGGTCACTGCGACCGGCCCTTTCTATTCAATTTATGTAAAGGTCTCAGACGAAGAACTGCGCCCCGTTGGCCGAAATGGTCGAGCCGTTGATAAAGCCCGAATCCTCAGAAGCCAGGAAACTCACGCAGCGTGCGATCTCTTCTGGCGTGCCCAGACGGCCAGCAGGAATGCCCGCGATGATTTTTTCGCGAATGCTTTCGTCAATGGCCATCACCATTTCGGTACCGATATAGCCCGGGCAAACGGCGTTGGCAGTGATGCCGGCGCGCGCGCCTTCCTGCGCAAGCGATTTGACGATACCCAGATCACCCGCCTTGGTGGCGGCATAGTTCACCTGACCAAACTGGCCTTTCTGACCATTGATCGAGCTGATCACGACAACGCGGCCAAACTTGCGCTCGCGCATGCCGGGCCAAACGGGGTGCACAGTGTTGAACACACCAGTCAGGTTGGTGTCGATCACCTCTTTCCACTGCTCCGGTGTCATCCGGTGGAACGGCGCATCGCGCGTGATACCAGCGTTGGCAATCACGGTGTCAATCGGGCCAAGATCGGCCTCCACCTGTTCGATGCCTGCTTTGCTGGCGTCATAGTCGCCCACATTCCATTTGTAAGTCTTGATACCGGTCTCTGCAGTGAAGGCAGCGGCCTTTTCATCATTTCCGGCATAGGTGGCTGCAACCTCATAGCCTTCTGACTTGAGCTGCTTGGAAATGGCTTCGCCGATACCACGGCTGCCACCGGTGACGAGTGCGACTCGGGACATATCTTTTCCTTTTCTAAACGTCGGTGCGTGCTGACACGCATCCTACACTATTCTTTGTGAAGACGGGTGCGTGATCTCGCGCACCCGGATTGCACCAGTCCGATCAGGGGCGCTCAACGCATAGGGCAACGCCCATACCACCGCCGATGCAGAGCGTGGCGAGGCCTTTCTTGGCATCGCGGCGCTTCATCTCGAAAAGAAGCGTGTTCAGAACACGGCAACCAGAGGCACCAATCGGGTGGCCAATGGCAATCGCGCCGCCATTCACGTTCACGATCTCAGGGTTCCAGCCCATGTCCTTGTTCACGGCACAGGCTTGTGCGGCAAAGGCTTCGTTGGCTTCCACCAGATCAAGGTCGTCCACGCTCCAGCCTGCTTTCTCAAGCGCCTTGCGGCTTGCGTGGATCGGGCCAACACCCATGATCGACGGGTCAAGACCTGCTGTGGCATAAGACGCAATCCGCGCCAGAGGCTCAATGCCACGCTTCTCGGCGTTGTCCGCGCTCATCAGCAAAACCGCCGCCGCACCGTCATTCAGGCCAGAGGCGTTTGCCGCTGTCACAGAGCCGTCCTTGGCAAAGGCAGGGCGCATTTTCGCCATCGCTTCAAGATTTGCGCCATGGCGAATGTATTCGTCGCTATCCACAACGATGTCGCCCTTGCGTGTTTTCACGGTGAAAGGAACGATTTCGTCGACGAACTTGCCGGCCTTCTGCGCAGCTTCGGCTTTGTTCTGTGAGGCGACGGCGAACTCATCTTGCATATCCCGAGTGATTTGCCATTGGTCGGCGACGTTCTCGGCGGTTTGTCCCATGTGGTAGCCATTGAAGGCATCCCAAAGGCCATCGCGGATCATCGTGTCGATGTATTTCAGATCGCCCATTTTGTGACCAGCGCGCAAAGCGGCCGCATGAGGGCTGAGCGTCATGTTCTCTTGACCACCAGCAGCAACCACATCGGCATCGCCCAACTGAATGTGCTGTGCGCCAAGTGCGACAGAACGCAGGCCAGAGCCACAAACCTGGTTGATACCCCAGGCCGCCGATTCAACAGGTAGACCCGCATTGACATGCGCCTGACGCGCCGGGTTCTGGCCTTGGGCTGCGGTCAGAACCTGACCAAGGATGGTTTCAGATACATCAGATTTTTCGACACCGGCGCGTTCAACGACGGCTTCCAGCACGGCTGCGCCAAGATCATGCGCAGGCGTATTGGCGAAAGAGCCGGAAAATGAGCCCACGGCAGTGCGCGCCGCAGATGCGATGACAACATTTGTCATGTGGTCCTCCACGAATTCGGTTTCATTTGTCGAGGAAGACCTTGCGGCATGACAAACAGCCTCAGCAGAATCCCCCGCTTCTCGCGGGGGGTTTACCGCAGTCGCCGCAGCGCGGCAATGTACGTAGTGTCACATGTCAGGCGCTTGCTGCCTGTTTTTGGTTAACTTCAAGCCAAGGCGCGTGGATTGTGGGCGCGCCGAAGTAGTAGCCCTGAAGACAATCAAACCCCATCTGGCTGAGATAGGCGGCATCATGTGGGTTCTCGACGCTCTCCGCGACAGTCACCAGATCAAACTGTTCGGCAATCGCCAAAAGCGCCCGCGTCAGCACCTGGTTGTCGGGGTCCCGCGCGATCCCGCGAATGAACTGCCCATCAATCTTGAGAATGTCGAAATAGAAATCCCTCAGGTACCGGAAAGACGTATATCCAGCCCCAAAATCATCGAGTGCAAAGCTGATCCCCTTGCGTTGAAGCTCTGTCATGAAATTCACGACAAGTTCGGGGATAAGCATTGCCGAGTTCTCGGTGATTTCAAGAATAAGCCGCTCGGCGATCGTCGGATCCTTCGCAAGGCCGCGTTTGAGCGACCGCATCCAGCGAGGATACCCGATAGACCGTGCCGACATATTGATTGCCAGACGCAGTTGCGGAAATCGCTTGAGACAGGCCAATCCCTTTTCAAGCGCCAGACAGTCGATGATGCGTCCCGTCTCCGTCGACTCGATGGCAAAGATGAATTCGCGCGCAGGTATGATCCGGCCCGTGGAATCAAGCACGCGGATCAGGCCTTCGTAAAACGCCGGACGCGATTGGCTTCCGGCAGGCACGATTGCCTGGAAGGCAAGCGCCACCTGCTTGTGGCGCACGGCCTCGTCAACCATGCGAATGATTGACTGATCCCGCGATGAAACCGCATAGGCCATCGGGCTTTCGTGCCCGGCGGGGATATTAGCCCAATTCTCTTTTCCCATACCAATCTCCGAAGCCGCCCCTCACAAAATTGCATCGGACGAAACTCCGCGACGGCGGCTAAAGATTTGTTAAACGAACAATTTTAGTCATAGTGTGCGTATCGGGGTAAAACCGGGGAAAGAATGTCAGAACGCTGCGGCTGGGTCGGCAATGATCCGATCTATGAGGCCTATCACGACACCGAATGGGGTGTGCCCGAGTATGACAGCCGCGCGTTGTGGGAAAAGCTTATCCTCGACGGGTTTCAGGCTGGCCTGAGCTGGATCACGATCCTCAAGAAACGAGATAACTTTCGCGCTGCATTTCAAGGGTTTGACCCTGTTTTGCTGGCAGAATGGGGCGAAAAAGATGTTGATCGCCTCTTGCAGGATGCCGGCATTATCCGTCACCGGGGCAAAATCGAAGCCACCCTAAACAACGCCCGTATCTGGCAGCAGATCGAGGCCGAACAAGGCTTTGATACCTATCTTTGGAACTACATGGGCGGCAGACCGAAACAGAACCGATGGCGCACTTTGGATGAGGTGCCGACCGAGACAGAAATCTCCCGTCAAATTTCAAAGGATTTGAAGAAAAGGGGGTTCAAATTTTGTGGACCAACCATCGTCTACGCTTTCATGCAAGCGGTGGGGATGGTGAATGACCATCTGGTAACATGTCCCTGCCACGCCAAAGTGGCCGCCATTCAAAATCGGCCCTGAACCCATCTTATCGTTCTAGACCTCGCTCAGTAACGATCAGCACCCGTTCTGCTCCAGCAGCCCGAAGCTCACGCGCCAGATTGACCAATGTCGTGGCCGGCGCCGCTTCATCCGGGACAATCCGCACCACCTCGGCTTCATCCGCAGAAAGCGAACCGTAGAAATCCTGCGCCGAGGCAATCGGCGCGCCGCGATACATCAACTGCCCGTCAGCATGCAGGATAAGCGTATCGGGCGGCGCGCGCCCCTCCAGCTCGGCCGTCCGAACAAGCTTGAGGTCAGGGTCCAGCGGTCTGGCCAGAGTACTGGTGACCATGAAGAACACCAGCATTAGAAACACGACATTGATCAGGGCTATTGTCGGCTCGCGGCGATTACTATCTCTGCGGCGTCGCATCATGATCCCAATACATTCACTTTAAGCCGGTCAATCCCGCGCAAGACCACAAGAATGTCGGTCAGCCGCTGCGCGGTCACATTATCGCGCAAGCTGACGATCACGGAAATCGTCTCTTGATCCGGTGCGGTTTCGGCAAATCTCGTGCTCAGGTCAGCGGGCGCAACCTCTTCTCCGTTCAGCCGCAGCGTCTCTGCACCAAGCTGAAGAAAGCTTCTCTGAACATCGCTGTTCCCCGAGGTTCCGGCACCAGCTGCGGCAAGCTCGACCTCGGAAAATTTCGAGAAGGTCGAGGACAACATGAAGAACAAAAGCAACAGGAAGATGACGTCGATCAGCGACGTCAATGACAAGCGCCTGCGTCTTCTGTCCTTACGCAAGAGACGGCTCCTGCCCTGCGATCCCGGTCATGTCACCCACCGGACCCTGCGGATGCAGGATCGACGCAATTGCGCGCTCGGCGGTCACCCGCTCGGCATCCATTCGCCCCTCAAACCAGCTCAGCACCATGGCCGTCGGCATCGCAACAGCCAGACCCACCGCCGTGGTCAAAAGCGCAACCCAGATACCACCCGCCAGAAGCGAGGGATCAACCTGTGAACCGGCATCTTGCAGTGATTGAAACGCCTCGATCATGCCAAGCACCGTGCCAAAAAGACCCAGCAGCGGTGCCAGTTGCGCCACGCTGTCCAAAAGGCGAAATCCGCCTTCCAACCGGGCAAAACGCACCTCCGCCTCGGCCTGCAGCCGTTTGCCATCTTCCGGCCCGGACGCAAACGCCATTTCCACCACAGGTACGAGATAACTTTTCGACCTTTTCAAAGCAGCCACCGCTGCCGGTCGATCCCCCTGATCCCACGCCAAGACGGCATTCTGCAGAGCCTTATGTCGCCCCACACCGGCTACGGAAAACTGCCACAGCTTGTAGAGAACCGCCGCCAGCGTCACGACCGAAATAATCAGCAGGATAACAACAACCGGTCCGCCCAGCGCCGCGATCTGCCGCAGGCTTTCAAGGATATAGGTCATCCGATCACCTCAATCTTTGTCCGTGTATCTAGGATCAAATCGGCCTCACAGGCCGTCGCCGCCAGATCAGGCGCTTCGCAGGTATGCGCGCCGTTGATCAGAACTTTGCCCACCGCGTCACAGGCCAGACCCTGCAAGGTGAATTGACGGACCCTTGGTCGGCCAGGTGGCAACGCTCCGAAATCAAACAGGGTCAGCCGGTCGACCTGCCCCGAGGCATCAAACAGCACTGTTTCGTAGATAACCTTGTCGATCGGGCTTTGATGCCCGTTGAGCGCAAGGAAGGTCAGCGTACAACTGCCCTCATTGGATTTCACCGCGTTGAGTTCGATCAAGACAGCCTCATCCAGTTCCGTCTCCTGCGCCCCGGCGCCGGTCGCCAGTGTCAGGCCAAGCAAAAGGGCCGCAGAGGCCTTGCCCGTCTTTGTCATCATTGTCTCCTGTCCATAAGGATCCTACGTGCATCGATGTCCAGATGCGCGCTCATCATAACCTTTGTTCCAAACCTGTCTCCACACCGGGCCATGAATGTCCTCATTCCGTCACTTGTTGCGATAAAGAAAGACCAGCCTCCGGCTGGTGCCATCAGGTGTTCTCGGGAAGGGGGCCGCCCGCCGGACCTGTGTCGTGGCGGCGCGATCAACGCTGGCCGAGCCTGAACTGCGAACGATACGCACCCAGGCCAACGTACCATTTGGGTTGATCTGAAACTGCACCCGCGCGGTTCCGCTGTCCGAGACATTGCCAACCGGAAACCGGTTCAACTGCACCAAAACCCGGCCGACATAGTTGGTTGTGCTCGCATTGCCCGCCCCGCCTGATCCGACAAAACTTGTTGCCCCGGACGTGCCACGGCGACTGCCAAGGGTGATCTGATCAACACCGGTGCGCCGGTAGACATCCAAAGGCGATTCAATAACCCGCGCCTGTCGCTGCTGCTCAACATATTCGGTGGCACCCAGCGCTTCGGTACTTGGCCGCTCGGTCGGCGGGCGCAAGGATCGCGTCACCGCCGCCAGCGACAGATCTTCGCTTTGGTCAGAGGCGGCTTCATCAGGCGCGTCCGGTCTTGCGGTCACCACGATATCAGGCGAGTCAGTGTCAACCACCTCGACATCCGGGGACGCCTCAGCGGGCTCTGACGGCAGAAGCTCTGCCGCCTCCGGCGTCACGACATCAGGAGTGACGGCCGCGGTTGTCTCCGGCTCCGCCACCTCTGGCACGGCCTCGGGTGTTGCCTCATCGCTCGGCACATCATCCGGCTGCAGCGCGGCCAGTTCCCCGATGTTTTCCGCGTCATCGCCGGATTGCTCCTGCTCTTCGGCAGCATCGGGAACGCCTTCGCTCAAATCCTCTGCATCAGCCACAACATCCGACGCTGCCGCAGCATCAGGGGTCAGCGTATCCTGCGGATTATCCGAGGCCACCTGCGCATTCGATGTTGCCTCTGTCACATCAACCGGGTCGGATGGGGTTACCTCGGGTGGCTCTGCTGCCTGGGCGGGCTCGACAAAATCCTCAAACGCACCACCGGTATCGGCCACATCCGTATCCGTCCCATCCGATGAGGACGGCGGGGCATCACGCATTGTCAGGCTAAGCCCCAACCCATGCAGGATCAGCGACAGGACAATAGCCAAAACAGCAACGATCCCGGAAGTTCTGATCATGTGTCAACTCGTTGCATGGACAGACAGAAGGCACTAACCCAGACCTTCTGGCGAAGATCTGATATCGTCTTTCCGATGATACTACTGAAGGACGAGATGGCCAGATTTCTCACTATTGCAATGCCCATGCAGGTGGATTTTCACGCACGGACATCTTCGGGAAACGTCGTAAAGCCTGTTTTAGCTGTGTTTGCGCAGGTGCAGAAGACGCGCCTACGACATCGTGATCAGAAACGATCAGGCGTGGCCGGACTATCTTGTAGCCGCACCGGACCGCGCCCAACAAAACTTTTGGATTCCCCCTTAACATTCCTATATAGCGGCTCACCTAACCGATACGCGACAGACCATGACCAGCACCGCGCCCATTACCCAAGACGTTCTGACAATCCCTCGGAAGCTTCCCGAGGGGCCAATCAATCTTGTCGGCCTGACCCGCGACAAGCTTCGTGAGACGTTGATCGCTTATGGCACGCCCGAAAAGCAGGCCAAGATGCGGGTGAACCAGATTTGGCAATGGATCTACCAATGGGGCGTGCGGGATTTCGATGCCATGACAAACCTCTCCAAGGCGTATCGCGCCGAGTTGGCCGAGGCATTCACGATTTCCGTGCCTGAAATTGTCGACAAACAGGTCAGCGCCGATGGCACCCGCAAATACCTTGTCCGTATCGCAGGCGGGCATGAGGTCGAAACAGTCTACATCCCCGAAGAAGATCGCGGCACGCTTTGCATTTCAAGTCAGGTCGGGTGCACTCTCACCTGTTCCTTTTGCCACACGGGCACACAAAAGCTTGTCCGAAATCTAACAGCGGGTGAGATCATCGGCCAGGTCATGCTGGCCCGTGATGACCTCGGCGAATGGCCTCAGCCCGGTGTCGGCTCCGGTACAGATGGCCCGCGCTTGCTGTCCAACATCGTACTTATGGGCATGGGCGAGCCGCTCTATAATTTCGACAATGTGCGCGACGCGATGAAGATTGCCATGGACGGCGAAGGCGTTGCCCTCTCGCGCCGCCGCATCACCCTTTCAACCTCGGGCATCGTGCCCGAGATCCATAAGACCGCCGAGGAAATCGGCTGCATGCTTGCGGTGTCCTTCCACGCGACAACCGATGAGGTGCGCGACAAGCTTGTGCCGATCAATCGCAAATGGAATATCGAGGCGCTGCTCAACGCTCTGCGTGAGTACCCAAAGGCCAGCAATTCTGAACGCATCACCTTTGAATACGTGATGCTCAAGGATGTTAATGACAGCGATGAAGACGCCCGCCGGCTTGTGCAATTGATCAAAGGCATCCCCGCCAAGATCAATCTAATTCCGTTCAACGAATGGCCCGGAGCGCCGCATGAGCGCTCTGACTGGACCCGCATCGAACGCTTCGCCGACATTATCTACAAAGCAGGCTATGCCAGCCCAATCCGCACGCCCCGTGGTGAGGACATCATGGCCGCCTGCGGTCAACTCAAGTCCGCCACCGAACGTGGGCGCAAATCTCGTAAAGAGATCGAAGCGGATATGAAAAGCTAGTCCTGAGCAACAGGCCTTTAACCCTTTCACGATACTGAACTGACCGTCGCCACATGAATGTCGGCAGGTGAAAGTTTTTGTGAGTTGGGCACGCGATGACGGAGTTTACATTTAGCGTCATCTATTTGGGCAATTATGCAGATTACGATCCCGTAGACGGAAATGCCTCTCCGGGAGATACCTCTGGTTTGATCGGAACGTATTATGGGCCTGGAAATGCGGCTTCCGACAACATCGTTGAAATCACAGCTCAAGACAGCAATTCAGACAACCTTATCAATTCAAACGACCAAGCGTCCCCAGAAGCGGTCAGTTACGATCTTGGCTCAGGCCCGGTCAATACATTCTACGATTCCCTTTTCAATGTGCAAACAACGGTGACGTTTGCTCCTGGCAGCGGTCAACCCGACTACAACGGGATAGGAGGTCTCATACAGACCGAAACCGGTGATCTTTTCTTTGTGATGATCGATGACGATGCAGGTTTCGGCGCAAACGCCCTCGACAACGTTGCAATCCAATCTATCGGCATCAACAGCATTGATGCATTTGGCTCTCAACAATCGGCGACAGCGAGCGATTCTCAGGAATTTGTTCCGTGTTTCACAGCCGGAACGCTGATCAAAACCCCGTTTGGGGAACGGCCGGTCCAGGACCTGCGCATCGGTGACCAAGTTCTCACAGTGGACAACGGCATTCAGTCTGTAACCTGGATCGGGTGCAGGCGTCTTGGGCCTGGTGCATTGGCAAAATACCCCAACCTCGCACCGATCGCGATAAAAGCCGGATCACTTGGGGACGGTGTGCCCGAAAAGGACCTCATCCTTTCACCACAGCATCATATTGCCCTGTCCTCGCGGATCGTCCAACGGATGACCGGTCACAACGAAGTGCTGGTGGCCGCCAAAAAGCTTATTGGGTTTCCCGGAATACTGCAGCAGACATCAGCCTTGGGTGTCCAATATTATCACTTCACCTGCCCCAATCATGAGCTTGTGTGGGCAAATGGCACACGTGCGGAAACGCTGTTCGTCGGCGAACAGGTCAAGACTGCTCTGCACCCCCAAATAACAGCAGAAATGGCACACATATCTTCGGCCGCTTTTGAGGATGGCACGCCAAACGTTCTTGAAAGAGCAAGGCCGCTACTGAGCCGTATGTCCGTGGTGCAGCAACTTTGCAAACGACATGTCAAAAACGAGCAACCATTGGCGTCAGGCTATCCGGGCGTTGCGTTTGCCAACCCGCAAAACCACTCACAAAACGAAGTGGCGTTTTAGTCTCAGAGCAATCTGTGTCATACGCGTTGCTTAAAATTCTTCTTACTTGTTCTCACGCTGCCTGGAAGAATCCGCGCCTCTGCCCTAATTCAGGTCGATTGTTGCCACATCCGGTTTTTATCGGTGGTTCTACAACAGGACTATCTAGGGTAACGAAACAATGCCGAATACGATCACCGAAATCCGCGACTTCGTGCTGCGCGAACGCGAAAAAGCTCTGTCGGACCGGGAATGGAAATTTCGCCTGCGAGGCTATGGCTATGACATCCGCAAGACCGAGAACGGTTGCGTTGTCACCTCTTTGATTGGCGGAAGCGAAATCTGCGCGATCTAAGCTGCTGACAAAGGCCCGGCTCGCAACATTGCGCTTGAATTCTGCTGGTCTTGCCGCTTGTTTGACAAGCAGCCGGCGGAGGCAAAGCAATGACACAAACATGTATCGCCGTTATTGGCGGGTCTGGCATCTATGAAATCGACGGGCTTGTGGGGGCGAAATGGACCGCCATCGAAAGCGCCTGGGGCACACCATCTGACCAGATCCTGACCGGCACGTTGAACGGCGTGAGCATGGCTTTCCTGCCGCGCCACGGGCGCGGACATGTGTATTCTCCCACCGCGGTTCCCTACTGCGCGAACATCGACGCTTTGAAGCGTCTTGGTGTCACGGATGTGATCTCTGTCTCGGCTTGCGGGTCGTTTCGCGAAGAGATGGCGCCGGGCGATTTTGTCATTGTGGATCAGTTTATTGATCGCACCTTTGCCCGGGAAAAATCTTTCTTTGGCACCGGTTGCGTGGCGCATGTAAGTGTCGCGCATCCGACCTGCCCGCGCCTTGGTGACGCCTGCGAGACCGCTGCAAAAACCGCCGGAATAAACGTGCATCGTGGCGGAACATATCTGGCCATGGAAGGCCCGCAATTCTCGACTCTGGCAGAGTCCAGAATGTACCGCGAAAGCTGGGGTTGCGATGTGATCGGCATGACCAATATGCCCGAGGCCAAACTCGCTCGTGAGGCCGAGCTTTGTTATGCCTCTGTCGCGATGATCACCGATTATGACAGCTGGCACCCCGATCATGGCGAGGTGGATGTAACCCAAATCATCGCCACGCTCATGGGCAATGCCGATAAGGCGCGGAATTTGGTCAGACTTTTGCCTGATCTGCTTGGTCCTGACCGCGCGCTTTGTCCGCATGGCTGCGACCGGGCGCTCGACTACGCGATACTTACTGCACCGGAGGCGCGGGATCCGGCACTGATCTCCAAACTGGACGCTGTCGCGGGCCGAGTTCTCAATGCAAAGGAGACCACCTGATGCCGCTTGATCTCTGGCTGACCTTTGTGGCGGCCTCCACCGCGCTTCTTCTCATACCCGGCCCGACCGTTCTCTTGGTGCTGTCCTACGCGCTCAGCCAGGGCCACCGCGTCGCGGTAGCCAGCGCCACCGGCGTGGCCCTGGGCGATCTTGTGGCGATGTCGGCCTCGTTGGCTGGGCTTGGCGCGCTTGTGCTGGCGTCGGCCACGCTCTTTACTATTCTCAAATGGATCGGCGCCATCTATTTGATTTATCTTGGAATAAAGCTCATTCGGAGCGCTCCCAACACCGGGATCGATATGCACCAAACGGGCGAGGCTCCGGCTCAGGGTGTCTTCTGGCACGCGGCAGCTGTCACTGCGCTCAATCCAAAATCAATCGCGTTCTTCATCGCTTTCGTACCGCAATTCGTTTCGGTGACCGAACCACTTCTGCCGCAGTTCACGATCCTGGTCGCAACATTTGTGGGTCTGGCAGCGTTCAACGCGCTGGCCTACGCCCTTCTGGCCGACAAGCTGCGCAGGACCATCGGCCGCGGGAGCATCATCACATGGCTGACACGCGGCGGCGGTGCTGCGTTGATCGGCATGGGTGTGATGACAGCGGCCCTGCGTCGGACGACGTGAGCGACGCACGCAAAGTTCTCATCCTCGGGGCCGATGGGTTTATCGGCCGTCATCTGGCCTTTGGCTTGCGCGATGCGGGGTGGGAGGTTCTGGCCTGTGCACGGCGAACCGAGCGCCTCGCTAGGATGGGATTTGAGACGCTAAAGGTCGACTTGGCGGCCTCGCAGGCAACGAGCCCAACATTCTGGAAGGAAAACCTCAAAGACGTCAGCCACATTGTGAATTCTGCTGGCGTTTTGAACGCTTCAGATGCTGTCTACAAGGCCGTGCATTTCGATGCGCCATCGGCCATCTACACGGCCCTGCCGCAGGCCAAAGGCATCCTTATCTCTGCGGTCGGTATAGATGACAGCGAGACGGCCTTTGCCCAGCATCGGCGAAAAGGTGAGGCCCTTGCCGAAGAACATGGGCTTACGATCCTGCGCGCGGGTCTTGTCCTGGCGGATACGTCTTACGGCGGGTCATCGCTGGCGCGCGCCCTGGCGGCCTTGCCATTCATGACACCGGTGGTCGGTGACGGCGCACAAGCCTTCAACCCGATCCATGCCGGTGATCTGGCCCATGCGGTCAACGAGATGCTGCATACGCCGCCTCCACCGGGTCCACAGGAAATCGGCGGACCTGAGACACTCTCGCAAATCGACATGGTCGCGACGCTTCGCCGCTGGATGGGGTTGCCGCCGACCCGTGTTCTGAAGCTGCCCTTGAGCCTGGCGCGGATCATGGGCAAAATCGGCGATGCCATGCGCTGGGGGCCGATTTCTGCAACAGCGGTGGAGCAGCTGAGCCATGGTGTTGTTGCCAAAACAGGACCTGCCATAGACAAGCTTGCGCATCCGCCGCGCGGATTTTCCCAATTTCTGTTTTCCCGCCCAGTTGGCACACAGGATCTCTGGCATGCTCGGCTTTACCAGATTCGGCCGTTCCTGCGGGTCGTTCTTGGTTTGCTCTGGCTGATCTCGGGCGTGATCGGTCTCACCCTGCCAGCAGAGGATTTTCTTCCCTTGGTTCAGGGAAGCGGTCTATCCGAAAGCGCACTCGTGATCTTTGCCAGAGCGAGCGGCATTGTAGATCTTGCCATTGCAGGCGCGCTCTTCCGAGGCTGGCGTCCCAAATTCATAGCGGGTGTTCAGGCCACGATGGTGCTGGGCTACACTGCCGCCTTCACCTTTCTGGCCCCAGCGCTTTGGTTGCTGCCGCTTGGAGGGTTGCTTAAGAATTTGCCGATCCTGGCCCTGATTGCTGTCATGGCGATACTGGAAGAGGAGCGTTAGGTGGATCCCTATCTTGTTGCCAAATGGCTTCATATCCTAAGTTCAACGGTCTTGTTCGGAACCGGTATTGGCACAGCTTTTCAGATGGTCTGGGCTATGCGAACGGACCGGGTTGAAACTGTTCATTCAGTAGCCTCCGGGGTGGTTGTTGCCGATTGGGCTTTCACAACACCCGCTGGCATCCTGCAGCCGCTCACCGGTCTTTGGCTTATCTATCTTGGAGGATATGACCTGACTGAACCCTGGCTGGTGGCGACCTATGTGCTTTACGTGCTGGCTTTCCTGTGCTGGGCACCTGTTGTGCGCCTACAAATTCGTATTCGCGACCTTGCGAAGTCTGCACTTGAAAAGGACGTGCCGTTGCCCTCCGAAGCCCGCACCTGCTACCGAACATGGTTTGCGCTCGGCTGGCCCGCGTTCATTAGTCTGACCATCATTTTCTGGCTCATGGTTTCAAAACCTGCGCTATGGTAGACTGGCCGCAGCGGCGAAATACCGTCCTCCTTGCCATTCCAACCCGTATCCGCCAAACCGGGTTCCGGAATGACAACCGGAGATTGCCTGATGCCAAAAGCCAAGCCAATCAAGGACTACATCCGCACCATCGTCGATTTCCCGCATGAGGGGATCATGTTCCGCGATGTGACCACGCTTTTTGCCGACCCACGCGGATTTCGGATGGCCATCGATCAACTCCTGCACCCCTATGCCGGTTTGCGGATCGACAAGGTGGTTGGGCTGGAGGCGCGGGGTTTCATCCTGGGCGGTGCAGTCGCGCATCAGCTTTCAGTGGGCTTTGTGCCAATTCGCAAGAAAGGCAAATTGCCAGGCACGGTGATTTCCGAAGAGTATCATCTTGAATATGGCGAAGCCGTTGTTGAAGTGCATGATGACGCAATCGCCGCTGGCGAAAAAATCCTTGTGGTTGATGACCTTCTGGCGACCGGCGGCACAGCCGAAGCAGGTATCAAACTGGTCGAACGCCTTGGCGGCGAGATCATTGGCTGTGCCTTTGTGATCGACCTGCCTGAACTTGGCGGACGGGCCAAGTTGGAAGCCATGGGCATGGACGTGCACGCGCTTTGCGAGTTCGAAGGGCTGTGATCGAAACGCTTTAGTCCTTCGGTGCGTACCACTCATCAATAATCCGAACGGCCTCGCTCGCGCTTTCAACAAAGCGGAAGAGCTCCAGATCTTCGGGCGAAATCGTCCCGGCGTCTGACAAAGCCTCCCAGTTGATGATCCCGCGCCAGAATTCCTCGCCAAAGAGCAGGAAGGGTACGCGGTTCATGCGCTCGGTTTGAATAAGGGTCAGCGCCTCAAACAACTCATCCAGCGTTCCAAATCCACCGGGGAAGCAGCAAACCGCCTTGGCCCGCATCAGAAAATGCATTTTGCGAATGGCAAAATAATGGAAATTGAAACAAAGGCCCGGCGTAACATACTCATTCGGGGCCTGCTCATGCGGCAACACGATATTAAGGCCAATGGAATTGCCGCCCGCATCATCCGCGCCGCGGTTGCCTGCCTCCATGACACCCGGTCCACCACCGGTCGCAACAACATATTCGCGTCCATAAGTCTGCATCGATTTTTCTGTCATCAACCGAGCAAACTCGCGCGCTTCGTCATAAAACTTCGACAGATCGGCGAGGGTTTTCGTGCGTGCATTCTCTTTTTGTGAGGGCTCGGGAATGCGCGCACCGCCAAACAGCACCACGGTGCTTTCAATGCCGCGTTCATTCAGGATCATTTCGGGTTTGAGCAGTTCAAGCTGAAGCCGCACGGGGCGGAGCTCTTCACGGCACAGAAAATCCAGATCGTTGAATGCCAGTCGATATGCAGGAGCGCGAGTTTGTGGCGTATCAGGTACCTGCTCGGCGGTGAACCGATCGCTTCTGGAATCGCGGAACTGGCTATTACGGTCGTCTTTCATCTGGGGAACCCTTTTGGTCGCTTTCCTTCAGGCGTATAGCTTTGCGGACGGCTTGGCCAGAAAAAGGGCCATAGCAAGGCGGTATCAGGATGGGCAAAGCCTATGAATTGGAAGACAGAAATTGAAATCGCGCGTGACCGGGTCGAAGCCTGGGTGCTTCGAACACCAATCACCCGGTTAGACGTCTCCGGCGTGACCTCTCCGGTCGAATTCAAGCTTGAGCAGATGCAACACACTGGCAGCTTCAAAGCGCGCGGCGCATTCAACACACTTCTGTCGCAGGAGGTGCCCAAAACCGGGTTGGTTGCGGCTTCGGGCGGCAACCATGGGGCTGCTGTGGCCTATGCCGGTTCGCAGCTTGGGCAACCTACGCGCATCTATGTGCCGAAGATCGCGGGACCGTCGAAAATCGCGTTGATCCGGAACCTGGGCGCGGATTTGCAGGTGGTGGACGGGGCCTATTCGAATGCTTTGGAAGCTGCACGCGCCTACGAGGCAGAAACCGGTGCAATGCAGATACACGCCTATGATGCACCCGGCACGGTGATCGGCCAAGGCACCTGTATGGCAGAATGGGAAGATCAGGGTCTTGCAGCCGATACCGTGCTAATCGCCGTGGGCGGCGGTGGTCTTATTGCAGGATCACTTGGCTGGCTGGACGGTCGCCGCAAGATTGTGGCTGTTGAACCTGAAACCTGTTGCGCCCTCCATGCCGCTCGCACCGCCGGGCAGCCGATTGACGTTGAGGTTTCCGGTCTGGCCGCCAATGCACTTGGCGCAAGACGGATTGGTCAGATTTGTTTTGATTTGGCGCAAGGCCACGACGTTGAAACAGTCCTCGTTTCCGACGACGCGATTGTCGACGCGCAGAAAAAGCTGTGGCAGGACATGCGCCAGCTTGTTGAGCCTGCAGGCGCCGCCGCATTGGCCGCGCTGATATCTGGCAAGTACCAGCCAGCCAAAGATGAACGCGTCGCAGTGCTGGTCTGCGGCGGGAACGTTGCGCCGGACCCATTTCCGTCCTAGCCGATTGCAAGCCGCCGCCGCGCCTTTTATAGGCCAATGCAACACACCTTTGACAGATGCTGAGAGGCCCAAATGTCCAACGCCCAACTCGAAGCCGCCATCGAAACCGCTTGGGAGGCGCGCGATACGATCACGCCTGCAACAAGCGGCGAGACCCGAGAAGCCATTGAGGATACGCTCAACGCGCTTGATAGCGGCAGTTTGCGTGTCGCGGTAAAGCAGGCCGACAACTCTTGGCACGTCAACCAGTGGGCGAAGAAAGCCGTGCTCTTGGGTTTTCGCATCAAAGACATGGAACAACAGGATGGCGGCCCGCAGGCCGGTGGCTGGTGGGACAAGGTCGACAGCAAATTCAAAGGCTGGGGTGATAATCAATGGCGCACAGCGGGATTTCGCGCCGTGCCCAACTGTGTGGTGCGCAAATCGGCCTATATCGCGCCGGGCGTGGTTCTGATGCCATCCTTCGTGAACCTTGGGGCCTATGTGGATGAGGGCACAATGGTTGACACATGGGCCACCGTCGGCAGCTGCGCCCAGATTGGCAAGAACGTACACCTGTCCGGCGGTGTTGGTATCGGCGGTGTGCTGGAACCGATGCAGGCGGGACCCACAATCATCGAAGACAATTGCTTTATCGGAGCGCGTTCCGAAGTGGTGGAAGGCTGTATCGTGCGCGAAGGCTCTGTCCTGGGCATGGGCGTGTTCATTGGCCAATCCACCAAGATCGTCGACCGCGAGACCGGTGAGGTGATGTATGGCGAAGTGCCACCCTATTCCGTCGTGGTCGCTGGTTCGATGCCTACGAAGAACAACATAAATCTCTACTGCGCCGTGATCGTGAAACGCGTGGATGAGAGGACCCGCTCCAAGACCGGCATCAACGAGCTTTTGCGTGACTGATAAGGGACCAAAGGTGCGCAAGCGCCAGCAAGTCTACACGCTCTTGGTCGAAATCGGCCGCAAGGCTGGTGACGGGCTGCCCGCCAAAGCAACTGGCGCGGCTCTTGTTGTCTACGCGTCAGGTGTTGACGAGGCAGAGGCCGTGCGCGAAACCGTCGCGATCCTGAAACAGGCGAATACGGCTCCTTTGGATGTGTCGGGATACGGATCGCTCGCAGAACGTGAAGCCGAAGGTCATGACATAAGCGAAGAAGAGCGTGCTCTGATGCAGCGGGCGCTTGACGAGAATGCGGTCATTGTCGCGCAGATGACACCCTTTCTTGATTGACCCGGCTCAAGCCGCGCGCATGGTGGCCAAAGTGACCGCCTCAAACGGCTTCAAGACAGGCCAGATCGGTTTGGGATGCTCTGGCAAACACGACCGATCGAATTTTGACAGCACACTCCTTGCAAGCGCATCCGGATTACGCCGCAACCGGCCTATGTAAAGGCTTTCCAAAGGGCAACCATTTGCGAGAACGGACTGATGCCCAGGCAGGAGCAGATGATGATAGGTCACCGTGTTTGGACCGCTGGCGACAAAGGCAGACATGTCATTCACCAGATGCCGCGCAGGCACCAGCACTGCCTCCCGCCCAAACATGTACTCGACCTGAGAGCCGCGCATGACCAGCCTTTGTTGCGGCGCCACGACAATATCTCGAGCAAGACCAAAATAGGGCGCACGCAGCCGAATCGGGCGAAACGTTCCCTTCGCGGGTACAGTACGGCGCACAACCTGCAAGACCGGTACTGTTTCACCACCTTCGGTAAGGACCAGGTCGCCACGGCGGATTTCCGAGGCTGGTATTTCACCTTTCGGGGTGCTGACCGGAACACGCCCCGTTAGCGTTGGCATGGGTCCAACCGGTTCGACCTTGTCGGAGACCGCCACGAAAAGGATGTCTTCGTGCAACCACTCGGCCCGCCGCCCGGAGAATGCCATCTCAAGGTCCTCTCGCAAAAGGCCCACTGGGTTTGCGAGCATAACTTGAGACACGCCGTCAAGCTCCGGTTGCTCAAGCGTAAGCGTGGCAAAACCTCGTGCGACGTCCCAACTGTAGCTCAGGCGAATGACGTCAATTCGGCCATTGGTGTCAAATGGCAAAGTAATGTGTCGGACATCTTCTCCGATGACATCGACCACGACGATCCCGCCATGCGCCAAGGCCTGAACACTCAGCCGGCCAACTTTTGGCCCGGTTCGGAGAACTGAAAACAAGGTTTGGGGCGTGCTGTGCGCAGACAATCGGGTTTCAATGATAAGTGTGCCGCGTTTGAGCCACGCCTCGGGCTCATCCGTGCGACAAAGGTTCACTGTACCAGAATCAGGCGCGAACCAAGAGGTCCTTTGATCTTTGATGCCAAGCCACGCCATTTTCAGGCAACCCATTTCTGTTTAAGAAGCTGCGCTTCGTAGCCACGCAACATGCGACGTGCGGCGGTGCAGTAGCCGGTGTTCGTGTCAGGATCGATTTCGGGGAACAGCGCCTGAATTTCCCGCACGATGTCAATCTCGAAACTCTCCTTGATCTGAGGTCCGGGCAGGAAGCTTTCTGTCGCAAGCCCTTCAGAGATAACAACCTGATGGCGGTCAAAGAGAAGATGAAAATAGGTAACAGACGGCAGTTCCTTGCGGCAAACGCTACGGTCGTTGACCAGATCCTTGGCGGCGACGAGAACCTCCTCTTCTCCAAAGAGAAGCTCGGCGAGGCTGTCGCGGATGAGGACCCGGTGCAGGGGGGAGACCCACAGCTCTTTGTGATCGCCAAAGGTGCCTGCAAGAATACGAATTGGCGCAAAACTATCTTTGCCCTGAACGGTACGGCTGCCGATCCAACGCAAAGGCTGGAATCCCTCGTCACGCGTCAGCACAAGGTCGCCAACTTGCAGATCTTCGACGCGGACGTCGCCCCGCTCACACAGGATATGGGTGCCTTTGACAAAGCAAGGCACCGAATTGAGTGTGACAAAACCTGTGTCGGTTGCGCCGGTGCTGCTGGTCACTTCATATGTGAAGTCCACCGTTTCGACATCACCGTCCCCAACGACAGTGACGGTTCCATCGGCGTTAAGTTGAACGGTCTGGCCTGAGTTAAGGGTGATGATATTGGGGGCGAGAACGCCGTCCGCCGACACGGCCTGACCATTGATCTGGGTGATGGTCAGCGTGCCGCCAGTGTTGTTTACATCATTAGCCAGAAGATCGAGCGTCCGGGATCCGGTTGGGAAAAGATTGGAGTTGTCGTCATTTGCGACAAGTGTTGTTTGCAGACTGTCAGCCGCAATCAAAAGCGTTGAATCAAAGTTGTTATCCGCAACGTCTGCAATACCGATACGGATTGAGTTCACGTCTCCGCTGTTGACCGGAATGGTCAACGTGAGGGTCATGGTAAACCCGTCCATCTCGGTGTTGAACTGATCTGCGGTGTTGTCGACGAAGAGGTTGCTGGCAGAACCGGAGTTCAGATTGTTTGGATCAACATCACCATCGCCAATGCCCAGTTCGACGAAATTGCCATTAATCCAAACACCGACAAAATCCTGAAACTGCGCATTCTGGAATTCCGGAAATTCTTCAGAAGCGAAAACGAACTGCATCGTCATGACATCTCCGGTTGGAATGAAATCCACGTCCAGAAAAGATGCGTCGAATGTCCGTGCTCCCGCCGCCGCGTTGAAGTCGGCTACGTCATTTGGGCCGCTGGAATTGGTTGTCGTGTTGGCATTTAGATTTGACTGTGCAGCGTTGTTGTTCGTGAACCCCCGCAAATCACCTGTCGAGAACAAGACGCCTGTATCCGACGGCGTCACACCAGGGGCGATTGCATCGCCATCTGTATAAATTCCGGAAGAATCCCGGTCGCCCGTATAGGTGGCGTTCACAATGGTCACACCATCGCCGAATATCGTCTGTGCCATCTGCTCTGCAGTGGCAAACCGATTGATAGGGAGTTCAACTCCTGCAACCATTGCGTCCCGCCTCTCGCCAAAGACAGACCGCAACCGGTGTCATCCCAATGATGTCATGGAATGCTGAAGGGCGAGATTTCTTGGATTCGTCCCCTCAAAAAGGCTTACGCCTCACCGCTCACTGTCCTGCCTCGATCTTCTTTTTTTGGATGCTTTAGCATGAAAAATTGATCTTGTTAAGCTTTGAAAACGCATTGAGAACCGGTTGAGTCTTCCGCGCATCGCTTGATTGGGATTTGCGGTTTTGTTGCTTCCGCGTTAGGGCTTCGGAAGGAAAGTTCAGGACCTTTAATGCCGCACGCGTCACACAGACCTGTTGATCCAGTCGATCTGACTGCGCGCCTCGTGCGCTGCCCCTCTGTCACACCTGAAGAGGGTGGGGCGCTTGAGCTGTTGGAGGCCGAACTGAGTCAAGCCGGGTTCTTTTGTCAGCGCATCGATCGCGCCGGAACACCAAACCTATTTGCCCGCTGGGGCGATAAGGGCGCGGCCCGTAGCTTTGGGTTTAACGGACACACCGATGTTGTGCCCGTGGGCGATGAGGGCGCATGGACCTGTCCGCCATTTACCGCCAATATTCGAGACGGCAGGCTCTGGGGGCGCGGGGCGACTGACATGAAATCCGGCGTCGCCGCTTTTGTTGCGGCTGCGATCGACCACGTGCAAGAGACACCACCAGACGGGGCCGTCATCCTGACCATAACAGGCGATGAGGAGGGCGATGCCACCGACGGGACCGTGGCACTTCTGGACTGGATGGACACACATGGTGAACGGATGGATGTCTGCCTTGTCGGCGAACCCACCTGCCCCGAGACCATGGGCGAGATGATCAAGATCGGGAGGCGCGGATCAATGTCGGCCTGGATCACTCTTACCGGCGTCCAGGGCCATTCCGCATATCCACATCGCGCGGTTAACCCGCTTCCGGCTATGGCACGCCTGGTTGATTGGCTTGCGTCGCATCGTTTGGATGACGGCACCGAGCATTTCGATCCATCGACATTGGCAGTCGTCAATATCGACACATGCAACCCGACAACCAATGTCATCCCGGCATCCTGTCAGGCGACCGTTAACATTCGTTTCAACGATGCCCATTCCGGCGCGAGCCTCAGCCAGTGGTTGACATCGCAGGTCCAGCAGGTGGCGAGGGAATTTGGTGTCGAAAACGAAACACGCATCAAGATTTCCGGAGAGAGCTTCCTGACCCCGCCCGGGCCCTTGTCGGCCCTTGTTTCCAAAGCGGTTAAAGCCGAAACGGGTTTGACGCCAACGCTTTCGACATCTGGGGGCACGTCCGACGCGCGCTTTATCAAGGACCATTGCGCAGTGGTCGAGTTCGGCCTTGTCGGCAAGACAATGCATCAGATCGACGAACATGTGGAACTCAAACAGATTCACGACCTCAAGGCGATCTACAGGCGGGTCTTGTCGGATTACTTTTCCTAGCATGACCGCCCGGCCAAGACTTATTGTCATGCTGAAAGAACCCCGCGCCGGGCGGGTCAAGACACGCCTCGGGCACGACATTGGCATGACATGCGCCGCATGGTGGTTCCGCCATCAGACACAGGCGCTTTTGCGTCGGCTATATGTCCAGAAACGCTGGGATATGATCCTTGCGGTCGCCCCGGACTATGCCGGTCTAAACAGCCGCGCCTGGCCACCGTACCTGCCCCGACTTGCGCAAGGTTCGGGTGATCTTGGCATGCGAATGCTGCGTATCTTGCGACATCATCCACGCAGCCCGGTCTGCCTAATTGGCGGGGATATTCCTGGCATAACAGCGCACCATATCGCGCGCGCTTTTGGCGCATTGGGATCTAACGATATGGTGTTTGGGCCAGCCGAGGATGGTGGCTTCTGGCTGATCGGTCGCAAAGCTGGTTGCACTTTGCCGCCTCGCATGTTCAGAGATGTCCGCTGGTCGACGGAGGACGCTCTGTCCGACACGATCGGCAACCTGCCAGAGAAGCGGATTGCCTTGATTGAAGAGTTACGCGATGTCGACGACGCCTCTGATCTTGCATGGATTTCGGCGAAACGGCATGTCAATCGCGGATAGAACCCGCATTCGCTTCGTGGTAGGTCCAGCATCATGAGCAAACTGCCCACCAAGCCAGAAATCCTGCAATGGATCACCGACAACCCCTCGCTGACTTCAAAGCGCGATATCGCGAAGGCGTTTGGCATTAAGGGCGCGGCGCGGATCGACCTCAAGCGCATGCTGAAAGAGCTTGAAGCAGAGGGGCACTTGCAAAAGCGCAAGAATACCTATCGCGACCCGGGCAAACTGCCACCGGTGAGCATCCTGCAGGTTAATGATCAGACGCCCGATGGTGAACTCCTGGCACGTCCCTTGGAATGGCATGGCGACGGTGCCGAGCCTGTGGTCATGCTGATCCCGCGCGCCTCGGACCCGGCACTGGGGCCGGGAGACCGAATTCTTGCGCGTTTGCAAGAGGTGCAGGGAGACGCGCACCAATATGAGGCGCGCCTTATCCGGCGGATCGGAACCAATCCGCGTAAGGTCCTGGGCGTCTTCCGAAAGCGTGCCGAGGGCGGGCGAATTCTGCCGATCGACAAAGGGGACGGCAAAGAGTGGGTCGTCGCCGCAGGCGCGACCGCCGGTGCCAAAGACGGAGAATTGGTAGAAGCGGAACAGGCAGGCCCGAAAGACCGCATGGGACTACCCCGTGCTCGGATACTCGACAGGCTCGGCGACCCCACAGCCCCCAAGGCCGTGTCCTTAATCGCCATTCACCAACATGGGATTCCCGATGACTTTCCCGATGACGTGATCGAAGAGGCAGATACGAAAAAGCCCGCAGGCCTGAAAGGCCGTGAAGACCTCCGAGAGATGCCGCTTGTGACGATAGATCCGGCGGATGCTCGTGACCATGACGATGCCGTCTGGGCGCATGAAGATGATGATCCGAAAAACGAAGGTGGCTACGTTGTCTGGGTCGCGATTGCCGATGTCGCCCACTATGTTACTTCCGGTTCCGCACTCGACGCCGAAGCACGCAAACGCGGCAATTCCAGCTATTTCCCAGATCGCGTGGTGCCCATGCTGCCCGATCGGCTCTCTGGAGATTTGTGCTCATTGCATGAAGGCGTGCCGCGTGCCTGCATTGCCGTGCGCATGCAAATCAATGCCCATGGTGAGAAGATAGGTCATCGTTTTGTGCGCGGCCTCATGCGGTCAGCCGCGTCTTTGAACTATCGCGAAGTGCAAGAGGCTCGGGATGGAGCGCCGAATGAAAAATGCGCTTCGTTGGTGGACAGTGTTGTCGCGCCTCTTTACGCTGCTCATGCAGCCCTCAGCGAGGCGCGCAAGCGCCGCCAGCCGCTTGATCTGGACCTGCCGGAACGCAAGGTCGTGCTGGGCGATGACGGCAAGGTGCTTTCAGTCAATTTCGCCGATAGGCTGGATGCGCACCGCCTGATTGAAGACATGATGGTGCTGGCCAATGTAGCGGCGGCCGAGACACTCATCGCAAAGAAATCGCCACTGCTTTTCCGGGTTCACGAAGAACCACCACCGGAAAAACTCGATACTTTGCGCGACGTGGCAGAGGCGGCTGGTCTGACGCTGGCAAAGGGGCAAGTCCTTAAGACATCTCATATCAATCAATTGCTGACCGGTGCGGCGGGAACCGATCACTCTGAAGTCGTCAATCTGGCGACGCTGCGGGCGATGACGCAGGCCTATTATGCTCCTTCCAATTTCGGCCATTTCGGCCTGGCCCTGCAGGCTTACGCGCATTTTACATCACCCATCCGCCGTTACGCCGACCTTATCGTGCACCGCGCGCTTATTTCCGCTCATGGATGGGGCGACGATGGCTTGAGCAAGGCAGACGAGGAGCGCCTGCAAGGAACGGCCGAGCACATTTCAGAAACAGAGCGCCGTTCTATGACCGCAGAACGCGACACCAATGACCGGTATCTGGCTGCCTTTTTGTCCGAGAGGGTCGGAGAAGAATTTAAGGGGCGCATCAGTGGCATTGCCAAGTTTGGCGCCTTTGTCCGACTGGATGAAACCGGAGCCGATGGGCTTATCCCTATGCGCGCCCTGGGGCGCGAGTATTTCCGTTTTGATCGCAATTCCGCAACGCTAATGGGCGAGGACACTGGAACGATCATCGGCCTTGGCCAACGCGTCATTGTGCGCCTTGCAGAGGCTGCTCCGGTCACGGGTGGGCTGGCGCTTGATCTGGTACGGCTTGAAGGGCAAAGCGTTGTGCCCGGGCCAAAACGGGGGCGAGGCAAAGGCCCAGCACCAAAGCGCAAAATGGCCCGCGACAAAAAGAAATCCACAAAGGCCAAACGCACAGTATCCCGCAAACGTCGCTAGGCGCTTGCGACCAGCCAGACCAGGTATGCCAGATATGCTGCCAGCAGCGTCGCGCCTTCGCGCCGCCCGATCCGCGCGCCAGTCGAAGCAAATATGACAAAAATCGCTGCTGCGGCCAGAAAAACAAGCGTATCGATAACAGATGTTGGTAAAGGCGCACCCAGTGGAAACACAATCGCAGTAATGCCCAGGATCCCGAGGATATTGAAGATATTGCTGCCGATGATGTTACCGAATGCGACATCACTCTGACCTTTGCGCGCAGCAATAACCGACGTGACGAGCTCTGGCATAGAGGTTCCGATTGCGACAACTGTCAGGCCAATCACAGCGTCACTTATGCCAAAATTCTGGGCCAAGCCGACCGCGCCGATGACCAGAATCCGCGCACCAAGTATCGTGATGAGAAGGCCCGCCAAAAGGCCAATAACAGCGCGCGACATCCGCAGCGGTGCCTCGACCACGAGTGCCGCCTCAGCTTCATAAACGTCAGAGGCTAGGGAAGATGCGTTTCTTTCGCGTCTCAACGTGAAAACCAGATAGGCCACGAGCCCAATGAAGAGACCCAAACCGGCAAGTCTCGGAATCTTATCCCAAAACACAAGTCCCGCCGCGACAAATGTTGCAATCAGCATCACCGACCCGTCGCGGGCCAAGACCCCCTTGGTGACCGCTATCGGTGACAGAAGCGCAGCGATGCCAGCGATCAGGAGTATATTCCCGATGTTGCTGCCAATGACATTTCCAAGCGCGATTCCGGGCGATCCGATCCAGGCCGCCTGAAGACTGGTAACAAGTTCCGGGGATGATGTGCCAAACCCGACAAGTGTCAGGCCGATGACCATCGGTGAGACATCAAAGCCACGCGCCACATGAACCGCGTTGCGGACCAAAAGCTCACCGCCCAGGATCAAGGCGGCAAGGCCGCCCAAAACGTATAAAGGATCCACTTGGGTCTCACTCCAATGCCATTGCCCATCGCCAGAGCAGAGCTTAAATGCTGCCTCTTCCTGGTCCGTTCAAGAGCAGTAAGAAGAACATTTCTGCATCGCACCATTTACGCAGGACTATCATTGCTTTTCGCCAGCAAACCACGATACCATCCTGACATTAGATGTCACCATATTGGCGCATACTCTACCCCATGAGCCGCACCACCCGTTTGTTCCAACTTATGCAAGCTTTCCGGACGCTGCCGCCGCCCGCTACAGCAACGCGCCTTGCGGAGCTACTTGGTGTGACGCCCCGAACAATCTACCGCGATATTGAGGCGCTTCGCGGTCTGGGCGCCGTGATCGATGGCGCGTCTGGCTTTGGCTATACCCTTATCGAAGACGCCGCACTGCCCCCTCTCAGCTTCGATGATGATGAGTTGGAAGCGCTGGTCTTTGGGTTGCGCGAAGTGAGCGAGGTTGGCGATGACGCGCTCGCAGAAGCTGCCAAATCAGCGCTTGCCAAGCTGCGTGCGCGCCTTCCGGCAAGCCAGGCACACCGGTTGGAACACGCCGTCTTGAACGCAGTCAGCTTTCGTCCTCTGCCAGAGCCGGGCGTGGACGCATCGCGGCTGCGCAAAGCCACTTGGGATGAGAAGACCATCCGCTTTGATTACACTGACGCAGAGGGCCGTGAAACGTCACGCGAGGTTGACCCGCTTTCCGTCGTCTTCATGCAGGCGTCCCTTTGTCTTCTTGCTTGGTGCCATTTGCGTAATGATTTCCGCGCCTTTCGTCTTGACCGAATGCGGGCATTGGAACTAACCGGTGCTTCATTTCGCCCAAGACGAGTGGCGATGTTGCGAGATTGTCTTGCTCGGATGTGCGATCACGTTGAAGCCGCGGCCGCGACATAGGCGGAGCCTCGCGACAATGTGGATTGACGGCTTTTTGCGGATCGGTTTTCAGGTTACACTAAGAAAAACCCGAAAAGGGCTCGAGCATGTACGTCAAGAGAAGTCTCTCAGCAGCTTTGGCTGCCTCGCTTGCGGTTACGGCCTCTGCGGCGCCGCTGGAAAGCTCGCTCCGGCCGCAATTGCGACCGGTTTCACCGCCGGCCGCGACAGCCTCAGAGCCGGAAACGGTGGTGAGAACGTCGCTTGCGCGAAGTCTTCGCCCTCAGGCGCGCCCAGACCGCCTTGCCACAGCCGCGCCCGAGCCAGAAGCTCTCACTGTTGCAGCGTCGAACCCGGCGTTCAATCAATGGGTTCAACGCTTTCGCAGCCGCGCACGGTCAGCCGGCATTTCAGGAGCGACCTTTGATCGGGCCTTTCGCGGCGTCAGTTATAATTCGGATGTGGTTTCCAAGGACCGCAACCAGGCCGAGTTCAAACGTCAGATTTGGGATTACCTCGACAGCGCCGCTTCGCCCGAACGTGTCGACCTGGGACGCAAAGCCCTGCGCAATCATAACCGTGCGCTGAGCCGGATCGAAAAGGCATATGGTGTCGAAAAAGAAGTCATCACCGCCGTCTGGGGCCTCGAAAGTCGCTATGGCTCTCGAACCGGGGATATCCCGGTGATAGAGGCGCTGGCCACGCTTGCTTTTGACGGAAGGCGGGGCGCGTTCTTCGAAAAGCAGCTGATCGCTGCGCTTAAGATTCTGCAATCGGGCGATGTTACACCGCAGAATTTCAAGGGGTCGTGGGCAGGAGCGATGGGTCATACCCAGTTTATCCCGACGTCTTACGAGGCGTATGCAGTTGATTTCACAGGTGACGGCAAGCGCGATATCTGGTCAAAGAATGACCCGTCAGATGCGCTGGCCTCGACGGCGGCCTATCTGAAGCGCTTCGGCTGGCGCAAGGGCATGCCATGGGGCGTAGAAGTGCGGGTGCCGAATGGCGCACGATTTGGCAACACCAAACGCATGCCATCCGATTGGGCCAGTCGCGGTGTTGTCGGCATCGATGGTCGTCCCGTCCGCGATTACGGTGCCGCCCGCATTCTTCAGCCCGCAGGACCGCAAGGCGCATCCTTCATGGTTTTTTCCAATTTCGACGTGATCAAGCGGTACAACAACGCCGATGCCTACGCGATTGGCGTGGGCCATCTTGCAGACCGCATCGCAGGTCGTCCGGAGATTCAGGCAAGCTGGCCGAGGGGGTATGAACCCGTCAGCTTTGAGGAACGTAAAGAGATACAACGCAGGCTCAAGCGTAAGGGATATCCGCTAGAGAAAATCGACGGCATCATAGGGCCCAACACGCGCAAATCGATTATCGCCTATCAACGCTCCATCGGGACCAACGCAGATGGGCACCCTTCACGCACATTGCTTAACCAGCTGCGGACGCGTTGAACACATTGAGCTTGGCAGGCACCAAAAGCCCATTTGGTTCGTCGAATTCGGCAAAGGCATCGCAGAGCAATTGACCGACTTTCGCGGCATCTTCTTCGGTGCCGCCCATCTCGCGCAGAATACGCGCCGCCGGGCCCTCGCTTCCAGCAAATTCGGCCACTTCTGCAAGGCTGCCCGTGGGTGTGAGCAGAATGTCATGCGCGCTGGCCTGCACCTGCGTAAACCCCGCCCTGTCTAGAATGTCGAGAACATAGTCCTGCTCGGCAAAGGCCATCGGTCCAGGCGCACGCGGATCTGGTGGTGGTGGCGCGCCGACGACTGACTTGGCCGCCTCCATCGGGTACAGAAACCAGGGGTTATGCGCAAAAGAACACCAGGTCACGAAACTGATCCGCCCACCTGGTCTAAGAGCAGCCGCAAGATTGGCAAAGGCCGCATAGGGATCATCAAAGAACATCACCCCAAAACGCGACACGACATGATGCGCATCCATCTTTGACAGATCAAAGACCTGCGCATCTGCCTCAAAGCAGTCAACATGGGTCAGACCGGCCGCCATGACGCGCTCCTTGGCCATACCAAGCATAGGGGCTGAGACATCAACGCCAACAACGCGACCCGTCTCGCCGACCTTTTCGGCCAGGGCCAATAGGCTTGCGCCAGTGCCACAACCTATATCGACAACCCGTTCTCCCGGAGACACCTTTGTCTGGCTCAGAAGGAGCTTCAAAACCGGTTCCAGCAAGGCATCGAAAAAGGCCTGTTTCTTCACCCAGGCCGCGCCCATGGCGCCGCCCCAGAATTCGGCTTGTTCAGTGTTGACGATCCGACTCATCGCTTTTGGTTTGCCGCCATGACGCACAGGATTTCGAACATGATCGAAACGCCTAGAAATGCCGTATTGCCGGTGGTGTCAAACGGGGGCGACACTTCGACCATATCGGCACCAATAATGTTCACGCCAGCGAGCTCACGACAGACCTGCAAGGCCTGAAAGCTGTTAGGGCCGCCCACCTCCGGTGTCCCTGTACCGGGTGCGAATGTGGGGTCGACGAAATCAATGTCATAGCTGACATAAGTGCCCCCTTCCCCCACAATATCCCGTGCCTCGGCCATCACATCCTCGACGCCGCGCGCGAAAAACTCTTCGATCAGGATCAGCCGGATACCTTCCGCCGCCGCGAAATCGCGATCTTCTTCATCATACATCGAGCCGCGCAACCCGATCTGCACCACGCGTTTTGGATCAAGCAGCCCCTCTTCCACAGCTCGCCGGAAAGGTGTGCCGTGGGTGTACATCTGACCGCCAAAGTAGCTGTGGAACAGATCCGTGTGGCTGTCGAAGTGGATCATGCCCACCGGTCCATCTTTGGCCACAGCGCGCAGGACCGGCAGCGACGTCAGGTGATCACCGCCCGCAGTCAACGGCGTGATCCCAGCGGCCAAAACATCGGTATAGAACGTGGTAATCCGGGCCATGCTGTCTTCGATATTGGCCGGGTTTGGCCCAACATCACCAAGGTCGGCGCAATTGAGCGCCTCGAACGGTCGTGTCCCGTTGTAGGCATGTTGCGCCCGGATCATTGTCGAGGCATCGCGCAGTTGTCGCGGCCCATGGCGTGGGCCCGGGCGGTTCGTGGTTCCACTGTCCCAAGGCACGCCAATAAGACCGACATCGATATCCCCGAATCTGGCATCGCCCTTTTGGACAAGTGGCAGACGCATGAAAGTCGGGACACCGGCAAAACGGGGCAATTCCATGCCGGAGACAGGTTGAAAAAACGCATTACTCATTGGGGTATCTCCAATCGTTTGCGCGTGATCACCGGGCCACCACCCTGCGTCTCAATCCGCGCGATAGCATCCTTGAGTGGTTCAAGCACCGTTGTCATATGAAAAGCATTGGCATGCAGAAGTGTCTTGTCGTCTACGGCCAACGCCACGTGACCTTGCCAGAAAAGCAGATCGCCGCGCATAAGGGCGGAATCCTCGGACAAGATGATGCCAAGTTCTGCGGCTTGCATATCACTGTCACCAGGACACGGGACATCGCAAGCCACACAGGCGGCTTGAATCAATCCTGAACAATCTATTCCAAACGCCGAATTGCCACCCCAAAGATAAGGCGTACCAAGAAACAGCTCCGCGACCCCAACCGGGTCCTCCGCGACCATGCCAAGTGGCGCAAGATGCCCACTGGGCACGTAGAGATCCCGAGGCAGGGTGCCCCGGCCCCACGCGATCCTAGACCAGTCACCAATTTCATCCACAACCGCAAGACGCGCATCAAATGGAAGAGGCGTCACGCGTCCCATCTCTTTGAGACCCGGCGTGGATTTTCCATAGCTGCGCGCGGCTGATACCCTGTGGGTCGGCGTGTCCGCGGGGTGTCCGTTAAGGCTTGCCGCTTCTATCCAGCCGACATAGCCATCCTTCTCGGCATATCCAAAAACCCAGGCCTCTTGCACATCCAAGCACATGAAAGCTTCGCCGCGCAAAAGCTGCCGGTCACGTGTTCCGCCCGGTCCGGAACAAAGATCCGCAACAACTGCGGCAACATGTTTTGGCTCTGCTTCTACATAGCGATCCGCCTCGATGTGGCCCTTAAGATGCGCCGCGGCCACTTTGCCGTTGAAGGGTGTGCGCCGCCGGTCCATCAGAGGTCCAGCACCGTTGGAAGCGCCTGCAAGATGGCACGCGCACCCATGCCAACGCCACCTTTCGGTCGCGCCGGAGCGGCTGTCGGATTCCAACCGTAGATATCGAAATGCGCATAGGGTGTTTCGCCTGCAAAGCGCCTCAGAAAAAGGGCTGCCGTGATGGCGCCAGCGAAGCCACCCTTTGGTGCGTTGTCAAGATCGGCAATGCCAGGTTCAATCATCGACTCGTAGGGGGGATGGAAGGGCAAACGCCAGACAGGGTCGGCAACCTTTTTCGCCGCCTCTTGGAGGGCCGCAGCGAAATCCGCGTTATCCGTGAAGAATGGGGCAAGATCCGGACCTACCGCCACCCGCGCCGCACCGGTAAGCGTGGCCATGGAAATCAGGAAATCGGGATCGTCCTCAGCGGCAAAGCTGAGCGCATCTGCCAGAACAAGGCGACCTTCGGCATCTGTGTTGTTGATCTCGACGGTCAGGCCGCTGCGCGACGTCAAGATGTCACCCGGTCGGTACGAATTGCCGCTCACCGCGTTTTCCACCGCCGGAACAAGCACACGCAATTGCAGAGGCAAATTCAGCCCCATGATCATGTGCGCAAGCCCAAGAACCGTGGCCGCTCCGCCCATATCTTTCTTCATCAGACCCATGCTTGCGCCTGGCTTGAGGTTCAAACCCCCGGTGTCAAAACAGACACCTTTGCCAACAAGCGTGAGCTTCGGGCCTTTGTCGCCCCACCGCATATCGACAAGGCGCGGAGCCTGCTCTGCCGCACGGCCAACGGCATGCACCATAGGGAAATTATGCTCAAGCAGCGCCTCTCCGCGGATGACATTGATCTGGGCTCCTAACTGGTCAGCCAGTTTGGCGCAAACCGCCTCCAACTCGACCGGCCCCATATCCCACGTCGGGGTATTGATCAGATCTCTGGTCAGCACCTCACCTGCCGCGATAGTTTCCAGACGCCTTGCATCTATGCCTTCCGGCGCGACCAGACGGGCCTTGGCCGGTTTTTGTGCGCGGTACCGATCAAAAGTATATCCAGCCAGTAGCCAGCCAAGTGCGGCTTCTTCCAGGTCGTCCATCTTGGTTGCGGAAAGTACATAATCACCTTCCGGCAACTGCGCGGCAACTGATGCAAGGTGAAACCGCCCACGTGATCGCGCCGTGTCTGACCCAAGCCCGGCCAAGGCAAAAGCGACGTCGCCAGTCTCGCCCGGAACTAGGAGGGTCTGGCCCAAGCTGGCGGTGAACTCCGAAGCGGCCACCCAAGCTCGCACCCGATCTGGCTGGCCGGAAAGCCAGGCATCAAGACCGTCCTGTTCGATCACATGCAACGGGACTGCATTTGGATTGGGGGAAGCAAACTGAAGCGACATGCACGGGAACCTTGATCGAAGCGCGGTTTGCTTAACCTACCCGCAACTGCGCTGCCTGCAAGCGTTCAGATGGAGTAATCCTGCAGATCCCAAATCTCATAAAGGGAGGATTCGCCAATCCGGAGAAGGCGCGCCAAAGTCGCCGCAAGCGCCACCCAATCTTCGTCATCGATACATTTTGTGACGTCTGATGCGACGCCTGCAAGTTTCTGCATGCCGATCTGCTCTGCTATCGCGATTAGGCTTCGCGCGTTCTTGCGCATATCAAACAGCTCATTGGCACGGTAGCATCGCTCTGTATGCGACAGACGTGCCGCCAATTCCTCGAGCGCGCGGCAAACGACATTTTCGGCCCCGGCATCGCCCAACTGTCTGTAAAGCTGTTCCAGACGGTCAGAATCCAGGCTGACCATCTCTTTTTGCTCCAAAAGAGTTACTTGTTCCACGTCTCTACCCACGTTCCTTCGCCCCCGTTGGCCTTAAGGGAAGTAAGGTGTCAAAGTTCCCAAATCCTTGCCTGTCACTCAAATTCTCTCTCGAATTCTCCTAGAATTGGAAGTATCAAACGGGTCGATGGGACACTAATGAGGCGTATGCGATGAAGAGGGTCCGCCCGCTTCCGAATTACCTTATCCAGCGATATCAAGGCTGGAAGGCGACAAAGTACAAAGACAATCAAGCGTGGTACCGCCATTTGGCGCATGAAGGCCAGCATCCACGCGCGATGGTCATCTGCTGCTGCGACAGCCGGGTGCATGTCACGGCCGTATTCGGCGCGGACCAGGGGGAGTTCTTCTTGCACCGCAACATCGCCAACCTGGTGCCACCATTTACCGAAGACGGCTCGCAGCACGGCACCTCCGCGGCCGTTGAATATGCCGTGACGGCACTCAAAGTCGCGCATGTCATCGTTCTTGGCCATTCGAATTGCGGCGGCGTACGCGGCTGCGAAGCGATGTGCTCGGGTGAAGCCCCCGAGATGGAAAGCAAGACAAGCTTTGTGGGCCGCTGGATGGATATCCTTCGGCCAGGCTTTGAACGGGTGAAAGACATTGAAGACAAAGAAGAGCGGATAGCCGCGCTTGAAAAACAGGCAGTAATTGTTTCGCTGGAAAACCTGATGTCTTTCCCCTTCGTGCGGGATGCGATCGCTGACGGTAACCTGACGGTCCACGGTTTGTGGCACGACATCGGCGAGGGTGAAATCGAGCACTACAGCGCCACGGACGAAAAATTCGTGCCCGTCTAGCCAAACGCCAGGAACAAACAGCAACCTGTCTTTTCTTTGCTGAGAAATCTGCTACGTCCCCTGCAATTGGGACAGGACGCATATGACTGAAATTTTCTCACTTGCGGCAGACAACTTGATCTCGCCAATCGTATTGTCCTTTGCGCTAGGACTGGCAGCAGCTCTGGCGCGCTCGGACCTTTCTGTGCCGGAAGCGGCGGCGAAGGCGCTTTCGATTTACCTGCTTTTCGCCATTGGCTTCAAAGGCGGGGTTAGTGTTGCCGACCACGGCATTGACGCCACTTTGGGGCTGACGCTTCTCGCCGGCATGATCCTATCGGCAAGCCTGCCTTTTATCGCTTTCGTGCTCTTGCAACTCGTCTCAAAGATGGACCGGCTCAACGCTGCCGCCGTTGCGGGCCACTATGGCTCGATTTCGATTGTCACCTTCGTCGCCGCCACCTCTGTCCTCGAAAGCCGAGGCATTGCTTCAGAAGGCTACATGGTGGCCGTTGCGGCCGCGATGGAAGCGCCCGCCATTCTGTCTGCTCTCTGGCTTGTATCCCGTGGCGAGAAATCGGGACGCATGGATTCAGGCCTCTGGCGCGAAATCCTGCTGAATGGCTCGATCGTACTTTTGGTCGGCTCTTTCCTAATCGGCTGGGTCACCGGACCAGAGGGGCTGAAGGAGATTGACAGTTTCATTGTTGCCCCGTTCAAAGGCGTGCTTTGCCTGTTCCTTCTGGATATGGGGCTTGTCGCCGGACGCGGCATGAAGAAAGGGCGAGGGGCAATTGGCCTAGGGGGCTTGGCTTTTGGCCTGCTGATGCCGGTTATTGGCAGTCTCACAGGGCTGGTTGCAGCCTTGGTTTTGGGTCTTTCGACCGGTGGCACGGTTCTCTTGATGGTTCTTTCCGCATCAGCCAGCTACATCGCGGTACCTGCCGCCATGCGGGTTGCCCTGCCCGAGGCCAATCCATCCATTTACCTGACACTCTCGCTGGGCGTGACTTTCCCATTTAACCTTGTGCTCGGCATCCCACTTTATGTGGCCATTGCCACCGCCGCGACAGGAGGCTGACATGCAGACCCATAAAGCCAAACGTGTGGAGATCACGATTGAGAAGGTGATGCAAAGCCGTCTGACAGATGCGCTGCAGAAGGCAGATGTCACAGGGTATACCGTTTTGCCGGTTTTTGGCGGCTCTGGGCGATCAGGGGAATGGAACCGCTCCGGTCAGGTCGGGCGCGCGGATGGCATGGTGCAGGTCGTCTGCATCATCCGGCCAGAACGGCTCGATGTGCTGCTCGAAGCTGCGTTTTCGGTCGTCGAGCGGCATATCGGTGTCGTCTGTGTCACCGATTGTGAGGTTCTGCGGGCGGAGCGTTTCTAACGCCGCCCGGCAAAATACTTTACTGAAGGAACATCCCGTCAGGCCATTCAATCGTGTGAGAGAGTTTCACAGATTGAGTTTCACCTGCAGGAAGATCGAACGTCCAGGCAACCACACCGCGCTTGCCGTCCAGATCTGTTTCGGCGGCCTTTGGCTGCGCCTGCCAATTGATTTCCAGATCCTCTTGCTCAGAATACGGCACCCGGTCAATCAGCCTGACAGGCCAAACTTGGCCGGTCAGGTTTTCGACCTCAATGCGCACATCCTCGGTCATTTCGTTGGATTTGGTGATAACGCCCCTGTCCCCTTCGTTGCGATCCAGAACGGTGCGGGTAAGGCGCAAACCGTCAATCGGCCCGAACGACACCTCTGCCTCAGCACCGGCTGCCACAAGTTGCAATGCACGTTGACCAACGAACCGCCCATCGAGGTAAAAGCTGGCTTCGGCGGACGGCAACAAAAGCTCACCCATGTCATTGGTGAATTCCGCCATCAGAAAGGCCGTTTGGTCACTTAGCGGAACAGCTTGCGCAACAAGGTTCGCTTTCGTCTCCAGCACACCCAGCGCAAGGCGTACCCGATCTGCGCCCGACGCCACAGAGACAGCTCCAGGATAGATATATGTCACTGAGAGCCCGTCAAAACTGGCCTCGGCTTCTTCGACGGCAATGGGTTCAGCGAGGACACGACCTTCGGCATGGTCAGCAAACGCCTCAAGGCTCTGAACCGAACCACGAACCTGTACATCGGACTCGTAGATACGGCGCAACCAGGGCCAAACGTCGCTTGGCACTGTCTGTTCGCTGGGCCGCACGGTTGATAAGGTCAGGGTGGCGTTTTCCCAGTTTTCACCCGTGTATTGCGACACATAAGCCCCTCGTTCGAGCTGCATCACACCGGTGTCGCGCGCCAGGCGCACATCATAAACGGGCTGCCAGCCCGCGTCGGCCGTGTTGTAGGTAACGGTCAGCACGCCCTCTGTCTCAGCCTCGGCCGTAACAGAAACAGCCAGAAAAGCACGCTCTTCCTCTTCCGGAACCAGTGCCGAAAGCGCCTTGCGCGCGTCTTCAAGCTCTTTGCTGAGATCCTTCAGCGCGAGCGTTGCTTCCTCTGCACGGCGTTCGGCCTCATGAGCGGACCGTAAGGCAGAAAGGGTTTCTTCGCCAATCATAGAAGACAGGTCTCGAAGTGCCGTCACATCAAGCTCGGCCACGCCTTCACCTTCTCCGAGTTTCTCAAGAAATCCTACGCGCGCTTGTGCCGCTTCTGCCTCTAGGCGGATCGACGCGATTTCACCTTCCGCAGTACGCAGGGCCGCTTCGAGACGTTCCACCTCAGCACGTGCGCCCTGAAGCTCTGCGGTCTCTTCCGTGCTGCGGGGCGGGACAAAATCGTCTCTGGCCGTAACACTGCCCAATTTCGCACCCAACACCTGCACCCGCACAGAAGCCAGAGGCGTGGAGCGAGGCAAATCTGTCAAGATCAGCTGATGCTGCCCTGCGGGAATAGTGTAGGGCACTTCGCGGGTAATCGTTGCGCCCTGCGGATAAAGCGTGACCGTACTCACGTCGCTAGAAAGAGCAAAATCATCGGCCAGTGCGGGGAAAGGCAGGGCCGCCAAAAACAAAGGGAATGCGCGCATAGTATATACTCCTGAAACTATGATCTTTGGATCACCTCGTCCATTAGACGCAGGTCAATCTGCTTTTCTTGGGAGCATAATGATTTTTAACAAAAAACGCCGCCCATCGTATGGGCGGCGCAAAAAGTTCTTGCGATCAGCCGAATAAAATCAGCCTTTTTTCAGAACCCGGTTGCCCAGCGTTTCTGCGATTTGAACCGCATTAAGCGCCGCGCCTTTGCGTAGGTTGTCACTTACACACCACAGGTTCAGGCCATTGTCGATCGTGCTGTCCTGACGGATACGGCTGATGAAGGTGGCATAATCGCCCACACATTCGCGCGGCGTGACATATCCACCATCCTCGCGCTTGTCGATCACCATCACGCCCGGTGCCTCACGCAGAATGTCGCGTGCCTCATCTTCGTCGAGGAATTCCTCAAACTCGATATTGACCGCTTCTGAATGCCCCACGAAAACCGGCACACGCACGCAGGTGGCCGTGACCTTGATCGACGGATCGACGATCTTCTTGGTTTCAACGACCATCTTCCACTCTTCCTTGGTCGAGCCGTCTTCCATGAACTTGTCGATATGCGGAATGACGTTGAACGCGATGTCCTTGGTATAGACATTGCGTTGGTAGTCAGCCGTTGGATTGTATTGCGCCTTGGTCTGATCCCAAAGCTCATCAATTGCGTCTTTGCCCGAGCCAGAAACCGACTGATAAGTGCTTACCACCACGCGCTTGATTTTGGCGCGTTCATGCAAAGGCTTCAGAGCCACAACCATCTGTGCCGTGGAACAGTTCGGGTTTGCGATGATGTTACGCTTGGCGTATTGCTCGACCGCTTCGGGGTTACATTCCGGCACCACAAGAGGAATATCCGGGTCGTAACGATACAGCGAGCTGTTATCAATCACAACGCAGCCTGCCGCCGCTGCTTTCGGTGCGTAGGTCTTGGTCGCATCAGAGCCAATGGCAAAAAGCGCGATGTCCCAGCCTGTGAAATCAAACGTGTCCAGATCCTGGGTCTTCAAAGTTCGCTCGCCAAAGCTGACTTCTGTGCCGAGCGACCGGCGGCTTGCAAGTGCCGCGATCTCATCGACCGGAAACTGGCGTTCTGCCAGAATGTTCAGCATTTCGCGGCCCACATTGCCGGTGGCACCCGCGACGACGACTTTGTACCCCATTTCGGGAATCCTTCTGTTCGTGGTTCAACGGCGCGCTCTTAGCGCAGAGAAGCCTGATATAAAAGGCCCTGTGACAATCAGAACCGCGTTATTTCAACAATTTTCGAAATAACTCTTGTCACGAGAATTTATTTCTATATTTTTAGAAATATGAAAAAGACATCGATTCCTGATCTTCCTGTCGAACGCGCGGCGTCTACCTTTGCCGCACTGGGAAGTGAACAGCGGCTGGAAGTTTTGCGCGCGTTGGTTCGGGCCGGACCAGAGGGGCTTCGCATCGGCGAGCTTGGGGATCGCACAGGCGTCACAGGTTCGACGCTTACCCATCACATGAAAATTCTGTCACAGGCCGGACTGGTGACGCAGGAAAAACAGGGTCGCAGCATCATATGCGCCGCCGTCGCCTATGACGAATTGCGCGAGCTGAGCGAGTTTCTGCTGCGGGAATGCTGTGCTGATCTCGAAGAGACACATGAGGATAAAGACCATGGTTGATATATCTGGCCCCCAGCTTCGCAGTGCTTTGCGCGGTCTGGACAAGGTCTGGGTGACCATCGTTGCAATCCTGGCAGCACTCGCCGTATTCGCCCCAGCGCAGATCTGGCCCACCTTGCTATTCACGAGCAAAGCGCTTCTGAATACGGCACCTTTTATCATTTTTGCCGTTCTGGCAGTCGCCTATATGAAGGCCACTGGGGCAGAAACGCTTCTGGCCAAGGCATTCGAAGGCAATCAAGTGCGCATGATCGTCCTCGCGGCACTGCTTGGCGGTTTGTCGCCCTTCTGCAGTTGCGAGGTCATCCCGTTTATCGCAGCGATGCTCGCACTTGGGGCACCTCTTGGTGCGGTCATGGCGTTTTGGCTTGCCTCGCCCCTGATGGACCCGGCGATGTTTCTGATCACTTCCGGTGAATTGGGCTGGAATTTCGCCATCGGCAAAACGGTGTCTGCCGTCGGTCTTGGCCTATTTGGCGGCTTTGCGACTATGCTTTTGGCCCGGACAGTGGTTTTTGCTGATCCGTTGCGTGAAAAGCCTCAGGTGGGGGGATGCTGCGGCGTGCAAAAGCCGTTTGAAGGCAAACCTGTCTGGATGTTCTGGATCGAGGACAACCGCACTCAGGTGTTCAGACATAACATTTTGGAAAATGGCCATTTTCTTCTGAAATGGCTGGCTCTTGCCTACGTCTTCGAATCCCTGATGGTGCGCTACATTCCGGCCGAAAAAATCGCGGATGTTCTGGGCGGCGAGGGTATTGGCACGATCATCCTCGGCGCAGTCGTCGGCGCCCCGGCCTATCTGAACGGGTATGCCGCTGTGCCGTTGGTAAGCGGTCTTCTGGAAAAGGGCATGAGCGACGGAGCCGCCATGAGTTTTGTCGTCGCTGGCGGTGTAAGCTCTATTCCCGCTGCGATTGCGGTCTGGGCACTGGTCAAACCTCGTGTTTTCGCGGCCTATCTGGGTTTTGCCATCACCGGAGCAGTGCTTGCCGGCCTCGCCTGGCAGGCCGTTGCATGACGCGGCGATCACTCTGAAAACAGGTAAAAAGCATCATCGGCGAATTGATGCGCTGTGAGCCGCTTTTTTGCCGCACCGGCACAAAAAAGCCGTGTTTCATTGTAAGTTAGGCGAGATTTCAGACATAATACCCTCGAAAGCGGCTAATCCGGTTTTAACCCAGCCCCGCTAAGAGGGCGCGTAGAGCAGTTCGGAGCGGTTACATGCTCGAGTTCGACAATGTGAGTAAGTCCTTTTGGACCGGCACGCAGCGCAAGGTGATACTTGACCGCGTGTCTTTCCGTGTCGAACTGGGCCGCAGCCTTGGCATTCTGGCTCCTAACGGCACGGGCAAGACCACTTTGATCAACATAATGGCTGGTCTGGAAAAGCCTGATGAGGGTGAAGTTCGGCGCGGCTGCCGGATCAGTTTTCCTTTGGGTTTCATGGGCGGCGTTGTCAGCCGAGTGTCCGCCAAGGAAAACGCGCGATACATTGCGCGGCTCTATGGACTCGATCCCGACTATGTCGAAGCGTATTGCCGGTATGTCTGCAATCTGGGTGAATACTTCGACCAGCCGCTTGGCACTTATTCGTCCGGCATGAGATCACGCTTTGCCCTGGCACTCATGCTGGCGCTTGATTTTGACATGTATCTGATTGACGAAGGCATGCCGAGTTCAACGGATGTCGAGTTCAACCGCCGCGCCGGTGACATCTTGCGAGAGCGCCTCCAAACGACCACCGTTGTCATCGTGTCACACCAGCCAGCAACGCTGGAGAAATTTGCGCGAGAGGCTGCCGTTCTGATGGACGGCCAACTGCACATGTTCGATACCTTGGAAGAGGCAAAGCAGCTTTATGACTATGAAACCCAAGGCTAGAAAATTTCGGATCCGGCGAAATGCGCCTGCCGCACCCAAAAGCGGCGCTTCTGCGCAGACAGATCCCGGTGATGACGTTGCAATCCCGGAAGATACATCTGCGGTCACATCCAACGAGCCATCAGACCAGGCGGCGAAGCCGTCTTTGGATATCGACGAAATCCGAAAAGAAGGATTGACCGGCCGCCAGCTTCGCATGGCGCGTCGGATGGCACAGAAGCACGGTTTGGCACCGACATCGGATTTCGATGCGGTCCGGCTCTTGCGCGCGCGCGGCATCGATCCTTTCCAGCGCGCCAGCATTGTTGAACTGGTGTCTTCAGCCGCAAGTGGCGCGGATAAAGCCGGAAGACAAAAGGACGAAATCCAACTGCCGCAGACGGTCGAGCGCGAGCATATCAACCTGCCTGCGGCTGACATGAGCCCGGCAGAGCGACGGGCAGAGCAGATCAAGAGTATTCAGCAAGACATCGCGTCAAGACGCCGTCGCAAGCTGATGCTTCTCCTATCAAGATTGGCAGTCTTCGTACTTCTTCCGACATTGATCGCCGGGTACTACTTCTTTGCCATCGCCTCGCCGATGTACACCACGAAATCAGAGTTTCTGATCCTGACAGCAGACGGCGCAGGAACCTCTGCTGGCGGGCTTGGTGGGCTTCTGCCGAGTCAATTTGCCACCGGACAAGATTCAATCGCCACGCAGTCTTACCTACAATCGAAAGATGCGATGTTGCGGCTCGACAGGGATCTGGGTTTTCGCGATCACTTCAGCCAAGAAACGATCGATCCGCTGCAACGTCTTGATTCTGACGCCACGAACGAAGCTGTCTACAAGGTCTACAGAAAATACGTGAAGCTGGGCTATGATCCCACTGAGGGTGTCATCCGGATGGAGCTTTCGTCGGCTGATCCGGAGACTAGTCGCGTGTTCTCTGAGCGACTGATTGAATATGCCGAAGAACGTGTTGACCAGCTCAGTCAGGAAAAACGGTTCGATGCGGTCAAGACAGCTGTGCAAAGCTTGCAGGAAGCAAAAGAGGAACGTCGGGCGGCGCAACGACGGCTCGTCGAGTTGCAGGAAGGCACAATTCTCGACCCAGAGGGGGAAATTGCCAATATCCGGAGTTTGATCGGGAATGTCGAACTTCAGCTTCAGGAGAAGCAGCTCGCGTTGAATACACAATTGAACAATTCCAGGCCGAACCAGGCTCGAGTCGAGGCGCTTCGCACCGAGGTTGACGTGCTTCAGGCCGAGCTGGACAAGCAGAACGCCCGCCTCAACCGTGCAACCGAGACATCATCGTCGCTTGCATCACAAGCCTCTGAAATTCAGATAGCGCAGGCAGATCTCGCAACAGCGGATCTTGTGTTGCAATCCGCTCTCGAAACGAAGCGGCAGTCTGAAATCGAAGCCAACAAACAGGTGCGTTACCTGACCGTCGCAGTCAAACCCGTTTCCTCGCAAGACCCGTCCTATCCAAGGTCCTTTGAGAACACATTGCTTGCCTTTCTCATCTTTACCGGTATCTACCTGCTGTTGTCGCTGACAGCGTCCGTGCTTAGAGAACAGGTTTCCTCTTGATCCGATGAAGATCGTCGACATCTCAGGTCTGCAGGTTGGAAATGGTCAACCACTTACGGTCATTGCGGGTCCATGCCAGATGGAAAGTGCAGATCATGCATTGATGATCGCAGACGCCATGAAAACTGCCTGCGATGCAGCCGGGGCACAGTATATCTTCAAAGCTTCCTTCGATAAGGCCAACCGGACGTCTCTTTCCGGCAAGCGGGGCGTCGGCCTTGCCGACGGGCTAGAGATATTGGCGAAGGTGAAGTCCACTGTGGCAGTGCCGGTCCTGACCGACGTCCACTCACCCGAGCAGTGCGGACCCGTGGCCGAGATCGTGGACGTGCTCCAAATCCCCGCTTTTCTGTGCCGCCAGACGGACTTGTTGCTTGCTGCCGGTGAAACAGGTGCGACCATCAACATAAAAAAAGGTCAATTTCTTGCGCCTTGGGACATGCCAAATGTCATTTCCAAGTTAGAAAGCACCGGCAATACTCGGATTCTCTTAACAGAACGAGGCTCGTCCTTTGGTTACAACACGCTTGTCGCTGATATGCGATCATTACCGCAGATGGCCTCTACAGGATACCCGGTCGTGATGGATGCGACCCATTCGGTCCAACAACCAGGTGGGATGGGTGGCAGTTCCGGAGGCCAACGTGAGTTTGCGCCCGTTATGGCACGTGCCGCGGTTTCACTTGGTGTCGCAGCTGTCTTTATCGAGACCCACGAAGACCCCGACAACGCACCCTCGGATGGTCCCAATATGATCCCCTTGAAAGAGATGGCTGCTCTTGTGCAAAGCCTGATGCATTTCGACAAGCTAGCGAAAACAGACCCAATTCGTCTTTGATCCAATGGAAGACTTTTAGATGACCAAACCTTTGCCCGATGTGACACCCAATACGTGGGAATTTCTGCGCGACGCGATGATCAAGCCCACCGGGTTTCGCGAGTATGATGCGCGCTGGAAATATCCAGATGAAATCAACCTGCCTGGCGTGACAGCGTTGGGTCTTGGCCTAGGCACGCAGATCCACCTTCGCGGAATTGAGCCGGTCATCGCGGTTGGGAATGATTACCGCGATTATTCCCTTTCTATCAAAAACGCGCTCATTCTTGGGCTGATGCGGGCAGGCATTCAGGTGAAAGATATCGGACCTGCCCTTTCGCCTATGGCTTACTTTTCACAATTTCACCTTGATGTACCGGCGGTGGCCATGGTCACGGCATCGCACAATCCGAACGGATGGACCGGGGTAAAGATGGGGTTTGACCGTCCACTGACACACGGGCCGGACGAGATGGGCGAACTGCGTGACATTGTGCTGAATGGAGAAGGAAAACCACGCCCCGGAGGTGGGTATGAATTTGTTGACGGCGTGCGCGATGCCTATCTCGACGACCTTGTGGGCGATTTCAAGATGACCCGCAAACTCCGCGTCGTCTGCGCCACTGGCAATGGCACCGCCTCTGCATTTGCACCCGTGCTCTTTGAGCGCCTCGGAGTTGAGGTTATCCCGTCGCATAACGAACTCGATTACACCTTCCCCAATTACAACCCCAATCCCGAGGCCATGGAAATGTTGCATGACATGGCCGATACAGTGAAAGCGACCGGTGCGGATTTTGCGCTTGGTTTCGATGGCGATGGGGACCGCTGCGGTGTGGTCGATGACGAGGGTGAGGAGATTTTCGCCGACAAGGTCGGCGTGATCATGGCGCGCGACCTCAGCAAACTGTACCCCAACGCCACCTTCGTCGCAGATGTCAAATCTACCGGCCTGTTCGCAGCAGATCCCGAGCTTAAGAAAAACGGCGTGAAGGCGGATTACTGGAAAACCGGGCACAGCCACATGAAGCGACGCGTCAAGGAAATTGGTGCGTTGGCCGGTTTTGAGAAGTCAGGGCATTACTTTCTGGCCGAGCCCGTTGGTCGTGGCTACGACTGCGGCATGCGGGTTGCAGTCGAGATCTGCAAGCTGATGGATCGCAATCCTGATATGTCGATGTCGGACCTTCGCAAAGCCTTGCCAACCACTTATTCGACACCCACCATGTCCCCCTACTGCTCCGACACGGAAAAGTACGACGTCTTGGAAAGGCTGGTCGAAAAACTGGTCGCCAAGCACGAGGCCAATGAGGAATTCGCCGGACAATCCATCGAAGAGGTCGTCACAGTAAACGGAGCTCGCGTCATTCTGGCAAACGGCAGTTGGGGGCTGGTGCGCGCATCGTCGAACACGCCCAATCTTGTTGTCGTCTGTGAAAGCGCCGAGTCTGATGCGGAGATGCGGGATATCTTTAACGAGATTGACGCGGTTATTCGCACGGAGCCTTCCGTAGGCGAATACGATCAGAAAATCTGATCCCAGACTGGCGCTCGCACTCAGGTAGAATTTCACGACAGGAGAGACACCGGTGGCGGAAATTATTCTTGTACGTCATGGTCAGGCTAATAGCACCGCCACGGACGAAGCAAGCTATGACCGTTTATCGGATCTCGGGCGCAAACAGGCGACGTGGCTTGGGGAATACCTGCATCAAACCAATCCGCGTTTTGACAGGGTCTTTACCGGAACGCTTAGCCGCCAGTTCGAAACCGCCAGGGCGATGGGCTACACGGCACCATCGCAAGATGTACGCCTGAATGAGCTAAGCTATTTTGCACTGGCCGATGCCGCGCAAGCCGAACACGGCGTGCCGACACCCCAGACGACGGCTGATTTCGCCACACATCTTCCTCTCTTGATGGAGCTTTGGATCACGGACCAGCTAAAAGATGTGCCCGAGACGTTCGAGACGTTTGCCGCGCGCATCACCGATCTGATTGATGAAATGTGTCGCATGGCGGGACGCACGCTTTTGGTAACGTCGGGCGGTGTTATCGGCATGGCCATGCGCCACGCCCTGCATCTGGACGAGCGGGGCATGGCAAAGATCATGCTGCAAGTGACCAACGCTTCGGTGCATCGCTTGCATTTTGTACATGAGACATTGATGGTCGGCGGGTTCAACGCCACGCCGCATTTGGATGCGCCAGACCGTATCCATGCCCGAACTTTTGTGTGAAGGAGCCCAATGGAATGAAGTTTTTCTATGCTCCTGGGACGGTCGCCATTGCAACCGGCCTACTCTTAGAGGAAGTGGGGCTTCCGTTTGAAGCGGTAAGACTGAGTTTTGCTGACGGCGAGCAGACGAAGCCCGACTACCGGGCAATCAACCCAAAAGGACGCGTGCCCGCATTGGTTACCGAGCAGGGAATTCTAACCGAAACGGGTGCCATTGCCGAATTCATTGCCGCACAAGTGCCAGCACTGGGTCTTGTTCCAGACGATCCGTGGCAAGCCGCGCAAATGCGTGCCGTCACCTACTATCTGGCCTCGACCTTTCACGTGAACCATGCGCATGGGCCTCGTGGAATTCGCTGGGCAAATGAAGAAAGCTCACTGGCGGATATGCGGGCCAAACTACCCAGCACGATGACCGAAAGTTGCAATTATATTGAAGACAACTGTGCTTTGGCTCCCTTTGTTATGGGCGCCGAGATGACAATTGCTGATCCTTGGCTTTTTGCCATCTGCACCTGGCTGGAGGGCGACGGTGTCGACATCAATAACCATCCCAAGCTGGCGGCTCATTTTGCGCTTATGTCCGCACGCCCCTCGGCAAGAAGGATCAAGAAATATGGCCTATTGCGCTAGGATCACGCCATGACTCATCTATGGGTCAGAGCAGAAAGCCGCGAGAACGAAGATCGCGTCGGCCTTACGCCTGAGGGTGCCGCAAGTCTTATCAAACATGGTATTGCAGTGACCGTCGAGGAAAGCGCGTCGCGTGTGATACCGATTAAGAACTACCGCGATAGCGGGTGTCAGATCGCTGCAGAGCATAGCTGGCCCCAAGCGCCCAGAGACGCGATTATATTCGGCCTCAAGGAACTGCCCGATGATGGCAGCGCCCTGCCGCATCGTCACATCATGTTTGGCCACGCCTTCAAGGGCCAATTTTCCGGCCAACGACTGCTCAAGCGTTTCAAAGTTGGGGGAGGCACGCTTTACGACCTGGAATACCTGGTCGATACGACAGGACGGCGCTTGGCCGCCTTCGGGTATTGGGCTGGATATGCTGGTGCGGCGGTCAGCCTGATCGCCTGGGCGACACAACAAGACGGTAGGGAATGCCCGGCTGTCGGTGCTTATGACAACAAGTCAGCTCTTCTTGAAGACCTCGAAGCGCTTTTGAATTCGGTCGGCCGATCGCGGCCACGCGCGATCGTTGTCGGAGCCTTGGGGCGCGTGGGGACAGGGGCGGCAGATCTCTGCGAAGTGATGGGTGTCGCCACCACAAAGTGGGATTTGGCCGAGACAGCACATGGCGGCCCTTTCCCGGAGATTTTGGATCATGACATTTTTCTCAACTGTATTTTCGCACGCCCCGGCACCCCGGTCTTCGTGTCAAAAGAGGCCTTAAGTGCCCAACGCAGACTGTCGGTCATCGGCGATGTTGCCTGTGACCCTGACAGTGATTACAACCCTGTTCCTATTTACAAAGAGGCAACGAGTTGGGAAGAACCCGTCACGCGGGTACACGCGTCGCCACCCTTGGATGTGATGGCAATCGACAATCTGCCATCGCTTCTGCCGCTGGAATCCTCAATCGACTATGCCGTTCAACTCTTGCCAACGCTACAAGCCCTTGACAATCTAGACGGCGGCGTCTGGGCACGCGCAAAATCGGAATTCCAAAGCCACATGAAGGGGCTTAAGCTATGACAATTCACTGGTGTGGCACTGGCCTTTCGGCGATCCCGGGATTGCGGCGATTGCTTGAAGCGAGCCACGATGTGGTTGTTTGGAACCGCACGGTAAGTAAAGCCATCGAGGCCGTTGGTGATCTGACGGATCGTGTCCATGCCTTTGAGTTTGACACTCTGTCCGGCGATGTGACTGAAGGCGATGTTGTCGTCTCGATGCTGCCCGGTGACTGGCACGTGCCTTTGGCCGAGATGTGCATCAACAAGGGCGCGCATTTCGTGTCATCCTCTTACATTGCACCGGAGATGCGAGAGCTTCACGCCAAGGCTGTTTTGCGCGGTGTTTGCGTTGTCAACGAAATTGGTCTGGATCCAGGGATCGACCACCTGATGGCGCATCATCTGGTGGCCGACTACGTTGCATCGTCAGCATTCAACGCAGAGAATGATCTTTCTTTCCTCTCCTATTGCGGTGGGATTCCAAAAATCACCAACGCCTTTCGCTACAAGTTCAGCTGGTCACCACTAGGCGTGCTAAAGGCGCTGCGCTCACCCTCGCGGTCCGTTCGCAACTTCACAGAACTCAATGTCACCAGACCTTGGGATGCGATCAGGTCTTATCAAGCGCCTTTGCCGATCCCCGAGACTTTCGAAGTATACCCAAACCGGGATTCTTTGCCGTTCATGGAGGATTACCGTTTTGAGCCGACCTGGCGGATCAAGGAATTCGTGCGTGGAACTTTGAGGCTTAATGGCTGGGCCGAAGCCTGGGCAGATGTCTTTGCCGAGGTGGAAACGCTCCAAGGAGAGGCCGGGGAGCAACGGCTGAAGGACATGTCAGATCAGTTCTGGCAGGACAATGCCTATGCCGAAGGGGAACCCGACCGGGTCGTGCTTTGTGTCGATCTCAAAGCAGAACATGCTGGCGAGACGGTTTGGCACAAAACCTTCGTCATGGATGCATGGGGAGATGAGCGGAGCTCGGCAATGGCGCGGCTCGTGTCCATTCCGGTCTCGCTTGCCGTTGAGGCTGTACTCAATCATGAAATCCCTGCAGGCGTCACTCCTGCGCCCAGCGACCCCAAATTGGTCTTACGTTTTCTTGGCGTAGTCGACAGGCTTGCCCAGCATCTACAATTGGTCGACCATATGGCCTGACCTCAAGCTTCCTTTAACGCTTTCTGCAATGCCAAGATCATTACTGGAGTTTGCAGATCCGTACTGCTTGGCGGATGTTCGGGTTTCAGCAGAACCTGATTTCACGACGTTCCCTACACGAAATCGCGTGGAATTTCCTCGTCCCACGTCTGTCGGTACACCTCTTCATTTCCCAGATACGCCTCTAGTTCACCCTTCAAAATGAAATGTGTTTTCGTGGCGTGCATGCGTGTGCGCGTGCGGGACGTGACCTGCCAATCGCCCCTCGATACCTCTTCTGTCCAAATAATGTCTAACCGCGCGCTCAATGGGTCATCAGGGTGAATGCGGTAGGTCTCTTCACGCGTCGAGGCCGTTGTCCAGCCGTCAAGCTCGAGATGTCGAACACGGCCTTCATCCTGCCAAAGACGGCAGGTGATTTCACCGGTGGCTAAATCCGTATGAAAGCCATTTTCATATTCTGGCGAGCTCAAAAGCTCTGTCTTCAACGGAACTGCACTTTCAGGGGCGGGAAATTTCGACAACACCGCATCGCCTTCTGAGGAAGGCCTGACTGGCAAGGAAAGTGCACTTTTGCCGGTTAAGATTTTCAAAGTAACCTTTTCGGGCATCGGCCAGACGATCGGCCAGTAGGCGGTGGAGAGCGCAATGCGCACTCTGTTTCCTTTGCCAAAGTGATGTGCGCAATCATTCAGCTTGAGCCTGATACAGGTCCGCTCCGATGGCTTCATGAGCGACGGGTTTTCATGGCATTTCCGATGGGTCAGGTTGAGCACACCATAGCTTACCCGCGTCGCTGCGCCATTTGGCATCACGTCACTCAGCACGGCGGCTATCATCGCGACAGGCTGCCCGGTTTCCAGTTCCAGCTCAAGTTCTGGCGTGCCAAGGATATCACAACCTTCCGTCAGAACCGGCGTGTCAAAAACAAGCGAACCGCCTGCTTCAGCGCGTTGGTCTCCGGGGCCATCCGGGTCAAGACCAAAAGCACACCACCGTCCGCCAGCCATGCCAACGTTTTGAGGAGAGCAAAGCGTCAATGGGACAGTCCTGTCTGGCTTCTGCCCCAAACCATTCGAATTTAGCCACCATTTTACTGGCGAGAGTCGTTGATTTGGCCAGCCATCCTCAGCCACCCAACGCCCCGGGCGGTCTTCGTAAAAGGTTTGAGGCTCAACACCATTCTGAACCCAAGCGCGCAAACGAGGCTCATCCATGATGCCGGTATCGATGTCTTTCAGCCAGTAATCCCACCAGCGCAGGCACTCCTGCAGAAAACCAATCGCCGGCCCGGGTTTGGCAAAATGCGGGTACTTATGCGCCCAAGGTCCAACCAGACCTTTACTAGGGCTTCTCAGCCCCTCCAGCAGCCGGAAAACTGCGTTTGAATACCCGTCCGCCCAGCCGCCAACGGCATAAACCGCGGCTTTGATCTTTGAGAAATCCTCGCAGATAGACCCGTGTTTCCAGAAATCATCGCGTCGTTGATGGCGAAGCCACTCCGCGATCCAGAATCCACTACCCTTGAGGCGCTCAAGCCAGATGTCTTTCCAACGATCACCAACAACGAGAGGATCCGGCGGGGTGGTGTTCAACGAAAACATGTAGCTGGACCACCACGGGTTATCCATCAGCAGACACCCGCCCATGTAGTGAATGTCATCCGCGTAACGGTCATCGGTCGAACAGATCGAAACGACTGCTTTCAGCGCATCAGGTTGGCGCGCTGCAACCTGAAGCCCGTTGAAGCCACCCCACGAGATACCGATCATACCGACGGATCCGCTACACCACGGTTGAGCGGTGATCCAGTTGATCACGCCAAGCGCATCATCCTGTTCCTGCTTTAGGTATTCGCCTGTCATAACGCCGTCGCTATCACCCGAACCGCGCATATCGACCCGGATGGCTGCATAGCCGTGACCCGCGAAGTAAGGATGGGTCAGCGCATCACGTTCGGCTGTGCCATCGCTTCGGCGATAGGGAAGATACTCCAAAATCGCCGGAACCTGATCTGAACCCTTGGGTTTCCATATCTTCGCGGCAAGGCGCACGCCATCCGGCATCTCGATAAAGACCGGGTCCATGACCTCGATCTCGTGCGGAAACTCTGTGATCTTTTTCATCATTCGCCTATCGATCCGAAACCACTCTTGTACGTTTCAGGCCAGAGTCAATTCCTCTCGCCTTGCTACGCCAAGCTGGGCAGCCAGAGAACGATGGCTGGGAAAGCAACGAGAAGCGCAATTGTGATCGCGTCGGCGACGAAAAACGGCGTGACGCCTTTGAACACATCCTGCACGCTAAGGTCATCACGCACACCAGCAACCACAAAACAGTTCAGCCCGATGGGCGGTGTAATCAGACAGAACTCCGCCATCTTCACCACGAGGATACCAAACCAGATGGCGCACATCTCTCCGGACATACCAAAGGTGCTGTCAGCCGCCAGCACTTCCTCACCCCCGTTTAACGCCATGACCGCAGGATAAACCACGGGTAAAGTGAGCAGGAGCATCCCGATGGCGTCCATAAACATACCCAGCACAGCGTAGGCCAGAAGGATGCAAACGAGGATGAGCATCGGAGACACGGTAAGCGATGTAATCCAGTCAGAAAATGCGCCCGGAAGATCCGCAAAGCCAAGGAACCTGACATAGATCAGAACGCCCCAGATGATTGTAAAGATCATGACGGTCAGTTTTGCGGTCTCTAGCAAGGCAGCTTTCAACTCGCCCCACCTCATGCCGCGGTAAAGCGCCATACAAAACACGATGAACGCACCTACCGCACCGCCTTCTGTCGGTGTGCCCCAGGCGTCCCCAAATGGGTTGTACACAAAAAAGATAATAATCACGACCACGGCCACAATAGGAAGGGCTGCGGGCAAGGAGGCAAACTTTTCACCCCAGGAGAAGCCGCGAACAGGTGGCCCAACTGTCTTGAAAACAACTGCGATGGTTACAATTAGAATTCCGTAGACAAGTGCCGAAAATGCACCGGGCACAAATCCCGCCAGCAGAAGCTTACCCACGTCCTGTTCGACGATAAGCGCATAGATCACAAGGATGGCAGAGGGCGGAATGAGACTAGCCAAAGTTCCACCCGCCGCAACAACACCGGCAGCAAACTGTTTGTTATATCCAATCTTGAGCATCTCAGGAATGGCAATACGGGCGAACACTGCAGATGTTGCAACGCTGGCACCGCTCACGGCGGCAAAGCCTGCGGTGGCGAAAACGGTTGATACGGCAAGGCCACCGGGAACCCATGCGATCCAGCGCTTTGCTGCCTCAAATAGCGCTTTGGTCAACCCGGCGTAATACGCAAGATATCCAATCAGAATAAAGGTCGGGATCAAACTGAGCGCATGCGCGCTGACCTTGGAGTAAGGCTCCTGTCCGGCGATGCGCAAGCTGATCTGAAACGCTTTCCAAAACCTGTCCGGGTCATAGTCAAATCCGTTCCAACGCAACCAAACCAACCCGATAAAACCCGCAAATGCCGCGGCAAAACCAACACGCATGCCGAGGAACACAAGCGTAACCATGCCGCCGGTCACCCAAAGGCCAATCGTGATCTCATCCATCACTCGCGCCCTTCCAATTGATCAGCTTCGGCACGCGCCTGATCTTCTATGGATTGGGTGAGCGGAACAGCAACGGGGCGCTCTAGACCGAGCACAAATGCACGACCGTAGCCCACAAGTTGCAGCAGCAAACGCAAGGACAGCAACGCAAAAGCAATCGGAACGACAAGTTTATATGGCCAGGTTGGCATGTTGATGTCGTCAAAACTATCGCGACTGCACAAAGGGCGCGCGCAGTCAAAGGCACGGTCAAACAGCTCATAGGCGCCAACAGTCAGACAAATCATCAGGAAGAGCATCAGAAAGACCAGGACGCTTTCAACCACCCATAAAACGCGACCCGAGAAACGACCGACGAGAATGTCCATGCGGATATGCGTGCCGTCGCGTTGTGCATAAGCAACTCCAAGAATTGCAATAATCGGCATCAACGCTTCAATCCAGTTTGTATACCCAGCGAGAGGCCATTCAAAAAACTCTCGTCCACCGACAGATCGTACGGCCAGAAACATCAGGCTAAGCACAGCTAGGCCGCAAATGAGCGCGAAGGCTCGTTCGACTTTAAACAAATACCGGTCAAGACGGCTGAGAAGCCCGTCATCTTCCAGCACGGCGGATGATCCGGCCATGCTTTCCCCCATTCGCTTAGAAGCTAGGCCCCAGATCGTCTGTCCGGGGCCTTGTCAAAACTGAGTCAGCTTCCGCTGCGATGATCTTCGAGCGTCTTAATGACCAGATCGTAAAGCTCCTGACCCGGCAAGCCCTGAGATTCCATATCCGCAATCCACGCCTCGCGAATTGGGTCAGCAGCCTTGGCACGGAACGCTTCGATCTCGCTGTCTGCGATCTCGACCTTCTGGACACCTTTTTCTTCCAAGACACTGTCCCACTTCTTCAGTAGCTCGCCATAGTTCGTGAGGTAATGATCAAGCGCCTCAGAAACGGAGCTGTCCAAAGCCTCACGATGCTCGTCTGACAACCCTTCGTAAGCGTCGATATTCACGACAACGGGGCAATTCACCGTGCCGGGGTTCAGGTTCGCTGTCCACCAATCGGCTTGGTTGATTGTGCCAAAGCTCAGATGCGCATGCTGCGCAAATGCCACCGTGTCCACAACGCCAGACTCCATCGCCTGATAAGCCTCCGTCGCGGTGACCGATGTCGGAACACCGCCAACAGCTTCAAACGCTTTACCAAGGCCACCTGTTGCGCGCACACGCATGCCCTCGAATTCGGCCAGCTCGTCACGAGGTTCGCCCGTACCTACAATATTGTATTGCGGCATCGGCGAAGTCATCAGAAGTCTGGCATTCCACTGTGCCATCTCTTCCGCCGCAGCAGGGTGATTATAGACAGCTGAAGACACCGCAACCTCTTCTTCAAGATTGCTGACGCCCAGGAAGGGCAGTTCTAGTACGGTGATGACACGGTTTTTGTCACGGTGATAGCCCGCACAAAACTGGGCCATCTCGAATGCGCCGATGGAAATGCCATCGAGGTTCTCTTTGTTTTTCGACAAACCGCCGTAGCTGATATTTAAGGTGAACTCGCCATTTGTCTTCTCACTGACCAACTCGGCAAGCTTCTCAACATGCTCCGTAAAGGCTCGGCGCTTGCCCCAAAGCGACACATTCCATTCCGTGGCGAGCGCTTCTCCGGCAAAGGCGAATGACAGCGCGGCTGTGACGCCGGCTCCAAACAGTTTTTGCATTTGTTCTCTCCCTATGTTGTGCAGCAGATATTAGGCGGCTGAGCGGTACAGGCAACAGGTGAATCTCTTTGGCCATCCAAATGAAAATGGCCTTCACCAGAAGAAAACCCCGATGCTGCGACAGAGCACCGGGGTTTGTTGATTTCTTCAAACTATCAGGGGAAGCCCCTATTCTGCAGCTTGCCGCCTCGGCAGTACCCAGTTCGGACGCGGGAAATGGCACGTGTAGCCATTCGGTAACCGCTCAAGATAGTCCTGATGTTCCGGCTCGGCCTCCCAGAAGTCACCGACCGGCTCCAGCTCGGTAACAACCTGCCCCGGCCAAAGCCCACTTGCATTCACATCGGCGATGGTGTCTTCGGCGACAGCCTTCTGCGCGTCAGAGACGTAGTAGATGGCCGAACGATAGCTCATGCCGCGATCATTGCCCTGCCGGTTTGGCGTCGTGGGATCATGTATCTGAAAGAAGAACTCGAGCAACTGGCGAAAGCTGATCTTGTCAGGATCAAACAGAATTTCGATACCTTCTGCATGGGTGCCATGGTTGCGGTACGTGGCGTTTGGCACGTCACCACCAGTATAACCAACACGCGTCTTCTGAACCCCCGGCAGCTTGCGAATAAGATCTTGCATGCCCCAAAAGCACCCACCAGCCAATACAGCGCGTTCTTCCGCCATCAGACATCCTCCACTTGATTCAGATAGTCACCATAGCCTTCTGCCTCCATCTCGTCACGATGAATGAAGCGCAATGACGCTGAATTGATGCAATACCGAAGGCCGCCGCGATCCTTGGGGCCATCTGGAAAGACGTGGCCCAAATGGCTGTCACCATGGGCGCTGCGCACTTCGGTACGGATCATGCCATGCGTTTTATCGTGATGTTCCGTGACATGTGCTGGCTCAATTGGCTTCGTGAAGCTGGGCCAGCCGCAACCTGATTCAAATTTGTCTGACGACGCGAACAACGGCTCACCAGACACGATGTCCACGTAGATTCCGGGTTGCTTGTTGTCATTATACGCACCGGTGAAGGGGCGCTCGGTGCCATTTTGCTGGGTAACCCGGTATTGCTCGGGCGTCAGTTTTGCCAAAGCGGCGTCACTTTTTTCGTACTTCATCTCGAGCCTCTTCCTTAATCTAGTTGGAAAATGGCGCTTTGCAGGAGCTTTGCAACCCTTCTGTCGATGCTGGCTGTTTTCCGCAGCGCCGCCTCCTCAGCATTAAAAAAGATGCGGGGCGCACGCAAACAAACACGCGCACGCCCCGCACTTGGGAGAAACCGAAGTTTACTGCCAGGACTTGATCAGCTCGTCATAAGAGACGGTCTTGGGCTCTTCGTCCTCGTTTTCGAGCTTGGCATAAGGTGCACCCGGCTGATCGAACCAATACTGCGGATCCTGTGGCTCGTTCATGACTGGCCCGAGATCACCTTGAACACCAGCTCGCTCCAGACGCTCAAGCACACGTTCCTGGTCGGCACAGAGTGAATCCAGTGCTTCCTGAGGTGTCTTGGCCCCCGACATCGCATCGCCGATGTTCTGCCACCAGAGCTGTGCAAGTTTCGGATAGTCCGGAACATTGGTGCCGGTGGGCGACCACTGTACCCGTGCAGGTGAGCGGTAGAATTCGATCAGACCACCAAGCTTGTCCGCGCGCTGCGTAAAGTGATCAGAGTTGATGGTGCTCTCACGAATGAACGTCAGACCAACATCCGCTTTCTTCAGATCAACTGTCTTGGACACCACAAACTGCGCGTAGAGCCACGCCGCCTTGGCACGGTCCACAGGAGTCGATTGCATCAGCGTCCACGAACCCGCATCTTGGTAACCAATCTTCTGGCCTTCTTTCCAGTAGACGCCGTGTGGCGACGGGGCCATGCGCCACTTGGGCGTACCATCGTCATTCATCACTGGCAGACCCGGCTCAACCGTGGCTGCGGTAAAGGCGGTGTACCAGAACATTTGCTGCGCAACATTGCCCTGCGCCGGGATTGGTCCGGCCTCAGAGAAGGTCATGCCAGCCGCCGCCGGGGGAGAGTACTTTTGCAGCCATTCAATGGCCTTGGTCACGGCATAAACCGCCGCCGGGCCGTTGGTGGCACCGCCGCGCGCGACGCAGGAGCCTGTCGGCTGCGAATTCTCGTTCACCCGAATGCCCCACTCATCGACGGGCAGGCCATTGGGCTCACCCACATCGCCCATACCGGCCATGGACATCCACGCATCGGTATAACGCCAGCCAAGCGAGGGGTCTTTCTTGCCGTAGTCCATGTTGCCAAAGACTTCACCTTCTACGCCCAGATGCGACAGGTCACGCCCGGTAAAGAACTCGGCAATATCCTCATACGCCGTCCAGTTGACAGGAACACCAAGGTCATAGCCATAGGCCTCTTTGAAGTCGGCCTTGTTCTTCTCGTCATTGAACCAGTCATAGCGGAACCAGTAGAGGTTCGCGAATTGCTGGTCGGGCAGCTGATACAGTTTGCCATCTGGTCCCGTGGTGAAGGACGTACCGATAAAGTCATCAACATCGAGTGTCGGCAAGGTCACATCCGCACCCTCGCCCGCCATCCAGTCGGTCAGGTTGCGCACCTGCTGGTAGCGCCAGTGCGTGCCGATGAGGTCGGAGTCGTTGATATAGGCGTCATAGATATTCTCGCCCGACTGCATTTGTGTTTGCAGCTTCTCGACCACGTCGCCTTCGCCGATCAGGTCATGTGTTACCTTGATGCCGGTGATCGCGGTGAAGGCAGGCGCCAGAACCTGCGATTCATATTCATGCGTGGTGATGGTTTCTGAGACGACCTTGATCTCCATGCCTTCAAACGGCTTGGCCGCATCGACAAAGAACTGCATCTCTGCCTCTTGCGCCGCGCGGTCGAGCACGGAAAGACCCGCGATTTCGTTGTCGAGAAACTCCATCGCCTCTTCCATACCGGCCCAGGCCGTGCTGCCCATCAGGGCAAGACCAGCCGCCAGCGCGGTGGTTGATTTCAATCTAAAGTTCATTGTTTCCTCCCATTGGTTATTCGAACTTTGAAAATTGGTGACCTATCGGGGGACGGCCACCGACGTATTGACGATCAGACCCATCGGAACACCGCAAAGGCATAGATCGCGCAGACGAGTAAGGCGTAGGGCTGGCTTGCACCCACGAGGCCCAGCCAGGCCAGATTGATAAAGGCCGAACCCAAAAGCGTGATGAAAAGCCGATCCCCCCGCGTGGTTTCAATGCGCAGAACGCCCACACGCGGGGTTTCAGGATACTTGATCGCAAGAATCGTGAAGGTGATAAGAAGGACCGCTATGACACCGAAGAAGGCGGCGGTGGGCCATGTCCATGCCATCCATTCCATTTTACAAAAACCTATCTTCGACAAGGAATTCCTGAACCTTCCTGGAGATATCTCGCTTCCACTTTCGGTCTTCTGACATCCCTTCATCTTCCAGCACAAATCGTGCAAAAGGTTCTGCGGTTACTTCAACATAGCGTTCTATCGGTTTGTACCTCGCTTCGCAGAAGCCCCATTCCACACAAAGCCAGGAAAGAATGCGATCTGCTTCTTGCTCGGAATGAGTAGTAATTTCTGATTGGAGCATCACACCCTCCCCAGGGCAAAGCCCTTGGCGATGTAGTTACGCACGAAATAAATGACCAAGGCTCCCGGTACGATGGTCAGAACCCCTGCCGCTGCGAGCACGCCCCAGTCGATCCCTGCGGCGCCTTGCGTGCGGGTCATGATCGCAGCAATAGGCTTGGCATCCACGGTGGTGAGCGTGCGGCTAAGCAGAAGTTCGACCCACGAGAACATGAAGCAGAAGAATGCCGCGACGCCGATCCCCGATGCGATCAGCGGCATGAAGATCTTCACGAAGAACCGCGGGAAGGAATAGCCATCGATATAGGCCGTTTCATCAATCTCCTTCGGCACACCCCGCATGAAGCCCTCAAGGATCCACACCGCCAAGGGCACGTTGAAAAGACAATGCGCCAAGGCCACGGCGATATGCGTGTCGAAAAGACCCACCGAGGAATAAAGCTGAAAGAAAGGCAACGCGAAGACCGCAGGCGGTGCCATCCGGTTCGTGAGAAGCCAGAAGAAAAGATGCTTATCACCCATAAAGCTGTAGCGCGAAAAGGCATAGGCGGCAGGCAAGGCTACGGCGATGGAGATCACTGTGTTGATCACCACGTAGATAAGCGAGTTAATGTAACCCGAATACCAAGCGGGATCGGTCAGGATCGTCTTGTAATTGTCGAGCGTTGGATTGTCCGGCCAAAGCGTGAAGGTGTTCAGGATCTCCGTGTTGGTCTTCAGGCTCATGTTCAGCAGCCAATAGATTGGCAGCATCAGGAAGATCAGGTAAAGCCCCATGACGATGGCGCGCGAATTGATGCCCGGGATTGACGAGGACCGTGTTTGCGGTGCGGTTGTATCGGCCATCGCTTACCCCTCCCGCCGATCAAGATTGGTCATCACAGTGTAGAACACCCAGGAGATGAGCAGGATCACGAGGAAATACATGATCGAGAAGGCAGCTGCCGGGCCAAGGTCAAACTGCCCCAGCGCCATCTTCACCAAATCGATGCTAAGGAAGGTCGTTGCGCTGCCCGGCCCACCGCCGGTGACGACAAAGGGCTCTGTATAGATCATGAAACTGTCCATGAAGCGCAAAAGGATCGCGATCATCAAAACACCCGCCATCTTGGGCAATTCGATATAGCGAAACACCTTCCAGCGAGACGCCTGATCAATCTTGGCCGCCTGATAGTATGCATCCGGGATAGATTGCAGCCCGGCATAGGCCAGTAAGGCCACAAGCGACGTCCAGTGCCAGACATCCATGACGATCACAGTGATCCAGGCATCAAAAGGGTCTTGGGTGTAGTTATAGTCGACACCGATGCTCGAAAGCGTGTGACCCAGAAGTCCGATATCGACCCGGCCGAAGATCTGCCAGATTGTGCCCACCACGTTCCAGGGGATAAGCAGCGGGAGCGACATCAGCACCAGGCACACTGTGACCCAGACGCCCTTTTTGGGCATGTTGAGGGCAACGAATATGCCCAGCGGAATTTCAATTGCCAGAATGATCGCCGAGAACATGAGCTGCCGGCCCAGCGCATCCCACATCCGATCCGAGGCCAAAAGTTCCTCGAACCATTCCAGACCGGCCCAGAAGAACTGATTGTTACCGAACGTATCCTGCACGGAGTAATTGACCACCGTCATCAGCGGAATGACCGCAGAGAACGCCACAAGCAGCAAAACGGGCAACACAAGGAACCATGCCTTTTGGTTCGGGGTCTTTTCCATCACGCCGCCTCCCCCTTCGCCAGCCAGTCGTCAACGTAGACATTCACTCGATCCGGATCGAAAGTGACCCGTGTCATATCGGGCGAGATGGATTGGCCTTCGCCAGCCATGATGTTGATCTCATTTCCAAATAGATCGGCTCGCACGATTTTGTGTCTGCCAACATCCTCAACCCGGCGCACTTTTACCGGTAGGCCGTCATCTTCGGACAGCGACACAAACTCCGGCCGAACGCCAAGCTCAACTTTGCCAGACAGAGGCCCGTAGGCGCGGGACAGCGACACTGTCACGCCATGTACCTTGGCCCTTTTGCCCTCTACATCGGCAGGGATCAGGTTCATGCCGGGAGAGCCAATGAAGTAGCCAACGAACGTATGTTCAGGCCGTTCAAAGAGCTCTTGTGGCGTGCCAATTTGCACGACGCGGCCATCATGCATGACGACAACCTTATTCGCGAAAGTCAGCGCCTCGGTCTGGTCATGGGTTACGTAGATCATTGTATGACCAAACTGCTGATGTAGCTGCTTGAGCTGCGTGCGCAGCTCCCATTTCATATGCGGGTCAATCACTGTCAGCGGTTCGTCAAAGAGCAGCGCATTGACGTCTTCGCGCACCATGCCCCGCCCAAGGCTGATCTTTTGCTTGGCATCCGCTGTTAACCCGCGTGCCTTGCGGTCAAGTGTATCTTCCAGTCCGATCATCGCGGCAATCTCTTGCACTCGCGCCGCGATATAGCCCGCGTCCGATCCACGGTTCCGCAACGGGAAAGCAAGATTGTCGCGCACTGTCATCGTGTCGTAGACCACGGGAAACTGGAACACTTGTGCGATGTTGCGGTCGGTTGTGGATGACGCGGTGACGTCAATATCATTGAACAGGATACGTCCCTGGCTGGGTTTCAGGAGCCCAGAGATGATATTGAGCAACGTGGTCTTGCCGCAGCCGGACGCTCCGAGCAAAGCGTAGGCCTCACCATCCGTCCAATCGTGATTCAACTCTTTGAGCGCGTAATCTTCCTCGCCTTTTGGCGACGGGAAGTAGGAATGTGCCAGGTTATCGAGAGTGATCTTCGCCATACCCGCCCCCTATGCCGCCAAAGCGTAAGACGCAGGCGCAACAAGGTCGCCGTCTTCGCTAAAGATGTAGACGTGGCTTGGATCGAGATAGACCTGCAGCGCCGCACCAATCTTGAGATCATGCACGCCATGCAAAAGCCCCACCCAGCGTTCGCCGTGATGGTCGAGGTGCACGAACGTCTCTGACCCGGTCAATTCTGTCACGACCAACCGGGTCTCGAAAGACATCGTACCGGTTGTATGTCCTTCGATTTCAACGTGATTAGGACGGAAACCGGCCAGATACCGCCCGTCGGCCAATCGCTCTAGCGCGCCCGTCGCGGGCGCAGTTTGCCCGTCACCAAACATGAGTTTCCGACCGGTCTTGCTGATCTTCAGGAAATTCATCGGCGGATCGCTGAAAACGCGGGCTGTAATGGCGTCGATTGGCTTGCGATAAACCTCTGGCGTCGCTCCAAATTGCGTCACGCGGCCTTCCCAAAGCGCCGCGGTCGATCCACCGAGCAAGAGTGCTTCTTCGGGTTCGGTCGTCGCATATACAAAAACCGAACCAGCCTCTTCAAATATTTTCGGTATTTCTGCGCGCAGCTCTTCCCGAAGTTTGTAGTCGAGATTTGCCAATGGCTCATCAAGCAGGACAAGACCGGCATCCTTTACAAGAGCCCTTGCAAGCGCGCAGCGCTGCTGCTGCCCACCTGACAACTCAAGTGGTTTACGATCAAGCATCGGCGTCAATTTCATCAGATCAGCGGCCTTCTTCACGGCTTCATCAAGTTCTGCTCTGGAAACACCCGATATCCGGAGAGGCGACGCGATGTTGTCATATACGCTCATGGAGGGGTAGTTGATGAACTGTTGGTATACCATGGCAACGCCCCGATCCTGTACCCGGACACCTGTCACATCCTCGCCTTCCCAAACGATTTGCCCCGTGCTGGGTGCATCGAGCCCCGCCATCAACCGCATGAGGCTGGTCTTCCCGGACAAAGTCGGCCCGAGCAGAATGTTCATCGAGCCCTTTTCAAGAACAAGATCGGTGGGATGAATATGCGTCACGCCATTCACCAACTTAGAGATGTTCCTGAGTTCCAATGTCATCTCAACCCTTTCTCATTCCGCCGCTGCCGGGAATTGTTTGCTCAGGTAGTCCGCCATCCATCCATCGAGATTCTGTATCTGCTCTTTGGTTAACCGCAGCCCAAGCTTGGAACGCCGCCAGACGATGTCTTCGGCCGTGCGCGCATACTCTTTGCAAATGAGCCACTCGACTTCCCGCTGTGTCAGGTCTGCACCAAAGCACTGACCAAGATCATCGCGCGAATTGGCATCACCCAATACCTCTCGCGCGTCCGTTCCATAAGCTCTGATCAACCTTTTTGCCCAACGGTCATTCAAAAAACCGAAGCGCTCCTGAAGCGCATCGACAAGCGTCTCAAAACCATCCACCGGAAAATCGCCACCGGGCAACGCGGCGCTTGCCGTCCAGCCGGACCCCAAGTTTGGAAACACCTCTCCGATCTTATGCAACGCTGCTTCGGCAAGCCGCCGGTATGTGGTTATCTTGCCGCCAAAAATGTGTAGCGCAGGCGCACCACGTGCCTTTTCCAAATGCAGAACGTATTCGCGCGTGGTTGCTGTCGCAGATTTCGCACCATCATCGTAAAGGGGGCGCACACCAGAATAAGTCCAAACCACATCAGCGTCTGAAATCGGGTCTTTAAGATACTGATTGATAAAATCGATCAGATAGCTTTGCTCTTGATCCGTGATCTGCGGTGTATGGTCTGCTGCGTCATGATCAGAGTCTGTTGTTCCGATCAAGGTAAAGTCAGTCTCATAGGGGATGGCGAAAATAATTCGACCGTCGGTGCCCTGAAAGAAATAGCTCTTGTCGTGGTCAAAAAGCTTCTTGGTGACAATATGGCTGCCCCGCACCAGACGAACGCCACTTTCCTGATTGCTCCTCAACGTGCCACGGAGCACATCGCCAACCCAAGGGCCGGCGGCATTGACCACCATTTTTGCCGTAAGCTCATACGTCTCGTTTGAAAAACGGTCTGACAGACAAATGCGCCACAAACCATTCTCGGTCGTTGCGGCAGTTACCTTGGTTCTTGGCCTGATCGACGCACCACGAATTTCGGCGTCGCGCGCGTTGAGCACGACAAGGCGAGAGTCTTCAACCCAGCAATCCGAGTATTCATAAGCTTTCTGAAAATAATCCTTCAGTGGCGCCCCTTCTGGCCGGCCCTCGAGCCGTAGCGATGATGTCGCCGGCAGAAGTTTCCGGCCTCCAAGATGATCGTAGATGAAAAGGCCCAAGCGAATAAGCCATGCCGGACGTCGGCCACGCATCCACGGCATCAAGAAACTCAAGAGCCTGGATGTCGGCGTCGCTGAATCAAATCGCATATCTTTGTGAAAAGGAAGAACGAACCGCATAGGCCATGAGATATGAGGCATCGCGCGCAGCAAGACTTCGCGCTCCATTAAAGCTTCCCGGACAAGTCTGAACTCGAAATATTCAAGATACCGCAAGCCGCCATGAAACAGTTTCGTGGATGACGCAGATGTTGCGGATCCAATGTCGTTCATCTCTGCCAGACAAACCGAAAGACCACGTCCCGCTGCGTCACGGGCGATTCCGCATCCATTGATGCCACCGCCGATAATCAGCAGATCGTAGTCTGGTTTCATCGAAGCCCTCCCGTGCAGCGCCGCGCGCCGCACACATATTCGGTGACAAAAAACGATCGCTAATGGAAGACAAAAATGTTCGTTTTTTATCGTTTTGGCAAAACCCATTGAAAATATGGGGCTTTTTCGCTGAGACGGTGGGCGGTCACATGTTCGTATGGCGCGCGAATTTTGAAAAGCGAAAATAAACGAGCATCTGATCAAGCGATCTGTAGAATAACCGCGCGACTCGGCGAAACGGACTGGTCAGGACAACCAATGGCTCAAACCCTGCGAAAACCAGAAATCATCGGCATCGCGCGACGCGAGGGCAAAGTCACTGTGGAACGGCTTGTCGACCATTTCGGAGTCACGCCTCAAACCATTCGCCGAGATCTGACCGAACTTGCAGATGCGGGCCAGCTTGAGCGGGTTCATGGCGGTGCGGTCCTTCCCTCGACCACAGTCAATATCGGCTACAAGGAACGACGCGAACTCAATCAGTCCGCAAAAGTCGATATCGCGCGCCTTTGTGCCCGGCACATTCCGCATGATTGCTCGGTATTCCTGAATATCGGCACAACGACCGAGGCTATCGCCGCCGAACTTCTGCACCATCAGGGTTTACTCGTGGTGACCAACAACACAAACATTGCCATGATCCTGGCCGGCAACCCAAATGTCGAAGTGGTTGTCACCGGCGGCAATCTGAGGCGCTCGGATGGCGGGCTAGTCGGCGAGTTGGCGAAGCAGACGATTGATCAATTTCGCTTTGACCTGGCGGTGATTGGCTGTTCAGCCCTAAGCGAAGGCGGCGACATTCTCGATTTTGACATCCAGGAAGTTGGCGTTAGCAAAGCGATCATCCGCCAAAGCCAGGCGGTTTTTCTGGCTGCCGATGCATCAAAATTCGAAAGACGTGCACCAGCAAAGATCGCCGACCTTTCGGAAGTCGATATCTTCTTCACTGATCTTCAGGTCTCTGACAGATGCGAACAGTTTTGCGCGGTGAATGGCACCAAGATCGAACTTGCAAGCACGTAAGCCTCTTCGAATCAGTTCAGAATTTGGTGACGAGATGGAAACAATCCAGATTTTGTTGATGGGATTGTCGAATTTATCTGCGCGGCAGCAAAAACATCTGGCTCAAACTGACGTTACGTAAGATCTTTCAGGCGCCAATCTAAAATATTGAAATACAAACGTAATCCCTGTTTCCGGGTCCAAAACCAACTCTATTCCCACTGATTTCCGCAACCGCCTCGAGCGATCTCTTCGACATCGCATTTGGGGCAACGCGACACCCAAGCGCGCAACAGGAGGAAGGCATGACAGAATTGCTAAAGCATTATGTACCGGCCCTCGGCGCATTCTTCGTCGAAGCAGCAGCAGACGTTGTGATTGGGGGAAAAACCACAAACCACTTCAATACTCAAAAGGTCTGCCGCGACGAGATCGTTGCGCTCTTTGAAGACAAGCTGCGCGTGCATTGAGCAGTTTCTGGGCGGTTGGCACCACCGAGCGCGGAGGATAGATCAGATCGACGATCGATACTTCTCGCTTGATCGCTCAAATCGGCCCGAACAAACTTTCGTCGAGCGAATAGATATATGGGTCATTTTCTACCTGCAAAACAGCCGATCTTGACACCATCGGCCTGTAACGCAGCACGCACAGAGCGGGCAATTTCTATCGCTTCCGGCGTATCGCCATGCATGCAAATCGTGTCGATTTTTGCCGGAATGCGGGTTCCATTTTCTGTGATGATGGCGCCCTCCTGCACCATTGCTGCGATCCGAGGTCCGGCCAGCTTGGCATCGTGGATAACGGCACCCGGCTGCGAACGATCCACGAGAGTGGCATCCTCGTTATAGGCACGATCTGCAAAAATTTCTCCTGCCCAGGCGCAGCCCAGTTTCTCTACCGCTTGCTGTTGCGCGGTACAGGCCAAAACCATAACGATAAGGTCCGGGGCAATAGAAAGCGCTGCTTCATATGCGGCCTCAGCCATCTCTGCATCCTCCGAACACATATTGGCCAAGGCACCATGCAGCTTGAGATGACGAACCTCATGACCAAAGGCACGGGCCATGCCGACATGCGCGGCAACCTGATATCGGATCATGTTCTGAAGCGTGTTTTTGGGCAGGTGCATCTTGAAACGCCCAAACCCGGCAATATCGGCAAACCCTGGATGCGCGCCTATCCCGACATTGTTCGCCGCCGCCAGAGCAAATGTCTTTTCCATAACGTCAGGGTCGCCGGCATGTCCGCCGCATGCGATATTGGCAGACGTGATGATTTTCATCAGTTCCGCATCGTTCCCCATGCGCCATGACCCAAAGCTCTCGCCCATGTCGGCGTTCAGATCGATTTGCGTCATGATTAATCTCCTGCAAAGGGGTCTTCGGTTGCGCTGATTGCGCCGCTGATCAGAGTGTAGCTTGAAAGATTATTGATATCTCGGGGATCGCGCACCCGAGGCGTTACCCGGGATGAGAGACTGCGAAGCGCGGCTTGAGCGGCCTTTTCATGCGCCACAGCCTCTTCAAAGCTATAGAGACGAAACCGGATTTTGGCTCCAACTGGTGCTTGCGCCACCTTTGGAAGATCGGATGGCAGGACGGTCGCAATCCGAGGGTATCCTCCGGTGGTTTGGCTTTCGCACATAAGCACATAGGGGGCACCATCGCCAGTGATCTGAATATCGCCCGGCACGATAATCTCCGAAACAACGCTAAGGCCCCCTTTAGCAGCAAACCCTTCCCCATCGGGGTTAAGCCTTATGCCCTGCCGGTTTGCCCGTGCATCACGCGCGAAACCCGTCTGCAAGAACCGCTGTAGCGTTTCACCGCCAAAATGATCGGTCTGCAGAGACGAAACAATTCCGATCTCACCTCCGTGAAAGCGATCGTCACTCGCGAGCAGCATATCAACGCGTCCGCCCCTGTCACCGTTCAGCTCAAGCGCCTGGCCAGTGGACAAAATCGTGCCAAGACCTGCAGCAAGATGTGTGGATTGAGCACCCATCATTTTGGTTGCGGCGATGCCACCGCCAAAACTCAGGTATCCGATGGCGCCGGCACGAATGCCCCCGATCTTGAGAACGCTTCCGGCTGGCAACAGATGCGTGCAATGCCACTCAGCAGGCGATGCATCAATCGTCGCGACCATTGGCGCGCCCGTCAGTGCGATACGGGTATCTACATTGGTTCGAAAACTACCGCCCATACCCACCATCTCCAGGGCCGCAGTGACCGGTTGGGCAAGCAAGGCGGAGGCTTCATAAAGCGCGTTCCTGTCCATCGCGCCGCCACGCGTCAGACCTTGCGCAATGTGTCCTAGACGGCCAAGGTCTTGGACGGTGATAGCAGGCCCCCCATCTAAAACTTCCAAGAGTGGGGTCATCCTATGCACTCCCACTCTGCCCCACCGAAACTGTCTCCACCTTCAAGATGAGACAATTCAGAAAGTGTGATTGGCGCAAATCGAACTTCGTCTCCCGGTGAAAAAGCGAAAGGTATTTCGCGATGAGGATCGAAGGGCCGGAAGGCGGTTTGTCCAACATGGCGCCAGCCTGTGGGTGTTGCGGTGGCAAAGATGACAAATTGCCGTATCGCAATGACGAGCGCACCTGCAGGCACATTAGGTGTAAGCTCGGATTGGCGTGGAATATCCCATTTCTCGGGCAGCAAGCCGAGATAGGGTTGGCCGGGCGCAAAGCCGAGCGTGATGACACGGGTACGCGACCCAACAAGCTGTTCGAGGGCAGCTTTTTTGCTGACCCCGGCGGCATTCGCGGCGTCTTTCAACTGTGGCGCCACATGCGATTCAAAACACATCGGCAAAGTCCAAAGCTTGCGATCCGGTGGCAAGCTGACATCAAACCAATCGCGGGTATCCAAAAGCGCGAGAAGCCTTTGGCGGATGTCATCATAAGAGACGTCCGTTAGGTCCACAGAAAGAAATGTCGATACCAGTGAGGATGCGGTTTCCTGAACATCTCCCCAGGCCTGCGCGTCGACCGCCGCGCGAAAAGCAATCGCCGCAAGATTGGCACTTTCCGACAATGTCTCACCAAAAGTTACAACGACACCTGCCAACCCAACCCGGGCAACTTTCGGATAGTCACTCATGAGTCGGAACCAGACGGTAAAGACCGGCCAGGAGGATCGGAGTGAGATACATGGGCAATTGCCAGCAGGCGACGAAAATCATGATTGGCGCCATAATGTCCGACGGCAGAGCCACCAGGAACAAAGCGATGTTTCGGTTGCCCGCGGCAAGGGCCAGCGGCCCCGCCACGTGGGCAAGGGGACCTGACGCCAGCACGGCAACTGTGACTGCTTGCAGGCCAAAACTCAGGCAGAAGGCTGCCAGCACCCATAAAAGGGCGGTGCCGGGGTCCACTTTGAGAGCCGGCCCCAAGGCCACCATCAATCCAATCACGATAATGGCAAAGAAAAGAACGGCGGCGCCATCCATCGCGCGCGTTTGGTCTACATTTGGGTTCGGCAGAAGCAATCGCCGCAATCCAAACCCAACCATTGCAGCGCCAACGATTGTTGCGAGGGCACGAAGACCCACTTCGACCAAATGACCGGGCGCGCCCACTAAAGGTACAAAGTGCAGGACTATCATCACGGTCAGGGGAAAGATCGCGGTGCCCAAGACAAGGATTTGCATCATGCGAGCGGGGTCGTGACGCAAAATGATCGCAAGCGACGCGCCACCGGAAATCGTTGGGGCAGATGCCGCAAGCACGAGGGCAAGCGCAAGGGGTGAGTGCAAGAGCCCGGCAAGCCATAGCAAAACAGCCAGAGTAAGCGGCAGACAAACTTGAAGGACGATCACGGCCGGAAGGCTCCAGCGCAGATCGCTCAGGGCCCCAAACGCGCCTTTGGCTCCTATCCGGAATGCGGTAATCACGATCAGGATGGCAACCATCTCGGGGAGAAAGGGTGCCATCGCCGCAGCCAGCCCTGGCAGGCAGATGCCCGCAACAAGACCGATGATCATCAGCAATCGGGAGTGATTGGCACATATCGAGAGAGCCCGTATCACCTAGTTGGCTTGCCGAATGTTTTCCGGCAACCAGGTGGCAATTTCTGGGATCGCGATGAGCACAAAAACCATAAGCACCATGATGAGGAACATGGGCAGGGCGGCTTTCGTGATATAGCCCATTTCATGGTCCGTCATACCCTGTAACACAAAGAGGTTGAATCCGATTGGGGGCGTGATCTGTGCCATCTCCACCACGACGACGACGAAGATCCCAAACCAGATCAGGTCAATCCCCGCCTCACGCACCATAGGCTCGACGACCGCCATGGTCAGCACAACGGCAGAAATCCCATCCAAGAACATCCCGAGGATCACGTAGAAGACCAGCAGAGCCATCAATAGCTGAAACCGCGTCATCTCGAGGGCTGCAATCCAGTCGGCCAGCGCACGCGGAATGCCTGTAAACCCCATGGACTGTTTGAGAAACGCCGCCCCGGCTAGGATAAGCGCAATCATGGCCGATGTACGCATCGCGCCCATCAGTGAGGCCGAAAAGCTGTCCCAGTTGAGTGATCTCTGCGAGGCGGCGAGCAGCAGCGCGCCAATGACGCCGATCGCAGATGCTTCCGTCGCTGTCGCATAGCCCAGATACATTGACCCGATGACCGTCAGGATGAGAGCAAAGACAGGTATCAGGAATCGGGAATTCTTCAGCTTCTCGGTGAAACGCATGCCCTTTTCCAGCTTTGGGTTCCAGGACTTCGAGGTTTTTGAGACAAAGGCCACATAGGCCATGAACATGCCCGCCAGGATCAGTCCCGGGAAAACACCAGCGAAGAAAAGCTTTGTGATACTTTCATTGACCGTGACGCCATAGACGATCAGCGCCAGAGAAGGTGGGATCATCAGCCCAAGAGTAGCCGCGCCCGCAAGCGTGCCGATCACCATGTTTTCTGGGTAATCCCGCGCGCGCAGCTCCGGGATCGACATCTTGCCAACAGTTGTCAGCGTGGCCGCAGATGAGCCTGAAACGGCGGCAAAGACGGTACACCCCACGATATTGGTGTGCACAAGTCCACCCGGCAACCGAGCGAGCCAGGGCGAAAGTCCGCGAAACATGTCTTCCGAAAGCCGGGTTCTGAAGAGGATTTCACCCATCCAGATGAACATAGGCAAAGCCGTGAGCGTCCAGCTCGACGAAGAGGCCCAAATCTCGGACACCATATTTGCGCCGGTCTGCAGGTTCTTTGTTGTCAGAAACTCCGACGCAATCCACGCGCTGCCAACAAGGGATAGACCGACCCAAAGCCCGGACCCCAGCAGAATGAACAGCGCAAGGATGAGAATGAGGGTGATCGTGACAATGCTCATTCTGCGTGGCTTTCGATTGTGTCACGGACAATTCGATGCTCGCCGCGCAAAATAAGATGAAGAAGGTTGTCCAACATGCACAGTGTCAGCAAAGCCCCGCCCACCACCATGACCGATTGCGGCATCCAGAGTTGGATCGCATCCTGACCCTGACTTACTTCGTTAAATCGCCATGAGAAATAAACGAACTCATAGGCGTAATAGGTGAAGTACGCGCTTATCACGGCACCGGCACCAAAGCACCAAAGCTCCATGGCATATCTGATGCGGTCGGGCACGGCATTGAGCAGAATTGAAACCCGAATATGTGCGCCGCGCCCCAACGCGTTTGCGAATGCAAAGAAAGAAGCTGCCGCCATCGCATATCCAGCGTAGTTCGGCGCCCCGGGAAAAACTTCACCGGTCCAGCGCGCAAGCATCTGCAACACGATCAACCCAAGGATAGAGATGAGACAGAGCGCAGCAATCACACCGCTCAGGCGATAAAGAAAGTCAAGAATCCGGCGTAGCAAAGCCATCGAACTGTCCTTTGTTTCCAATTGGATTTCGCATTGATGCTGCACCGGTTTTGCCGGGTCTTTGGGTTAAGTGGCCCGCCTCGTCACGCAGGCCACCCAAGGTCGTTCAGTTGGCGGCTTTATACGCATCGATGATGGCTGCGCCTTCTTCCCCAGCGGTCTCTAGCCACTCGGCAGCCATCGTCTCTCCGACGCCTTTAAGCTCTTCAACAAGCCCATCCCCGGCAGGACCGACAGTCATGCCACCGTCAGCCAGCCCATCCATCGTGAACTGGGTGTAGCCGATAGCCTTTTCGAGACCGGCCGCCGCCGCCGCATCAGCGCATCCGGTGATGATTTCCTTGTTGGCGTCGGACACCCCGGCCCAGACTTCTGAATTGACCATCACCGAATTGCGCGGCAACCAGGCATTTACTTCATAGAAATGTGTAAGGCTTTCCCAGACTTTGCGATCATAGCCGGTCGCCCCGGAAGAGATCATGGACTCAGCCACACCTGTTGCGAAGGCCTGGCTGATCTCAGCCGCCTCAATTGTAACAGGAAGCATGCCGGTCAACTCGGCCAGCCGGGCGGTTGTGGAGTTGTAGGACCGAAATTTGACGCCTTCCATATCGGCGACCGAGTTGACCTCTTTCTTGAAGTAGAGGCCTTGCGGCGGCCAAGGCACGGAGTAAAGCAGGGTCAAGTTTTGCTCAGCGAGAACTTTTTCGATGGTTGGCCGGGCAATCTCTGCCAGCTTCTCAGCATCCTCAAAGGACGTCGCCAGGAACGGTACGTTATCATAAGAGAACACCGCATCCTCATTGGCGTGGGCCGACAAAAGACGTTCGCCAATTGGCACCTGACCAGTCTGAATGGCGCGCTTGATATCAGCACCGCCAAATAGCGAACCGCCAGGATGCGTCGTTATACTAATTTCGCCACCGGTTCCTTCGGTGACGCATTCGGCAAATCCCGCCGCGTTCTCGGAATGATAGTTTGACGCGGAATACGCTAGCGGCATGTCCCAATTTTCCGCCGCAACGGCGGGAAGGGCCAAAGCCGTCGTCGCCGCGACAGTTAATGTGGTCTTGAGTTTCATGAAGTCTCTCCCTTTTGGTTATTCCTTTAGCGAACCGGGTCGGCGCAGTTGGAGTCAAGCGCAACTTTGGTTGTCAGCCAGGGTTTGCCCGTTCTGATTGACACTCGGAATTTTGGTCTGTTGTCCGCTTGAGGCAGCACAAACCGAAATCTTCCAAGCAAAGCAAAGCTCGGCTCTGCCGCCCTTGCGTCGATTGGAATCGTGTTCAGCAATCTGTTTACCTCGCATTTGACCAAAAGCATGCCCATATCAAACGTTTCGTCAACATTTTATTGACAAAATATCGATAATTCTTTCTTATCAGCCCTATGACAGATGATTTCTTGGGCCCAGTCGTCAGCTCCGCACATCTTGCTTCCGGCAGTTTTCCGGAAATCAGCGAGATGGAATTTGCACTGACATTGGCCAATAACGCCTTTCACCGCTGGATGGTCCGCTGCATGGCAACGGCTGGCTATGCTGATCTTTCCCCTCTGGAGATCTTGGTCTTGCACACGGTATTTCACCGCGAAAAACCAAAGAAGCTCGCAGATATCTGCCTCGTGTTGAACATAGAGGACACGCACACCGTCAATTACGCGGTCCGTAAGTTGAAAACGGCTGGATTGGTGAACGAAGGACGTCAGGGAAAAGAAAAGACAGTCCAGGTGACCGACTTGGGCGCACAAGCATGCAAGGATTACCGCGAGGTTCGTGAACGGCTGCTCCTGCGCAGCCTGAAAGCCCTTGAACTTGATCCAAAACAGGTAAGTAGGTTGGCCGCGCTGATGCGTTCGCTCAGTGGGCAATATGATCAGGCGGCACGTGCTGCGACAACATACTAACGATCTTGCCAAAGACCTCGCGCTCTGGCTTGGTTAACGCATGATCGGTATTCTGATGCTCGACACTGCGTTCCCCCGAGTTCTGGGAGATGTCGGCAATCCAAGAAGCTTTGACTATACCGTGCGGTACGCCGTTGTTCCTGGTGCGACTCCTGAAGCCATCGTATGCGGAGACACGGCGCCTTGGGTGGACGCATTTATCAAAGCAGGCCGGAAACTGGTTGAAGAAGGTTGCACCGGACTGGCAACCACCTGTGGTTTTCTGACCCCGCTGCGTGTCGAGGTCGAGAAGGCGGCTGGTGTATCGGTTGTTTCCTCCTCCCTGGAGCAGATACCGGAGCTTTTAGAGAAAGGATCACAGCCCGGTATTCTGACGATATCCGCTGAATCCTTGAAAGAAGCACACTTGAATGCGGCGGGCGTTCCGCTCGACACACCCATTCAAGGGGTTGATGGGGGCCATTTTTCGAGAACCATTTTAGATAACCGCACAACACTCGACACCACGCTTGCAGAACAGGAGATGGTGGCAGCCGCGCGCGCGCTGTGTGCAGCACATCCAGAGGTTGACTCCATTGTGCTGGAATGCACCAACATGCCGCCATATGCCGAAGCCATTGAATTGGCGACAGGGATAAAAGTTGTTTCGATCCTGACAGCGATTGATACGCTGCAAGCTTCCCTTCCCCTGAAAGCGGAAGACTAAGGGAATGACTGGCTGCTTGGGGGCGTCCGGTAGGCCTGCAACCAAATTTGCGAAGGACCAATTCCCAAGCACGTGGCAGGGGCTCACTAACAGGTTTAATGGGATTAAAAAGAAGATTTGGTGGAGCCTAGGTCCGTATAACCCTTGTCGCAGACTGTTTCATGCCGTCCCAAATTTCCATATGATTCAAACAGCATAGCGGGATATTTATTTCATACCGTTGCAGACTGTCTCAAATAATCTTATACTTTGCGGTGGGAAAAACGGTGGGAAAAATGCCCAACAACCTAACTGCCAGAAAAGTTCAGACTGTTACCGAGCCGGGAATGTATAGCGACGGACAGGGCCTGTACCTTTGCGTAGCCCCCGGCGGCACCAAATCCTGGATTCTGCGCACCACGATTAAAGGCAGGCGAACGGCCAATGGGAACCCCTATCGCGTCGAAATTGGCTTGGGGTCAGTTGCTGACGTTTCATTGGCTAAGGCAAGAGAAGAAGCCTCCCCGCTTCGGCTTCAAGCACGCAAAGGTATAAATCCGCTGGATGAGCGCCGTCGCCAGATGCTCACATTCGAACAGGCCGCAAGAAAGGTCTATGAGGGTCTTCTGCCAACGTGGCGCAATGAAAAGCACGCGCAGACCTGGTGGAGCACCGTAAACAAGCATGCCAATTCGCAATTCGGCAATCGCCCGATAGAAAGCGTCACAAGTGCTGACATACTTGATGTACTGGGGCCTATCTGGGTTGAGCGCCATGAAACGGCAAAGCGACTGAGCCAGCGCCTGTCCACGATATTCGATTGGGCGAGAGGTGCCGGTCACTACCCAAATCCCAATCCGGTTGATGGCCTCAAGAAATCCCTGCCCCACGTCAAGCGTCGTGCCGTTCATATGGCGGCACTGCCGTGGGAAGAGCTACCGGCGTTTATGTCTGTGTTATCTGAACGCAGCGGAGTATCTGCACGGACACTGGAGTTCATTATTCTGACCGCGTCCAGATCCGGTGAGGCACGGGGCGCGCGCTGGTCCGAGTTTGATTTCAAGTCGAAGGTTTGGACGGTGCCTGCGGATCGCATGAAACGCGGGATTGAGCATCGCGTGCCGCTTTGTGATGAAGCTTTGGCTGTGCTTGAGAAGGTTCGCGGTCTGGATGTTGAGTTTGTGTTTCCGGCAACATCACGCGACAACCGCGGCAAGGTACGTGAGCAATCGGTCATGGTGTTCAAGGCATTGCTAAGACGCATGCGACGGGAAGGTTTCACCGTGCATGGGTTCCGTTCGACGTTCCGGGATTGGTGCAGTGAAAGTGCCCATGCTGATCGTGAGGTCGCCGAAGCTTCCCTTGCCCATGCCGTCGGGAATGAAACCGAGCGGTCGTATGCCCGCAGTGATCTGTTCGACCGCAGACGCAGCTTGATGGATGCCTGGGGGCAGTATGTGGTTGGGAAATCTGGGGATGTCGTGAGGATGGTGCTGTGAGCGATAGACACAAGTTCGACATCTACGAATACACTGCCATCTTTATGGCGTTGAAAAAGCATGGTTTTCCCGAGACGTTTCTCAATCGGGTTCTAAAAAAGGTCCAATCCAACACAAGCTTTAAGGGCATAGGCAGACCGGGCAAGAAGCCGCGCCAAAGCGTCGACGCACAAAGAGCACAGTTTATTGGAAAACTCAGAGAGGATTGGCCGGACGATACCGACCAAGACCTCATATCACATGCAAAGATGTTTGGTGTATTTGAACGCAAAATCATCGAAAACAAATTGCCGAAAGACTTCATGGACGAGATGCCCGCCGAGATGCTGTCCGACCTTCAATCTCGATCGGGACTTATATCTCGTCTATTTCCAGCTTCTTCTGATTTGAGGGCCTCGGTAAGCAGAGGCAAAAAAATATTGAGCGAAGACTGATCTAATTTGCGGAAAATTAAGACCTAGTTTTCCGAAAATGACCCTGTGTATGGGTAGCCTCTAATTCTATCAGCACAACGCTAACAGGCGCAGATTGCGCCAAAGCCTGCGAGGTGCTGAATATGACGGCAGAGAACCACGACAAACTGATTTCCGTACGGGATACCGCAGCAGCATTTGGCTGCAGTGTTGCCACTGTATGGCGCCGGGTTGCGGACGGAACTATCCCCCAACCTGTGAAGATCGGCAGCATGACCCGCTGGTCGCTTCTTGAAATCAACGACGCGATCGAAAAAGCCAAGAACGAAAGGGTGGCCGCCTAATGAAAAGCCCCTGCGTGCGTGCAGGGGCCTTTGCAGATTGTCTTCGTAAATTGGATGACGGGAAGATACTGCAAAGCTCGCTGCCAATCAACAGCCCTGATCTGACAAAGATCACGGCTGAGGTTCATCAATCTCACAATGAGGAGGATCACCTTCTTCCAGGCCCCATCATCAAAGCGCATTGGGGGGTGGCGGCATGAAGACTGCAACAGACATCAAAGTCTTCCAGACAGTTTCAATCTGGTGGGGGGAACGCGGCTTCTCCGTTCGTGGCTACTATCGCGGCGTAAGTTACTTCATTGAGAAATTCGACAGTCTAGATAGCGCAGTGGAGTGCGCGTTCGCGACAAATCGAAAACAACGGTCAGTCGCGCTGGTTCCAATCAAAGAAGAATTTGAGGAATTCGCCCGAAAAGCGGTTGAAGCACTGATCGGCGGTGCCGCATGACCTCAATCCTCAAACAACACATGCCAGACCCATACAAGCGGGTGGCGCGTAGCGTTGGCTATGCTCTGCTTCTTGGCCACGCCGATGCATGGCACGGTCTCTCGGTCATCGCAACGGCACGCCTTACCTTAAAGGAACGCGCGGCTATGTCCTGGGCGCTGCTTCGGAGCTTGCCGCGCGACAATGTTGTCGATGTCGCAAGCGCGGTTCTGCCCGATCAAACTGGTACGCCCATTCCGCCGCTCTTCAACGCTATGGATGATGCCTCGCATTGGGCTGCCAACGCCAACAGCGAGGAACTTGAGGCCTATTGCTTGGCCAGCTTCAACCGCATGGCGCCACATCGCCAGAGGGCCTTTCTCGACTTTGTTCAGGGGAGGGTTGCGGCATGACAGATCGCAACGTGGAAGAACTTCTACACCATATGCCCGCTGTCCATCGTCGGGCTGAGACTGGTTGGGCCAAGGGTTTTACGGACTCAATCATCAAACAAGCAAGGCGCCGGAATTGGCGCCCTAGTCCAAAGCAAATCGGGATCATGCGCTGGCTCGTGTCTGAGCTCTTTGCTGAGGTGGAAGACCTTGATCTGATTGAGAGGTTTGAGCCGTGAGCACAATCGTCAATATGGACCACAGGGCAGGTGCCGGTGAGCGGTCGCAATTCTATTGCGCGGCCACGCTCAAGGACCGCGCCGTGAAGCCGCGTGAATGGTTGGCAGAGGGCCTCATTCCCCTGAACACGGTCACCTTGTTCTCTGGCGATGGGGGCACTGGCAAGAGCCTGTTGTCGCTTCAATTGGCGGTCAGTGTGGCCGCCGGCCGTGCCTGGATTGGAAAGCCTGTGGCCGACGGCGCCGTCATCTACATGAGCGCCGAAGATGACGACGATGAGCTGCACCGTCGTCTCGACGATATCCTGAAGGCTGGCAAGTGCACGTATGACGATTTGAAAGGCCTCACGATGCGGTCGCTGGCTGGTGAGGACGCCCTGTTGGCCGTGGACAGCCAGATGAACCTGATGCGCACCGAGCTTTTCAAAGAACTGGACGCTCGTGCGGCTGATGAAGCGCCAACACTGATCGTCATTGACACCTTGGCTGATGTTTATCCCGCCAACGAAAACGACCGCGCCAAGGTGCGCCAATTCATCGGTATTCTCCGAGGCCTTGCTCTCAAGCGCCGCTGCGCTGTTCTTCTCCTGGGGCACCCTTCGCTGACCGGGCTCAACAGTGGGTCCGGATCCTCTGGATCAACGGCCTGGAACAACTCGGTCCGGTCGCGGCTCTACCTGTCGCGAATCACAGACAATGGCTTTGAGGCGGATCCGGATCGCCGGGTGATGACCACGATGAAGGCCAACTACGGGCGCATCGGCGAAGAGACCCACATGAAATGGCAGGCTGGTGTGTTCGTCGAAGAGCAATCAGACGAAGGCCTCGACAAGCTCGCAGCAGGCGCCAAAGCGCAGCGCGTGTTCATGAAACTGTTGGCGACTTTCACCGCTCAAGGGCGCCGGGTGAACCACGCTGGCGGCACCACATACGCACCGAAGATCTTCTCCGAACACCCTGACGCAGAGGGCATGACAAAGCGCGCCATGAAGGCGGCCATGGAGGGTTTGTTGGCGGCGGGAAAGATCAAAATAGACACCGAAGGACCAGCCTCAAAACGGCGTTCTTTCATCGTGGAGGTGGCCCAATGAGAAACGTTCCAACCCCCTTCCAACCCTCAATTCCAACCCCTGCCAAAGTGGGTTCCAACCCCGTTCCAACCCCCCTCCCAACCCCTGGGTTCCACTATCCCCATACCCCTATAGGGTATGCGCACCCCTTTTTGGGGGATGCGCACCCTACTTTTGGCAAGCCGAGCGCCCTGCGCGTAGCGCGCAACGGTCGCCGCTTGTCTCCCTTCTCAGCAAAACAAGAACACCACTCAACACATGAGGCACGTCATGGCTAAGGCACCGAAGAAACCCAGAAGCAAAGACGGCCGCTTTGCAGAAGGCAACAACATCTGGACGCTGAGAAAGTCTCACGGTCGGACACCGATCTTCGAGACGCCCGACGAGCTTTGGAAAGCCTGTTGCGAATACTTCGACTGGGTCGTGAAGCATCCGCTCTTCGAAGAACGTGCCTTCGCATACCAGGCCGAGGTCGTGCTTGCCGATGTCACCAAAATTCGGGCGATGACGATTGCGGGTCTCTGCAATTTCCTCGGCATTACGCAGGAAACCTGGAACGATTGGCGAAAAAGGCGTTCGGATTTATCTGAAATCATCTCTCAAGTTGAGGCGGTGATCTGGCAACAAAAGTTCGAGGGTGCCGCGGCAGGTTTGCTGAACGCAAACATCATCTCCCGTGAGCTTGGGCTTGCAGAGAAGCGCGAGCACAGCGGTGCGGATGGGGAACCGTTTGAGCGAGAGCAGCTCTCAAAACTCGAAGTGGCCCGTCAGATTGCGTTCATTCTGGCTGAAGCTGCTGAGCACAATCCCAATCAACCAGACAATTCTTGAGACCAAGGAGACAAAAGCATGGCACGAAACACAAAGAAACCAGTGGATCTGGAAACCCTTCACAAGCGGCTCTCTGATCAGGAGAGGCTGGTTGCTGATCTGCGGGTTCAGCAAACTGACGCGATCTTGGCCGACGAGAAATTCGATATCGCCAAGCTGCGCACAGCCATCGAGGAAATGCACGCGCTTGAGGAGGCCGTTGCAGAATTCAAGCGCCGGGAAGAGGACCGGGCAATTGCCGAGGCGGAGGCCGCACAAGCCGCATCTGCGGAAGAGCGGCTGGAAAAACGTATCGCCGACATCCGCAGCATGGCAGTTCGTCGAGAGCAGGCGATACAAGACGCTGAAACCGCAGCGCGGGCGTTCACAGACGCTGTCTTGCGGGCCGAAAACGAACGGCAGACCCTGCAAGCTGCGTTGCATTCTCTCACAGGCAAGGTACCCAGTTGCCTGATGCCAGGTGGGCAGGAAGATCGGCTTTCCAAGTCTTTTTCGGCGGTGCTTTCTGAAGCTCTGCGCAAAGGATCGTACGGTGATCTCAAACTGAGACCAGGTCTCAAAACGGCAGACCAATCCTGGTTGGCCAGTGAAATGGAAGCCGCCCGGGACATAGAGGCGGCACTTTTGAGCCTTGAAGGTGAGGAGGCGTAGCATGGCGCGTATTCCCACAGCAGTGGATATGGGCCAACGCCCAATCCCAAGATCACGACGAGGCGCGCCTCAGATCAGTTTGGGTGATGCAACCGCACCGGCTCAGGCGGCGGAAGGCTTGGGCGAAGAGGTGACGCAGATCGGCGAGGTCATGGCTGACCGTGAATTCACAGCGCTTGCCAAAGAGCGCGACGCCTATGTCGCGGAGGAACTCAGACGTATCCTCTACGATCCGGAAGACGGCTTCACGACGAAACAGGGACGCACTGCGCTTGAAGCGCGGGCGTTCGCTCTGGATCAAATCAAGAAGCTGAAGAACAGCGCTCTGAAAGACATGCCGTCTGCGGCCAGTCGTAAACTTGAATCCAGCCTGCAGTCTCGCATCGAATCCGCTCATCTTACTGTCGACAAGCACACTGGTGCGGCCCGCAATGACTGGCTCAATGGGGCCTCAGAGGCACGTGTGAATGCTGCACTTGAGGACAGTCTTTCTGATCCCGACATGCTGGATGCAGCTCTCAGCACGATCCGGTCTGAGTATCAGGGTCGCGCGGCCAGAGAAGGCTGGTCGCGGGAGGAATACGAGTTCGAACTTTCGCAAGCCGAGTCCACGCTTTTCAAAAACGAAACCCTTCGCATCGCCGATTTGAACCCGGAAAAGGCGCTGGCGTTTCTTGAGGAGCATCAGGATCAGATTCAGCCCAGCGAATACCTGGTGCTGAAAGGCAAGATCGAGCCGCTTGCCAAAAAGGAAGCCGGGCGCCGCATCGGTCGACTGGCGGCCATGCAGGGTGTGTCGGAGGCGTATCTCGTTGCCATCAGAGCCGCCGAAAGCGGTGGCAACGATAGCGCCAAGAACCCAAGATCGACAGCGACGGGCCGATACCAATTCACGGCTGGCACTTGGGCTGATGTCATGCGCAAGCATCCTGAGCTGGGCCTGACGGCCGATGGCAGGCTGGACCCAACGCAACAGGAACTGGCGATCCGGGCATTCACCGCGGATAACGCGAACATTCTCATGGGGTCTGGGATCGAGCCAACAGCTGGCAATCTCTACGCCGCGCATTTCCTTGGGGCTGGCTCTGCCCTGGTCGTCCTGCGCGCGTCAGACGTGGTTCCGATGTCAGACCTGGTTTCGCCGTCGGTGATCAAGGCCAATCCCTTCCTTGCTGATATGACGGCTGGCCAATTCCGAGCGTGGTCGCAACGCAAGGGCGGTGGATCAGAAATCGCCTTCTCTGAAACCGCGGGTGGCATCGCAGAAGTTCTGGAAGCCGCGGGAGATGATCCCGACATTCGCGCTGCAGCCATCACGGAGTTCAACCTTCAGCAGTCCGCAACACTGGCCGCTTCGGAACTGGAATCGGCAGAACTCGGTGTGCGGGTCACGACAGGTGAGGCTTCACAGCAGGAAATCGACGCGGCCCGTGATGCAGGCAAGATCACACCAAGCCGATGGGAAACGCTAACAGAACAGCGGATCACGCTGGAAGACAAGCGCATCAAGGACGGCAAGGCTATTGAAGATTTCCGAACACACCTTGAGCAAGGCGGTAAGGGCAATTCCTACAGCTCCGATCATCGCAAAGCGGTTGACCTGCTGGATGATCAGCTTTCGGCCCAGGTTGAGGCGGCAGGCGGTGCAGCAGAGGATCTGACCACTGCAAGGATATCGATGCTAGGCACAACGGGGGTAGCACCAAAGGGTCTTGTTGAGGATCTTCGAGGCGGCATTGCCAGCCGGTCTGAAGAGGCGCTGCTGCTGGCGGACCAGGCGATGCAGGTGGCCCCGCAGGCATTCTCAGGTGTTGAGGGCGGAAGTTCTATCGAAACCGCTGTGCGCGCTTTCCGGGCTTACGCACGGGTCGGCATGAGTTCCGAGCAAGCAGCTCGGCTGGCGATGCCCACGCCCGAAGAAAAAGAGCAGAACGCGGCTGCTGATGCCCAAATCAACAAAGAACTGAAGGAAATCGACGCGTCCGTCATCAACCAGTCCTTTGACAGCTGGCTGCCGTTTGATGCGGTGCAACTGCCGCCTCAGACCGAGACCTCGGCCTTGCGCGATTATGAGGTTCTCTATCGTGCGGCACGTCGAGATGGCATTTTGCCAGAAGCAGCCCATGAATATGCCATGGCCGGGCTCGCGGACCCGATCAATGGCCTTTACGGCGTCTCTGCATTCGCCTCGGGGTCATTTAGCGCTGCCAAAGACCCAAACTTCATAGTCAGCGGGCTCTCGGTTGGCGATGTCACTGGCCAGGATAACGCAGGGTCTGCGCGCGGTGTCATGCGCCTTCCTCCCGAGCGGTTCTATCCCAAGGTGGATGGCGGTCACGAATACATCGCAGAAGACATCACACAATCCCTCGCAAGCATCGACGGCTGGGATGGTGGGGATTGGTGGTTGGTCGCCGACGAGTCCGAGACTGACCGGGCCGTCAGATTGTCCCAGCGTGGGCAGGCAGAACTGCCAGGCTATCGCGTTTACTTCATCAATGACCGGGGCGAGCTGAATTTCCGGTACTGGCGCATGGAGACGGATGACATCGCAGCGCTTCAGGAAACGGCGCGTGAAAAGAACGCGGCGGCTTTCGAGGTAGAACGCAGGGCGTCTGAAATCGACCCAAAGACAGGCAAGCCCAAAGGCAACATTCGGTACGGAAATGGGGTTGCCGAAAAATTCCTTCAGCCTTCAGAGGAGGGCAAGTGATGGGGTTTTATGAGACACCGCGAAACCAGGTCAGCCCTGCTGACTTCGTCTATATCGACAGCCCGGAGCGCGATAGCATCTCGACCATTGCAGGTGCTGCCTTTCGAACAGAAAACCTAGTCGGGGATGCCTTTCGTAGTGAAGGTAACCTGGTCACAGCGCTCGAAGCGCAAAGGCGCAGCAAGGGCGTGCTCGGTCTGCAACCCAAGTCGGTGTTCAATGCTTGGGAGCAGATTTCTGGGACAGTTTACGAGGAGTATTGGGACGCATTTGCGGGCGCACGATCACAAGCCGAAACAAATGCCATCAAACGCGACATCGATGCGCGTCTCCGGGATCGCCAGATACTGGACAGAGCTGGTGGACGGGGTATCGCGGCTTCAATGATTGCAGGATTTTTGGATATCCCAACCCTTGTACCTGGGGCGACGGCCTATCGCGGTGCAACTGTCGGCAGCAGCATCACCCGCAATGCGCTGCGCACTTCAGCAACGGCAGCAGCCGAAGCCGTGGCTGTTGAGGCCATCCTGCATCGCTCTCAGCAAACCAGAACCGGCGAAGAAAGCGCCTTTGCCGTCGGAGGGTCTATCATCTTGGGTGGCGTGCTGGGCGGAACGGTCGGCGCCTTCCTTCGCAAGACTCCTAGTGGGGTACAGGCCTTCGATGCCGGAGCCGAGTTTCTTAATGGAAAAGACGTGGTCCCTGGTATTGGTTTGGATGCAGACGTTCGCAAGACCGAGGGCATTGGCGCGGACGTCGTATCCGTGAGGCCTGAAAGCTCTGACTTTGATCTGCCGACATCAACAGCGCAAAAAGTTGTGGATTACACCCCCTCCGGAACAACCTTCGGGTTCAGCTTTATCAAGGCGCAAAGCGACGTTGCAAAGAAACTGGGTGTAGAGTTGATCGACATGCCGTTTGCAATTCGCGGTGTCGACAGGCTCGATCTCGAACCTTCCGCCGAAACCTTTCAATCCGTCATGCTGGATCGCGTCCGCGTGGAGATAGGACGCGCCTTCAAAGGCCAATATGCCGAATACCGAAAGCAAGCCGGTATTGGACGTCTGGACGCGCTCACCGGCCGCGTTGGGGACGGAAACCTGACCGAAGCCGAATTCAACCGCCGCGTTGCCATGGCCCTTCGCAGAGGCGACGTTGACGAAATTCCCGAAGTTCAGGCTGCAGCACGGTATCTCCGGGCCAAAGTGATTGAACCTTTGAAAGACAAAGCGATCAAGGCTGGCTTGCTGCCCGAGGATGTCGAAGTGTCGACGGCGGCATCGTATTTCACCCGGATGTGGGATGCCGACGAAATCATCCGCCGGTCAGATGAGTTCCTTGCGCGCATGGGTGCCAAGTTCCGGGGTGATTTTGAGGCGCTGAGAATGTCTGGTGAGCCAGGCTTCGACTTGTCCGATTTGGAAATCAAAGGTTATGCCGATGAAGCCGCGCAGAACGTCTTTGAGACGCTGACCGACAGAGGGCGCATTCCAGAGAACTTCGGTGTGACAGTCAAAGTGCGTGGGCCGCTGAAAGAACGCACGCTGAATGTCCGTGACATTGATTTCGAGGACTTCCTCAACAACGACGCGGAATACGTGATCAACCGCTATGCCCGTGTGATGACCGCGGAAATCGCCCTCAAGGACCGTTTTGGGTCCACTGACCTCAAGCAACAGATCAGTGACGTGAAAAATGACTATCGCGAACTTATCCAGGCTGCCCCGCGAGGCGAGGAAAGAACCAAGCTGAAGCAGGAACGTGATCGCATCATTGAACGGATTGAAGCGGTCCGGGATTTGATGCGCGGCAACTATCAGGTTGGCACCAGATCAGGTGTACCCTACCGCGTCATGCAAAGCGCGATGACCTACAACTTCATACGCGCACTTGGCGGGTTGGTGTTGTCAGCATTGCCGGATGTGGCACGTATCGCGATGCAAAACGGCATGGGTCACTTCATGGAGGGTGGGCTTCGACCACTAGCGAGCAATCTCAAGCAGTTCAAGCTGCAGGCCAAACAAGCCCGAGAACTGGCTGGCATTGCAGAAGTAGAGTTGAACAACCGGCTGATGCGAATTGCCGATGTCGCTGATCCCGTGGGCAACCAGACGCCTGTGGAAAACGCGCTGAACTCAATGGGCGCCTTGGCCAGTACGCTTTCAGGCGGCACTTATTGGAATGACTTCCTCAAAGGTATGGCCACCCAGGTCACCACCAACCGACTGCGCAGGCTGACGGACAGCGTTGAAGACAAAACGTTTCTGAAGCGCCTGAAGGTGAATTCCCGCGACGCGTTGGCAATCAAGGACGCCATGAACAAGCACGGCGTCGAAGTGGGCGGCGTCTTTGATCCTCGAGTGGACAAGTGGCCAGAGCGCATCCGCGACATCTATGCCGCTGCTCTGCGCTCGGATGCGGAGACAGTGATCGTCACACCCGGCCTCGGGGATAAAGTCCCTGCTGCGGAACATCATTTCTGGCTGAAACCAGCCCTTCAGTTCAAAAGCTTTGCCCTGGCGGCGCATAGCAGGGTTATGCTCGCAGGCCTCCAGGAAAACCAGACACGCTTTCTGATGTCATCCATGACCATGTCGTCGATGGGTATGTTTGTGTACTGGCTGAAGGTGCAATCCTCGGGGCGTGAGCCTTCCGAGAACTTGGGTACCTGGCTGGCCGAAGGTATCGACCGGTCGGGTGTGTTCCCATTGATCATGGAGGTCAACAACGTCTTTGAGAGCATTGGAGCCCCTGGTGTCTACAGCATTCTCAGCATGGGTGAAGACGAAGCCTCCCGCTATGCGGTTCGCAGCACATCCGGCAAGGTCTTGGGACCCACCGCTGGTTTGATAGAGGACACCGCCACGGTGCTGAGCCGCGTTCTGGCGCAACTGAATCCGTTGGCCAGCGAGAATGCAAAGGACATCAAGGCAGGTGATATAGCTGCGTTGCGACGGCTGATCCCGTTTGGGCGGCACCCAGGCTTTAAAGAGTATCTGGATTTGCATCTGGTACCAAACTTGAAGGCCGGCGTGGAATAGCGAGAATCTACGGCGTTTGCCAGATCGTCAAAACAGCCGCTAAGCTCCCTACAGTTGATTTGCGTGCCAAAATTTGAGTTCCATAATCCATTTCATCGAACGACTACCATTTGGAGAAAAGCAGATGTTTAGGTCGATTTCCTTATGCATTGCGGCCGCTTTGTTCGCTCTGACTGGCTGTGTGAGAACCTACCCAACGCCGGAAGTTGACCGCGCAAGTAACTTTGCGGGGGTCCGTGATCTCGTGGCGCCGGGTGAGACCGCAAGGCTTATCTTGAGTCACGGAATGTGTTCCGCCGAACATGATTTCAGGTGGGTCCTCAAGCGCTTCAACCAGATCGCAAGGTTTGTAGGCGACGGCAACACAACAAAGTCCTCTGAGGCTCAGTTAGAAGACAGCGTCAAATATAGTAAAAATGGTGCCGTACAGATCTACAATGGGAAGATCATCGGTAGCGGTGATCGTACCTATCACCTTTCCTTCTTTGTCTGGGGGCGAGCCGTAGATGATGCCAGAGAAAACCTGGCGAAAGACAGCGGGCGCGCACCTGAGGAAGGCCAACCTCGACGCGCACTGGTCAATAATGCATTGAAGTCGTCGTTGATGAACAAATGTCTGATTGATGCCGTCTTTTATCTTGGACCATCGGGAGATGTGATCCGCGAAGGCACCAGAGAATTATGGTGTGAGTTCCTTGGTGGCAATGTCACGAGTTCAAGCGGCCGTCTGGACGAAACCACCAAGTGCAGTGTTGGTGCGTTGCGCCCAAATTCAAATAGTCTCTCGTTTCTGGTGCCGGAGAGTCTTGGCTCTAAAGTCCTTTTCGATGGCTTCCGTCAAGTAAATGTCAGCGGTGTTTCCAAGGCTCGGGCGCTTGGGCCCGTTGGCGGGATACATCTGGTCACAAACCAGGTGCTTCTCTTGGATCAAGCTGGTCTGACAAGTTCTGAGTTAAAGCGATTGGATGACGCCGCAAATCAATCTTCTCTGGCCTCTTTCTTGAGCGAAGTCCAACCGGCAACCACAATCTTGCGTACGAAAGACGCCACTAGCGACCCGCGTGTCCCAATCGTCGCATACACTGATCCAAATGATGTCCTTGGTTACAGGCTTTTCGACGATCAGAACCCGGATTGTCCGTCGTCGGAGGTTTTGGGTCAGTTGGCTGCCTGATCTAAGGGAGGGTCTGGCGCATCTGATTGGTTTGATTA
>CANMOU010000005.1 GCA_947499555.1 uncultured Roseovarius sp.
TGCATCATCCCGATTGAACACGCACATTCCGTCCAGGGCGCTTTAGCAGGAGGGGCGGCGCCCCGCCCAAAACATCGGTCCGCCTTTGACCCGCGGGAAGCCGTAGCCGTGTACTTTCACCAGATCGATATCCGCAGGCGTTGCAGCAATGCCCTCGTCCAGGATGGCCTGTCCTTCAGCGGCCATGACGCGAACCAGCATGTCGGAAATCTCGGTGTGTGTGCATCTTCGTGTGCCAGTGACAAGCGGGGCGATCACCTGCCTAGCTTCAGGTGAAACAATTGGCGCACGACGACTTGGCGCATAGTCATACCAGCCACCGCCGCTCTTTTGTCCTTTGCGGCCTGCACCGATCAGCAGATCGCCGAAATGTGTGGGCACAGCCTGTCCTTTCGCTCGGGCGGCTTCTCGCTGCAGCCATGAGATTTCCAGGCCAGCCATGTCCTGCATTTCGAATGGTCCCATGGCGAAGCCAAAGCCGCGCATTGCGGCGTCGATTTCGGAATAATCTACGCCCTGAACGATCAAATCTTCAGCGGCAAGCCGGTAACGCTGCAGGATACGGTTTCCAACGAACCCTTCGCAGATCCCAACCTTTACAGGGATTTTCTGCAAGCGCCGCGCAATATCGAAGGCCGTGGCCAATGTCTCGGGACTGGTAACATCCATTGGAACCACTTCAACCAATTTCATGAGATGAGCAGGGCTGAAAAAATGTAATCCAAGGAACCGCTCAGGGAGCAGCATGTCTTGAGCAATCTTCCTGGGATCAAGATATGACGTGTTCGTGGCAAGGATTGCTTCGGGATGGCAAATCCGACCGAGTTTGGCAAAAACGCCGCGCTTGGCATCCAGATCTTCAAAAACGGCCTCTATCACCAGATCGCATTGCGCCAGCTCCTGGATGGAGGTGGCTCCCTGAAACCGGTTCTTTCGATCGGCTACCTCATCCGCAGTTGCGCGCCCGCGTTTCATCTCCGCTTCGATCAGACCATACACCCGTTCCTTAGCCGTCTTCAAAGAAACCGCATTCTGTTCCAATAGAGTGACGCGCAAACCGGCCTTGAGGAAAGAAGTGGCGATGCCTGCTCCCATCAATCCGCCTCCGACAATGCCGACTTGGGAGACTTCGCGCACGGGGAAACCACGCAGATCAGAAGGGCGCAACGCGGCGCGTTCGGCAAAAAAGAGATACCGAAGGGCCGAAGCTTCCTCTGACATGCGCAAACGCAGGAAGACTTCCCGCTCAAATGCGAGCCCCGCCGCGCCACCCTGTTCTATCCCAAGCCGCATCGCCGCCAATGCCTCCAGCGGAGCCGGGTTGCCCTTCGAGGATTTGCGCAGGCGCGCTTCGGCTGCCTCCCAAAATGCTGGGGTGGCGGAAACGGGCCGTTTGGGCAAGGGGCAGGGGAGCCAGACATCCGCCTTTGCAGCAGCAAAGGCAGTGGCGTCTAGCATCATATCCATGCCGATCAACCCATCGACAAGGCCGGTATCAACCGCCTCTTCAACGGTGAGATGTTTGTTCTCGGTCACAATAGGTATAGCCGCTTCGACACCAATCAGGCGCGGCAAGCGTTGCGTCCCCCCGGCGCCGGGGATCAGACCCAAGGTCACCTCCGGCAAGCCGAATTTTGTTCCCGGCCTGGCCAAACGGTAGTGACACGCCAGTGCCAGTTCGAGCCCACCACCCAGTGCAACGCCGTGGATTGCCGCGACCCATGGCTTAGCCGATGTCTCAATAGCGGCAAGAACCTCGGGGAGATGCGGGGCTTGCGGAGGTGTGTCGAACTCCTTGATATCGGCCCCACCGACAAACAGCCTGCCGGCTCCTGCGAGAACCACGGCATCGACCGCCGGATCACTATTGAGCCGTCGCGCGACCTCAATCAATGCCTCGCGCCCAGCCGCGCCAAGCGCATTGACCGGCGGATTGTCTATCGTGACAATCACCACTGATCCGACGGATTTGATGGAAACGGTCACGTCACACCCTTTCCAGGATCAGCGCGATGCCTTGGCCGACACCGATGCACATCGCGCACAGTGCATATCGACCGTTGCGGCGATGAAGCTCGTTAGTCGCTGTAATGGCGAGCCTTGCCCCGCTCGCCCCGAGAGGATGGCCGATCGCGATCGCCCCGCCGTTCGGGTTGACATGAGGCGCGTCGTCCGGCACGCCAAGCGCCCGCAGCACTGCCAACGCCTGTGCTGCGAAGGCTTCGTTCAGTTCAATCACGTCCATCTGCGCGAGTGTCATGCCAGTACGCGCAAGTAACTTTTTGACTGCGGGAACAGGCCCGTAACCCATGATCCTTGGCTCCACCCCGGCCACGGACATGCCGACAATTCGGGCACGCGGAGTCAGATCGTGATTTGCGACAGCCTGATCTGATGCGACGAGCATCGCAGCCGCCCCGTCGTTGATGCCCGAGGCATTACCCGCCGTTACCCATTTCTCAGATCCGTTGATGGGTCTGAGCCGTTCGAGCTGTTCAGCCGAAGTCTCCGGGCGAGGATGTTCATCCGCATCCACAACCAGCACCTCGCCCTTGGAATGTGCGATGCGGACCGGCGTAATTTCTCCCGCAATCCAACCGGCGGCATGCGCCTTGGTCCAGCGCTGCTGCGAACGTAGCGCAAATGCGTCCTGATCTGCGCGCGAGATATCATATTGCTCTGCCAGATTGTCAGCAGTCTGAGGCATCGTGTCGGTTCCGTAACCCGCGCCCAGCTTTGAATTTGGGAAACGCGCGCCGATGCTGGTATCGTAGATCTCAACCTTGCGTGAATATGGGGTCTCAGACTTGGCTAACACGAAGGGGGCACGGGTCATATGTTCGACGCCTCCAGCGAAGATCAAGTCAACCTCGCCGGTGCGGATCGCGCGTGCGGCAGTGCCGAGCGCGTCAAGACCTGATCCGCAGAGCCGATTCAGTGTCATGCCAGGAACTGAGGGGGGTAGCCCGGCCAGAAGGGCCCCTATACGCGCAACGTTTCGACTGTCCTCGCCAGCCTGGTTGACACAGCCCAGTATGATGTCGTCGATTGCCTCACCGGACAACCCAGACGCACGGTCCATCAGCACCGATATCGGTATCGCTGCCAGATCATCGGCACGAACCTGCGAAAGCGCCCCGCCGTGGCGACCGAAGGGCGTTCTGATACCGTCGATTATGTATGCGTTGCTCATCCAGTCTCAGTCTCAAAGCTTAGACTGCTTCAGTCCAACTTTTTGCAACTGTATCGGCTTCAGGGAGCCGCGTGTTGCAGAAAACTTCATCAGTCACCTAGTCACATCAGCTCTTCTTCGAAGGGGAAGGTTGAGAGCAACTGGTATCCGTTTTCAGTCACCACAACGGTCTCTTCGAGCCGAACGCATTCTACGCCGTCTTCCCGGCCCGTTGTGCTTTCGACACAGATGACCATGTTTTCTTTCAGCTCACCTTCATATCCCTCTTCGTCCCAGTGATCGGGCAGAGGGATCGACGGCCACTCATCGCCCATTCCAAGGCCGTGATAGACCCCGTTATAGCGATTGGCGCGGAATTCTTCGGGCGCCAGCCAGGAGTTTTTTGAAAGCTCTTCAAACGATACGCCCGCTTTGACCAGCGAAAGATTGTGGCGCAGGTTATCGAGGCCGTGCGCATACAATCGGCGCTGTTCATCGCTGGGACGTCCCGGTCCACAAAAGAACGTCCGTGAAATATCCGCGCCATATCCGTAGGGTCCGATCATGCCCGTGTCGCACCCGACGAGTTCGCCTGCGCGGATGAGTTTTTCGCTGGCTTCTTGTCCCCAAGGGTTGGTGCGCCCGCCAGATGAAAGCAGACGGTACTCAAAGGACTCGCCTTCGGCCTCGATGTTCACCCGATTGAGCTCGGACCACAGCTTGATCTCCGAAATTCCGGGGCGGAGGTTTTCACGAATGCGCGCAAGCCCGGCCTCTCCAAGCGAAGCCGTGTAGGCAAGACAATAAAGTTCGTCCTGATTTTTTATCACGGCGGCGTGCTCGATCAGCTTCTCAGCGCCGACCAGTTCAATGCCTTCGTCGATCAAGGCCAGCGTTACAGAGGGTTCCGCAAGATCGAGGGCCATCCGCATATTGCTGCCTCCCGAAGACTCTCGCAGCAGTCCGGCAACTTCTTTGGCAAATTCCACGGCACGAGACTGGCCATGTTCACCGGAGGGGAAGTAGGTCGCGATTTTGGCATCGCGGCGTTCTCCGATTGTCACGGGCAAACCATCCAGATCCATGCCCGCCCAATCAAATGAGATTGCAAGCCCTTCTGGCGCCACAAAGATAGCGCGATACGGGTTATGCAGGTTATAGGCTTGGGTCTTTGTGCCGGTCACATAGCGCGCATTAAATGAGCCAAAGAGAATTGCTCCGGCGCAATCGTTTGCCACCAGCTGTTCCTGAAAGCGGTGCAGCCGGTAGGTGCACATCCGGTCCATATCGAGCGTGCGTTCAAAATCACGTATCGCCACGCCGCCGATCCGCCGTACGAACGCGACGTTTTCAGTGACATGTTGCCATTCAGGCTGCTGGCGAGGGCGCATGTCTGGTGTGGGTTGTTGGTTCATTTCGGGCACCTCGGTTTTGCTGGGTCTGACTTGAAAACTCGCTTGAACACTAAATCCTTTGATGCATTTCTCATCGCGGTGCCATCTATTTGGCAGCACTGAACAAATCTGTTAGGGCGTGAGCAGCCATGTGTTCATCTGCGCTCGTGTACCTATCTGCCCTAAAGCTAAGCAAGTGGTGGCCGGACTGTTTGCGAAGTATGCGCCCGTTCATGCAAAGGTTTTTAACATTTTCGTGACAATAAAAAAGAGGAGACTTGTTGTCAATGCCCCGGATTGTTGATCACGACAAGCGACGCGAAGAACTTGCCGAAGCAGCCTGCAAAGTCATTGCCAAAATCGGAGTCGGTAACCTGAGGCTGATGGACGTGGCACGTCAGGCGGGGTGTACCACGGGAACTCTTCAGCACTATTTTCCGAACAAACAGGCGCTTGTCATCGCATCCGTGACCTATTTGACAGAACGGCTTGAAAAGAACCTGAAGAACCTTCACGTCGCAAGTCTGGATGATCTTCGTGCATATCTGCTGGAGATGCTTCCGATCGGAAGGAGAAGATCTGCCGACGTGGTCGTTTGGCTGAATTTCTGGACGATGGCATTGACCGACAAAGATGCCCGCGCGGTACAGTCAGAATCGCACAAGATATGGGTGCGCCGCCTGTGCGAATACCTGGAAACGCTGCAGGCGCAAGGAGAGATCAGCTCAAAAACCGATCTTCTGCAGGAGGCTGAGGCGATTATCGCTCTCGTTGATGGCTTGGCTATGCGTGCGGTGCTCGATCCCAAAGAATGGCCTAAGTCGCGGCTTAGCGAACAGGTCGATCTTCATCTCGAACGGTTGCGCTGAATCCGGCCGTCTCTTTTGGAAATCGAGCATGTCGCCCTTTTGGAGAGCTGGGATTGGAAGATAGCAATCGCAGCCTGCATTCCTGGCTTTCTCTTCCACAGAATATTGTTTGCGCGTCGCCCGTCGAACGTCTTTGGGATCGTCTCGCCTGGGCCTTTACGTGTTCCCGTTGGCTGGCTCATGTCCTACACCTCAGCGTTTACGATGAGCCAGGAACGCGCTTGATTCACTCGCGAAAAACAAAAAAAGGATGCGCCGTTCTTCGTGCTTTTTCTTTAAAAAACAGTGTCTATTGCTTGTGCTTTGCTTAAAAGTGGCCATTCAGCTTTTCACGGCCAATGGATGTTTGGTCCGCGTCGCGTGAATCCATGGTTTCAGAATTGCTGCACTTTGCCTGAATGACCGCAATCTCCGCCACGTTGAAACACAGGTTTTCGCGTCTCCGCAGAAAAATCCACGCTGCGTGCGCGCGCAGCAGGATTTTGGCGCTCCGTGTGTGGGCTCGGAGCCGCCCTTCGTCACACCTGATTCCAATGTCCGTTCTGTGCGCAACGGTCGTTTAAGACCGATGCGCGAGACCCGAAAGCTCACTCTCTAGTTGCTCTAATTCATTCAGCGCCTCCTGAACGACGGCCACATCATCTTCGCTAGAAACCTCGACATCAAGCTCCGTTCGTGCCCCGAAATCCATCTCGAACTGCCGCTCATCGTCCGATAGCAAAGCGGCGCGCGCACGCCGCCCATCCATAGTTGGATCCGGATAGGCGGACGGTTCTCGACGGCGCTCGCCAATCCCCATCCTGGCCTCAAAATCTCGTTCCGACAAACCTGATCCCCGCGGAGCCGTGGGCGTCGCCCTGACGCTCAAGGGCAACTCTCCCATCGGTGCTACGGGTCCTTCCGGAAACGGCAGGTCGCCCTTCTGGGCGGCATGGATGTTCTTAAAGAATGGGTCCTCAAAATACACCACGCGCTTGGCCCGGACCGGCATCTGCGCATCGACCACGACGATGATTTCGTCGAGTGGCAGCCGCCGCGCCTCGTCCTCGGGGAGGAGCGAGACCTCTTCAGTGCGCTCCGATTGGCTTCGGCCTTCGAAGGGGTTCTTGCCGATCGCACGCGAGCGGGTCACCACGGTCTTTGTGGTCTTGCCAACCGCCTTGCTCAGCTCTTCGACCGTCTTTTCGTCGGAGGGGGTCAGGTAGAGCTTGATGCCGGCATTACCTTGGAGCGCACGCCGTGTGTTCTCGCCGTAGATCTCGTCGATGGCGGGGATGGTCTGCGTGACGATTGCAAGGTGCCCGCGATACTGCCGCAGGATTTCGATACTCTCGGCAACGATGGGCATCTTGCCGAGACGGTTGAACTCATCGAGTAGGATCATCACCGGCCAGGGCTCATCCGATCCCGGTTCCTTTTCCATGAGCGCCGAGAGCAGGTCCGAGAAGAAGAGCCGGATCAGAGGAGCAAGTGGTTTCACCATGAGCGGCTGAACCACGAGATAGACGCTGAACGGCTGCTTGCGGATCGTCCGGAAGTCGAAGTCCGACACCGCAGTGGCCTCATCGATCGCCGGGTTCTGCCATTGATCGAGTCCGGATGTCATCAGGAGCGAGACATAAGAGGTCAGCGTGTCGTTGTTGGTCGACGCGAGCCTAGTGAAGATCAACCGTGCGGCCGGGTTCCAAACTTCATGAGCGCGCGCAAGATATTCTTTCTGCTTATGCCCGCCCGAGGCGGCGATGCGGTAAATCTCGCCCAGCGTTGGTCGCTGCCGCTGAATGGCCAGGAGCCCCGCGGCGACGAAGAGATCTATCCCGCCCTTCAGGAGGCCTTGCACCCGGTCGTTATCGTTCTGCAGAAAGAGCGTCGCGAGGAGCAACAGCTCCATCTGCTGGCGTGCCGGGTCTTTCAACTCGTAGATCCTGAGAAGCGGGTTGTAACGATGGGTGCGCTTGTTCTCCCAATCTGTCGGGGCAAAGCGATAGACCGTGTCTCCCGCCGCAGCGCGGTGGCGCGCCGAGGCGTCATAACATTCGCCCTTCACGTCGAGGACAACAGCCGAGCCCTGCCAGGTGAGCAGGTTCGGTATGACGAAGCCGGTTGTCTTGCCGCGCCCGGTTGGTGCTACGATCAGTGCATGCGGGAAGGTCTTCGAGCAGAGGAATGGCGCTCGGGAGGATGGCTTGCCGAGCTTGCCGATCACGAAACCAGTGCCGGGCGGGCCGAAGAACCCGTTCCGCTTCATCTCCCGGCGGGTCTGCCAATGGGTGTAGCCGAAGCGGGTAAGGGCAGAACCGGACATCGCGAGGCTCATCAGAAGACCCAGGATCCCTGCCCCACCCATGATCAGGTTGATGAGACGGAAGTCGTCGGGTCTCACTTCCCGGAACGCGAGGTAGTTCTCAGCGATGTACAAAAAATCGATGTTGGCCTGGAAGCCCAAATCACGGAAGGTCAGCACGGCGGAAGCGATCACGTAGCCAATCGCGATGGCGACGAGGGTCACCAGAACCACACCGATAGCGAGCCGCCTTCTCCCCAAGCCGCCCATCAGTGAGTCTCCCCGCGCTCTTTTTCGCCATCGGTGAGATCGGCCCGTTGAAGCTCGTATTCCCGTTCAGCTATTTCCTCGACGACGGCCCGCGCCGCCTCGCTGTTCGCGGTCGCCTCGTCGGACTGAAGGTAGACTTTCGCGGCATAGAGCCGGTCAAGACGATCCGAGATCTGCTCTCGGAGGACGTCCGTGTCGCCGTCTTGCAGCTGCTCGATCTGCTCCGCATCGAGTTCCCGCTCGACGGCCTCCCGATAGTCCAGTCGCTGTTCCAGGTCCACGAAGGGGGCGGTCATCTCGCCGGCCCGTTCATGGTCGAGAACCCGCCGCACCTCCGGGTGCAGCGTGGGCGCGCGGACGGGTTTCGTCTCTGCGCGCATCTCGCTTTCCGATACTGTGCGATCGGTCAAAGGCGCGTCGCGTTCAACATCGATCACGCCGTCCTGGCGAAGGACTTCGTTTCGCTCAAGCGTGATGCCGAGCTGGACATGAGCCCGGTTCAGTGCCGCGCGCGCGGTCTCAAGATCGGCACGACGCTCGAGGTCGAGCCCGTCGGTCTTGGCCACCCGCTGGAGATCATCCGCAATCCATTGCCGCTCGAGGGCAGCGTTCTGCGCCCCGGTCTCCATCCGCGCAATGACGACCGAGGACCGGATCCCCGTGCCTCTGAGCGCAGTGTCGATCTGCGCCCGGACGTCGGGTTCCTGCATCCGCACCAATTGGTCCCGGTCGATGTTTGCCTCGGAATACACCCCGCCGTCCGACGGCCGCTCGGTCAGCGTCCCCGACCGGAGACCCAGAGGTTGCATATGGGCGAGCCGTGCCTGGATCTCGTTGAGGCTGCGCTCGAGCCGCGGACGCTCCGTCTCGGGCCTTTCCGCGATCATCCCCTGGACGCGTGCCACCTGGTCGGCGTAGCGGGTTCTCAACTCGTCGAATGATTGCTCCTCGGCCATGTAGACGTCTCCTTGTAGGTTCAGCTTGCCGCCCTGTGCCAGAAGCTCCACAGCCCGGAAGAGGGCGCCGGATATGTCTTCTCGGGCCTCTCGCGAGGCCTCCGAGGCAAGTGCGTGATAGACGGTTCTTGTGTTGGTGATCTCGGCAAGCGCACGCTCCAGATCAGCACCGACCCGGGGCCGCGGTTCCGCCGCGCAGTCCTTCTCCTTGGCCGCGTAGACTTCACGGGTGCGCGGAGGGTAGTGCACCACGCCCCGGTCGAGCCGACGGGTCGCCTCCAGCCGCACGCCGTACTTTTCGGCCTCCTCGACCATTGCGAGGCGAAAGTCGTCGTAGTTGAACCGGTGATCCCGTCCGAGGAAGAAAAACTCCCCTTCCTGGGACCGGCGGTTCAGGACGATGTGGGCGTGCGGGTGATCCCGATCTTCATGCACCGCGATGATGTAATCGAAGTGCCCTTCGTCGGTCTGGAAGAACCGCTCGGCAACGTTTGCGGTGATATCGCGCACATCCTCGCCGCGTGTCCCAATCGGATAGGAGAGAAGCATATGGGTCGTCTGCCCGAGCTTTGGCTTGAACCCGGCACTCCAGCGCTTCGCAAGGCGCTCCGTGAGGTCCTTGATCTCCTTGCTGTCGAGCTTCGCCTTACCGTCCAGGAATCCGGAACTGTCCACGATATAGGTGGACTTTGTGGTGAGGTAGCCGAGCTGGTTCGAGAGCTCGGATTTGGAATGGGTACCCCCGCCCCGGATCGCCTTGAAGACCGCCGCGCGATGGCCCGCTGCGGCCCGGATCAGCTGCCGCTGCTTCTTGACATGGAGCCCCTGCATAGACCCGCGGATCCGGCTCCAGCCATCCCGGAAGACCTCGCCGGTCACGTCATTGACAGCATCATTCAGCCGCATGGGCAAACTCCCTCAAGGCGGCTGTCGCTTCGAGTTGCATCGCGTCCCGGCGGCGACGGACCAGCAGGTCTATCTCATCGGCAGAGTCCAGCACGAAGCGCGCCAGTCCCCGCATCTGCGCCAACCTGAGATCGGAGAACGCGGCCACCCCCTGCCCTGTCTGGTTGGCCTCGGCCATACGTTTCGTGAGCTGCGCAACTCCGTTCCCGACCTCATTCAACAACGTCCTGTAGCGCACCATCTCGGCTGCCAGCGCCACGTCCGGAACAAAGGTCCCGCCAGCGGCCTGGATAAGCCGTCTCAGCCCCTCTGTGCGGGTCTCGATCCCCGCCGCGGAGAGCACCGCGTCCAGCGCCTCGAGCTCATCAGGTGTCAGCTTAACGGTCACGGCTGCCGTCGCCACGGCGGTGTCCTTCTGCCGCTCCGCATCGGCTTTGAGCGTGTATTGGATCGCCCTCTGGGATACCCCAAACCGCTCGGAGAGAACCGCCGTCGAGACGCCCTCGGCGGCCTCGCGCACGATCTCCATCTTCTGGGCAGCGGTCAGTCGTTTCATTTGGGACACGCGAAGAAAGCCCCCCTATTTCCTGCCACCTTCAGCAGCGACCTCTCTATACTCACAAAGCAAATGGTTTGTGTCAATGCAGTATTATTGAATCTCAACAGGATTTCTGTTTCTGGGCCGCTTTTTGCCGAGCACCCGTGGGGAGGGGCGACCATCGAAACGCCAAGTTTCATGCCGCCTGATGTGCGCCTCGCGGCTACCCTCACATCAAGACTTCCGCCCGGTTTCACTTATGCCCGCGCCAGAGCTTTTGACCGAACACGCATGTGTTCGGACGGAAGCGAGGGGGCGGCGCAAACCCTCTCGGATGGGGCGGGCCGGCGGGGTCAAGGGTGGCCAGATTTGGCCCGCCAAATCTTTGCCGGAAAAACCCGACAAGGCGCAGCCGGAGGGTTATTCCGGATGGCCCCCTTGAGGCCGGTGGACCGCCCTGTCACGGACCATCTCTGTTCTTCCACCGGGACCGCTTGCGGTCCCGCCATCCATAACTTGAGCCGGGCCACCGGCCCGGCTCTCCTTTCCTCGCGCAGCGGTTCCGGCAACGGAACAGGGCCGCCCGAAGGCGGCCCCTCCGCGAGGCGGATCAAGCCTCGGGTTCTTTCGCGCTCGGCGGGAACATCACCAGCTCCTGGACCGCGACGGGGAAGTCGAGCTTGAGGCTGAAGAACTCCGAACCGTCCCCGTTGCGGGTGTTGCGGAACATCGCGCCGACGCGCTGGAAGCGGGTCCGTTCCTGGCCGTCGTTGTCGGTGAACTTGACGGGAATGGTTGCGATATAGTGGTTGGTCATTTGGTCTCTCCTTGTTGCGATGGGGATCGACTGGCACGGGGGCACCAGGACCGGGTGCAAGCGCAAATGCGGAGGGTCCGCGGGCCCGCCCGTGGAAGCCGTATTTGTGCTTGCCGAAGCGTCAGCGGAGGATACGACCGGGCCGACCCCGTGCGATCCACATCAATGAGCAAGAAGGAGAGACGCGGATGAGCGGGCGGCTTTGATGCTTCGACCTGTTTCTGGATCACCGATACGTCGTGCCATAGACGACACTCTGCCGCCTTGCGTCGGTATGAGGATCCGCGACACTGGGCCGAAAGCGTCGTCTTCAGCCTCATGCTTGGCTGTCCGGCCGACACCGTTCGGGAGAGAGTGATGCTTCACTGTTGGTTCGCAGCAGCGGGTAAGCTGCCGCTCATCGGATGGCCGCAGCTGTAGCGCGCCGTCAGATCGAAACTGGAGACGCAGCGCTCATAGTGCCCCCGACGGGTGATCCCACTCCCGTGAGAACGACAAAAGGGCCGCCCGAATGCGACCCTCTCCACTTCAGCTTTCCGCTGTCTTCTTCGCAGGGTCCGCGACCCGCATCACGGTCAGCCCCTTTGCCTCAGCTTTCTGTCCGAGGTTCAGCGCCACGCCGTTGCCGCCGAAGAGCACGACCCCGGTCGCCGCGAACTTGTCATCCAGCATCTCATCGTTGCACTTGAACGGTGCCGCCCGTCCGTGGGCTGACCAGCGCGGATCGAACCGCGCTTGCGGGATGCCCCGGGCCCGAGCCCACCGGGCCGCAATCATCTCAGCCCCGTGCTTCCCGCCTTTGTGGCAGAGGAAGATCTCCTGGTTGCGGTTCTGCTTGATACGGTCCCGAACCTTGTCGAGCGTCGAGAAGATGACGTCGATGTCGGTCCAGTCGGTGGCACCTGAGACGATAAGGGGCACGCCCTCGACTTTCGACTTTGCGGCGGTCTCCCGATCATGCTGCTCGAGAAGCTGCTTTGCTTCAAAGACAGCGCCCGTCTCCTGAGCTTTCGCGCTCGTCCGCGATCCCGCCGCTGGGATGAAGGCGTGTCCGGTCTCGACCTCGTAGCACTCGGCGGCTGCTTCGGTCATCTTCTCGATGGCACCGACAATCTCGCGGAGGTGCAGGAAGCGGCCCTGCGCTTCCTCGAGCGCGGTCTCGGCGATCTCCGAGCCGTCGTGGCTCTTCGCCAGCGCGCCGATCTTGTCGGCGGTGCGATCCAACTCTTTTCCAATCGCGATCTTGCGGCGCTGCAGGATCGTCGCGAGCCCGTGGGCTAGCGGTTCGATCTCAGCTTCCAGCCCGGTGTTCCGCAGCTGTCCGAGCAGCGCCTCGAAGGTCTCGCGGATGATGCTGTCGGTCAGAATGTGATCCTCGGGGATCGGAAGGTGGGCATCCTTCTCGGTCAGCCCAAAGAGTTCGATCGTCTCGTAGGTGTTCGCTTGGTCGTAAGCCATGTCGGTTCTCCAGATGTTTGACTGACCACCACGTGAGTGTGGTGGCATGGCCGTACGTCTGGTTTCCGAATCTGCCCGGGTCAGGGACGGCGCAGCCGCCGGCTTGCCGGGCGCAAAAGTTTTCCGAGCGCGGGCCCCGACACATGCGCGCCCTCGCGCACGGGACCGCCCCGCGCCACAGGCCCCGCTCTTGCCGAAAAGTTTTGCGATCCTTGACGTGGGCTGATTTGGGGGCCATCCGGAGGATATGCTTCCGCGCTCATGTGTGTGTGGTGTGTCGGTAGGTTTGCCCGACCCGAGCAGGCAAACGGACCGACCGGACGCGGGCGACGGATGGAGCGGCGGGATCGTTTTGGCCTCGGCCACAACAGACCAGAGCGCAATCCGGCGGAGCGGCCGGGAAGGGACGTGCTCGCGAGGCGGGCAAACCGGGGCCTGGGTGCAACGCCGCGGTGAGGCCGCATGGCCGAATGCGCGACAGGCCAACGGCCTGTTCTCCCCTGCGACTTGGCGAACGAGCGGGTGAAGCTGTCAGCCTATCTGTCCTAGCACTGGCCTGAACCTGAACGCCATTGCCAACGGACTTTCGTCGCGGTAGTCTGTTGGAATACCAAAGGAGCCGACATGAGCGTTCAGAAACAGACCGTCAGCTTTACGGTTACCGCCTACGCCTTCGCAAAAGAACTGGTCGAGGCCGGGGAGTACCCAAACATGAGCGCGGCGGTTTCCGGAGAGTTGGCGAAGGCCAAAGCAGAGCGTGAGCGGGAAAGGTCCGTTCTCGAGGCAGAACTGGAACGGCGTCTGTCACTGCCACTCGACCAGTGGGAACCTGTTGGCGAAGCCACGAGGGTGACTGAAAGTGCCCGAGAACATCTGGCCGCTTTGACGCAAAGAAACTGATGCACTTCGTCCGGCACCCGTTCTTCGAGCGGGATCTCATCGGCATGGTGGATCACATTGTCCACGTGACAGATGGGGATGTTGCGGCAGCAGAGCGTCGCCTCGATGAAGTGGATGCATTGTTGGCCTCGATCGCGTCCAATCCAACCTCTGGTGTGCGACTTTCAGGAAAGCTCAAAGGTTGGCTCGTGCGCCACGGTGGGTCCTGCCAACGACTGACCATCGTGTTCAAACCGGATATAGCAGGCGGCGTCATCTACCTCGCGCTCGTCGCTTTTGGTGGCCGTGACTGGGTAAAGCTGGCATCGGCGCGAAAACAGTTTCAGGAATAGCGACGGGTCGGCCAGTCAGGTCGACAGCCGCAGATAAAGCTGTTCGCGTCCTACTCGTCAGAGCATTGATGGTCGCCATTCGCGACATTACCCGTGAGCCTTGCCGAAACAGCAAAAGGGAGCCACGTTTCCGCGGCTCCCTGCTCGGTTGGTCTGAGACCCAACCGTCCTGCTCGATATGTCGTGACCTTCGGCCGGTGATCAGGCGACCAGCGACAGCCCTGCGCCTTCGCCCAGTTCCCTCTCGCCATTGTCCACAAACGGGATGATCGAGAAGGTCTGGCCGCAGCGCTGTTCTTCGTTCTGCACGGCGTTGACGCGCAGATCGCCATCGGGCGTGTTGATCAGGAGCGAGACATACTCGTTCCCAGTCCGCACGCTCTTGGCCATCCAGGCCGAGCCGACGCGGATGGGCGTGCCCTTGGGCGAGCTGACCTCGATGCGGTAGTCGGGGTGGGTCTGCTCCGACTTGTAGTCGTTCTCGATCAGCATGAACTGGAGATCGAACATCATGTTGGCGATATAGCCAGTGAACGCGTTGTCGACATCCATTGCCGTCAGCTCACCGGAGATCGATCCGGATTTCATGGTGCCGGTGGAGACGAGCGGGATGATCTCGAACCGATCGCTCTGCGCCTCGCGGGCTTCTTTCGACTGCACCGCATTGACGCGGAATGGTCCGAGGCCAACGTCGAGCTGAATGGAGATGTAGGGGTTGCCGGTGGTGTTGCCGGTCTCATTCCATGCGGTGCCGATACGCACCTTACGACCAGACTTGTTAACAGCGGTGACGTCGAAGTCCGGGCTGCGCTCGGACATCTTCGGGCGGGTCTCCAACTGGATCGCAATGTCGAAGCGGCTGGAGTGGATCAAGCCGTTGTATACGGCGGTGGCGGTGTCGGTTGTTTTGGTGAGTGTTCCTGCGAACATGGGATTTTCCTTTTCCGAGTTGCTCGGGCCAGTCTTGCGATCAGTGCCCGATAGTTTGCTTTTCGACCCCTCGTGGGATCACAACTTCCCAAAGCCCTCTTTCCTTTCCGCTCTGCTATCGCAGCTTGCACTGGCGTTGGTGGAGATGTGCGACGCTGGCTCTCGCGCACGGTTCTCGTCCTTCTGCCCACGTGAGGCCATCCAGTCCCGCAATCCCAGAATGGTACGACCGGAGGACACGGCTGCGATCCACGCCTCCCGTGGATCGCCGCAGGGTTCACTGGATGCCCGATCAATACGTCCATTGGCCATCCACGGTGCAGGCGCGATGCGCGTGAACCAATCGGCCAGGCTTGGGATGCGGCCCTGGCAGTCTTCCTTCACATGTTGTTCGCCAACCCAACGGACCGGGATCACCCGACCCACGGAATTCGTGAGCGTCAGACCGAAGACCCGTTCGGCTTCGAAAATGCCTTGGGTGTGATGCCGCAGGGCGCGGTGCGTGAAGAGGGCGAGATGCTCTTTGGAGGCGTCCATCCAATCGTGAATACCTTGATAGTCGGACGGCGTGCCCCCGAACTTGCGGGCGGAGCTTTCGGCGTGATGGATGGGATGGGCCATGTCAGAGCCCCTCGTCATAGCTGTGCGAGCACTCGACGTATCGATCCGCATGATCGAGCGTGATACTGTCGACAGAGATGTCCCAGGTCAGGGTCCCGTAGCCCCCTTCGTTATTCTCGAAACCGGGATGCTGGTTGTAGGCCACGGACCAGGCGAAGTCCTCGAGCTTTCGCGTGAGGTCTTCATCCAGTGTCACCTCGTTTGGCTGCAACGTGATGTCTTCGACATTGCCGGAATCGCCGTAACCTTCGTATTCGGCAATCATTTTCGTCACGCCGACGGCGCGGAGCGCGGCGATCAGCTCGGCTCGTGCGGTCTTGAGAGCGGCCTCGCGGTCTGCCCGCCACTTCTCCATCATTGCTGTATAGTCGGTCTGAGGTTTGGTCATTAGTCGGGTCCTTCTCCATGAGGTTTAGCGCGCGAGACAGCAAGAAGGCTCTCCCGCGCGCCCCGACCCAAGGCCCGCTTTCCCTTTCAGGCGGCGCGATCCGCATCCTCGGTGGTCTCACCGATGATCCGTCTGAGGATCCCGGCGCTGTCGACACCGTCCCCATGGGGCAGGAACACCCGCAGCTGGAAGGCGATGATCTCCGTGAAGCAGCCCGCGGCCTTCAGGGCATCGATGGCACCGCGATCCGCCCCTTCGATCTCGAAGCGCACATCGCCCGCGACCCGACGGCGGACAAGCGACAGCCCACGACCCAGATCGACCGACTGTGTGGACCCCCGCACCGCCGTCAGCATGTCCTCGACCGACTTCGGCGCCCCGACCATGAACCGCGCTCTGAGCGCCGCCACACCGTCTTCGCTGACGGTGCGCCCGATCATGCTCGTATAGCCTTCCGGCGTGATCCGATAGATGCGCTCATTGCCCGACGGAATGTCCTTCCAGATCGGCAGAAGAAGACCCGTGAGAAGGTAGAGGCGCGTGGTGGTTGTCTTTGGCAGGCTGTCGGCTTCACCGTCCCATAGGCGACGAAACTCACACTTGCCAATTCCTTCCCACGCCGACGCTTCGAACCTCGTTTCTTCGAGGTAAGAGGAGCCTGCTGGCCGCACGAGTTTCCGCATCAGCGTGACGATATCCTCGTCGTAGAACTGCATGGGCCGGGCTGACAGAAGCGCGGCCCGCCCGGATGCCCGGTTGACCATGGGCACCTTGCTGGCATGGCGCTCCAGAGCGGCATCCGCGCTCAGAATATGAACGGGATCGGTGACATCCAGTCCGATGATCCGTGTAACCGCACCGGATTTCGGGCAGGTCCAGAGATCTTCCGCCGAGACCTGTTCGATCCGCTCGCCGCGCAACGTTTCGACGCCCAGATCGAGCGTGCCCGCCGCCCGGGCGCGTTCGGTCTGGTCGCTGATGCGCGCCGTGAACTCTTCGAAGAGCGCGTTCTGCATGTGGATCGGCAATGCGAGGACGCGGTTCAGGAAGCGCTGGATCGGCGGCAGGTCTTCGAGCAGCACACCATCCTTGTCGATGAGGCGCAGCGCCGTCCAGTCCGTGAAAGTCTCGTAATCCATCGCTGCGGCGCGGCCTGCGGCGAGATCGGCATAGTAGCCGCGGAGCGCCGCCCGCGCGATGGGGCTTTCGAGATTGTCTTCCGGGCGAAACATCCCCTGGGCACCCGTCTCGCGCTGACCCTTGGTGAGGGCCCCGAGCTGATCGAGCCGCCGCGCGATCGTTGAAGTGAAGCGCTTCTCGCCATGAACATCCGAGGTGCAGACCCGGAAGAACGGGGCCGTCACCTGCGCAGAGCGATGCGTGCGTCCAAGCCCCTGGATCGCGGCATCGGCGCGCCAGCCCGGCTCAAGGAGGTAGTGGCGGCGGCACTTCTGGTTCTTCGCGGTCTCGGACGCGTGGTAGGACCTGCCCGTACCGCCCGCATCGGAAAAGATCAGAATGTCTTTTTCGCCATCCATGAAGGCAGACGTCTCTGACGAATTGCTGCTCGCAGCGCGCTTTTCGATGTAGAGGGCACCGTCGGAGGACTTGAGCGGACGGATCGAGCGCCCTGTGACTTCTGCCACCGCCTCGTCGCCAAAGGCCCAGATGATCTGATCAAGCGCTGAGGGAATCGGTGCGAGAGACATCAATTCCACCATTGCCTCCTCGCGCAGCTGCAACGCCTCTCGCGAGACCACCAACTGGCCATCCGCATCGCGTAGTGGTTCGGCCACGACATTGCCGTCAATCTCGACGAGTTTCTGGGCATGGATCGGGAAAGCCTGTTCCAGGTAGCTCAGCACATAATCCCTTGGTGTGAGCGCCCCTTCGACCAGCTCGTCTTCAGGGTTCATCGTCTCTAGCCGGCGCTTCAGAAGGCTTTCGCCGGTGGAGACGACCTGGACGACACAGGCATAACCCGATTCACAATCCCCGCGCATCGCATCGATCACGCTAGGCGCTTTCATCCCCATCAGCAGATGATTGAAGAATCGCTGCTTGGTGCTCTCGAACCGCGACTTGGCCGAGGCCTTGGCAGCCGACGCGTTCGTCTCGCCAGAGGCGTCATTCACACCTGTCGCTGTCAGTGCCGCTTCAAGGTTTTGATGGATTGTGCGGAACGCGCCAGCATAAGCGTCGTAGATTTCGATCTGTGCCGGTGTCAGCGCATGTTCGAGCACATCGTATTCGACGCCGTCGAAGCTGAGCGCACGTGCGGTGTAGAGTCCAAGTGTCTTGAGATCCCGGGCGACCACCTCCATGGCCGCGACACCGCCGGCTTCCATAGCCGAGACGAAACTCTCGCGGCTCGGGAACGGATACTCCGCCCCCTGCCCCCAAAGACCGAGGCGGGAGGCATAGGCCAGGTTGTGCACGCTCGTGGCTCCTGTCGCCGAGATGTAGAAAACCCGCGCCCGCGGTGCTGCGAGTTGCAGGCGCAACCCGGCAAGGCCCTGCTGCGAAGGTTTGATACCCCGGCCCGCCTCGGACCCCGCGGCGTTCTGCATGGCATGGGCCTCGTCGAAGGCCAGCACGCCGTCGAACCCGTCCCCCATCCAGTCGAGGATCTGGCTGAGGCGCGTAGTGCCGCATTTGCCTGCCGAGCGCAATGTTGCGTAGGTCACAAAGAGGATGCCGTCACCCATGCCGATAGGATGGTCGGGCTTCCATTTGGAGAGCGGCTGTATGTCGGCAGGCGAGCCGCCGAGATCGGTCCAGTCACGGATCGCGTCCTCGATGAGCGTGGCAGATTTCGAGATCCAGACCGCTTTGCGACGACCCGCGAGCCAGTTCACGAGAATGAGCCCCGCGCATTCCCGGCCCTTCCCGCAGCCGGTGCCATCTCCGAGGAAATAGCCCAGCCGGTAGGCCTGCGCCTCCGGGTCGTCGTCTGCGCGGGTAAGCTTGGATTGATCGTCATCGGCGGTGAAGCGTCCGGGCAGATCGCGCGCATGGGCGTCGTTTGCCATGATGATCGTCTCGAGCGGCGCCTCGGAGAGATCCCCCTCCTCAATCAGACGTGCGGGCAACCGCAATGAGTCGTCACTTGGACTCAACGGCTGCGGCGGTGCGACAGAGGCCATGGCGATGCTCTCGACCAGCGGCGTGGGATGTTCCTGCGCGCCTGCGATCTCGATCCGCTGCGGGCGGTAGCGCGCGTAGATATCTGACACGGGCACGTTGTCACGCGGGGCCGCAAGTTGGGTGAAAGTGAGCGGCCGCACTGCGTGAGTGGGTCGGGTGGTCGGGAGCTGTTTCGGGCGGGACTGCCTCTGCTTCAGCGGCTGTGCGCTCGCCTGGGGATTTTTTTGAGGAATGACGTGTCGGTGCTGCTGTTGCGCAATCACGACCGGTCGGCTCATGGCGATCTCGTCGACGTATCGCTGGCTCTCCTCGAGCGTCTCGACCGAAGTTCGGATCATCTCGAAGTCCTCGGTCACCTTGTCGAAAACCATGAGCTGCGTGTCGACGCTAGTCCCGAGCTTTCGATAGATATGACCTGGGATCGTGAGTGCGAGACGCGGCGTGACGATCCGCGTTGCGCGGGTCCAGTGGGCCCCATCACGCTCGGGTGTGAAGCCGGTCGGCATGATGGCGACCAAACGCCCGCCCGACGCCAGCCGTTTGGCCGCCGAGATCAGATGCTTCGCCGCGATATGTTTGTCGCGCGACCGATCGACCGATGACGCGAAAGGCGGGTTCATCACGATTACCGATGGAGAAACCGTGGGCGGCAGAAGATCGTCGATGTGTTCTGCGTCGTGGTCAGTGGTCGTCGTCTTGAAAACGACCTCAAGAAGCGCCTGGCGGAAGGGGTCGATTTCGTTGAGGCTGAGCTTTGCGCCTGCGCGGGCTGTAAAAGCGGCCAGCGTTCCGGTGCCGGCCGATGGCTCGAGGACAACCTCGCCTTTGCGGAGTCCTGCGGCATGGACCGCCAAGGCGGCATAGGACAGCGGTGTCGAAAACTGTTGGAGACGGATTTGCTGCTCGGACCGGCGGGTTTCGGTCAGGAGCCGGGAGGCGAAGGTGCCTGCCAGAGTCGTGGCATCCGCATCTTGGTCGCGCAGAAGCTCTGCAATCGCCGCAGCTTGCATCATGTCATAGGCCATGCGCCAATCCCAGGCACCGCTTGCATCACTGCGGCCGAAGCTCTGTCGCATGATCCGCGCAAGTGTCGAGCTCTGCAGCGGTTCTTGCCGGATCGTCGCACCGATGTGGGCGAGGGCATCCTTCAGTTCCCGCTTCGTCGGAATAGAATGTGTTTTGCGTGCGGCTGCACCATCCATCGGCTCGTCCTCTCATGTCAGATTGCAGGTCTGACAGGACAAAACGCCCACTTTGCACTTTTTGGGAGGCACCGTGGGCGTGAGAAGGATCGATTGAGCTAGCCTTTCAGGGAATTTCAGAGCCCGCCCCGGCGAAGAACTCTGCGAGCACCGGGCTCGCCTCCGCCTTACGCGTACTTAGCAGGGTCGACCCTGCGAGCGAGGCTTTCGACAGCCGGACGAGGCCGCCGGTTTCCTCGATCCGATAACAGCGCCGCTTCTGCCGTCCGCGGCGATAGTACGTCGCGGTCACGATCTGGCAGGTGCTGCCGTCCGTGAGCGTCACCGGCTTTGCAAGCCTGATCTTGTCGCCTTCATCGTAGTCCGGGATGGCGGCCCAGACGCGGCAGCGCTGGCGCCAGGCATGGGCGTAGCTGTCGGGATCCTTGATCTCGGAAACCAGGTTTAGAATGCTCAGCGGCGCACGGGATTCTACTGGGCCGGCGCTTTCCTCCATGTCCTTATAGCCCCAACAGCCGTCATCGTAGCGCGTGAGAAACACCGCCGCGAAGGTTATTGAGCCATCTTTGTCCGGCGTGTAGGTGCGATCTTCGACCGGGGTGCCGTCAAGATTGGTGACCCTTGCCGCCGCATACCAGGTGGACCCGACCTTGCAGGCTTTGAGAAGTTCAGTCCGGCGGACGCCGCTGTCGAAGGTACAGAGGCGCGAGATTTCCGCCTTCTCGTCGGCGTAGGATTTGATCCGGCGGTCGGTGTAGAAGAGCCAGCCCACTATGCTACCCTCCGGTCTTCGAGTTCGATCAGCTCATCGAGCGGCACCCAATAAGGCAGCATCTCGTCAAAGTCTTCGCAATTGCCGTAATTCTGCACGATCGCAAAGGTGTCGCATGCATCCTTGAGGATGACCCGGAAGGTGCCGCCGAGCCCCGAGGGCACGTCGTAGGTCCCGCCGATAAGATAGTCAGATGCTCGGCGAGCGAACACACGGATGCTGTGGCCATCGGTGGAGAGCCGGATCGTCCCCTGCCCCCGGTCGATAAGCATTTCGACGTCTTCGAGGATGTCGGTGTAGAACTGGCCGGTCAGTTCGCGGAACGCCATACGGCGCTGCGCCATCCAGTCGGTGTCGCGAAACGGGTTCATGCCATCGGCGAACGCGAAGGAGGGATCAGCCCGTTCAGTCGTGACGATGCGGGTGGTCGTCCCGTTGATGCCGTTCGAGCGCAGATGCACCCCATTGCCGACGATGAGGATCAGGGCGGGCTTGTCCACGGGTCCGTTCCAGTTGGGTAGAAAGGTCTTGCAGGCGCGCGCATGGGCGATCTGTGCCGCGACGGCAGACGCGGAGAATTTGAGAATAGCCATGGAGATGTCTTTCCGTTGGGTGTGAGAGGATCGACCCGCGCTGGCGGAAAGGCGTGCGCGGGTCGTGGGATGGCTCAGGCCGCTTGCGCGACCTCGCTGTCAGGCTCCGGGGTGTCCGCCTCGGGCTCTGCCTCATCACAGGCGACCCCGGCGGTCTGCATCATGGGCGGGCACCAGGCGGCCACAGCCGCGAGCTGCGCATCCGTCAGAGTGGCAAAGGGCTCGGCGAAGAGCTTGTCGCAGAAGGCGACGATCTCCTTCTTGCTCGACGAGGCCAGCGTCACGGCTTCCTGCGCGAGCCCCAACTCCTCGCCGAGGATCTTGAGGAGCCAGGCCTTCTTGAAGCGGTTGAAGAGCGCGGCATTAGGCGTCCAATGGGCCCGGATGTCCGGCATAACCTCGATCTCGAAATCATGCATCAGGCTGTCGCGTTGCCGATCCCGCGCGAAGCAGGATTGCGTGGTTGCGGCGGTCGCAAAAGCGACGAGCTTGGCCTTCTCCGTGGGCTTCAGCTCGCGGAACCGGGCGAAGCGCTCAGCAGGCGAGATCGTCTCGTCGTTCCACGAGAGGTTCAGCGCGTCATGGACCTCGGCTACCTGCTCAAGCGAGGTGCTGTCAATCTCGTCCATCTTCGCGTGCGTGCGATACTCCTTGCGAGCATCGACCTTGATGGCTTGCGTGACGCTCATGCCGGTGCCGACAACATCGCTCACCAGCTTGAACAGCGTCAGGTCCAGCGTGGCTTTCGGATGCACGGTCATGGCCGCGCCGAGCGCCATGGCGCGCTCGGTCTTGAGATCTTCTTGCAGCGAGGCCGGATATACAATCTCGTCGCTGTCTCGGGTTCCATCGTGGGATGCAGAACTCGACGCCTTGCTGTTTGCTTCGGTCCGATCATCCGGCCGCACAAGACCGACATGGAGCGTAACCTGGCCGCCGGACCAGGACGCGATTACGCCGGACCGCACGAGATCCTCGGCGCTGTAGGCTTCCTGCAAATCGCGGGCCTCGGCTTCGAGCGTATCGACCTTCTCGTAGAGCGCGTCGTAGGCCTCTTCGTCGAGGCTTTCGTCTTCCATCTCTCGTTCCAGGTTCTCAAGTTCGGCCGTGATCGTCTCGAGGCGCTTCTGGCCCTTCGCGTCAGGCTCGATCGGTCCGGGGTAGACGCGGCCATAATCGGCCATCGCGGCATAGTCATAGCGCACCACCGCCTCTCCCCAAGCAAAGCCCATGGCAGACCGCGCCTCTTCTGCGGCGGCTGAGAGCTTTTCCAGTAGGATGGTCTCGACCAGTTCGGCGTCCTCCAGCACAGAATGTTCTTCGAGAAGATCGGCGGCAATGGCGCCACCCCGGGCCTCATAGTCTTCGCGCACGAACGCTCCGATATCATCGCTGACCTGCACACCGCGGGACTTAAGCGCCTGCCGCACGGTGTAGGCCTGCAGGTAGCTGTCCTCCTTGGTGAGTGCCTCAAAGACCTCCTTCTGAACCTCCTGGCTCGGGTGATCTGCAAAGGCTTTCATCGTATCGAGAGTGATGGATTTGGCGCGGGCCGCGTCGCGAATATCGGGATGGATGAGCCCGTAACGCAGGCGGCCTTTCACGGCGGCAATCGTCGTGCCAAAGGTTTTTGCGATGGTCTCGGGCGTCTGGCCATCGACCTCCATCATCCGCGCGAAGGCCTCGAACTCGTCGATGGCGTTCATCGGCGCCTGGGTGATGTTTTCCGCAAGCGAGAGTGCTGTCGTCACGTCGCAATCGTCGGGTACCAGGCGACAGTCGATCTTCGTGTTCTTAGTGAAGCCCTTGGCAGACTTGTCCGCGACGAGCTCCTGCAGCGCTGCGTGGCGTCGACCACCGGCGAGGACGCCGAACTTGCCGTCGATCTTCTGGACGAGCAGCGGTTGCAGCAAGCCAAGAACGGCGATGCTGGCCTTGAGATGCGCGATGTTTTCCGAGGCATAGGTTTCGGGTGATTTGGCACGCACATTGGCCGGGTGGGCGACGAGATCGCCGATGGCGACAGAGACGGGTTTGAACGCTTGGGTCATGGTCTGTCCTTGTGATTGAGATCCAGATCCCCGTCAGCTCAGACGGGCACCAATCCCCGAGGTCGAGGATCAAACGGACAAAGGGCCCACTCTCCCTTTCGAGGGTGAGCGGGCTCGATGCGGACAGGTCTGGAGCGCCCTGCCCTTACCAGTCGCGCGCCATCATGATGGTCAGCACGCGCATGGTGGTTGCGGGATTGTCCGGCGCCTCCGCGCCGAAGCGGAAATCACTGTCGGCTTCATACAAGTCGATTTTCCAGAACACGGTCTCACCGCGGATCGTCACCGATCCGAAATCGTGCCAGCCTGCTGGATCGTTCTCCGGCTCGAAGGTGTCGAACGCGCCCACGGCTTGTACGGCCTCGGTCACAAAGCCGTCACCAGCCGCGCACAGGGACTGCGTAACAACCATGCGGCCTTGAATGGGATCAGTCGCTGTCTCACCGAGACAAACAAACCTGCGGAAGGCGTCGTTCTGAGCGGCTATAACGGCCGAGTCGGGACGCTCCGGCGCGATAGAGTTGGATGGGTTCATGGGTCAGTCCTTTCGGGAAATGTTGAAGCCACCAGACCCAAAGCCCGCTTTTTCTTTCCGGCGCGCGATCGCAGGATCAAAAATCGAACAGCGACTTCGGACGCCAGTTCGGATTGGGAATGCGCACGATCCAGCCGCCGCAATCTTCGATAGCTTCGATCGCAGCGGACAGTGGAGTTCGCGCCGGTCCACGCAGTGGCAAACTGCCAGGGGGACAGTTTGAGGCAAGAACGGGCGGAGCCCCTGACCATTCCGACCGATTCCACAAGTAAGCGCCTTGCCGATATACGATGATCCATCGGCTACTATCGGACCAACACGCGACTCGCAGCGTCTTCGGTTCTTTCCTGCTCATGGGTCACACCTCCACTCGCGGATCACGCAGCCTCATCGGCCGAAGCGCCACGACCCGCTTTCGAAGCGGCGATGAGCCAGTCACAGGCCCGCTGCGCATCCGCGGCGTGTTTGAAGATGGCGGTTTTGTCCGAGCGCAGGACGCGGAGCCAGTTGTCGAGATAAGCGGCATTCATTTCGAGTGTGTGAGCCGAAAACCCAAGCGCCTGCCCCAGAAAACACGAGGTGAGTTCGGCGACGATCTCTTCGCGCGCATAGGCCGTGTTGCCCAACCGGGCATCGCCATAAGACCGGTTGAGCCGGTGCCGGGCCTTCGTGGCATGGGCGAGCTCATGCGCCCAGACCCCGTAGAAGGATCGCGGATCCTCGAAGAGCGAGATGTCGGGCATATAGACCTTGTCGACCGCGGCCATGTAGTAGGCCTCCCGACCGGTGAAGCTGGTCACGATATCGATCGCGTCGAAGAAGCTTTGCATATGCGGGATCAGTTGATGCGGCGGGTGATCCGGAGCCGGTGCAGGCGCGGGATGAAAGCTATCCGGCAGACCTACGATTTGGTCCGCATTGAACACGCGATAGGCCTTCTGAAACCGGAAGCAGCTCGACCCGGTCTCTTCGGTTTGATCGTCGGCGTCTGTGTTGCCTTGGTGGGATCGCGCCTGGCCATAGTAGACGACGACGGAGGATTTCTCGCCCTTGCGCACCTTCGCCTCCAGCGCATTGGCCTGGCGGATCGTCATCCAGAACGGGGATGCGTAGCCCTCAAGCTGGGTACGCATGGTCAGAAGGAAGTTGTTGATGCCTTGATAGGGCTCGCCGGTGTGCCGCAGCGGGCGGGTGCTGGCTCCGGCGGTCCAAGGCTTGCGCCAAGGCAGAACACCGCGCTCGATGACGCGGATGAGCTCGTTGGTGATGGCTTCCGAGGCGTCGAATTTGGACATGCGGGATCGGGCCATGACAGGCCTCCTTTCGAAAGGGTTGGGTGAAGTGGGCTCAGAGATCGCGACGTTGGCGCGGGTCGTTCACGATGCACGCGCCTAGCGGTTCGATAAGGTCGATGTATGTGGTGAGTGGGACGTCTGTACCACTGCCAGCCGCGGCGTCCTCATCGAACGGTCCTCGCACGACGCGTGGGAGGCTCGCGAAGGCCACTACGTCCGCGACCGGCCGGATGTCGATGAAGGGCGTGCCCAAGGCGACGGTCAACGAAGCAAGTGGAAACCGCTCGATCGGCGCGTAGTTCGATACCGTCGTCCATCCGAGGTGAATGAAGGTACCGCCTCCGCCGCAAACCACATGCGCATTTGGCAAAGTCGTTGCGAGGCGGAGATATCCAAGGTCTCGGCGGATGGTCTCGCGTTCGAACTCGCGCGCGCGGTCGATCTGTCCGGTCCGACGCAGCTCTTCATGACGCCACCATGAGGCAGCGGTTGCGCGCAACACGCACAGAATTCTTGTTTGCATGGGAAAGTTCTCAGCCAGAAATGTCAGACCGGAACCCGGCCCGGACCCGTCAGAGAAACCCCTAAAGGCCCTCTTCCGTCAGTCCCACAACAGGAAGACAACTTTCACTTTCAACAGTTGAATTCGCACCGCTGAATTGGCGCTGCCGTCCTAAGGTCCTGTGTGTCGTCAGATTTGGTGCCGAAGCCACAAGAGTGTTCTAAGTTTCCGGTGCGATGCCAATAGGCCATCGGCAATTTGGCCGGTGACGATAATCCCGAGATTTGTCGTCGCCTCGCACAATTGCGGCCGTTGACGCACTGCGCGGCGAAGGTCTCAAGAGAGCCGATGTCGTTGAAAAAGTCGACCTTGATTGAGAGGCGAGCTGCTGATTCAATTCTCCCAATGAGCGGGAGGATTTGCGATGATGGGACCGAGACAGGAAGCGCAGGCGGCACTGTTTTACGAGTTCTCGTTGGAAGATCATGTTCCGCATGATCATCTGCTGCGGTCGATTGATTGGCATCTTGATCTGAGCAGTATCCGGAGACATTTGGCCGATTTCTATAGCCACACAGGCCGACCTTCGGTTGATCCCGAACTGATGATCCGCATGCTGTTGGTGGGCTATTGCTTTGGCATCCGATCCGAGCGGCGACTTTGCGAAGAGGTGCATCTGAACCTCGCATACAGATGGTTCTGCAAGCTCGATCTGAATGATCGCATCCCGGATCACTCAACCTTTTCAAAAAACCGCCATGGTCGTTTCCGTGAAAGCGATCTGTTGCGCCATGTATTTGAGATGACCGTGGCGCGATGTATCGAGGAGGGGCTGGTCGGCGGTCAGGGCTTCGCTGCTGACGCCAGTCTGATCGTCGCAGATGTCCAGAAACAGAACTCGAGCAACCCGGCGGACTGGGAAGAGCGCGCGGTCACACCGGAAGATGCGCCACGGGCCGTTCGCGAATATCTCGACGCTCTCGATGATACAGCGTTTGGGGCGGCCAGTGAGACAACACCCAAGTTCACCGCCCATGCCGACCCCGCCAGTCAATGGACGGCAGCGCGCAAAGGGCCAGCATTCTTTGCCTATTCGGACAATTACCTGATCGATACAGATCACGGGATCATCGTCGACGTGGATGCCAGCCGCTCGATCCGGCAGGCAGAAGTGGGCGCCATGCGCAAGATGATCGACCGGACCGAAGAGCGTTTTGGATTGAAACCAGATTGGGTGGCTGCGGACACCGCGTACGGCTCATCCGAAAATCTGGTTTGGCTGACGCTCAAGCGGAAAATACTGCCGTTCATCCCGGTCTTTGACCACTCAAAGCGCAAGGATGGCACCTGGTCACGTTCCGACTTCACATGGGACGAAGATAATGACCGGTACATTTGCCCGGAAGGTAAAGAGCTCCGTCATACCCGGCGAAACTACTCTGACCCCAAGAGGCACAAGCCCAAGGCCGGTCGTCGTCAATATCGAAGCCTGAAGCTCGATTGCCAGGACTGCCCGTCGAAACCAAAATGCTGCCCGAACACAGCGACCCGCAGCATCAATCGTGAAGAACATGAGATCGTCAGAGACTTTGCGCGGCAATGTACGGCCTCCGAGTTCAACCCGACCGCCCAGAGGCGACGAAAGAAGGTCGAAATGCTGTTCGCACATCTCAAACGCATTCTCGGGCTAGGTAGACTCCGATTACGAGGGCCATGTGGCGTCCAAGACGAATTTACACTCGCAGCTACCGCCCAGAACCTCCGGAAACTGGCAAAGCGGAAGCCGATGGCATCCGCCCTGGGGTAACAGGGCGGCAACGCTTCACATCGCCCAACAAAATATGGACGATGCAGAACGCAAAGACGCAATAACAGACGACTTTTTCAACGACATCAGCCCAACCTGTGAATTCGATTTTCTCGCTGCGCGCGCTCGCAGCATAGTTATCGCTGCGATTGCACGATAGGCAGCGTCTTTGCGCAGATGGGGAACTGGCCATTGATGGCGGGTGCAGCGAAGATGCCAAGGGTAGTTTATGGGTTGCGGGACTTGGCAACTGTCAAACGAATGTACCAACAGCTACGGGGCAAGTTCACTGGCACGGTTTATCACCTCGTGGTGATTTCAATTGAGCTCAAGTCGATGCCGCACCCATTCGAAGATGCAGTACATCTAGCTGGCTTCTGACAGCGGTCCCTCACTCTGTTTGTACAATCCAGCTATCAGCGCGGTGCTGATGCCAGGGTATGGAGGGCGGATCGGAGGGCATACTATGCCAAGAGTCCAACTTCCCGCAGTCACCAAAAAATGCAGAGCTTGGAACAAGGGGCGGGTCATCGGTCAGAAACGTCCGTTGCTGCCAAAGCAGGTCTGGGCGATACGCGCAAGGCTCGAACTTGCAGGCTATCTACGTGATCTCGCGCTGTTTAACGTTGCCATCGACAGCAAGTTGCGAGGATGCGATCTGGTCAAATTAGCCGTAGTCGATCTGGTCAAAGATGACCACGTTCGGGAGCGTGTTACCGTGGTCCAGAGCAAAACCAAGCGGCCTGTGCAATTTGAACTTACGGAGAACACGCGGGAAACTGTTTCGGCTTGGGTGAAATCGCGCGAGATGTTTGCCTGCAGGTTCATGTTCCCAAGTCGTTTCCATGATCGATCACACATCTCAACCCGCCAGTATGGACGGCTTGTTCGCGACTGGGTCACGGCAATTGGGCTTGAGCCGAGTGGGTACGGAACTCATTCACTTCGGCGGACAAAAGCAGCGGAGATTTAGCGAAAGACCGGAAACATCCGGGCTGTCCAACTCCTGCTAGGGCACACGAAGATCGATAGCACCGTTCGCTACCTTGGCGTTGAACTGGAGGAGGCGCTAAGCATCGAGGAGCGCGTCGACATCTCGTCCAACTTGGCGAGCGGCCCTGCCGTTCGCCATTCCGAAGCTAACATCCATCATTCATGTGGCGTTGGGCCGTACCCGGTTCATGTGCCGTTCTCAAAAGAAGTGACACGGTAAGTCTAACTCTTGTTCGTCAAGCGATACGTCCTGGTTGCTTGTGTAGGCCAATGATATCTTGTGACCTCATATTTCTTTGGGGTAAGTTGCATTGATGACCGAGGCTTCCAAAGAAATAGACCCTGACTCGCTGGCTGAGCGTGAAGTCCTTACATCTATGGAGCCATCCGGCCTGCGCGCAGATCATGACAAGGCGCTCATAGGCAACGAAGTGCGCTTCTGGCGTAAGGAACGCAGCCTGACCGGAGCGAAGCTGGCAAAGCTCTCTGAAATTACGCCCGGAATGCTCACCAAGATCGAACAAGGCAAGGTGGCGCCTTCGATTCAGACGCTGTTGTCGATTTCAAATGCTCTCAATGTGCCGATTTCGATGTTCTTTCATCGGATCGAGAAAAGTCGCTATGTCTCGTTCGTGCCTGCTGACAAACGCATGAAAGTTGATAAACGTGGGGCGCGCGCGGGCCATATCTATGAGATGCTGGGCCACAACACCGGTCAATCCATCGCGATTGAGCCTTTTTTTGTCACATATGACCAAGACTCCGAGCCCCATTCGACCTTTCAGGAAGAGGGCTACAAGTTCATCTTCATGATGTCCGGGCACGTCATTTATCGCCACGGGGATCGCTATTTTCCTCTGCATAGCGGCGATACGCTGATTTTCGATGCCATGGCCCCGCATGGTCCGGCCGAACTTGTCGAATTGCCCTCAACGCTTTTGTCGGTTGCGGTCTCGTCCCGCTACGACCCGGGTATGCGGTAGGGCAATTCCTTCACGACACCGCGTCCGCGACCAGTTGCGCAAGATGCAGCGTGCCTTTGTCCCAGTAGGGCGCGAAACGTCCGCCATCATAGCCTTCCGCACGGCGGCCGATTTGCATGAGACGACAGACTTCATCATCCTCGGCATTGAGCTCTGTGTAATATTGCGCGCGCGCGTCAAGATGCTCTTGATACTCGGGCAATCCTGGCGCGCCACCTGCTGCATAGATATGCAGTTTCACCTGTGTCCTGTCATGCGCGAGCGGTTTGTAGTCCCAGAACAGAAACACGCCTGGATGAAAACTGATGCAAAGCGCGGGAAACAGGTGCCCCATGAAAGAAGTATTGCGTGCCTGCCCTTGCAGGTTCTCGGCAATTGGCAGCGGCTCACGTGCTAAGGTTTCCGCATCATAGCCCCAACGGCAATAGATCAGATTACGATCGGTCAACATGCCGGTCCGCTCGTTTTCGTCCATGATGTTGTTGAGCGTCGGATGCACGGCAAAGACATGGTAAACGTCGGACCAATTTTCGACCGTAAGCTTCCAATTGGAATCGAACACGCCTTCGACGGTCCGGGCATATTCGAATTGAGAGATATCAAACCCTTCTGCCTGCTTCACAACCGGATCAAGGTGATCAGCCAAGGGGCCAGCCTGACCGTCGAGATTGACGAACACGCCATCGTGCCAGGTCTCGGATCTGACCGGAAACAAGCTGGGGCAATTGGCGTCCTCGGGATCGCCCTTGGCGTGCTTGCCCGGCCCGTCAAAATGGGCGCGGGCACGCAGGGGACCGTCCAGTTCAAAGGTCCAGGCATGGTACTTGCAGGCGATAACGCGCGATCCGGTGCGATCCTCGGTAACAATCTGCGCACCGCGATGCGGGCAGACATTGTAGAAGACGCGCACCGTCATATCGCGGCCACGCACCATGATCAGGGGCTGTCCCGCCACATCGACCATCTTGATGTCACCGGGGTTTGGTATTTCACTTTCACGACCGGCAAAGACCCAGTTGCGGCGAAACAGCGTGCGGTTCTCAAGCTCCAGAAACGCGGGTGAGGTGAAAGCGGCGTTGGGCAAGCCGCGGGCGGCCTCAATGGGTTTCGCGATGTTTTCCACCACATCCTGCGAGATTGGGTTTGTCATCTGGGCCTCCTATCTTGAGTGGCTACATGGGGGTGTTGTGTTGGTATTCACGCGGATGCGCTGCGCAGAACGTCATTTCGACCAGTAGCGTGCCTTGAAGCTTTGCACCGATGCAGCACCGTGCCGGTGCGAGGCCACGAAATGCGTCGCGCCAGACAGCGTTGAAGCCACCCACGTCGCGCTCGATATCGTTTAGATACACGTTGACGAAACACACGTGCGTCCGATCAAGCTCGGCGGCTCCAAGGACTTCATCCATGCGCCTAAAGGCCGCTTGGGCATGGTGTGAGATATCATCCGGAAGGGGTGGAGATTCAAATCCTTGGGATGCAGCCACACCAAGAACCAGTCCGCCCGAGGTCATAAATCCCCGGCTCTGTGTTCGATCCGCGATGCGGAGCAGCGGGCCCATCACGCCACGCTTTCTGCCTTCAAACGCGCCAACGCATCGAGTGTCCAGCGGTTGATGTTCTGCGGGACGGGTTCGCGCGCAGACATATAGCGATTGGCGGTGAACACCCCGGTCGTGACATTGGCATGAACTGCCTCAACGGCGATTTTGTCCTCGATCAGTGTGTCCTCCCAGATCTTGCACCAGCCTTCGACACGCGAGAGGTCTGCGCCTTTTTCAGCTAGGATGTCCCAAAATACATAAGTCGTTTCAGGGTCGATCACCCGCATCTGATGCACCAGCATGATATCGTCCTGCTGGGTGACAAAAAACCCTGGGAAGAGGTGCATATGCTTGTTCCACGTCACTTGAAGCTGGTTTGCCTGCTTTTGTGGTTTGGGCGGGAAGTAGTAGCTGACAACGCGGTCCTCAATCAGGCATTCGTAATCGCCTTGTTCCACCGCATAGGCATCATTGAAAGACGCTCCGTGCACATGCGGGCAATGGAAGCACTCCAGCGTATTGTCGTACCAGATTTTCCAATTGACCCGTGCCGTGCTCTCGTACCGGCGATGGTATTGGTAAGCCTCCGGGTCAAGGTTGAAGTTGCGCTCGCTGGAGATCTCGCCAAAGGCCGGAAAATGCTTGGCCAGCGGTTTGGCCTTCGGATCTGGTGAGACAAAGATCATCGGCCCCCAGGTTTCCAGCCGCAGTTTGGTCAGGCCAAAGTCACGCTTGTCGAACTCGGCTTCCTCTTCACTGCCCGGTGCCCCGCGCAGACTGCCATCCAGCCCGTAGGTCCAACCGTGATAGGGGCAGCTCAGCACCCGGTGGTTGCCTGCCTTCTGGCACACAGGATGGCCCCGGTGCTTACAGACATTGGCCATCGCATGCAGCGCGCCCTGGCTGTCGCGCGTGACCACGACCGGCACAAGGCCCGCGTGCCCCAGCATCACATCACCAGGGTCGGCCACGGTCTGCGCCATGCCGATGTAATACCAGGAGCGATCAAAGATCGCAGCCCGTTCGCGGGCGTACCAGTCGCGGTCGGTGTAGCTGGCCGAGGGCAATCCCCACCCAGCCTCGACGTCGCGGCGCAGGCGGTCTAGGTCATCCAGTGTGTGATCAAGCATGTTCAGTCCTCCTTCAGAGCGCGGCCCCAGCCTCCAACCCCTCCAAAACCGCTTCCTCAGCGGTGCGTGCGGCCAGGGCATCGCCAATCACCTGTACCGATCCGCCCCAATCGGCCAAACTATCTTCCAGCGCGGTCAGCGGGCGGTGTCCCTGCGCCAGCACCACGGTGTCTACGTCCTCGCAGATGACTGGCTCAAAACTGGCGATGTGTTGAAAATACACGCTGTCATCATCCACACCAAAGAGCCGCGCCATGGGGATCATCTCGACCCCCAGCCTGTGCATCTCGCCCAGCCACAAATCGCGCATGTATTTCGGGATCATCTCGCCCGCGACGTGCCCGGTCGAGACCAGCCGAACCGAACAGCCATCTTTGGCCAGCTTTTCGGCCAGCCCCAGCCCGATCCAGTCGCAGCGCCAATCGGCAATGACGACGCGACCGCCAATATTTGCGCGCCCTTCGAGGACCTCCCAGGCGTCAAGAACATGCGCTTCATCGATGCCCTCGATATCGGGCCGAAACACTGTGGCACCGGTGGCGATTATTAAACTGTCAGGTGCCTCTTGTTCGACCAGGGTGCGATCAACTGTTGTGTTCATCTCGATCCTGGCCCCTGCGTCCCGCGCCTCGCGCTCCAGGTTGCCTATGATGCCCCCAAACTCGGACCGGCGGGGCAAAAGCTGCGCGATCTGCGCCTGCCCACCGAGGCGGTTCGAGGCCTCGAACAAGGTCACGTCATGCCCGCGTTCAGCTGCAGCAGCCGCCGCTTTCAATCCACCAGGGCCGCCCCCTGCAATCAGCACCTTACGTGGCTTTTCTGCGAGTTTGACCTCGCCAAAAATCAGCTCGCGCCCGGTTTCGGGATGCTGGATACACGAGACTCCATATCCACGGTGCATCCGGTCGATGCAGGCCTGATTGCACCCTATACAAACGCGCACGTCCTCGGCGCGGCCCACCATCAGCTTGTTGGGAAACTCAGGGTCGGTGATCAGCGCCCGGGTCATGCCACAGAAATCGGCCTGCCCGGAGGAGAGCACCTGCTCGGCCGTACCTGCGTGGTTGATCCGACCGACGGCCATCACTGGCACCGACACCCGCGCTTTGATCGCAGCAGTATATCCTGCGGTCAGCGCCATGTCAGTGCTCATCGGCGGGACAATGTGGATTGCCGAGCCTGCCTGACGCGATGATCCAGAGGTGACATTAAGATAGGCAATGCCGCCATGGCCCTCGAGCCGGTCAACAATCGCCAGAATCTCGTCCGGTGTCAGACCGTCACTGGCCAACTCATCGCCCGAAATACGCACACCGATGGGCATGTCAGGGCCAACCTGCGCGCGAATCTCGGCCAGCACATCCAGCAGGAAGCGCATACGGTTTTCATCAGACCCGCCATATTCGTCTTCGCGGGTGTTCAGCTGCGGCGACAGGAACTGCGCGATCAGATAGCCATGGCTGGCGGCCACTTCGATACCGTCAAACCCGGCTGTCTTCATGCGCGCAGCGGCGGTGCCAAACTTGCCGATCAATTGTTTGACCTTGGCGAGCGGCATCATCCGGCCTGACACGTGATAGCGTTCTGAAACACCGCCCGACGGGCCAAGAGCAGCGGCGCGACGACCATCCAGTTCGGTCATCTGCTCGAGACCAAGATGAAAAACCTGCCCGAAGATCTTGGTCCCATGGGCATGCACGGCTTCCGCAAGGCGGGTCAGTGAGGGGATCACGCGGTCATTGTCCACCACAAGATGACTTTCGGAATAGACGCCCTCTTCGTCGATCATCGCGGCCTCGGTGATGATCAGCCCGGCCCCACCTCTGGCCCGAGCCTCGTGATAGGCAATGAGGGCATCGCTGGCGATCCGCCCTGCCGCCAGACGAGTCCCGTGGCCAGTTGACACAATCCGGTTGCGAAGTGTGACAGACCCGATCTCAATCGGGGACAGCAGGAGCGGGAATTGCGTGGCAGCTGTCATGTCGGCCTCGCAATCATTCGGTGATCCTGAACTCCAAGCCCCTCCACACCGCAGCGCAGCCGATCGCCAGCGGACAGGTAAACGGGACCAGGAGTTTGCCCCTTTCCCACACCTGCAGGTGTTCCTGTGAGGATCAAATCTCCCGGCTCCAAGGTCATGAACTCGCTGATATAAGCCACCGCAGTTGTCACATCGAAAACCATGTCAGCAGTCGTGCCGTTTTGCATCGTGGTACCGTTTACTTCAGCCCAAAGCGGCAGGTTCATCACATCTGCGATTTCATCGGGCGTCACCAACCAGGGACCAATCGGGCAGAAGGTGTCGTGACTTTTGCCTTTGGTGAACTGACCAGCGCGTTCGCCCTGCCAAGCGCGTTCGGAAATGTCGTTCGCTGTCAGAAAACCGGCGATATGTTCAGGGGCTTCCTGCTCGGCAATGGCTTTGGCCCGTTGTCCGATGATTATACCCAGCTCGACCTCCCAATCCAGCTTGGCCGCGTCCGGCGCAACTTCGATCCCATCGAATGGGCCGCAGATCGACGTCGTCGCCTTGAGAAACAGCATGGGTTCGGCGGGGGCCTCCTTGCCGACCTCGCGCGCATGATCATGATAGTTCAGGCCGATGCAGACGATTTTACCAATGCCCGATACCGGTGGGCCGAGACGCGTACCCGCTGGCACCTTAGGCAGGGCCATCACGTCCACTTCCGCGAGAATGGCAAGCGCATCGGGGTGCAACGAAGACCCGCCATGATCTGCGACAACATCCGTCAGATCACGCAGCCCGCCCGCAGCATCAATCAGGCCGGGGCGTTCGGCGCCGTGTTCTCCAAAGCGGATCAATTTCATCCCGACAGTATCTCCCGCAAATTCATTTACTATAGAGAAACAATATTTATCATTAGTCAATAAATGATTGCATTAATCCGTTGTGTTTTCTAGTGTCAATTTAGTCAACGGGGAGAAGCATGGTGAGAGACGCCCGCTATGATGTATTGTTTGATCCGGTCCGGATAGGACCGGTCACGTCTCGCAATCGGTTTTACCAGACGCCGCAGTGCAACGGCATGGGGCGGACCTACCCCACGTCCATGGCTGCAATGCGCGGCGTGAAGGCCGAAGGGGGCTGGGGTGTCGTCTTTGCCGAGCAATGCGATTTTCACTACACCTCGGACAACACCCGCAATGTCCGCTTGTGGGACGAGCAGGACATACCGATCCTGGCCCGGATGACCGATATGGTGCACGAACATGGCAGCCTCGCCGGATTGATGTTGGCGCACAATGGCTTTGTGACACCCAATATCATCAGCCGCGAATTGCCTTATTCTCCGTCTGGTGGTCCGGCATTCGGCATTTTCCCGACGCACACGCGTGCAATCGACCGCGACGATATCAAAGCCCTGCATCGCTGGACGCGGGCGGCGGCTCTGAACGCGGTCAGGGCCGGGTTTGATATCGTGAATATCTACGCCGCCCACGATCTCGCATTACCGTTCCACTTTATCTCGCGCCGCCACAACCAGCGCAGCGATGAATATGGCGGTTCGCTGGAAAATCGCGTCCGGCTTCTGCGCGAACTGATCGAGATCACCAAGGATGCCATTGGCGACAAATGCGGAGTCGGAGTGCGCTTTTCTGTGGATGAACTGATCGGGCCCAAAGGTATTTGCTGCGATGACGAGGGCCGTGATGTGGTGGAGATGCTGGCCGAGCTGCCCGATATCTGGGACATCAACATCGGCTCTTGGCCTCAGGATTCCATAACCTCGCGCTTTGGCGAAGAAGGGCGGCAGGAGAGCTATGTCAAGTTCGTCAAACAAGTGACAACGAAGCCGGTTGTAGGCGTGGGGCGGTTCACCTCGCCGGATACAATGGTGGGACAGATCAAACGCGGCGTGCTGGATTTCATCGGGGCCGCGCGCCCTTCGATTGCCGACCCGTTCCTGCCCGAAAAAATCCGCGCAGGACGACCCGACGATATTCGCGAATGCATTGGCTGCAATATCTGCGTGACCAACAACTATCTGGGCGCACCCATCCGCTGCACGCAGAACCCTACCATGAGCGAAGAGTGGCGGCGCGGTTGGCATCCCGAACGGATCGAGCGTGCGACCACTGATGATACGGTGCTGATCGTTGGCGCTGGTCCTGCTGGCCTTGAGGCCGCGCGCGCCATGGGCCAACGCGGTTATCACGTGATGCTGGCCGAGGCCCGCACGGAACTGGGCGGACGCGTCACGCTCGAGAGCCGCTTGCCAGGACTGAACGCCTGGGCCCGGGTGCGCGACCACCGCGTCCAGCAGATTCAGGCGATGGCCAATGTCGAAGTGTTCCTTGATAGCCGGATGGACGCCCATGAAGTGGCGGAGACGGGCTGCAGCCTAGTTGCCATCGCCACCGGGTCGCAGTGGCGAACGGACGGGGTCGGCCGTCATATTCGGCAGCCTGTACCGGTCGCCGATGGTGCAACGATTCTAAGCCCGGATGACATCATGGCTGGCACACAGGTCTCGGGCCATGTGGTGATCTATGATGACGATCATTTCTACATGGGGTCTGTGCTGGCCGAGGCGCTGGTGAAGCAGGGTTGCACCGTGACCGTTGTGACGCCCGCCGCGCAATTCGCCGGGTTTTCGCAAATGTCGCTGGAAATCGGACATATCCAGCGCCGCATGGCCGAACTGAGTGTGGAAATCGTACCGCTCACGACGGTTGAGGCCGTTGGCGAGGGCTACGTAACGACCGCTGGCGTCTTTGGCACCGATCACCAGGACCGCGCCTGCGATACGGTTGTCATGGTGGCCGGTCAGATCTCGAATGATGCCCTCTATAAGGAGCTGTCCCAGCGGGGCGGCCCACAACGGATCGTGGCGATTGGTGACTGTCAGGCGCCTGCAACCATCGCGTCAGCGGTCTTTGCGGGCCATAAGTTTGCCCGCGATCTTGGGCTAGCTGATCCCGATATCGTGCCCTTCCTGCGTGAAGATGTAGAGCTTTCGTCCAATCTGGTGGGCTGGAGTGCGCTGCCCCTCAAAGGGGCTGCAGAATGAGTGATGCCACCCAACCATTGGTCGGGATTACGGTCGTGGAAATCGGCACGAGTGTGGCCGCGCCTTATGGAAGCTGGATTCTCGGGTGTCTGGGTGCGCGTGTCATTAAGATCGAAGCCGCGCGTGGCGATGATGCCCGCAAATGGGGCCGGATTTTTCCGGATGGCCGTTCCTCGTTCTTTGAGGCTCTGAATGCCAACAAAGAGAGCGTCGTCGTTGATCTGCGCGATGCCTCCGAACGCCAATGGCTTGAACAGTTCTGTGTCGAAAAGGCCGATGTCGTGCTGCAGAACATGCGCCCCGGCAAAATCGCAGAGCTTGGTCTTGATGGGCCCAAACTATGTCTGCAGAACAAGCGGCTTGTGTATTTCAATCTTGGGGCCTTCGGAGCGGTTGGGCCTAAGGCCGAGGAGCCAGGTTATGATCCGCTGATGCAAGCTGCTGGCGGGATCATGTCTGTGACCGGAGAGCCTGATCGCCCTCCTGTGCGCGTCGGTGTCAGCCTGGTTGATATGGGGTCGGGCATGTGGGCGGCGATCGGTATTTTGGCAGCCCTCTACCGCCGGGCGGGGACGGGCCGTGGCTGTATCATGGACGGATCGCTCTACGAGACCTCAATTGCCTGGGTGAAAAACCAGGTTGGTATGGTCCAGGTCGACGGTGTCGACCCTGAAAAGGTCGGATCAGGCGCGCGCGGCATGGCCCCCTATCAGGCCTATGAATGCAGCGATGGGTTTCTGGTCATTTCGGCCCCGAACGACAACCTCTTTGAGCGGCTTTGCCACGCGCTTGAGCAGCCACACCTGTTGGCCGACGACCGATTTGCCACCAACCAGCTGCGCTATGCCAACCTGACGGCTCTGAACGCGCAGCTGATGCCACTGATCGCGCAGAAGCCGCGGGCGCATTGGTCTGCCCTGTTAGGGTCCGCGGGCGTCCCCTATGCGCCGGTTTGCACGATCACTGATATGTTGGCTGACGAGCAAACACAGGCTTTGGGTATCATTCAATCGGTGCCGGGGGCCGCCTCCGATCTGGTCGGCCTGCCGATCAGCTTTGATGGCGAGCGGCCAGTGTTGCGCACTGCGCCACCCAAGCTAGGCCAGCACACGGCAGAGATAAAGGGAGCCTGACAGATGCGCATGGACTATGAAACACTGCATGTGGAACGGGTTGACGAACATATCCTTGTCGTCATGTTTGACCGTCCCGAGGTGCGCAACGCGCGCAACACCCAGATGGCGCTGGACCAGATGGAGGTTATGCGCGCGCTTTACGTGGACACAGACGGCATCCGCGTGGTGATCCTGACCGCGCGGGGTGACAAGGCGTTCAGCGCAGGCGGCGACCTGAAAGAACGCAAGACCATGTCCGAGGAAGACTGGAAGCGTCAGCATGCCATCTTTGAACAAAACGTCATGGCCTTGCGCGATTGCCCGGTGCCCGTCATCGCCGCCGTGAATGGTGTGGCTTACGCCGGGGGGCTGGAAACCGCGCTCAATTGCGATTTCATCTATGCGGCGGATCACGCCAAGTTTGCCCTGACCGAAGTCAAATTGGGCATCATGCCCGGCTGTACAGGCACCCAGAACCTGCCACTGGCCGTAGGCGAACGCCGCGCCAAGGAGATCATATTGACCGGCGAACCCTTTACCTCCCAGCAGGCGCTGGACTGGGGCCTCGTGAACAAGGTCGTGCCTTATGCCGAGTTAATGGAGGAAACCCTGGTCACCGCACGCAAGATCGCCGCTAATGCTCCGCTTTCGATCCTGCGGGCCAAGCGCGCCATCTCGGCGGCCAAGAACCTTGATCCCCATACCGGCTTTCAGTTCGAACTGGAGGCCTACAACCGACTGATTGGCACTGATGACCGCGTCGAGGCCATCAACGCGTTTAACGAAAAGCGCAAACCGAATTTCAAGGGTGAATGAGCGTGAAGATAACCCACATCACCTGTTGGTCGCTTCCGATTCCATTGCTGAAGCCCTATTTCCTGCGCGGAGGCCGGACACGGATTGATGCGCTGGACAGTACGCTTATCCGAGTTGACACCGATGCGGGCATTGTCGGATGGGGCGAGGCCTGTCCTTGGGGAGAAAGATACCTGCCCGCCCATGCCCGAGGTGTACGTGCAGGTCTGGCAACGATCGCGCCTGATCTTATTGGTGAATCGCCGCTCGGCCTGGACCATATCAATCGGGTCATGGACGCCGCCTTGCCGGGTCATCTCTATGTAAAATCCGGGTTGGATATTGCCTGCTGGGACATCCTCGGAAAGGTCGCAGGCCTGCCGCTCTGGCAGCTCTTCGGCGGAGATGCAGCCCATCCTGTGGAGGTCAACGGATCGGTCTCCTCCATGGACCCGGACGAGATGGCTGAGGCGTTATTGGCCTGTAGTGCGCGTGGTGTGCGGACACATTCGGTCAAGCTGGGGGATCAAAATCCTGCGCTGGATATAGACCGCATCCGAGCGGTTGATGCCGTTTTGCCCAAAGGCGAACGGATCACCTGGGATGCCAATCGTGGATGGACGCCGGGCGTTGCCTTGCAGGTTCTCAACGCGACAAACACAACCCATTGGGCCGAACAGCCCTGCGAGACGGTAGAGGAATGTGCCCTGGTCGCGTCGCGTGTTCGGAACCCCATCATGCTGGATGAATGCTTGCACAGCTTTGATGACCATCAGCGGGCCTGGTCCTTGCGTGCGGCGCAGGGGGTGAAGATCAAACCCGGACGCATTGGCGGGCTGACCCGCGCACGGCAGTTGCGCGATTTTGGCCTCAACGTGGGCTGGCAAATGCATATCGAAGGGCTTGGCGGCTGCGGGCTGGAACATATGGCCATTCTCCACCTCGCCAGTGCAACGCCCGACAGCCACCGGCTTGCCTCCTGGCCCGGGGATGACCTGGTGGATATCGAGATCTGCAACGGCACGGGTGCACGAACAATCAACGGCGTTCTTACACCCAATACGACACCAGGCCACGGGACGACCCCCGATGAGGCCGCATTGGGCGATCCGGTCGCCATCTACGAGGACTAGGACCATGACCCAGACCATAGATGTTGTTGTGCAGGAAGTTGGACCACGCGACGGGCTTCAGGCGACAAGCCTTGTCATGCCCTCTACCAACAAAATCGAGTGGATCATGGCCCTGGCAGCGGCGGGTCTGCCCCAAATTCAGGTGGGCAGCTTTGTCCCACCCAAACTGATGCCCCAACTGGCCGATACGCCCGAGCTGGTGGCACAGGCGCGTGAGATTGGCGGGTTTTCCATCAGCGTGCTGGTGCCCAACCTGCGCGGGGCGCAAAACGCGATTGCCGCTGGCGTTGACCAGATCAATTTCGTGATGTCTGTCTCAGAGCCACACAACCTCAACAATGTACGCAAAACGCGGGAGCAGTCGCTGGAGGATTTCGCGGCCATCGTCGCCGCCCGCGACGAGACACCCGGTGCCGAAAATATCCGTGTGTCGGGCGGACTTGCGACCTGCTTTGGCTGCACGATCCAGGGCGCGGTGCCCGAGCGGGATGTTTTCCACTATGCCGCGCGCCTCAAGGACCTCGGTGCAGACAAGATTGGGATTGCTGACACCGTCGGATATGGCAATCCCACAGCTGTCAAACGCGTGTTCACCGAGATTTGCGATATCGCAGGCGGCACGCCCGTGGGCGCGCATTTTCACGACACGCGGGGCATGGGGCTGGCCAATTGCTTTGCCGCGTTCGAGGCCGGCGCAGGCACCTTGGACGGCGCACTGGGTGGGCTGGGCGGATGTCCCTACGCGCCCGGAGCGACAGGCAATGTCGTCACTGAGGACCTGGTGTTCATGCTCGAATCCATGGGCCTTCGCACCGGTATAGATCTCGACCGCCTGCTGGAGGCGCGCGCCATCATGGTCTCGCATCTAGGCGATGAACCCACCCACGGAACCTTTGTCAACGCAGGTCCTCCCAAGGGCTTCTCGCCCGCAACCACTATTTGAAAGACCTTAGGATGAGCACGAATTCCACCTCTGAAATCAACGTCGACTTGGGCAATGACTACGCCGACATCCGCGATCAGGTCGCCAAACTCTGCGAAGGGTTTCCCGGTGAATACTGGCAAGGTCTTGAAGACGAACCGGTCGAAAGCAGCTATCCACGCGCTTTCATAGCCGCCCTGACCGAGGCGGGTTATTTGGCGGCGCTGATCCCCGAGGAATATGGCGGCGCGGGTCTGCCCCTGCGCGGTGGGGCCGTGATCCTTGAGACGATCAATGCCTGCGGTGGCGTCGCCTCGGCGGGCCATGCGCAGATGTACACGATGGGCACGATCCTGCGTCACGGCACGCCCGAGCAGAAACAGAAATACCTCCCCAAGATCGCCAGCGGAGAACTGCGCCTTCAGGCCTTTGGTGTCACCGAGCCCACCTCGGGCTCGGATACCACGCAGATCAAGACCCGCGCCGAGCGCACCAATGATGGCTATGTCATCAATGGTCAGAAGGTCTGGACCAGCCGCGCGCTGCATTCCGATTTGATGCTGCTGATCGCCCGCACCACACCGCTCGCCGAGGTCGAGAAACGCCACCATGGCATTTCGACCTTCCTGATTGACCTGCAGGAGGCCAAGAAGAACGGCTGCACGATCAAACCCATCGACGCGATGATCAACCACAACACCTGCGAGGTGTTTTTTGACAACGTACCGATCCCGGCTGACGCGCTGATCGGTGAGGAGGGCAAAGGGTTCCGCTATATCCTCGACGGGATGAACGCGGAGCGCTGTCTGACGGCCTCCGAAGGCATTGGCAATGGGCGTTACTTCCTTCGCCGCGCCAGCGAATATGCCAAAGAACGCGTCGTCTTCAGCCGACCTATCGGGCAAAACCAGGGGATCCAGTTTCCGCTGGCCCAGGCCCATGCCGAACTGGAAGCCGCAGATCTTATGGTGCGCAAGGCCACAGCGATGTTTCAGGCAGGCCTGCCCTGCGGGGCCGAGGCAAACATGGCGCGGCTTTTGTCAGCCGAAGCCGCGTGGAAGGCCGCCGAGGCCTGTTTCACCACATTCGGAGGCTTCGCCTTTGCGCGCGAATACGATATCGAGCGCAAGTGGCGGGATGCTCGGCTGGGCCGGATCGCCCCGATTTCGCCAAATCTGATCCTAAGCTTCATTGCCCAGCACGTGCTGGACCTGCCCAAGAGCTACTGATGCATCAGGGGGCGGTCACTTCAAACCTTGCGAAATGGATCGCGCGTACGGATGACCGGCCCACAGCGCGTGCGCGTCAGGCCGCGCGCCATGCGATTCTGGATTGGGTGGGCGTGACGCTGGCGGGGGCGCGCGATCCCCTGGTTACATTGCTGACCGAAGACGCGCCAGCAGCAGGCTACGCTCTGGTCCTTGGCACAACTGCACGGCTGACACCTGGCGATGCAGCGCGGATCAATGGTGCGGCCTCGCACGTGCTGGATTTCGACGACATCAACAAACGCATGCGCGGGCATCCGACCGTCGCCATTCTGCCTGCCATACTGGCCGCCGCGGAGGATCACACCGGCTCTGCTGTTGTCGATGCACTGATCACCGGCACCGAGGTCGCCTGTGCCTTGGGCGAAATGCTTGATGAGGCGCATTACCTGCACGGCTTTCACACGACGGCCACTGTGGGCACCGTTGCCGCTGCGGCCGGGGTCTGCCGGTTGCTGATGCTTGATCAGGAGACGACGACCCGGGCGCTCTCAATCGCCGCCACCCAGGCCGCCGGGCTACGCATGGCGTTTGGCACGATGGTCAAACCCCTGCATGCGGGCCTAGCCGCCGAACGTGGCCTGATGGCCGCCCGCTGGGCGCGTTGCGGCATGACCGCTCCGATGGATGGAATAGAGCACCCACAGGGCCTCGGCCCCGTTCTGTCCAACACGTTTCAGCCTCTGGCCATTCGCCCGGACACATCAGCCCCTTTTGGCATCGAAGAGAATGTCTTCAAGCGCCATGCCGCCTGTTACTACACCCATTCCGCAATTGAGGCGGCAAAGGCGCTCTGCGCGGGCAAGGACACCGCCAAAATCAAGGCGCTCTCGATCGGTCTGCAGCCAGGTCTGCACAGTGTATGTGATATTACGGCTCCAACCAGCGGGCTTGAGGTCAAGTTTTCGGTTCGTCATCTTGTCGCTATGGTCCTGGCCGGGCGCGATACAACCGACCCGGATGTGTTTGGCGACGCCTTGGCGACCGACCCGGAGCTGACGCAGCTTCGGCAATTGGTCGATGTGACCCAGCTGGACACCGACAACCGGATGCTGGCCACCGCAACACTGACCCTCAAAGACGGCACGCAGGTGGTTGAACAGCGCGACGTCAGTACGCCCGCCAGCGATTTGGGCGCACAGGAAAGCGACCTGACCCAGAAATTCACCCGACTGGCGCAGTCCAGTTTGGGATCACGAGTTGAATCCATTGCCTCACGCATCCTGAACATGGATGCGAGCCACCCCATCGCCAACCTCTTGCGCGACCTCACCGTCGGAGACCAGACAGAATGAACGACATTCAAGACTTCCAGATGCTCATCGGTGGCGAGGCCCGTTCAGCCCATGATGGCGAATGGATCGAAAGCACCTTTCCCTTCACACGTCAGACTTGGTGCCGCATTCCCCGCGGCAAGGCGCGTGATGCCACCGATGCCGTCACCGCTGCCGAGGCCGCCCTTGAGAGCGCCGAATGGGGAGGAATGACGCCGACTGCGCGGGGCAAGCTGCTCTACAGGCTGGCAGATCTCTTTGAGGCCAAGGCGGAAGAGTTCGCGCGGCTTGAGGTGATGGACAATGGCAAGCGCATCACCGAGATGGCAGGCCAGATGCGCCGCATCCCGGATTGGTACCGTTACTTTGCCGGGCTTGCCGACAAGGTCGAGGGGGCGGTGCTGCCCAATGAAAATCAGGCGGTCCTCAACATCACGCGCCCCATGCCGGTGGGCGTCGTGGTCTGTATCACACCCTGGAATTCGCCACTGTTGTTGGCGGCCTACAAGCTGGCCCCGGCGCTGGCCGCGGGCTGTACCGTGATCCTGAAACCGTCGGAGTTCACATCCGCCTCCTCACTGGCGTACGGTGCGCTGTTCGAAGAGGCGGGCTTCCCGCCAGGTGTGGTCAATGTTGTCACAGGGTTTGGCCACGAGATCGGCGAGGCGCTGGTCACCGATTCCCGCATCGCCAAGGTCTCCTTCACTGGAGGGGAGCAAGGCGGACGCGCCGTCTACAAACTGGCCGCCGAGCATTTCCACGAAGTCGCGCTGGAGCTCGGCGGTAAATCCCCCAACATCGTCTTTCCCGATGCCAATCTCGATAATGCGGCCAACGGGGCCATGGCGGGCATCTTTGCGGCCTCTGGCCAAACCTGCATCGCAGGATCACGGTTGTTGGTACACCGCGCTGTCCACGACGACGTCGTCGATCGCATCATCAATAAGGCGAGCAACATCCGTATGGGCGACCCGCTTGACCCGGCGACCCAGATGGCGCCAGTCGCCACTGAGGCGCAGCATGCCAAAATCCTGGAATACATTGAGATTGCCAAATCCGAAGGTGCCACCTGCGTTCTGGGCGGCAAGGCCGGGCAAGGGCCGGACTGCGGCGTTGGCCTGTTCGTCGAGCCGACCATATTCACCGACGTCACCAATGACATGCGCATTGCCCGCGAAGAGGTGTTTGGACCTGTCCTGTCGGTGATCCCGTTTGAGGATGAAGAGGACGCCATTCAGATTGCCAACGACAGCAACTATGGCCTCGCTGCGGGGCTGTGGACGCAGGATATGTCCCGCGCGATCCGTCTTTCTGACCGCTTGCGAGCTGGCACTGTCTGGGTCAACACCTATCGCGCGGTCAGCTATACCTCCCCCTTCGGTGGTATCAAGCAAAGCGGGATTGGCCGTGAAAACGGCCTGAAAGCCATCGAGGAATTCCTCGCCACCAAGAGCATCTGGTTCAACACCGCCGAAAAGGTGCCCAATCCCTTTGCCTAGGAGACCGCCATGAACGCCATTCTTCTCGATCTGACGCCCGATGAGGGCATGACCCGCACCCCCGATCCTGCGATTGTGAAATCTGGAGATGGGTCTTCGACATTGTGGAACGGGGTCGATCTGGGGGATGGCACCCTGATGTGCGGTCAGTGGGTCGGCCAGCCCGGTGAATTGATCGTGCGCCCGCGTGCGCATCACGAGATGTTCACGGTCGTCTCGGGCATGATCGAACTTGAGACCGAAGACGGCACCTTGACGAAAATCGGCCCCGGGCAGGCGGGCTTCATCCCCAAAGGATGGAGCGGTATTTGGCGCACCGTCGAGGAGACACGGAAAACCTACATGCTGCTCAAGGCCCTGCCAGGTGACAGCGCATGACGATCGTGCTCGGCGAGGCCGATCTGGCGGCGATTGCGCTGCCCGATGACGTGATCCGCGATGTGGTCGAAGCGGGGTTGGTGGCACAAGCAACCGGGCGCGCGATTGCCGAGCCGACAAGTGTGTTCAACCCCACGCCCGGGCGGGATGATCTGATTGCGGTGATCCGTGGGGCATTGCCCGATCAACATCTTGCTCTGGTCAAAACGGTGGGCGGTTTTCCAGACAACGCCGACAAGGGCCTGCCTAGCAATCCCGGACAATTGACCCTGATCGAAACCGAAACGGGGCAGGTCAGTGGGCTTGTCTCCGCTGCGCGTATCACCACGGAACGCACTGCCATGGTGTCGGCCATCGGCGCGCAGCGTCTGGCGCGGCCGGGGGCCAAGGTGCTGGCCTGTATCGGAACGCGTGGCGTAGCCTTGCAATCGATCCACTATATCGCCCGGGCCATGCAACTGTCGGAAATTCGTCTACACGGTCGCAACAGTGCAGTGGCCGACGGCACCGCGATTGATCTCGCGCGGCTCTACGACATCCCGGTCAAGGCCTGTTCGAATTGGGAAAGCTGCCTGGACGGGGCGGACATCATGATCGACGGCACCGCCCTTGCCGGAAATACACCGTTGTTTCCACTGGACGTCATCAAGCAAGGTGCCTTGGTCATCGCCTACGGCGCTTATAGCGCAATGCCCTCAAATCTGATGTCGCGTATCGACAGGCTGGTGGTGGACCGTTGGGTCGAGGATGGGCGCGGCGCGCTTGGCCCGCATATGCAAAGCGGCGAGGTCGTCGCCGCACAGGTTGATGCGCTGATTGGTGATGTCGTCCAAAGCAGCGCCTCAGCCCGCGATACCGACACCGACACCGTGTTTTTCAATCACCGCGGCGTCGCCGCCTGCGATATCTGTCTCGCCAACGCTTATCTCTCCGCTGCGCAACACCGCAGGTTAGGTACAACAGTTTCATTCTGACGGAGGACAAACATGCCACTTGTGAAAATCGAATTGTTCGAAGGACGAACCCAAGCCCAAAAGAAAGCCGTGGCAGAGGGTATCTGCGAGGTGTTCCGCGAGGTGCTGGGCGGGTCGCCCGATCACAGTTGGATCATTTTCGAAGACCGCAGCCGGGATCAATGGTTTGTCGGCTCAAACAGCCAGACCGAGATCGACGCGATGCGCAAGGCGGAGGCGAAAAACAATGACGGGTGATCCGCCCATCATCGGTATTCTGTCACCCCCCGACTGGTGCGAACCTGCGGTCCAAGAGTTCCCCATGCTCAGCGCAGCCCCCGTGCGCATGCAGCAGGCCATGGTGCCGCTACCAGGGCTGAACTATGACGACCTGCAGAACATTTCGGAGGCGCAAACGCAAGTTGAGGTGGCGGCGCAACTGCTGGGCAATGCCGGGGCGCGGGCGATTGGCATGACAGGCACGCCGTTCGTCTGGGCCGGATTGTCGACCAAAGCCGACATCGAGGCCCGGCACGCGAGCATCGCGCAAGCGGCGGGCTGTGACGTGGTGATGGCCGGAACCGCGATTTGCGAGGCGCTGCAAGATCTTGGCGCGCGCCGCATCGCTGTTGCCACACCCTATTACACCGAGAGCTGGCGGGAGCAGACGCGTGTTGCCCTTCATGCGTTCGGCTTTGATGTGGCCTCGATTGCGTCAGCAGACAGCATGGACAGTATCACGCGCATCAAGAGCATCGCGGATCATGATGCAACAACGGATATGGACACGGTATTGCGACTGCTAACGGATTTGCGTCGTCAAGACCTCGACACAGATGCCCTGGTGGTGGCCGGAGCAGGTGTCCGGATGCTGGACGCCACACCACGGTTCGAAGCCGAGCTGGGGTGCCCCATCGTGTCGTCGGACACCGCCCTTTACTACGCGCTACTTAAGACCGTTGGCTTGCCATGTCAGCCTGGTTTGCTGGGCCGCATGGAAGCGGCATTGCCGTAGCTCAAGACAGTGCCAGAGGACGGAATAATGCGCAGGCGTCAGGGCTGCCGCATGACAAAATTCTACTGCGAATAATTGACTCCGGGTCAATAATCTTTATCAATAAGAAATAATTTATCAGAGAGGCAATAGTGCCTTTCGTCAGGGAGGACTTAGAGTATGACCAAACTTATCAGACCCCGCAGCGGTATGGATCGTCGTGCATTCCTGGGCACAGCGGCCGCCGGTGCTGCACTTGCCACCGGAATGGTGCCTAGCTTTGCTCGGGCTGAGCCCGAACGCGGCGGGACAATCCGCGTTGCAAAAGCGCATGGTGCCACCACCGATACGCTTGACCCGCGCACAACCGACAATGGTTTCACCATTGCACTGGCCTACGGGATCCATGGCTTTCTAACAGGCGTTGCGGCAGACAGTTCCACCGAGCCGCAGATCGCAGAAAGCTGGGAGGCCAACGACGATGCGACCGTCTGGACTTTCAAGATACGTTCCGGCGTGACCTTCCACAACGGCAAGACCGTCACCCCCGAAGACGTAGTCGCATCCCTGCAGTTCCATATGGGCGAGGACTCGACCTCGGCGGCAAAACCATTGCTGGCTGCCATCTCGGACATGCAGGTTGAAGGCGACAGCGTGGTCTTCACGCTCTCCTCGGGCAGTGCGGATTTCCCGTTTACCTTCACCGACTACCATCTTGCGATTCTGCCCACATCCGATGACGGTGTCGCATGGCGCGACGGCATCGGGTGCGGGCCATACAAACTGGTCGAGTTCAACCCCGGCGTCGCGGCCATCGTCGAGCGCAATGAAAACGATTGGGACAGCAATCGTGGTTTCTTTGACCGGATCGAGATGCTGTCGATCGTTGATCTTAATGCGCGGACTACGGCCCTCGTATCGGGTGATGTCCACGCTATTGACCGGCTTGACCCAAAAACAGTTGGCCTGATGGAGCGCAACACCAATGTCACGATCAATTCGGTCGCGGGAACACAGCACTATACCTTTGCGATGAACACCACGGTGGATCCCTATACGGATCGCAACATCCGTCTTGCGATGAAACACGCGATCAACCGCGAAGAGTTGGTCGAAAAAATCCTGTTCGGGTATGGATCGGTGGGCAACGACCACCCCATCGGACGCGGTCAGCGATTCTTCAACAACGAGCTGGCGCAGACCACATACGATCCAGACAAGGCAAAATTTTATCTCAAGGAAGCAGGCCTCGACAGCCTCAGCGTTGAATTATCTGCCGCCGATGCCGCATTCGCCGGCGCGGTAGATGCCGCCGTTCTCTATCAGAACTCGGCCAAGGCTGCTGGGATTGATATCACCGTCAACCGTGTGCCCAATGACGGATATTGGTCCGATGTCTGGATGAAAGACCCGTTGACGGCTGTCTACTGGGGCGGGCGCCCGGTCGAAGACGCTATGTTCTCGCTTACCTATCAAAGCGGTGCGGCCTGGAACGACACGTTCTGGAGCAATGCCCGATTTGACGAGCTTCTTGTGGCGGCCCGCGCCGAACTGGATGAAGACAAACGCCGTGAGATGTACTGGGAAATGCAAGAAATCCTCAACCAGGATGGCGGGCAGATCGTCCCGATGTTTGCAAGTTTCATCTTTGCCACAAGCAACGACATCTTGGTCAGTGACACCTTTTCCTCTCACTGGGACATGGATGGCGAACGCTGGATGGAAAGGTGGTCCTTCGCCTAGAATGATCGCCGAAAGTATTTGAAGAAACTTCGGAGTTGGCTGCTTCGCGACTGGCTCCGAAGAGTACATTGGCCCCGTATTGGTAGGTGAGGTGGGCATCTCTACAGCCACCCGGTGTCACTGGTTGTTATTGATTGAAGAAACAGCAGAGCAACGCTTTTGGTAGGCTTGATTGCAGCCAGATGTTACATTGGGACAGCTTTGATTGACCGGTTTTCAATATGGATAAGAGATCTTAGAAGTATCCTCGTCATCATCAAAACGGTATCACTGCAGGTGCACAAATTTTCTGCATCAAAAATAGCTGTAGGCGCGTATCTTCACTTCGTCCGCGCCTTTCTTGTCTGACGTGGTTGCGGCGACAGTCGAGTTTCGCGAATGACCGGTCCAGGGAGATCCGCCGCATAACTGCTGCGCGAACGCTGCAACCGCAGGAAAATGCTGCGTCAGCAATAGCCGCGACTGCACAAGTCCGGTTTGTCCGCACAGCAGACTCCAAACGACCGGGTTTGAATGACAACTTTCGTGATAAGGGGGTCCCATTATCGTTACCGGCCTGAAGCCATTGTCGAAGCTTGGATGGGGCGCGTTCATCGAAGCTACCAATCTCAAAACAGTCGCGAGCAAATTGGACAGCCCGTGCGGTGGCATCCATGGTTATGTGACTGGGCGAGGGTTTTTTTCTTGAAGCCGTCCGTGCCAGAAGGACAACAGTTATCTGGATGCTATTTTTGGGTCGACTACGCCTCTCACGGCGGTTGGCAAGCAAGAACGCGCATTCTACAGTTGCTTGGGGGTTGTGATTTTGGGGGACAAATTTTCAGTGGAAGTACGGGGTTGATTGTGCAGATGATGGGATGACTCTTTGAGCTCTGGTACAGGCGATAAGTTCTCTGCGGGCCCACAAGGTTTGGGTTATATCTACCAACCCCGGATGGCTCTCCTAAAGCTATTGGAAGAACCGGAACGAACCGGTGTCCTTATTGAGGGTCAAGATGACTTAGAATTCATTCTAGAAGATGGAAGTCGATCACTCGCGTCGCTAAAACACCGCGCGCATGGAAATCGCCTAACAGACCTCAGTACAGATTTCTGGAAATCAGCACGGATATGGTTGGAAAGATACGCAGCATCAGGAAAATCAGTCAGCAATTTACGTTTCTTCCTATTTACAACGGGAGCAGTTGCCGAAAACTCTTTCCTCAAGCAATTCTTGCAAGATGCCGAATCTATGAAAGAGGGCAACGCACAGAGCTTTGAAATCGCACTCTCAGAAAGTAGCGCAAAGATCGTCGCGGAGGTGGAGACCAGTTACTTCGGTTTGAACGAAGAAGAGAGAACAGACTTTCTAGATAGAATAACGATCTTTGACGCGAGCCCACGCATAACGGAGATCCCAGACCTTCTTTCGGATAGGCTCTTGCGTACGGTTAGGCGTGAATATCGCCAATCTGTTATGGAACGCCTAGAAGGCTGGTGGAATGATCTAGCCATTCGGCAAATTGCGGGAGAAAGAACGGATCCGATCTATGGAGCGGAAGTATCTGACAAGTTATCCGCAATCGCCGAAGAGTATCGATCTGACAACCTGCCTATAACATTTGTGGGAAAGCAACCCGCTGGAATTGACCCGGACACTGACCAACGCCTTTTTGTAAAGCAATTGAGGCTCTTGGGTACTTCGGCAGACAGGATTCAATCAGCCATCATAGACTACTATCGGGCGTTCGAACAGCGATCGAGCTGGGCGCGCGAAGATCTTCTGATCCCAGGAGAGATGGACGAGTACGAAAACCGCCTAGTAGAAGAATGGAAACGGTATAAGGCCTTCGTGGTCGAGTCGTTAGGAACCGAAGATTCGGAGGAAAAGCTCTTGGCTGCTGGGAGAGAGATTTTTAGATGGGCAGAGTTCGAAACAAGCAATCTGAGGATTCGAGAACGCGTTACCGAGCCATACGTTGTCCGAGGTGCCTTTCATATACTCGCAAATAATCGCCCACGCCCACGCGTGCATTGGCATCCAAAGTTTCTAGAGCGAGTTGAAGAGGTACTGGAGGGCGGTTCTTGAAGCCTTGGACTGATCGACCGTTCGAGGTTCGGAACCTCTTCAATCCAGCGTTTTGTGGGATTTTGATTGCCCGAGCTTTGGATGAGCATCTAGAAACATCTGATCGGCCAATGCCTTATTCGCTGTCACTACTTGTACTTCCATTGTGTCTACACAAAAATACCCGATACGTTCTGGCATCTTCGAACAGGAGCCACTTTCTAAAAGTCATTGAAGAACAGCCTCAATTGCTTGTTGGTTTCCCAGAGCGAGCAAGAAGCATGTTTCCATTCTGTCAAGAGGGCCTATCAGCCCTCGCAATTAAGGGTTGCCTTAAAGTCAACAAGGAAGGGGGCCTATCTCTTGTGCCCAAGACGATCAAAAAATCCATTAGCGGCACAGATGAAACCAAACAGTGTCAGCAAGTTGCAAAGTACCTCGGTAGACAATTTGCTCGAATTTCAGATCGCACAACCATTTATGCATCGCTAGGGGTTCGACCGTGAAAATTGCCTCCATTCATATTTTTAGCCTCGCCGGTGATCGGAGAGACCTTACTTTCAACGTTGAAGGCTTAAACATTATCACCGGCCGTTCATCCACTGGCAAATCTGCCCTTTCAGAAATCATTGAGTATTGCATGGGCCGCTCAACATTCAACATTCCAGATGGCGTTATAGAGGAAAACGTCTCATGGTATGCTGTCATTTTTCAGTTTCAGGGAGAACAGGTTCTTGTAGCAAAACCTGCTCCCAAACCAGGAGCATCCGAGTGTAGCACGACCATGGTTCGGCGCGGCCAGCGGGTTGAACCGCCCACCTATAGTGAACTCAAAATCAATGATAACGACGCTGGGGTAGAAGCTCTTTTGTCGCGCTTGCTAGGTATTCCTGAAAACATGACTGATGTCGCGCCGGAGCATTCGCGAGCAAGTTTTGATGCAAATATTAGTCACACGTTCTACTACTTGTTTCAAAAACAAACGTTTGTAGCAAGTAAGGACCAGTTGTTCTATCGCCAAAACGAAGATTTTCAGCCCCAAGCAATACGGGATACATTCCCCATTCTGTTTGGAGCGCGCTCAGCAGAAAAGTTCAAGTTGACAGCCGAGCTGAGATCGCTTCAACGACAGTCTCGGATCAACCAGAAGAGTCTGGATCAGGCTAAATTGGATGTGGAGCAATCAACCGATCGCAGCTTGAGCCTTATCTCCGAGGGAAGATCTGTTGGAGTCTTTCGCGATGAACCAGACAGCGAAACACCTCTGATCGACTTCCTTCGGGCTGCATCTGACTGGCGTCCGACGCCCGTTCCCGAAGAGGATGGGAGTCGCATTTCACTGTTAGAAGACGACTTAGTTCGCCTTCGTGAGGACAGACGCGGCATCCGTAAACAGATCGACAGCGCGAAAAAGTTCTCGGTACGCGCTTCAGATTTCGAATTTGAAGCCCATGAGCAGAGAGATCGACTTGCCTCAATTAATTCGCTTCCGCGCGACGATGATGGTGGTTGGCAATGGCCCTTTTTGAATGAAGAACACCAATTCGACACGGAAATTGCCAAAGCTCTGCTGGCAGAGCTGTCGTCTCTAGACGAAGAGATGGCGATCATTGAAACGGAGAAGCCGCAGCTTGAAGCTTACATCATTGAGAAGGAGGCGGAGATTGATCAAATCAGTCAGACGATCGCCGCCAAGGAGGAAGAGCTCGTAGCGGCAATATCGGCAAGCGAACAGATTTCGGAGCTTGGCAACCGAAACACGGCTGCAGCCCGAGTGGTCGGTCGCATCAGCTTGTTCTTGGAGAACTTCATTTCAGATGAAGAGCTCCTACGTCTAGAAAGCACGCAATCGCGACTTGAAAACCGAATTGCTGCTTTAGAAGCTCAAATCGGGCGCGACGATGGCCAAGATAGGCTGCTCTCCGTTATCAATGGAATTTCATCAATGATATCCGGCTATGTTACCGACTTGGGCGGCGAGTTCGGTCATTTTCCGGCGAGGCTCGATCTTCGGCATCTAACGGTTGTTTTTGACCGACCAGACCGCCTCACCTACATGGAGCGGACTGGCGGTGGCGAAAATCATCTGGCTTATCACCTTGGAGCATTGCTGTCTTTGCATCGTTATGCTGCGAAGGGGAACCATCCCATTCCAAGGTTTCTACTGATTGATCAGCCTTCGCAGGTCTATTTTCCAAGTGAGGATATATATAAGTCAGTAGGTGGCTCGATAGAAAGAACCGAGACCGACGCTGACATGGAAACCGTGCGAAGACTGTTCAAACTATTGTTTGAGTACACACGGGACCACGTTCCAGGCTTCCAGATTATTGTTACAGAGCATGCAAATCTGAGAGACGATTGGTTCCAATCAGCTCTGGTGGAAAACCCATGGACGAAGCCTCCCGCGCTAGTTCCGGAGGAATGGATACGCTAACATCGTCTGGCTTTGGCTAGACTGGGCAATTTGCCCCCTAAGTCATCAGTTGGAGAATGCCGCAGCTTTAGTTCAATGTAATCATCGTGCGAGTATAGTTTGGTGTTGAAATGGTACCTAAACGGTTGCTCCGCCCAGCCTCTTATATAGACGGTCTCAATTTCAAAGGTTTTTGAAACCTGTTTGGGGCTTCGACCTTTGCAGTTACCTAAAGAAAATCGCGCCTTTCTCTTACTCGTGCGGCAAGCTTGGGCATCCCTTTTGCTGTGAGGTCGAGAACAAACTCTGACGGACTGAACGTTGGGTTACTGTAGTGAGATCGGAGGTCACGCAGTACGCTCATGGATTCTGCAGCATATAGATCGAACGTTCTTGCTAGGAACTCGTCAGCTTCAATAGCTTCGATGTCAAACTGCTCCAACTCAGCCGGCGGGAAATCCCGTGTGTTGTCTGTAATGATGTGTTGCGCGCCACACTGGATAGCCGCGGCAAGGACGTGTTTGTCGTTTTCATCAGGCAAAGCGAGTCCAGCTTCTAGATGTTCAAAATCAGCAACCAAAGCTTCAGGGAAGACTTCCTTCATTTTCGCTTGCTGCGCTTGGATACTTTGCTTCAGGTCTGGACGTGCGCCGAGCAAGTTGCCGGTCCATTCGTAGAGGATGCGATCCGTCCAACGCGCACGAAAAAGCCCTGCGTCGTAGAAACGCAAGAGCACATCTCTTTTGCGAAATGGGTAAAGGACGTTTGCATCTAGCAGTACGACGAAACGGTCGGCAACGTGACTCAATTGGCGTCAAACTCCTGGCCGAGGTCTGCCAACTCATCGAGCGCCTTTTTGCGCCTGCTATCTCTCTTTGCTTTGTAGGTCATCAAATCCTCAAACATAACCCGTCTATGAGACCCGACGGGAACGTGTGGTATCTCGTTCTCCTTCAGCAGCTTGCTGAGGAATGGGCGAGAGACGTTTAAAATATCGGCGGCTTGCTGCGTTGTCAGCATCGCACCAGTAGGCACCAAAGTAACCATATTGCCCTGAGCAATATGGCCAAGAAGGTCGACGATGAGATCGGCAATCGCCGGCGCAAGATGTACTTGATCACCATTCATACCATTGAACTGCAAGCTCCCATGTTCAGCAACGGCCTGAGCCAACGCGCGCGACGCTTCAGCCGCACTCGCAACTTCGTCACGTGTCGGCAGTCTCTGGGTCAGATCTGTCACGTTGGCCGGTTGTGGCATGGTTCCCTCCGTCATGCTTTGCTGAAGGTTTTATAGCGAAAACCGTTGTTGCGCACAACCGAAATAAGTGTAATAAGTGTAACAAAGGTAAATACAGGCCGATTCCCAAAGACCTTCTGAGCGCAGTACGCCTTGATACACACTATGCTGGTATCCATGCTGCGCACAGCACTAAATGTTGAGGCCGCGATACGGAGCACGCATCATGCCACTTGACGCAACATCCCCTGGCCTCGACGCCCTTCTGCTGGCGACGGCCCTACAATTGGAACTTAGCGACCGTGATCTGCGCGTCGCCGACAAGCGCTATCTGCACATTCCCGAGCACCTGCAGCGACCCACCAGTCGGCTACGCAAGCTGATGGACAGTGCCCGCGTATACCCACAGGGGTCGCGCGCAATCGGTGCGACAATCGTCAACGGCACCGACGAAGACCGCTTCGACCTCGACGCCATCCTTGAATTTTATCGACCCCAAGGTTGGACCCCGCGCGATGTCCTTGATGAGCTGTTCATCGCCTTCCAAGGGTTCCCAGATGTTAAAAAAATAGAGCGCTGCACCCGATGCATTCAGCTCCAGTTCGCATTCATGCATTTGGACGTCACACCAATGGATCCGCACCGTGAGCCAAGACATGAGCGCGTGGGTCAGATCTTTCACAGCCCGGATCGTGGGCCCGATGAAACGCACGATGTGAACCCCTTCGGCTTCATCCAATGGTTCAAGGCGAACGTGGGCCCGGCAAATAAAGTGTTCCTTGACCAAGTGGCCGAGACGCGCTCCGGCCTCGAGCTGACGGGACGCCTTGAGCCGGGAACGCTCTACGCCGATGCGGACATCGATGATCTGCCTGACCCCATTGATCCGATCCGTGACACGCCCCAAGTCATCGCGCTCAAGCTGATGAAGCGGTATCTCAACCGGAGCTACGCCAACCGAGACCTGAAGCGGCCCGTGTCGATTTATTTGTCGAAGATCGCCGCCCTTTTACCGGCGCATCCCTATGGCCTCTGCGCACAGCTCGAAGGCTATGCCGGGGAACTCAACCGCCGTATGACCCACGCGATCGAAACGGGTCAGTGGCCCGAAGAGCGCAATCCGGAGTTTCGTCCGGAGAACTTCAATGACCGCTGGCCACCCACCGTTCATGACATGCGAGTTTTCAGCAGCGACCTGAAACACCTGATCCGTGAGCTTTCAAGAGCACGGCACTCTGAGCTGATCGACATTCAGAAAATCTTCGATGACCTCTTTGGTGAGCGTATCACCGAGAAGGCAGTTCGCTCTTATGCCGATGGCCTAGCAGGTGCCAGTTCTGCGAGCAGCTACGAGCGCGGGAAAGGATTTGTGGCCTCGCCAGGCCTTCTGCGGCCAGCGGATACCTCGCAACCAACCACTTCACAGGCAAGACCGCACCATTTTCACCCCGGGAAATTGAAGTGAGCCTCAAGCGCCGGAAACCAAGGTCTCCCCATGGCCAGCTTAACCGCATGACCATGCGCTGGCCTGACTTGGCGGCACGCGTTCTCTCCGATGGACCGAGCATTGTCTGGCGCGGACCATTGCGTGGATTCCAGATGGAGTATCAGGTTCTTGTGCATTGGCCCTGGCTGGCAAACCCAAACACCCCACACGTCTTCGTACTGGACCCTCAGATCAGACCGCGACCCAGCGGGCGCTTCGAAGACATCCCGCATCTGAACTTCGACAGCGCAAACCCAGTCGAATCTGCCCTGTGCTTGTTCGACCCAGATGATGGGGAGTGGAACTCAACCATGCTCATTGCTGATACAACAGTTCCCTGGGCATCAGAATGGCTTCACCACTATGAGCTCTGGCATCTTGATGGCGTTTGGCGTGGTCCCAATGCGCCCGGACCAATTTCCGTTGGGGAGATGCGTCAGGCTGACGAGCTGACTGATGCCTGAGAAACGTGGCCCTACTACTCCGACGACGAAGATGATCGTCTGGGGCCGCGCAGCCGGTCGGTGCCAGTTCCGTAATTGCGGGAAACGACTGGATCAGGACTTGATCGCGGGCAAGACAAGCCGAAACAACGCCTACGTTGCGCACGTCATAGCCGCAGCGCCGGGAGGTGAACGCGGTGATCCCGAATTGTCCTACGCGCTGTCTGACGACCCGGAAAATCTGATGCTGCTCTGCGATGAGCACCACAGGCTAATCGATGACCCATCAAATCTGGCGACCTATACTGTCGATGTGTTGATGGAGATGAAACGGGAGAATGAAGAGCGGACGGATCGTTTACTGTCGGTAAGATCAGCGAAGCGAACCACAATTCTCCAAGTCAGCGCACCCATCGGCGACAACGAGACAGCTGTGCCGTTTGATGACTGCGCCACTGCAGCCGCAGCAAACACCACCTTGGCAGATCGTCATCCTATCGAGATCAAGCTGCGAGGCATGCGCCACAAGGACAGTGATCCAGCTTACTACCCAACTGAGATTTCGAGCCTCCGGAAACGGTTTGATGTGGACGTCCGATGGAGGTTTGAGGAGCGTGAAATCGAGCACCTGTCGGTCTTCGGACTGGCCCCGATCCCCATCCTAATCGAACTCGGGCGGTTGATCTCGGACATCTCCGACGCGACGGTATTCATGCGGCACCGCGAGCCGTCTCCCGCGTGGACTTGGCCAAACGATGGATCGCCAGTTTCATTCGAAGCAGTCGAAGGCACCAAGAGTGGCAATGCGGTAGCTCTGAAACTCTCGGTTTCGGCAGAAGTGAGCGATGATCGCATACGTGCGGCGGTCGGGGACGATGTGTCGATTTGGGAGATCCGATCCTCGGTGCTCGGCACCACCGTTCTGCGCAATCAAGCCGATCTGACGGGGTTTAGAGAAACCGTCGGACGCACGTTCGACAGGATCAAGGCGACCCACGGCGAAGAGACTAACCTGATGGTCTTCCCTGCGGTCCCGACAGCTTGCGCCATCGAGTTCGGTCGTGTCTGGCAACCGAAGGCGCATCCGCCATTCACGATCTACGACCAGATTGCGGGTACAGGATTCGTTGCCAAACACACGATCGCGACAGAGCATTGAAGACCTAGTGGCTATCTTCGGACAACTTGACTGACGTCGATTCAATGCCCTCGCAGGCTACGCGAGGCATCCGAAAATCACGCTCATCACCACGGAACTGGATTGGTTCGCCGAACCGCCGCATACTATTCCTCTACATGGCAAGATCAATTGATGAGGGAAATTCAGCAGGGTAAAGAGAATGCCAATGACGGAATTGAATTGGACAGACCTGGTTAGATCCGATGCTGTTAGTTGGAACGAAGCACGTGCGGCGCGACCAAAGGATCGGCCGGACCTCAGTCACCAAGAATTATTCGATATTGATTTTCGCGGGTTCGACTTCGGAAACGCAATACTGGACGATGTACGATTTGAGGGATGCGACCTGACGGGCTGTAGCTTTGTCTCTGCGACATGCCAGCGGATGAGTGCTGTTGACACAAAACTGGGGAAAGCGGACTTCTCTCGCGCAAATCTCAACCACGCAGATTTCAGCAACGGTCTCTTCAAGGGTGGCAAGTATCGAGGAGGTGTAGCCGTAATCGACGACGACGTCGGCATAGACCTTAGAGAGGCAAAGTTTCAGAACACTAAAATGAGCCACGGAAAATTCTGGAAGGCTGACTTCCGGGGTGCTGCCTTGAGCAAGGCCGTGTTGAAAGGTGCTGATGCAAGGTCAGCTGACTTCCGGGGCGCTGAGATTTCTGCCTGCAACTTTTCCCAATCGAACCTGACCGGTGCGTTGTTGCAATCGGTCAATCTAACCAAGTCGAAGTTCAACGGGACAAATTTCCGCCGGGCCTTTCTCGAAAAATCGATCTTCATTGGGACTGAGCTGCAAGGCGCTGTGCTGCGCAACGCGATAGCAAATGGCGCTTCATTTTCAGGCTGCGACTTGCGCTCCGTTGACTTGAAGGGTGGTCAGTTCAGTGGCGCTGATTTCAGTGAGGTGATGGCTGAGGGCGTAGACTTCTCGAGAACAAACCTCTGCGGAAGTCGGATGGCGAGCGCTGACCTGACCCGAGCCAACCTCATTGAGGCTATTCTAGATGCGGCTGAGATATCGGGAGTGCGATTGTGGGAGGCACAGATCTCGGGATGGTCAATCAAGGGTGTTGTTTGCACAGAAGCCTACTGGGATCGAGAAGGTACTGAACCGACATTCTACGAGATTGGGGAATTCGAGAGGCAGCACGGTGATGCTGAACGTATTGAGCTCATCTACCGCGATGGCATAAGTCGAGTTGAGGTCAACACGCTACCGCTCTTGGTCCAGCATTTAGAGGGTCTGCATGAGGGCTGCCTTCTCAGATTGAAATCAATCGAAGACGCTCCAGGTGGATCGAAGGTAACTATCGTGATCGATGAAGCAGGTGATCTAGACGCGTCAGCCCTGAAAGTCACGATCCAGGAGGAGGCCGGCCAGCTGCAGGTAGCTCTGAAACGGCTAGAACAGGAAAAACGTCTACGCGAGATGGTTGAGCGTGATCAGCAGGCGCTGCAAAACAAGGTCTTTCCGATATTGCTCGAGATGGCGAGCAAGGATGTCGTGCGAAACCAGGGGCCAAGTCACAGCACCGCAGCGGCCCTTTTCATGGATTTGACCGGGTTTTCAAAGCTTGTCGAGGCTGAAAGAGCGGAGGCTCTTGCAATGTTGCAGGGGCTTTTGAAGCCGTTGCTTGCGAGGTGGAACGCTGCGCATCCCAATATGTGGGGCGATGCGCTTCGGGCAACTTTTGAAGACGTGAACGACGCGCTTGGATGTGCGTGCGCAATGCAAGCCGTTTTGGGCGCTGCTGACCTAAAGCTTCGCATCGGTATGGATTTCGGTGAGATCGTCGAAACCTTCAATCCGGTCTTGGATGAGCCAGATATCCAAGGCGACATTGTGAACATGGCTGCACGACTAGAACCTTTGGCTCCGGTCGGCGGTGTGCTGGTCACGGACAATTTGCGCTTCAACGAGGCGGTTGATCCCGCCCGCTTTAAATTTGAACCCACTGAGGTTTCAATGAAGAAGGCAGTTGGCGACATTCCAGCGGGAGCTTCGATAACGTGTTATGTGGTATCTACAAACCAGGAATTACTAGTAGCCTGAGATGTCCGTCCAGTCGCTCTTCTGAGGATCGAACAAGCGTTCAGGAACAGGTTTGGATTTGCCGTTAGCGTCGCGATCAAAGCGGTTGAGTACCACAACAGAACCCTTCTCGGAAAACAGGCCGGCCCAATGGGCCAAGACATTGTCGCGAACTGATTGATCGGAGTACCGGCCAAGTTTCGCATCCTTTGGGAGCACGTCAGCTTGCATCAGATCATAGAATCCATCGAGCAGAATTGAGCCAAGCTCATAGCCCCTCGAAGTAAGGACGTATCGATCGATCGGTGTCTGTTTTCTCAAGCCATCGACATCGTAATCGCCTGCAGTGATACGTTTGATACGCGGGATCATCTCGCGGAGGTATTCACCAGTATTCCAGGCGATCTTCTCTGGCTGGTCCTTAAATACTTGAGCATAGGGTTGCCAGAAGCTGAAAGTGTATCCGGCCAAGCCCAAACCGGCTTCTTTCTCTTGCATGCGCTTGAGAAAGCCAATGTCCTCAAGGGCCAGAGACTCAAGCGCATTTACGTTGAAGCTGATTTCCTCATCACCGTGTGGATCGACATCCATGATCTGGCCCATGGCGACGTGGAGTTGCAGGGCGCGTTGGAAAGTGGCTGCCTGGTGCGGTTCAAGCAGGCGGAGCGCATCAAGAGTTGCCTTTGAGATACTCGGGCACCCTTCGGTTGCCTGAGTAGATAATATCCGGGACCAAAGCTGCCTCACACCGTCGGACGAGATGTTTTGTGCGTATTGGATGAACGCTTCCATCCAATCATCTTCGATTGCGCGAGGATCACCGTCTCCGGCTTCCGCCAGCGCATCATGCACGATGACCTCCAAGTTTTCCTGGCGCTTGATCTCCTGAGTTATCAATCGCTGGCCCGCACGTTCCCGCAACTGCTTTGGATCATGCTCTATAGTCTTGAGCTCTGCCTTGTGACGTCGGCGCATGTCCTCCGCTTCTAGCTCGGCGGCTGCGGTCTTGAGGATCAGCTCTACTTTGACGTCTGCTTCTGCGCGCCCGAGTCTTCGAACCTTGGTCGGTTCGTAAAGAGTTCCTGTCGCGGCCGCGACTTTGTCGAGGATCACTTCTGCAATTTTTCCCAACCCTGCCAGGTCTTCCATATCTTGTCCTTTCCGGCTGAGGTTTTGCCCGTGCCTTGCAGCCGGACACGCAACAGGTCCTGGGCTTCTCAATAATTTTCGAATTGGTTCAAAAATTGACCCTGAACCCAGTTGTAGCAGCAAAGGCTCGGACTTGAGGACAAGAGACAGGGGCTCGCGAACACGATAAGCCAATAAGACATATTCCTATCTTAGCTTTCCGTGAGACCAGCATCCATTAATTGTTCACGGTCTGGCAAGTCTTGCAGCGACTGTAAATCGAAGGCGACAAGGAATTGCTCCGTTGTCACGTACGTGTAGGGTGCTCCACGCTGCGGCGAGCGCGGGCCGGTTCCGATGAGACCGCGTGCGTGCAATCGCCCGATCAGATCGCGGCTAATCTCTTTGCCGAAGATATCCTTAAGCCCGTCCCGGGTGATAGGCTGGTGATAGGCAATGGCGGCCAACACAGCGACATCGTATTCGCGCAAATCGAGCGTCTGATCGCCCACATCCGCCGCTGCCCAGATTGCCATGGAGTAGGCCGGCCGTGTCCGCAGCATCCATCCGCCTGGCACCTTCGCAATCTCAAAGGACCGGCCTTCAAGATCGGCCGCAAGATCGTCGATGAGCAGATCGACCGAGGCCCCCTGCCCTACCACGCGCGCGAGATCTTCCCGCGGCACGGGCGAGGCAGAGGCGAAGAGCACGGCTTCGATCCGGCGCATCCATTCGCGCCAGCGCAGATCGGGCGGCAGGTCCTCCAGCTCCCTATCGAAGTCGGTTTCGGCGTGGTCCTTCGCCATCGCTCAGATCCCGTAGAGCCGGAAGGTGTCGCGCCCGGTCAGTTCGCGTACGGCGCCGAGCTCCACCAGGCGGTCGCAGAACCTGCGTGCTGCGCGATCGGAGCGCAGCGATGCCATCGCAGCCGGGGCAACCGCGTCCCGGCTCAGGAACAGCGCAACCGCCTCATCAGCGCCCTTCGCCCGGAGCTTCGGCGCAACCTCTTTCAAGCGGGTCGTACGCCGAGCAAGATCGGTGACCTCCCGCGTTGCCTCGGTTGCAGCCGCCAAAATCGCCCGATAGCACGCCAGGCGCAGGTCATCGCCGGACTTTCGCAAATCGTCGCGCTTCAAACCAAGGGCCAGGAGCGGGTGGACATGGCTCCACCCGAGCGTCTGCGCCAAAGCCGCGTCCGCCAGGATCAACGCCGACGCGGGATCGCGTGGTCGATCAGCGAGAACCGCCTTCAGCACGGACGCAGTGCGCGCGACCGGCGCCCCCTGCCCCGCATCCAGCCACGATGCGATCTGGTCCATGTCGATCTCGGGCAATGCCCGGTGCAGCGCCGTTATCGAGGCCGGCCGCTCCACCGCGCGTTGCCAGGAGAGATAAACCTCACCCGCCGGACCTGGACTGTCGCCAGGCTGCAGGAACGCCGCCGCATCGCGCAGCTCCGAAGCGCGTTCCGGGCGTCCCTGATGCGTCACACAGGTCTCCGCGGCGCGCATGGCTAAACGCGCCCGCAGCAAGGTCTGGGGGACGCCCTCGTGGCTTAACACAAGATGCAGATGGCTCAGAGCCGCCCCCGACAAAAACGCAACATCTTCAGGGACATCAGACCGCGCCGAGGTGACCCAGGACGGCATCCGGGGTAGGCTCTTATGGTTGTCGCTGAAGTCCTGGCGGGCATAGGTCATGCCACAACACTAGTCTCTCGCGGCGCTTTCGTCCACAATATGATGTGTAAACCGCCCCACTCTGCGGTTCTTTTCTATGTCCAATAAGTTTGCCTTATCGGACGTAAAAATATAGGCTCAGGAAAACACGATTTGCTTCACGTTTCATCGGTGGATTCACATTTCATGGCTGGATTTCTTGAGTTTCAGAGACTTGCCTGGCGAGAATGGCCGGAGATCGTGAGATTCTGGAGCGGTATTTGTGAGACTGGACGAACCGGAATTCATGAGACTGGCAGTCCGGCGCACTTTCTGGTCCTACCCTGTGCTCTCTCGCCGAGCTCAGTGTACTCGTCACGGCCAACTGCCACCACCTCAACGAGAGCGATAGAGCCATGAATGCCGATGATGGTCCTATAGCCCTGCCATCCCATGTTGCGGGATCCGGCACCCTTGACCGGCTGGTCGACACCGCCCGTGACTACGCCAAAGCCTCGACCGCGGACAACACCAACAAGGCCTATGCCGCCGACTGGAAGCATTTTGCGCGCTGGTGCAGGATGAAAGGCGCGGAGCCATTGCCTCCCTCGCCGGAGATGATTGGCCTTTACCTGACGGACCTGGCGACACCGACAGGCCTCTCCGTCAGCACCATAGACCGGCGTTTGTCGGGTCTTGCCTGGAATTATGCGCAGCGCGGCTTCACATTGGATCGCAAAAACCGTCACATCGCCACCGTGCTGGCCGGCATCAAACGAAAACACGCCCGTCCACCGGTGCAGAAGGAGGCGATCCTGCCAGAAAACATCCTCGCCATGGTCGCCACCCTGCCCTTCGATATACGCGGGCTGCGCGACCGGGCGATCCTATTGCTCGGATATGCCGGCGGGCTGAGACGCTCCGAAATTGTGAGCCTCGATGTCGGCAAGGATGATACGCCGGACTCGGGCGGTTGGATCGAAATCATCGAAGGTAAAGACGGCGGCGCACTGCTCACCCTCAACGCCAAGACCGGTTGGCGCGAAGTCGAAATCGGCCGGGGATCCAGCGACCAGACTTGCCCGGTGCATGCGCTGGAGCAGTGGTTGCATTTCGCCAGGATCGACTTCGGACCGGTCTTTGTGCGCACTTCCCGCGATGGCAAACGCGCGCTCGAAGACCGTCTGAATGACAAGCATGTCGTCCGTCTCATCAAATCCACCGTGCTTAAGAGTGGCATCCGTGCGGAGCTGCCAGAGAAAGACCGCCTGGCCCTCTTCTCCGGCCATTCCCTGCGCGCGGGACTTGCCAGTTCCGCCGAAGTTGACGAGCGCTATGTCCAGAAACAGCTCGGCCATGCCTCCGCCGAGATGACCCGCCGCTACCAGCGTCGCCGCGACCGGTTCCGCGTGAACCTGACCAAAGCCGCGGGGCTCTGATCCCGGTCAGATCACCTCCCCTTTCAGCGCAGTGAGCGCCGCAATATGGCGCGGCAGGTCACTGCGGGAATGCAGAATATCAACGATAACGACCTCTTCGGGACTGTCCAGGAACACCAGAAAATGCTCCCCTGCCCTGAGATATCGCAGATCTGCGGCGTCATCGACCAGGATAGAACAACTTCTACTATGCGCCTGACCATTTACGATGGCTTCGCAACGGGACAAAAGCTCAGTTTCGTAGAGCTCCGCCTGACGTGGCCCAAATGTTGCGACGGTCCAGCGGGCGATCTCGACCAGGCTGACTTCCGCACGACGGGTCAGCCGGAAGGAACGGCTCATGAGATTGTCCGTGCCCTCGCAAAGGCCCGACGTACCGCGACTTCACCGCTGCCCTCGGCCAAATCGCCCTGATCTGCTTGCTGAAGACCTTCAAGCAAGCCTTCCCGAATGCCGGCAAGCTGAGCCTCTTCCTGTTCAAGCAACCGCAGTGCGGCGCGCATGGCTTCGCTCACGTTCTGATAGCGCCCGGAGGCAACCAGCGCTTGAACCAGCTGATCCTGGGTTTCCGTGAGAACAACGTTCCGTGTCACCATGATGCAAATCTCCTCATTGGCAATATATGCCAATACTCGTTGCCAATCAACATTCTCACGCCGCCCTTTCACTCAACCGGCCATAGAAGCTGCGCTCGAGATGCAGCTCCCCTGCCCCGGCCTTCTCGACCATGCCACGCAGATAGCCGCCCGGCGACGCCACCTCGCCGGCGCAATGCTTGTCGAACGTAAGAACCAGCGCCGCTGTTGCGATCTGAGGCCCAAGACGGTCCTGCGCGAGGTTCCAGGCGTGCTCTGAGACGCCGATCATCGGCCTCAGCTGTCCGGCAACCCGGTGCAAATCGCCCCAATCCTTCAAAAATCCGCCCATAGTGTGCGCCCAGGACGCGAATTCCGGACAGGCCTGCATCACCGTGGGCAAATCGAGCGCAGCTCCCCGCTTCTTGCGTGCCTCAGCCACCCAATCTTCTAATTCCCTGTCCACCCGCTCCTCCGGTGACGCATTTGGCACCACGCCCGCCGCTTCCTCTTTTTCTGAGGAATTACGAGTTACAGGATTAAGTTGGTTTGTAATTAGTATATGAGGGTCAGAAATGACCTCCCTGGGGTTCATTTCTTGAGTCTTTTCGGACACGTGCTCAATGGTTTCAGCGGTGTTTTCAACAACTTTGTCCGTCCGAGCTGCTTTGAGATACGCCGCCTCGACGCGCTCCTGCAGCTCTTTGAACCACCCCAGAAGCCGTTCCAGCGTCTGAGAGGCCTCATTGCGGCGTGGCAGTCTGCTCAGGAGATCCTCGAACACACCAGCGAGATGCGTCCACGGGCCTCTTAACGCGCCGCTGAGCGCCGCTTCGATCCGGGCGCGGATCATCCGGCGTGCGACCGTGATCTGACGCTTCAGGCGCTGGCAGAGCTCGCGCTCGGCCTGCAACTCGGCCTGCAACTGCTCGAATTCCTCGACACGCGCCGACAGTGGCGACAGATCGAAGCCATAGGCCTCGATGATCACGCCATCTGCGTCCCTGCGACCCCACCGCTTGCCATTGGGGCTGTCTTTGAAGGAGATCACCCCGATCTCCGCCAGGCGGCGTGCATGGCGCTTCAGTGCGGAGAGCGAGAACCCTGTCTGCTCCATCAGATAGGCGTTGGATGCCCAGACGATCGGACGCCGCCCCTCCTCCCAGTCCTGGGCCTGTGTGAAGGCCCCGAGCGTGTCGAGGAGCAGCATATCACCGGCTTTGAGGCCGATATGCGCGCCCACACGTTTCACAGCCACGAAGGCTTGTGTCTTGGGTACAGCAACCCGTTCACCGGCTTGGGCAAGTTGCTCGGCCGTAGCGAGTCCCGCGGTTGCTTTTCGCCATCCCGATGGCTGGTTGATGTTTGGCATACCTTCCCGGTTCTGAGGCATGCCTGTCCCAGTCACTCCCTGCGGAGCATCGTTGAATTTTTTCATTTTCTAATCAGCAGACAAAGAAATCCCGGTCGCTTAGAAGCGATTTTTCTTGTGTGGTGATTCGGTGGCTGCTAGAATCTAGGTGTCTAATCTAAGAATTGCGCTTTGCGCAGCAGCCCTCGAAGCTTCGGTTTCGGGGGTTTCTTTGTTCACTTTCCTCCTTTCTGCTCGTCCTCAGTTTCATCCTGTGGGTTTACAGTTGTAAACTCCGTGTAGGATTTCTTTATGATCTCGGCGAGATTATCGCCGAGCCACGCTGCAAATGCTGCGTTTTTGCCTGTCTTCTTGGCCGATAGGGAAATGGCCCCTCGTCCGGATTTGATCACTACCCCGTCGACCGGAGTGAGTTCCTCAATCCCAATTCTTTGCCTCGCCCCACGTTTGGAAGGCTCCTTTAGAAGCGCCTCCAGACGGTCATCGGAACTCTTTTCCGCCCCCAAACTTTCAATTACCTTTTTGGCCGAAGACACCGAGAGTTTTTTAGAAGCAAAAAGTTCGGCAAGAGCTGTCCATTTTGGCCGTCCAGACTTCGGAGCTGCTCCGAGTAGATCACCGATTTCAGCAGGCACATTCTGCGTGACCTTCGTCAAGTGTGACAGACCGGATTTGGTAAGGTTCAATACTTGTCTTGTTGTCGATGTATCATGCCCGGCTTCAAGAATTGCCTCAGCGAATCGCGCCTTTTCATAGAAAGAAAGATTTCGACGAGCTGCGTTTTCCAAACCCTTGGCAAGAAGCGCGGTCGCGTCATCAACGTCCTGTACATTGGCCCGTACTTTTATTCCAAGCTTTCGACACGCATTAAGTCGTCGCCGACCATAGATGGCTTCGTATCGCCCCTCAGACTTCGCTCGTCGGACTAGGATTGGAACCTGTTGCCCACCATCACGAATGCTGTTTTTCAATGCTTCAAAGCTATCTGAATCTTCTTCCAAGTTTACAGCTGTAAACTCACCAAGCCGGTCCGTCGGTCCCCAATCGTCTATAAGATCCGGATCAATCTCCCGAATTGAAGCGAGAGACCCCTGGAGCGCACCAAGGGCAGGGGCGCTGGTTTTTGGCGATCTGTTCTCTGCCTTCGAGCCCGAGCGAGCAATCGTATTGGCAATCCCAGACATCTCTTTAAGTGACTTCCTTGCCATTATGAGCGTCCCCATGCTTGGTGGATCATACGTTCCACCTCTTGGCCTACAGCGTCCATCGAGCCCTTGGCGCGATCGTACGTTGCTCGAGTCATCTCCGAACGAACAACTTCATAGATTGACTGCTTGAGCATTGTAGCGTCGCTAATTGCAGTGCTCTTTAGCGCCGTAGCCGACATGATCCGGTCCTGGAACAAAGCTCGCATGAACGACGAAAGTTGCTGCGATGGAACATCTGTAGGTTCATCTCTAGTGATTAAGAACTTAAAGTGGTCGTATTGCAGCGTCGCGCCAGCGTCCTCGATTACTCCCATATAGGCACCAGCAAGCTCAAGGAATTGGGCAGTCGAAGAAACGTCCAGCATCGACGGTGCAAGCGGTACGATCAGCGAGCTTGCTGCGGCCATACCTGCGATCGTCAAAAAACCAAGCTGTGGAGGACTATCTACTAGAACCAGGTCGAAATCATTTTCGACTTGTGCCAGCGCATTCCGGATACGAGTAAAAAACGGCTCATCAGGGTTCGAATGTACCGCGGATTCCGTTTCAAACTCCGAAAGTATCAATCTGGATGGCGCGACCGAAAGACCCGGAAAGTAAGTAGAGACCACGACATCAGCCAGATCGACGGGTGCATCGTATCGGATCGCATCGTATATTGTTAGCCCATCGAATTCGATCTCAGGGCTAATTCCACACATCGAGGTAAGAGAACCTTGCGGATCAAGATCGACGGCAAGAACCCTGTATCCACGAAGGGCAAAGTAGTGAGCCAAGTGTATCGTTGTGGTACTCTTGCTGCTACCACCCTTGAAATTCATCAGTTGCCAGACTTGGAGCTTTTCCTCTTCTGAACGAAAAGGCACGTAGCGGCCTTTTTTTCTCGAGGATTGCTCAAGGATAGCGCGCGCGTTCCAAATTTCTTGAGCCGTGTAAAAACGACGGCCACCTCGAATATCGCTAGGCTCAGGCACCGTTCCTTCGCCGTGAACCTTTCGCATAAACTGACCAGATACACCCAAGAGTTCAGCAACTTCGGGAGCTGCAAAATTGCGTAACGTTTTGGTGTTGTCTGGTGCGAAAGCAGCGAGAAGGTGTTCTCGAATTGCGGCGTTTAGACGTTCAGAGATTTCCGTCGCAAGACTTGAAGGTCGCTCAGTTGCAAGTGGTGTCACGGGAATCATCTGGTTGCCTCAATTTACGAAACGTGGCCTTTTTCGCGCCACTTGAGGATAGAAGCAGTGATTCACACACTTAAGTCAAGCATTTTAGCCTATTTAGTGTCTATTTGGGCCAACACTCGCTATATGCGCTTTCCAGAAAATCAAACTCGTTTACAATTGTAAACCCTCCAGCCTGGCAATAGGTTAGGCGGTTATCAGTTTTTGCTCTGCTCAAGGAATGAGAAGTTAGCGGTCGCAGTACGACACCATATTGATATTTTGCATTAGCGGGAGCATCGCTCAATCCATAATTCTGAACTGGCTGTGCAGCTTTGCAGATGCCGGCCATACTTTCAATTCAACTCTGAAGGGCAGGGGGCTCGAACTCAGGCCAAGTGCAGACCCACTTTTTACGGTTTCTAATTCCATGCACTCAGTTGTTTGCACCGTGATCTAAGTCTCAAAAGGGTTGCGATGCGCATCAATGTGTCAGTGTGAGTGCCCCGCGAAGCAGAGTAGGGCAGGGGAGGGGAGGGTGATACTTTGCCCGCGAGAAAGGGTCCGAAAGGGCAGGGAGGGGGTATAGTTGAATGGGATCTTTTCGGCTGGTCAGAATTCCGCCATACATCTTTCATGCATCGACCGGAAAAAGAGAATTGTCCATATGGCTGTCAGATCAGATACGGTACGCTAAATGACTCAAAAAGCAGACGTTGCCTACGCCGGCCTTGGAGAACTGCATTGCGGGACAGAACGGATCTTCGAACCTTGGCCTTTCGCGCGAATAGCGCCGAAGGCGCCGCGCGATCGCCAGACCGCCCCATCAGGCTGGCGATGGGTCAGCGCAAACGCATCCGACAGGGGAACTGCGAGTCTGGCTGCGATAAACCGCACCGAAGCGAGGTCGGTCGCCATCCTGCGGGGCAGTGTTCAAATGCCCGCCAAGGGCTCAAAGCACGATTTAGTCATGAAAGAATCGAAAGACCGGTTCTAGGTTTCTGTACATTTAATGCACATGATCCAGAAGGGCAGGGGGGCTGTACAATACTAACGTTTACCTAGGTGTATTAAATGACCGCTTTAACAGTCCGGGCGCAACACGCTCTGCTTCGGAAGATCGAAATCTGCAAAGGTTACTTAACAGACTGGGAAGCATCTGTGGGGCTAAGACAGTCCTCTATTTTTTAGCGAGACAATCCGCCAATAGGTCAAACACCAGTCGAATTCTGAGATTGGTCTTCAATTCGCGGTGTGCGACGAGCCAGGTTTCTATCTCTATCGGTTCGAACTCAGGATAGGGGTCCTCAAGTTCAGGATAGGATGTCCCAACGTCGATCGGCAAAAATCCGATCCCCAGCCCTGCGCGCATCAGTTCCAGTGCCATGGTCACACTTGCTGTGGAGTAGTTGAAGTTGGTCACGGTCAGGTTGAGACCACGCGACGCCATCATCCCCAGCATGTGCTCGGGATATTCGGCCCCCACAAAATGCAACTTTGCAAAATCGGCCGGATCGGAAGGCCGACCGACCGCATCTAGATATTCGGACGACGCAAAAAGATGTGCGGTCGTGTCCCGCAGGCGTTTGGCAAAGAGGTTTTCGTCCTGTGGTCGGGCGTGCCGGATTGCGATATCCGCCTCTCGTCGTCGGAGGTCGCTGATCTCGTTGGACGCGATGATTTCGATCTGAAGATCCGGTGCTCGAATCCGAAGTTTCTTGAGAATCTCGGGAAGGTAAAAGGTCGCCATTCCATTCGTGCAGGCGATAACCACATGCCCTGTCACCGCTTCGGACTGGCCTGTCGCCGCGATGGCGACGCGGTTTGCAGCCTCACCCATGCTTCGGAAATGCTCGAGTAGTTGAGTCCCTGCCTGTGTTAGCAGTAGTGCGCGCGACGTCCTTTCGAACAGCGTCACGCCCAACGTGTCTTCCAGCGCCGCGACCTGTCGGCTGAGCGTGGGTTGCGTAAGCCCAAGCGCCCGCGCGGCTGCCGAGAGCGAGCCTTCTTCGGCGGTTGCAAGAAATGCCCGCGCTTGGTTCCAGTCGAAGGCTGATCTTTTCCACTCCATGATCTGCGCATACCAGAACTACAAATATATGCAATTTTGTTGCGCACCGCCGCTCAATAGAACGTGGTGAACAAGCGACATTGCCCAAGGAAGTTCGTCCCATGTTTATCCGTAGACGATCAGTCGACGCGTCGATTGATCCATCAGGCCAATACACAATTCCGATGACCGACTATCGGTTTGGCTCGTGGCAGGTTGCCATCAGTCGACGGCCTCAGGCCAAAGAGGACTTGGCCAGGCATTATGATGTTGCATCGCGCAAGTGGCACCACATAACGCGACGGTACGAACTTGCCGCAGCCTACCGTAGGTCGCTGATCGTATCGGGCGTCGTTGCCGCGCTGGAAGAAGTTGGACCCGGGACGGAAGTGCTGGATTGCGGTATAGGGAGCGGTGCGCTTTCTATTGCGCTGAACAGCATTCTTCCCGACCCCCCCCAATTCCACGGCATTGACCTGTCATCCAAGATGCTGGCCCGCGCGGCTGTTGAGATGCGACTAGCCGGTCTGACGCCGGATCTACGGCAGGCCGGTATTCTTTCGATGCCGTTTGCCGACGCCTCCTTTGATGTGGTGATGGCCGCTCACGTGATTGAACACCTGCCCGACCCTCAGCTTGCACTGAAAGAGATGGTGCGTGTGCTGAAGCCGGGCGGCATGCTCTTTGTTTGCATGGTGCGGCGATCCTGCTTTGGTGCATTCATTCAGATGCGGTGGCGGACCTGGGCGATTTCGGAACGTCAAGGCATCGCGTGGCTTGACGCATGTCATCTGGAAAACATCGGGTCCCAGCCCGTTAACCTCGGGCCCTTCGCAGGCCAAGCCAGCACTGCATTCTGGGCGCATCGCCCGGGCGGGCCGGAGCACACTCCTGAGATCGGTGCCGTAACAACAACTCGGGGGATCGACTCATGAGGGGTCTTCGAAGTTCTGAATGGGCGATCCTTGTCTTCATCATTGCCTATTCATTCATACCGACTTTTGGCGGCCAGTTCCGCGTGCTCGAACTAGCGGGCGGTCCTGCCATCATGCCCGCAAACCTGCGGGCCTCTGCAATGCCTCTCCCAATCATTCTGCACATTCTCAGCAGTTTTCTATTCCTTCTTCTTGGGGCACTCCAGTTCCTGCCGAGCAACAGGCAGAGGCGTCCCGCAGCCCACCGGATCTCTGGCCGAATTGTCGCGGCAGCAGGGTGCCTTTCGGCGGGAAGTGGTTTGTGGATGACACATGTCTACAGCTTTCCGATCAGCATTCAGGGGAGCTTGCTTTATTGGGTGCGGATTATCCTTGGCCTGCTAATGATTGGTTTCATCGTTTGGGCTGTTCTTGCCATCCGCTCGCGCAATGTCTTTCAGCACAGCGCTTTTATGTTGCGCGCCTATGCAATCGGCCAGGGAGCATCAACGCAGGCGCTCATTGGCATTGGGTGGATGATCCTAGTCGGAACGGAGGCGACAGGGCCACTGCGGGACGTGCTGATGGCATCTACCTGGGCAATCAATTTGCTCGTCGCCGAGGCTTTGATTTGGAAAGTTCTGGCTCCGAGGCGCCGGTCGGCGGCACGCGCCATTCAAAAGAAGCCACTCGGAGTAGGACATTAGAATGATCGGCTATGTAACGATTGGCACCAATGACCTGGACCAGGCGATCGCGTTCTATGACGCTTTGCTGGCATCGATAGGAATTCAGAGGCTTTGGCACCACGGAGACATGGCAGCATGGGGGCCGTCACGGGCTGAAACCGCCCTTTGTCTGGCGCGCCCTTTTGACGGGCTTAATGCGAGCGCCGGGAACGGTGTCTTGGTCGGTTTCAAGGTCGACAACGCCAAGCATGTCGATGTTCTTCATTCCAAAGCTGTCGCGCTTGGTGGCAAAAACGAAGGCGACCCCGGATCGCGCGGTGAACACGGCGTATATGCTGGGTACTTTCGCGACCTGGACGGGAACAAGTTGAATGCCTACGTCCCTGCAGCGATCCGACTCCAAAGAGTGAGTTAGATGTGAGAGGCCTACCTTCTATCGATTTTGTTCGGTTAACCGATGTCTCGCTGGAGGACATCGTTTCGCATATGAATGATCCACGTGTTGCGGAACACATGCCGCTCCTGACGTTTAGATGGACGCAGGAAAACGCAAAAGAATTCGTATCCACAAAGGAAGGGACTTGGCAACGTGATGGGCTGGGGCATTGGGCCATCCTAAGCGATCGAGTTTATGTCGGCTGGGGAGGTTTTCAAAAAGAAGGCGAGGATTGGGATTTTGGCCTCGTTCTCAAGCCAGACAATTTTGGTCTAGGGATGCGAATATTTCGAAAAGCCTTTGAGTTCGCGAGCGCAGACCCGCACATCGATTTCGTCACATTTCTACTTCCGCTTTCCCGCAAGAATTTGGGCGTAATGTCTCGCGTTGGCGCCGAATTTGTCGGCAGTATTGAACAAGACGGTGAAGTTTTTAAGAGGTATGGACTTGAGACGAAGTGACAACCTTGTTCGGTTATGTGCGCAATGCAGCAGCCCCACGGGACTTTGGCCGCTGTGCAGAAATACTGCAAAGAGGGCTCTTCGCGGTCGTTGTGTGCTTCGCTGTATCGGCCGAAGCTCTGGCCTGATGGGCTTTGAAGGCCGACCGGAAGCAGCCATTCATCGGTTGCACGCGCTCAGGAAACAACCAAGTTGGCCAGCTGTGAACTTGCGCCTGCGCTCTAACTCGCCAAAGTGCCAACAACTGAAATCTAAAAATCGTCAAGGATTTCGGTCCGTTTTTGCCCAAAGATCAACCGGAAAGCGTTGCGGAACTCCTAGTAGCATTCCTCTTGAGCCGCCGTTTGATGTGGGGCAGTGATCAGGTCGTATTGGGATGTCCCGGGTGCTCTGCCCGGGCAAAAGCCGTTTAGGCTGATTACATCAAATCCATGATACGGCTTCAGCGCGCATGCTTCAATTCGACCAATGCATCCAGGAATACCACGCCTTGACCCTCCGCCATGATGGCAACAGGATTGGCTTCGGCTTCCCGAACCCAATCGGACGCTGCAAGATGTGACATCGCACATATCGCCTCAGCCAGTGCCAGCAGGTCCCCTTTGGGCGCATTGCGATAGCCACGCAGAAGCGCAAAGCCTTTCACCTCATCCAGCATGTCAAGCGCACCATTGACAGAAACCGGGGCAGGGCGGAGCGCGATATCCTTATAGATCTCGGTCATGACCCCGCCCAGGCCCACGGTGATCAGGGGGCCGACAACCGGATCACGGTTGAAGCCAATGATCGCCTCCTGAAGACCGGTGACCATTTGCTGCAGGAGAAAGCCGTCGATCTGCGCTTCGGGGCAGTGGATCCTGACAGTTTCAGTGATTTCGGCCATGGCGTGGCTCACGGCGTTGTGTGTTTCAAGGCCAAGGCGCACGCCACCGGCATCGGATTTATGGGCGATGTCCGAGGACAGCACTTTCAGCACATAGGGGCCGACAAACGGCATGTCTGAGGGCAGTCCGTCTGCGGTTGGAATAACGTATGACGGCGCCCCGCGCAGACCTAACGCAGCAAACAGGGTCGATCCGTCCTGCTCATTCAGTGTGCCTTGCGGCAACGCGTCCAACAACAAGCGCGCGGCATCAGGCAAGGCCGCGTCCGGGATCGGTGTCACGTCTGGAGGAGTCATCAAGGCGGCCACCGCCTCGGCTGCGTTTTCCGGCGTGCGGAAGGCCGGGATGCCCCCGGCGTTAAACAGGTGCAGGCTTTCCGGTGCATGGGGAATCGGCACGGCGACCACGGGGGCGGCTTCAGGCGCGGCCTCGGCCACCGCATCGACAATAGGTTTGACCGCCAGTTCGGGATTGAATTGCGCAGATGATCCGATCGCGGCCACGATCAGGCCGCTTTCCTTGTCCTCGACAAGCTGGCTAATCACGGATTTCATTGTGTCATAGTTGGTGCCTGCCAGCGTGACATCGACCAGCGCACCGGGTTTGATATCAATCCCCGAGTGGTTCAGCGCCAATCGCGATGGCTCGCTCATCGGGGTCAGTTCAACACCGCGCAGGCTGATCTGATCATAGACCATCCCGCCGCCTCCGCCCGTGGTTGTCACCACGGTGACGTGACGCGGCCTATCCGCGATCCGCGGCCTGAGCGACAACGCATTGGACAGCTCTGCCAGCACTTCAAGGGTTTCGACGCGGACCACTCCCAACGCATCAAGGTACGCTTCAATCGCGCGCGCGCCGCCTGTCATCGCTCCGGTGTGGGACGCCGCCAGGTGCTGGCCAGCTTCGGACCTTCCAACAAGATAGGCGAGGATCGGCTTGCCGCGCGCATGTGCCATTTCGGCGAAGCGTCGAAACGCATCGGGGCGGCGCAGGGTCTCCATAAACAACACAAAGCCGTCGATCGACGGGTCATCGACCAGCATTTGCCCGACTTCGCCCAAGCCCTGACAGGCCTCATTGCCCAGCGAGACGTAAGCCTGAAACCCCAACCCCACAGCTGCCCCGCGCGACAGCATGGTGCCGATGACAGACCCTGATTGCGACAGCATGACAAAGCGCCCGCGCGGCAGCATATCAGCGGCAAAGGCAGCGTTTGTCGTGCAGGCGAACCCGCTGGTCGTATCGACCACGCCGGTGCTGTTGGGGCCGATCACCAGCATCTCATATTGCGCGGCAATGCTGACAAGGCGTTCCTGCCGGGCCTGTCCTTCGGGGCCGGCCTCTCCAAAGCCGTCCGCCAGCATCGTCACACAGGGCACCCCGGCGCGCCCGCACTCTTCCAGCGCGGCAAGGGCGGGGTTGGCATCCAGCATGATATAGGCGTGCTCCGGCACTTCGGGCGTGTCGTGGACGGATGCATAGGCCTGCCTGCCACCGATCTCAGCGGTGCCCGGGTTGATCGGATAAACCGTCCCCGTAAAGCCATGCCGCGCCATGAAGGTCAGCGGCCGAGCGGTCAGCTTGCGCGGATTGCTGGACGCCCCGATCAGGGCGACACTGCGCGGGCGCAGAAGGTACGATGATGCCATGTCAGATGCCATGCTGGATCCTAACGTCTGAATGTTGCGCCGCCCGGCAGGACGGCGCGCACCCCGTTCCTGAAAGGCACCTGATGACCAACAGAATAGATGGAAACCATACCTAAGCCCCTGCTAGAAAACTACAATTGATCAGAGGTATAGCGCACATAACCAGTTGTTTTTTGCCTCTATTGCCCGAAAATCGCTAGTCTGAGCCATCACGTCGTCAGAGCCGTCAGAGGATATCGACCACCATGACCACCGACACAGTGCTTTCGCCAGAGGATCGTCTTTATCGCATCGCCGAAGAGGGGCTGTGTATTGGATGCGGCATGTGTCAGACGGCGGTGGCAGGGAACCGGATCGAAATGTGCCGCACGCCCGAAAACGAGCTGCGCCCCATCGCCAATGACGGGCTGACACACGATGATGTGGATGTGGTCTATGACATCTGCCCCAGCCTCGTGGTGCGTGGGATGGAGCCGGAGCGGATCGCCCCGGATACCAAGATGGATGATGTTTGGGGGCCATGGCGCCGCGCGGTTCGGATGCATGCGACGGTCCCGGAAATTCGCCATGAGGGGTCAACTGCCGGTGTGCTGACAGCCCTTGGGATGTATCTGCTGGAGGCGGGGCGTGTGTCCTTTCTGTTTCACGTCAAAGCGTCCGAAGAGAACCCGACATTCGGTGAGTCGCATATCAGCCGAACACCTCAGGATGTGATTGCGGGGGCTGGGTCGCGCTATGGGCCCACGGCCATGCTCTCGGAGTTCGACAAGGTTCTGGCGCAGGGAGAGCCCTTTGCCTTCATTGGCAAACCCTGCGACATCGCTGCGGCCAAGAATTACGGGCGCCGGGATAAGCGTGTGGGCGAATTGGTGAAATACTGGCTGACGCTGGTCTGCGGTGCGTTCATGCCATCCCATGGTACACAGGATTTTCTTGAGGGCCGTGGGCAGAGCTTTGAAGACGTAAAACGTTTTCGCTATCGCGGGCGGGGCTGTCCGGGCCCGACAACGGTCGAGACCAGCAAGGGTGTGTTCGACTACACTTATCTTGATCTCTGGGGTGACGGCTCCAGCGGCTGGGTGATGCCATGGCGTTGCAAGATATGCCCGGACGGGATCGGAGAGGCGGCGGATATTGCGGCCTCGGATACGTGGCCGGGCGGCACTCCGACACCGGAAATGGCCGAGACAGACCTGGGTACAAACGCTGTCATCGCGCGGACTGAAGTAGGGCAGGAATTGATCGAAGCGGCGGAGAAGGCCGGTTATCTGACCGCACAATGGGATGTGACACCAGACGAGTTGAGCCATTACCAGATGCACCAGATGCAGAAGAAATACTACGTTTGGCCCCGTCATCAGGCGCTGAAAGATGAGGGCTATCTTGTGCCGAAAACCCATGATCTGCGGATCGAGGAATTGGCCGCGCAACTGCCCGAGGCCACCAATGCCGCGCAACGTGACGGCACGCGCAAACGCCTGCGCGCCGGTCGCTCGCGTGAGCCAAGGCCCCGTCGCGCCTGATTGCCATGCTTGCCCTTGGCCAAGGCGCGCGGTTAGGCTTTGCATGACATGGAATTCCGGCAGATCAGATATTTTCGCGTGGTCAGCGAAATGGGCAGTTTCACGCAGGCTGCGCACGAGCTTGGCCTCAGCCAACCCTCGCTCAGCAAGCAAATCAGACAGCTTGAGGCCGAGCTGGACGTGGCGCTTCTTGTCAGGGACGGTCGAGGTGTGAAGCTGACGGCAGCGGGCGCAGAACTTTACGAACGGCTGGTTGAGATTGATGAAAAACTGAATGACGCCAAAGCGGCTGTCGCAAGTTTGAGCGCACATGCGAATACAATTGCAATCGGCGCGACCGGGCTTTTGGGAACCGAGTTTCTGACAGACGTAGTCGAAGCGGTAAGCTCCCGCTATCCCGCATCGCAAATCAGGCTGGTCGAAGGATACAGTCAGCAGATTGCCGCATGGTTGCAGTCAGGCAGGCTTGATATCGCGTTGCTCTATGGCGGTGGCGACAACCCGCAGGCGGAGCAACTGATGAGCGTTGTTCAGGACCTCTATCTTGTCTCCGCACCCGCCGCTGACGATGGGCCGATTGACTTTGCTGATATCGCCGGACATCCGCTGATCGCTTTTGATCAACCCAGCCGTTTGCGCGCGCGGTTTGAACGCGCCGCCGAAGAGATGGGAGTGTCCCTGCGCTTTTGCCATGCCATTGACTCGCTTCCTGTGATCAAGGAAATGGTGCAGCGGGGCGATGGCACGATCGGCCTGCCGTTCTCTGCTGTGGCCCCCGATGTGTATGCCGGAAAGATGCTGGTCCGGCCCATCATCGGCCCGCATATGCAGCTGGACTTGCGGGTGCTGGCCAGCCGTCGCTCGGGGCTGGGACGCGAAATCTATGCGGTGTTCGACATCATACGCGACCTTCTGGAAAACCGGTGCCAGTCAGGGAAGTGGCTTGGCAGTCGCGTCGCCAAGCACTGATCCTTACAGCAGGGCTCAATCGAAGTGACCGTCCTCCTTCAAGACATCGAATGCTGCGCCAAATGCTGATAAAGTCTCGTCGACATCCTGCATCGTATGCGCGGCTGACGTCACCCCACTCATCGCAGACATCAGATCAACGCCGCGGGCATTCAGCGCCCGCCCCAAGGCGGCCGCCCGCCCCGGGTTGAACCCGCGCAGCACGGCGGCGGGCACCTCGTGGGTGCCGTCAAACTCTTCTCCGAAATAGAGGTGCCAGGTCGAGCTGTCACCATAGCAGACCCCGTCTATATCCTTGGTCTGCATCAGCGAGGTGATGCCTTCACGCAGCGCTGCGGCGATATTATCGGCATGGGCCTGCGGAGCACCATCTACCAGATGGTCCAGCATGACACATGCGGTTGCCGCGCAGATCGGCGCGCCGTTAAACGTGCCCTGATGCAGCACAGCCGGCTTCAGTCCCCGTGTTTCAACGGCCGGATCAAGCATGGCCATCACATCGCGACGTCCCCCCAGAACGCCGCCTGGCATCCCGCCTGTGGCGACCTTGGCCAGCGTGGTCATGTCAGGCGTCACCTCGACCAGCTGCTGCCGACCGCCCGGCGACCAGCGAAAGCCGGTGATCACCTCATCAAGGATGAACAGCGCTCCTGTCCGGTCGGCGGCCTCGCGCGCGGCATGAAGCACATCTTCGGCCATGGGTACCGAACCAAAGCTGGCGCCAGAGGCTTCGACGATGATTGCCGCGATGTCAGGGTCACCATCCACGGCGGCGTCAATCGCCGGGCGATTGGCCGCGCAGACCAGCGTGAGGTCCTCAATGGCCTGTGGAACGCCCAGTGACGCCGCCTTGTTTGACCCGGCCACAGTGCCGCGCATCGTATGGTCGTGCCAGCCGTGATAATGCGCATCGACCCGCAGGATCTTGTCGCGCCCGGTAAAGGCCCGCGCCACGCGCAGCGCCAGCATCGAGGCCTCGGTCCCGGAGGCCACAAAGCGCACATGCTCGATGGAGGGGATCATATCGCAAATCTTTTGCGCCCAATCCACTTCCAGTGAATGGCAATCGGCGGCCAGCAACAGCCGCCCGGCCTGTTCGCGCAACGCCGCCACGATATCGGGGTGACAATGACCCAGAATTTGACTGGCCGAGCCCATCTTGTAATCGATGTAACACCGTCCTTCTATGTCCCACTTATAGGCGCCCTCAGCCCGGTCCACATAGATCGGATGCGGCAGCTTCCAGCGATAGCGGTGGTTGATCCCGCCGGGCATCACGGCACGGGCGGCGTCGAAATATTCGGCATTGGTGGTGGGATGATCTTTCATGGACGGCTCCGACGGCAGGCTGGTGACGTTTGTAGTCCCGGCGATCCTTGCGCAAAGCGCGTGATCTGAACAGCACCCCACCGGGCATATCAGTTATGCAAGCAACCTGCCTTTTTCGGTGACGTGCGCCTGTTACGATCACATCTCAGAAACTAAATTTAGGGGTGCGTGATGGCCGAAAAATCTCTTCCAGCCGCCGCCAGCGCTGTTGTGATCGGTGGTGGTATTGTTGGGCTTTCGGTGCTGTATCACCTGACGCGCATGGGCTGGCGTGATGTGGTGCTGGTGGAAAAGAACGAGCTGTCTTCGGGCACCACATGGCACTCAGCCGCCTTGCTCAGTCAACTGCGCGGCACCCATGCGCAGACCAGCATGGCCAAATATTCCGCCGAGATTTACCGCCAGTTGCAGGTGGATACGGGTATCGACACCGGGCTGCGCCAGAACGGGCATTTCAACATCGCCTGCAACGAAGACCGTCTGAACGAGCTGCGCCATACAATCACGCTGGCTCGCGCCTTTGATGTCGAAGTGAACTGGGCCGAGCCGGGCGATCTGGAGCGCCGTTGGCCCGAGATGAAGACCGATGATGTGATCGCGGCACTCTGGACGCCCTCGGTAGGTCGGGCTGATCCCACCAATATCTGTCACGCCTTTGCAAAGGCCGCGCGTTTCGGTGGGGCGCAGGTGTTTGAACATACAGGCGTGACGGGCATGGTGCAGACAAATGGGCGGATCAGCGCGGTGGACACCTCGCGGGGTCGGATCGAAACCAATGTAGTGGTAAACTGCGCCGGGCTCTGGAGCCGCGAGATCGCCGACATGCTGGGGCAGCGCGCACCGCTTTATGCCTGCGAACATTTTTATTTGCTGACCGAGCCGATGGATTGGGTCACGCCCGATCTGCCGCTGTTTCGGGATGGTGATGCGCATCTTTATGTGCGCGAAGAAGTGGGCGGGCTATTGATTGGCTGCTTTGAGCCAAACCCCAAGCCGCTACCGGTCGAAAACCTGCCACGAGATGCCTCATATATCCTGCTGAATGAAGACTGGGATCATTTCGGTCCGATGCTGGAAGGGGCCATTGAGCGTATTCCGGCGCTGGTAACCGCCGGGGTCAAGATGCTGCTGAACGGGCCGGAAAGCTTTACCCATGACAACGCGCCCCTGATGGGGGAAGCACCCGATCTCAAGGGATTCTGGTTTTGCTGTGGGATGAATTCCTCGGGCATTGCCCTGGGCGGCGGCGCGGGATGGGTTACGGCAGAATGGATCACCTCGGGCAAGCCGCCGCTTGATGCGTCGAGCCTTGATGTGAAACGCTTTCCAGATGCGCTGGACACTGTGCGCGCGCTGCAAGATCGTATTCCCGAGGTGCTGTCGCATCACTTTACCGTCCGCTATCCAGGCCGCGAGATGCAAAGCGCGCGCGGGGTGCGCCGGTCAGCCGTACATGACCGGATGGCAGAACGCGGTGCCTATTTCGCTGCGCGCTCGGGTTGGGAAAAGCCGCAATGGTTCGATGCAGATCTCGTCAACAAGGATGTCGAACTGAAATTTGGCCGCCCCGTCTGGCAGGATGCGGTGGAGCGTGAATGTGCCGCGGTGCGCTGTGGTGTGGCCGTGTTCGAGCAATCCTCTTTTGGCAAAATTCGTATTGAGGGCGCCGATGCCGAAGCGATGCTGCAACACCTGTGCGCCGCTGACATCTCAAGACCCAGGCGGGCCAATTACACGCCTGTTCTCAACGAAGACGGTGGTTTCGTCTCAGACCTGACTGTCATTCGCGACGGGGAGAACGCGTTCATCGCCATCACCGGCACAGCACAGACCGAGCGTGATCTGGCCTATTTCAAGCACCACGCCGAAGGCCGAAACGTGGTGGTGACCGATGTCACATCCGGGCTTGGAACACTGCTTGTCACCGGACCCGATGCGCGGAGCGCCTTGGCCAATTTGACCCCCACCGATTTGTCAACCGAGGCGTTTCCCTTCGCCACAGCCCGCGAGATTGAGGTCGGCTATGCCCGCGCTTTGGCGGTTCGCATGTCCTTCGCCGGCGAGATCGGTTGGGAGTTGCATCTACCCACCGAGGTTCTGGCCAGCGTTTGGGAAAGCTTGTTCGAGGCCTGGCCCGATCTGGTCGCTGCCGGGTCCTATGCGCTCAACACTTGCCGGTTGGAGAAGGGCTTTCGCAGTTGGGGGCATGACATCGGCCCTACCGACGATGCCCTGTCGAGCGGAATGGGTTTCAACATCGACTGGTCCAAGGATTTCATCGGCCAGGAGGCGCTTGAGGAAATCCGCGCCAAGGGGCTCACCCGGCGATTGGTCGCGCTCAGTTTCGACGGGGCAAGCTGGCCCTCAGGACATCACCCGGTCTACCGCGAAGGCGTTTTTGCCGGGGAAGTAACATCTGCGGCAAACTCGGCCTTTCTGGGGTCGTCCGTCGCTCTGGCCTGGATCGAGCAGGGGGATATGAGCACCGAGGCCCTGAGCGCCGACACCTTCGAAGTGGAGGTACAGGACAGACGCTATCCCGCAACCCTGCATGTCAAACCGCTTTACGACCCCAAGGGCGAGAAGCTGCGCATCTAGGGCATTCGATGAAATACTTGAATCAGAGCTTTTGAACGAACGCAGCGCGCGGTCGGGGGGTGCCTGCACCCCGCGTGTCTCTGATGCCTCAGGTGAAAGACCGGACGCTTTAACCTGTCACGCCATGCCAGAGCACCAGACGCTGCTCGGTCATTTCTTCGATCGCGTAGCGGGGGCCTTCCTTGCCGTGGCCGCTTTCGCGCACACCACCGAAAGGCATGGCATCCAACCGACTGCTGGACGCGGAATTGAGATGGACGGTGCCTGCGCGCAGGTTTTCCGACGCATGGAACGCCTTCTGAAGATCATTCGTGAACACGCCCACGGCCAGCCCATAAGGCAAGGCATTATAGTGGGCTACGGCGTCGCGCAGAGCCTCAACCGCAATCACGCTCACCACGGGGCCGAACACTTCTTCGCGGATCAAGTCGTGATCGGCGGGGACATTTGACAGGACTGTTGGCGCGACCACGGTGCCTGTCCGCGTACCACCGGCATGTAGGGTTGCCCCGGCAGACTGCGCATCCTTGATCCAGCCCTCCACGCGGATGGCCTCGGCCTCCGAGATCATCGGCCCCACCTTGGTATCAGACGCGCGGGGGTCACCCGAAGGCAGCGCCTGCGCCAGATCTGCAAGACGTGCCGTCAGATCATCAGCAATGGCGCGCTCGGCGTAGACGATCTGGGTCGAGGTACAGACCTGTCCCGCCTTGGCAAAGCCCGCCCGGGTGATATCAGCGCTGACCACGTCCAGATTGGCATCAGCGGCCACCAGCGTGGCGGCGATACTGCCCAGCTCCAGCGAAGATGGGCGCAAGCCGATGGTGCGCGCGATATGCGCGCCCACATCCGTACTGCCGGTAAAGTGATAGAAGGCCGGACGCGGATCGGTCAGCAGTTGCTCACCCACGGTGCGGCCCGCGCCCACAACCGAACCGAGCCAACCCGGCGGCAACCCGGCCTCGGCAAAAAGATCGCAGAGGATCGTTGTGCTGGCCGGGGTCAGGCTGGGCGCTTTCAGGACAATGCTGTTGCCCGCCGCCAACGCCGGGGCGATCTTGTGGACCGGTGTATTGAGCGGTGAGTTGAAGGCGGTGATGGCCACCACAACGCCTAAAGGCTTGCGCCGCAGATAACCCAGTTTACCAGCACCACCCGGCATGCCTTCAATTGGCACCATATCTTCGTGCAGCCGAGTCGCTTCTTCGGCTGTAATGCGCAATGTCAGGGCTGCGCGCTCCACCTCCTTGGCGGCCTCGGTCAGGGTCTGGCCGCTTTCGGCACAGATGATGTCGCGCAATTCGTCGGCGTGGGATTCAATGCCGGTGGCCACTAGGCCCAGAATGCGCACCCGCTCGGCCACGGGAATCGGAGGCCCCGCAAAGGCCGCCTCAGCACTTGCGATGACGTCACTGACGCGTTCGGGTGATGTTTCATGAAACGCAGCAATCTGCGCGCCGGTGAACTTGTCGATGACCGCCTGGGGCGGGCCTTCGGCCGGTGTCCAGCTGTTGTTGAGAAAAGATGTTACAGGTTTCAACCGGGGGTCTCCTGACGGGATGTTCTGGCGAGGGGCAACGATGCGCGCCGCAAGCCTGATACCTGACCCAGTTTATCGCACCAGTCGATCCAGGCCTGTGCTGTTTCTCTGAACGGGCTATTGTGCAAGAGGGCTGTCATCTTGGCAGTCAGCTCCGCATTGCTCAGCGGGTTTTCGGGCGCGCCTTTGCGCGTTTCGGTGTGGGCGAAGTGTTCCGTGCCATCCTGCATATGCAAACGCAACGACGCCCCGCGAAGAGCAGGAAAAGCGGCATCAAAGGCAGGGCTGGCCTGCACTTCAACCTTTTGGCAAAGCGCCTGCACGGCTGCGTCTGACAGTGCCGCCTCCAGTGCAGAGACGCGCGACAGGTCGTGCCCGCAAAGGACGGCCGCCACGCAGAATGCGATGCTGAACCGGGCTTCAAATACGGTTTCTGGCGCGGGATTGCCTGCGGCATCGATTGCTGCAGTGTAGGTGTGCACCATGACTTGCTCAATCGCCTGCGGATTGGCTTTCATGTCCAATGCGGCATCAATGGCCGCAAAGGTATGCCCGCAGGCGGCAAAGCGTTTCAGGGTCGATTGGGTGATCGTATAGCTGTCAAAGAGATCATCGAGGCATCCAGACAGATCAGCGCCTTGGCCCATAGCCGCAGCAAGCCCGACGGGTCCGGACAACATGGCGTCCGACCCGGTGAATCCAGCCTGTGCCAATGACGCGGCCAGAACCCCGCTTTCGGCCGCACGTCCGGCGTGGAGCGGTTTCGTCATGCCTTCACTTCGGAAGGCTTGCTTGAGCCCCGCTGCCATCGTGGCGGCATTGGCAATGGCCCAATCGGACTGATCACGCGGGAGGCCCAGGGCAACCGCCGCCGCCACGACACTGCCAATGGCGCCGACCGTGCCAGTCGTGTGCCAGTATTGATAGTGTGCGGGGTTGATCGCCGCACCGATCCTGTTGGAGATTTCATAACCTGCCACCACGGCCCGCAGCAAACCCATGCCATGGGTTCCGTTTTGCTGTGCCGCGGATAGCGCCGCCGGGATCACGCAGACACCCGGATGATAAAGCGCAGGTGCGTAGATATCATCAAGCTCCAGCGCGTGGGACAGCGTGCCATTGATCAACGCGGCCTGCCGGGCGGAGGTCTCGGGCAGGCCGGGAAACAAGCATGTGCTGTGGCCCGTACTGCCTTCGGAGGCGGCAAACTGCTGTACCGCCAGTCCCACCGGGGCGGTGTTGCCCGCCAGAGCGCAGGCGAGCCAATCTAGCACGGCCCGCTTTGCCCCCCGGATGACATCCTCCGGCAGCGCCGCAGTCTGAAACCGGAGGACCGCTTGGGATATCTGATGCTCAACGCTCATCTGCAGTCGACCCGCCAGATTGCCGACAGGTTCACTCCGCCGCCCGCACAGCCGGTTGAGGCTTCTGGCTGAAGCGTGTCTCGAATACACCTTCGGCAATGCGATTCAGCATCATCTCGACCGAACCGCCGGCGATCATCCAGCCCCGCGTGCGCCGCACGCAATATTGCACGATGCTGTCCTCGGAAAACCCGAGCGCGCCCATGGCCTGCATGGCGCGATCCGCCACCGCATGGCCCGTGCGGTTGCACAGGCATTTGGCCATCGCTGTCAGATGCGGATCGGGCAGACCGTCCACATCGCTAAGTGCTGCGCGGTAGAGCATCATCTGAGCCGCTTCCAACTCCATTGCGCTTTCGGCAAATTGCCATTGCAGGCCCTGAAACTCCATCAGGAACCTGCCGAACTGCCGCCGTGTCTGCACGTGATCCTTGGCCACATTGAACGCGTGACGCCCAAGCGCGAGCGAGCGCGCCGCATTGCCCAGCCGTTCGACGTTAAAGCCCGAAATCTGCTTTTTGAACCCGCCTTCGGGCAGCAGCACGTTTTCGACAGGCACATAGACGTCGTCAAAAAAGAGCTGCCGCCAGGCTTCACCATTCATGAAGCGGGCCTCTTTGCCCAGTGTGAAGCCCTCTGCACCTTTTTCGATCAGAACCGAGCCGATCCCGTTCAGGCCGGGACCAAAGCGCACATAAACTAGGAACACATCCGCCACCGAAGAATGGGTGGAAAACACCTTGGTGCCGCTCACCCGAAAGCCATCCCCGTCAGGTGTGGCGCGGGTTTTCAATTCGGTGACGGCCGAGCCTGCCTGTGGCTCGGACATGCCAAGCGAGATGATCTGCGAGCCATCCAGCAACCCGGGCAGGTACTTTTCTTTTTGTGCGGGGCTGGCATATTCGGAAAACGTGCGGATCGGGCCAAAATTTCCCGCCTGCACCAGATCGGCGCTTTTGGGACAGGCCAGCGCCACCTGTTCGATCGCAATGACCGCATCCATCAGCGTGCCGCCGATCCCGCCATCCTCTTCTGGAATTGTGATCCCCAGCAGGCCCTGTTCGCTCAGCTTTGCAGCCACATCCAATGCGGCTTTCTCGGATTGGGCGCGCTGAACCGCGCCACTTGCAAGCTCACGCTGGGAAAATCCGGCGACGCTGTCGCGAAACATGGTCTGTTCAGAAGTGAGTGCAAAATCCATGGAAAACGCCCTTTAACTGTGCTTTTACCATCTCAGGTAATGCATGTCGCGGCAAATGAACGGCGTTTAGCGCACCCATACCGAAGATTTATATCCCGGGCGCGGCGTCAAATGTAGTGTTGTTCGCACAACGCAAGATGGGGCTACAAAATGAATATCTCTTCGCCAGATTTGGCCGTTCTGAACGATAACTGGAGCGATCTGCGGCAGTTCAAAGCGTTGCCCGAAATTGATCACGACAGGCTGATCGCCTACCGTCAGGGCCGCCTGCGCGAACAGATGAAACTACATGACGTGGCCGCCCTTGTGGTCGTGAACCCGGTCAGCCTGCGCTATGCCGCGAATTACGCCACCTACATGCCGTTCCAATCGCGCATCCCGTCCACCTATCTATTCATGGCGCAGGACGGACCGTCTGTCATCTATGGTGCCTATGCCGAGGGGCTTCCCGTGGAACGCTCCGAGCCGACGCTGGGTATTTCCGTCTTTGACGCGGGCGATCAGATGTCCGAAGGTGCGCGGCGCCTGGCGGATGATCTGGTGAATTACCTGTCTGAAATCGGCAGCGACAACCGCCGCGTGGCGATCGAGGTGGTCAATCCCAGTGTCACGCAGGCCTGTCTGCAAGGCGGGCTCGAGGTGGTCGATGGCATGGCGCTGACCGAAATGGCCCGGGTGATCAAAAATGTGGATGAGCTGGCGTGTATCCGCTGGTCCGTCGCTGTGGCCGAGCTGGGTATCGCAAAAATGAAGGAGGCACTGCGCCCCGGCGTCACTGAAACGCAGCTCTGGGGGCTGTTGAATTATACCAACCTCGCAAATCAGGGCGAATGGCATGACGGTCGTATGCTCTGCTCGGGGCCGCGGACAAATCCCTGGCTGCAGGAGGCATCGCAGCGCATCGTTGAATCGGGTGATCTGGTCGGGTTCGACACGGATATGGTCGGGCCAATGGGCTATTTCTGCGATATCTCGCGCACCTTCCATTGTGGCCCGGCCAAGCCGACGAAACGGCAGAAATACATTTACGGGCAGGCCCTTGCCGAGGTGCGACACAATACGCAGATCCTGCGTCCCGGCATCACCCTGCGCGAGGTTCAGGCGCAGTGCTATGAGGTGCCTGAAGAGTTTCGCGAACAGGCCTATACCTGTTCCTTTCATGGGGTTGGCATGTGTGATGAATGGCCCCGCATAAACCCACCGTACCGCGGTCCGAACCCTTATGACGGTGTGCTTGAGCCCGGAATGATCCTAACGGTCGAAAGCTATATGGGCGCTATGGGTGAGCGCGATGGTGTGAAGCTGGAAGAGCAGGTGCTGATCACCGAAGACGGGATCGAGCAGATGTCGAGCTATCCGATGGAAGAGTGTCTGCTGGATTGAAAGCTAACCGTGGTTGTTGCCAGTGTGACGTGCGGGACCGCGTAAATTGCTGGCCGACACCTAAACCAAATCGCGCGCAACCTTCCAACCTTCAAGCACCGCTTCTTCGGCGGTACGCGCAGCAAGGCAATCGCCGATCTCACGGAGCGGTGTCTGGCCTGAGCCAAGCACGTCGATCAACCCGCGTCGGGGCTTGTAAGGCGCGCAGATTATCAAGGTATCAACACCCTCAACCTCAATCGGGGTCAGGGCGGTTGTGTGCTCGAAATAGACACTGTCACCTTCTGCACCGAAAAGGCGCGTGTAGGGCGTGACCTCGACCCCGGCCGCGAAAAGTCGTCCGGCGGCGGCGTCCCGCATGTAGGGCATCAGATGTGCGCCAGGTTGTGGTGCGTTCACAAAGAGCCGAACATGGCTGCCTTCGGCGGCCAGCTTTTCGGCAAGCCCCACCCCTATCCAGTCAGATCGCCCGTCAGCAATGACTACCGTTTTGCCAGGGTTTGCCGCACCGGTCAAAACATCCGCATCAGTGACAACATCACAGCCGGAGTCACCTTCGATATCCGGGAGTTCCGCCGTGGCACCTGTGGCCATGATCACGTGATCAGCCTCGGCTAACAGCGGATGATCAGGTGAAATTTCGGTGTTCAGGTGGATTTTCACCTGCGCGAGGCCAAGGGCATGTTCCAGATTAGTGATCAAACCGCCAAATTCCGCACGGTCCGGCAGAAGCTGTGCCAACAACGCCTGTCCACCCAGCCGGGGCCCGGCCTCGGCCAGAGTGACGTGATGTCCGACCTGAGCGGTTTCAACCGCCGCCTTCATCCCCGCCGGGCCACCGCCAACGACGAGAACGCGCGCCGGGCTGGAGGTACTGGGCGTGGCTCCAAGGTACTCACGGCCAGACGAAGGGTTCTGAATACAGGAGATCGGCACGCCCAGAAAGAAATGTCCGATACAGGCCTGATTGCAGCCAATGCAGGCGCGGATATCCTCTGCGCGGCCGTCGTTCGCCTTGGCAGGCAGTTCCGGGTCACAAATCAGGGCGCGGGTCATCCCGCAGGCATCGGCCTTTCCGCTGGCAATAATCTTCTCTGCGGTTTGCGGCTGCACGATCCGTCCGGTCAGGATAACCGGCACATTCAGCTGCGCCTTGAATGGCGCACCAAATGGCGCGGAATAACCCTCGGCCTCGTTCATCGGGGCGACGATATGATAAGCGCCGCCGTGACTGGCCGAACTTCCGAGCGCAAGACTGACAAAATCGACCAGCCCGTCAGCTTCCAACGATTTACAGCAGGCCAGCGCCTCGTCCTGGGTCAGGCCAATATTGTCCAGATCACCCGCTGAGATGCGGATGCCAACGGCCGGGTCCGGACCGATCCGCTCGCGGATGGCCAGCAACACCTCGCGCAGAAACCGCATCCGGTTGTCAAAACTGCCGCCATATTCATCTGTGCGGTGGTTCGTGGTCTCACACAGAAACTGCGCGGCAAGATACTGGTAACACGCGACCACCTCGACCCCGTCGAGACCTGCGCGCATCATACGCTCTGCCGTGTCGGCAAACCCCTGCACGATCTCGTTGATCATTGGTTTGTCGAGCGTGCGTGGCCGGTTCAGAAACCGCTCATTCGGGACATCAGAGGCGGACCATGTGACCGTCGCCGTACCGTCATCTGACCCGTGTATCTCACGGCCGGGATGCAACAGCTGGCCATAGACGATAGCGCCCTCGTCGTGCAGCGCATTAGCCAGCTTGCGTAACCCCGACACGCAAGCCTCATCATGGGCACGCAGGATTTGCGAGGTGTAACAGGCGGTTTCATGCACCGAGGCCACTTGCAGAACGATCAAGCCCGCGCCACCCGCAGCACGTGCGTGGTGATAGGCAATCATCCGGTCGCTCACCAAGCCGCCTTCCGTCATGGCCGTATCATGGCCGGTCGAGACGATCCGGTTGCGTACCTCTACTCGCCCGATCTTGAGCGGTGTAAACAGCGTCGGAAAGGCGTGGTTCATGCAGGCAAAACCCGTTTCAGGATCCCAGTTTCATTGTCTCGCGCGGCAGACGGATGGGCAGCATCTCGCGGATTTTGGCATCAAGTTCGTCACTTATATGCGCCGGATAATGATCGGTCAGAATTCTGTTGACCCGTTCCCGCGCCCGATCCACGATATCGGTGCTGCCGGCCTTTGACCACTCCTTCGGGCTCATCCTATCCGCCAGATCTGGATACAGATATTCGGAATTCATCAATGCGATTGTCTGCTCGTCACCCAGATAGTGACGCGGACCATCGACACAGGTGCGGCGGATCGCCTCGATCGAGATCGTGTCCTCCGTCACCTCAATACCGCGGATGGTGCGGTTGATATTGCCCAGCATTTCGTTGTCGATCACCATGCTTTCGAAGCAACAGCCCAGAAGGCTGGCATGCATGCCGGCGGCTTCATAAATGATGTTGGCCCCCGAATGGGCTGCCAGCGACACGGTGTTCGCTTTCTCGAAGCCCGATTGTGCATCCGGCAGCTTCGAGTCGGCCATGCCCGCTGCCACACCGGTAGTCAGATCATAATAGCGGCCCATTTGTCCGAAGGCCGCACACAGCATCGCCTGCTCGCCCCCGCCAGAGCACATCGCCCCGCTGCGCAGATCCGCCAACAAAGGCCAGAAAGCAAAGATCGTCGGGTGGCCCTGTTTCAGCAGGTTGACATAGACCAAGCCGGCCAGGTTCTCCGCCACTTCCTGAACCACTGCTCCTGCCAAGGCTGTCGGGCTTGATGCGCCTGCCATACCGGCTGCCGCTAGAATGACGGGCATCCCCTCCTGAACAGCCACTTCCAGACATTCGCAGCTGTCTTCGCCGAACCTCAGCGGCGGGACCACGAATGTGTTCGAGATGGTCACGAACGGGCGCTCGCGCCACTTGTCCTCGCCGCCTGCAATGGCGTGCAGCATCGGCATCGCCTTGCGGATGTGATCGGGATGCATCCAGCTTGTGCCCACATGTTTCGTCGTGGAGGACACGATTGCATAGAGCGTGTTGATGTCCATCTCAAACGCGTCTTCAAGATCACGCGGCACGAGGATACGCTGGTAGAAATGGATGTGATCGAGCGTGTCCACCAGCCGGCCAATCTTGTAAAGATCATCCAGCTTCGTTTCTCGGTATTCCCGCGTGATCGGATCAACGATTTCCACCGCCGCCCCTGCCGTGCCGAAATAGACCTTGTCGCCTTTGGGATGGATATCGTGCTTCGGGTCCTGCCCGTAGAGCGTGAAATCACGATTGGCGTTGGCGATGGTGTCCTCGACCAAGGCGCGGGGGAAAAGCAGCCGCCCTTCATCAGTCAATGTGCCACCGGCGTTGACAACGAGATCAATGCAACTGGGCAACGCATCCGCCATGCCAATCGTTTCCAGCACGTCCAGGGCAGCCAGGTGAATCTTTTCCACCTCGGTATCTGTCAGTGCCTTGAAACGGCGACTTTCCATGCCGGGCTCTACAATCTTAACAACTGGACGCGCGGTGGATTGACGGGCGCGTCGCCCTCCAGCTCTCGGTTTTCTCGCGATGTCGTTCACTGCGGTATCCTTTGATGGCGGCGATAATGCTTGTTGGGATCGCTTTGTGCTCAACCGCTCCCCAATCGAGCCCGGCAGGGGTGGCGCACGACGCCGTTTGTCGAAAACGGAGGTTGGCCACCTGCCGCCGGGTCCGACAGGAAGAAGTATAGGGTACATGATACGATCAGACTTCGCATAACAGGTAGTGATCGTTTTTGTGGGTTCCCTGACCAAATGTTTCCGGTGCGATATGTGCTACATCGAACCACGTCAGACTATCTTTTCCGTCGAAATTCCGGGCTTTGTCCGGCATCTGCCAGCAGCCAGTCGATCAGGGTCTTGGTGACAGCAGACACCGAGGCGATGCTGGGCCACGTCACCCAGAATGAGCTGCCGGTTGCAAACGGTTTCTCAAAGGGTCTGACCAGCGCACCAGATGCCAGTTCTTCCTGCAGCAGTGGCAATTGCCCAATCGCTACGCCCATGCCGGACTTTGCCCCCTGATAGGCGAGGATTGAGGACTGAAATTCATACGAGCGCATATTTTCGATTTCGATGCCGGTCGCATCGGCCCAGTCCTTCCATCCGCTGCGTCTATACTTGGCGTGCAGGAGAATTGCATCGCTAGGCAGTGCGCCGTCAGCATCCGAGAGGTATTTGTCGCGATAGGCAGGAGAGCAGACAGCGTCGATCTGTTCGGGAAACAGCTCGCGCGCTCGGGCATGAGGCCATCTTCCTGTGCCCAGCTGAATGGCCAGATCAAGATAGCCGCGCCGAAAATCAAGTGGTTCAACCTTGGTATCGAGGCGCAAATCGAAATCTGGCACGGCACCCATCAGGCGTGGCAGCCGAGGGACAAGCCAATGGTGGCTAAAGGTCGGATAGGCGCGCAGATTCACAGTCTGGCGCCGTTCCTTTTCCAGAAAATCACTGGAGACTCGTTCTATCTCTTGGAAAAGGGGCATAATCTGGCGGGACAAGGCCAGCCCGGCATCGGTCAGTTTCGTAGCGTTGACATCGCGTTCAAACAATTGCGTGTCGAGAAAGTCCTCAAGCACCGCAACCTGTCGGCTGACGGCCACCTGCGTTACACCCAACTCGCGGGCGGCCTCGGTAAAGGTGGCGTGGCGGGCCGCGACAGAGAAGGTGCGCATTGGATTGAGAGGTATGTTCGTCACGTCCGGTGTTCGTTTCTTGGCGGGTAGGTGTCTCACCGATGCATAACAAATAGTTGTAGTCTTCACAAATCAATTCCAGCCCTAGATAACTGACGACAATCGAATGGTACCATATGGGTTTCACAGCTCTATGCAGAGTACCATGACAACTGGTTATGATCGAAAAAGCGAAAGTTGCTTTCGTCGTTGTGGCCAGAATGGCAATGATGGACTGACCTTTCAGGTGGGTGATGGTGTAAATGAACAGCCAGAAAAATCAGAGCACCGAAGCCGATCTTGTGCAATCTGTGATCGAAGACAGCGTTGCGATAGTCACGCTCAATCAGCCCGATAAACGCAACGCGTTCTCGCCCGAGATGTTCGCTGATGTGATGCAAGCGCTCGACGAGGCGGAGAATGATCCCGACTGTCGTGCATTGCTGCTCACAGGAACCGGCCCAGCGTTTTGTGCCGGACAGGACCTGACCCAGCGGGATCCCCGCAAAATTCCCTTCCCCCCCGATCTGTCGCGCACAGTTGATCAATACTACAACCCCCTCGTACGCCGCTTACGGGGTTTGAAGCGCCCCACAGTCTGTGCCGTCAACGGCGTTGCTGCGGGCGCGGGGATCGGTATTGCCCTTGCTTGCGATATCACGATCGCGGCGGACGAGGCTGATTTCGTGCTGGCCTTCTCGAAGATCGGTCTCATCCCCGATGCAGGAACCACATGGGCGTTGACCCGCCGTCTGGGCGAGGCCCGGGCGATGGCCCTGGCGATGACCGGGGCACGAATAAGCGGGGCAAAGGCGGCTGAACTAGGTCTCATTTGGAATGCGGTTCCGAGCGATGCCCTGAGGGATGAGGCACTGAAACTGGTAACGAGTCTGGCGCGCGGGCCACAAGAGGCCTTGCTGTTAACGCGAGCAGCCATCCGAGCCGCTGGCGAGGGCACGCTAGACGCGCAGCTCGATTTTGAACGCGACCTTCAGGGTCAGGCGGGCCGCAATCCCGACTATGCCGAGGGCGTTCTGGCTTTTCTTGAAAAACGACGCCCAAAATTCGGCGCGGATCCAACAGAGGATTAATTTCATGGCAGACGCCTTCATCTGCGACGGGTTGCGCACCGCCATTGGCCGCTATGGCGGGGGGCTCAGTTCAATGCGTCCGGATGATATGCTCGCCACTGTGATCCGGGCGGTGACCCAGCGAAACAAAGGTCTTGATCCCAGTGACATTGACGAGGTCATCGCGGGCTGTGCGAACCAGGCGGGCGAGGACAACCGCAATGTGGCACGCATGTCGTCGCTGTTGGCTGGTCTGCCTGACAAGGTCCCCGGTACGACGGTCAATCGGCTTTGTGGATCGGGGCTGGATGCCGTGGCCATCGCCGCGCGGGCCATCAAGTCCGGTGAGGCCGATATGATCATTGCCGGTGGGGTTGAAAGCATGAGCCGCGCGCCACTGGTGATGCCCAAGGCGGACACGGCATTTTCACGCAGGGCCGAGGTCTTTGATACGACGATTGGCTGGCGGTTCATCAACCCGCAGATGCACGCTGAGCATGGCACGGATTCCATGCCTGAAACGGCCGAGAACGTGGCCGAGGAATTTGGCATTTCACGGGTGGATCAGGACGCATTTGCGCACCGTTCTCAAACGCGGGCGGCCAATGCCATTGCGTCGGGGCGCATGGCACAGGAAATCACGCCAATCCATATTCCGCAGCGAAAGGGTGATCCCGTCTTGGTTGATCAGGATGAGCATCCACGCCTGTCCACGCCAGAGAAGCTGGCCGCCTTGCCCGCACCTTTCCGCGCTGGCGGTTCTGTCACTGCGGGCAACGCCTCGGGCGTGAATGATGGTGCGGCGGCGCTTCTCGTCGCCTCCGCGGATGCCATTGAGCGTTTCAACCTGACGCCCCGCGCGCGCATCATTGGGGCCGCCACCGCGGGCGTTGCTCCGCGCATCATGGGGTTTGGCCCGGCACCAGCCACTGAAAAGTTACTGGTGCGCAGCGGGTTCACCATGGGTGATCTAGACCATATCGAACTCAATGAGGCCTTTGCAGCCCAGGCGCTGGCCGTGACGCGAGCCTGGGGCTTGGCCGACGATGCGGATCATGTGAATCCGAACGGAGGTGCCATCGCTCTTGGCCATCCGCTGGGCATGTCTGGCACAAGACTGGCGCTAACGGCCTCGATAGAACTCGGCGATTTTGGCCGCAAGAGGGCGCTCTGCACCATGTGCATTGGCGTGGGTCAGGGGATCGCGCTGATGATGGAGGCGGTCTGAGATGCCACAAGACGCCGTCGTTACGCTTGAGGTCAGGGATGGTATCGGCTGGATTACCATCACCAATCCGCCAATCAATGCCCTATCCCGCGCAGTGCGGGCCGGTCTGGCGCAATGTGCGGCGGAGGTCGAGGCGCGGACAGATATCAAAGGTATCGTCCTGCGCGGGGCCGGGCGCTGTTTCGTTGCGGGCGCTGACATCACCGAACTGGGCAAGCCGCTGACCAAACCGTATTTACCCGACGTTCTCGCCTTGATTGCAGACAGTCGCGTGCCTTGGGTTGCAGCGCTTCATGGGTTCGTCTTGGGCGGCGGCTTGGAACTGGCGCTGGCTTGCCATGGCCGGGTCGCCGCTTATGGCACGACGCTGGGATGCCCCGAGGTGAATTTAGGCATCATTCCCGGTGCCGGTGGCACAGTGCGTTTGCCCCGTTTGATACCGGTGGCTAAGGCGGTGCACATGATAGCTTCGGGCAAACCAATCGATGCGGATTCTGCTCTGTCGCTTGGGTTGATCGACAAGCTGGATCAAGACCCGGACACGGCCGCCGCCCATTTGCTCCAGAAATATCTGCACGGCGGGGCCCCGAACGATTTGTCCCTGCGTGATCCTGTTGATGTCCCGGTTGACGCATTCTGGGCGGAGCAGGACCAGGCATTGAAAAAACGCGCGCGTGGTCAGAATGCGCCGATTGAGGCGCTCCAGGCGGTTCGTGACGCCACTGCGATGCCGGGCCGTGATGCCTTGCAGGTCGAACGCAAGCGGTTTCTGCGACTTGTTGCGAGTGACGAGGCCGCTGCCCTGCGGCATGTTTTCTTCGCCGAGCGCCACGCGGGGGCAAGCCTTAAAACCGCTAAAGCGGACCCTGCCGATTTGACGAAAGTGGGCGTGATTGGCGGCGGCACGATGGGCGTGGGCATTGCGGCGGCGCTTCTGTTGGCGGGCAGTCGGGTGATCCTGATCGAGCAATCGCAGGATCAGGCCGATGTCGCGCGAAGCCGTATCGAAGAGGTCCTGAACAACAGCGCGAAGCGCGGCAAACTGGATGCGGCGGCGTTGGCAGCCGTGCAATCTGCCCTGACCGCAACGGATGACATGGATCGCCTGTCGGACACAAAACTGGTCATTGAGGCCGTGTTTGAGGATGCGCAGGTCAAAGCGGATGTGTTTGCCCGTTTGGATGCTGTTCTGCCAAGCGATGCAATCCTCGCCAGCAATACCTCTTATCTCGATGTCGATGCGCTGGCCGCCACCACGCGCGATCCTAGCCGTGTCCTGGGTCTGCATTTCTTCTCGCCCGCCTATGTCATGAAATTGCTTGAAGTGGTGCAAGGTCAGCATTGCTCGGACCGCGCCCTTGCCACCGCGCGGGCTCTGACGCGGCATCTGGGTAAGACGGCCATTGTTTCGGGCGTCTGCGACGGGTTCATCGCCAATCGCATCATGGCGCAGTATCGCGCCGAGTGTGAACGGATGCTGGAGGACGGGGCCATGCCGTGGGAGGTGGACCGGGCCATGCGCAATTACGGCTATGCAATGGGCGTATTCGAGGTGCAGGATCTGGCCGGGCTGGACATCGCCTGGGCCATGCGCAAACGCCGGGCAGCAGACGCTGGTGGGCAGCCTGCGACAAAATCCATCGCTGACCGGCTCTGCGAGGCCGGGCGTTTTGGCCGCAAGACGGGGGCTGGATGGTATGCCTACGGGGATGGCAACCAGCAGATCGACCCCTGGGTGGAGAAGGCCATCAAGGACCATCGCAAGGATAAGGGCCAGAAAGCGCACAGCTTTACCGAGGCGGAGATCATGCAGCGCATCTTATCCGCCATGCAGGATGAAGGCGCTAAGGTTCTCGAGGAAGGCATCGCCCAATCCGAAAGCGATATCGACGTGGCGATGATCCTTGGCCATGGGTTTCCGCGCCACAGGGGTGGCCCGATGTTTGCTCGCCAAAAGGTGATCTCGTGAGCCTTCAGTTGACCCCGGATCAACAGGCCATGTGTGATGGCAAGCGCGGGCCAGTTCTGGAGTTTGCCATGGGGTTGCTGGTGGCCGCTGGTGAACTGCAAGGCGCGCAACGTCTGCAAAAGATCGACGCAGCCTATGTGAATACCACCTTTTCCAGCGCACCCAGCCATCTGGATTTCATGGAGTGGCTTGCAGGCGAAGGCGTGCAGGTGGCTGTTCCAACGCATACTAATATCGGCGGATGGGACGCCCGAAACCCTGACCTTCGGGTGGGCCCGAATATCGCACAGGCCAACACCGAGGCCCGCCGCCTGATCGAGTTGCACCGCGACGTCGGCTGCCACCTGTCGATGACCTGCGCGACATATCAGCTTCCCTCCACGCCTAAGTTCGGCAGCCACGTCGCGTGTTCAGAGTCAAACGCGGTCTCTTACTTCAATTCCGTGGCCGGTGTCCGAACAGCCAAATACGGGGATTACCTCGATATGGCGGCGGGGCTGACGGGCCTTGTACCTGCGAAAGGGCGGCATCTGGACGCACCCCGTGCCGAAACACTTATCTTTGACATTCCGCACCTGCCCAAGCCGATCCGCCGGGATGATCTGACCTATCAGCTGATCGGCTATGTGATCGGGCGCAGGGCCGGAAAGGACGTGCCGGTGATCACCGGTTTGAACCCTGATGCAACGCCGCGCAACCTTCGCTCGATCTGCGCCGCCGCCAATGCCAGCGGTGTGGTTGCGCTGTATCATGCGGTCGGGCTGACCCCGGAGGCTCCGGATATCCAGACGGCCACCCGTGGCAAAGACTGCCCGCGCGAGGTGATCACCGCGCAAGATCTGGCCAAGGCGCGCGAAGACCTGTCCGAGTTTGCAGGCGGCAAGATTGATGCGATCGCAATCGGGACACCGCACGCCTCGCTGGATGAAATGGAAGAGACGGTCAACTGGCTCCAGGACCGGTGCATTGCACCCGATGTCACTTTCTACATCCAGGCGAACCGCTTCGTCTTTGAGGTGGCACGGGAAAAGGGCTGGATCGCCACTCTTGAGCACGCAGGCATCACGATTGTCACCGATACCTGCCTCTACTGGCGACCGGCCACGCGGGGGCTGAAAGGGCGGATCCTGACAACATCCGGCAAGTTTGCCTATTACGCACCGGCCGAGCTTGATGCGTCCTGCCGCATCGCCACGTTGCGGGAATGTGTCGAAAGCGCTGTGCGTGGCGAGGTTTGGCGCGATCCCGACCTGGAGGGCCTTGGATGACGCATTTGCAGCCCATCCTGCCTGGCGAAATTGCCGCGCCTGTCCTTCAGCTTACCGAGCCGCTGAGTTTCTGGGGTGGGGTCGATTATCTGACTGGCACCATCATCGACAAGGCCCATCCGCAGCACGGTGCCTGCATTGCCGGAACACTGTTGCTTGTGCCGATGGTGCGTGGCTCAGGCGGGACGCCCGGCACGATTGCATCACTGATGAAGATCGGGCTTGGCCCCGTCGCGTTTGTGCTGGGCCAACCAGAGATCAATATACTTGCCGGCGTCATGCTGGGTCAAAGGCTTTACGATGTTGTTTGCCCTGTCTTTCTGGCCGATGGAGCGGAGTTCTCTGCGCATCCTACGGGCCAGGGCGGGATAATCCAGAGCGATGCGGACTGGACCCTGATATCCACCGCACCAAGCATATGAAGGAGCGGGCTCCTTACAGCGCCCGCCCATGATACCTTGATCAGGCGAACGACCAACGCTCCATCCAGCGTTCGCCGTCCATGTCCCAATGCGACGAAAACTGCTCGCTCACGACAACATCGGGCGCAGTGGCAAAGACATAGTTCGCAAACATCGGCACGATAACACCGCCATCCTGATTGAGAAGCGTCTGGCATTCCCAATACATCTCGCGGCGCTTGTTCTCGTCCAGCTCGGCACGGGCAGAGACCAGCAATTCGTTGAAACGGGCATTTTCCCAGAATGTGTCGTTCCAGTCCGCACCAGCAGAATAGGCCAAAGTCAGGGCCGCATCCTCGACAGGCCGTCCGCCCCAATAGACCGCGCAGAACGGATGCTTCAGCCAAACGTCGGACCAATAGCCATCATTGGGCGCACGCTTGACTGTCAGATCGATCCCGGCTGCCTTGGCCGAGTTCTGAAACAGCGTCGCCGCATCCACGGCACCGGCAAACGCGGCATCCGCTGCCGCCAGTTCCACACTCAGCGTATCGACACCTGCTTGCTTCATGTGGAACTTGGCCTTGTCCGGATCATAGGGCGTCTGCGCCAGCTCCGAATTGTAAAAACGCTGGCCTTCGCCGATGGGATGGTCGTTTCCGACCGACCCATAGCCGAAGAGAATCTTTTCGACCATTTCCTCACGGTTGATCGCGTGTTTGAGGGCAAGGCGGATATTGACGTCGGTGAAAGGGTCCTTGTTCGTATGCATCGCGAAGGTGTAGTGCTGTGTTCCCGCAACCGAATGGATGCCCAGATTTGGATCACGCGCCATCAGGCCGACCGTTTTCAGATCGAGACGGTCAATCGCGTGTACATCGCCAGAAATCAACGCGGTGGTCCGCGCGTTCAGATCGACGACAGACAGCATTTCGATCCGGTCGAAATAGCCCCTATCGCTGTTCCAGTCATTTTCAAACCGTTCCAGAGTGGCCGAGACCCCGGGATTGAATTCAACGATCTTGTAGGGTCCACAGCTGACACCCGATTGCCAGTCGACGGTGTCGCCGTCAGCAGGAAGGATGGCCAGGTGATAGTCCGTAAAGGTGAATGGAAAATCTGCGCTGCCAGAGTTGAGGGTAAACACGACTGTGTTGCCATCCGCGGTGATGTCAGTGATTGAATCCACCAGCGGTTTTGCGGCAGACGTAGAATCGTCTCCCATATGGAACCGGATCGACGCGATCACGTCTTCTGGGGTGACCGTTTTGCCGTTGTGGAATGTGACACCGTCGCGGATTTTGAACCGCCACACTTTTGCGTCTGCGCTGGCCTCCCAGCTTTCGGCAACTTCCGGCTGCAGGTTGCCATCGGTGCCGACACCTGACAGGAGTCCGCTAAACCCATAGGACATCGAGATCGTGAAACCGTTGTCGTAGGTGCCGGGGTTCAGCGTGTCAGTCGTGTTGCCATGGGCCTTGGCCACCCGGAAGGTACCGCCTTTTTTCAGCTCTGCACGTGCCGCAACCGGGCTGAACCCGGCCGCAAGTGCCGCACTTCCCGCGATGCCGCCCAGAACCGTCCGCCGGTTCCAATGCGTTCTGCTATTAGTCGATCTATCCATTGATTTCTCTCCCTTTGAAACTTGGTGTTCAACAGGCGCAGGATCATACGTCGTGTTGGAACGCGTCCGCGTTTGACGGCGAACATGGTCGGGCAAAGAATAGACTTTTGCCTATCCCAAGTATCCTGAGGAATGGTTTTGCGGGTCTGATTGAGGCTCAGTTTGATGAAATGTTCGGCTATGACGTTCTTTTGATCAAATTGCAAAGTGTTGCGCCCAGACGACCACGCAAGCCTGAAACGCCGCCTGAGTGACTTTGAGAAGCCGTTCAGGTTTGATGCCTTGTTGATTTGGTTCTTAGCAATGCACGAGTGTGGCTTCAATTTCACGGTATTTGGGGGCCGCTTGCAAATGTTCTCCTTTATTCCCGTTGGCTCAGCGGTGATTGCTGGTCTTCACAAGAGTTAGAAAACCAGCGTCTTATCAATACAGAAAGAGGAGGTTTATAGAGCCTTTGCCCGCAATTCACGCCGACCTTCCATCATACAAGGCTGCAAAAAGGGACTTCCCGCACCGGTCAAGGCGTGGAAAGCAAGGTCATGACCCGGGAAATGGTCAGACCATCCACCAACGTTCCAGGATACGTCGGCCATCAAACCCGCGGACCCAGCTGAGATCGCCATGCGCGATGTTCTCGTTGCGGGCGTGGACCTCGTTGGCGAACATCGGGACGATATTGCCGCCCTCGTCGCGCAGGATGATTTGGATGTCGCGGTACATTTCCGCGCGCAACACTTCGTCCAGTTCAGCCCGCGCGGTTTCCAGCAGCTCGTTGAAGCGTGGATGATCCCACTGGGTGTCGTTCCACGCAGCACCCGCGGCAAAAGCCGTTGACAGCATCGTATCCTCGATTGGATAGCCACCCCAATAGCTGGCTGACCACGGTTTCTTCATCCAGACGTCGGACCAATAGCCATCGTTGGGTTCACGCACGACGTTGATGTTAATACCCGCCGCCTTGGCCGAGGCCTGAAAGAGGACAGCGGCATCCAGCGCGCCACTATAGGCCGCATCCGAGGCACTGAGATCGATGCTGATGTCGCCCAGGCCGGATTTCTCCATATGATGTTTGGCCTTGTCGGGATCATAGGCCAGTTGTTCGATATCCGCGTGATAGCGATAGGACGGCCCGATCGGATGGTCATTGCCCACCACACCGTGACCAAACAGGATCTTGTCCACGATCTCCTGCCGGTTGATACCGTATTTCAGCGCCTTACGCAGGTGCAGATTGTCGAAGGGCGCCGTTTTGGTGGCCATCGGGAACGTATAGTGCAGCGGCCCCGCCCCTTCTTCGATCACGATGCCGGGGGTGCGCTCCATCAGCGCCAGCGTTTTCAGCTCGACCCGGTCGATGCAATCCACCTCGCCGGTGATCAGCGCGTTCTGGCGCGCGGCCGGATCGGTGATCGAGTGAACCTCGATACTGTCGGCATGGGCCGCGCCCTCTTTCCAGTAATTCGGATTGCGCTCGAATTCATAGCGCCGTCCGGGCTGTTCGCTTTTGAGGATATAGCCGCCGGACCCGCCCGCTTTCCAGTCGATGCTGCCATCCTTGGCGGGATAGACGGTGAAGAACGCTTCGTTGAAATTATAGGGGAAATCCGCGTTTCCTGCCGCGAGGGTAAAGACAACCGTGTTGCCGTCCGCCGTGATGTCCGTCACCGCCTCCATGACGGGCTTGCCGGCCGAGGTCGAATCTTCACCCCGGTGAAAGTTGATCGAGGCGATCACATCCTCGGCACTCATGGTCTTGCCATTGTGGAACTCCACCCCGTCGCGCAGTTTGAAGGTCCAGACCTTGGCATCGGGCGAGGAGCCCCATTCCGTCGCCAGCGACCCCACCAGGTTGCCCTGCGCATCAAGCTCGGTCAGCGTGTTGGCCACGCCGTAGGCCACCACATATTGCAGGCCGTTGGTCAGCGTCGCCGGGTTGAGCGTGTCGGATGTGGCTCCGTGACCCATGGCCAGCCGCATATGCCCACCCTTGCTGGGCGTCGCGGCGTGGGCCTTGCCGAACAAACCGGTCCCAACACTCAGCGCCATGCCCAGAGCAGTCGTGCGCCCCAGAAACTCGCGCCGCGACATGCGGCCTTTTTCAACCTGGCCGATCAGCCATTTTGCATGTTTTTCTTCAGAATGCATTTTTCATCCCTCCCGATGATTTTGGTGTTGCTTTGATCATGAGGTCGCGCCGTGACATTCCTCGGCCAGCGCCGCGTTTCGATCGTTTCTTGAGTTCAACGTTCATTAGATTCTCCCTCTTATTTCTTTTCATTTCCCGTTACTTGAACGCGCTGACCTTGTGGCTTGGACGATCCTTAAGGTGCGGCGATGGGGCCGGGTTCCGCACCTCTTGCGACAGTCTTTCAATCGTGCCTTCCAACGCATTCAGAAAATCAGTGACTTCGGACCGGGTGTTGTAATGCGCCAGCCCAACCCGCACGACACCCTGCTCCGGGTCGAGGCCCAGATGACGGGTCAGTTCATAGGCATAGTTATGCCCCCAATGGCAAAACACCCCCTGGTTAGAAAGGGCTTTTGCGATCTCACGCGCGCCAAGGATTTTATGGGTAAACGAGAAGGTTGGAACGCGCGGGGCGCCGGGTGTGTTTGGCCCTGGCCCGACAAGTGCAACGCCGGGCAGGGCTGTCAGTCCTGTCATGAGCGTTTCAGCCAGGGCGTCTTCGTAAAGCCCGGCTTGTTCGAACCCGGCCGCAAGTTTGGCGCGCGTGCTGCCCTGTGTGCCACAGAGCGTGCCAACGGACACAAGATAGTCAATTGTCGCAGAGAGACCCGCCATCAGCTCCAACTGCTGCGTGCCCATGAGGAACCTGGTCGGCAGGTCGTCCGCGGCGCAGCGCACCTTGTAGGCCTTTGCGCTTTGCAGCACCTCGCGCTTGCCCCAAAGAAGACCAAGATGCGGGCCAAAGAATTTATAGGGCGAACAGGCCAGAAAATCGCAACCCAGATCCTGCACATCAATAAGCCCATGTGGCGCGAACTGAACCGCATCGACGTAAACGAGGACATCAGCCTCATGCGCGACGGCGGTCAGCGCCTTGATGTCATTGATGGCCCCGCTCAGGTTGCTGGCATGGTTCAGCGCCACAAGACGGGTCCTGTCGCTGAGGATGGCCCGCAGATTGTCCGAGGTCAGACGATAGGTTTCGGGGTCGGGATCGAGCCAGACGACCCTGGCCCCAGTGTCCTGCGCCATGGCAAGCCATGGCGCGACATTTGCCTCGTGATCCACGCGGGACACAATGATTTCATCCCCCTCACTGATGCGGGGTTTGAGGGCATGCATCATCTGGAAGGTCAGCGATGTCATGTTCGGCCCGATCAGAATCTCGTTCGGATCATCGGTGCCAAGGAACATCGCGAGCTTTTCGTAGAGCGTGTCTGTCATGGCATCGACAGCTATGGATGTGCTGTTGAACACGCCTGAATTGCTGTTGGTTCTCAGGTAATAGTTTGTGACAGCGTCCATTACGTCGGCGGGCACCTGTGTTCCGGCAGGATTGTCGAGATACACCCTGCCACGACCGCCATCGGTGGTTTTCAGCGATGGAAACTGGTCGCGTATCTGGTGGACCGGGAACCCGATGTCCTCGGCCTGCGAGGCTGTGTTTTTGAGGAATTTTCCCGGACTGGCCGCAAGCAGGGCCGACGGCGTTCTAAGCTGTTCGCAGTTTTCATAAAGCGCGTCGAGTTCGATGAAAATCTCAGCATCGTCCCGCTGGTTGATCTTGCCCTGCCCGCCCATGGCCTCGACGATTGCGCCTTGTTTGCGCAGGGCTCTGTCATTGACCGCGTCGGGGTCGATCAGGGCGCGCATCGCCGCGTCGGCGCGCTTGCGTTTATCGGCAAACTTCGGATCGCTGGCCAGATCATTGTCTTCATCGGGATCGTTCAACAGATCGAACAACTGCGGTTCATACCCGGGATAGACAATGTATTTCCACCGTTTGGACACCAGCATGAACATGCCAGTAGACACGCCGCCATCGTGGTATTCGCTGAGGATGGACCGGTCCTGGCTGTCCTCTTGGACCATCTTCAGGAGGTCCTGACCGGGCAAGGCGCTCTCGGCCTCCGACAGCTCGCCACCGCAGCCGTTCACGACCGTTGGATACATGTCGACCAGGGATACCGGTGTCTCGATCACCTTGCCCTTGGGAATATCAGCGCCTTTCAGGATCAAAGGAATGGCGACCGCGTCTTCGTACATCAGCATCTTGGTCCAGACGCCGTGATTGCCCAGCATTTCGCCATGGTCACTTGTGTAGGCCACGCGCGTATTTTCCGACAAGCCGGTTTCTTCGAGCGTTGTCAGCAGGTTGCCCACCAGATAATCGGTAAAGGACACCAACCCGTAATAGGCCCGGCGCGCCATGGTCGTCAGGTCATCGGTGAAGTAGTCGTTGTAATTGTAGAAGGTCCGGTATTCCTGCAACAAGGGATGGGTTGGCTCTTCGTCCGGGCGGTGGGCACCGGGGATATCGACACCATCGTAGAGGTCATAGAATTCGCGCGGGCAGATCAACGGATAGTGCGGGCTGATCAGCGACACGAACATCACCCAGGGCTTGTCCGGCGTGCCGGTCTGCTTGCGCATCCAGGCGCAGGCCGTATCCGTGACCACGCGGTCATATTTGGTATAGTCGGTTTCGCCAATGCCGACATGCTCGACAAAGCCCAGGGTCTCGGTGTTCTTTTCCGGAATGCTCAGCGGATTGCGCAGCAGGCCACGGACCCAGCCCATGCCGTTCTGATTGTGAATGGGCAGGAATTCGCGGCTGAACCCGTTATCCTGTTCTGCCGTCTTGAAGCCCAGTTTCCCGAACGACACAACGTCATGCCCGGCCTCGCGCAGGTTATGCGCCCAGGTCCGCCGGGTTCCGTCATAGGCTTCGACGCTGCTGAAACATTCGTTCTGGTGCACATAGCTGCCCGTGGCCAGACAGGCGCGCGCCGAGACACAGGTCGGCGACGGGGAATAGGCGCGCGAAAACCGGGTGCCTTGCGCCGCTAGGCTATCGATGAACGGTGTCTTGATGACCGGATCGCCGGCACACCCGCTGTAGCGGGCGCTGTGTTCGTCTGAGATAATGAACAGAAGGTTTTGCGGTTTCACGGGCTTACCTGACATCTGGGGCACGGTTTGAGGTTGAAGAAACGTCGTCAACCGGATGGAGGTCTACGCCGGGGCCGCTTGGATAGCCGGGCGGCGGTTCTAGGGGAAAGGATGCGCCCTGGGGCCGGTTACATCAACTTGACATGTCGTTTTGGCAGGCATTACGATTTGTAATGGAAAACCGTGACGTCATAAGGGCTATTTTCGGGGCATTGCCGCTGTTCGAGGCGGCGGCACGCCTGCGAAGTTTCACAGGCGCCAGCCGTGAGTTTGGCCTGACACAGCCTGCTGTCAGTCGGCGCATCATTGAAATGGAGCGGATCCTCGGGGCCAGGCTTTTCCTGCGGCAAAACAACACTCTGACGCTGACCGCCAAGGGCAAGACCCTGTTTCAGGCCATGACGTCAGGCTATGATCCCATGGTCAGCGCGATCCAGGATATCTCGGCAACCCGGCAAAAGAAGACGCTGAGGATCGCATGCGGGTTCAGCTTTGCCAGCATGTGGCTACAGCCCCGGTTCGAGCTTTTGAGGGAGTGTCTGAAGAGCCAGGAAATCCAGTTGGTTGCAACCGAAACCCTGGACGAGCTTGATCCGAACGACATCGACATGCGCATCCTGTGGCGCCCGGATGCCTGGCCGGGGCGGACATTGGTGCCGATCCTGCCCGAAGATATCTGCCTGGTCTGTAGCCCGGGTTTTGCCATCGCAAATGGCATCGACACAGGCCATGACCTGTCATTTGAGCAGCTTCAGACCTTGCCGCTGATTTCGTATGATCATGGCGCAGAGGAGTATTGTGACTGGCCGTCATGGTTTTCCCGGCTGTCGGATCAGGCCCCGCTCACATCGCCGGGCTATACCTACAGCAGCTTCATGTACGCCATTCAGGCCGCGCTGATGGGCAAGGGGATCGCCATCGGGTTCATGCCGATGATTGCAGAGTATATCGAAAACGGCGACCTCCAGTGCATCGGTGACGTTCTGCATTATAGGGATGAAGCACTTTTTTTTGAGTATGTCCCCGACGCGCTATCTCCTGCGATAACTACGAAGCTGCTGAACTGGTTCAATGACCAGCGGACGGATACAGAGAAGACATACACCCGCCCTTAGATTCGGTAGGTCGCGCCAACGTTGTCGACGCGTCCAAATGAAGACAGAAACTGGCGCAGGAGATTGGGTTAGGAACATAATACATAATCGTAACTACGGGCTTCAAGACTATGTGTAAATTGATGCTTGTAGTCGAAACTTTCGAGGAAATTCCGGGAATTACTTGCAGATCAATAATCCACTTGGTCAAAACCATAGTTGCCCTCGAAGTCCCGCCAATCAACGAATACGGATCGATTTGAAATCACCGGGCAGTCCTCTCCCCAACCCTCGAGCCCTATGTGAGACACAGGGACAGCGTGTGGTGATGAAAGATGCCACGCGAACTCACCCTGGATGCCATATGTGCCCAGGTAAACAAGCGCAAATCGACGACATTCGTCATTCTCTCCAGCCAATCTTTGTGATGCAATGCGTATATCAAAGACGCGGATCGAACGCACAAAATCGAACTCAGGACCGCTAATGTTGATGTCTGCACGGTCCTGAACAAGCCGAAGCACAAGTCCTTTTGGCAGCCGACCAAGTCCTGATTGTCCCAGGCGTTGAACTCCATAAGAAGGCTGGCGGCTGGATTGAATTATGGCATCTGAAAGTAAGTGGGGCAGGGGGGTGTGCGCTCTCTCGAACGTTACATCTTGGACCCAGTTTTTGAACTCTCCATTTCCACCTCGATCATATGAAGCTCCCATTGGACAACGCCAGATTTGAAGCGGTGGTTCGACCGGCCATGGCGTAATCCGGCGGATAAACTCAGCACGGGCGCGCGTGCAAGGTTCGGATGTCGGCCAACCTCCCGAGAGACAGAGGAGGATTGCACAATCTATCGGGTAGGACTGCGCCTCAGCAGGTCGGGGAGTGGTACCAAAGACGACAGCCACAAACGCGAACAAGAGATAGGTTCTTTTTCCAATAGTCTTCAGCATTCTGCCTCCTTCGTCGTATGAGCGTTGAGATCCCGTGTGATTGAGAGGATTCGGAACTCTGGCGATCCATCTTCGATGCTCTTCACGGCGCCTGATTGATCGACGACAGCGTTGATCACTCCCGAAGATTCCGGGCGATATTCCGTTTGGACGAGCTACCGGGCACAGATTTGGAGGGTGGGCTTGCCTCGGCAAATTGCAGGTCACTGGCTGCCAACTCGCAAGGAACTTCCACGAAATTAGACGTCGGAACTTCATCTATGAACCGCGGCGTTATTCTCCCAGACTCCCAAAGATAAAGCCATCCGACAATCTGCCTCGTGGTCGGGTCGACAAGGCGACAGATGGCTTTTCCTTCTCCTCGTTCTTCCGAAATCGGCTTGGTATTTGCGTCCATCCCACGCCCCACGTTTTCTTTTTCTTCTCCAGTCATGGAGATTTCGCGTTGCATCACTTTGATATCGGCGGTCGCCTCAACATTCTGACGCCACAAACCTGCGTCGTTGATTTTGGGTGGGACATCGAATGACCGATACACACTAAAAGAACTTCCGCCGAAATTGTTGTTGGCCATCCACTCACCTTGTCGCAACACGAGATTCTCGCTATGAGTGTATCTAAACGCGTCCCTTCTGCTTTGGCACGAAGGAGACGATCAGGGCGAAAACAGATTTGATAAGCCCCTGAAAAGTATAAAAACAATTCTGCGCAGTCTTATATCACTCGAAAGGTGTTTCGCGAAAAACAAAACGAAGGTCCGAAGATGGTGCACATCGACGAGAATTTCGTGGCCAGACCGCTCCGCGGCGACCTTGATTTCAAGGAGCTCTTCCAGGAAGCAATTGCCGCTCGTGCAGGCCTTTCTGGAGTGAGCTCAGATGAAACAAGCTCGGGATGGACACCAAGCACGTTAGCAGATGCGATGTTAGAGGCAGACCCACAAGGCCGCGGAGTGGATGTGCGAACCGTGCAGAATTGGTTTCAAGATAATGACAGGGGGATCAGTTCCGAGAATATTGTTTGCCTCGCGCGTGTATTTGGTATGGGCGATCCTGATGCGATTGCAGCATGGAGAACGGAACTGAGAGCGGCGAACAAACGCCTTGCATCGAAACGCAGAGTGCGCCGCAAAAGCAACCTAAAATCGGCTGTGACAGAGAACACGGCTGGTTCAGATTTATCATGCGAAGACGCAGAGTCGCAAAGTAAACGAAGCGGCTTGCCAGAGCTGTCCGAAAGAATGTTCACAAGCACAGAAGGTTTCGGCATAGCCGTTGTCGTTTGGGCAGGCTTTTTTCTTCTTTGCTTGATGTCTTTTGTCTTTGAAAACCACGATGTGACATATGCAGCGCGACCAGATTTGAACAAACAGGTTGGTTTTTTCTGGTCCCTCAGCTGGCCGGTCGAGTGCCTTTTGTTGTATCCCACATTGTTTTTGCTTGTTGCGCACCTCGTCTCTTTCTGGAAGCGGGAGTGCAGCGCCACGACACAATCTGAGGACCAATGCCGCGCTTGGCGCGGACTTATCTACAGCTTGCGCTTACCACTCTGGATCGTGGCGTTTGTGGCATTCGGCTTGGTGTTTGCAGTCCAGTGGAGCGGCGTTTACCTTCTCGGTCTTACGCAAAGAGATGCGCCAGATCTTATCGATTGGATACTGGTCGCCCAGCTTCGGCCTGACATTGTCTCGTTTTGGGAAGCTCTTTTGGTTTCCTTAGTTGCATTCCTTTATTCTGGTCTGATTTATTGGTTCTATTTTGTAGGGCTGCTTTTGTTGTTTGCCGTCTGCGAGGACTACCATAGGAAAGCTACATCATCTGAACCGTTTCACGATGTCAGTTTCTTTGAGTTCGCTGGTGAGAAGCTTCAGAGGGGCATCTTCCGCTGTACCGTGATTGGAATCTTTGCGGCCACTGCAATCCAGCTGAATGCAATCTATCTGAAGTCAGACGGCGCAACGAGTTTGGGCTGGCTGGTTGGCGATTTAGCCGCCGGGCTGGGCTGGCATTCCACTGAGTGGGCATTTCTCGGCCAATCTTCGGTATCATCTCTCACGAGTTCGATTTTGCTGTTATTACACTTGGCGTTGTTCGGTGTGTGCACAACCAAAGTTCGTTCCGCCATGAGAGCGTCCCACTCACAAACCTTTGGGTCCGAAAGCTCGCTGGGGGAGGAGGGGGGCGAACGGAGGCGTTTCGTTCACGATCCGTTGCCTAGGCAACTTTGTGTGTTGGTCCTCCTTTGTCTGAATTTTGTCCTGCTCGGGCAGTTTGTAGGCTTCACAGTCTTACTATCCGCATCACTCCTTGTCGCCATTGCAGCGATCTGCTGGAATGAAAAAGGCTCTGAGTTGCGCGGTAATATGGAGGCGCAAGTGTTTATACGGCGCGATCCATGAGCAACCAGAAAGGTATCGCATTCACCATACTCTCCATGGCTGCGTTCACGCTCGAAGACATGTTCATAAAGATTCTGTCGGTGCAGTTGCCCATTGGTCAAATGCTCTGCATGTTTGGGCTCGGAACGGCTTCACTATTCGCGATCATAATGTGGGTCAGCAGAACTCGATTTGATAATCCGGGTGCTTGGGGCAAAGTCCCTCTTTTGCGGACACTTTTCGAGGCTGGCGCAGCATTAACATTTTATCTGGCTCTTTCGAAAAACGATCTGACTCTTGTTGCGGCCATCTATCAGGCGGTGCCACTGGTGATCGTCCTCGGGGCATTTGTCTTTCTGCGAGAGCGCGTCGGATGGCGCAGATGGCTTGCCGTTCTGGTGGGATTGGTTGGGGTCATGTTGATCACGCGCCCTGGCTTTGCTGAATTCGATCCGAATTCACTTTGGGCGGTTTTATCGGCGCTTTTTGTCGCCGGCAGGGATTTGGTTACGCGTAGAATTGAGGCAACCTTGTCGTCGACTTTGATATCTTTTCAGAGCTTTGTAATCTTGATTCCAATTGGTTTACTTTGGCATTTCGTGACGGGTGAGGTGTTAGAGCCGGTCTCCGGTTTCCAATTGGCTTTGACGCTCGGTGGAATAATCTTTGGAGCTATCGGCTACTACTGCATCGTTCTCGGCATGCGCTTGGGAGAAGCTTCCGTGGTCGCCCCGTTCCGATACAGCCGTATCCTCTTCGCAATTCTGGTAGGCGCCATCGTCTTTGGTGAACGCGTGGATGCAATTACACTACTTGGTATCGGTCTAATCGTTTCGGCGGGACTATATGCGTTCGAACGGAAAGCACGGAAAGGATTCAGGGCGCAGATTTGATTAGCCAAGATTTACGGAACAGAGTTCGAATATCGAATGCAATCTAATGCAGGCAAAGCCGTTTCTGGGGATACGACCCACATTAATAACATAATAGTTCTTATGGGATAAGAACTTACCATGAACATTATCACCGTCTGAGTGTCAATCCACTAAACTCAAACTGCCCTTCTTTCTTAAGAATACCTGCAAGCTCGAACTGCGCGGCCAGCTTCACTCGCCAACAATCTGCAGAAACCGTCCGTAGTCTTCGCTCACCTCCCGCGCCTCTTCAAAGGCCCGCACTCGTTCCCCATCTAGACAGCGGAAGTATGCCTGGATGTCTTGAATATAGAGATCAAAGTCAGACCGAATCAGGTCCGCATACGCGCGAATGTCATTGGCATCGGTCGGCACGAATGGCCGTTCCGGCGCGTAGCAAGTCTGTGCCATCGCATCCTTCGGAAGCCAGAGAGACAATAATACAGCGATGTAGCAGATACAGGTGATCTGTTTGCGCATGGGATTAGGCCCTCGATGCTTGAGGAAAGCGGCTCGCCATGCGTAATACTGACGTCGAGCGAAAGCTTGCGCAAGACAAAACCGCATCTTGCACACAAAACAGTATGATTGTAATGATGGTGCATCGAAACCAATGGCTCCGGTGTGCCCAAAACCAAGAGAGGGCGCGCCGTGGCGATAGATCTACAAAAAGAAGCGCCGAATGTGGTTACAGAAGCAGGATTCAAGAAGCTCGTTGAATCCGGATACAGCGTCGAAGTCGTGTGCAAGCAGGATGCCTATCGGAAGAACTCCGTGTGGCATGGCATCTGGCTGCTGCGTGCCGTCAACGAAGAAGGTGCCGAGAAAGAACTCGTCACGGCCCGAGCGCGTCCCGATGGAGACTTCATCCAGCTCAGGGTCTTCAAAACCGTCACAGGCCTCACCTCCTTCCTCATTGATCTCGGTTTCTCGGTGGTGGCCTTCCCGGTCTACGAAGGACAGCGCTGGACATATACTTTGGCAGATACGCCCGACGACGACAGCGACGGCTAGCGCCGCGTTTCTCCTCCTCGCGGCTCACGCCGCGACAGCCCAGATGATCTTCACGATGGGAGGCGACGGCTCGCTTTCCCCTTCCCGCTCCCAAGACACCTTCGCACGCAATTACAATGAAGGGATCGGTCAGGGCGATCCCGATGCCCCTCTGTACATCTTTGGCAACGATGGCGCGGCTGAGGCGGATTCTGATGATGGTACATTCCGCGTCGCGGCCATTGTTCCTGGTGTTGCGGTGCCGCGCCCGGACATCCTCGCGGCAATAGACGAAACCGCTCTCCGATATGCAAGCCACCCCGGCCTGCGCGCATCGGACCTGACCATCACCGAATGGCGGCTTCTGTTCCGCGCAAACATTGAAATCGAAAGCGCTTACAACCCCAATGCCCGGTCGCGGGTCGGCGCTATCGGCCTGGGCCAGCTCATGCCGGGCACCGCCCAGATACTAGGCGTCAATCCCTTCGACTGGCGCGCCAATCTCGACGGTTCCGCACGCTATCTGGCGACACAGCTTGAGACCTTCCGGGACGCCCGTTTGGCACTAGCTGCTTACAACGCCGGGCCCGAGGCTGTCCGCGCGCATGATGGCATTCCCCCCTATCGAGAAACGCAAAACCACGTTCAGCGGGTGCTGGCCGTGTTCAACAGGCTGGAAGGAGAAACCCCATGAGGCCGTTACCCCTAATTCTGATCATGCTGACGGTCTTCGTCTTTGTGGCTGAACCCGCGATGGCGCAATCCATTGACCTCTCGCCGATCCAGGATCTCCTGCAAGGCATCGTCGATGCCCTCACCGGCCCCCTCGGCGTCGTCATAGCCACGCTCGCCGTGATCGGTGTCTTCCTCAGCTGGTTCTTCAACATCATCGACCTGCGCCAGGCCCTTTGGGTTCTGGTCGGCATCGCCGGTGTCGCCGCAGCGCCCACGATCGTGGCCGCGGTCTTCAGCTGAGGAGGTTGGCGTGGCGGAACGGTCCCCCCTTTTTCTCGGCCTTGTGCGCCCGCCGAAACTCTTCGGCCTGCCGATCATGTATGCCGTGGTCTGGCTCTTCGGCTCCGTTCTTCTCTTCGTCTGGATCCAGAGCTTCGTCGTTCTTGGCATCGCCGCCGTTCTCTATCCGCTCCTCTGGAAGGCCGCGGACTGGGACCCGCGCTTCATCGACGTTGCGATGACCACCCTTCAGGAAACCCCGCCCACTCGGAATCGGAAACACCACGGAGGTGACAGCTATGCCCCGTGACGATGTTGAAAAACGCGATGAGCGCGACGAGCGCACGCTGATGCCGACCTGGTTTCAGCACGAAAAACAGCTCGCGCATATGCTGCCTTATGTGAGCCTCGTGGATGATCGGACGGTCCGCACCCGGGTGAACGAGCTCTTCCAATGCGTCCGGATCACGGGGGTCAACAGTTATACGAAAGATGACGACTATCTCGACAAGGTCCGCGCACTCTTCGCCCGGATTGTCGCCCAGCTCGGCGAAGAGTTCTCCTACTACGTCCACAAGGTCTCGAAGGGCATCCAGGTCGATCTTGAGCCGATTGAGGGCGACACATTCGCCGCGATGGTCGACGCACAATGGCTTGGCAAGATGGAAACCAGCGGGCTACGGGACAAGACCCTAACGCTGACCGTCATTCACCGTCCGCAATCCAAAAGCTTCCTGAGCTTCATGCGCAGCCCCTCTCCAGAGCGGTTGAAGGAGGAAACATCCAAAAGACTACGGCGATTGAATGAAGCCGTGGGCATCTTCACCTCTGGTCTCACCGAGCTGAGACCCTCCGTGCTGTCAGCGGAAACCGGCGACTTGGTAGGCTTTCTTGGCGCGCTCAATACCGGCCAGGAACGCCCACTCTACCACAGCTCCCAGTTCGGTTTTCTAGCCTCCTCGGCTGCGAACACACGCGTGACGTTCTTCGGCGATCATTTCGAGTTGAGCGAGGGCGTGGCGGGCCGTCGGTATGGCAAGAGCTACTCGATCAAGGATTACTCCGAGCAGACCCGCTGCACGATGTTCGACACGCTCAACCTGCCCGTCGACATGATCGTCACACACTCCTTCACACCTGTGAACACGAACATGACGATCTCGCGGATCAAGCGGCAGATGAAACAGATGCAAGCCGCCGACGATGCCGCGGTCTCGCTCCGGAAAAACCTCTCCTTCCTTGCCGATGATCTCGAGGCCAAACGCGCCAGCATGGGCGATCACCATATGGTGGTCACGGTCTTTGCCGAAACCCTCGACGCCCTGGAGACCCTTGGCGCCGAGATCGTCAACGCCGCCGCCTCTGAAGGCGTGACCATGGTGAGCGACCGCTTTGGGGCGAACACACACTACTTCAGCCAGCATCCCGGCAATCAGCCGAAGCGGCTCCGCTCCAGCACGATCACCAACCGCAACTTTGCGGATTTCGCAGCCTTCCACCGGACACAGCTTGGCAAGCAAGGGGAAGAGGTGCCTTGGGGCAAGGTGATCTCGCTCTTCCCCACCCCGGAAAAGAGCGCCTATCGCTTTTCGTTCCACGAGGCCGGGACTCCTGAGAAAGAACCTACGAGCGGGCACACGCTGATCATGGGCCGGCCAGGCTCCGGCAAGTCAGTCCTGGCCGCTTTTCTGATGACGCAAGCCAAGCGCACCGGGGCCCGGGTCTTCGTTTTTGACTATCGCCAAGGCATGGAAATGGCCGTCCGCGCAAATGGCGGGCGCTATACGACCATCCAGGGTGGAATGCCGACAGGTCTCAACCCGCTCTGGACCGAGACCGACAGCCGCGGCATCGCCTGGCTGGCCGACTGGTTCGGGACTCTGCTCTTCCGCGAAGACAAGCCACTGACGCCGGCCCAAACAAACCGGATCATGGAATGCGTGCGCCAGAACGCACAGGCTACGGATCCGGGTCTTCGCGATTGGCAGAACTTCGCCTCGCTCTTTATGTCAATGGATGATGAGGGGGATCTGAACCAGCGCGTCCTCGAATGGGCGGAGAAGGGCCGGTTCGGCTGGATTTTCGGACATAGCCTCGAGGACACGTTCTCGCTCGATGGCGATATGGTCGGCTTCGATCTCACGGGCATTCTCGACAGCGAAAGCGACAAGGAACGCATGGCGGTCCTCAGCTACCTCTTTCGCCGGATCGAGAGGAAGATCGAAGACCGCCGCCCGACGCTCATCATCATCGACGAGGCCTGGAAGGCGCTCGACAACGCGTATTTTGCCGAGCGTCTGTCGCAATGGCTCGTCACGGCCCGGAAACAAAACACCGTTGCCGTGATGATGACCCAATATGCCAGCCAGCTGGAACGCACGCGCACGGGCAAGACCATTGTCGAGGCCGTGCCAACCCAAGTGCTGCTGCCGAACATTCGGGCCAATGCGTCGGACTATCAGATGCTCAATCTCTACCAGAAAGAGCTCGATACGTTGCTGAACACCGGCACGAATTCGCGGCTCGCGCTTATCCGCGATGATCAGGGCTCGGTGGTCGTCGACGCTGACCTGAGCGCCCTTGGGCCCAACCTCACGATCCTTGGCGGCATGGAGGCCGGCGAAAAACTTGTCGGACCCGATTACCGCGACCGCCCCGATTTCTGGAGGCTCCAGCCATGAAGACATTCTCCCTTGTCCTGCTCATTTGCACGCTGGCCGCTTGTTCCAACTACCGCGAACCGAAAGCAAACTGCTTTGCTTTCGTCTCTCAGGGCCCTGCCCCGCTCGACTGTGACTTCGAGGCGCTCCCCGGTGCCGGCCTCGAGGACGTTGCCAATGAGTAGACCCCTCGTCATCACGCTGCTCCTGCTCTGCGCGACGTCTGTCGCACTTGCTCAGGGCGTACCGGTGAATGACAGCGGGCTGACCGCGCGCGATCTGATCGAAACGGGTGATCGTGAAGCCGACCTCGCCGTCCAGCGCGAGACTCTGACAGTCCAGGAACAGATTTCCGAGATCGAACGCGAACAGCTTGCGGTCCTCGATGCCATACTCGACGCTCAGACCAGTTTCGATAGCGCCTCGATCACGGGAATGGTCACGGATCTTGAGGGCGGAAATGGGGATGCCAACCGCTCGGTGGCCGCTGTGTATGGCATCACCGAGATCGACCCAAACCCCGCTGGCGAACAGATGTTCGGCGATGCGGCGGAGAATATCGAGCAGCTGATCATCCGGGTTGCCCAGGAAACCCACGGGCGGCCCGGGGTCTCTGCCGCCGGTCTCTCGGTCGTGCAATGGCGCGCGCTTCTACAGGCGCTGATCTGGCAGGAGAGCCGCTTCGTGATCCGCGCTGAAAGCCCCGTGGGCGCCTACGGGCTCACACAAATCATGCCCGGGACCGCCAGCGATCTCGGGATCAACCCGGAATACCGCACCAGCCCGTACCTTCAGGTCGAAGGCGGTGCCCGGTATCTCTCAGACCAGCTCGCGCGCTTCGATGGTAACATCATCTTCGGGCTTGCGGCCTACAATGCAGGCCCGGGTCGCGTGATCGAATATGGCGGCGTGCCACCGTTCCGGGAAACCCAGCATTACGTCACCGTCATTCCGCAGCAGTACAATGCCTATCTTGCGCGGATTGGCGGGATTGAGGCCCTCGGCACAATTGATCCGGCTCTGCTGGCCAACTCAAACCTTTCGCTGACCGGCGCAGGTGCCGCCTTTTATGGCAGCAATTCCCCAACTGCGATCCGGCAAGCGGGCCTTCGCATCCGGGATATCGTGACCCGCATCAGCACCACAGCTGATGTGCAGGAGTCCATGGCGCTCAACACCTACGCACGGGCCGAACTGGTCCGGCTCATCGCTGCCATGACGCGTCTCCAGGCCGCGCGCACGCAGCCGCTCAGCGCGGAACAGATGCGCCTCGCTGCCGCCCGGATGCAGGAACAAGACTTCATGACCTTCACCCTAGAGGAGCTGGACTGATGCCCGCCCAACCGCGTCTCAAGACCCTACGTGTACTCACTTTGACAGCTTTGCTGCCACTAGGTGGGATCGTCACGCCACTTACTCTGATACCCTCAACCGCTACCGCCCAAGGCGTACCCGTCGTTGACACCCAAAACATCGCGCAAAACATCCAGCAACTGCGCCAGATGATCGAAGACGAGCTCCTGCAGAACGAACAACTCCTGCAGCTACGGGAACAGCTCACCACACTCACGGACCAACTCGCCGAATTGCAGAGGACCTATGAGGCTTTGACCCGCCTCGCTGAACTTCCTGAGGTCATCGCCACCGAAATGGAAGCTGAGCTCAACGGCATCCTCGATCAGGAATTCGGGGACATCCAAGCGACGATCCAGGCCATTCGCACAGGCGACTTCTCGGGGCTCAGTGGCTCAGGCGCGGCCGAGATCGAAACCCAGATGGACCGCGTGCTCGCAGAACTGGGTTTCGACGACGATACGCTCCGGGAGATGGCCACCAGCGGCAACGCAGGCGCAGAGCGCATCGCGACCCAAGCGACCACAGGCGCGCTTGTCTCGGCTGCCGCGCAAAACAGCTATGACGACGCAGGCCAATCGCTCGAACGCGTAGATCGGCTCGTCGGCCTGATCGATGACATGGACGAGCTCAAGGAAAGCGTCGATCTCAACACCCGGGTGACCGCCGAACTCGCGATCGCGCTCGTCGCCATGTGGCAACTTGAGGCCGTGCAGACCGTGGGCGATGGCACCGGTGGCGTGATCGATGCCGCCACCATCGCCGAGGAACAGAACTTCATGGAATTCACCATTCCGGATTTGGGCGACTGACCATCGAGGCATGAGACTTTGAACAGCGAACGCGAAATCATCGAGGAGGAACTGGTCTACGGCGCGCTGCGTCGCGAACGGCTCTGGCAGCGCTTGGGCCTGCTCGGGGTCATATTCGGGCTGGTCGGTTGCCTCGGCGCAGTGATGGTCGCCATTCTCGACGTCGATCCGCCTCCTGTTGTTGTGCCCTACGATCCCGACACCGGATTTGCCCTGCCCGAAGCCTCTGTGGGGGCCACGCAAGTGACCGCGAACCAGGCCGTCATCGAGGCGGAGATTTTCCGCTATGTGACCGACCGCGAAGTCTACAACCAGCTCGACAATGACGTGCGGATCCGAAGCATTCTACAGCGCTCCGATGGCCGGGCGGAAGCCTCCGTCACGGCGCAATGGAACAGCGCGAACCCGCAATATCCACCCAAGGTTTACGGCGAGGATTCCACGCTTGATGTCGAGGTTCTCAGCATCAACCTGATCGGGGAGAACCGCGCCACGGTACGTCTCCGCAAGCGCCTCACCTCGATCCAAGGCATCCAGGCAGGCCTCTTCACCGCAACACTACTTTTTGAGTTCCGACCCGAGACCGCACGCACGATCGATCAGGTCTGGACCAACCCCTTTGGCTTCACCGTGCTCGAATATTCGATCCGGTCCGACAGATTGGAGAACTGATATGCGGCGCTTTGGGCCTTTCCTTCTCATCCTCGTATTCACGGCCTCGAGCGCGTTTGCCGAGGCCACGCCCCGTCGTGGCGCACACGATCCGCGCGTCCGGATCGCCACCTATCAGGAAGGCCAGGTCTTCCGCCTGAACATCTCGCTCACCCATGTGACCACCATCGAGTTCGGCGAGGGGGAAACCATCCGCTCGATCCTTGCGGGCGACACCGAAGGTTTCGAGCTCGACGGCGTGCCCGGCGGTCAGGCCTTCGCGATCAAGCCGCTCGCGCGCGGTGTCCATACCAACGTCACCGTCTATACCAACCGGCGCAGCTACTATTTCAACGTCCAGGAGGTCTCGACACCCACATTCTACGTGGTGCAGTTCCACTATCCGGATGAAGAGCGTCGCCCCCAGAATGCCGTCGCGGCTCAGGCCCCGAACTACAATTACGGCGCCAGTGATCGAACGGAAATCACGCCCGCGCGCGTTTGGGATGACGGCACATTCACCTTCTTCCAGTTTGCCCGCAACGCGCCTGTCCCGGCGATCTTCCGGTATTCAAACGGGCGCGAGCGCACCGTCAATACGCAAGCCACCGAACCGGGCGTGATGCGGGTCTCGGGCGTGAATGCCCAGTGGGTGCTACGCCTCGGCGATACCGTCGTCTGCATTCAAGCCAATTCGCTGATGGGAGGCACGTGATGAGCGACAAGCCGAACCAACCTGACATGTCCGAACGCCTCGCCCGGCTTGAGGCAAGCGCCTCGGGCAGCCCGGTCACCGCAACCCACCGTTCGCCTCTGACGGCCCTGCTCATTGTCGTCCTGATCGTTCTCGGCGGTACAATCCTTTACCTGTTGAACCAGCCCGAAGAGGAAGTTGCCCTGCCCACGGCCACACCAGACGAGTTCCAACCCGAAGGCGACGGGTTCGGCACTATCGAGCCCTTCGTGCCCCCTGCCCCGCCGGAACCGGAAGTCGTGGAAGTCCCTGCCCCGGCACCGGAACCGAATGCCGAACTGCTCGCCCAGATCGCGGCTCTGCAGGCACAGATCGAAGCCATCCAGAACACGCCAGACCCAGTTCTTGAAGAAGACACGGCAGCAGCGGAGGCCATCAACGCGCTGACCGCCCAACTGGCAGAACTGCAGACGGCCTCGGAGGCCGCGCAACAGCAATTCGCGGATGAGCTGGAAGCCCGGGACCGCGCGTTGCAACAGCTGCGCATGGATCTCGACCTTGCTCGTCTTGAGTCCCAACAACCGACCCCGGCGCCGGCGGGTCCGACCGATGAAGAGCTGCGGCGCATGGAAGAAGAACGGCGGCGACAAGAAGAAGAGGCACGCCGTCTTGCCGAGCTCCAACGCCGGGCCAAGGAAGAGCGTGCGTTCCAGGAGCGCCGAATCCTATCGCCCGTCATCGCCTTCGGTGGCGCGACTGGCGGCACAAATGGTACCGAACTGGCAGAACATACCTTCGGCGAAGTCACCGACTTCGTCCTGAACGGGGCCTTCCCGAGCCCTGTCACCCAATCCGAAATTATCGCGAACCCGGCGAACACCGTGATCCAGGGCACGGTGATCCAGGCCGCTCTGGAAACAGCAATTACGAGCGAGTTGGCGGGCCAGGTCCGCGCCATCACCTCCGAGCATGTCTACAGCTATGACGGAACCCGCCTACTGATCCCCGCCGGATCCCGGCTGATCGGGCGGTATCGATCCGGCGCGGATATCGCCCAAAGGCGGCTCACAATCGCCTGGGACCGGATCATCCTGCCCAACGATCAGACCATCCAGATCAGCGCCTTCGGGGCCGATGAACTTGGTCGCTCCGGCACCACGGGCTTTGTCGACACGCGCTTTGCCGAACGCTTCGGCTCGGCAGCGCTGATTTCGCTGATATCTGCCGCGCCCACCGTGGCGGCAAACGAAACGGAAGATGAACTCGCCGAAGACGTGCTCGAAGACATTGGCGACGATCTCGCCGACGCCACCGACAGCGTGATCGGTGAATACCTCTCGATCGGCCCTGTCATGTATGTCGATCAGGGCGCGCGGATCACCGTCATGGTGGACCGGGACCTGGAGATCTTCTGACGATGTCACTCAGCTATCTCCAGGCCTCCATCGACAAGCTGGAAGATGCCAAGCGCGAAGATGTCATCGAGATCTGCATCAATCCGGACGGGTCCTGCTGGGGCGAATTCCAGGGGGACCATTTCATGCGCCGCCTGGATCAGACGCTGACCGAGGATCAGATCAAGGACCTAGGGAACCAGATCGCCTCTGACGCCGCCACGCCCCTCTCCAAGGACCGGCCCATTGTGTCCGTCTCTATCACCTATCGCGACCGTCCGATCCGCGCCCAGGTGATCACGCCCCCAGCGGTCAGCCGGGGTATGTCGATCAGTCTGCGCTTCTTCTCAAGCCTGCCACTCGAGTCCATCGAACTGGGTTTCCTCTACGGCAAGGAGCGGAAGTTGGAGGAATTGCGTCAGGAAAAGAACCGCCAGCTTCGGGAAGTGGTGATCAACGGTGACATAGAGTCTGCGATCCGGCACTGCGTCATGAACAAGCTCAACATGATCGTCTCTGGCGGCACCTCCACCGGGAAGACGGTCGCCGCTAGAAAAATCCTTTCCTTTGTCAGCGACGAAGAGCGGATCGTGACGATCGAAGAAGCCGCCGAGCTTCTGCCGAAACAGCCCAATGCCGTCACATTGATCTCCAATCGGGATGCCGTGAACCAGACCGCTGATGTTCTACTGACGGCGACCCTCCGTATGCGGCCTGACCGTATCATCTTGGGCGAGGTCCGCGGGAAAGAGGCCATGACCTTCCTCGAAGCCATCAACACAGGTCATGGCGGCTCAATGACCACGCTACACGCCGAAACCCCCCAATTGGCGGTTCAGCGCCTAGCCATCGCAGCCCTCAAGACCGAGGTCCCGATCCCTTATCGCGACATGATAGACTACATCGAAAGCTCCATCGACGTGATCATTCAAGCGGGCCGCGAAGACGGAAAACGGGGGATCACGGAGTTTTACCTTCCAGGCACATCTTTTGAGGAGAGTCCAAAATGAAGCGTTATGAGCCGAAAATCCTGACTTTCTCCCCGTCTGAAAAGGGTTCGATGGAAAAAGCAGAAGACATCCTTTTCACCTATACGATTGAAGGCTGGGAGATCATCTCCGCTACGCAGATGCAGGGATTGCAACCAATCCTGACAGTCGTTTTGCAACGGGAAATCTCAGAAGACGAGTACAAGCAGATTATAGAGAAACGAGCATGAGCTGCTTCAATGCAATTCTGATGCTTGCGCTGGTTTCCGGCCCCTCCATGGCTTTCGCGCAGGGCTTGGCTCCGACAATGGATCATCAGTTCGAATTCTGCCACGAGCGCCCGCTGGAGCCTGAATGGATGGGCAGCTTGCCAACGCGGGAAAGCTATAAGCGCTTGGTGATTCAAACAATCTATCGAGCACATGGCCTCGAGCGAGTGATCGAAGCTGGCGAGTGCTCCTGTGCGACGCGCTTCCCATCCTGGGACGTCGCAGTTCAGCACTTCAACGACCGGTACCTAGGCGCTGATCGGGACGTGATGCGAGACGCGGAAGATCGCTATTTGACTCGGTTTAACGAGTTGCGATCAGCGGCAAGGCAGATCTGCGAAGCTGTGGGAAATTGGTGAGATAGGGGGAGAGACATGAGCGTTGTGTCCTACATCGTCGACGAAGCTCAGGGGTTTCTTGATGATGCGGCAGAAACCCAATTTGGCGCCGTCGCGGCCACAGTCGGCACGATCACCACCGTGGGTGCAACGCTAGTTCTCATCCTGGTCTGCATTAATATGGTCTTCCAGTATCGCGCCATGGATGGCCGAACAGCTTTCTGGCTCGCAGTAAAAATCGTCCTGATTGGCATTTTCGCGCAGAATTGGACACAATTTAATGCGCTTTCAGCAGCGATCCTGAACGGGATCGACAGTATTGCTGGGTCTCTGATTGCCGCAGTAGGCGGCGGCGCACCGGGCCCATCTGGAACATACGCCGAAGAGTTCGATCGCATGATCGCTCGTTTCGGAGACTATTTGAATGCAGCCGGAGAAGAACTCAATTGGATGGCCGGTGCAATTCTATCTAACCTTGGCGTCTTCCTCCTCTCGCTCCTCGGAGCACTTGCCGCCTTCCTAATGGTCGCGTCGCGCCTAATGATCGCGCTCTTGCTCGGTCTCGCACCGATCATGATCTTCCTGACACTCTTTGAAGTTACAAAGGACTACTTCGCCCGATGGCTGTCCGCGGTCGTTTCCTTTGCAATGTATCCGATCATAATCGCTGGCGTGTTTTCAACCTTCACTGGCGTTTCAACAGCTCTCCTAGGTGAGCTTGGCGATCCAACCGCGGCTCCCAACATCGGTGCACTCGTTCCCTTCTTCATGATGGTCCTCATGGCGAAAGGCTTCATCATCGCGACACCGTTCATTGTGCGCGCCGTATCCGGCAATATCATGATGCCAGCGATCTCCGGCGGTCTCGGTGGGGCATATGCATTTGGTCGCGCGGCCTTTGGCTCGCAGCAAGCACAGAACAGATACCTCATGGGTGGCGCAACAGGATCTGAGTATGCCGCCCTACGTGCCCGCGCCATAACTGGCATCGCCCCCATGCCGGAACGCAGGTACTTCGGGGCTGCACCAAACCAACCGATTGCCAACACTCCTCAAAACCCGGCGGACACCGGTGCCGCGGCGCGGTATCAAGCTCAGCTGGAGAGGAACAAGCGCCTTGATCGCAATTGATGTCGCAAAGCTTGGCGAATTAGTGGTCATGATAGGTTGCTAGAAGTGACCCAAATCGACCGATGCTGCAGAGCGTACCAATTTCAGCTATGCGGACAAAGCCGCCCTTTGCTCACGCGGCTAGTGCTGGCGCAGCATTCTTGTGCACCAGCAGCGGCTCCGACGCCGCATCGCAGCTAAGTTCGCCAGAGCAGTCATTCAAGGGCGTTAAAATTCTTGGATTGAGAACCGCTATTTCGCTGAATACTGACTGAACCAGAAGATACCCCGCTCAAGTCAATCCTGAGAGGCACGGTTGATTGTGATCAATTGATCTGATTGCCTTCGACAAGTTTAATGAAGGTCACGCCAATTGGCCTGGCTCGATGGAATTGCCATCTGTGTCGCGCACTTGTGGCGAATTGAAACGCGGTTATGTTTGACAGGGACCAACAACAAGGCTGGACAGTGAAAACCCGAGACACCCCTGCGATAGCTGCACATTTTCGGAATATCTCGGAACTTGCCAGACTGATCGATGGCAGTCAGGACGCGGACGAAAGCTATCGATTGTTGACACAGGGTGTCTGTGATCACTCCCGTTGGGATATCAGCAGTATTCAGGTTCTCGATCTTGAAGCTGGGTTGGCTATTCCGATTGTGCGCCACGATCCGTTCAATGGGCATTCGCTCAAAAACATCGTCGGATGGGATGCCAGCCGGAGCCCGGTCGTTCAGGTCCTGAAGGATGGCGCGCCGCTTCTCATCCCGGATGCCGCGGCACAAGACCTCTATCCGGGGTTTCGTGATGACGCACGCAAGCGCAATTATCACACAACGGCGATGATCCCCTTGGGGGTGCATGACTCGGAAGGACGGCCAATGGTCTACTCCGTGGCTTCGCGCGAAGTTCTGGAACTGGATGAAGTCGAGATTGAGTTTCTGAATTGCGTGGCCGACCTCGCGACCATAGCCGTGCGAAAGTTACGCCGTTTAGAGGAAGAACGCGCGCGCGCCGGGAGGATGCGAGCGATCCTTGAGAATATGACCGCGTCCCTAAGCCATGCTCTGGACACAGATGCCGAGTCGTCGCTGGCCAGCGGGTTCAGCAGCCTTTTTCCCGCCGGTTGGCTGGCGGTGGATTTGACGACGGGACGGGCTCTATTTGATACCAACGCCCCGCCCCCTATCGCGGTTGAAATCTCGCAACGCTTGCCGGATGGGGTGGTTTCCGCTGCACTCAATGCCCGCAGGGAGGGCGGGGAAGCGCAGGTGGACCTGACGGTCGACGGCCACACATCGCACGCGCAGGTCAGTCCGCTTAAGATTGACAACACCCATGTCGGCGCGCTCTTCTTCTTTGATGCTGGGACGCTGGGAGGCGACGAACAGATAGCCGCTCAGGCCGGGCGGCTGGCGTTATCGGCGTTCATCTTGCGCAGCTTTTCGGAGTTCCGCTCCCGCCGCGTCACGGCCCGCAAGCTGATCATGCGCTTGCTGGATGGTGACATGCGCGACGCGGATGAAATCCTCGATGAGGCCCACCAACTGGATTTTGACCTAGGCCGGGCTTGTCGCCTGCTGGTCATTCAACCGGGTGAGCCCGTCGACGATGGCACTCATAGCTTCCTGCAACGCAGTGTGCAGTCGGTGTTTGGGCAGACGATCTCGTGCCAGATAGGCGGTCGGCTGGTTTTTGTGCTGGTGCAGGACGGTGCGGATTTCAAACCACGCCAAACACAGTTCCTGACACGTGCCCGTTTGTTGCTGCCGCCCTCAACGATCCTCGTGCTGTCCGAACCCCAGGAGCGATTCGAGACATTGGCGAAAGCCTACCAGACCTGCCTGAACACACTGAATGTCGGGCAGGCCATGGGCGCAACGGGCTGGATCACACCCGTCAATATCGGGGAAGTCACCAGCCTGATGGCTGCGGTCGATCTGGGTCAGCTTTCGTCCTTTGTGGAAAATGCTTTGCCTGAACCGCTCCAAACCAACAGCCGCAAGGCCGCAACGGCGCTCGAAACAATCGAGGCATTCCTGCGCACTGGCCGGCGATATGGCGAAGCCTCTGAACAGCTGGGTATCCACGTCTCGACACTGCGATACCGGTTGGAACAACTCAGCGAGCTTTACGGTCTGAATTTCTCCGATCCGGAGATATGTTTCGAGTTTGAGTTGGCAATTCGACTCATCAAACTCAGAAATTCCTACAAAACGTAGGAATCATATTTCCAAGACTCATCATTTGGCGGGAAGATTGAGCCAGCTTCTGCTGTTAACCTTTCCTAACAAATGACTGGATGGGATGGTGCTTTTGTCTGCGAACGGGATAGAGTCTGAGGGCATGGCTGTGCAATTGCGGCAGGCTTTTGGCAGTTTTGCTACGGGCGTGACGGTGGTGACAGCGCAGGATCAGGATGGAAACCCCATTGGCTTTACGGCCAATTCCTTTACCTCCGTGTCCCTCGATCCACCGCTTCTTTTGGTGTGCATCGCCAAATCCTCAAGCAACTTGCAGAGCTTCTCGGACGCTGGGCATTTCGCCGTCAACATCCTGAGTGAGGCGCAAAAGGACGTGTCTGCCCGCTTCGCCTCGCGGGTTAAGGACAGGTTTGCCGAAACCCATTGGCGCGCGGGCACCGCTGGCTGTCCCCTGATCGAGGATGCTGTCGCGTGGTTCGAATGTGCCACTGATAATCTTGTGGATGCGGGCGACCATCTGATCCTGATTGGTCGGGTCGTCGAGTTTGGCAATTCCGACCGGCGTCCCCTGGTGTATTTTCGCGGTCACTATCTGGATTTGAGTATAGCTGAAGTTGCAGCCGAGCAGGTGTCACACCATGGCGGTGTTCGCGTTGGCTGTCTGCTGGATTGCCTGGGCGATGTGCTGTTGCACCGCACCGCACAGGGCTGGTCACTGCCCTTTGGCAAGACCTGCATGGGCTTTCGCGAAGCACGGGCCGAGATGGAAAAGACCCTTGCCGCAGCGCAGATATCGGCGGACATCGGCGCGCTTTACTCCGTGTTCGAGGCCCCCAGCGGCAATGAAACGTGGATGATCTTTCATGGTGAATTGCACGGCGTTTCCGCGTCCGAAGACCACGCGCTGTTCTCATTGGATAGCCTGCCCTTGGGTGAAATCGAAGTGCGTCAACTGGGCTCGATGCTACGACGTTACGTGACCGAAACGCGGCACGCCCGGTTTGGTCTTTACGTTGACGACGCCCGTCAATCCGGCGACATCACGCAGGTTGAGACGCGCACGACGCCATGGACCAGTTTCGTCAACCGACAGGAAAACCTGCAATGACCCGGTTCACCACTGACGTGCTTGAAGGTACATGCCTGCCGATATTTCTCGGCGGGAAATACGTGGCCTCCAAGGGGCCGGAGATCGACAGCTTTGACCCTAAGACGGGCCAGCCATGGTGCAAGATCCCCGACTGCACGCCTGACGAGGTTGATGCCGCCGTGAACGCGGCATCAGAGGCGATGCGTGATGCCGCATGGTGCGATCTGACGCAAAGCCAGCGCGGGCTGATGATGCTCAAACTGGCCGATATCGTGGATCGCGAGGCCGCGCGGCTGGCGGCGCTGGAAGTGCGCGAAAACGGCAAGTTGCTGCGCGAGATGGAAGCGCTTGCCAACGCGCTGCCCGTCGCATTGCGCTATTTCGCGGGCATGGCCGACAAGATCGAGGGCACGACGATCCCGGTCAACAAGCCGGATGTGCTGAATTTCACGATCCGTGAGCCGTTGGGTGTAGTGGCAGTGATCGTGCCGTGGAATTCGCCGCTTTTCATGATGATGCGAGCGCTGGCGCCCTGTCTGGCCTGCGGCAATGCAGTGGTGGTCAAGCCGTCTGAACATGCTGCGACAGGCGTCATCGCCTTTGCCGAACTGGTTGTCGAGGCCGGGTTCCCACCGGGTGTGTTCAATGTGGTCACCGGCCTTGGGCACAGCGTCGGAGATGCGCTGATCCGGCATCCGGGTGTCGACAAGGTAGACTTCACTGGGGGGCCCGCGACGGGGCGTCTGATCGCCAAAGGGGCGGCCGAGAACCTCACGCCGACCGCGTTGGAGCTGGGTGGCAAATCGCCCAATGTGGTGTGCAATGACGCCAATCTGGATGCGGCCGTCACGGGCGTGATCTCTGGCATTTTTGCCGCCGCCGGGCAGACCTGCGTGGCCGGGTCGCGGTGTTTCGTGCAGTCGGATGTCTATGACCAGGTTGTCGAGATGATCGTCGAACGAACCCGCGATATCGCCATTGGCGACCCGTGTGATGACGCGGTGCAACTCGGGCCACTTTCGCTCTGGTCGCAGGTCGAAAAGGTCGCCGAGTTCGTCCAAAGCGCCACCTCCCAGGGCGCGCGGCTAGTCCATGGCGGCGGGCGGCCCGAGGGGCTGGGAGATGGCTGGTTTGTCGAACCGACCGTGTTTGCCGATGTTACCAACGATATGCGCATCGCCCGAGAAGAGATTTTCGGCCCGGTTCTGGGCATTCTCAAATTCGAAAATGACGATGACCTGATCGAACAGGCCAATGACAGCGACTTTGCCCTGGCCTCGGGTATCTGGACCCGCGACATTAACCGCGCCCTGCGGTTCATGCGCCGAATTCACGCCGGGATGGTCTGGATCAACACCTATCGCAGCCCCTCGATCATGTCGCCCTCGGGGGGGTTCAAGCACTCAGGCTACGGCAAGCATAACGGCTTTCCGGCCATCGAAGAATTCAGCCGTATCAAAACCGTGGTGATCGACCATTCCGGCATTTCGCAGGACCCGTTTGTCATGCGCGTCACAAAATAGGAGCATAGGATGAAATTTTCCGTCGTTGTGAACATGGCGCGATTCGACGCCTCAAAATCCATGGCCGACGTGGCCACCGAGGCACTTGATCTGGTCAAGCTGGCCGATCAGGCGGGGTTCGATATCATCTGGACCGCCGAGCATCACACCATCGAGCTGACGATTTCGCCCAACCCCTTTCAGCTTTTGGCGCATTGGGGCAATCACACCAAACATGCGCGTCTGGGCACGGCCGTGGTGGCGGCACCCTATTGGAATCCGATCCGTCTGGCCGGTGAGGCGGCCTTGTGTGACGTGCTGACCGACGGGCGGCTTGAGCTGGGTCTGGGGCGCGGGGCGTATCAGTACGAATTCGACCGCATGGCAGGCGGCATGCCGCAGGGCGAAGGTGGTAAATACCTGCGCGAAATCATTCCGGCGGTGCAGCGGCTCTGGGAAGGGGACTATGCCCATGACGGTGAGCTGTGGCAGTTCCCGTCAGTGGCCTGCGTGCCCAAACCCATCCAGAAAGCACCGCCCATGTGGGTGGCCGCGCGGGATGAGAACACGTTTGAGTTTGCGCTCAAGAACAATTGCAACGTGATGTCCACCGCCCTGCGCCGTGACTTTGCCGAGGTCGAGGTTCTGGAAGACAAGTTCCGCTCCGCCCTGAGCGCCGCCGACAATCCAACCGGGCTGAGCCATGCCACCATGCGGGTCTGCTGTGTCTATGACGATCCATCGGGTCTGGACCCTGCGGTGGAAGCCGTCATCAACTTTGGGCGCAATTTCGAGAACCTGTTCAAGAATATCGGCACCGTTACGGAGGGTTTCCCCGAGCCGGTTGACTTCGCCAAGGTCGCCTCGCGCGATGAATACAAGCCTGAGAACCTTGCGCAGAACCTTTGCTTTGGCACGCCCGATCAGGTGATCGCCAAGATCGAAGATTACCGGCGCATCGGCATCAATCACATGATCCTGGGCCCCACATTCGGCCTGCCCCATGCCATGGCCACACGCACGATCGAATTGCTGGGAGACAGAGTCATTCCGCATTTTCAGGCCCAGAAGGCCGCGTGACGCCACAACGGCGCATACAAACGACGACAACCAAAGGGAGACGAACCATGACCAAGCATACCAAACCAACCGGTCTCAACCGCCGGACGATCCTGAAAACATCGCTCTATGCGACTGCTTCATTTGCAGCACTGGGGGCCGGTACGCGCAGCGCATCCGCAGCGATAGATCTGTCGGGCAAACAGATGGTCTTTGCCAGTTGGGGCGGCAGCTATCAGGCAGCGCAGGAAACGGCCTATTGCAACCCCTTCATGGAAGCGACCGGCGCAACGGTCATTCAGGACGGGCCGATGAATGGCTCCAAACTGCGCACGATGGTCGAAGCCGGCGAGCCGATCTGGGACGTGGTCGATGTGACCGATACGTTCCTGTTTGCTAATGAGGACCTGTTTGAGGATCTGGATTATAACGTGGTCGATGCCAGCCCGCTGGATCAGACCTATGTGCACCCCAAAGGCATCGGCTGTATCATCTGGTCCTACAACATTGCGTTCAACACCGATGTCGTGGGCGAAAACACCCCGCAAAGCTGGGCCGATGTGTTCGATGTCGAGAAGTTCCCGGGCAAACGCGCCCTGCGTGACCGGGCCTATCCGATGATGGAGATTGCCCTGATGGCCGATGGTGTGGCACCCGAGGATCTCTATCCCCTCGATTTGGACCGCGCCTTTGCCAAGCTTGATACGATCAAGGACCATGTGATCTGGTACACGTCCAATTCCGCCGCCCAACAGCTCTTTGTGGATGGCGAGGTTGGTGTGGGCCTGTTGCTCAATGGCCGTGTCTTTGATGTGAACAAAAAGGGCGCGCCGGTTGATCTGACGTGGAACCAGAACATCCGGTCCATCGACTATCTGGTGATCCCCAAGGGCGCGCCGAATACAGAAGTGGCGCAACACTTTATGAACGCGACGGTGGATGCCGACAATCAGGCGCTGATGGCCAACACGATCGCCTATGCGCCGTGCAACCCCGCCGCCTTCGACATGATCGAAGAGGACGTTCTGCCTTGGCTCGCCACAACGCAAGAGAATGCCGACAAGGGCCTCCTGATCGACCCGGCGTACTGGCGCGACAACCTCGCCGAGGCCACCGAGCGTTGGACGGAGTGGAAGCTGACCTGAGCACGCTGCACCCTTAACACGCGGAGACATTGCGCGATGATTGCGAAATTGCGATCCATTTGGCTGGTGCTGCCAGCCGTGCTGCTGATCGGGATATGTTTTATCTATCCTGTGGCATGGCTCTTGCAGCGCAGTGTCTCCGAACCCGTGTGGGGGCTTCAGAACTACGCTGAAATCTTCACCAAAAGCATTTATCTGGGCGTTCTGTGGAACACTGTTACCATTGCGGGCGTCACGACGCTGCTTTGTGCACTCTTTGGGTTCCCGGTGGCCTATTCGATGGTGCATTCGCGGCCATGGCTCCGCAAATTGCTGATTTTCGTGGTGCTGATCCCGTTCTGGACCTCAATTCTGGTGCGCAGCTTTGCGTGGCTGGTGATCTTGCAGGGTGGCGGGATCATCAATGATTTTCTGACCGGCGTGGGTCTGATCGCCGAACCGCTTGAGCTGGTCTATAACCGGCTTGGCGTGTTGCTGGGCATGGTGCAGGTGTTGCTGCCCTTCATGGTCTTTCCGCTCTATTCGGTGATGGCGCGAATTGATGGCTCATATGTCAAAGCGGCCACGAACCTTGGCGCGAACCCGATCCGGGCGTTTTTCCGTATCTACCTGCCGCTCTGCCTGCCGGGGCTGCTCACGGGGGCAATGCTCGTGTTCATCATCTCGCTTGGATATTTCATCACGCCCGCGCTCCTGGGTGGTCGTGGCGATATAATGATTGCACAGCTGATCTTTGAGCGGATTGACGAGTTTGGCGACTGGGCCCTTGCATCTGCGTTGGCGATTGTCCTGCTGGTAGGCACGGCGCTCTTGTTTGGCTTTGTCAGCCTTCTGCTCAAGCTTCGCGGGAAGGGGGTGTGATGTTTTATTCAGCACGGTTCTGGGGCGGTTTGCGCGGGGTCATCAACCTGCTGCTGGCGGTCTATATGCTGGCCCCTCTGGTGGTGATCCTGATCATCTCGTTCAGCTCGGCGCTGTTCCTGTCCTTCCCGCCCCCCGGCTTTTCGCTGCAATATTATGAGAAGATGTTCAGCAATCCGACCTGGACGCGCACGCTTTGGACATCCGTGAAGATCATGGTGCCGTCAGCGGTCATCGCGACGGTTCTGGGCACAGCCGCGGCGCTGGCGCTGAGCCGGATGGAAAGCCGCTGGGCCGTCCTCATTCGCGGGCTTCTGATGGCGCCGCTGATCATTCCGGTGATCATCACGGCGGCGGCGATCTTTGGAGTGTTCCGCATCTGGGGGCTCTATGGCACGCTGCCGGGTCTGATCCTTGCGCACGTGATCCTGACCCTGCCTTACGTGATGTCCACGGTCAGCGCCAACCTGGCTGTGTTTGACAAACGGCTCGAGGATGCCGCCGCCAATTGCGGCGCCCCACCCTTTACGGCGTTTCGCAGGGTCACCTTGCCGTTGATCTCGCCCGCTGTGCTGTCGGGGATGCTTTTTGCGATGGTCATATCGTTTGACGAACTTATCGTGTCTCTCTTTCTGTCGACGCCGACCATCCGGCCCGTCACCGTTCAGATGTGGTCCAACATTCGCGGCGACACGGATCCGACTATTGCCGCGATTGCCACGGTCCTGTTCCTCTTTTCCCTCTTTGCGCTGTTGATCGACGGGCTTGCCCGCCGCAAATCCGGCCGCGCGCCCGGCCTCTAAGGAAACCCGCCATGTCAGACCCCATTCTGAAGCTCGTTGATATCGGCAAGGCCTACGGCCCCGTAGATGCCGCCAAGGACATCAACCTGCATGTCGCGGAAGGCGAGTTTGTGACCTTCCTTGGGCCGTCCGGTTCGGGCAAGACAACGACCCTGATGATGGTCGCGGGCTTCACGCAACCCACCGAAGGCGGGATTGAATTGAAGGGCAAACCGCTGGATCCGATCCCGGTCTGGAAACGCGACATCGGCATGGTCTTTCAGCACTATGCGCTCTTTCCGCATATGAGCGTGGCCCAGAATGTCGCTTTCCCGCTGGAGATGCGCGGCGTGCCCAAGCCCGAGCGCCGCAAACGTGTGGAGGAGGCGATGGAATTGGTGGGCCTTGCCGGGTTCGGCACGCGTCTACCCAAGGAGCTGTCGGGGGGGCAACAACAACGTGTGGCGCTGGCCCGTGCGATGGTGTTCAAGCCTCAGCTCTTGCTAATGGACGAACCCCTGGGTGCGCTCGACAAGAAGCTGCGCGAGCACATGCAGCTGGAGATCATGCACCTGCACAAGAACATGGGTACCACGGTGCTCTATGTAACCCACGATCAGGAAGAGGCCTTGGTCATGTCCGACCGGATCGCCGTGTTCCAGAATGGCCGGATCGAACAGATCGGCAGCCCTCGCGCGCTTTATGAGGCACCTGAAACCAAGTTCGTCGCCGATTTCATTGGCGAGACGAACTTTATCGCAGGTCAGGTTGAGAGTGCGAATGGGGGCACTGCCCGTGTGCGCGGCATGGTCGGGCAATTGGCGCGGGATCTGAGGGATGGCACCGCGGCGGTGCTAGCCGTTCGCCCCGAGCGTTTGCATGTTCAGGCAGGTGACAGCCCGGGCGATGACAACATGCTGAGCGGCACCGTCAAGGAGCTGATCTACCTCGGACAATCACGCAAGGCAATCATCACGCTGGAAGACGGCACCGAGGTTGTGGCGCTCGAACAGGCGGCGCAGGCCGAGGCAACGGCCCTTGAACCCGGAGCCGCTGCGACCCTCAGCTTCCGCTCCGAGGATGCACGGATTTTGGCGGATGTTTGAACGTCAGGCGGGCGTTGGGCTTAACTTCAGGGACGATGGCAGCGGGCCTCCCGTCCTTTTGATCCACGGGGTCGGGTCCGATCTGGAAAGCTGGGATGGGGTGATCGACGCACTGGGTCGCTCCCGTCGCTACATCCGGTTTGATCTGCGCGGGCATGGCGGGTCACGCCGCACGCCCGGGCCCTACAGCCTTGACGGTTTTGCGAGTGACGCGCTGGCGCTTCTGGATCATCTCGGGGTGCAACAGGTCTCGGTTGTCGGCTTTTCGCTAGGGGGGTTGATTGCGCAGGCCATTGCCCTGACCGCGCCCGGGCGGGTCAGCCATTTGGGCCTCGTGTCCACCGTGGGCGGACGCACCGCCGAGGAGCAGGCCCGCGTCGAGGCCCGCGCCGAGACACTGGCACAGGAGGGCGCGCTGACGCATCTGGCCAATGCGGTGGATCGCTGGTTCACGCCCGAATTTGTCGCCACCCACCCCGAGGTGCTCGAAGCGCGGCGTGAGAAATCTATGCAGAACGATCCCGACTGCTATGTCGCGGCCTACCGTGTGCTGGCGGGCAACGATCTGGGCGATCAACTGGACCGTATCCGGGTGCCGACACTGATCATGACCGGTGAAAAGGACATTGGCTCCAGCCCGCGGATGGCCCGTTTCATGCGCGACCAGATTGACGGGTCAACACTCCACATCCTGCCCGAACTCAAACACTCGGTCCTGCTTGAGGCCCCCGATCAGGTGGCCGACATTCTGGACCCATTCTTACCCAAGGACATGCCATGACACCCCAAGTTCGCAAATACGTTCACTTTGCCGAAGACACGCTGATCGAAGGCACCAAACCTGCCGATCCGCCGCTGCGCATGGCGGGTGTCGCCGCCGTGCTGACCAACCCCTGGGCTGGGCGGTTCGTCGAGGACCTGCGCCCCGAAATCCACGCCTTTGCACCCATCCTGGGCCGCGAGATGGTCGAGCGCGTAGGTCCTTTGGTGGGCGGATTTGACACGGTCGAAGCCTTTGGCAAAACGGCCATCGTCGGCGTGAATGGCGAGATCGAGCACGGCTCTGCGCTGATCCACACGCTGCGGTTCGGGAACTTTCTTCGGGATGCGGTGAACAGTTCGGAATTCATCCCTTTCACCAACAAGCGCGGTGGACCGGGAAATTCCATCACCATACCGTTGAGGCACACAACCAAGGCCGCCGCGAGGTCTCATTTCATGACCCTCGAATTCAGCATCCCGGACGCTCCTGCACCAGATGAGATTCTCATTGCCATAGGCGTGGCAACAGGAGGAAGACCACACCACCGTATCGGTGACAGGTTTCAGGATATGGAGGAGCTGCAACATGACCAGACGGTCAAGCCAGGCTAGGTGTTGGCCAATGATCTGTCCCTTGTTTCAAATCTTGCCTTTTGGGGCAACTGCGGGAGGTTGGACCCGAGGAATAGTATATCCTCTACCCCCTTCCACACCCGGACACAGGTGCAGTGCTGACGCCGAGAGCGCAGTATCAATTTGAGCGGTAGTTGACAGAAGTGACTGATATGCGAGGGCATCAGACGGCTTTGCGCCCAAAGTGCGTCATGCAGAATTCAAAACCATTGTCTGAATTGGAGCAGCTAAACCGGCGCCCATTTTACCAATTGGTGGAGCAACGCGCTTGAAGGGGGCAGGCAACCGCCTAAAAAGGACAGATGAAAGTAGGCCATCGTTTCTCTCTGCCTGAGCATTCTCCGCTGCCGCTGAGGGCGCAGATCTGTGAAATAATCGGCTCGGCAATTTCGGCTGGTTCGATTGGGTCAGGGCGACCATTGCCATCCTGCCGCGACCTATCCCGCCAATTGGGTGTATCCCGAAACACCGTTTTCACGTCATATGAAAAACTGATTGAGATGGGGATGATCATCTCCAAAGACCGCAGTGGGTATTTTGTGAGCCCGGATTTCGTAAGCAGTTTGGTCGAAGGCAGAATTCACCCAACCCAAGAGAAATTGGCTGTGGACCATCGCCTGCCGCCAGTTGGCAAACGTCCTTCTGAACTGCGAAAGATCGAACATCCGTTTGACTGGGATAAGTTTCCCTATCCGTTCGTTTATAACCAGATTGACCCAAACAAGTTCCCGATTCAAAGCTGGCGAGAGTGCATGCGTTTGGCCCTCAACAAGCAGCGCCTGCCCGTTTGGAGTGGAGATTCTGACGGCGCAGATAGCACGGCGCTTATCGAACAGCTTCGCAAACGTTTGCTTAGTTACCGCGGACTTCGGGTAAGCGCCAACGAAATACTGATCACCGCAGGAGCGCAAAATGCGCTCTTTATCGTCGGGCTTCTGTTTCGTGACTCATGCGGCACCATTGGGGTTGAAGACCCGGGTTATCCGGAAGCAAGAAATGCGTTTGAACTTTCCGGTAATCGGATTGCGGCGGTCAATGTCGACGCCGATGGGCTGGACCCCGATACAATCCCGGTGGAATGTGGAGTGATCTACACGACCCCAAGCCACCAGTTTCCGACCGGGGTGACAATGCCATTGGAGCGTCGCAAGCGATTGCTGGGCGTTGCACAAGCACGCCAAATGGTCGTCGTCGAGGACGACTATGAGGCGGAGATGAACTATGTCCGCGATACGCTGCCTCCAATCCGGGCATTGGATGCTACTGGATCAGTTATCTATGTTGGTAGCCTGTCAAAAACCGTTTCCCCCGGGCTGCGGTTAGGCTTCATGGTCGCGCATCCGGATATCATCCGCGAAGCAAAAGCTCTTCGTCGTGCGATGCTTCGGCATCCACCAACGATTCTACAGGATGCGATGGCCCATTTCATTGGGCTTGGTTATTACGATACCAATCTGCGCAGCCTTCACCGCCGATACCAATCCCGATGGCAGGCGATGAAAAATGCTATGTCGCGATACATGCCGTCGGTTCAACTCACGCGCGCTGATGGCGGGACTTGTTTCTGGGCAGATACAGGGTCGGCCTTTGATAGCGCAGTACTTGAAGCAAGGCTGAATGCCAGGGGCGTGCTCTACGATGACGGTCCAGTGTTTTACATGGATCCCGAGATGGGCCATGGAAAGCTGCGCCTTGGCTTTGCGTCGATGCCCCTTAAATCCATTGAACAAGGCATCCGAACAGTCGGTGAAGAGCTTTGCAAGCAGGGTTGATCTCCGGCTATTCCATCTGTCCTTTTTATTGAGAAGTTCTGTCCCCTTTTACGCGCTAACGTGTTGCGCTTAACTTCACAACGAACACCCATATTCGGGTGTGCGACGCAAAGGCGGAAGGACGGGATAATGAATGGGAACCAAATTTCGGCAGCACCTGTGAGTTGGGATACCGAGGCAATTATTGAAAAGCGCGACAGGTATTATGCCGCTTCGCAACGCGCTTTCGTGCCCTATGAGAAACCGCTGATCCTGAAGCGCGGCAAAATGCAATATCTGTGGGATGAGAATGATAACAAACTGATCGACCTTCTGGGCATGAACTTATGCATCAGTGTGGGACATGCCCACCCTGCTATTGTTGATGCCGTGCAGGCGCAAGTGGCCCAGCTGACCCATTGCACGACGATGTTTCACCATCCAGTGCCAGCTCATTTTGCTGAGGAACTCGCCGCGACCATGCCCGCCGGTCACGACTGGGTTGTTCATTTCACAAACTCCGGCGCCGAAGCGATTGATCTGGCGATGATGATGGCACGGGCTTCGACCGGCAACCATGACATTGTGGCGCTACGCAACTCCTATCACGGCGTCACCTACGGTGCGCAAGCTGTTACCGGAGTTCAAGGCTTCCGTCAGCATATCGGGCAACTGTCCAACATAACCTTTGCTGCGGAACCCAACCAGTATCGCGGAGCCTTTGGCACCGGCACTCAACCTTATCTGGATGATCTGGACCGCACCCTTGCTTACACCACCTCGGGACGGTTGGCCGCGATGCTGATCGAACCCGTTCAGGGGTATGGTGGCATCATTGAAATGCCAGAGGGCTACATGAAGGGTGCCGCCGAGCGTATCCGTGCCGCTGGTGGCTTGATGATTGTCGATGAGGTTCAGTCAGGCTTTGGTAAGACGGGTAAGTCCATGTGGTGCTTTGATGCACATGACGTTGTGCCGGATATTGTTGTTCTGGCGAAAGGGATCGGTAACGGCATTCCGCTGGGTGCCGTCATCGCAAAGCGGGACGTTGCCGAGGTTATGGGCGGGAAGTTCCTTTTTCACACCTATGGAGCCAACCCCGTTGCTTGTGCCGCAGGGCGTGCGGTGCTGCGCGTGATCGAAGAAGAAAGCATGGTCGAAAACGCACGGGTCGTTGGAGCGGAGCTTCACAAAGGGTTGCAGGCGATGAAAGACCGATACGACATCATCGGAGATGTGCGCGGTACTGGATTCATGCAGGCAATAGAGCTTGTAAAAGACCGCGACACGAAAGAGCCAGCACCCGCAGAAACCTCTTATGTCTTTGAGCGCACCCGGGAACACGGATTGGTGCTGTCCAAGTCTGGAAACTTCAAGAACGTCCTGAGAATGGTGCCACCGCTATGTTTGTCAATGGATGACATCGAACCGGTCCTCTCCGCCTTTGACAAGAGCTTCCGCGACCTTATGGATAATTTTCGACACTGAGTGGTCGCGAGGCCAGTTGTGAACACAAGAACTCACGGGGCGAGCCGAACACTTGAAGTCGCGCCCCGAAGAACTGTTTTATCTGCAACTTGCGAATTCGCTGATCGTGTCTTACTCCAGATTGCATGAATGGCGGGTTTTTCGCTACATGGCAGCGCGGAATATTACGCACTTGCCGCAATCCTCACAACACAGCAGATCAGCAGCATGGGCTTGATCAGCCCCCTGAGGTATCTTTCTGCTTGTGGCCGAGCCTTAGTACGGCATCGACCGCGAATACTCCTTCACCCGTTGGTCGGATGATCAGTGGGTTTATGTCCAGTTCAAATAGGTCAACGGCGCGCGACAGTGCAAAATTTGAAACTGCTACAATGCAATCTAAAACCGCATCGATGTCTCCGGCCGGACGTCCCCTGAAACCTGTCAGAAGCGGATAGATACGCAGGTCCGCGAGTGCGGATTCTATGTCAGCCCGTGACGTCGGTAGTAACAATTGCCTTGCGTCATCCAGAACCTCTACCAGTACACCACCTGCGCCTAATGTCAGGGAAAGGCCAAATGTCGGATCCCGTGTGATTCCAATGATGAGCTCGGCGACGCTGTCCGTTACCATATCCTCAATCAGGAGTTCGGTTACACCGGGGACAGCGATAACTCTATCAGCTTCGATGCGAAGACTTGTGGCATCGGTCACGTTAACGGTAACAACATTCAGTTCGGACTTGTGCACCAATGCTGGGCCATGCCCCTTCAGAACAACGGGGTAACCAATCTCGGAGGCTGCCTCCAGAGCGGCCTGCGTGTCATGAACCACATAACCCTTTGGTACCGGCACTCCAGCGCCTCGCAACAAGGACTTGCTTGTTGTTTCGTCAAGCGGGGGATCCGGAACAAGCGCGGACAGTCCAGACAGGCTCTCCTGTGGTCCACCGTTTGCCAGAATTTCAGCCCGCCACGCAGAATGTCGTGCGAGATGGCCAATACAGGCAAAGGCGTCCTCGATCCCTTGCAACGGCATGATGCCGTTTTGGATCAATGTTTCGCGTGCAGGTTTTGGAAGACCCTCGGCAATATTGGAAATCACAGCGCAGGGTAGCGAGGTCGACTTGCGCACGTCTATCATGGCGTCAAGTGCAGCTTGATACGTAGCAGGCACGTCATTAGAGGGGCAACACATGACGAGGGCGGCTAGATCAGCGGGCTGCTCCAGCAAGGTGGTCAACGACGTCGCTTGGGCTGTTCGATCACCCCATTGTATCATCGTAACGTCCAGTGGGTTTCGCGGCGTCGCAATGGGCGGGATCACTTTCTGAAGATGCGATTTGACGGCATCATTGGGCTGCGGCAGGCAAAGACCGTTGCGTTCGGCGAGATCAGCGCAATAACCCGCATCCGAGCCTGAACACGTCTCAATAGCCACCCGATTTCCCCCAGGGCGATGGGACGCTGCGAGCATCTTGGTGATTTCGATGAATTGCGAGAACGTATCGACCTGGATCACCCCAAGCCGCCGGAAGAACGCATCGGAAATGCTTACGGTGCCTGACAGGGCACCCGTATGGGACAAGGCGACCGCCTGGCCCAGAGTTGATTCACCGGTCCGCAGCCGGACAATGGGCTTGTCTAATTCAAAGGCTCGACACGCGGCGCGGGCAAATGCTTCGGGGTCGCGGATCCCTTCGACATAGATCGCGACCGCGTCTACACGCGGGTCTTCGATCAGGACTTCGATCCCATCCGAAACATCAACCGCCGCCTGATTGCCAAGACTCAGCATGTGGCTCATCTGAATCGACCGCTGTGCGTGGGAAATGATGCCCGTGATCGTCCCGCTTTGAGCGATAACGGCGACGCCGCGGGTGGGGCGTGTGTTGGAGTACCCGGTTTTCACAATTTGAACATTGTCGAGGAAATTTGCCAGACCGATACAATTCGGCCCGAGGATCGCCATATCACCAGCGGCGTCTACGAGGGCCTGCTCAAGCGCCACATCGCCCGCTTCCGAGAAGCCGGCCGCATAGCACACAGCACCGGGCACACCCATCTCTGCAAGCTCGCGCACAATCTGGACGGTCAGCTTGGCAGACACTTCGATCCATGCTGTATCAGGTACCGCTGGCAAATCGCTGATCGAGGCAAGACATGTGATGCCGCCGATCTCGGAGTGGATCGGATTGACGACCCAGATATCTCCGTCGAATCCGCTGGTGCGAAGGTCAGTGATGGTCGAGACCAGCGACCGCCCACCAAAAAAGACGATTGAGCGTGTGGCAAACATTCTTTTCAGGTTTTCCCGGCGACGCGATCTGCGAGCCTCGGGGGGGGTGGTCGATGACATGGCCATCGCAATCTCCATTCAGGTTGACTCAGGGCCGGTTCAGGACCATTCGGCGTAGACATCCAACCCGCGTTTGCGAAGCTGGCGTCCGATCACCACTTTCTGAATATCATTGGTGCCTTCCCAAATTCGTTCCACCCTGATGTCGCGCATCAATCGCTCTACTGGATTTTCCGTCATGACTCCGCGCCCACCAAATATCTGCGCCGCCTTGTCAACCACACGAAACCCCGTGTCCGTGCAAAAGAGCTTGATCGCGCTGGCCTTGGCATGTGCCACCTTACGATCGAGCCCTGCATCTATTTCCGCGGCGACCCGGTATACCATTGACTTGGCGGCCATGATATCGGTGGCCATTTCCGCCAGCCGGAATTCTATCGCCTGAAAATCGATTAGCTTTGAACCGAACTGTTCGCGTTCATTGGCCCAGTCCAGCGCCAGTCTGGCAGCCCGCACGGCCATTCCAATTGATCGCGCGGCAATTGCCATGCGTGCTTCGACAAACCAGTCCTTGGTCAATTCGAACCCTTGCCCGATTTCACCCAACATCTGTGTGGCGGGGATGCGCATATCAACGATGTCTACTTCGGGGTGAGCGTGGCCCGAGCGTTGGGTGAAGGCAGGCAGGCGGGTAATATTAAATCCTGGAGTGCCGCGATCAATGAAGAACAACGTCGGCTTGTCCGGATCGCCATCCACGATGGTCGTCAGCAGGCTGACCTCGGCGATTTCCGAGTGACTTGCAAAACACTTCTGACCGTTGATGACATAGTGATTGCCGTCCAGTACCGCCGTGGTCCGAATGCCCCCGGCATCCGAACCCGCGCCCGGTTCGGACGTGCAGAACGCCGTCTTGATGTCACCACTGCAGGAAGGCCGCAGGTATTTCTCTATCTGTTCGGGCGAGCCGGCCTGCATACATACCGGCGGCTGCCAGACATGACCCCAAAGCGCGTTGGTGGCCGAGCCGACCTCTTCGTTGACGATGCATTGCTGAACCAGATTGAACCCTTGCCCCCCAAACTTTTTGGGCTGGTTGATCGCGTTCAGTCCATAAGCTTGAACACCCTCCTTGATCCGTTCTTTCTGCTCGGGTGTGATCTCGTCTGTTGCATCGACGCTTTCTTCGAGGGGGTAAAGATACTCCCGGGCAAGGGCGCGGGATCTATCGCGCAACTCGACTTCCTCCTTGGACCACGAAATTTCCATGTTATCTCCAGTTCTTTGCCCGATCAGGCTAGGTAGGTGGTGAAATCATCTCTCACGATAGAGCGGCCGACATTTGGCGGATCATATCGCGTGCGATAATGACTTGCTGAATTTGACTGGTGCCCTCGTAGAGACGGAAGAGGCGGACATCGCGGTACATGCGCTCCACGCCGTAGTCCGAAATGTAGCCGGCCCCCCCGTGGATCTGCACCGCGCGGTCCGCGACCCGGCCGACCATTTCGGTGCAAAACAGCTTGCAACAGCTCGCGTCAGCCGCAACTCGCTCTCCGTTATCGCGTCGCCGCGCTGTGGTTTCTACCATGCAGCGCGCCGCATAGGCCTCGGTGCGACTGTCGGCGAGCATGGCCTGGATCAGCTGGAAATCGGCGATGGGTTGGCCAAATTGTTTACGCTCCAGCGCATAGCGTGTGCTCTGATCAATCAGCCGCTCTGCGACGCCCACACATACAGCACCGATGTGGATCCGACTTCGGTCGAGGATCCGCATGGCCGTTTTGAACCCGATGCCCTCTTGTCCGCCGATCAATGTGTCGCGCCCGACCCGGCAGTTCTCCAAGATGACATCCGCGGAATGCGCGCCACGCTGCCCCATCTTGCGGTCTAGCGCGCCAACGCTCAGCCCGGGTGTGCCGGCCTCGATCAGGAAGCCGGATATCCCATCGGCCCCGGGCACATCCGGAGAGGTGCGGGCGAATACGGTAAACAGGCCAGCTTCCGGTGCATTCGTGATGTAGCGTTTCGTACCATTGAGAATGTAATCATCCCCATCACGCTTTGCCGAAGTGCTGATCGAGGCCGCGTCCGAGCCAGAATCCGGTTCGGTCAGTGCAAAGGCACCGATCAAGTCACCGCTGGCCAGTCTCGGCAGATAGGCGCGCTTCTGCGCCTCGGTACCGTCAATGATGATGCCCTGCGAGCCGATGTTGACATTGGTACCGATGGCCGAACGATAGGCGGGCGATGCCCGGCAAAGTTCAAAGATGACGGCGCATTCCTCGGCAAGGTCGAGGCCGAGACCTCCGTATTCCTCGGGGATCGACAAGCCGAACAGCCCAAGATCGCGCATAGCGGTTAATATGGCTTCGGGGATCTGGTCATTCTCCTCCACCAATCTTTCGTTCGGAATCAGTTGCTCTTCGGTAAAGCGGCGCACAGCCGTTGTCAGTTGTTCCAGTGTGCCTTTGTCGAGTGCCATGGTAACGGACCTTTTATGTTCAGTAAGTGGGCTCGGTGGCTTTTCCAGCTTCCAGCCTCATTTTCGTCGCTTCAAACACGTCGTGCTGTTCGTCCGTCGTTAGTGCCTCGCCCAGTTTTGCAATGCGCATACCGTCGAAACGTGGCAACCAGTTGCCTTGAGCTTCCATCGCGCCAAGGCGTGTGCTCAATTGTTGTTTCAGGCGGACGTGATGAGGTTGAACGTCATACAGATCCTCAAGCGTGAAGGGTTCGAGCACAACGGCCCCGGCGGCCTCTGCCTCTTTCAGAACCTCAACGCCAATCGGGGTGTGGCACACATTGGCATTGACCCCGTCACTTTCGCCGGTGGGCTTACCCCCTGACCAACTATCACCCGTGGCCAGGTCAGCGGCGTCGCCGATGGCATCGGGACAGATCCTGCACCGAAACTGGGCTGTATAGGGGGTTTCAACCCACAAATCGCGGTATGTCGCATCCAGCGTCTCGCCGGTCTTGGTCGTGGCCCGTGTCGGACCCGGGCACCCATTGCCACGCCACTGGAAATCCTTCAGCCCGGTTTCATCCAGACCGTGCCGTGCAAGGAAAATCTCGTTCGGCTCAAGGTCCGGCGTCGTACCGCAAAACATCGCCATCGTGAACACAATCAATTCGCGCGCCCGGGGATCCTCGCGCTGAAGGTTGCGGATAGCCGCGATATCGCAGGGTTTGAGGGCCGCCGCAAAGGGTTCGCCCAGGTCTAGTAGTTCGTGAATGGCGGTCAGCGGCGAAACTGGCCCATAGCGTGATGCGCGACCGTCGAAAACCTCGTCTGCGCTGCGGCTGATCTTGATGTTGCTGTGCAGCGGCTTGTCGGGGTCGGTGATGACATGCAGTAAAAACTTGGCGCGGCCGGTCCGAACGAGGTGTTGTCCAACCGCCGTCATGATACCACCAGTGGCCGCTGCAAAGCGCACTTTAGGGTCTGCTGCCCAGCCCTTGGTGACCCAGCCGAGATTGCCCCACACCGGGTCCGTGTCATAGCCTTGGGGGTTTGGTATGCCGGTGATGTTAATGCCGGGGCACAGGCGGGAAATATCCGCTTCCTCGATCTCGCTCAGCGCGTTCACGATCTGCGGGCGTGGCCGTTTTCTGAACCCCGAGACCATCTCGATCTTGCCGGGAGCAGCGAGGCTCACACACAGGCCGCACCCCATACAGTAGCCAGAGCTTACGATGTCGTCGATGCGGTTAATGTTGTCGGCCATCAAAGGTATCCCATTCTCTTGTCGCAGGTGCACCGCACGTAATGCTGACGATCCAAATCCGTCAGTTCTGACGCTCGGGCAACGTAACCTGCAGCCCATCGAGCTCGTTGGAAATCGGTATCTGGCACGACAATCGCGACGTCTCGCGGCGGTCAATCTCGGTGAAGTCCAGCATATCGTCCTCCATCCCTCCCGGCGGCCCAACCAGATCGAACCAGCCTTCATCAACGAAGACATGGCAGGTTGCACAGGCACAGGCCCCACCGCATTCAGCGAGGATATCGTTCACGCCAGCAGCCTTCAGCCCATCTTTCAGGGTGACGCCATCCTTGACGATCACGTCGCGGGACTTGTTTTGGTGATCAGTCACGGTAATCTTCGGCATTGCTGTCCTCGTGAGTTGAAGTGCAGGACCCGTCATCTTGGCGGGCAGATCATGGGTGCGTCGAGGCACCTCGTTTCTTGGCATTCAGCAAGCTGAACTAAGCGTGGCTCAACGTGCGTTCAGTTTCTTTTCCTTCCAACGACGCTTCAGCTCCAACCAGCTTTCACGGGTCCCGTCATGGTTGGTGCCGAACCATTTGTCGCAGGGCACGTAACGGTTGCCAAAATTGCAGTTGAAAAAGCGATGGTGCAGCTGGTGGTGAAACGACCCCAACGCAAACACAGGGCTTTTTTTGAACATCAACGCCTCGTATCCGGCATGAGAGGTCGGACCGGTCAGCGTGTGAAACTGCATATGAAACAACACGTGCATTGGGTGTGACGGCAGGATCAGGTGGATGAACACGGACGAAAACAGAACGATATGCTCGATCGGATGCATCGCCATGCCAGACCACGGTCCTGTGTTGTCATTCCGGTGGTGTACCATGTGGACATAGGGGAAAATTGGCTTCCAATGCAGGAAACGGTGCATGAAATAGAACAGGAATGACTGATAAAACGGGATTAGGATAAACGTCGCGACGAACAGGATCGGGTGATCCATCGGGTTTAGGTAGAACGGCGCCCATCCGTTCGCGTAAAGCCACATGAACAGAACCTCATAGGCCGTCCAAATAGGCACGCAGAAGACCATGGTCCAGAATATATTGTCCCTTGTCTGACGCCGCGTAAAGAACTTCGGGTTGTCCTCTTCGAGATCTCGAGTGTCGTACCGCATCTCATCGCCCTGCTTGCGAAACGTATAGAGATAAAGATGCAGAGCATGCGCAATCACGGCCATGAAAAGCGCGTTGCGCAGGAGCATCAGTCCGATCCAGTCCCAAGACAGGGTGACCGTCTGATCAAATCCGGGCTGGAGGAAGAACCACGTCAACGCTGCAAGGGTTCCGTAGGGCAGCAGGAACGAAATCAGATACCCGTTCGATACCATGTATTTGCCGGCTGCCACCAGCTTGGGCGGCCAAACAAACAGTGGGGCCTCTTCCATTGGAAGGGGTGGCTGATAGTGCCATAGGTTGCTTTGCCCTTGGGGAGCTTTGTTTTCAGCGGTGGCATCAGGTTTGGAATCGTCTGTCATGTTCTCGAACCTCGAATCTGCGCGGAACTCAATAATTAATTATTATTGTGATAATTTATACCGGTCAATATGAAGTTGCATCATCCCGATTGAACACGCACATTCCGTCCAGGGCGCTTTAGCAGGAGGGGCGGCGCCCCGCCCAAAACATCG
>CANMOU010000006.1 GCA_947499555.1 uncultured Roseovarius sp.
TTGGTGGTTACGATGTGCCAGAAACCCTCCCTTATCAAATCGACCTAAACTGTCCCATTGGTGCTGACGTTAGACACCTCATCGTAACTGGGTACTTGTTGGTATATTTATCTAAAATGAATGTAGCTGCATCTGCGGATGACAGATTACGCAAATGTGAGCATTCTTTGCGGTCGTTTTCGTTCATATCCGATAACTAGAATGCGGTCGGACGTTGTGCAACTTCGGGCTCAAACTAGTCATCTGACAGTTTTGCTTGGGCAAACTAGCGAATTCTTGCGCGCGAAGGTCGGCAAAGCGGGACCTTGCTGCCATTCGTATTCTGGCAACGAAGGTCAGGTTTCTGAAACCTGCTCGCTCCATGACAAGGGCGGCGGTAGCTGAGACGCAGAAAAATCTATCCGCAATACCCTGCGGCCGGACGGCACCTGCGCTGGCTTTGATGCATGCAAAGTCAGCATTTTCAGTACCAACACATCGCCGCGCTTGGCCACGCATGTCTCAATTTGATGAGTGTTTGCTATTTCTTCTGCTTTTGCCGCTGGAACAATCCCAACCGAATGGCTTCCCACAGCAATCTCCATCGCTCCATTGAATTTATCAGTGTCATCCAAGTGCACCCGAACGAATAGCATCTCATCCAAGATCGACTGTGGAGGTTCGCAGTGCCAAGTGCCTGACTTGTTTGTCCAATTGCTGTATTCAGCGACATCGACCTTCTCAGCCACAGCGATGACCCGGTCTTGATGCCAAGGAACACCCCAGTTGGCGCTTTCGGACTTGTTGAACGCGACAGTTCGCACGGGCATAGCTGCGGGGGCGAGGCGTTGCACGGTTCGCAACAACGAGCTTTCCTTTGACAACGCGGCTCGCAAAGCCGCTGAGACATCAAGTCTTCGTCCTGCTTTCGCAGTGGCTGAGGTCAGATCATCGAAAAGCGCTAGGTCCTCTTTCGAAATGGCGTTCCTGAACCAGACACGACCTCTTTCTTCAAATTCATCATCAATTGAATGTTCAGTTACCATGTCTTCCTGTTATTCGACCGCCATTCAAGCGGACATTGGCTGCGTTGCAGAAAACTTGCAACTTTGGGCTCAGAGCAGACATTCGTAGCGGTTCGCACTGTCTAACGTCAGCGCCTACCAATACGTCAAGGACATCCCATTGGTGGTGTCCAAGTCTCTCTAAACACCTCGCATGCTTTGATAAAGTAGCGCAATGCTAAAACTCAGCGGTTTCAACCATAAACGTGTATGCCAGTTAGATTGCTCAAGTTGTCCAGGTTTAAGGCGATTGGATTGAATGGCAAACTTGCGACTGATCTCAATTTGGGAACGATAGGCAGCATATGCGAAGGCTATACAAGCTTCACAGCGGAAATCACTTCCTCAGCGCCGCCAGCAGATTCTTATGTCACGTTGGGCACAGAAGTCAGGTTGGAAGGTAAGAGAATTGTTTCAGGGACATCTCCAGGCAGCCCCTGTTCTTCTGACGGCACGCCTATGTGAAGCGAGTTTTTCCAAATTTTTTGGTTTATCTTCGGTGTCATTTGTCCCGAAGGCGGCCCACGGCATCGTCTCTGGCACTTCGCTTGGTGAATTTAGATCGCACTAGTTCTCTAGGCCAGCGCAACCAAAAGGGGAGTTCTATAAGAATGCCTCAAAGTAGAACTAAGTACAAAAAGTTGGTCATGATTACACACGAATTACACGTAAACTTGTGTGCACCGGGCGGAAAAGCATCTAAATCGTTGATTTAATTGGTGCCCGGGGGCGGAATCGAACCACCGACACGAGGATTTTCAATCCACTGCTCTACCCCTGAGCTACCCGGGCACGTGTCAAACGGTGTTGATCACGTCGCAGCGTTCTAGGCGACCTGATGCAGGCTGTCCAGAGGCATTTTCGGTCAATTAATCGGTGTTCTTGTGAAACCCGGTACGCGCAACTCCGCCTCGTCGTTTTCATCTGCATTCTCAGACGCAACAACGTATTTTCCGCGCATCCAGTTGGCCAAATCGATGTCCGCGCAGCGCTTGGAACAAAACGGACGCATGGCCGGAACAGTCTCATTTCCGCAGATTGGGCAGCTCAATTCATCACCTCCACAAGGGGCAACCGATCGCGTTTACGTTGTAGCTCATAATGCCCCAATGGTGTCCAACCCACCAGCGTCGTTTCCACGCTGTCTCTGCGAAAGGCCGCCCTGAGGGCGCTTTCAAAGGCACGCCTGTCCCGTTTGGGCATAGGCGCAAGATCAAGCACCACCTGACCGCCAAGGCCCCGCACCCGCAGCTGCCGGGGCAGCGCCTGCGCTGTCGCCAGATTGGCTTTCAGACCTGCCGCCGCAGATACATCCGCTCCGGTATTCACATCCACAGCGACAAGAGCGCGGGTGGGCTCGACATAGGCCGACGCCCCCGATGGCAAGGGAACATGCGATCGCATGTGCTCATCAAGAAGCTCCAAAACACCATGATTTTCAAAGCTTTCTTTGGCGTCTGCCCAGATCTCTGACCGCGGCCAGTCGCGCCAGGCAAGATCATGTGGGCCGTCACCTTCCAGGAGCTTTTCTGCTCCGGCATCCCCAGCATCTGTCATCACCTGAGCGGCAACCGAGACCATCTGTGCAATATCGGCGGCAATCTCTTCGTCATCGGCCTCAGCACAAGAGGAGCGCAGGATCAGCCCCGCCTCCTGCCCGTCCATCGCGGCCTTGCCCAACACAGTCAGTGCATCGCGGCGGTCCTCATCGCGAATGGCACGCGAAACATTCACGCCCGGCGCCTGCGGTGTGACAATCGCATAGCGGCTCTTGAAAAGAAGCCGCGACGTGACGGGCATCGCCTTGCCCGGCTCGGAATAACCGGTCACCTGAACCAGAATTAGCTTGCCCGCTCCGAGGCCTTTTACATTCCGCAGAAACCCCATGCCATCCGGGGTTTTGACGAACATCCCCCCCTGCCCTTTCACAGGGCGGTCCGCAATGGCGCGATAGATCGTGCCGGGGCGTGGCTGATCACCTTCGGTCAGAAAATCGACGAGTTGGCCATCTTCAATGAGCGCCGCCGCTTCGCCCGAACCCAGATGGCCCAATGCAATCACACGACCCTTCATGCGCGAGCCTCGAAGACCGGATATCCCGCCGCCTGCAACAGGCCCGCAGTTTCTGCCAATGGCAGGCCCACAACAGCCGTAAACGACCCTTGGATCCAGGGTATCAAAGCGCCAGCGGGGCCTTGAATACCGTAGGCGCCGGCCTTGCCGCACCAATCCTCGGTCGCAAGATAGGCCTCCAGCTCAGTATCGGACAATCGCTTCATTTTCACATCGGTCACGACGTCCTTTTCCCAAAACTGGTCCCCCCTGCGAATGGCCACAGCCGTGATGACCTTGTGACGCCGCCCCGACATAAGCCGCAAAAACACCTCCGCCTCGGCCCTGTCTTCCGGCTTGCCCAGAATACGTCGGCCCAGGGCCACGGTGGTGTCGGCCGACAGCACAACGTCATCTGCATCTGCCTCAACGACCAGCGCCTTTTGCCGGGCCATGCGTATGCAGTAGGGTTTGGGCAACTCACCTCTCAGAGGCGTTTCATCAATGTCGGGCGGGCGAATTTCATCGGCCACCACACCAATCTGCGCCAGCAGCTCGCGACGGCGCGGACTGCCTGATCCGAGGATCAAACGCATTTCTTTTCAGACACTTACTTAAAGCGATAGTTGATCCGACCCTTGGTCAGATCATAGGGGGTCATCTCGACCTGCACCTTGTCGCCTGCCAGAACGCGAATGCGGTTCTTGCGCATTTTTCCTGCCGTATGGGCGATAATCTCATGGCCGTTCTCAAGCTCGACCCGGAATGTCGCGTTAGGCAGGAGTTCCTTGACGACACCTGGGAATTCGAGCGTGTCTTCCTTGGCCATGGTATCTCCTGTGTTTGCCGTCCCCTGAACGGGACGCGCTCTAAATGGTCTTATTTTCAGGGATTTTCAAGCTGAATGTTAGCGTAATGGCGTGGCTGTCACATGCATGTGACGCCCGTTTTGCTCGGTCCAATGGGTACGGCCCAGAACCCGACCATCCGCTCGAACATGCGCAACTTTCTCCAGATCAACCTCGGCATAGGTCCATCCGGGCGCATTGAGCGTGCCCTCGGCCAGAACACCAGTGTCGGGGAAGCCTGCGTCGGGCGGGCCAAAAATGCCGCCCATCCCGGTCGTCAAATCCGCCACTTCGTTCCACGGGGCTTCTCCCACCAGCGAGGCCATGACCGACACACATTGTGTCTCCAAAGCACGAGCCATCGCCCCGATGCGGACCCGCCAGTAGCCAGACAGTGCTTCAGTGCAAGACGGTGCGAGGATGAAATCCGCATCGTAAAGCGCCCGCCCCAAAAGCGGAAATTCGCTGTCATAACAGATGAGTATGCCAATCTTGCCAAGCTCGGTATCGAAAAGCTGCAATGGGCCGCCCGGCGCGGCCCGCATCGGGTCTCGCTCCCAGCGGGTCATGATTTGCTTGTCCTGAATGCCAATCTGCCCGGTGGGCGTGATAAGCCGGGCCCGGTTGACCGGGCGATCCCCGATCTTTGGATCGTAAACCGGCGCAGAACCTGCACAGATATGGACGTCGAACTTTGCAGCCAACTCCACATGTATCGCGTCGGCTTCAAGAACACGCTTCGAGACCGCATGAAGCGACGCCTCCAGATCAGACGCCGCCTCGGGCCCGGCCAGCATCGCCAGTTCCATGCCCGCATATTCGGGAAATACCAAAAGGTTCGCGCCGTTGCGGGCCGCCTCAGACACCCAGTTTCCAATTTTTTCCGCATAGGCCTCCCACGTGGTCACGGCATCAAGCGGATATGCGGCAGTGGCGATTTTGACTGGCATCAGGTTTCTCTCAGCAGGATATCAAGGCTCTGAAAACATTCGCGTGTTTTGTGGGTATCCAGTAATCCCGCATGGGCCAAGGCTGCGGATTTCAGATCCGAAACTGATGAGATATCAAAGCCATGGTCGCAAGGCGCATCAGGATCGGTCGGCATAACAAGCGTCGGCTCGACGCGTGCGCCGGCCTTTCGGAGTTCTGACTGCAAACCATCTGCGAGCAGCTTGATAGCTGGCGCAGAGGAGGTCAGGATCTGCACATGTCTCTCGGGGCCAAAGGGCGCAAAACCTTCGAGTCTGTCGAGGGCGAGCACCCGAAGTGTCGGCCATTTCTCAAGACATCCACCCAAGGCATCCATGCAGGTGGCAGCATCTTCCACAAAAATCGTCACCACGCCCCCGGCCTTCGCGCGCCCGGCGCAAAGACCAAATGCACTTTGCAAGACTTCTTCGGCGCTCCGCGCAAGGACGACCAGTTCTTCGGTGATCCTCATTGACTGGCACTGCAGCAGAAAGCCCATGATCGTCTCGGCCATTTTGTTGTAATGACCGACATTGCGCATGTCATGCTCGATCCGCCCGATATCAACCTCAACAACCCTAGCACCAGCAGCGTAGATACGGACCATGATGTCCAGATCAGCTGCGTAGTCACCCACGATCTCCTGATGCGCAATCAAAGAGCGGTTCACGAGGTAGATGCCGGTGTTCGGTGACCGCAGAGTGCTTAAACCTTGAAAAAGCCATCTTAATCCGGGCTTTACCAGCAACCGCGTCATCGGCATATTATCTTTCGGATCGGTCCAGTCGCCCTTGACAAGGCCGACACCCTCTACCCTTGCCGCGGCCATTTCGGAAAATAGTTTAACGTTAAACTTTTCCAGGTCCGCATCAACTTTCATGACCCAGTCATGGGTCGCCGCTGCCAGTCCGGCGCGCACCGCGTGCCCCATGCCCGGCTGCGCTTCAAAAACACTCCGCGCACCGGCGGCTTCGGCCAGAGCCGCCGTTTCATCGTCGGAATTGTTGTCGACAACGACGACTTCGCTGACCCAGTCCATGGCCAGCAGGTTGCGAACAACCGAACCAATTGTCTCCGCCTCATTGCGGGCGGGCACGACAACGGAAAGAGGCAAGCGTGTCACGGGATCAATGTCCTAAGAATTGTTACCCGATCCTTAGACCTGACCAGCCTGCGTCACAAGAGAGATGCTCAAGCTGGCTCCACAGGGCGCTGCAAACGAAGCGGAATTTCCCGAGCCAGCCGAATAAGATGTGCCATAAACGGTTTGTCGGCGTCGTCCTCCCGGACAGCCGCATAAAGACGCTTCGTGACCCCGCCAGGCGTCAAGGGCCGTGTGATATATTCGGTGCTGGTCCGCTGCTCGCGCAGGACCCAGTCGGGCAACACCGCCACACCCCGATTTGACGCCACCAGAAGGAGGATGACGGCCGTCAGTTCAATCTGGCGAACGGCGCGCGGCTCAACCTTGGCAGGCGTCAACAGCTCCGTGAAGACATCCAGCCGAGACCGGTCCACCGGATAAGTGATCAGCGTTTCATCCCGGAAGTCCTCGGCCACCACGTGGTCATGCGCCGCCAGGGTGTGCTGACTGGACGCAACGAAAAGCGGCTCATAGTCAAAAAGAGGTTGAAAAACAATGCCTTCAAGCGTTTCAGGGTCAGAAGATACAACCAGATCCACTTCCTCTTTCTGCAAGGCGGGCAACGCATCAAAAGCCAAGCCGGGGCGGATATCAATATCGACATCGGCCCAGGTCTGCCGAAATCGTTCCAGCACAGGAAAAAGCCATTCAAAACAGGCGTGGCATTCAATCGCAATATGCAGCCGCCCTGCACTGCCCTGTCGCAAACCGGAAAACTCCGCCTCAAGCGCCTCGACCTCTGGCAGTACCTTCTCCGCCACCCGCAGCAGACGCATCCCCGCTGCGGACAGCTTGAGCGGCTTGGACCGTCGCACGAAGAGCTCGACACCCGCCTGATCCTCAAGCCCCTTGATCTGATGTGACAGCGCCGACTGAGTGATGTGCAAAAGATCAGCGGCCCTTGCAAGCCCGCCGGCCTGATGAATGGCCCGGATCGTGCGGAGGTGGCGAAAGTCGATATGCATGGTTTATGAGCCGGCCTCATTCAAACAATGAATTTTATGAAGTTGTCTCACATCCGGCGCTTTGCGACAAGCGGCATACAGTGTCTTATCGGAGATAGCCCATGTCTGCCCCCTCGGTCTCGTTCGAATTCTTCCCGCCCAAATCGCTCGAAGCCTCGTTTCGGCTATGGGACACCGTCCAGTCGCTTGCGCCGCTTGATCCGCGTTTCGTTTCCGTCACTTACGGCGCTGGCGGCACGACCCGAGAGCTGACCCGCGATGCGGTGGCCACGTTGCACAACTCCAGCGGCCTGAACGTCGCGGCGCATCTCACCTGCGTCGAGGCGACAAAGGAAGAGACGCTTGCCATCGCCCAGGACTTTGCCAAAGCCGGAGTGCGTGAGATCGTGGCGCTGCGAGGTGATCCGCCGAAGGGGGCTGCAAACTTTGAGCCTCACCCAGGTGGCTTTACCGACAGTTGCGAGCTTATTTCCGCGCTGGCAGACACAGGTGATTTCACAATTCGCGTTGGCGCCTACCCTGAAAAACATCCTGATGCTGCAGACCAACAAGCCAATATTGACTGGCTCAAGCGCAAACTGGATGCAGGTGCATCTGAAGCCATCACCCAGTTTTTCTTTGAAGCGGATACCTTTTTCCGCTTCCGCGATGATTGCACAAAGGCGGGGATCGAGGCACCAATCATCCCCGGCATACTGCCTATCGAGAATTGGTCCGGTACGCGCCGCTTTGCCCAAGCCTGTGGCGCAACCATCCCCGACTGGCTGAGCGATGCGTTTGACAAGGCACAACGCGACGACCGCGAAGAGCTTCTGGCGATCGCCGTCGCAACCGAGCTTTGCAGCACGCTAATTGACGGCGGGGTTGAGCACCTGCACTTCTACACGCTCAACCGCCCCGATCTCACGCGCGACATCTGCCATGCTCTGGGCGTGACCCCAAAAGCCGAATTGCGCCACGTCGCCTGATCCAAAGTTCCCTGTGAGGGCCCCCAAGCCCGCACATTTCGCCCCCGCTCGCTCCCCATGAGTGGGGGCATTTTTTGACCTTCCGTTCAGAGGTCTTCGACGATCAGCCTTGTCTCAAGGTCTGTTTGCGTCCGCCAATGCCATATCAGGCAATGAATAGAAATCATGCCCGTCGCCCAGATCATGGCACTCATCGGCGCGCCCACAACGCCACCAAACAAGAGGACCGGTCCCCAATGGACAAGGGACCAGAAGCCGGAAAAGATAGGCGCCGTGAAAGACCCAATCAGCGTCGCAAAAAGTGCCGCACAGATGAATTTAAGCGTGCCAACAGGTCCCGAATGGCCGAACCAAGGGCTGGTCAGCAACCCGCCAAGCACCGCGCCCAGAAACGCCGGTCCAACGAAAATCAAAAGGTCCGGGCATGCGTTGCCGATGGCAATGGTAAACATGACCAACGCCCCACAACCCCCCATCAGGATTGCATGCGTAAGGACCTGCCAAGAGCTGAGTTTCCGAAACATCAAAGACCTCCTGCTGAAAAGCGAACTGAAGCTGTAATGCGCCCCAGTTTTCGCAGAAGCCTCTGATGAGCTGTGCAGATATTTAGGATCTTGGTGTGACAGGAAGAGTTGAGAGAACGGGCTAAACCGCCGGTTCCGCGCCGACAACATCCTCTTTTTTATGCCCCTGTGCGGTATCATGCAGCCGCTCAGAAGGGTCCGCCCCAACCTTGCGCGGCCCGCGTAACAGGAAAATCCGGGCCCATCCTCGCCAGGTGCCAACGGATGGCGCTGTCACATCCCGTTCAAACCGGCTTTGCCACCCTTCTGGAAGGTCAAGCCCGTGGTGATGCGCCCGTTCCAGCAGCCAGACCAGAGAAATATTTGCCAAGGGCCGCGCCGCATGAAAGCCATCAAGCTGGCCGCCCACGTCCCCGTGGCTCCCGCGAAACCAGACCTGCTCGATCCGGCCTTTCGCACTTGGGCCATCGCGCTGCGTATCCCACAGCACCGGGGCATAGGCCTTGCGCGTCTCGTTCAATGCCAGCGCGTGATAGCCGTGGCGGATATGCGGCCCCAATTCATGGTTGTGAAACGCATGTTTCGGCGTGCTGAACCGCCACAGGATCGGAAGTCCAAGGCCCAGCGCCTTGACCGTGTCCCACACACCGATCATTTCAATCTCGACCTCGGGGTGACAGCGCCTTTGCGTAAAGGCATCTGCCGCCTCGCGCCCAGGTTCGTCGCGGTAGTGACGATAGGCTGTCTCGATATGCCGCTCAGTCGCATATTGCGGCTTGAGAAGCCCAACCTGATCGATCACACCGGCCAAAGATCGAACCGCATACGCCCCGCGTGAGAAACCCAAAAGAAATATGCGATCACCAGGCCGATAGCGCGAGGCGAGATATCCATAAGCTCTCTTGATCTGTCTGTTGATGCCCCGACCCAGGATGACATCGGCCGTGCGTTTCCAATCCGGCCATTGCACACCGGACTCGTAGTAAAGCGAAAGCCCAGAGCCCGTGACCTCGGACAAAAGCTTGTAGGCGTGACCGGCATTCGTTTCACAGCCTTCGGTCAGCGTGGACATCGTACCGTCAAGGATAATGACATGGGTGACAGAGCTTCGCACCGTCCGCCGGACGCGTGGACCGCGCCGGGGACGCCTCGAAAGAAGGCGTTTAATCGGTCGAATGAAGCGTGTCAGATCCATCGTCATTCAGCATCTTCCATACCCGGTGCGGCGTAAAGGGCATATCCGCGCGCGCCACACCAGCTTGTGACAAGGCGTCTGCCACCGCGTTGGCCACAGCCGCCATCGAACCCACCGTGCCCGCCTCTCCGCATCCTTTCATGCCCATCACATTGGTGGTCGACGGCACGGGCTCGGTTGTGAAGTTGAACATAGGCACATCCGCCGCACGGGGCATCGCGTAATCCATGAAAGACGCCGTCAGAAGCTGCGCATCCTCATCATAGATCACGCGTTCGCAAAGCGCCTGACCGATGCCTTGCACCACGCCACCATGTACCTGGCCTTCCACTAACAAAGGATTGATAAGGTTCCCAAAATCATCGACAATCGTGTAGTGGACAACCTCGGTCCTTCCGGTCTCCGGATCAATTTCAACCTCGCAAACATGCGCCCCGTTCGGGAAGGATCGCGCCGGAAGCCGGGCCGTCTCACGATGGTTCAACAGATCGCGACGCCCATCTTCTCGCGCCATTTCGGCGGCCTCCAGAAGCGTTGGTGTCAGGTTAGAACCGGGTGCGCGAAAGGTCTCATGATCAAACTGAACATCGTCTTCGGCCACACCCATCTTCTCGGCAAGATATGGCGTAAAAGCCGCAACCATCGCATCCACCGTGACCAGTGTCGCATTGTTTTGCACCGTGACCGAGCGCGATCCACCCGTCCCGCCGCCTTTCTCAATGCGATCACTGTCCCCTTGCACGACAGTGATCTTTTCAACCGGAATACCGGTCTGGTCATAGAGAAACTGCGCGTATACGGTTTCATGCCCTTGGCCGTTGGATTGTGTGCCTACATAGAGCCTGACACCGCCTTCGTCGGCAAACTCGATATGCGCGGTCTCGGACGGGTCACCAAGAATGCTCTCAATGTAAAAACAAAGCCCCAGCCCACGCAGCCTGCCGCGCTCCGATGCCTCTTCCCGTCGCCGTTCAAACCCCGCGCTGTCTGATAGGGCTTCAACGCGGTCCAGCACTCGGCCAAAATCACCCACGTCATAGGTCTCGCCAATCGCGGTGACATAGGGGAACTGCTCCGGTGTGATGAAATTCCGCCGCCGAAGCTCCCATGGATCAACGCCAAGCTCACGTGACGCCTGATCCATGATCCGTTCCAGCGCAAAGATGGCTTCTGGGCGGCCAGCCCCACGATAGGCATCCACCTGAGTGGTGTTGGTGTAGATGCCGTCAACGTGCAGATAGACGTTTTGTACGTCATAGACACCCATCACCACCTTGGAGAAAAGCGTCGTCTGAATGTTTTGCGCAAAAGGGCTGCTATAGGCCCCGAGATTGCAAATCGTATCAACTCGGTAGCCGGTGATGTTCAGATCACTGTCAAAACCCATCGTCAGGTCATGTATCAGATCGCGCCCGGCATTGTCCGACAGCATCGTCTCGGTCCGGTCCGCGACCCAAAGCACGGGTTTCTTCAGCATCCGTGCGGCCTGTGCGACCACAAAGGTTTCGGGGTAATCGGGTGCCTTGGTACCGAACCCGCCGCCCACATCGGGAATGGTAACGCGAATGTCGTCAGGTGACAGATCCAGGATCCGCGCTGCATTTCGTTTGGTGTTCCACACGTTCTGCCCGCTGAAGGCGATATGCAGCCGCCCCTCTTCGACCTGCGCCAGAACACTGCGGCCTTCCATCGGGTTGGCAATGATGCGATTGTCGACCAACTCCATGCGCACGACATGCGCGGCTCGGGCCAAAGCCGCCTCTGCTGCCGCTTCGTCGCCGATACCCCAATCAAAGGCCCGGTTCTCAGGCGCGTTGTCGTGCAGCAGCGCGCCACCCGGGGCCAGATCAAGATGAACATCCCGCTCCTCATAGTCGATCTCGATCAACTCCGCCGCATCGCGGGCCACATCAAGGCTGTCGGCAACGATGAACACCATCGCCTCGCCGACAAAGCGCACCCGGCCTTCCGCCAGCAGGGGCCGGCGGGACATCGGCGTCTGGCTGCCATCGCGATTGGGAACCGACATGGCTGGCATCGGCTCGACCACGCCTGCGGCTGCCAGCCCCGCGGCATCAAGCACAAGATGAACGCCCGCCATGTCCCTGGCCGCCTCCAGATCCAACGTGAAGTTTGCATGCGCAACAGGCGAACGCAGGAAATACCCCTTCAGGCAGCCGTCCGGCACCAGATCCGAAACATACCGGCCTCGTCCCGTTAGGAACCGCTGATCCTCAATCCGGGTCACGGGCTGGCTGCGTCCAAATTTTTCCATGACTGCTCCACGTCTTAGGGTTACGCGGACCCTAGCGTGGCGTGGCTTGGTGTCCAGCCTTGCTCAGTCGAAATGCGACACAAGCACCGGCTTGGCCGGACCATAGCCATTAAAGTCTGTGGCAAGACATTCGGCATAAGCGCCCATGCCTTCGAAGATCACGTAATCTCCCTCCACCAGATCCGATGGCAGTGACAGCGGGTCAGGCAAACGGTCAAGACTGTCGCAGGTGGGCCCAAAGACAATGCGCGCCGAGTGTGCGCCCTCGCGCAGCACACCGGCCTCAGACACCACGCGGACACGCGCCACCGCGCCCATATCCCGCGCTTCGGCCAAGGCGCCGTAAAGCCCGTCATTGAGAAACACCGCGCCGGAATCCCGCGTCGCCTTAACGCGGGCGGCAAGGCAGAATGCATCGGCAACCATCGCGCGGCCCGGCTCACACAGAAGCTGCGGCGCCCCTGGTCCGAAGACATCCTGCGTCACAGCCGCGATATGGTCGAAAATCGCCTTCAGGTCCGGCGCAGCCCCATCCCGATTCGACGCAAAGCCGCCGCCGACATTAAGTCTCGCCAGCGTAACACCTGCCGCTTGCGCGACATCCGCCACCGCGCGGATATAGACACCCCATGGCTCTGGATCCGCACATTGCGTACCCGGATGAAAACAGATCGCCGGCACATATCCCCGCTCTGCCACCAGCTGCAACAGCATAGCCGCCTCGTCTGGCTCGGCCCCGAATTTTGCGCCAAAATCATAGGCCGCGCCCTTGACCGGAAGCGCCAGACGCACTGCAATTTCCGTCCCTTGCGGCACGATGCTCAGCTTATCGAGCTCCGAAAGCTCATCCACCGAATAGGACGCCACGCCATGCTTTACCCCGCAGCGCACCTCCTGAGGTGAGCGCACCGGGTTGTTGTAATGCAGCAACGCGTCGGGAGCGACCGACCGCACGGCCTGCATCTCTGCCGGGCTTGCCACATCAAAAGCGGAAAGCCCCGCAGCCACTAGGTTTTCCAGAACGTGCTTATTCGGATTGGCCTTGACGGCATATGTCACCAGTCCGGGGAATCCGGCCTGAAACGCCCGCGCCGTGGCCTGTAACACCGCAGGACAAAAGTATAAAACCGCATTGTCTGGCTTTTTTCGGCTCAGGTGATGGATCGGACCCGGCCATTGAAATCGCGTATACATGGTCTGCCTCGAAACATTGTTTTTCTTAACATTACACCAGTTTGAGTTAAAATATGGCGGCAGTTTGGATGAATTGACGTATTATTTCGGCAAAGTGATTGGGGGAATCATGCATACAGACGAATTGGATGAAGCGCTGATCGCGCTCTTGCAGGAAAACGCCCGTGCGCCTGTGGCCATGCTCGCACGGCGTTTGGGTCTTGCCCGAACAACCGTGCAGGCCCGGATTGAACGGCTTGAAACCAATGGTGTGATCGCGGGCTACACCCTGCGCGTCAATGCCGCGCGCCGCGCGCCTCTCAGGGCAACCGCCCTCGTGCGGATCGAGGCGCGCAGCCAGCCCACGGTGATGTCCCGGCTAAGCTCGCTGCCAAATGTGCGCAAGGTGCACACGACGTCAGGCCGGTTTGACCTGATCGTGGGGCTCGAGGCGGAAAGCACCGAAGAGCTTGACGAGGCGCTTGACCGCATTGGTGAGGCCAAGGGCGTGCAAGGGTCTGAAAGCCTGATCCATCTGGCCACAAAGCTCGACCGCTCAAACTAGCCGTAAAGCGTGCTCCATCGCTCAATAAGCTTTTGCTGAAGCCGCTTGGAGCGCGTGTTCCAGCTCTTTGAGCCGGGCGGCCGCGTGTCGTTCTTGCTGTCAACTTTGGCGCGCAAATCATCATTGGCAGTCAGGATCGCAAAGGCCAGCTCCTTGCCTTTCGGCGATGTGGCATATCCCGCCAGTGAACTGACAAAGTAAAGCGTGCCCGTCTTGGCCGCGACGTCGATAGGATGCTTCTTGTTGGGCGATCCATTCTGATCTCGCATCGTGACGGGCTTCAGGATAGGCCGGAGCGCGTCAGATTTCCCAACTCGGGCCAGCGCACGCGCCAGATCGACCGCAGTCAGATATGATGCATCACTTAGCCCGGAATGATCCGCTAGAGCGGCGTTTTTCATCCCCAGTTCCTGCTGCGCCCAAATCGACATTTCCCGCGCCGAAGCCGCAAGACCTGTGCGCCGCCCGCGCCGCCGGGCCGAGGCCGTCATGCCCACAAGCTCTGCCGTCAAATTCGTCGAAAACTTCAACATATCCTGCAAAATATCCCGAAGCGGCGCACTTTGATGGCTCACCAGCATCGGCGCATCAGGCAGCGCTTTGACGGCTTCGCCGGCTGTCACGGTGATGCCGGTCACTACAGCAAGACGCGCAAACACCTCCGTGGCATAGGCATGCGGATAGCGCACCGGCAGCCACCGCGCGCCGCCTTTGCCCAAGGCCCGCCGTGCCACGCTCCAGCGGTCATGATCGCCGCCATCGGAATAAACATAGACAGGCCCCTTGCGATCAGCGATCTGCATGCGGGCCGCACGAACCGACGGTCGGAACCGCGCCGTGCGCGCCTCCATTGTCACATCATAATCCTGGCCTTTGCGCTTCCATTCGAAATGCACCCGGTTGAAGTTGAGGTTCAGCCCGGAAATGGAAGGGTTGTATCCCACATGATCAGGCTGCCCGGGGTCGATTGCCCGCACGAACGGGACGGCGCCCGCCCAACATCTAAGCTTGCCGGCGACACGCGTCACACCCGTCGCTTTCAACTTTTCTGCCATTGATGCCAGAACATCTGTATCCACCGTCGGATCGGCACCGCCAGCCAGGATCAGGTCGCCCTCAAGCACACCATCCTTCACCGGCCCCGTCGCCAACAGTCTTGTTTCAAAACGATAATCGGGTCCCAGCGTATCAAGCGCATAAAGCGCTGTCAGGGCTTTCGTCACACTGGCCGGTGGCAGGCCCTTCGCTCCGTTATGCGCCTCGAGCACCTTGCCTGTGGCCGGGTCAACCACGGCGAAACTGACTGTGCCACCCAAGTTTGCAGTATCGATCAGCGTCTGCGCGCCAGTGGCTCTTGGCGGGCGGGGACCATCCGGGCGCTTTTGGGGGCGTAAGGAGACCTCGGGCGCACCGGCGAACCCGGCTGTGCCCAGCGCGCTCAATGCAGTTGTGACAAAAAAACGTCTCGAATACTTAAAAGTCATACCCGCAGTTAACCCAAGCTTCCCCCATCACACAATCCGCTTCGAGGCTCACTTGACCTCAACTTTTCGCCAACCCGCTCCAGTCACCCCGAGCACGGATTTCTGTCGATGAAATCGCGGTCATCGGTACATTTACAAAACACCATGCCGGCGCATCTGCCAAGGCCAGTGCGCGCGAATGCCGCCCTTTGATGCGAAAGCGACGATAGATCTGGGACGCTTTCGAGGTTCGTGCCGAAATCCTCTGTCCGGGCCGGGCTAGCACACCAATTGGCACACGCCCCATAATCTCATGCCAATCCTGCCATTGATCGAGCTGAGCAAGGTTGTCCGCACCCATAAGCCAGACAAACCGCACGCCGGGTCTGGCCATCTGCAGGCGCGCCAGCGTCTCGGCGGTGTACCGCGTCCCGGCCTGCGCCTCAAAATCAGAAACGTGAATGGCGGGATGGCGCAAAAGCGCGCGACTGGCCTCAAGGCGTGTGCCAAGCGGCGCCGGTCCACGCGTCTTGAGCGGATTGCCGGGGCTGACAAGCCACCAGACCTGATCAAGATCAAACCGCCGCAGCGCCTCGCGCGAAATATGCACATGCCCTGCATGCGGCGGATCAAAAGACCCTCCCAGCAGCCCCACGATTTGACCGGGCCGGGTGAATGGCAGCTGATACTGCATGTCCTTGTGCTGGTTCCTCGTCAGTCATTCATCACGCCCATTCTGCACAGGAGGCGACCCGGCGCAACGCCTTCGGATCAAAGCAATTTTAAGAACTTTATCCTTGTCCCCACACCGCATGTTAACAGCAGCGGCGCATTCTGCGGTCTCGTTTTCTGGACGCAGACACATCTTGAGCAATCCGCGCAACATCCATGGCCACGCCAACCCGGAATCCTCAACGGGATTACCGACGCTGTCTCTTTGCACGCGTCTGGTGAACTGCGCGAAAGACGCGATCATCCTGCAGGACACCGAAAGCCGAGTTTTGTGGATCAATCGCGCCGCAGAACTCATGTTCGGCTGGACAATCGATGAGGTCCGGGGCTTTCCGGGGGCGTCAATTGCCCAAGGCCATCTGCAAAAAATTCCGTTTAACTACGATTTCTCCAGTTCTATTTTTGAACGTTACGTCGCCACTCGAAACACCAGAAAAGACGGCACTTCTTTCTGGAACCAGCAAACATTTTCAGTCGTCGATCCAATCTACGACGAACAAAAGCCCTTGGTCCTGGTCACCTGCCGCGACATCACCGAACAGGTCGAAACGGAAAACGAATTGCGGCAGGCGAAGGTAGAGCTGCAGCATGCCGCCTTTCACGATGATCTGACCGGTCTGGCCAACCGCAAGAGGCTCAAGAACTACCTGGAGTCTCCGGCCGTAAGCGTCGCCCTGGCCCAGCAGCAGATCGGCGTTCTGCAGATCGATCTCGATGAATTTAAGGAAATCAATGACACGTTGGGGCACGCCGCAGGTGACAGCACGCTTGTCCATGTGGCCGATGCCTTGCGCCGAAGCACGGGCCCGCTTGATCTGGCATGCCGTTCGGGAGGCGACGAATTTGTTTTGGTCTGCCCAAAAATGGGCTCCAAAGACGCGCTCGCCGCCCGCGCCGAACTGGTGATGAGCGAAATTCGCAAACCCATGCAATGGCAAGAACAGACGCTCCATATCCGCAGCTCTATTGGCGCAAGCCTGGCCACCCCCGGGACCACCTCGGGCGAGGCGCTCATTCATCAGGCCGATCAGGCGCTTTACGCGGCAAAAGAGGCCGGGCGCTCTCGCATCATGATGCACTCCCCCGACCTGGGGCGCGAACAGACCAGAAAAAACCGGCTGGTGCGGGATCTACCGGACGCAATATCCAGCAATCAATTCTCGGTCATGCTGCAACCGCAGATGCGCCTGTCGGATGACAAAATCGTCGGATGCGAAGCCCTCTTGCGCTGGGACCACCCTGATTTCGGCCAACTTGCACCGGTCGATTTTCTTGAAATAGCGCGGCGTTCCGGTGTCCTCGCCGATCTTGACTACCGCTCGATGAACCTGTCGCTGGATGCGCTTTTGTCATTGCGCAAGGACGGCTTCGAAAGCGTCACGCTGTCTCTCAATGCCTCGGCCGAGATTATGGCCGACACCAATTACCCCGGGCTGCTGGACTGGGCATTGCAATCACGGGGTCTGATGCCGCGCGATATCTGTATCGAAATCCAGGAAACAGCCATTCTGCACTCGGGCGATTACACCGTCACCACAACCGTCGACAAGCTCAAACGCATGGGCGCGCGTGTTGCACTCGATGATTTCGGCACCGGCTATGCGGGGCTTGCGCATATGTCAGCCATTGATCTGGACGAAATCAAACTTGATGGTGAAATCATCACCCGTCTCGAAAGCGACCCGCGGGCGCGCCATATCGTCAAGGCGCTGATCGGACTGTCGCACCGCTTTGGCATGTCTGTTGTCGCCGAAGGTGTGGAAACGCCCGGCCAGCTTCGGCATCTGCGTGCCGCGAACTGCTCTGTGATCCAGGGTTTCGGCCTCGCCCATCCCATGCCAGCCAAGCAGTTTACACAGTGGCTTCGCCTCCCAGCCAAGGAAAGACGTGCCTTTGGCGACACACGCTCATCCGAACCGCGGCCAAATGCGCAAAAGCGCGTCGGCCCGGCGCAGTGATCAGCGGTCCACCAGAGGCCGGTCAAGCATTTCGGGCAAAGGCTCTGCAGGATAATTCTGGTGCAGGCTCCAGATATTGCCCGCGACCGGATCAAGCGGGCGAAACCGCGTGCCCGGCATCGCGCGCGTCCGCAGGGCCAGAACGATATCCGACAGCACGGCGGGGTTTTCGCGGAAATAGGCATGCCCCAGCTGCACGGACCCGCCATCCACCATCACGATGTTCACATTCCGGGCACTCTCTAGGTCGCGGACCTCCCGTTCTGACAATTTTTCCGGATCAATCCCGCCAAGCCGCGTCACATTCCCGATCAGCCGGGACAGTCTAAGCGCACCATCGTCGGGGTTGGTGTAGATATTGATCTGCTCAAACCCATCTGCAAACCGTTCGGCCACGAGCCGCTGGCGCGTCACCCCGATATCAAGATCAGCCGCCGCAAGCACAAGCACCCCTGTCTTCATGTCGCGCCTCGGATCCCGGCCTGCGCCACGGCTCTCCAGCATCAGCTCGCGCAACGCAGCACTCATCACCGCCGAGCCGCGAGAATGCGCGACGATATCGATCCGCTTCACCTCGGGCACATCGGCCAGAATGCGCATGAACTCCTTCAGGTGAAAAACCGAGAACTCGCCGGACTCAATATCGCGGAAATACGCCAGCGGCCCGTCATTGCCAGCCGGCCACGAAAACAGCACGGGCAAGGATCGCCGTCCCGCATAGTGCCAAATGCTGGCCAAAGTCCCGACGCCATCATCGAAATCGTTATTGAAGCCGTGGATGTAGAGCAGCACCCGGTCAACCTTGGCATCCCGCATGCGCGCCGTGATCTCCGCCCGTACGGCATCGCTGCGCGCGCCATAAGCCGAACGCGCCTCTTGCGTGGCCTGCAACCGCCCGCCGCCCGGCGCATAGGGTAAAGGTGTCGAGGGCAAGCGCGCCAGCTCGGTCAGCCCAACAGGTTCAAGCCGCGTCACGGCACCTGATCCGGTCGCCTGGGTGCGCGCAATCAGGTCCGACCAGGTATCAAGCCCGCCATACTCTACCCAGCTTGCGCCAAATGCCATGGCATCGCTGCGCCGCGCGCCATAGGTGACGACCGCTCCGAACTCATCCAGCACGGGGTTGCGGTCGGTCATATATAAGATTTCCGTGGTCGTGGTGCGAAAGCGCGACGGCACATTCGCCTCCGGATAGGACCCGCCGGTTTCAAATGTATAAAGATTCGGGGTTGGTGACAGGATACCCGTCGTGTTGCGCCCCGCGCAGGCCGCCAGAAAACTCAACAGCAGCACCGCCGCCCAGGCACGCAATGTCATCAGGTCTTTCCTCTCGTTCCGGCCCGCATCATTTGCTGATTTCACCGCCCGCCCCGGTGACTTGCAAATCAACTCTTGATCGAAGCGAAGAAAAACTCAATGGCGCGCGGGCTTGACCGGGCGGACAAACCGGTCCTTCAACCAGCCTTCATGCCTGGCCCAATCCGGAAACCGGCCTTGGCCGGACCAGCGGAACCCCTTGTAAGAACAGAGATTCCAACGGCCCCGCAAGCAAGTTCCTGCCAGCATCTCCACTTATCCACGCGGCTTTCCGCCTTGCGCCCGACGTGATCCTTTTCGCGCCGACAACGGTCTGCCGAAAACGCAGGAACACGCGCAAATCCCGCCTGAATCGATGAAGCCCTAACGCCCCCGTCAGCTGTTTTTTACAAACATCGGCGACCGGCATGCCGGGGACAGCTGGTCACGTAGCAGTAACGCTGAAAGGACAAGAAAATGCCGGTGAATGCCGATCCCTTGGAACTCCACATGCTTTCACTCATCAATGAAGAAAGGACGTCACGCGGGCTCGATCCGCTGGAACTAGAGACCAACCTCAACATGTCCGCCGAAGATCATTCGCAATGGATGCTCTCGACCAACAATTTCTCCCATACAGGCGCAGGCGGCTCTTCGGCCACCAGCCGGATCGAGGCAGAGCTTGATCTCACTGGCAGCTGGCGTACGGCCGAAAACATCGCAATCCAGTCAATCCGCGGCGAACCCGGGCTTCTGGATGATGTGGAAAACCTGCACGATTCTCTAATGAACAGCCCCGGACATCGGGCAAATATACTCAACCCTGATCTGGACTATATCGGTCTCGGCATCGAACTTGGCGAATTCACCTATTCAGGCGGCAGCACATTCCAGTCGCTGATCGCGACACAGAATTTTGCCACCACCACAGCACCGGTCGATCTGGACCCCGGCGCAGGCGCGACACCACTCGAAATGCCAGATCCGATACCCGGGCCGGAGCCTGAACCAGTGCCAGACATTGCTGCGCCTGAAACACCCCCCGAAACACCCGATGAGATGGAGGAAACGCCGGTGGCCGAGGCCCCAGATCCGGCCCCGGAAGAGCCGGAGACGACAGGCAACGAAGACGACGAAGAGACACCCGTCGAAACACCCATTGCCGAAGCGCCCGATCCCGCGCCATCAGAACCGGAGGACATTGAGGATACGCCAGTGGCCGAGGTCCCCGATCCGATGCCCGATGAACCCGAGGAGCAAGAGACCCCCGTGGCCGAAGCCCCAGACCCACAGCCAGAGACCCTGATGCCGGAGGAGCCCGAGAATGCCGACAATCCGGAAGAAATCTTTGCCTGCCCCTTCCTGCCAGATGATTTCGACATCATGCCCGCACGCAGCACCGCCCGCTTCGATTTCGATGGCGACGTCTTCGAATTCCGACAGAGCGAGACCCTCTTTGGCGATTTCTCAATGGGCGATCTGATCAATAATGTGCTGACACAGGCCGCGGAATTTGCCGAGCAGAATGGTGGTGAGATCGACAGCTTCGAATTCGCCGTCACCTTTGACTTCCAGCCCGGCGAAACCACCCCCGCGGCGTCATCAGGGCAAGTGCCTTTTGAGGCTGGCGATCTCGACTTCGCGGGGTTCCAGGCACCGGCTGAGCAAAATATCGAGCTCTTCAGCTGACCGCCCCACGCCCAAAAACCGGACCTGCCCCTCCTTGTGGGGCAGGCCATTTGATCTCTCTCTTTCATCCTACGCATTGCCCCGCCCTTGGCGCTTCGCTATCTAGCGGTCTGAAACCAGTTCTGACCGGAGAGACCGCATGGCCGCTTATCAATATGTCTATCACATGCAAGGCGTGTCCAAGTCCTATCCAGGCGGCAAGAAATGCTTTGAAAACATTCATCTAAGCTTTCTGCCGGGTGTGAAAATCGGCGTTGTGGGCGTCAACGGCGCGGGTAAATCCACCCTGATGAAGATCATGGCGGGGCTTGATACCGATTTCACAGGTGAGGCCTGGGCCGCCGAAGGTGCGAAAGTCGGCTACCTCCCGCAAGAGCCGCAACTCGATGAAAGCCTCAATGTGCGTGACAATGTCATGCTGGGCGTCGCCGAGAAAAAGGCCAAGCTCGACCGCTTTAACGAGCTCGCGATGAACTACTCCGATGAGACCGCCGACGAAATGGCCGCCCTGCAGGACCAGATCGACAGCGAAAACCTGTGGGACCTTGACGCACAGGTCGATGTCAGCATGGAGGCGCTGCGTTGCCCCCCTGACGACGCCAATGTCGCCTCTCTCTCGGGCGGGGAACGCCGCCGCGTCGCGCTGTGCAAGCTTCTGCTCGAAGCCCCCGAGATGCTGCTTCTGGACGAGCCCACCAACCACCTTGATGCCGAAACCATCGCCTGGCTGCAACAGCACCTCATCGACTACAAAGGCACCATCCTGATTGTCACCCACGACCGGTATTTCCTCGACGACATCACCGGCTGGATTCTCGAGTTGGATCGGGGCCGCGGCATCCCCTACGAGGGCAACTACTCCGCCTGGCTCGAACAAAAGGCCAAACGCCTCGCGCAGGAACAGCGAGAGGACAAATCCAAACAAAAGACCCTCGAACGCGAACTCGAATGGATGCGCCAGGGCGCCAAGGCACGCCAGTCCAAGCAAAAGGCCCGGATCGAGCGCTACAATGAGCTCGCCAACCAATCCGAGCGAGAGAAGATCACCCGCGCCCAGATCGTCATCCCCAATGGGCCGCGTTTGGGCGGCAAGGTGATCGAGGTTGACGGGTTGCAAAAGGCCATGGGCGACAAGCTTCTGATCGAGAACCTCACCTTCTCGCTGCCCCCCGGCGGCATCGTTGGCGTCATAGGCCCCAACGGTGCCGGCAAATCCACCCTCTTCAAGATGCTCACCGGCCAGGAAAAACCCGATGCCGGAGAGATTTCCTACGGCGACACGGTGCAGCTCTCTTACGTCGATCAGTCCCGTGACGACCTCAAGGATAACGAGACCGTTTGGGAGGCCATTTCCGGCGGCGCCGAAGTGATCGAACTGGGCGATGCGCAGGTCAATTCCCGCGCCTACTGCTCGTCCTTCAACTTCAAGGGCGGCGACCAGCAAAAGAAGGTCTCGCTCCTCTCGGGCGGCGAACGCAACCGCGTGCATATGGCAAGGCTTCTCAAGGAAGGCGGCAACGTGCTTCTCCTCGACGAGCCGACCAACGATCTCGACGTTGAAACGCTGCGCGCCCTGGAAGACGCGCTTGTCGATTTCGCCGGCTGCGCCGTCGTCATCAGCCACGACCGCTTCTTTTTGGACCGCATCTGCACGCATATCCTGGCCTTCGAGGGCGAGGCGCATGTGGAATGGTTCGAAGGTAATTTCGAGGACTACGAGGAAGACAAGAAACGCCGCCTCGGCCCCGACGCGCTAGAGCCGAAACGGATCAAGCATAAGAAATTTGCGCGGTAGGGTGGGTTTCCAACCCACCTTCCCAACACCGGGTCGCGTGGTTGGTTCCCGCACATACCGGGTTTACCCACCGGCAAGGCTTAACAACGGGTTGCTGGGGCAACAGGCGCTCCTTCACCCTTCATCACACCGCCGCGATACCCCCTCGCTATGATGCATACCGCCTCCTACGTCATCCCCATGAAAGGAGGCTCCCATGCCTGTCTCAGCGAATACGCCCGCCCCGCGGCCCAGACCGCCATTGCCCCGGCATCCGCACCCCGTACTCTATCGCTTCACCGATTGGGCAGCTTTTTAGCGCAAATGCCTAGCGGGCCATCATCCCGTCCCATCCGGCCCAGACGGCGTCTTCCGGTGCATTCGATGCGATCCGCTCGTTCAGCATATCCTCAAGCCGGACCTGCTTGGCCGCATGCATCTGTACGAAGGTCGATAGCACCCGGTTGATCCGCGCCTGATAGCCCAGCCCCATATCACGGAAAAACTTGGCCACCGGGCGGTCAAGATAAAGCGTCACCTTCTGCTTTTTCGCCTCCACATCCAGATCATGCAAAAGCGTGTGCCAGGCATCGGGGGTTTCATCGGCCATCATGTTCGGGATCCAGGTTTCCCGGTAAAGATAGGTCAGGTCTTTCAGAAGCATTTCTCGCGCGGCCTGTTCGCGCTGCGGCCGCCGGGGCTTGGCCGACGCCTTTGGGGTCTCTTTCCCGGGTCCGGGTGGCGGTGTGGTGTATATCATGGCAGGGGCCTCCGGCTGGTTGGCCTGCACCCTCGGTGCCAAACCCTGCTCAAAGGTTAACGGATCGGCACCGACGCAATACCGACGTGATACCGACGTGATACCGACGTCCAAAATCGGCCCCGAAGCGGCGCGGCAAAATCGCAACGCCACGTTGTAAATATGTCAATTTCACCCCGAATTGATTTTTCGGCGAAAAGGCGCCACATTACTTTGCTTTGGGTAATCCGCCTGATTTTTGAGGGGAATCAATATGATGGACCGACGTACTTTTGTTGCCGCTGGTTTGGCCGCTGCCACAGTGCCTGCCAGCGCGATGTCATTTGAGCTCAATCCGAAATACCGCCCGCAAAGCGTTGAAATTTCGACTAAATACCAGCCAGGGCAGCTTCTTGTCCTGCCCCGCGCGCATTTCCTTTACTTCATCGAAACCCCCGGAAAGGCGCGCCGTTACGGCGTCGGTGTTGGTCGGGCCGGTCTCGAATTCACCGGTCGCGCCACGATTGACGTCAAGAAAAAATGGCCGACCTGGCGCCCGACCAACGAGATGATCGAGCGCGAGCCGCATCTTTACACAAAATTCATCGATAACGACTACGTTCAGCCAGGCGGTCCGGGAAATCCGCTCGGCTCGCGTGCGCTCTACCTGTTCCAGAACGGGCGGGACACGTATTTCCGCATCCACGGGACAAATTCGCCGAAATCTATTGGCCGCTCGGTGTCAAATGGCTGTATCCGCATGATCAACGAGCATGTGCAGGATCTTTACGAACGTGTCCCTCTTGGCACAGTCGTGACAGTTCTCTAAGCGGCTTGCACGCGAATTTTCTTGAATATTTCCGTCGCGCATCACATATGTGTCGCGCGACGTTACCACTATCGACCATCTGCTCCCTTATCCGGCACAGGCACTCGATCTTGCACTGACACGCCGGGCTGCCGCATTCCGCGGGCAGCACCAAATTAAGGAGAAAACGGATGGCCAGTGGCACCGTAAAATGGTTCAATGCAACAAAAGGCTTCGGCTTTATAGCGCCCGATGACGGCGGCAAGGACGTGTTTGTGCACATCTCCGCTGTCGAGCGCGCAGGCCTCACCGGGCTCAAGGATGACCAGAAGGTTACCTTTGAAATCGAAGCGGGCCGCGACGGGCGCAGCTCAGCATCGAATATTGAGCTCGCATAAGGCACAAGCCTTTGAAGCTGAACACGAAAAGGCCCCTTTCCGGGGCCTTTTTTAATGCCCGCCCCTTACTCGATCTCCTGGATAAGCTCCTGCACAATCGGCCCCATGCCGTCAACGATCTGCGCAACGCCCTCGGCGTTTGGATGAATGCCATCGGCCTGAAAAAACTGCTGCAGCTCAGAGGGTTGTCCCTCTCCCATCCCGGCAAAGAAACTCTGCAGATAAAGCACGTCATACTGCTCGGCCAATTCAGGGTAGATGGCGTCAAACGCGGTCTTGTACTCAACCCCGTAATTGCCAGGCGCAGGCAGCCCCACAAGCAAGACCGGCAGGTCGCGGGCTTTTGCCACGTCAAGGATTGCTGTCAAATTCTCGCGGGCGACCTCCGGGGCAATACCGCGCAGCATGTCGTTGCCCCCCAGCGCCACGATCATCGCGTCTACCTCAGGCGTCAGGCTCCAGTCCACACGTGCGGCTCCACCTGCCGTCGTGTCGCCCGACACACCGCCGTTGACCAGCGTCACCTGATCGCCCTGCGCGTCAAGCCAGCCTTGCAATTGCGGCACGAACCCGTCTTCTGCAGGCAAGCCAAACCCTTGGGTCAGACTGTCGCCCAATGCCAGAACCGTGACCGGCTCGGCCCAGGCAGGGCTTGCAATCAAAACCAGCACCACTGCCTTGCCGCGCAGCGCGCGCACCCCATATGTCAGAAAACCTTTCAAAAACAGGCGCAATCCCATGACAGATCCCGTGTTGTCGCTTCGCTCCGCTGCATTGGCACTTGAGGGAAATGCAGGTCTTGTACGGATACTTGACGCGATCACACTGGATGTCCACCGCGGCGATACACTCAGCCTTGTAGGGCCATCTGGCTCTGGCAAATCCTCGCTCTTGATGCTGATGGGGGGCCTCGAACGCGCCACATCGGGCACCGTAGAGGCGCTAGGCCATGATCTCTCAGCCATGAGTGAGGATGCGCTGGCCCGGCTCCGGCGTGATCATATTGGTGTTGTCTTTCAATCCTTTCACCTCATCCCCACCATGACCGCCCTTGAAAACGTGGCCACGCCGCTTGAGCTTGCGGGCCGCAAAGATGCCTTTGCGCGCGCCGAGGAAGAGCTGCACGCTGTGGGCCTTGGCGCACGTCTGGGGCACTACCCTTCCCAACTTTCCGGGGGCGAACAGCAGCGCGTGGCTCTGGCGCGGGCAGCGGCCCCAAGGCCCGATATTCTGTTGGCGGATGAACCCACCGGCAATCTTGACAGCACCACGGGTGCCGACATTGTCAACCTGTTGTTTGGTCTGCAAAAACGCCACGGCGCGACGCTTGTGCTGGTCACACATGACCCAGCTCTGGCGACCAAATGCGCGCGGCAGATCACGCTGCGCGACGGGAAGATTGAAGCGCGTTCGGAGAAGGCCGAAGTGGCATGAAGATTGGCGTCGCAGCCCGGTTCGCCGCGCGTGAGATGCGCGGCGGCTTTCATGGGTTTCGCATTTTTCTGGCCTGCGTCATCCTGGGTGTTGCGGCAATTGCGGCCGTAGGCACGGTGCGCGAAAGTATTGCGCGGGGTCTGGCCGCTGAGGGCGCACAACTTCTGGGCGGCGATGCCGAGGTTGAACTGACCTACCGCTTCGCAACGCAGGACGAACGCGCCTGGATGGAGAGTGCCGCCGACCGCGTATCCGAAATCGCCGACTTTCGATCCATGGCCGTGGCCGAGAATGGCAGCCGCAGCCTGACCCAGGTGAAGGCTGTTGACGATCTCTACCCCCTCGTTGGGCAAGTCGCGCTGGAACCGGAGATAGACTTGGACCAAGCTTTGGCAGGCGATGGGAACCTGCCGGGGCTGGTGATGCACCCGACCCTCGCGGACCGGCTTGGCATCGCGCCGGGTGACACTGTTCGGCTGGGCGAAACCGCCTTTGCGGTCACGGCCCTGATCAAGCGCGAGCCAGACACACGCACCGCAGGTTTCGGGCTTGGTCCGCGCAGCATTGTCCTGCGAGACGCCCTGGAAGGCTCTGGCCTGCTTGCCCCAGGCACGCTTTTTTCGACGCATTACCGTCTTGATCTGCCTGATGGGGCCAATCTGTCGGTGTTGAAATCAGAGGCCGAAACAGCGCTCGACGGCAGCGGCATGCGCTGGAGCGACGCGCGCAATGGGGCACCCGGCGTAGCTGTGTTTGTCGATCGGCTGGGCGCTTTCCTGATCCTTGTCGGGCTATCAGGGCTTGCTGTGGGTGGCGTCGGCATTTCGGCTGCCTTGCGCGCCTATCTGGCAGGCAAGACCAAGGTCATCGCCGTCTTGCGCACATTGGGCGCAGATCAAAGAACAATCTTTCTGACCTACCTCTTTCAGGTCAGCACATTGGCCACGGTTGGAATTGTGATGGGCCTTCTTCTTGGTGTCGGCACACCGGTTGCCCTGGCCTCGATACTGGAGGCACGCCTGCCTGTGCCGGCAATCTTCGCGGCTTACCCCAAACCCATGGTGGAAGCCGTTCTTTACAGCATTCTCACCGTACTCATATTTACACTTTGGCCTCTGGCCCGCGCGCGCAATGTGCGCCCTGCAGCGCTTTATCGGGATGGCTCGGAAAGCTTGCAACATCCCGGCATGGTCACCTTATTGGCCATTGGCGTGCTGGTTGCTCTTTTGATCTGGCTGGCTGCGTGGTTCTCGGGAAACACGGCGCTCACGGTCTGGACGGCCGGCGGCATCGCCGGGGCGCTTGTTCTTCTGGCCCTCGCGGGTCAGGCCCTGCGTGCGATCAGCCACCGGCTCAGATCAAGAACACGCGGACATGTGGCACTTGGCTGGGCCCTGGCTGCGATCTCAGGCCCCGGCAGCACAGCCAGCGCTGTGGTCTTGTCGCTTGGCCTCGGGCTGAGCGTGCTGGCCGCCGTCGGCCAGATTGACCGCAACCTGCGTGATGCGATTTCCAGAGATCTGCCAACCCGTGCGCCAAGCTTCTTCTTTGTCGACATCCAGCGCGATCAGATGCCGGGATTTGAGGCCCGCCTTGATGCAGATGAAGGCGTAAGCCGTGTCGATGCTGCGCCGATGCTGCGCGGGATCATCACCCAAATCAACGGCAAGCCTGCCTCTGAGGTCGCGGGCAATCACTGGGTGCTCGAAGGCGACCGGGGCGTGAGCTACGCCGCCGCCCTGCCCAAACGCAGCACGCTGACCGATGGCACCTGGTGGGCCGAGGATTACAGCGGCGCCCCGCAGGTCAGCTTCGCCGCAGAGGAAGCGGAAGAGATGGGGCTAAACCTGGGCGACAAAATCACAGTCAACATCCTGGGCCGCGATCTGACGGCGGAAATCACCTCGTTCAGAGAGGTGGATTTTTCGAGTGCGGGCATGGGTTTTATTATGATCATGAACGAGGCCGCTCTGGTCAACGCACCGCACAGCTACATCGCAACCGTCTATGCCGAGGAAGCTGCGGAAACGCCGATCCTGCGCGACCTTACCCAACAATTCCCGAACATCACAGCCATCGCTGTCCGCGATGCCGTGGACCAGGTCAGCGACCTTCTGGCAGGCCTTGCCTCGGCCACGGCCTGGGGCGCGGCAGCAACGCTTCTGACCGGCTTTCTGGTGCTGATTGGTGCAGCGGCAGCGGATCAGCGCGCACGCAGCTATGAAGCCGCCATCCTGAAGACGCTGGGCGCGACACGCGCCCGTATCCTCTGGGGTCTGACCCTGCGCGCGAGCCTGCTGGGCGCAGCCGCAGGAATCGTTGCGCTGGGCGCGGGCCTGGCCGGGGCCTGGGCAGTCAGCCACTACATCATGGAGACGCGGTTCGCGATTGATTGGCCCTCGGGCCTGGCCATCGTGCTGGGTGGCGCGCTAATCAGCCTGCTGGCAGGGCTCGCTTTTGCCTTGGGTCCGATGTCAACGCGGCCGGCGCGGGTGTTGCGCGCGCGCGAGTAGCCAACCGCACGGTCCCCCAACGCGTTGTTGATCTTCGGCAGGTCGAATGCGATGCCAAGGCAAGACCCGCCGTGACGGATTCGCCGAAGGACGTCCGAAATGCCTGACAGTTTACCCATCCCCCTCACCTCGCCGCTCAGCCCGGCGCAGAAGACAAGCCTGATCAATCTGGTGCGGCGCGCGGCCAAAGCCGAGATCCTGCCCCGGTTTCGCAATCTTGGTGCAGATGACGTTGCAACCAAATCCAGCGCCCATGACCTTGTGACAGAAGCCGACACCGGTGCCGAGGCCATGATGGCGCGCGGCATTCAGGCGATGTTCCCACATGCGCTTGTGGTTGGCGAAGAGGCTGCGACGGTGGATGCCAAGCTCAAGGAAAAGATTGGCGAAGCCGAGCTGGCCTTCATAATAGATCCGGTTGATGGCACATGGAACTTTGTCAATGGTCTGGGTGTTTTTGGCGTGATCCTTTCAATCACACGCTTCGGCAAGCCGGTCTTTGGTCTGCTTTATGATCCGCTGGCCGATGACTGGATCACAGCAGAAGAAGACAGCCCTGCCGAATTCACCCGCGCCATCGGCACCACGCGTCCCCTGCGCGTCTCCGAAGGCGGCGAGCTTGGTGATCTGTCCGGGTTCACCCATTACAACTACCTGCCGCAAGACGCCAAACCCGGCGTGGCTGGCGCACTTCCAGGGCTTGGTAGGGCGATGTCTCTGCAGTGCTCCTGTCATGAGTACCGGATTCTGGCCCGTGGCGGTGCGGATTTCCTGTTCTCGGGCACGCTGAACCCGTGGGACCATGCCGCCGGAGTTCTGATCCTGCAACGCGCGGGCGGGGTCGTGCGCATGCTCAACGGCGACGACTACACCGCCATGGCGAACCAGGGATATATTCTGGCTGCCCCGAACGAGGCGACTTGGTCAAAGCTGCGCGACCATTTTGCGTTCTTGTTGGAAGACACCAAAGCCTGATCTACTCCGCCGCTTCGGCATAATCCTCCATCGGTGGGCAGGTGCAGACCAAGTGCCGGTCACCATAGGCATTGTCGACCCGATTGACGGGCGGCCAGTATTTATCGACCCGGAACGCACCGGGCGGAAAACAGGCCTGTTCGCGGCTATAGGGCCGGTCCCAGTCCCGCACGAGATCCTCCATCGTATGCGGCGCGTTCTTGAGCGGGTTGTTCTCGCGGTCCATGCGCCCCTCTTCGATCTCGGCGATCTCGGCGCGAATGGCCAGCATCGCATCGCAGAACCGGTCAAGCTCGGCCTTGGTCTCGGACTCGGTGGGCTCGATCATCAACGTGCCCGCCACCGGCCAGCTCATCGTGGGGGCGTGAAAGCCGTTATCGATCAGACGCTTGGCAATGTCATCCACGCTCACATCAGCACTTTCGACAAAGGGGCGCGTGTCGATGATACACTCATGCGCTACCCGGCCCTGACCACCGCGATACAGCACGTCATAGGCCCCTTCGAGCCGCTTGGCGATGTAATTGGCGTTGAGGATCGCAACCCGCGTCGCCTGTGTCAGCCCCTCACCGCCCATCAGCAAAATATAAGCCCAGCTGATCGGCAGGATCGAGGCCGAGCCATAGGGCGCGGCTGAGACTGGCCCTTCTTCGCCACCTTGCTCAGGATGACCCGGCAAATGCGGCGCCAGGTGCGCCTTCACCCCGATCGGCCCCATGCCGGGGCCGCCCCCGCCATGGGGAATGCAAAAGGTCTTGTGCAGGTTCAGGTGACTCACATCGCCGCCCAGATCACCGGGACGCGACAGGCCCACCATCGCGTTCAAATTGGCGCCGTCGATATAGACCTGCCCGCCGTGATCGTGGGTGATCTGACAGACCTCAAGCACGGTTTCTTCAAACACGCCGTGCGTCGACGGATAAGTAATCATGCACCCCGCCAGATTCTCGGCGTGCTGCTTAGCCTTGGCGCGGAAATCGTCCAGATCGATATCGCCATTCTCGGCTGATTTGACCGGTACAACGGTCCAGCCCACCATCTGGGCGCTGGCTGGGTTGGTGCCATGCGCGCTCATCGGAATAAGGCAGACATTGCGATGCCCCTCACCATTGGCCCGATGATAAGCGGCGATGGTCAATAGGCCCGCATATTCGCCCTGCGCGCCCGAATTGGGCTGCATCGACATGTCATCATAGCCTGTGATCTCGCAAAGTTTCGCGCTGAGATCACTGATCAGTTCGTTGTAGCCCCGCGCCTGATCACGCGGCGCAAAGGGGTGCAAGCGCGAAAACTCGCGCCAGCTCACCGGCATCATTTCGGCCGCTGCATTGAGTTTCATCGTGCAGGACCCAAGCGGGATCATCGCCCGGTCAAGCGCCAGATCGCGGTCTGCCAGACGCCGCATATAGCGCATCATCTCGGTCTCGGCCCGGTTCATGTGGAAAATCGGGTGGGTCAGATACTCCGATCGGCGATGCATATTCTCTGGCACGCGGTACTCTGGCTTGAATTCACAATCCTTGCGTTCAATCCCAAAAGCGCGCCAGACCGCTTCGATATTGCGCGGGCGCACCGCCTCATCGAGCGTGATGCCAACCCGCCGCTCGCCCACCTTGCGCAGGTTGATGCCCTCATCCACCGCAGATTTCAGCACCGCCGCCTGAAGCGGCCCCACATCCACGGTGATCGTGTCGAAGAACACTTTGGGATCGACCTTGAATCCGGCCTCTTCCAGCCCATTGGCCAGTCTTACAGTCTTGCGATGAATGCGCTGTGCAATGGCCTGCAGGCCCTTTGGCCCATGAAAGACCGCATACATCGACGCCATCACCGCCAGAAGCGCCTGCGCTGTACAGACGTTCGAGGTGGCCTTTTCCCTCCTGATATGCTGTTCACGCGTTTGCAGGCTGAGTCGGTAGGCGCGGTTGCCCAGACTGTCGATACTGACCCCCACGATCCGGCCCGGCATGGCGCGCTTGTAGGCATCGCGACAGGCCATATAGGCCGCATGCGGTCCGCCATAGCCCATGGGCACGCCGAAGCGCTGCGCGCTGCCCACTGCGATATCGGCCCCCATGGCACCCGGTTCTTTCAGCAGCGTCAGCGCAAGAGGATCAGCCGAGACAATGCCAATGGCCTTCTCGGCATGCAATTTCGCGATGTGATCAGTGAAGTCGCGCACATGCCCGTACGTACCGGGATACTGGAAGAGAGCGCCAAAAACCTTTGTCGGATCCATCTTGTCGGGATTTCCGACAATCACCTTGATACCAAGTGGAGCCGCGCGTGTTTTGATCACGGCGATGTTCTGCGGATGACAACCGCGGTCCACAAAGAACGCCGCCGCCTTCGATTTCGCCACCCGCTGCGCCATGGTCATCGCCTCAGCACAGGCGGTAGACTCATCGAGCAATGAGGCATTGGCAATTTCAAGTCCGGTGAGATCGGAAATCATCGTCTGAAAATTCAGCAGCGCCTCGAGCCGCCCCTGGCTGATCTCGGGCTGATAAGGCGTATAGGCCGTGTACCAGGCGGGATTTTCGAGGATGTTGCGCTGAATGGCCGGTGGCGTGACCGTGCCGTGATACCCCTGCCCGATCAGACTGACCAAAACCTTGTTCTTGGCCGCCGTCATGCGCATGTGGTGCATCAACTCCCGCTCGGATTTGGGCTTGCCAAAATCGAGCCTCGCCGTTTGCCGGATCGACGATGGCACCGTCTCGTCAATGAGTTGATCGAGGCTTTTGACCCCGAGAACACCAAGCATTTCGCCCATTTCTTCTGGCGAAGGACCAATGTGACGACGATTGGCAAAATCATAGGGCAGGTAATCAATCGGTTTGAACGCCATGTCTTTCTCCCGTGGTCAAACGATGGTCTTTCAGTGTTGTCAAAATACGCCCACCGGCGGCGCAAAAATCTTTCAAAGATTTTTCGCCGCCAGGGCGTCAGCTGATGAAATCCTTGTACCCGGCCTCATCCATGTAGTCGTCAATCTGGGACGGATCGCTTGGTTTCATCTTGAAGAACCACGCGTCGCCCATTGGGTCTTCGTTGATCTTGCCCGGCTCATCGACGATGGCCTCATTGACCTCGACGATCTCACCATCCAAAGGGGCAAGAATGTCGGATGCGGCCTTGACGCTTTCAATCACCACGATCTCATCATCCTTGGTCACTTCTGTTCCGACCTCAGGCAGCTCAACGAAAACGATATCGCCAAGCTGTTCGGTGGCATGTTCGGTGATGCCGACGGTGATGACACCATCGTCATCCAGCAGCCACTCGTGCTCTTCTGTGTATTTCATTGACGGTCTCCTTGCTGTTCAGCGTTTGAAATTGGCGCGGATGAAGGGCAGCGGCGCGACACTGACCGGCAGACGTTTGCCGCGCACCTCCCCAAAAAGCATTGTCTCGGGCGAGGAATGGCTCGCTGCGACATAGCCCATAGACATAGGGGCCTCGATTGAGGGGCCAAAAGCACCGGATGTGATTTGGCCGATGGGTTCGTCTGCGTCTTCGCTGCCATAAATCAGCGTGCTCTGGCGCATCGGCGCACGTGTTTCCGGGCGCAGGCCCACACGGCACCGGGCGACCCCATTCTCGATCTGATCCAGAATGATCTCTGCCCCGGGAAAGCCGCCCGCGCGCTTGCCATCTGCGCGCCGGGATTTCTGAATGGCCCAGGTCAGCCCGGCCTCCACGGGTGTCGTCGCCACATCGATATCCTGGCCATAAAGACACAGGCCTGCCTCCAACCGCAGGCTGTCACGTGCCCCAAGGCCTATGGGTTCAACCGCGTCGTGAGACAAAAGTGCCCTTGCCAGCGCTTCGGCCTGGTCATCCGGCACGGAAATCTCATAGCCATCCTCGCCGGTATAGCCGGAACGAGAAACCCATAGTTCCCCGAAATCAGACGTGAAAATCCCGGTGTCGAGAAACTTCATAATCTCGCAGCCGCCGGCAATCGGCGCGAGCGCTTCAACAGCCGCAGGTCCCTGCAGTGCCAGCAAGGCGCGGTCTGTCACAGCCACCACTTCACAGTCAGGCAAACCTGCTTTCATATGCGCGATATCGGCCCCTTTGCAGGCGGCGTTGACGACCACAAGCAGGTGATCGCCCCGGTTGGTGAGCATCAGATCATCCAGAATGCCGCCCTGCTCATTGGTGAAGAACCCGTACCGTTGGCGCTTCTCGCCAAGCCCAAGCAGGTCTACCGGAACAAGGCCTTCCATGGCCTGCGCCGCGCCGCCATAGCCCGCAGGGTGTCGCACGATCACCTGCCCCATGTGGCTCACGTCAAAAAGGCCTGCCTTGGCGCGCGTGTGCAAATGTTCCTTCATCACGCCCAAAGAGAATTGCAGCGGCATGTCATAACCTGCAAATCCGGTCATCTTGGCACCCAACTCGCGATGCAATCCTGTCAGCGGCGTTTCTTTCAGCTCACCCAAAGCGCAGCTCCTCTCGATTTCGAGCCGGGCGCGTGTCTTGCAAAGCATCCGGCATCAGTCTTCCACGCCATGCAGGCGCGTCTGATGCCCCCTCTGTCCTTTCGCCTGAGATCGCTATCCCTTCGGCGTCCCAGGCATCTCGCCGGGGCTCTCTCCAGAGTAGTCTGATTGAACGGTCCGTTTGCCTGAGAGTTTCCGGGGCGGTTGCTCCTTCGGCACCGGTCAAACCGGTTCTCCCGATCCAATCACGGTGGACGATAGTATACCGAATGAGTCGCGGCAAGCCGCTTTAGCCGCCACCCGGTCAAACGAAGGTGACCGGCCTGACCCAGCGGTTGCGATGCTTGACCTCGGCGCGCCGAAACGCCAGAAAAACCAGGGTGATGGCACAGGAGCAAATGGTGACGGGCGGATATTTCTTCGGGTATGGGAGCCTGGTCAATAAAGGCACGCATGGGTTTGACGAGGCCCATCCGGCGCGCCTCAAAGGCTGGCGTCGGATGTGGCGCAAGACCGACCTGAGAGAAGCCGCCTATCTTACTGTGGTGCCGGACGCCAACTCTGAAATTGATGGCCTGATTGCCGAAGTTCCGCATGGCGACTGGGCAGCACTTGATGAACGCGAGCGCGCCTATGTTCGGGTGGATGCCGCGCATCAGATCACCCATCCGCTGGCGGCGGTGCCAAAGATCGTGGTCTACGCCATCGAAGACGGCCAGCACGGCCCGCCAGACCATCAAAGCCCGGTGCTTCTGAGCTATATCGACGTGGTCGTGCAGGGATATCTTCAGATCTTTGGCGAAGACGGCGTTGCGCGCTTTTTTGGCACAACTGGCGGCTGGGAAGCCCCTATCATCAATGACCGCGCAACACCCGTCTATCCGCGCCATCAACCGCTTTCGCCAAAAGAACAAGCACTTGTCGACGATATGCTGGACAGTGTTGGTGCGACTCGCAGGTCCCTTGAGACCATCAGCCCTTGGCGCGAATAACCTGCAAGAGCGGCAGAACCTGGCTCATATCCGGACCGTGCGATTGTCCGGTCAGCGCTTTTCGAAGCGGCATGAAAAGGCCACGCCCCTTGCGCCCTGTGGCCTCCTTGACGGCTGACGTCCATGCGCCCCAGCTTTCGGCATCATAAGGTCCCTCCGGGAGCAACGCCAAAGCCTCGGCCACGAATTCGCGGTCCTCATCATCGATCACCGGATCGGCGCCGTCGCGGAAGAGTGTCCACCAGCCATCCAGATCAGCCAGCGTTGTGATGTTGTCGCGTGCCACCTGCCAGAATTGCTCGGCCAAATCCTCGGGGACGCCAATCCCGGCCACTTTGTCCGCAACCGACTCAAACGGCAGCGCCTGAAGATGGTGCGCGGTCAAAGGAAGCAGGTCGTCGGCATCAAATTTCGTCGGCGCCGCGCCAAAGCGGGAGATGTCGAAACCGTCAATCAACGCGCTCATCTCCGAGCGAAGCTCAACCGGATCAGAAGAGCCAAGCCGGGCCATCAAAGACAAGAGCGCCATAGGCTCAATTCCTTGCGCGCGCATGTCCCGCAAAGACAAGGTTCCAAGTCGTTTCGAAAGTGACTCGCCCTGAGGCCCGGTCAGCAAGGAGTGATGCGCAAATTCCGGGCATGTGCCTCCGAGCGCTTCGATGATCTGGATTTGCGTGGCTGTATTGGTCACGTGATCCGAGCCACGCACTACGTGCGTCACGCCCATTTCGGTGTCGTCCACGACCGATGCCAGCGTGTAAAGCACCTGGCCATCGCCACGAATGAGCACCGGGTCTGAGACACTGGCGGCATCAATTGAGATGTTGCCAAGAATGCCATCGGCCCACTCAATCCGCGTCTGATCCAGTTTGAAACGCCAGACACCATCGCCGCGCTCGGCCCGCAATGCGTCTTTCTCGGCATCCGTAAGTGCCAAGGCCGCACGGTCGTAGACCGGCGGCTTGCCCATATTGAGCTGTTTCTTTCGTTTGAGATCCAATTCCGTGGGTGTCTCAAAGGCCTCATAAAACCGGCCCATGTCGCGCAACTTGTCTGCCGCTTCGGCATACCGTTCGAGGCGCGCCGATTGCCGTTCGATCCGATCCCAGTTCAGACCAAGCCACTCCAGATCCTCCTGGATCGCGTCGACATATTCCTCCTTCGAGCGCTCCGGATCAGTATCATCAATGCGCAGGATGAATGTGCCACCGGATTTGCGCGCGATGAGGTAATTCATCACGGCAGTCCGAAGGTTACCAACATGCAGATAGCCAGTTGGCGAAGGCGCGAAGCGGGTCGTGGTCATGGACGTCTCCTATTCGCGCGGGACATGTCACAGGCAGTTGGCTTTGTCCAGATTTCACGCCGCTTCAGCCGTTGGTCGGCCAAGCACGATGCTCGTCATCAATGACAAAGGAATGCGCGTGCCGCCCCTTCTGCTGATGCGCCTGCAGATGCGGATGATCTGGCGGTAAATCCGGATGATCATGTACCAGCACCTCGGACTCGCTCACCGGCCAGACGCGCAGGGCAATAAATGATGAGACAAGCGCAATGGCCGACAGGATGAGCATGGTTGGCCCCAGTCCCAAAAGCACCCCGGCCCAGCCCGCTAGAGGATAGGTGATCAGCCAGCACGCATGGCTCAGCGCAAATTGCGCGGCGAAAATGGCCGGGCGATCCTCGGCATGGGCGGATCGGCGCAAAAGCCGCCCAGAGGGTGTAAGGACACCGGAATAAAGTGCGCCCAGACCAGCCCATCCGAAAAGTAGCCAGTACCAGGAGATCTCATTGGCCAGCAAAACCCCTAGTCCCGCGCCAAGAATTGAGAGGCTCAGCGCCGAAGAGATCATCACCGGGCGGTCCCGCACTTTTTCCAGCAGCCTGGGCAAGATCAGCGCCATTGCCATTGAGCCCGCCCCGTATGCCGCCAGAGCGAAGGCGAGGTCACGCTCGCCGCCGCCCATGACGCTGCGCACGAGCACAACCGTGTTCACCAGAACGAAGGCACTGATCGCCGCCGCTGCCATATTGAGTGCCAAGAGACCGCGCAATCGGGGTGTTGCGAGATAAATGCGTGCTCCCCGGGTCAGTCTTTCCGAGAACGGGCGCTTTGTGTCATCCGATTTTGCAGCAGGCACTTGTGCGCGCCAGATCAGCCAGGCCGAGAAGGCAAACCCGAACACGGTGCCCAAAAAAAGCCAGTTGTAGCTCAGTACGGTCAGAAGCATCCCGGCCAAGGCAGGACTGGCAAGGTTCTCGATATCGTAGGCCAACCGCGACAGGGAGAGGGCCTTTGTATAGTCCGCCTCATCCTTCAGGACATCGGGAATGGTGGCTTGAAACGCTGGCGTGAACGTTGCTGATGCGGCCTGTAGCAGGAAAATCAGCGCATAGATCTGCCAGATTTCAGTGACAAACGGCAAGCAGAGTGCGACGGCGCCACGCATAAGATCGGCCGAAATCAGAACAAGTCGCCGCGGCAGATGTTGGATCAGCGCCTGCGCCACCGGTGACAGCGCAACATAGGCGACCATTTTGATCGTCAGTGCCGTTCCAAGGACCGCGCCAGCCTCTCTTCCGGCCAGATCAAAGGCCAGGAGACCCAAGGCGACAGTAAGCAGGCCTGTGCCGAGCAAGGCCACAACTTGTGCCGCGAAGAGTGCCGCGAAAACCCGGTGTCGCAAAATCTGTATCACGAGGGAAATCTAGGTGAGCAGGCCGCCCGGGCCAACATATTATGCCGGATGGACCGGCCAATGCGTTGCCAGCTCATCGAGCCCGGCGCGAACAAGTTCCGTCAGAACACCCATATCAACGTCTTCAAGCTTGTTGATGTAAAGGCATGATTTCCCAAGTTTATGCTTGCCCAGCCTTTGAAGAATGGACGTGAAATCCGCGTAGCCCGGCATGATGTAGATGCTCAAAGCCGCTTTACGCGGACTAAAGCCGGTTGCGAGAAAATCTCCTTCGCGACCCGAAGCATAGACATAGTGGTAGCGCCCATACCCGACGATCGATGTCCCCCACATGACCGGGTCATATCCTGTCGTCTTGCGAAACATCTCGTCGAGTTGTGCAGCCTCCTTTCGCCGGCGTTCTGGCTGAACCTCTGCTATAAAATCAATCACGGAAATTGATCTTGGTTGCGTCTTGTTTTTGGTCATCGGCGGAACCTGGCCGTTGGGTTTCACTTTGCTGTGACGGCTGCTGCACTTGTTTGAAAAGGCGTTAATTTTGCGAGTGTAGCATAGGAGAGCCTCATGACCCATCCGACTTCGCGCCGCACGTTCCTGACAGCTGCCGCGGCTTTGCCCGCCCTCTCACTGCCAAGCTGGGCAGAAGCCCCGATGCTGGGTGCGTCGACACCGCTTTACAACAGGTTTGTGCTTGGAGAATTCGAGGTCACGACTTTGCTTGTTGGCACCGCGACGCGCCCGGATCCGCACACGATCTTCGGCCTCAATGTCTCGGTCGAAGAATTTGCCAAGGCCTCCTACGATGCCCTCATCCCAACTGACGTCGCACAGTTCTTTTTCACACCAACTGTGGTCAATAACGGTAGCGAGCTTATCCTGTTTGACACAGGTCTTAACGCCGAAGGCACCAACAAGGCACTTGAGGCCGCGGGCTATGCCTCGGAAATGATTGACGTGGTCGTGCTAACGCACATGCATGGGGACCATATTGGCGGCCTTATGGCGGATGGAGCCCCCACTTTCCCGAATGCACGCTACGTGACTGCAGCCGTTGAATTTGATGCCTGGGCCAAGGCCGAAAATGCACTTTTTGACAGCAACATGAGACCCTTGGCCGAGAAAACCACAATGATTGATGATCAGGCCAGCGCCTTTTCCGGCCACACCGCGATGGCGGCCTTTGGGCACACGCCCGGGCATATGGTTCATGTCGTCGAGAGTGAAGGGAAATCACTGCTGATCGCGGCGGATTTTGCCAATCATTACGTCTGGTCTCTGGCACACCCCGATTGGGAAGTGAAATTTGACATGGACAAGGCTGCGGCGGCTGAAACACGGCGCAAGCTGCTTGGCATGCTGGCCGCAGACCGGATGCCGTTTGTGGGTTATCACATGCCCTGGCCCGGCACCGGATTTGTCGAGGCGAAAGGCGATGGGTTTGAATATGTTCCATCAAGCTATCAGCTTATGCTTTGATTTGAGGGCATGTTACAGAAATCTCACGATCTGACCGCGCAAGCGTGATTTGAGCGGAGCGAGAAGCGCCCCCACCTCATTCGCAGACAAACGCGAATGGAGACGAACATGTCAACCGAAGAGAAAACACTGTCTCGCCGCGGTTTCTTGACCGCGGCCCTCGCCGCCATCCCGGCAACGGCCATCCTTGCCGTCTCTGCAGATCCCGCCGAGGCCGGCGGATTGGGGCACAAACATGTGGTGCACCACGGGCATGGGCACCACAAATACAAGCGCGGACATGGTAAGAAAGTGTTTGGCCACGGTCATCACCACGGTCGTCACGACAAGTATTCCGGTCACGGATTTAAGTCGCGACGCCGTTCAAGCGTCAGGAAGAGATTGAAAATCAAAAAGATTTTCAAGTTCTGATCCTTGAACCCTACCGGTATTGCCACCAGTATCTCCGAAGCAGAGCCAAAAGCTCTGCTTCGGTCAACGCAAAGGGCGTGGTCAGGATCGACGCGCGAAAGGGCGATGGCTGACCCAAACGAAACAGCCGCTGCCCTGGTGTGAGGCGGTTCCAATACGCATCACGATCATGAAGCTGAAGGCCAATAACGGTCGTCTTTCCTGACTTTGCAAGATCAATGTCGGCGATGTCGCTCCATTTCAAAGGCGCGGGCGCGTAGTAGCCCGAAACCCCATCTGCATCCAAACGCAAGCCATGCGGCGTGAACATCGCGATACCACCAATGAAGGTTGAAAGCCCTCCGAACGCCACCAATGCACCCCACAGGGCCATGTTTCTGAACGAGAATTGAAACCGCATATCGTCTGGCAGTGCGATCAGAAAGAAAAGCACGAAGAGCGCGGGCAACGCGCAACCTGCAGCGATGAAACCCAACCGTGCACGGTTGAGTGACAGTCGGATTACGTCACCCGTCATCGCGCCATCGATTGACGATCGGGTAACGGCGATCAAGCCAGAAGGCGCGCTTGGAAAGCCGCGTCCCAGGAGCGGATTGGAAACGTTTGTACTCAGAGATATAGAGCAAATGCTCAACACGTTTGGCGTGTTCTTGCGTGTATCCTGCGGCGAGACAATCCGCGATAGACCCGTCCTGATCGACCAGAATCTCAAGAATGCCGTCTAGCGTTGGGTAATCAGGCAGCGAGTCGCTATCCTTTTGATCGTCGCGGAGTTCGGCCGACGGCGGTTTCTGAATGATGTTGTCGGGAATGACCGCGCCCGCGGGGCCCATCATCCAATCTCTGTGATTGGTGTTACGCCAACGGCAGATGTCGAAGACGCGCGTCTTATAGAGATCCTTGATTGGATTATAACCGCCTGACATATCGCCATAAATCGTGGCGTATCCAACGGCGACTTCAGATTTGTTTCCCGTGGTCAAAAGCATCTCGCCGAATTTGTTGCTCAGCGCCATGAGCAGCAGGCCCCGCAGTCGCGATTGAATGTTTTCTTCGGTGATGCCCGGCTCGGTGCCTTCGAAAAGCGGCTCCAGCGTTGCGGTAACCGCCGCGCGCCCCTCTGAAATTGGTACAAAAACATACTTGCATCCAAGGTTCTGGGCGCAAGCCTTCGCGTCATCCAGCGACGATTGAGACGTGTACTCGGACGGCAGCATCACGCAGCGTACATTCTCGGGCCCAAGCGCATCGGCTGCAATCGTGGCGACAATCGCACTATCCACACCGCCGGACAGGCCCAGAAGCACCTTCTGAAATCCCGTCTTCCTCATGTAGTCGCGCAAACTCAGGACCATCGCGTTGTAGTCGGTCTCAAGCGTGTCGGGAATTTTGGCCAGAGGCGCTTGTTCGATACGCCAACCATCGTCACCGCGCGTAAGATCAATATGCGCAATCTCTTCGTGGAAAAGCGGCATCTGAAGGGCCAGCGCGCCGCCCGGATTAAGCGCGAACGTGCCGCCATCGAAGACCTGATCGTCTTGCCCGCCTACGAGATTCAGGTAGATAAGCGGCAACCCCGTTTCGACAACCCGACTGACCATCAACTGATGACGCAGCTCCATCTTGCCGCGGTAATAGGGCGAACCGTTTGGAACCAGCAGAAACTCCGCCCCGGTTTCGGCCAATGTCTCAGGCACATCCTCGTGCCAGCTGTCCTCGCAAATCGGACTGCCGACGCGCACATTTCCTACTGCATAAGGGCCCCCAACAGGTGCTGCATCATAGATGCGCACCTCGTCGAAAACAGTTTCATTGGGCAAATGGTGCTTCAGCACGCGGGTCACGGCCTGTCCACCGCGCAGAATGTGGTAACCGTTGTAAAGTTTGTCGTCTTCAGCCCATGGCCCACCAATGGCCAGCGTTGGCCCATCGGCACACGCCTTTGCCAGATCATCCAGTTCCGCAATGGCGTCACGGTGAAACGCGGGCTTCATAATGAGATCTTGGGTGTTGTAGCCGGTGATAAACATCTCTGGCAAAGCAACCAGATCCGCACCAGCATCCTTACCGGCCTGCCAGGCCTTCTTGGCCTTCGCGGCGTTTCCCTTCAGATCACCGACCGTTGCATTCAACTGTGCCAAGGTTATGCGAAAACGATCTGCCATGCCGGGTGTACTCTAGTTTCACGATGACCCTGATTTACCAGAACAGTGCGCAAGGGAAAGCCGAAACCCCGAAAACCCGTTGTCAGCTTTGCGGGTGTCCTCTAAGTTCCCGACCACGCGCTCAGGGGGCATCGGGGGCAGGCAATGCAGCACGCACGAATTTCGACCATACTTTCTGCCATTTCGTTTGGTGCAGTCATGGCGTTTGGCGCGCCAGCATATGCACAGTCTGGCACGGTTCAAACCAAGCAGTATGACGATGGCGGGATCTATGAAGGCACGTTCCGGAACGGGCTGCAGCATGGAACCGGCACCTATACGCTTCCCAATGGATATGAATATTCCGGCGAGTGGGTTGATGGCGAAATTCTGGGCGAAGGCGTCGCGCGCTTTCCCAATGGTTCTGTCTATGAAGGCCAGTTTGCCAAGGGAAAACCCGAAGGGCTTGGCAAAATCGTCTTTTCCGACGGCGGCACTTATGAAGGCACGTGGCAAGACGGCAAGATCAGTGGCGACGGCGTCGCGATCTATGCCAATGGCGTGCGTTACGAGGGCGGCTTTCGCAATGCCATGCATAACGGGCGCGGCAAGATGCTCAGCCCGGGCGGCTACATCTATGACGGAGACTGGGTCAATGGTGTCAAAGAAGGCCTGGCCAAAATCACCTACCCTGATGGCGCTGTCTATGATGGCGAAGTCAAGCGTGGCGCGCGTGACGGCCAGGGCAAACTTACAATGCCGGACGGTTTGACATATGAAGGCCTTTGGGCCGCAGGTCAGATCAACGGGTCGGGCAAACTGATCCAGCCCAATGGCGACATTTATGAAGGCCAGCTTGTTGCGGGGCGTCGCGAGGGCACTGGCAAAGTTGTTTACAACAACGGGGACATCTACGAAGGCGATTTCGCGGACGACCGCCGCCACGGACAAGGGACATTCACCGGATCGGATGGCTATCGCTACATCGGAAGCTGGGTCGCCGGTAAAATCTCTGGTGAAGGTGAGGTCACCTATCCGGATGGCTCCGTTTACGTTGGAGAGTTTCGCGATGATCTGGCCAATGGCCAGGGCAAAGTGACGTATCCGGATGGCGCCACATACGAAGGCCAATGGTCCGGCGGTGTGATTGAAGGTCGGGGGAAATCCACCTACCCCAACGGCCTTGTTTACGAAGGTGAATTTCTCAACGCCAAGAATCACGGGCAAGGTGTCATGACCTATCCGGATGGCTACCGATATGAGGGCGAATGGCGCAACGGCCAGCGTCACGGGTTGGGCAAAGCCACCTATGCCGACGGCTCTGTTTATGAAGGTGACTTCGTAGGCGGCCAACGTCAGGGCACCGGAAAAATCGTTATGGCCGACGGGTTTACCTATGAAGGCGAATGGCAAAACGGCGAAATCACAGGGCGCGGCATTGCTACTTACACCAATGGCGATGTCTATGAGGGCATGTTTGCCCAAGGCAAGCGTCAGGGCGAAGGCACTATGCGCTATGCCACGGGCGAAGAAGCCAGCGGCACGTGGTCAGCTGGCGCGTTGGAAGCGCAAAGCACATCGTCTGTCAGCGGCGAGACGTCAGGTGGTGAGACATCTGACGCAGAAACTGACAACAGCACGAACTAGACAGCCCAACTGAGCGGTACGGGCAAGCCGCCCGACGCAAAATCCAGCCGCAAGGCCGCGCGCTGTGACGGCCTGCGTGCCGAGCTGGAGCGATGCAGCGTCAGCATGTTGAGTACAAGCACATCACCTGGCTCGGCGCAGGGCGTTTCAACCTCACGGGTTTCAACAACTTTTCCAGCTTCTTCTTTGCGAACAAAGCCTGCCTTGTGGCTACCCAGGCAGATCTGCATGGCACCGTTGTCTGCAGTATTCCTGTCGAGATGCAAACGCACGAAAAGCATCTTTCGCAGCACATCAAGCGGCGGCACACAATGCCAGGCACCACCTTTGAAAGACCATTGTTCAAATCCCGGGACATCTGCCTTGGCCTTCACCGCGATCACGCGGTCCTGATGCCAGGATACACCCCAGTTTGCCGCCGCCGATTTGTTGAATCCAACCATCCGAACCAAGCGCATGCCCGGCCAATGCGATGCGATCTGATCAAGAACAGGAAGCTTCGAAACGGCATGAAATAACGCATCAGAGGGTGCGATTCGCGCGCCTGGATTTTCGGACACAGGGAGGCTCGATTTAAGGGATTCAATGTCCTTTGATGCCACCGCGCCGCGCAACCACGCACGCCCAGTTTCAGAAAAGTCTTTGAGATCAAGCATCTCCGTTACTTAGGCCTGCACGGCTTCAATTCCAAGCTTGCCTAGACAATCTCTCCTGCGTCCATCTTTTTCAGAAACCGGCCTGCACCTTGCAGTACGGCATAGCGGCGCTTCTCATCCATCCTGTCCCAGGTGCGATACATCTGGCCCATCCGTGGATTGTTTGAAAACTTTTCGCGATGGCGCATCAGGAAGTCCCAATAGAGCAGGTTGAAGGGACAGGCGTCTTCACCGGTCTTGTCCTTGACCTTATACGCGCAGGATTTGCAGTAATCTGACATCCGATCAATGTAGTTGCCGGAACTAACGTAAGGTTTCGACGCAATGATCCCGTCATCGGCGAACTGGCTCATCCCGACCGTGTTCGGGGCCTCGACCCACTCATAGGCATCGGCATAAACCGACAGATACCATTCATGCACCTGATGCGGGTCAATCCCGGCCAGAAGGGCGAAATTACCTGTGACCATAAGGCGTTGGATATGGTGAGCGTAGGCCTCTTCTTTGGTTTGCGCCACCGCATGGGCGATGCAATTCATCCGGGTCTCGCCACCCCAATACATGCCCGGCAAATCCCGTGTGTGGCCCAATGCGTTGCGGGTTGTGTAGTCGGGTCCTTCACGGAAATAGATGCCGCGCACGTATTCGCGCCAGCCAATAATCTGCCTGATGAACCCCTCTGCCGCGTTGATTGGGACGGTGCCTTCTTTCCATTTCTCTTCAACGCGCTGGCACACCTCCAGAGGGCTCAGCAAGCCGAGATTGATGTAGGGTGACAGAACGGAGTGATGCAAAAACCGGTCGCCCTGCAGCATGGCGTCCTGAAAATCGCCAAAGCCCTCCAGAAGGTTTTTCACGAAATGATCAAGCGCGCGCAGCGCCTGAGTACGGGTCACGGCAAACCAAAACGGGCGTAACGTGCCGAAGTTTTTGCCAAACCGCTCTTCAACCAGATCAAGCACCTCTTCTGTGATCTCATCGGGTGTGAACTGCATCGGGGCGGAGCGCAACAAATCCGCAGAGGCTGGTTTGCGGTTGTCGTGGTCATAGTTCCACTTGCCGCCTGCTGGCTGATCGCCGTCCATCATCAACCCGGTCTTACGGCGCATGTCGCGATAAAAATACTCCATCCGAAGCTGTTTGCGCCCTTCGGCCCAGGCGTTGAATTCCTCAAGTGAGGCGATGGACCGATCATCGGGCAAAAGCGTGATATCAAGCGGCGCATCCTCGAGCGCCTCGATAAGGCGCCATTCACCTGGTCGCGTGGCGATGACTTTGGTCGTGCCGTACTCTTCCCCCCGGCGCAAAAGCTCTGCGACGATGGAAGACGATGTGCCGTCCTCATCCAGTCTGGAATAGGCAACCTGCCATCCTTCCTGTCGAAGCGCTGCCGCAAAATGGCGCATTGCCGAGAAAATTAGTGCGATTTTCTTGGGATGATGGCCAACATACGCCGCCTCATCAGCGACCTCGGCCATGACAATAATATCTTCCGCCTTATCCGCCTCGCGCAAAGCGGACAGGGACGTACTGAGTTGATCCCCCAGAACAAGGATCAGCCGTTTCACCACGGAACAGGCTTTCCAGCCCAGTCATAGAACTGTCCTGTGTCGTTAACCGTCAGGTGATCGATGACGGTTAGGAGGTTCTCCGCCGCCACCGCCGGAGGCACGGCGGCATGGCGCCCGACATATTTTTGGGTGAATTTCGTCTCCACCGTGCCCGGATGAAGCGCCACGCAAATCGCCTCTTTCCGGCTGCGTGCCAGTTCGATCGCGCTGGAATGCAGCATTTGGTTGAGAGCAGCCTTTGCTGTCCGGTAAGCGTACCAGCCTCCCAGCCCGTTATCCGCTATTGAGCCCACTCGTGCCGAGAGTGCGGCAAAAACCGCTCGGCCCTTGCGTGGCAATAGTCTGTGTGTGTGCTTGAAAATCAGTGATGGCCCCACGCAATTGAGTGCAAACTGGTCAAGCATCGCCTGCGCAGTGACATCGCGAATGGTTTTTTCAGGCTCCGCCCCGTTGATCTCAAGCGCCCCGGTGGCAACGAAGATAAGGTCATAGGGACCTTCCAGCCCGGCCACGGTCGCCTCGATCGAGGTCTCATCCGTGACATCCAGCCCGTCTTGTGTACGCGACAACGCGGTTACCAACACGCCCCGCGCTTCGAGCGCGGCGCATAGTGCCGACCCGATCCCGCCTGAGGCACCGATTACAAGAGCTTTCCTCATGCCGGAGGAGCTAGGCGCACCATTGCCGGGGTCAAGTTGGCAAAGCGCTCGAAATGCGACGGCGAGCGCTGTATCTTGACCCTGCACACTAAGCTGAAAGGGAAAACCCATGCACATATCCGGCAGCTGTCATTGCGGCGCGGTCACGTATGAGGCCGAACTGGACCCGGAAAAGGTCGGGATTTGCCACTGCACCGATTGCCAGGTCACCTCCGCCTCGGATTATCGAACCATCGCCATGGTAAGCGCAGATACTTTTCGCCTGACCGGTGCGGTGCCCAAAACCTATATCAAGAAAGCCGATAGCGGGAATAAACGCATTTTGGCTTTCTGTGAGACATGCGGAAGCAGCATCTATTCGGCCGCAACCGATGATCCACCCGAGCTTTACAACTTGCGGGCCGGCACAATCCACCAGCGCCGCGATTTGCCGCCACGCTATGAGATTTGGTGCAACTCGGCCCTGCCCTGGGTAGGGCCTGTCACCGGCACAAAACGGTACGGCCTCCAATTCGTCTGAGAGCGTGAATTCTGGGGTTTTCAAGCACCCGAAGGGCGCCTATAATCTGCCGCCATGACGATGCAGGATCATATCATTCACAGCCACCGCCCGGACGTCGTTCGTATGGCTGCCCTCCTGCTGCTCCTAAGCCGCCTCTGAGCGTGCCCTGACCCGGCGCGACCGCTCAGAGGATGCCTGATCGCGCCAATGGCTTAGGACAAACAAAGAGATACATCATGACCAACACAGATAAAGACAGAGTTGTCATTTTTGACACCACGCTGCGCGACGGCGAGCAGAGCCCTGGCGCGACCATGACCCATGGCGAAAAGCTGGAAATTGCCGGACTTCTGGATGAAATGGGTGTCGATATCATCGAAGCCGGGTTTCCCATCGCCTCTGAGGGCGATTTCAACGCGGTCAGCGAGATTTCCAAAAACACCAAGAATTCGGTAATCTGCGGGCTGGCACGCGCCAATTTCAAGGATATTGACCGCTGCTGGGACGCGGTGCAGCATGCCCAACGCCCACGTATCCACACCTTCATCGGCACGTCGCCCTTGCACCGAGCAATCCCGAACCTCACGCAGGATGAAATGGCGGACCGCATTCACGACACCGTCACCCATGCACGCAATCTCTGCGACAATGTGCAATGGTCGCCGATGGATGCAACGCGGACCGAGTGGGATTACCTCGCTCGCGTCGTCGAAATCGCGATCAAGGCGGGGGCCACCACGATCAACATCCCTGACACAGTCGGTTACACAGCGCCGGTCGAATCTGCTGACCTGATCCGTCGCTTGATCAATGAGGTGCCAGGCGCAGACGAGGTTGTCTTTGCCACCCATTGCCACAATGACCTTGGCATGGCGACAGCCAACGCTCTGGCCGCTGTGGCGGGCGGCGCGCGGCAGATCGAATGCACGATCAACGGTCTTGGAGAACGGGCGGGCAACACGGCACTGGAAGAGGTGGTGATGGCCATGAAGGTGCGCGGCGACATCATGCCCTACTACACCCAGATCGACGCCACGAAGCTTATGCATATCAGCCGCCGGGTGGCCACGGTCAGTGGCTTCAACGTGCAGTTCAACAAGGCCATCGTCGGCAAAAACGCGTTTGCGCATGAGAGTGGCATTCATCAGGACGGCATGCTGAAAAACGCCGAAACGTTCGAAATCATGCGCCCCGAGGATGTTGGCCTCACCGAGACCAATATCGTGATGGGGAAACATTCCGGCCGCGCCGCACTGCGTTCGAAACTGAGCGATCTGGGGATTGAACTCGCCGACAATCAACTCAATGACGTGTTTGTCCGATTCAAGGAACTGGCCGACCGCAAGAAAGAGGTTTTTGACGACGATCTGATTGCCTTGGTGACAGCTGGCGAAGATGTGGAAAACGACCGGCTTGTGTTGAAATCCCTGCGGGTGGTTTGCGGTACAGGCGGACAGGCCGAGGCTGAGATGGTGATGACCATCGACGGGGTTGAAAAATCGGCCACGCAGTCGGGGGACGGCCCGGTTGATGCCACCTTCCGCGCCGTGCGTGAGCTGCACCCCAACGAGGCACATCTGTCGCTTTATCAAGTGCATGCAGTGACTGAAGGGACTGACGCGCAGGCGACGGTATCGGTTCGGCTTGAAGAGGCGGGTAACATCGCCACTGGTCAGTCTGCTGACACCGACACGGTGGTGGCCTCTGCCAAGGCCTATATCAACGCCCTCAATCGCTTGCTTGTTCGTCGTGACAAGGTTGGCCAGGATCAGCGAGAGATCAGTTACAAGGACGTCTCCTGATCCCACCACCTCCAAAAATAGGCGGGCCTTTCGTAAGTTGCGAAAGGCCCGCCAATTTTTTGTTCGCACTGTATGATCTAGACATACAACAAGCACCCAATGAACATGCAGGCGGCGGCGAGCGCCGACGCAACAGTGCGCACATGGTTCCAAACCGTCCAGGTGGTCGCGTAGCTGCGCCAATAATCCTGCGCAACAACACCATCGGGCGACATCGGATCAAGCCGCTTGTTCATCGGCACATTGCCTAAGACAGTGACCAGAAACGTGCCTGCGACATAAAATGCGCCACCGGCGATCCACCACGGTTTCTCGGGTCCGTCTACAAAGGCGAAGGCATAGAGCGACAGCACTGTCGCGACCGGTGCCATGCCGACGAGCAATGCAAGAAAGACCGACGAATAGACCTTGCGGTTGATCTGTTGCATGGCCTCAATGCCGCTTGGCGGAGAGGCGGCACGCAATGAGCGCATGATGAAATCGGAGAAGGCGAGAAAGACGCCCGAAATGAGTGCCAAAAGCAATGTGGCCAGCGCATAGACCGTGATCGTGATGAAAGGTGTCATGGTGTTTCTCCTTTTTGCCGGTCTAAGCCGCGCTGCGGCCCAGGGTTTCGGCCCGGTTTAGCCAGCCCTTGATTTTCTCTGGATCTGCCAGCTTGACCGACCCGAATTGCAGGATTTTCCGAGGTTTGATGCCACAGAATTTCAGAACCTGATTGCGCAGAACCCGGCGGCCCGGGCTGCGGTAGAGCAAGGTATCCAGCAATGGGGGTGTATCGGAGGTGATGAACGCGTCTGCCGTGCGGCCTGTCAGAAGCTTGTCCCACTTCATCCCCCGGCGATGATACTTGTAGGCGAACCCAGAGGTCAGCGCGCGATCAAGAACGGCCTTGGCTGTCGTTGGCATCGCCCCCCACCAATAGGGGTGCACGATCAGAACGTGATCGGCCCAGGCCACGTTATCCTGCCAGGCCAAAAGATCTGGCTCCAGTGCCGGGGCGTCCGGGCCGTATCCTTCGAAATGGGGATCGAACTGCATATCCGACAGATCCATGCGGCGCATCTCGGCGCCTCTTTGCGCCGCACCAGATTGATAGGCATCAGCCAGCGCCGCACAGAGCGAACCCGGTTTCGGATTGGCCACCCAGATAAAAATTCTTCGTGTCATTTTCAGGTCTCCTTCAGTTTCATGTTGACTTGACACAGTGTAAATTGACACGGTGTAAATAGAAGGAGATTTACACCGTGTCAAGTGAAGAAAATTCGACTCGTATCCGGATCTTGAAAGCGGCCTGGAATTTGCTGGATTCAAACCCTGGTGTTGCCGCACGCATGTCAGACATTGCCAAGAAAGCCGGAGTCAGCCGTCAGGCGCTTTATCTGCATTTTCCCAACCGGACAGAGCTTTTCATCGCGACGACCAAATATCAGGACAGCCAATTCGGCGTGGACGAGATGCTTGCGCAAAGCCGCGCTGCCAAAACCGGTCAGGAACGCTTGGCAGCATTTGTCTTGGCTTGGGGGAACTACATCCCGAAGATTTACGCAGTGGCAAAAACGCTGATGGTGATGAAGGAAACCGACGAAGATGCCGACAAAGCCTGGTCGGAACGCATGGGAGATATGCGAGAAGGATGCGCCGCGGCGATCGATGCCCTTGATCGCGATGGCGACCTGGCAACAGCCCTGTCTGTTGCACAAGCGACCGATCTGTTGTGGACCTTGCTGTCCATTGCCACCTGGGAGCATCTCACACAAGACTGCGGCTGGTCCCAGGCAACATATATCGAGCACATGCAGGCCGTGACGCGTGGAACATTGATCAGATGACAAAATGAGCCAGCTACTGGGGTAAGATAAAACGCAGCGTCAAACTTGCGCCATAGGTTAAACCTGAGCATGTTAGCGCGATGGAAGGCGTGCCGCGTCAGGAGCCGCAGCACCGATTGGGAGGACACAATATGACATTTGCCACGCGCCAGGATGTTTTGGACATTCAGAATGAAATGCCATGGGAAGAGCGCGACGTTCCCAAAACTGTCTACCAGATGCTGTCCGAGACAACTGCGTCCTTCTCCTCGCGCCCCGCGATCAGCTACCAGATCATGTCTGGTCCGACCGACAAGGCCGAAACGCTGAGCTGGCAACAGGTTCACGATCAGGTCACTCAAGCCGCCAACCTCTTTCGCAGCCTGAAAATCGGTGAAAAGGACGTCGTGGCGCTGGTCATGCCCAATACGCTTGAGACCGCGATTGCCACGATCGGAGCAATGGTTGCTGGCATCGCCAATCCAATCAACCCTTTGCTAGAGCCCGAACAAATTGGCGCCATCCTGCGCGAGACGAATGCAAAAGTGGTTGTGACCCTCCGCGCGTTCCCAAAAACAGACATCGCCCAGAAAACGGCCGAAGCCGTGCGCCACGCGCCGAATGTGCATACCGTTCTCGAAGTGGACATGAACCGCTACCTGACACCCCCGAAAAGCTGGATCGTGCCACTTATCCGCCCCAAGAATCCGGCCAACCATCACGCGGATCTCAAGAACTTCAACGCCGAGATGGCCAAGCACCCCAAGACGCTCAGCTTTGAAGACAGCGCCGGAGATCGTGTTGCGGCCTACTTTCACACAGGCGGCACAACGGGCATGCCAAAAGTTGCCCAACACCGGTATTCGGGCATGGTCTATAATGGCTGGCTGGGGCATCGGCTGCTCTTTACTGAGCAAGATAGTGTGATGTGCCCCCTGCCGCTCTTCCACGTGTTTGCTTGCCACGTGATCCTGATGGCGATGATCAAATCCGGCGCACATGTGGTTTTCCCCACCCCAGCGGGTTACCGTGGCGATGGCGTGTTCGACAATTTCTGGAAGCTTTGCGAACGCTGGAAAACCACCTTTGTCATCACCGTGCCAACCGCTGTGGCCGCGCTCATGCAGCGCAAGGTGGACGCCGATGTCTCGACAGTCAAAAACGCGTTCTCTGGCTCTGCGCCAATGCCGATGGAGCTGTTCAAACGGTTTGAATCGGCCACCGGTATGGCCGTGATCGAAGGCTACGGGCTGACCGAGGCCACGTGCCTCGTGTCCTGCAACCCGCCCACCGGCGAAAAGAAAGTCGGCTCCGTCGGTGTGCCTTTCCCGCATACGGATGTGAAGATCATTACCGCGACAGATAATGGCCCGATGGAATGCGAGCCGGACCAGGTGGGCGAGATCTGCATCTCGAACCCCGGTGTTTTCTCTGGCAACACCTACACCGAGGCGGCCAAGAACGCCGATCTTTATCACTACAATGAATACCTGCGCACCGGTGACTTGGGCCGGATTGACCCGGACGGTTATCTCTGGATCACAGGCCGCGCCAAGGACCTCATCATTCGCGGCGGACACAACATTGACCCCGCCGAGATCGAAGAGGCGCTCATGGCTCATAGTGCGGTGGCCATGGCAGGGGCCATCGGTCAGCCAGATGCCCATGCCGGTGAAATCCCTTGCGCCTATGTGGAGCTTGTCGAAGGCGGCGATGTAGATGGCGAAACTCTGCTGGAGCACTGCAAAAAGCATGTGCATGAACGCGCCGCTATTCCCAAGCATATCGAAGTGCTGCCCGAATTGCCCAAGACCGCCGTCGGCAAAGTCTTCAAACCTGATCTGCGCAAGCGTGCGATCACGCGGATTTACAACGCCGAGCTTGAAAAAGCAGGGATAGCCGCATCTGTCACCGAGGTCATCGACGACAAGAAGCGTGGCCTGATCGCGAAAGTCGCCAAATCCGGTGACGTGGATGAGGCGACCCTGTCACAGACACTCGGTCAGTTCACCCGGCCCTGGGAGTGGGCAGACTAGTCATCGCTCAAAAAACGCGCGAAGGCTTCGACGGGTTCCCGTTCGGTCCGGTAGTTGTTCACTGGGTGTTCGGTATCGGCGTAGCCAAATGATATCGCGCACAGGATCAAACGGTCCTCGCCAATCCCGAACTGCCGCCGGATGACGGCCGGGTATCCGGCAACAGCCGCTTGCGCGATAGTGCCGAGGCCCTGCGCAGTTGCAGCCGACATAAAGGCGGTCAGAAACCCGCCCGCATCAAGCGCGCCATAGGCCCCAAGAATTTTGGGCGTATGCAAGATCGCCACATGCGGCGCATCGAAAAGTTCAAAATTACGCATGGATTGTCGCCCACGGGCCGCGCGGTCCTCTCGCGCGATCCCAACTGCATTGTAAAGCGCATAACCACAGGTGCGGCGCCGCTCCCCCAACTCATCGGGATAAGCCTCGGGCCAGTCAAGGTCCGGGCCGGGCTTGCCGCTTCGCACCTCTTCCAGGAGCGCTTTGCGAAACCGGTCCGTCTCGGCACCAGATGTCACGATCACCTGCCACGGCTGCACGTTGTTCCAGCTGGCGGTGTGTCGTGCCGTATCCAGTATGCTCTCGATCACGCCTTTCGGCACCGAATCGGGCTTGAACGCCCTGCAGGAATAACGCGCCTGCATTACGCGGTGAAATGTGTCGGCATCTGACGTCATGTCACCCTCATTGGTTGATGGCCACCAAATAGCCAATTGCCGCCGCCGCAATTGCACCCAATACAACCGCAATGGCAATCTTGATGGCGGAGTAAGGGCGCTCCCCCTGCACCTTGCCGTTGCGTCCGTTGACCACAAAGCGATAGGTCCTGCCGCGATATTTGTAGGCCGCCAGCCAGACCGGCAACAGCACATGTTTGAAGGTCACATCCTTGATGTCGGTGCTGATCGAGTGAATGCGTTGCCTGTCGCCGCCGATGTCAAAGCGGACATCGCGGGCAATGACATTGTCCATGATCTGACGCGCCTCGGAAAACCCGTCCCGCAACTCCACCTGATAGCCTTCGGCCCTGAACCCGGCGAGGTACTCAGGCGAATAAGGACGCAAATCGCTTAGATCCCAAGGTTCGAGCCCATCTGTATATCGCTTCGGCAGGGTGCGCGACGCCAACACAAGAACATCGTCAAAGAACCGCGCCACGCGACCCGAAACAGGCCGCCAACGCACCTTCGCTACGCGGACATTCTGCCGTTTTCCATTGCGCGTGACGGTCTTGTTTTCGTAGTAAACCGTGCCCCGTTCGCCGCGATAGCTTGACTTGGTGTCGGCGTCATAGGTCCAATAGGGCACGTAGACGCCCTGCATCTTGCGACCCTTGCGGGCATAGTCCTGCAGCCCGTTCGGCGCAAACCATAGACTGCCCAGCCAGTCCGACATCGCCCCCCGCGCGCTTGGCTCATCCACACGAAACGGCAAAAGGCCGCGCGGCTTGATGTGACGGTGAATGCCGGTATCGGTCACAACTGGCGTGGCACAAAACGGACACTCGGCGGCGTGCAATGTCTCATCAAACTCGACCTGTGCCGCACAGTTCAGACATTGTACGACGCGGGTTTCCTCAATCTCGGCCTCAGCCAATTGCCCGTCTAGCGCGGTCTGAAAATCGAGCTCGCGGATTGAGGTCGCCCACGGGCTGGATTGCGCGACATCCTGGGTATTGCCACAATGATCGCAGATCAGTTGTTCATCACGAGGCGCATACCGAAAATCCGCGCCGCAATTGTCGCAGGGGAAACGGTGTTCTTCGACAGGAGATCGGTCTTCCGGCATCTGATTGGGTCAACCTGAGCAAAAGGCTTTTTCTGGTTGAAAGTGCTTTATCCCTGAGGTGGCGGCGGCGGCAAAACGGTAAAGAGCTGTGCCAATTCCTGCACCTCATCGGCTGGCAACCACCCATCCTGTCCGGCGGTCCAGACATAAGTTTGACGCGTCAGCTTGCCCTCGCCTGCCATTCGGCCCAGATCCGCCCGGGAATAGGGCCCATGCGTCTTGCCGTTTTCCGCAATGTGCCAGACATGTTCGACCGGAGGAGGCGGCGGCGCTGCCTGCCCGCCCATCTGCGTGGCCATTGCCATACCCATGCCCATTCCAAGACCTGCACCCATGCCTCCACCCCCATCAGGGTTCCGCGCCGCAGCCGTCATCGCCTCGGCTGTGGAATAGTCGCGGAAACGTCTCAGATCACCCGCAACACCCATCGAGGTACGCTTATCGAGCGCCTCTTCCACGGCAGGCGGCAACGAGATGTTCTCGATATAAAATTCGGGAATATTCAGGCCATACTCCGCGACCACCTCGGAAATCTCTTCCGCCACCAGCTTGCCCAACTCGGCGGTGTTCGCCGCCATGTCCAGAACCGGAATGCCAGAGGCCGCAATGATACGCGAAAAGGCCTGCACGATAATGTTTCGGATCTGGTAGCTGATCTCATCCATGGTGAATTCACCATCTGTCCCCACAATCTCGACCAGAAATTTCGCCGGGTCCACGACACGCACCGAATAAGTTCCGAAAGCGCGCAACCGTGTCGGGCCAAACTCTGGGTCACGCAGCATGATCGGATTCTTCGTGCCCCATTTCAGGTCATTGAAGCGGGTCGTGCTGACAAAATAGACCTCTGATTTAAAGGGGCTTTTGAACCCATGATCCCAGTGATTGATCGTGGTCAGGATCGGCATGTTGTTGGTTTCAAGCATGTAAAGGCCGGGCGTGAACACATCCGCGAGCTGACCTTCATGGACGAAAACCGCTGATTGCCCCTCGCGCACGGTGAGCTTGGCACCATATTTGATCTCGTGCCCTTCACGCTCAAACCGCCAGACCATGGTGTCGCGCGTATCATCCGTCCAGTGGATGACGTCGATGAATTCACCCGTAAGAAAATCGAGAATACCCATATGTTTGGTCTCCTTTGACTGTCAGCTGGGACCGCTGCGATTGGCAAATATCCGTGAAAATATCGGCCGTGCCTCTTCGAGAGACATGCCCGTTTTCAGACTTGGGTTATAGAGGGTCCGCAACAACTCTTCGTCATGCGTCGTCAGCAGCGCGAATTCCTCATCGTCGTTGAAAATCGAAGGCCGCGCGCGGGGGCTGTCATTGGCCAAGCCCAGACCCTGTGCCAGTTCCTCGTGAATACAGGCCAGCCGCTGCAACGCGGTGTTCTCTGATCGGATGTAAGAAAGAGCCGCCTGGTACTCGTAGTTATCCTCCAGCCCCGCCGCGATCACAAAGCAACGAATTGCACGCGGCAATCGCCTGTAAAAGCCCGGGCTGCCACGCTGAAAGCTGGGAAGTATCTCTTTCGTGCGCGCGCTCGCCTCTTCTGCGTCGTCGGCACTCATGATCATGACGATGAAATTGGCATCGCTGTTGTTCACCGAAATCGGATGACCGGTGACACGAGACAGCCGGGCTGCATAGGACTTTATGCTGGTCAAATCCCGCGTCTGAATGTCTTTGGGCACCCGAGCCCCAAACTCCACGCCAATTCGCACCGGCACGCGCCACTTGCGCAATCGTCCTGGCACGTCATCCGCTGGGCTAAGACCACCGTTGTTCTGATACTCGTTGTAGAAGGCGATCCGCTCAAAATTTCGCCTGAGATCTGTATCACTAAAGGGCGTATCGACCCCCCCACCGCCAGTGCGCATCAGGTCTTGCGCCTGCAGGTCGTTCTGCAGCCTTGCGTAGTAAAGCGTCAGCGCCTCGCTTGTCGCCGACGGTTGCACATCGTCTGCATCAGCCAGATCTGCCGGACGGGCCTGGGGTTTCGTGGATGGATCCAAGGCCGTAGAGGCCAGGCAACCGGCGACAAGACCGGTTGCAGCAAGACCTAACATTATGCGCCAGACACGATGAACCCTGAGCAATGTGAGCGGCCTCGTCCCTTAGCTCGGCACCGCGGTGCCAGCGTTGTCACCAACGCCGTCACGACGAGATGTGGCCGCGGCGAGCGTATCACGAAGCTCGGCCTCCATCTTCTTGAGCTCTTCTTCCGCAGCAGCGCGGCGGGCTTTGCCTTCGTCGGCAATCTGCAAGCTTTCTTCGATCGTGCCAATCAGATCAGCATTGGCTTGTTTGACCGCTTCGATATCGAAGACACCACGCTCCATTTCCTCGCGGATCATCTTGTTCGCATCTCGCAGATTCTCGGCATTGGCCGTGAGCAATTCGTTGGTCAGATCGTTGGCATCGCGCACCGCGGCAGCCGCTTCTGCCGAGCGTTGGATCGTAACGGCTTGCGCCAATTGAGTTTCCCAGAGCGGCACGGTGTTGACCAGCGTCGAATTGATCTTGGTCACCAGTGATTTGTCATTCTCCTGTACCAGACGGATCGAGGGCAATGACTGCATCGTCACTTGACGTGTGAGTTTCAGGTCATGAACCCGCCGCTCAAGATCGTCCCTGGCGGCCCGCAGATCGCGCAATTCCTGCGCCTGCATCACCTGCTGGTCTTCCGGTGCGGCCTCGACCTCGGCTTCTTTGGCCGGAATTGCCTTTTCATCCAGCTCTTTCAGCTTGGCCTCGCCAGCGGCAATGTAAAGCGCCAGTTCGTCGTAGAACTGCAGCGTTTTCTCATAGAGCAGGTCGAGTGACTTGATGTCTTTCAACAGCGTATGCTCATGCTGCAAAAGATCGTCGGTAATCTTGTCAATCTGCCCTTGAACCGTCTCGAAGCGGGCGGTGAATTTGGCAAAAGGCGCCGCGCGACCCAAGAGCTTCTCCCACCAGGTACGTTCTCTGCGAACGTCAAGTTCGGACACCGAAAAGCCTCGGATGGTCGTCACAATGTTGCGCAGTGAGCTGCCCGCAGGACCAACATCCTTGTTGCGCACACCTTGCAGCATGGATTGAGATATCTCTTGTAGTTCCGACTGCGCGGCGGATCCGAAGGAAACGATTGAGTTGGTATCACCCATATCAATCTCGTCCATGCGCTTGCGAATTTCGGCTTCCTCGGCGGGCTCTGCCTTCGCAAGCGGAACAATGGCCCCGGCCTCTTTCGGCTCGGGCAGAATGACCCGGCTGATCTCTTCCACTTCGGCCAATGCGGCCTCTGCTTTTTTGCGAATGTCCTCTGACATAAATCCCCCTCCGGGCTATTGCGTGTCTTCCAGTCGAATGCCTTCTTGCGCCAAACGGTCCCGCAAGACGCCAATTTCGACCTCCAGATCACTGTTATTGTCGGACAAGAGCTTTCGCGTCTTGGCCGTGAAATTCTCTTCCAGGTCCGTCAGCAGCATCATATAGTCAGAGCGCGCTTTCGCATCCCGCGACCGACTATAGATGTCCGCGAACTTCGCCGTCGCGTCCCGAGCGCCCATCAGGTAGACGCCCAAATATTTGCGCGTCGCGGTCAAATCGCGCGGATCATCCTCAACGGTTCGAAGCATGTCACGGACGCTGGTCTGAAACCGCTCCAGTCGCGCTTCGGCCTGCCGGTCTCCGGCACGTTTCATCGCATCGGACATTGCCGACAGATAATTCTCAGCCTTGTCCACCACGCGCGCAACACGATCAGTCTGCATCTTGTCAATGCCTTCCATGCCCTTGTCACGCATCGGATCGGGTCCAAAAGCCATGAAATGCAGCGCTGCCCCGAGAACGGCATAGATAACCGGCACGGCAAAACCACCTGTTGATGCAAACCCAGCGACCGCAAGACCAAGCCCGGTGAAGACCGAACCCGCCATTTTGCGTGGAAACCCCGGCGCGCGGGCGATTTTCCGAGACTCGTAGGATTCCTGGGCGACAATTCCCTCTCGCGTCAGCCACGCCGCAAGAAGCAGAGCACCAAGTGCGATGAGATAGAGTGCCAACCCGGTGGGGCCTGATGTGAAAGCCGACCAGATCAGCGGCAGCGGAGCGAGAAACAACAGGTTTACACGTCCACCCGCCTGCGTCCTGCGCGCACCTTGATAAGCCCCGCGCTCAGGCGCTCCTGTTGACGGCGACTGGCCATCCGGGCTGTATTTTCCGCCATAACGCTGCGCCATCACACGCCCCCTGTGAAAGAGACGTAAAGGATCAGTATGACAAGCAGAACAAATGCCAGTCTTTGCAGGCCACTTCCCGTCATAATCCCCTCTGATTGGCGTTCACCTCAAACAACTTAGGTCATGGACCTATCCCTTGCTAGGGGGAAGTTTCCACAGCCCGACGCAGCAGCATATCTGCGCCGTGTTTTGCGCCACTGCTTACAGCTTTGAATGGGTCCGACGTTCGGCATTCAGCTTCCGTGTATAGCCGGACTGAATGATTTCGACCGCGACAAGAACCAGAACGGAGAAGTAGAACGTGGTCTTGGACATCGGGATCACCTCGTAGCCGAACACCTTCAGCGCGAGACTGTCATCATGCATCGCATGCGCCGCCGCCTGCCCGGCCTCGCCCAGAAGAACGACACCCACGATAAGCAGGATAAAGAGACCCAGAACTTCGTACATCCGGTTCTTCTCGAGAAACCGCGTCACGCCATCGGCCAGAACCAACATGGCAATTCCCGACAGAATGATGGCTGTCGCCAAAATCGGGAAGACATCCGTGATCGCCAATGCTGAGAGAACCGAGTCAAAGGAAAAAATGAGGTTCATCAACACGATAAGCATGACAACCTTGACCGCTGACTTTCCTGACTTGCCCTCAACATCGGTGTCCAGATGCTCGATGGTGAGCATATGGCTGATCTCTTTGACAGCCGTATAGATGATGAAGATGCCACCCAAGATAAAGACGCAGGTGGCGAAATTCACTCCACCCTCCAGAAAACCGGGTGAGTTGAAAATGTAGAATGGCTCAGCCATCGCATCGATGAGCTGGATCATGGTGAAAAGAAGAATAACCCTGAGCGCCACCGCGATGATGATGCCCCAGAACCGAACCGCTTTTTGATGCGCGACCGGCGCACGTTGTGATTCAATCGAGATGTAGAGCAGGTTGTCGAAGCCTAGAACAGCCTGCAGAAAGCACAGCATCAGCAGGTTACCTAGATTTTCGATTGTTAACAGTTCAGCCATGTCAGTGCCCCTCAAAGAATATCGCTTTTTCGCGTCATAGCGCACAGGCCGCCAGAAACAAAACTCAAAGATAGCGACCAGAGACCGCAATAATGGACCAAGGCACGGGAATGGCTTAATGTTTCAGGCAGGGAGAAGGAAAATCTGACATGACGTCGGTTCGCCTGAGATTGCTCATCCTGGCATTGCTGCCACTGGTGGTTCTTATGCCGCTCTTGTTGTGGCTTGCGGTAAGCCGCTGGGCTGCGAACTACGACAATCTTCTCATCGCCAACGTCGAAAGCGACTTGCGCATCGCCGAGCAATATCTGGCGCAAATCATGATCACCACCGGCGACGGGGTGGAAGCCCTTGCCACATCCGCAGCCTTTCGCGATGCAGCGAACCTGTCTCGCGGCCAGCTTGATGATTTTCTAGAACGAAAGCGCGAAGAACTTGCTCTGGATTTCCTATATTACCTCCCGCGCGGAGCAGCGCAGCAAGCCGGGTCGAAATGGCCTGTCATAGAAAGTGCAATTCACGGACGAGGCGGCACTGAAATCGATATTTTTTCCGGCTTGGATCTGACGGCGATTGACGAAGATCTGGCTCTTCGCGCCCGGCTATCGCTGATTGAAACGGAGGCTGCAGTTCCGACCGACAGAGTGGTCGAGGATCGCGGGATGGTCGTTCACACAGCAACCGGCGTCTCTGTGCCGGGACGGATCGGCGTTCTGGTTGGCGGCATTCTTCTGAACCGCAATCTGGACTTTATCGATACGATCAACGCCCTCGTCTATCATTCCGAAGGCACAGAGAACGGAGAACGACAAGGCACCGCAACGCTCTTTCTTGAAGATGTTCGGGTGTCCACGAATGTTCGGCTTTTTGAGGGTGCGCGCGCATTAGGCACCCGCGTGTCTGCCGTTGTCAGGAATGCGGTCCTTGATGAAGGGCAAACCTGGCTCAATCGCGCATTTGTCGTAAATGACTGGTATATCTCTGGATACCTGCCCTTGATTGACAGCCGCGACCAAAGGGTCGGCATGCTTTATGTCGGCTATCTTGAAGCGCCTTTCATCACGGCCAAGCGCGGGGCCTACATCCTTATATTCTCGGCTTTTGCCGCCGTGCTTGCTTTGACCATTCCTCTGTTCCTGCGCCTTGCCGGGGGAATTTTCTCGCCTCTTGAACGGATGACGCTGACCATGAAGCGCGTGGAAGGCGGGCAACTGGATGCCCGCATCGGCGAGGTGGCGGCGAAAGATGAAATCGGAGAGGTCGCGGCTCACCTCGATGAGCTTCTCGATCAAGTGCAGGAACGCGACCGTGCGCTGCGGTCCTGGGCCGACGAATTGAACGAGCGCGTCGAAGACCGCACGAAAGAACTTCGGGAGACCAACGAAAAACTCGAGGCCACCTATCAGCAACTGGTCATGAGCGAGAAGCTGGCCTCAATCGGCGAGATCACAGCGGGCGTCGCACATGAGATCAATAACCCTGTGGCCGTCATTCAGGGCAATGTCGATGTCATTCGCGAAACCTTGGCCGAAGCAGCCGATCCGGTGGCAACCGAGCTGGCCCTGATCGACAAGCAGATTTCACGCATCAACGCCATCGTCAGCAAACTGCTGCAGTTTGCCCGGCCAAGCGACTACGGCGTTTTCGCCGAGCAGATTGACGTTGGTACGGTCCTTGATGATTGCCTGGTGCTTGTCGACTATGTGATCAGTAAAGGCGATATCGAGGTCGAAATCGAAAGATCTGACGCACCTCCGGTCAGCATGAACACCGGCGAACTGCAGCAAGTGATCATCAATCTGATCGTCAATGCAGTGCAGGCCATGGACAACAACGGAAAGCTGAAACTGTCTGTCGGAAAATCGATGCGCGATGGCCGCATCGGCACAACACTTGTCGTGGCGGATACTGGTCCGGGCGTCGATGCAGAGCGGCTGAACACCGTTTTCGATCCCTTTTATACGACCAAACTTGGGGAGGGCACCGGTCTTGGCCTTTCGGTCAGCCAGACCTTGATACGGCAGGCCAATGGGCTGATCACTGTTCGCAATCAAGACGATGGCGGCGCGGAATTCTCGGTCTGGCTTCCCGAGGCTCAGGACGATCAGGAAGCCGCCTGATCTACGAGTTGCCCCAAGCCGCGCACTTGCGATCAATTGTCTTTCGCGACACGCCCAAGCGACGGGCGGCTTCGGCTCTGTTGCCACCACAAGCATCCAACACATTCATGATGTGGCGTTGCTCGACCAACTCCAGCTTCTCAATCGCCAGTGCGCCCGAGACCGTGCCCCGCGCGTCGAACTCTTCCGGGAAAGCGCCAAGAATCACGGACCTTTCGATCAGGTTTCGCAGCTCCCGCACATTGCCCGGCCAATCATAACGGCTCAGTTTCAGAAGAATTTCTTCATTCAGATCAAGCGACGGATGCCCAAGCGTCTCCGAGCTTTCACTCATGAACAACGCAGCAAGTTCCACGATGTCGTCCTGCCGATCACAGAGTTTCGGCATCTGAACATTGACCACGTTGATCCGATGATAAAGATCGGCACGAAACTTCCCCTGCTCCACAGCCAGTTGCAGATCAGCATTGGTCGCAAAGAAAAACCGCAGGTTTAGCGGGATCTCCCGCTCGGCACCAAGAGGGCGAATTTTGTGATCTTCCAACACGCGCAAAAGCGCCGCCTGCACCTGCTCTGGAAGCTGGGCCACCTCATCAAGAAAGAGCGTCCCGCCGTCAGCATGCAAAAACAAACCATCCTTGCGATGTGACGACCCGTCGGTGACACCAAAGAGTTCTTCAGCAATACGATCTGTTGAAATGGTGGCACAATTGACCGGAACGAATGGTTTCTCGGCGCGATCAGAAAGACCGTGCAAGGTGCGCGCGGCGATTTCCTTGCCGGTTCCACTGGCACCGGTGAAAAGCACCGGAGCTTGCGTTGGACCCAGTCTTGCGAGCGTTTCGCGCACGGACTGGATCGCAGGCGAATGTCCCAGAAGACGACCAGGCCCACGCGTGCTGCCACCAGACAATTCATGCTTGAGAAGGAAATTCTCCCGGCGCAGGTATTTTCGGTCAAGCGCACGCGCGACAGCGTTCAATATCTGGTTCGCTCGAAAGGGTTTCAAAACGAAATCCGCCACCCCGGTGCGCAGCGCTTTGATGGCCGTATCCAGATCAGCATACGCCGTGATCATGATCGCATCAGCAAACAGGCCCACGCGTCTTTGTTCTTCTAACCACTCCAGACCGGTTTTCTTAGGCATGATGTTATCAAGGATCACCAGATCGAAATGGGATTGATCAAGAATGCCCGAGGCCTGTTCAGCCGAGCGAGCCTGTTCAAGCCGCTTGACGCGGGGCTCAAGTATCTTTGTTAAGAAATTGCGCATGCCTGGCTCGTCATCGATCACGAGGACCGAGGCGAACTGCAGGTTCTCACCGTAGTCACCCTCAGTTCGCAACGAAGCCGATGTAGTCGGGCGCGCGGTGGGTTTGTTCATCGTCAGCTGTCGCCCAGCCTGACAGCAGGACTGCTGCTGCGATCCCCGGCGGAAAAGCCTATTTCACCAAGCGCATACCATGCGCCAACCGCAATCACGACTGTTGCCAGAAACGCGGCGTACATCGCTTTCATCTTAGTTCTCCCTCTCTTGCTCGGGCACATTGCCGTTTGCCGCTTGCTTTAGAAACGCAATAAGGTCCTTGCGGTCTTGCTCACCCGTAATCCGCTGCATCGGCATCTTTGATCCAGGAATATAATGATCCGGCCCGATATCGAACAGAGCGTCAATCGTGTCATCTGACCACACAATATCCGATCCATCCAGAATGTCCGAATACGGGTATCCCGCAACGGTACCGGCCTGACGCCCAAAGACTTCGTACAGTGTCGGCCCGGCCTTGCGGGACGGTGGCGGCGTAAGAGCGTGACAAATCGAACATTTCCGCATGAATTGGCGCTCGCCGTTGGACATCTCTTCGGGATCCTTGAGAAAACTCCGCACCGTCCCGCCGGCAGGATCAAACTCATCCAGAAAGGCCACAGGCCAGGCAAATGCCACATCTTCGATGCCACCTGCATAGATTAACGTGCCATCGTTCGAGAAATCGAGCGCCCAGACAGGGCCATTGCGCATGGCTCTGAAATCACGGGTGATGCGCCAGTCTGATGTATCGATCAACATGATGTAGCCATGACCATCGCCCGCAGCCAATGCATGGGTTTCCGGGTGATAGGCCATCGAAAGAATCGGACGACGATCAAGCGAGAAATCGCGAAGTGTGTCGCCACTTTCCGGGTCAACGACGCGCGTCACGCCGTCAACCGCACCGTAAGCCAACCAGCTTTCGTCTGGCGCGAGAATAAGCTGATTAACACCAAAGCCCTGATTAACAACGATGCGCGGTGCGCCGTCCGATTCATCAAGCCGCCAAGTCCGGATTGTTCCGTCCGCGGAAGACGTAAAAATTCGTGTGCCATCCGCGGTGAATAGGACGTCACTGACACCAGAGCCATGACCGGTTAGAAATCGTGGTTCTGAACCATCAAGTGGCCACAAGCCCACGCTGCCATCCCAGCTTGCCGAGGCAATCAGCTTCTGATCAGGAGATATGGCAAGCGCTGCAACCTTGCCTTGATGCCCTTCGAGACGTTTGCTTTGCCCGGTTTCAAGCGACCAGATGATGATGTCAAAGTCATCTCCGCCAGAGACAGCCGTCGCTTCATCAATAAAAGCGATACTGACAACCGCCGCGTCGTGCCCTTCAAGCCATTCAGGGTCACGCTCTGTCCAGAGGCCCACGGAATTGTCGAAACTAGACGTTGCAACCTGCCCTGTCTCGGGTTCGACGGCGATTCCCATCACTGGTCCGCCATGACCTTTCAGCGTCGTGAAATCCTGCGCGGCAAGCGTATTTGCCACGCAGATCATTCCCGCAATTGCGGCCAGCCTGAACATTCACTCGGCGGGCTTTGCCTTGCCCGAAGACGGTGCGCCCTCTTTTGACTGCACCTCATCAAGCCAAAGCCCGTGGTGTTCCCGTGCCCATTGCTCTTCAACTTCGCCCGAGCCCATGGCGTCAAACGCACCTTCCATGCCGACAGAACCGATGTAGATATGCGCGATGATGATGGCCATCAGGACAAAGCTTACGATGGCATGCCAAAGCTGAGCATATTGCATCTCTTCATGCGGCGCGAGCTGTTCTTGCAAGAGACCAAAGCCAAATAGTTCGGGTAGCCCGGTCTGGTTCAGGATGGCGAAAGTCTTAGCAAACATCGGCAACTCGAAAGGGAACAGCAGTGAAAGCCCCGAGGCCGAAATCGACGCACCAAGAATGATGACAGACCAGAAAATGAGCTTTTGGCCAGCGTTGAATTTCTTGGCTGGTGGATGAACGCCTTCTGTGAAGATCCCGCCACCAACCTTTATCCATTTCAGATCCGTGCGATTTGGGATGTTGTGCACGACCCAGAAGACGAAGGCGAGGATCAATCCAAGCATGAAGGCCCAGGCAACGTTGTTGTGCACCCATTTTGATGCGATCGCGATTGTCGAAAAAGCTTCATGGCCGAAGGTCGGGATGATCACCTTTCGGCCAACCAAGACAAGTAGCCCCGTGATCCCCAAAAGGATGAAGGACCCTGCCATCAACCAATGCGCAAAACGTTCAATGAACTTGAACCGGGTCACGGTCCGCCCGGTCTTTTCACCATCGATCATGATTTTGCCGCGCACGAGGTAGAACAGTGCCAATGCGAAAAGCGTCCCGATCAGAAGCCAGCTGCCATAGGTGATGAGTGGCCCTTCACGGAACTGAAGCCACCACATGCCGCGATCCTGAATAAGCACACGGGCCTCTGGTCCGCCAGAAGACACGGTTACATCAGCAGTGCCGTAACGTAGCGCACTCCAGACATCCGAGTCTGACGATCCGCCCAATGTTCCCAACTGACCGGCCACCGCGCCGGCACTGTCGGGATCATCGCCATCGCGGGCCCTATCGGGCACCTCTTCACCGCGCTGGCGTGCCATAATGTCTTCCAATGTCTGGGCACCGCCGGTTGCAGATCGGTCGGTTTCTGTGGTCTGCGCGACCTCTTGCGCCGCAAGCGGAGCGGCGAGGGGCAGACCAAGGAAAAAGGAAAGCGTGAGGGTCAGCAGAATACGTGCCATGGCGAGAATCCCTGTCAATCTTTTGACGATGTCTTGCGCATCGTCTGGAAAGAGGGGCGGCCCGAGAGCCGCCCGCCTATTTCCTCAACCTAGCCCGGCAAGAGAGATCCTTCATCTCGTGCCGGTCATGAGCGGCTTAGCCGCCCTTTTGGTCGTAGGCCGTGCCCCAGCCCCAAGCACCTGAGCCGAAGCCGCGGGAGACGACACGCTCGCGATAGATATTCGCGACGACATCGCCATCCCCGGCCAGCAGGGCCTTGGTCGAGCACATCTCGGCGCAGATCGGCAACTTGCCTTCTGCGATCCGGTTGCGCCCGTATTTCTGGAACTCCGCCTGGCTGTGGTTTTCCTCAGGTCCACCGGCACAGAAGGTACATTTGTCCATCTTGCCGCGGGATCCGAAGTTGCCCGCCTGCGGGAACTGCGGCGCGCCGAAGGGGCACGCATAGAAGCAGTAACCACACCCAATACAGAGGTCTTTGGAGTGAAGCACCACCCCTTCCTCGTTTTGGTAGAAGCAGTCCACCGGACAAACCGCCATACACGGTGCATCAGAGCAGTGCATGCAGGCCACCGAGATCGAGCGTTCACCGGGGTTGCCATCTTCGATGGTCACAACCCGACGGCGGTTGATGCCCCAAGGCACCTCATGCTCGTTCTTACACGCGGTCACGCAGGCGTTGCACTCGATGCAGCGTTCGGCGTCGCAGAGAAACTTCGCTCTAGCTCCCATTCTCTTTCTCCTCCTTATGCTGCAGTGATTTTGCAGAGAGTCGCCTTCGTCTCCTGCATTTGGGTCACAGAGTCATAACCATATGTCTGGGCGGTATTGGTTGATTCACCCAAGACATAAGGGTCGGCACCTTCAGGATACTTGCTCCTTTGGTCCTCGCCCTGGAAATGACCACCGAAGTGGAATGGCATGAAAGCGACGCCTTCACCCACCCGGTTGGTCACCATGGCCATGACTTTGACTTTGCCGCCTTCGGGTCCTTCGACCCAGACTTGTTCACCATCCCGAACACCAAGGTTGTTGGCATCGCGCGGGTTGATTTCCACGAACATGTCCTGTTGCAGCTCGGCCAGCCACGGGTTCGACCGCGTTTCGTCACCGCCGCCCTCATACTCGACCAGCCGTCCCGACGTCAGGATTATTGGGTAATCCTTGGAGAAGTCGTTTTTCTGGATCGAGGCATAAAGCGTTGGCAGACGATAGTCGTGCCGGTCCTCGTAGGTTGGATAATCCGCGACCAGATCGCGCCGATTAGTATAAAGCGGCTCGCGGTGAAGCGGGATCGGGTCAGGGAAGGTCCACACAACCGCGCGCGCCTTGGCGTTGCCAAATGGCGCACAGCCATGCTTGATGGCCACTCGCTGAATACCGCCCGAAAGGTCGGTTTTCCAGTTGGTGTCCGGTCCGGCCACCGCGTCGATCGCTGCGCGTTCGTCGTCGGTTAGATCGCCGTCCCAGCCGAGGTCCATCAGCATCTGCATGGTGAACTCCGGATAGCCATCCTGGATTTCCGAACCCACGGATGCCACACCTTCGGCCAGCAGGTTCTCACCATCACGCTCCACGCCGAAACGTGCACGGAAGGTCAGACCGCCATCGGCCACCGGTTTGGACATATCGTAAAGGTTCGGCGTACCAGGGTGCTTCATCTCTGGAGTACCCCAGCTTGGCCATGGCAGACCGTAGTAGTCGCCATCTGCCGGACCACCCAGCGCCTTCAACGTCGTCCTGTCAAAGGTATGCTGGTTCGCCATATGCAACTTCAGACGCTCAGGCGACTGTCCGGTATAGCCGATCGTCCACATGCCGCTGTTGATCTCGCGCAGCGTGTCTTCGATATTTGGCGTAACGCCATCATCTTCGATCGAGATGTTGCGGAAGATCCGGTCGTGGAATCCAAACTTCTTCGAGAGAAGACCGATGATTTCATGATCGGTTTTCGACTCAAAGAGCGGATCCATGACTTTCTCGCGCCACTGCAGAGACCGGTTCGATGCAGTCACCGAGCCATATGTCTCGAACTGCGTTGTCGCCGGAAGCAAGTAGACACCGTCCGTGCGATCATGCAGCACCGCCGAGACCGTTGGGAATGGATCGATCACGACAAGCATGTCGAGCTTCTCCATCGCCGTCTTCATCTCGGTCATCCGCGTCTGCGAGTTCGGGGCATGGCCCCAAAGCACCATAGCCCGAACCTTGTTCGGCTGGTCCATATTGGCTTCGTCTTCCAGAACACCGTCGATCCAGCGACTGACAGGAATACCTTTCAGGTTCTGCAAGGACACATCCTTGCCTTCCTTGTCCTTGATCGTCCCAAAGTTGCTGGAAAGCCACTCGGGATCTTCGCCCCAGACACGCGCCCAGTGACCCCAAGCGCCGCCTGACAGACCGTAGTAGCCTGGAAGCGTGTGGCTCAGAACACCAAGGTCTGTCGCGCCCTGCACGTTGTCGTGGCCGCGGAAGATGTTCGTGCCGCCGCCGGTGACACCCATGTTGCCCAGCGCCAGCTGAAGCACACAATAGGCACGCGTGTTGTTGTTGCCGCTGGTGTGTTGCGTACCACCCATGCACCAGATCACGGTGCCCGGACGGTTGTTGGCCATCGTGCGCGCAACGCGCTCAAGCTGCGAGCCAGGTGTGCCCGTGACACGCTCGACCTCTTCGGGCGTCCACTTGGCGACTTCGGTCTTGATCTGGTCCATGCCCCACACGCGGGTGCGGATGAATTCCTGATCTTCCCAGCCGTTCTCAAAAATGTGCCACAGGATGCCCCAGATCAGGGCCACGTCCGTACCAGGACGGAAGCGCACATATTCATCGGCATGTGCGGCGGTGCGCGTGAAGCGCGGGTCGCACACGATCAGCGGCGCATTGTTCTGCTCTTTGGCACGCAGCACGTGCAAGAGCGAAACCGGATGCGCCTCGGCGGGGTTGCCACCGATGATGAAAATCGCACGGCTGTTGTGGATGTCGTTGTACGAGTTCGTCATCGCACCGTAGCCCCAGGTGTTGGCAACACCCGCAACCGTGGTGGAGTGACAGATCCGTGCCTGGTGATCCACATTGTTTGTGCCGAAATAGGCCGCGAACTTGCGGAAGAGATAGGCCTGCTCGTTGTTATGCTTCGCCGAGCCGAGCCAGTAGACGCTGTCCGCGCCACTTTCTTCCTTGATTTTCATCATGCCGTCGCCGATCTCGTCGATCGCCTGTTCCCAGCTGATGCGTTTCCACTCACCACCCTCTTTCTTCATCGGGTACTTGAGGCGACGCTCGCCATGGGCATGTTCACGTACCGCAGCACCCTTCGCGCAGTGAGCGCCAAGGTTGAACGGGCTGTCCCAGCCAGGCTCTTGCCCGACCCAGACGCCATCGCTCACCTCGGCCACAACGGTGCAGCCGACCGAGCAGTGCGTGCAAACTGATTTAACTGTCTCTACCGCAGCGGTGGCTGCGGATTGTGCGTTGGCTTGGGTAACAGTGCCCCCCGTTGCGCCAATCGCGGCCAGACCACCAATGGCCAGGCCTGAACCACGCAGGAATGCGCGGCGGTCGACGGATTTCCCGGCAACCTCAGACAGGATACTTGTCCGCTGGGGGCGTCTCGCAACCCCGTTGGTCTTTTTCCTAAGCATGTTTCTCTCCTCCCTGAGCCTCTCTCGCTTGAGGCGTGGGTACTAAGTTGTTCCACCGGACGGTCGGGCCTATCGCTACCAGTTGCCGGCGGTGCGGGTGATTTCGTCCGGGTCTTAGAACCGGGCGGAATCGAGGTAAGCGCGCGTGTGCGCGGTGTCCTGCATCTTGTCAGATGACAGATCGGGCTCAGCCGCTTCGGCCGTGCCTGTGGACGCGGCTGTTGCGACCGCGACAGCGGGCGCGCCGGCGGCGGCCATTTTCAGAAAATCGCGGCGGCTGCTGCCGTCCTCAACTTTCTTGGTCATGAGAGTCCTCCTCTCGTTGGTGACAGGTCGCCCTGCCGGTTAATGCGGATCACTCCGCGCTCATCCGGAAGCCTTCGGCCTCAATTTCCATGAACACCCTGCCGACAGCGCCGACAGAGGCATAGAGAACCGAGTTCTTTGCCGCTTCCAAATCCGTAAAAAAGTGGCCGGCCCACGGGCCGATATGTTTGTTGTAAAAGCCCTTCTGATCCGCCAGCGACGCGGGCTGACCAAACCGGCCCGTAATCAGGCTTGCCATCATCTCCATGAGAGAGGCGATATTGTCCTCTGGCTCATAGACATTCGGCGCACGTGTTATGCCGCGCACGGCCATGTCCCGGCGCAGAGCCGCCAGCGGCTTTTCGTTAAGAAACCCTGTGAGGTAGTAACTCGCGTAAGGCAGCAACTCACCCCGGCCCAGACCAATGAAGAGCGCGTTAAACTCCCGCTCGACTGCCGGGGCCTTGGAATGTTTGGCAATTCGGGAAAGGGCGGCCACTGCCGTACCCAAATCCGTCTCTGTATCACCCGACAAACCAGCCGTCTTGGACAGCAAAGGCTCAGATGGCGGCGCTGCAAGCAGGACAGCAAGAAAATCATAGAGGTCCGCGCGAAGACGATCTTCCCCGGCGATCGATTGATTGGGATCGTGTTTCTCCATCAATGCCTCTTGATTGCTCATGTGGCGCCTCCGACCTGCTCATCAAATGAGAACTGCATCCGGCGACGCTGGGCGGGAACGTAATCCAGATCATCCTGCCACGCGCTCTGATCAGATTGAGAAGGTGCAGTTTCCTCGGCAGGCTCTGCAAAGTCGGGCTCTGCGAAAGCGACCGTAAGTTCTTCTTCTGAAGCCTCCGCAGCTTCCGAAATTTCGGCCTCAGCCAGAACAGGTGCTGCATCTTCTGCCTCACCCTCCTCCCGGTCCTGCTGGGCCTGGCGAGCAAGTTCTTCGACATGCGCCAGCATGCCCTTGCCCACTTGGTATGCGGTTTGGAGATTCTCGATCACCTTGGCGCTGTCGGTGAAATCCTCGCCATAATCGAGCAACCCATCAAGATTGGCCAAGGCCGGGTTCGACACCCAGAGCTTCCGCAGCGCACGGCGGCGAATACGGTCAGGAACGGCTTTGGCCATAAAGGCACTGAAATCGTCGCCCTTGGTCATCGTGTCGGGATCGGGCAGTCCAAGTTCTTCAAGAATTTGCGTGTCCGATTTCTCTTCCAGCGCGGCATGATCTTCGGCAAGTTTGGCCGCTTCCACCGCCTCGACCTCTGCGGCGGTCTCATTGGCAACCCGCGCCTTGCGGCGTGACCAGAAATCGGAACGCTCCGTCATTGCAGACGCTCCTTCCGAAGCAAGCCAGGGGAGCGATAGATGTCTGCCGCCTGCTTGATACGTGGATCGCCGATACCGTCTTCCTTTCGGTCCACCTTGTGCTTGTCGCGGCGGCGCTTTTTGAATTCCTCTTCCTTGTGGTAGGTAACGGCAAAGTCACGCACCCATGCCACCAGCCCTTCCGGCATTGGTATCTTTTCGACGATATCTTCACCGTTATCGGCGTAGTCCTGCGCCTCGTAAGGCGACGCGGTCACAAGCACCGCGTCAAGCGGGCAATCCCGCCCGGTGCTCTGCCGGAAAACCACATAGACAGAGGGTACCCGGGTTGACAGGCCGTGAAGATACGCCTCGGTTTCGGCACCATGCAGCTCCAGGGTCAGCGTTGCCGCGTGATACTCGATCGCATCTCCCTCTCGACGCAGCTCTCGCCAATCGGCCGGTCCCGCGCCGGGAAGAACTGAAGTGGCCTTCCACGCCCAAGCCGCCCAGCGTGTCACCCCCGGCGTGCGGCGCATGACAACTCCAAGCGGCATTGTGGCGTACATGTCCGGATTGTGGATCATGTGTAGCTATAGTCCTCCCGTTGCCTTCAGCTTGTGAGAAAAGCCGGCGGTTACAAAGGAAAAACTGCATGCTTTTGTGGACAAAACAGCAAATCGGACAATTTGGGTAAGGTGAGATGCTGCGACATGCTGACACGGTCAAATTGTCCGAATCAACTGCGCGGTCTGGTTTGCGCCTTGCAAGCCGGAGCAGTTAGGACAAAGAATCACGCGGTCTGACTGTCGCATTTTTGGCCTTTGGCGGCATGCCTTGCCCAAGTTTTGCGCGTTTTCTTTTTAACTTGCACGCAGATGCGGCAGGCGCGGCAATAGAGATACGACACACGATGGGGGAGCATAGGGACAAAATGTCTAAGAAATTGATTTTATGCAATTGTTCTGGCTCGCAAGACCTTGACAAATCTGCGCTTGAACAAGCGACCGGACTGTCCTGCAGTGCGGTCTACTCGGGCCTTTGCACCACCCAAATCGAAGAAGCCGCCAAAGCCATCTCGACCGGTGACGCGGTCATTTGCTGCCAACAGGAACAAAGGCTTTTCGGCGAACTCGCAGCCGAGGTCGAGGTGGACAGCCCCCCATTGACCGACCTGCGCGACCGGGCCGGGTGGTCTGATGATCCCAGAAGCAAACTGCCCAAAATGGCCGCCTTGCTGGCCGAAGCATCGCTGACCGTTCCGGCGGAAAAGACTGTCGATGTCGTCTCCGAGGGCGTGTGTCTGATCATCGGTGCATCGGATGTGGCACTGGATGCCGCGTCAAAGTTAAGAGCGATTCTCGGCGTGACCGTCCTTTTGACCGATGATGCCGAGCCGGTCGAAGACCGCGAATTCGACGTCATAAGAGGCGCACTTAAATCGGCAAAAGGGGCACTCGGCGGGTTCGAGTTGCATATCGACGGCTTGCAACAGGTCGATCCGGCCGGGCGTGGCGCGCTGCGTTGGATGTCGCCAAGGGACGGCGCGCGCACCGACTGTGACATCATTCTTGATCTGACCGGTGGAACGCCGCTCTTTCCCGCGCCACAAAAGCGAGAAGGCTACCTTCGGGCTGATCCCCGAAGTCTGACCGCAGTGAGCGACGCTGTGCTCGAAGCGTCGCAGCTTGTCGGCACGTTCGAAAAACCGCTCTACGTGGCGCTTGAGCCTTTGATCTGCGCGCATTCGCGGGCCGAAAAAATCGGGTGCAGCAACTGCCTTAACGTCTGCCCAACCGGGGCAATCACACCAGACGGCGACCATGTAAGCATTGACCCCATGATCTGTGCGGGATGTGGCGCCTGTGCTGCTCTTTGTCCGTCCGGCGCCATCACATATGACGCGCCGAACCCCAGCACGATCTTCCGCCGCATGCAAACGCTGGCCAGCACATATCTCAAGGCTGGCGGCAAAGCACCGCGACTATTGGTGCATGACCAGGACCATGGCCGGCAAATGATTGCGATGGCCGCACGATATGCCAAGGGCTTGCCAGCCGATGTGATCCCGCTTGATGTTCCCGCGCTCAGCGGCTTTGGCCACGCCGAAATTCTGGCTGCCTTGGCATCGGGCTTTGCGGAGGTTTCAATCCTGCTCTCGCCGACAACGGAACGTGATGCACTCGACCGCGAAGTGCCGCTTGCGCGCGCGATTGCCGGGGAAGACAGACTGGCCGTCATCGACATCACCGACCCCGACCAGTTTTGCGAACTGCTCTACGACTTTCCGCCAAAACCTGATCCTGTAACAGAGCCGATCCTGCCAATGGGCAACCGGCGTCAGGTCGCACGCCTCGCCGCCAAGGCTTTGCATGGCGATCAGGATATTCTGCCGCTGCCCGAAGATGCGCCCTATGGTGCGGTTCTGGTCGACACGGATGCCTGCACCTTGTGCCTGAGTTGCGTATCTCTCTGTCCATCCGGTGCCTTGGTGGAAAACCCTGACAAGCCTGAATTGCGCTTCCAGGAAGACGCCTGCCTGCAATGCGGCTTGTGTTCGAACGTGTGCCCGGAGACGGCGATCACTTATGAACCGCGCCTCAACCTGACCGACGAAGCCCTGACGCAGGTCGTCCTTAACGAAGAGGAACCCTTCGAATGTGTGGAATGCGGCGTGCCTTTTGGTGTGAAATCAACGATCGAGCGCATCACTGAGAAGCTGGCCGGCAAACATTCCATGTTCGGCTCAGATTCCGCTGCACGGTTGATCCAGATGTGCGACGATTGCCGGGTCAAAGCGCAATTTCATTCGCAGAACAACCCATTCGCAGGTGGCGAGCGGCCAGCTGTTCGCACCACTGACGACTATTTCTCAAAACGCAAGGATCACTGATGCTCGACCGGTGCCCCAAGATTGGCCGGCGGAATCACCGCCACATAGGCCAGGATCGCCTCCAGATCATCAAGTGTCATTTCCATCGGCACGATCGGCGAGGGCCGGTCGACCGGGAATGGGGGGGTCACCTCTTCAATCTGCGTGAAGGCCGGGTGCGGATTGAGCACGTAGAAGGACTGAAATCGAACATCCCAGTCCCGCATCGCTCGCAGCGCGAAGAAACTGGGCGTCGAACCGATGGTGTTAATCCTCGTGGCCTCGTTGACAGCATGACACCGTCCACAATGTGTAATCGACAGGTCTTCGCCTTTAACCGCGTCACCATCGAAGGTCACAGCAGCAACTTCGACCTCATCCTCGGATGGCGGCGAAAACGGCGCAACCCCGTCAATCTCAAAACTGGCCACCGTGCGCTGGCCAACCTCGGACCGCAACCACTCGGAAAACCGCACCGCACCGGCATGATCCCCGTTTGCCAGGCCCAGCCGCCAGGTGGCCTCTGGCCCGGAGAAGACGCGCGGACCCTCAACATCAGGGGACAACACAAGATCGGCCGCCTCGCCCTCGCCAACGATACTCAGACGCACGCCCGTCTTAAGAGAGAAGCGGGGCAGCACGTATTTGAGCAAACCGGTCTCAACCAGTCTTTGCGGTGCGCTCAGCTTGACCGTCTCAGAACCAATAGCTGGATTTGTCCAGAGACCGAAAATAAGGGCTGCAACAGCCAAACAGCATGATAGAAACACCCGGCGCATGAGGTGAGGTTAGGAAAACTCACCGCACAGCGTCAACGATCTTGGAAAGGAAGAGGAAAATGAGCGAAGATTTTAACATGTCGATGCGCAAGTTTCTCAAGCAGGTGGGCGTGACCTCACAACAAGCCATCGAAAATGCGCTGCGCGATGCCGGGAGTACGGCAGGCAAGGAATACAAGGCCAAGGTCGTCTTGACGATTGAAGGGCTCGATGTCGAACATGTCGTGACCGGAACCATCAAGGGCGGCGAATAAGGTGGCTGTGACAAGAGAGAGCGTGCTCGACGCGCTCAAGACGATAACAGACCCTGTCAGCGGTGATGACATCGTATCGGCTGGTGTGACACGCGGACTCAATGTTGAAGGGTCTAATATCCGTTTCGTCATGGAAATCGATCCGGCCAAAGCAGAGCTTTACGAGCCGGTCCGTGCGAGCGCCGAGGCGGCCGTGCAGGCGCTAGATGCAGGCTCGGAGGTGTCAGCGGTGCTGACCGCCCATGCCACCAAGGCCCCGCCTGACCTCAAGCCACAACGCAAGGCCGAACCCCAAGGCCCACAAGCGGTGCCCGGGGTCAATCACATTGTCGCCATCGCGTCAGGCAAAGGCGGCGTTGGCAAATCCACAGTTGCGGCCAACATCGCCTGCGCCCTTGCCGCAGAAGGGCGGCGTGTCGGGCTGCTTGATGCGGATGTCTATGGTCCCTCCCAGCCGCGCATGCTGGGTGTCTCGGGCCGCCCGGCAAGCCCGGACGGCAAGACAATTCTGCCCATGCGCAACCACGGCGTGACGATGATGTCCCTCGGCCTGATGACCAATGAGGATCAGGCCGTTGTCTGGCGCGGACCAATGCTTATGGGCGCATTGCAACAAATGCTGATGCAGGTGCAATGGGGCGCGCTTGACTGCCTGCTCGTCGATTTGCCACCCGGCACCGGCGATGTGCAGATGACCCTGGCGCAAAAGGCCCCCGTAGATGGCGCGATCATCGTCTCGACACCGCAGGATGTAGCGCTTCTCGATGCCCGCAAAGGCATCGACATGTTCAACCAGCTCAATGTCCCGGTGCTTGGCATGATCGAAAACATGTCGACCCATATCTGCTCGAATTGCGGACATGAAGAACATGTCTTTGGCCATGGCGGCGTCAAGGCCGAGGCCGAGAAGATGGGCGTGCCCCTGCTTGCGGAAGTGCCTTTGCATATCGACATCCGTCTGGCAGCTGATGGCGGCGCGCCAATCGTTGTGTCAAAGCCGCAGGCGGCGCAGGCGCAGGCATTTCGTGATGTTGCCCGCAAACTCGTTGAAATCGGCGTCGCATGACCGAAGCGCCCGCCTTTCCGCCGCTGATGCAGGGCCATGCGGTTGATGCTGGGATTGACCCTTTCGAGAAAGCCGGCGCTATGGCGGCCTTGGGCTGCGACGCAGGCACGATTGTCTACAGCATCGGTGTAAATCGCCTGGCCGCAGCGCTTGTGATGGCCCCGGAAGTTCCCTTGGAAGAAGCCATGGCCATGCTGCCCACTTGCGGTGTCGGTTTCCAGAACGCCCTCGGCGCGCTGGCCCCGCCGGAAGTGGCCGTTCATCTGGAATGGGCAGGCGGCTTGCGCGTAAACGGGGCCTCCTGTGGTCGGCTGCGCTGCACGGCCGGCACGGACGATCCCAAGGCCATGCCCGGCTGGTTGGTTGTTGGCTTTGAGCTTCCATTGATCCTCTTGGGCACAGCCCCGGGCGATCAGCCGGATCAGACGGCGCTATACGAGGAAGGCTGCGCTGATGTCGACCCGACAGACATGTTGGAAAGCTGGGCCCGCCACACCCTGGTCTGGATCACCCGCTGGGAAGACGACGGTGGGCGCAGCCTTCACAGTGAATGGCGCGGCTTGGCCCATGACATGGGCGAAGAAGTCGAGATAGATGGAAAGACAGGCACATTTCTGGGTGTGGATGAGAATTTCGGAATGCTCTTGCGCTGCGGCGAAACAACAGAGCTTATTCCGCTGAGCTCTGTTCTGGAGACTTCATGATGAAATTGGCACGTGCAATCCATTTCGATGAAAGCGACACACGGGTCTATCACTCCCCCGCCCGCACCGGCGAGTGGTGCATCTCTGGTGGGTTTGAGTTTTCCAACTGGTCCGAGGCCGATCTCACCGGCAAACAGAGGCAAGCCTTCTCAAACGGCTGGCTGGGGCTGGAGACCTTCGGTCGGGTGACGTTCGTGGCGGTCACTCAGATCGAGGATGCCGAACGCGATGTGCTGATCGACGCTTTGGCACAGCATTTCGTTGAAATCTTCGGCGCGCCCGACCTGGAAACAGCGCGTCCTGTCGCCGCCGATGAATTCACCCAAATGGTCGATCTTTGCGAGGACCACCACGCCAACACGCTTCTGACCGTCGCGCGAGAACTGACCGAGGCAGGCGTGCGCGAAACCTACCGCGTCATCGAAGCGCAGGACGCGGGCCTGGAACAGTTTGCCATCCACGGCTCACTCGACGAATAAGGCGACGGCTGGCGTTATCTGCTGTCCAAATCGTTCAGCCGCGCAAGACAGCACCCGGGTTCATAATCCCATGCGGATCAAGCGCCGCCTTGATTGCCCGCATCGCCGATAGTTTCACCGGATCGCCATACCGCTCCAGATCTTCGACCTTAAGCCGCCCAACGCCATGTTCGGCAGACACAGACCCGCCGATGTCATGAACCAGATCGTGCACCGTTCGCTTGATCTGATCTCTCTGGGTGACATACGCGTCACGCGTCTCGCCTTTCGGAGGAAAGACGTTGTAGTGCAGGTTCCCATCGCCCAAATGCCCGAAACAGTTCACCCGGAACGGCCCCAGGCGCGCGATTGCCGAATTGCCTTGCGCAATGAAGTCTGACACCTCGCTGAGCGGCACGGAAATGTCATGGCTGCTGATCGAGCCGATACGCCGGTTTGCCTCAGGAATGTTTTCCCGGACCGCCCAAAACCCCTGCCGCTGCGCTTCTGATTGTGCGATCAGACCGTCATGCACCAGCCCGGCTTCAACCGCCTCGGCAAAAATGGCCTCAAGGGCCGTCGCTGGGTCAAGCCCGCGTGCCAGTCCAAGGTCGATCAGAACAAACCAGTCTGGGCAGTCCTCGAACGGCAGCCGCAGGTCCGGCATCGTTTCGTTCAGAAAGTCCAGCCCAGTGCGATGCATGAGCTCAAACGCCGACACCCCCTCGCCCACATGATCGCGCGCCATCGCCAGAAGCGACAATGCCGCCGCAGGATTTTGGACAGTCATAAGCGCTGTGCCAGCAGAGTCCGGTCTTGGATAAAGCTTCAACGCAGCCGCCGTAATGATGCCAAGCGTTCCTTCCGACCCAATCAAGAGGTTCCGCAGATCGTAGCCGCTATTGTCCTTCCTGAGCCGCTTCAGCCCGTTAAAGACAGAGCCGTCCGGCAGGACCGCCTCGATCCCAAGGCACAGATCCCGCGCATTCCCATAGCGCAAGACATTCACGCCCCCTGCATTGGTTGCAAGATTTCCGCCAATTTGCGCGCTGCCCTTCGCCGCAATACTCAACGGGAAAAGCCGGTTGGCCTCATCGGCGCGGTCATGGATGTCCGACAGAATAGCGCCTGCTTCGACGACCATGACATTCTCATCCGGCCAAAGCCCGCGCACCGCTCGCATCCGCTCGAGGCTAAGCAGGATCGGCGCCGGACACTCCTGGGCGATCTGCCCACCGACAAGCCCCGTGCCACCGCCATAGGGAATAACCGCCACGCGCGCGGCATGTGCGGCGCAAACCGTCGTGGCGACCTCATCTGTTGACCCCGGCCGCAGCAAAAGGCCCGCCTGCCCCGTCCAGCGCCCTCTTGGTTCCTCGAGATAGGCTTGCGTGACGTCGCCAAAAGCTGCATCCGGCAACTGCGTGCGCAATACAGCTTCAAGGTCGGGCGTAACAGGGTTCAGCGTCATAAGACGGGCCTAGAACGGGCGGTCTCTCGGGTCAATCAAAGAGGTTGCGCAAACCACGGCCCAGTTCCTTCTTCAGCGCGTCTTCCGCCGCGTCCTGAAGCGATTGACCCTCCTCTCGCTGCACGCCAAGCTCTTTCTCAATCGCACGGTTCACTTCTTCCTTGGCCTTCTCTTCAAGCTCTTTCCTTTCCGCCGCAAGATTGAGATCGATCGCTTTTTCCAAGTCCGGTTGAATACGAATATTCGACCATGGCCCACGCAGTCGCACGGGAATAGCCAGACCCCGGCCATCTCCGCTATCCAGCAAGACCGGCGTGAACAAGTAATCAATGTCGCGTGGCCCCAGACCGACGCGACCCGCCCCGCTGGCCGAGGCCTGCGGCAGACGCATGCTCAGATCGTTGTTGAACATGTTGCCGTTTTCCATCCGGAAGGTCGCACTCATCGTGTCAAAGACCGTGGTTCCGCCCCCCGGCTGACCCCCGCGCATAATCCGGTCAAGATCAAAACCCGCAATCACACCGCGGCCCATGCTCAGCGCACCATCCCCCGCGAGCGAATTCATGATGGCATGCACCGATCCCCCGGACGCCAGAAAAGACACGTTGCCATTTGCGTTTCCAGAGAGCCGCCTGACATCCATCGCATCGCTTAGGAACCGCTCCATATCAATGCCGTTGGCCGTCATCTGGCCCCCAACCGACAAGCCAGAGCGGTTGTTCATCACAAACTCGCCCGTGATAAGCCCCGAATAGGCCTGCACCTCGCGCAGCTGAAATACCAGCCGGGACCGATCAAGCTTGGCAAGCGTGCGCGTCTTGCCAAGCTTAAAATCGCCCAGGTCGATGCTCTCGGCGACAAGCGCAAATTCCCCATCGACCGCACTAAGACCAGAGGCGTTGATGGGTGATTTTGACCACCCCGATGAGGCATCCGCCGCCTGCCCTGCGCCTCCGGAGCCCTCGTTGTTGGCACTGCTGAGACCCGTAAGGTCAAGCGCGCCCGCATTCAGTTGCACGTTCAGCCGTGGCTTTTCGCCCGACATATCCACATCCGCAGCGCCAGTCAGCGTATTGCCATCAAGCTTGAGCGTCGTGTCGCGAAGTGAAAGCCGCCGGTCATTGGCCAAAGTCACATCTGTCTCAAGTTGCGCGGCCTGACCCAGTCCTCGCGGAATATCCATGGGCCCAAGGCCCAAAGCCACCATCAAAGCAGAGGTGTCTTTGGCATCAAGAGAGAACGTCCCGGCAAATTCAGGCGCCGACCCGGCCCTGCCGACAAATCGGGCCGTTCCTGCGGATGTCGAAACGTCCGCGACAATGTCGGAAATGCCGCCTGAGATGAAATGCCCAACCCGATCCAGCTTGCCTGTCACGTTCACGCGTTCGCCCGCTGGCTGCATTCCAAGCTCGAATTCCGCCGCGCCATCGTAGTCGGGCCAGCGCATGTCAAAATCGACGCCCGATTGCTGCGTTGTTGTGCCGTTTAGGTCATCCACGAAGGTAAAGGCCGCATCCTGGATCAGCGCGCGGTCCAACGTGAGCGCCAGCCGCGATGAGCGGGCCGGGGCACCTTCATCTGACTGTCCCGAGGGTGCGACGCCTTCCACGCCCAGTTCCCAGTTCACACGGCCCGATTTGTCACGTCGCAGGTTGATCTTCGGGCCGATTGCCTCGAGGCCGGTGATGCGGATGTCACCGCCAAAAAGCGCTTGCGGCTCGACGCCGATCTTGAGGCTCTCGGCCTGAAACATGGGTGTATCCCCGGCCCACTCGGCATTCGCCACCGTGACCGCGCCTGTGCTGATACCAAGAACAGGATAGAAACTCACCGTGGTCTCACCGCTCATGGTCACCTGTCGGCCGGTCAGGTTGCTGATCTGGTCAGCGGCAATCTTTGCAATCCTGTCGCCGGGCAACAGGAAGACAGATACGACCGCAAGCAACGCCACGACGATCAAGAGGCCCAGAAGGCGGATAATCCAACGCATGCTGCTCTCCTTGTTTTTATCCCAGTTTAGGAAGCGCACGGGTCTGCAACAACCGTTTTCGACTTTCGGTCACAAGGTCGTGCGGCTATATCGCTCAGCATGTCGCCCAACCCGCCAAACCGCCGCCCCGACCGGTCGCAGCCACAGCTCAAAGCTGACCACCACGGCGACCAACCTGTCATAGGTATGGTTTCACTTGGTTGTCCCAAGGCCTTGGTCGACAGCGAAAGAATTCTCACCCGGCTGCGCGCCGAAGGCTACGGTATTTCGCCCGATTACACCGGTGCTGACGCGGTGATCGTGAACACCTGCGGATTTCTCGACTCTGCCAAGGCCGAAAGCCTTGAGGCAATCGGAGAGGCGCTGCGCGAAAATGGCAGGGTCATTGTAACAGGATGCCTCGGGGCCGAACGCGACTACATCACCGGCGCCCATCCCAGCGTGCTGGCTGTCACTGGCCCTCATCAATACGAGCAGGTGCTTGATGCGGTGCATCAGGCGGTGCCCCCGAAACCAAATCCATTCGTCGATCTGCTTCCCGAGACCGGCGTCAAATTGACTCCCCGGCATTACTCCTATCTCAAGATATCCGAGGGCTGTAACCACAAGTGCAAGTTCTGCATCATCCCGGATATGCGCGGCAAGCTGGTCTCGCGCCCCGGTCATGCGGTTCTGCGCGAAGCCACATCGCTTGTTGAGAATGGCGTCCGCGAACTTCTGGTTATCTCCCAGGACACAAGCGCTTACGGGCTGGATCGAAAGTATGACGTGAACATGTGGCGTGATGTCGAATTGCGCAGTCATATCGTCGATCTGTCAAAAGCGCTCGGAGACCTTGGGGCGTGGGTGCGGCTTCATTACGTTTATCCCTACCCGCATGTGCGCGAGTTGATCCCGCTGATGGCCGATCCCCGGAACGGTCTTCTGCCTTATCTCGACATTCCGTTCCAGCATGCACATCCGGACACGTTGCGGCGAATGGCACGCCCTGCGGCAGGGGCGAAAACGCTCGACGAAATCGCCGCGTGGCGCTCGATCTGTCCCGATATCGCCATCCGCTCAACCTTTATCGTCGGCTACCCAGGCGAAACCGAGGAAGAATTCCAGACCCTGCTCGACTGGCTAGAGGAAGCCAAGCTCGATCGTGTTGGCTGTTTTCAGTACGAAAACGTCGAAGGCGCGCGCGCCAATGCATTGCCGGACCATGTCCCGGATGATGTGAAACAGGATCGCTGGGAACGATTTATGCAAACTGCCCAGGCGATTTCGGTGGATAAACTGGCGGCGAAGGTCGGAACAAGGCAAGACGTCATCGTTGACGACATTGACGAAGATGGCATTGCCACCTGCCGGACCAAATCCGATGCCCCCGAGATTGATGGATCTCTTTTTATCGATGAGAATACTGAAGGGCTTACCGTCGGTGACATTGTAACCGTCGAAGTGGATGAAGCCGGTGAGTATGACCTTTGGGGGAAATTGGCTTGATCAAGACTCTGTCCGCCGCGCTTCTCGCGTTGTTCTTGCCACTTGCCGCTTTGGCCGAAATGGCCGCACCAACTTCAATAGGCGACCTACTCAACCTTATGGCAAAGGAACTTCGCGCCGCCGAGACGCCATACACGTTTAATGTGGACTACGAGAACGAACGTATCGAGGTCGTTACGGCCTCTGACGAGACTGGTGTAATCTACCCGCACAACCTTTTTCGAACATTGGCCGCCCAGGAAAACGGCACGGAGCGTCAAACTGCGTTCGATTTTCATATATCTGCCATACTGGACAGTTATCTCCGCGAAACATCTGCCCTATCAAGCGCCGATCTTGGACGGATTTTTCCAGTCCTGCGGCACGAAAGTTTCATTAAATTTGAGGATGCCGGCGAAGGGACACCAGATATTCTTGCCGAAGAATTCTTGGGCGACGTGAAGACCCTCTTCGTGATCGACAGCGAAAACTCAGTCTCCTACATGACAGCATCTGAACTGGAGGACCTTGGCCTTTCCGTCGAAAAGCTTTCCGAAATTGCCCAGGGTAATCTGCGACTCAAGTATGATAACCTGCAAATCGAAGGTGGCGGACTTTACTTTCTGGTGTTGGATGGGTTCTACGAATCGTCGTTCGTGACATTTAAACCCCTCTGGCAAACACTGGACCAACAATTGGGAACCATCCTGATGGCAGCCCCTGCACGCGATCTTGTGGTGTTCGGTGACGCAGACAACCCAGAGCTGGAACCGGCGCTGCGCGACCTTGTGCAGCAGATCAATGCTGAAGGAGCATACCCTCTGTCAGAACGATTGTTCAAATGGCAAGGCGAGACTTGGATCGAGCATCCCTGACCAACTCTGTCGTAATTCGCACGTCCGCGTCAGAAATTATTTCTGTTCCGTAACACTTTACACCAATGCGTGCGCTCACGTTTCTGCTTGTTGAAAGTGAGCCTTCGACTGCCGAAGTCCTTGCCAAGCCAAAATCCCGTCGCATGACCGCGGCTTCAAAAGGAACTCGAATAATGACAGACGCAACCGCTAACGCTTCCCGAGGCTTGTCGCTTCCCACACTTTCGGTCAACACACTCATGCTGATCCTGCTCGGTGGCGCCGCTGGCACGCTGGCCTTTGACATCTTTGGACGCGCAATTTCCCCCATCCTCGGCTTTGCCTCACTCGCCCCTGTTGGCCTTGCCAGAGCCTTCCTGGGAACGCTCGACCTGCCAAATAGCGCGGCATATGGCCATCTGATGCACCTCTTTCTCGTCGGCGCGCTGGCCTATCCCATCGGCTGGCTCTTTGCGGCCCGTCCGGTCCTGTCACGCATTTTGCCGGGTCTGCACTGGTTTGCCATGTCTGCGCTCTATGGCGTCGGACTTTGGGTCTTTGCCATCGGTGGCATCGCCACATTCGCGGGCAACCCACCCTTCCTGAATTTCACCGGTATCACGTGGGTGGCGCTTGTCGGCCACGTGCTCTACGCCATCGTTGCAGCGACCACGATGACCTATCTGGAACGGCTGCAAAACGCCCGCTAAGCGCGATTTTCAGCGCACAGGCTACCCAAGCACGGCCTGTGCGTTGTTAAACAGTTAATTTTCCGTGTTAAACTTTCTTCAAAAGGAACGCGGAACTCAACAAATTTACGACATTCCTTTGCCATGCTGAGGCCGGGAAAACCGACTTGGCTCAATGCAGGAGGTTCGCCAGATGTCCTACCCGGACTATTCACGCGCGGAACGCATCGCGGATGGCATTGTCCATGTCGTGGGCGTCGGGGCCGCTTTGGCTGGCGTGATCCTGGTGTTTTCCTTCGGTTGGGAAAGAATGAGTGGCAGCGTGGCGGCGGCTATGACGGTCTACTGCCTTGCGCTGGTCCTCATGCTCGGCGCCTCTGCGGCCTATCACATGGCGGCTCATACCCCCGCCCGGCCATGGCTGCGCCGCCTGGACCACGCCGCAATCTATCTCAAAATCGCCGGAACGCTCACGCCCCTGGGCGTCTTGCTTGGCGGTATCTTCGCTTACAGCATTCTCGCATTGATCTGGCTGTTGGCGCTCAAAGGCGCATCGCGCAAGCTGCGCGCGGCACCAGGCGAGATGACAACCGAATGGGTGCCTCAGGTCGCTCTTGGCTGGCTGGGCCTCGCGCTCATCATCCCCCTAAGCCAGGCCCTGCCGGAAATCAGCCTCTATCTGATCGTCGCAGGCGGCATCATCTATACATCAGCGGTGATTTTCTACTGTTGGGAAAACCTCAGATATGCCAACGCCATCTGGCACGCCTTTGTCCTGCTGGCGACAACCTGCTGTTTTCTTGGGATCTCCGGTGCAATGGCAGGCCCGGTTTAGGCCGTCACGGCCACGGGTACGCCTCTCATACCCGCTTGCCATGTTTCAGAAGCTCAAAGATATCGCCATTCCGGCACATGACCGGCGCGGTTGCTGCCCCTGTTTCAAGATGTGCATCCAGCCAAAGATTGCAGCCCTTCGTATCGCTGCACCCGGTGCAGCGCAAAACGGCGTCTGAAAGGCTCATGGGGTCAAGCAACCCCTCCAGCACCTTCTCTTCCAGATCCAGCCCAAGCGTATCCGCCATCCGGTCAACCAACACCGCATGTCGCTTGATTGTAAGCGTTTCTGTCATTTTGACCTCTCCATAACCTGTTGCACCAGTGCCATGGTGGTCGAACCGCCGGCAAAGCACCTTGATCTGCGTCAAAATCAAAGCGCGTCGTAATAGGCCTGCACGCAATCCTGAACATGCCGAAACCGGTCTCCGCCCAGGTGTTTGCCGCCATACCAGCGGGTGACAACGACGATATGGTCAAACAACTCCGCCCGTTCGAGCATGCGCAAGATCACCATACCGGCTCCGGCCTCGCCATCGTCGGACTTAAGCGGCAGGCCATCTGACTGGATCACAGCCCATGTGTTGTGGGTTGCTTTCGCGAATTTCTTATCTCGTTTCAGGCTCTTGAGAAACTCATCGATGGCCCCGCGGTCCTTCACCGGACCACCAGACACCGCATATTTCGAGCCTCGGTCTGATACGACGCCCTTGATTTGCAACATCAGAGTTGGGAATTCACCCGCCGGACCGTTTCAATCCGCTTTGCATTTGGCGGGTGCGTGCCAAGGAATCGGTCACCCGGATCGGGAATTCGGTTGAAAAACTCAGCGCCCCGCAGTGGATTGTAGCCGGAGCGTTTCGCAATCACGGTTCCCAAGGCGTCCGCCTCCAGCTCAAAGTCCTTGGAGTAAGTCCGCGCGCCGACAGAGGCACCGACATTCGCCGCTGCGTCCACGGTGCCCGATCCTGCTCCGGCCAGGGATGCCAGACCCCCAAGGATAATGGCACCGGCCGTCGCGTTCTGCCTTTGCCGTGGAATATGCCCGGCAATGTGATGCGCGGCTTCGTGGCTCAGCACAAATGCAATCTCATCCGAATTCTGCATATTGGCCAGAATCGCAAGGTTGAACGCCAGAACAGGGCGACCATTCTTATCAATTGTCTGATAGGCGTTTGCGGGCTGGTTCGGACGGCGGTCGATAATGATATTGAAATCACAATCCAAATTCTTGGTGCGGCTCCGGCATTGACGTTCGGCCACGGGCTCAACGCGCGCCACGACCTGCCGAAAGCGCGTGATCTGGGCGCTGGTTGGTTGGGTTGGTGCCTTTCTGGCGGTCTGTTGCGGCGCTGGCTGCTGCGGTGCCGACCCTTCTGTGGTGGTCACACATCCGGCGAGAAACGACAGAAAAATAAGGCCAATCCAACGCATGCTTTTCTTCCCATTACTGAACATCGCATCTAGTTTAGCAGGGTTTCCAACGCCTGCCAGCCCTGATCGTTCCCATCTTTGTTTTGCGTCAAGCTTTGCGCATTTGCCGCCGTGACCTTGCCAGACCACTGGGGCATACTCACCCGAAAGTAGAGAAGGGTCCGCAAAATGTTTTCCATCGAGCATGAATTTGACGCAACCGTAGTGACGCTCATCGATGAAGGTAAAGCGCCGCTGCTGGAAGATGTGGTGATCAACGCTTTCGAGGAATGCGTCACAATCGAGCAATTCGACCCGCGCACAGATGGCCTCCAAAAGGTCACGCTAAGTATGGCTCAGCTCCGCGATTTACGGGCAGCGCTGAACCTCCCTGAAGGCGTCTACAAGTTAGCCGCGCCCAAGGCCTGAATTCGTCAATTTACCGCGATCTCTTGACCTGACTGCATCTTCGCACGACATGAGCAGACAACAATTGCGACGAAAGCAGGCCTGATATGCCCGATCCAAACCATGCCGCATTGGACTTTCTCTTGTCGCGGCGCTCGCGCCCGGCAAAAACACTCGGTCCTCCGGTGCCGTCCCGCGACGATCTGCATCCTATCCTGACCGCTGCAGGCCGCAGTCCCGATCACGGCAAGCTCGAGCCATGGCGCTTTATCGTGCTTGAGCGCGCGGCGCTTTCACGTCTGGCTGACCTCGTCGACACGCGCGGGGCCGAACTTGGGCGCACAGCAGAGGAAATCACGAAGGCCCGCACTCAATTCGCAGATGGCCATCTCGCAGTCGCCGTTATTGAGGTTCAAAAACCCTCCGAGAAAATTCCTGCACTGGAACAGACCTATTCCACCGGTGCCGTTTGCCTTGCGTTGCTGAACGCCGCGCTTGCGTCGGGTTGGGGCGCAAACTGGCTGTCGGGCTGGCCGTCACATGACCGGGCTTTCCTGAAACAGGGTCTCGGGCTGGCGGATCATGAACGGGTTGCGGGCTTCATTCATATCGGCACGGAACGAAGCACCCCGCCGGAGCGCCCAAGGCCCGATATCGAAGCAATCACCACCTGGGTCTTGGAATGATCTTATCGAGTTTTTTCAAAGCCCTAGGGCAATTCAACGACCCGCGATTCCGCCGCGTCCTGCTGCTTGGCGTCGGGTTGACTGTCGTGCTCTTGATCGCCGCGACAGCGGGCTTCCTGATGCTGATCCAATGGCTCGCGGGCGACTCCACTCAGGTTTGGCTTATTGGCGAAGTCCGTTGGCTTGACGATCTTTTGGGATGGACGGGGCTTCTGGCCATGATGGTCTTGTCCATCTTCCTCATGGTACCGGTTGCCTCGGCGATCACATCGATGTTTCTCGACGACGTGGCCCAGGCGGTCGAGGACCGTCATTATCCATCGCTGCCCAAAGCCACGAAAGTGCCGCTTGGGGATGCCATTCGAGATACGGTGAATTTCCTGGGCATTCTGATCGGGGCCAATCTCTGCGCCTTTATCTTCTACGTTTTCTTTCCGCCGCTCATCGTCTTCATCTTCTGGGCCGTAAACGGCTATCTCCTGGGCCATGAGTATTTTCAGCTTGCCGCCATGCGACGGGTGGGCCGCGCACGGGCCAGGGAGATTCGCAAGGCGAACAGAGGCAGGATCTGGCTTGCCGGTTCACTGATGGCCGTTCCGCTCTCGGTGCCGCTTGTCAATCTTCTGATCCCGATCCTCGGCGCCGCAACTTTCACGCATATCTTCCACGCCCTCAAAGACCGCTAGGGCGCATCCCGGCACCAGCTTTCAGAAGGCGGCAGTCTGCCGTCCTGCATCGCATTTCCGGTCTGTTGGACGCTATGCCAACCCGCTGGCGCGACGCCAGAACTGAAAATCGCACCAACGCAATACCGACGTGATACCGACGTAATACCGACGTAATACCGACGTTTGTTTTTGGCCCTAGGACAGGGACGTCACCCAAAGGATCGTCGCGTCCTCATCGCTGACCGAAACCACGTTATGCCCCATCGTGGCATCGTAGTAAGCACTGTCGCCCCGGCGCATTTCGATAGGCTCGTAGAACTCCGTGTAGAGCCGGATAACCCCTGTCAAAACATAGAGAAATTCCTCGCCGTCATGGCGCACCCAACCGTCAAACTCCTCGACGCTTCGGGCTCTGATCCGGGCGCGATACGGCAACATCTGCTTTTTGGAGAGCGCGTCGCCCAAAAGCTCATGCTCATAAGTCGTTGTCGCATGCGTCTTGCCCTGCCCCGTCTTCGTGACCGCCATCCGCCCGCTGATCTGGCCGGGGCTTGGCGGCGTAAAGAGTTGCGGCACCGAGATTTGCAACCCGGTTGCGAGCTTCTTAAGTGCTTCATAAGTGGGCGACATTTGCCCATTCTCGATCTTGCTAAGGGTCGAGCGCGCCAGCCCCGCATGCTGCGCCGCCTGCTCCAAAGTCCAGCCTTTGGATTTGCGCAATTCGCGCACTCTCGAGCCAAGGTTGAGCGGCTCGGCACTCTCCTCGACCCCACCTTCACGGGCAATTCGGATCAGGTTTACAGGCGATCGATCTGTCATGGTCAAGCTATAGGCCAAGGCCTTGCCATCTTGCAACAGACGCGGGCGCGGCCTAAGCCTTGGGACATGCTGTCAAAAACCTACTCCGCGCCCTTCCCACCATGCCCGACACCCTTCAACCTGGCAGCGCATGTGCTGGGGCGCGCGGACGCGCTGGATGACAAGATTGCTCTTGCTGTTGTTGGCCTGTCGGGGTCGGAAAGGTGGAGCTACGGAAAGCTCAAGTCCGCAGTCCTTGGCACGGGCACTGGTCTTCTTCGGACCGGTTTGAATCCAGGTGACCGGGTTCTCATGCGTCTGGGAAATTGTGTCGAATTTCCAATCGCTTATCTTGGCGCAATTGCCGTGGGCGTTGTGCCTGTCGTGACATCCTCACAGCTGACCGAACGGGAAACTGAAGCGATCATCGAAACCGTCTCGCCTAAACTAATCCTGCGCGATCCAGATGTGCCCTGCCCCAGCACGACCATACCGGAAATCGATGCCGGACAACTTTCTTCGCTGCGCGATCTTGAACCCGCCACATGGCAAATGGCAGATCCCAACCGGCCCGCCTACATCATCTTCACCTCTGGCACCGCGGGCGTTCCCCGCGCTGTCGTGCACGCCCACCGCGCCATTTGGGCGCGACAAATGATGTTCGCTGGCTGGTATGGTTTGACCGAAGATGACCGCCTGATGCATGCAGGCGCATTTAACTGGACCTACACGCTTGGCACCGGCCTTATGGATCCCTGGACCATCGGGGCAACTGCACTTATCCCCACCTCCGGGATTGCACCAGAACAGTTGCCGCTCTTGCTCAGACGCCATGATGTAACGATTTTTGCAGCTGCCCCAGGTGTTTACCGAAAGATCACCAAGGGGAATAAGGCAACCGCCCTGCCCAAGTTGCGCCATGGGCTGACGGCGGGCGAGAAACTTTCCGAAACCATTCGTGCGAGTTGGAAAGACACCACCGGCACCGAGTTATTTGAGGCTTATGGCATGTCCGAATGCTCGACATTCGTGTCGTCTAGCCCGGATCACCCAGCGGCGGAAGGCACACTTGGGCGTCCGCAGCCCGGCAGGCAGATCGCCTTGCTGAACGACGCTGGTCCGGTTGAAATCGGCGCTGAAGGCACCATCGCGGTGCACCGGGATGATCCCGGCCTGATGCTGGGCTATCTGGATGCAGAGGATGACACCAATGCCCGAATGCAGGGCGATTGGTTTCTGACCGGAGATCAAGGGGTTATGGATGCCGAAGGGAACATCACCTATCTCGGCCGGGCCGATGACATGATGAATGCAGGGGGTTATCGGGTGTCACCGATGGAAGTTGAGGCCGTGCTCAACGCCCACCCCGCAATCACCCAGTCAGCCGTTACCGATATCGAGGTCAAACAAGACGCCAGGCTCATCATGGCCTTTTATACAGCGTCATCCCCGGTTGCCGAAGCTGACCTGACAACCTATGTCGAGAAAAACTTGGCAGCCTACAAGCAACCACGCGGCTTCTTTCATGTTGACGCGCTTCCCACAGGCGCCAATGGCAAACTCCTGCGTCGCGCGCTGCGGCCCATTTACGAGGCCCTCAATGGTCAAGCTTGATATCATCTCCGATCCAATCTGTCCCTGGTGCTATATCGGCAAGGCCGCTTTGGACAAGGCGCTTACCGAACGCCCGCGCCACCCTTTCACGATTGAATGGCATCCGTTTCAGCTCAATCCCGATATGCCGAAAGAAGGGATGGATCGCCGCGCCTACCTCGAAGGAAAATTCGGCGGCAAGCAAGGCGCCGTGCGGGCCTACGCGCCTGTTGTTGAACGTGCCGAGGCCGAAGGGCTGAGCATCAATTTCGAAGGCATCAAGCGGACGCCGAACACCATGGATGCGCATCGCTTGATCCATTGGGCCGGCGTAGAGGACCGGCAAATGCCGGTCGCGATGGCGCTTTTTCGGGCCTATTTCGAGGAAGGGCGCGATATTGGTGACCGCGAGGTCCTGGGCGATATCGCGGACAGCGCGGGCATGGATGCCGCAGTGGTTCAAAAATTACTCGCTTCAGATGCCGACATTGAGGACATCTCCAACCGTGACGCCGCATTCCGCCAGATGGGTGTGACGGGCGTTCCATGTTTCATCGTGGCAGGAAAACACGCTGTTCCGGGGTGTCAGTCGAAGGAAATGTGGATCAAGGTGATCGATGAAATCACGGCCCAGCTTGGGGCTGAGGTGGAAAGCTAGGCCGTGACCCTGATCGCAAATCAGTTATTTCAACTTGTGACGACTTGTTTTGTATACCATCGCATACCATCTGGTCAGGATGCGCTGAATAGTCTATGACGCGCTCAACACGCGATTCCTCCAACGGCCCATATAGAGCGTCTCATACGCACGCCAAAGAAGTCGCATTACCTCTGCAAAGTGCAGGCCTCCCGCCTGCATACCGCTTTAGAAAACAGATCATGAGGGACCCCTGATGGCCAAGACCCACACCCCCGACATCATTTACACCAAGGTCGATGAGGCCCCCGAACTCGCCAGTGCATCGCTTTTGCCGATTATTCAGCGTTTTGCCAAAGCGGCGGGTGTCAGTGTTGGCACCAAAGATATCTCGCTTGCGGGCCGCATCCTGGCCGCCTTCCCCGATCACCTCGCAGATGACCAACGTATCTCCGATGATCTGGCGGAACTGGGAGAACTGGTCAAAACACCACAAGCCAATGTCATCAAGCTGCCGAACATTTCCGCGTCAGTCCCGCAGCTTGTGGCCGCAGTCAAAGAGCTGCAAGACAAAGGGTTTTCTGTTCCGGATTACCCTGAAACCCCCAAAACCGATGCCGAAAAAGAGGCGCGTGCGCGGTTTGACGCCATTAAGGGGTCTGCTGTGAACCCGGTTCTGCGCGAAGGCAATTCAGATCGTCGCGCCGCAACCGCCGTCAAGAAATACGCGCAGGCTAACCCGCATCGCATGGGAGACTGGAGCGCGGACAGTAAAACACGTGTGGCGTCCATGTCAGGCGACGACTTCTTCTCGAACGAAGTCTCTGCCACACTGAAAGAGGCCGCAACGGCAAAAATTGTTCTGCAGACAGAAGCCGGTGAAACCGTCCTGAAAGAGGCTATCGAATTCCCCGCCGGGACCGTTGTCGATGCCACTTTCATGTCGGCTGCGGCGCTCGATGCCTTCCTCGCCGATGAGATCGCAAAAACGAAATCCGAAGGTGTGCTTTTCTCGCTTCATATGAAGGCGACGATGATGAAAGTGTCAGACCCGATCATCTTCGGTCATGCCGTGAAAACCTTTCTGGCACCGGTCTTTGAAAAACACGGCGAAGAAATGAAAGATCTTGGCGTCAATCCCAACCAGGGCCTTGGTGCGTTGCTCGACAAGGTCTCTGGAAATGCCGCGATTATGGCCGATGTCGAAGCCTGCATGGCCGAACGTCCGCCGATGTACATGGTGAATTCCGATAAAGGCATCACGAACCTGCATGTGCCATCCGATGTGATCATCGACGCTTCTATGCCTGCGCTCATCCGTGCCGGCGGCAAGGGCTGGGGCCCAGACGGAAATGAGGCCGACGCTGTGTGCGTCATCCCCGATAACTCCTATGCGCCCGTCTATGATGAGGCGATTTCTTTCTTCAAAGCCAATGGCAAACTTGACCCGGCAACCGCGGGCACCGTGCAGAATTTGGGTCTGATGGCGCAGAAAGCCGAGGAATACGGCTCTCACCCGACAACGTTTGAGATACCAGAAGCCGGTACCGTCAAGATGATCCTCGACGATGGCACTGTTTTGCATCAGCACGAGGTGGCGGCAGGCGATATCTGGCGCTCGGCGTCAGCACGTAAGGCGCCAATTGAAGATTGGGTTCACCTTGCGATCGAGCGGCAGAAAGCCACCGGGTTCCGCGCGATCTTCTGGCTTGACGCAAACCGCGCCCATGACGCGGAGCTTATCAAGTACGTCAAGCCAATCCTTGAAGCCAAAGGGGTTGCGGACGAGTTTGAGATCATGGCCCCGCGCGAAGCCACCCGCGCGTCGCTTGAAACCATCACGAAGGGCCAATCGACCATCGCGATAACAGGCAATGTGCTGCGCGACTACCTCACGGATCTTTTCCCGATCCTGGAATTGGCCACGTCGGCCAAGATGCTTTCCATCGTCAAACTGATGCAGGGGGGCGGCTTGTTCGAGACGGGCGCGGGCGGATCTGCTCCGAAACATGTCCAGCAACTGCACAGCGAAAATCACCTACGGTGGGATAGCCTTGGAGAGTTCTGCGCACTGGGTGAAAGCCTCAAGTTCCTCGCCGATGCCAAGGGAAATGACAAAGCCCGCGTGTTGGGCGACGCAGTGGAGACCGCCACACAAGGCATTCTGGATGAGAACCGAAGCCCGGGCCGGAAAGTCGGCCTACCCGACAACCGAGACAGCCACTATTGGTTTGCCCGCTATTGGGCCGAGGCTCTGGCGGCGCAAACCGATGATGCCGAATTGGCCACAGAATTTGCGCCCATAGCCAAGGCTTTGGCCGCAAACGAGGCCAAGATCGTGGACGAGCTTGATGCGGGACAGGGCAAACCGGCTGACACGGGCGGGTACTACCTCAATGACGAAAGCAAGTTGGCCGCTGTCATGCGCCCAAGTGCGACGCTGAACGAAATCATTGGATAAAACACAGCGCAGGCACCACGAAACCGAGTGATGCCTGCATAGTTCCTTTCAGACGGGGTTTTCCCTCACTGCCCCCGGTTATGCGTTTTCGCATACATCTCAGCGATCAACCGGCTCGCCGTTTTTTCAAAGGCGAAGGGCAAAACCGCATGGACGAGCGCACAGAAACCCGCCGCAAATAGTTTGAGGCTGAACCCGGCCGCAAAGCGGGCATGGGCAAGATAGCTTTCGTCCACGCTGCGTGGATGGTCGAGAAAAAGTCGCGCGATCATGGCAAGTCTCCTGTTCTGCTTGAGCGAACTTATCTCGGTCCGCCAAAGAAAAAGTCCCAATTTTTGCATTAATCGTGTAGTAAATTGGATAATTTCCCACTATTGTGCATATTTCATGAAGATAGACACATTTGACCGCAAGATACTCAACATTCTTCAACACGATGGGTCCATCGGGCTGGAGGATCTGGGCGAAAAAGTCGGGTTGTCCCGCAACGCCTGTTGGCGCCGCATCAAAGCGCTGGAAGACGCAGGCGTTATTCGCAAACGCGTGGCGCTTCTTGAGGCAGATAAGCTTGGCCTTGGCTTGAGCGTCTTCATCCAGATCAAGGCCGCCGCCCATGACGCCGACTGGCTTGATCGCTTCGCCCGCGCGACGCGCGATTTCGAAGAAATCCAGGGAGTCTACCGAATGACGGGTGACCTTGATTACCTGATCCGGGCACGCGTTGCCGACATGGCGGATTACGACCGGCTCTATCAGGCTTTGGTCGCGCGTGTTCCGATGGGGGATGTCTCTGCCAGCTTTGTCATGGAAGAAATCAAGGAAACAACCGCCCTGCCGCTTTGATCTTTACTCGGTGCCAAGCGTCTCGGGCTCCGGGCCCATTCGCCCGAACATGTCGATATCGCGCACCGTGATGGTGCCTGTGATGATGATATAGGCCGCAATCGCCCAAAGCACGGCCGAGATGGCCGTCACGATCTTGAACTTCTTTCGCAGGTGATGCTGCTCTGGGGATCCATGATGCGTGCCCGGCACCGTCGTGCCCGCCTCGCCTTGCGTCTGAATACGGATAGGCAACACGATCAGAAAGGTCATGAACCAAATTATCAGAAAAAGAACGATGCCCGACGCGACGCCCATCAGACCTGCTCCAGTTCCACAAGGCAGCCATTGAAGTCTTTTGGGTGCAGGAACAAAACCGGTTTTCCATGCGCACCGATTTTGGGATTACCGTCACCCAGAACGCGTGCACCGGTCTCTTTCAGATGATCACGGGCTGCCAGAATATCCTCCACCTCGTAGCAGACGTGATGGATGCCTCCCGAAGGGTTCTTTTCAAGAAATCCATTGATCGGGCTGTCATCACCAAGCGGATAGAGAAGCTCGATCTTGGTATTTGGCAGCTCGATGAAAATAACCGTGACCCCATGATCAGGTTCGTCCTGCGGCTTACCAACATTGGCCCCCAATGCACCCCGATACTGAGCGGCGGCGGCCTCGAGGTCGGGCACAGCAATGGCCACGTGATTCAGACGTCCAATCATGAGTGTCATCCTTGGTTTGTCATATTGTGGCACGTTATGGGCTGCACAATGCGCCGTGACAAGAGACAGAGCGCCGCAACCAGGTTCCGCGACGAACGGGTGATCTGAGTTAACTCTTCATTAGCCAAGCCGCCATAGGTTGACCCCGGGTTTTGAGATGAGGAGGCCCTCATGGACCGCACAGATCCCTTCGCCTTACGCACGTCCCCGACCGCTCGACGCCCCCTTCTTGGGCTGACTGTGCTGGTGGTTGAAGACAGTCGGTATACCTGCGAATCCATGCGCCTGATGTGTTTGCGCAGCGGCGCGCGCATCCGTCGCGCAGATTGCCTGCGTTCTGCCAGGCGGCATTTGAAAGTGTACCGCCCATCGGTCGTTATCGTCGATATGGGCCTGCCAGACGGGAATGGCGAAGAGTTGATCCGCGAACTTGTTGCCGCCACACCAAGGGTCAGCGCGCTTTTGGGTCTGAGCGGCGATTATGGTGCCGAGAAACAGGCACTGGCGGCCGGCGCGGATGGGTTTCTCAACAAGCCTCTGTCAAGCCTCGCCGCCTTTCAGGAAGCTGTACTTGGCGTTCTGCCAGAAGATCAACGCCCCAAAGGCCTGCGCCCGGTCAGCGATGATGAAATCCTGCCCGATCTTGCGGCCTATCGCGATGATATGACCCACGTGGCCAACCTTCTGGAGGGCGAGACCGACGGCACTTTGATCGAGTATATCGCCCAATTCCTGAGCGGCGTCGCGCGCTCAGCACAGGATGCCACATTGGCCGACGCCGCCATGCGTCTCCGGCGGCAAAGTTTGCAAGGGTCGCCCTCGGCAGAGCTGGTTCAGAAACTTTCGAAAATGGTGCGCGAAAGGGTCAAGCGCAAAATGGCCATCTAACCCAGGATCGGATCATTGGCACGCCGCACGAGGCGCGTCAGATCGCTCACGCGCTCCTTTTGCCCACCGTTCTCATCGAAATTCGACGGCGACAACCAAAGTTGGTAGGCCTCTTTTAACGCAGGCCAATCGCGATCGATCACCGCAAACCAGGCCGTGTCCCGATTGCGCCCCTTCACCACCGTCGCCTGCACGAACACGCCTTCATAGCTGAAACCAAGCCGTTCTGCCGCCCGCCTGGATGGGCGGTTCAGCGCATCGCATTTCCATTCATAGCGTCGGTATCCGGCTTCAAAAGCCCATTTCATCATGAGATACATGGCTTCGGTCGCAGCCCGTGTGCGCTGCAGTGACGGGGCCATGGCGATGTAACCCACCTCGATCGAACCAGAGGCCGGCTTCATCCGCAGGAAGGACGCAAACCCACCAAACCTGCCAGTATCCTTGTCGAGGATCGCAAAAAACAGGATGTCGTCCGCCGCCGTCGCCTCCCGCATCCAGCGGTGGAATTGCGCCGCTGATCCGAAAGGTCCGGCCGGCATGTAATCCCACACCCAGTCGTGCCCTTCAAACTCGCGGAACAAGAGCGCCGCATGCGCCTCGGCCTCCAGCGGTTCAAGCCGCGCATACCGCCCTTCAAGAACCATGGGCGTGGGCAAGGGCGGCACCTTCCAGCCTTCCACAACAGGCCCAACCGGACGATCCTGCGCCATTCGCGTCTCCCCAATCCTCGGCACAACGATAGTGACCCGTGCCAGGAAAGGCAAAGAAAAGCCGTGGCTTACTCCTGCGGAATGACGCGCAGCCCAAGCTCCATCAACTGATCGCTGGTCGGATCGCTGGGCGCGTTCATCATCAGGTCTTCGGCGCGTTGGTTCATCGGGAACATGATGACCTCGCGGATATTCGACGTGCCTGCCAGCAGCATGACAATCCGGTCGATGCCAGCCGCGCATCCGCCATGCGGCGGGGCACCATATTGGAAGGCATTGACCATACCGCCAAAGCGCTTGCGGACTTCCGCCTCGTCGTAGCCGGCCAGTTCAAACGCCTTGATCATGATCTCCAACTTATGGTTCCGGATCGCGCCCGAGACCAACTCATAGCCGTTACAGGCAAGATCGTACTGATAGCCTTTGACCGCGAGTGGATCAGCAGAAAGGGCCTCCAACCCGCCCTGCGGCATGGAAAACGGGTTGTGGCTGAAATCCACCGCGCCGGTTTCCTCATCCGCCTCATACATCGGGAAATCCACGATCCAGGCAAAGGCGAAACGATTCTGATCCGTCAAGCCAAGCTCTTCGCCAATCACATCCCGCGCCTTGGCCGCCACACGTTCGAAAGCCTGCGGCTTGCCGCCGAGGAAAAACGCCGCATCGCCGACACCGAGTCCGAGTTGTTGGCGGATGGCTTCGGTGCGCTCGGGACCGATATTCTTGGCCAGCGGTCCAGCCGCTTCCATCCCTTCGCCCTGATCGCGCCAGAAGATATACCCCATCCCCGGCAGGCCCTCTTTCTGGGCGAAGGCGTTCATCCGGTCGCAGAATTTGCGGCTGCCGCCCGTGGGCGCGGGAATGGCGCGGATTTCCGTGCCGTCCTGCTCCAGAAGCTTGGCAAAGATGGCAAAGCCAGAGCCGCGGAAATGCTCGGACACGTCCTGCATTTCAATCGGGTTGCGCAGATCGGGCTTGTCCGAGCCATATTTCAGCATCGACTCGGCGTAAGGGATCTGTGGCCAGCTTTCCGGCGCATCCACCGCCTTGCCGCCGCCGAACTCCTCAAACACACCGGCAATCACCGGCGCAACCGTGTCAAACACGTCCTGTTGCTCGACAAAGCTCATTTCCATATCGAGCTGATAGAAATCCGTGGGCGAGCGATCGGCACGCGGGTCTTCATCGCGAAAGCACGGCGCAATCTGGAAATACTTGTCAAAGCCCGACACCATGATCAGTTGCTTGAATTGCTGCGGGGCCTGCGGCAGGGCGTAAAACTTGCCCGGATGCAGGCGCGAGGGCACCAGAAAGTCGCGCGCGCCTTCAGGGCTTGAGGCAGTGATGATCGGCGTCTGGTATTCCCGGAAACCGGTGTCCCACATCCGCTTGCGGATCGAGGCCACCACATCCGAGCGCATTTTCATGTTCTCCTGCATCACCTCGCGACGCAGGTCGAGGTAACGATAGCGCAGGCGGGTTTCCTCGGGATATTCCTGGTCACCAAAGACGATCAGTGGCAGTTCTTCTGCCGACCCCAGAACTTCCATATCACGGATGAAGACTTCGATCTCGCCGGTCGGGATCTTGGCATTGACCAGGCTTTCGTCGCGCGCCTTAACGTTGCCATCAATGCGGATGCACCACTCTGAACGCAGCTTTTCGACCTGCGAAAAAACCGGGCTGTCAGGGTCGCATAGCACCTGTGTCACGCCATAGTGATCGCGAAGGTCGATAAACAGCACGCCACCGTGATCGCGGATCCGATGGACCCATCCGGCCAAACGTACGGTTTCGCCTTCGTTGGTTTTGGTCAGCTCGGCGCAGGTGTGGCTGCGATATGCGTGCATTATAAGGCCTCCGGGGCATTTAACGGCCGAACGCGGCCGCACATTTAACGTCCGGGCCGATACACATGTGTGCGCCGGTAAAGTCAAGGCCCGGTGCATGTGCGGGAAACCGCGCAGCCGGGCAAAATCGTTTACAGAAGTGGTAATTTCCGCAAAACTCTTGCCCAATAATAGACAGCTGGCGTGGGAGCCGGCCTGAAGGCAGGAGCACAGAGGGACCTCGAGACGCGCCGGAATTCGGCGTTGAAAACATGGGGTGGACTATGTGGACTAAGATACTCGATGTGTTTGTCACGCATCTCTTTCGCCAGGGCAAGCTGACCCTGACCTATCCAGACGGATCGACAAAAAGCTACGGCGACGGCAACGGTGTTTCCGTTGCGGTCACTCTGCATGACGAAACCTTGCCTCGAAAGATTATCCTCTCACCGGAAATGGCCACCGGTGAGGCCTATATGGATGAAACGCTGACGATTGAAGATGACGACCTGCACGGGTTTCTCACTTTGGCGGTCAGCAACATCTCAAAGCACGGTCGACCCTGGTTTCACAGGCCACTGGAGATGTATCGCCATGTCAGTCGGTATCTGAACCAGTTTAATCCGGCAGGCCGCTCCAAGGAAAATGTGGCGCATCACTATGATCTTTCGGGCGAGCTTTACGATCTCTTCCTTGACGCGGATCGCCAGTATTCCTGTGCCTATTTCACGGATCCGGACATGTCGCTTGAAGACGCCCAGATCGCCAAAAAACGGCATATCGCGGCCAAACTCCAAATCGAGCCCGGTATGCGCGTTCTGGATATCGGATGTGGCTGGGGCGGCATGGGGCTTATGCTGGCGCAGGAGTTTGGCGCCGAGGTGGTCGGTGTGACGCTCTCCGAAGAGCAACATGCCCTCGCCAACAAACGCGCCGCCGACGCCGAGCTATCGGACCGGGTCAAATTCGAATTGATGGATTATCGCAAGGTGGAAGGCAAGTTTGACCGGATCGTCTCGGTCGGCATGTTTGAACATGTGGGCGTGCCTCACTACAAGGAATACTTCCGGACGGTGCGGGACCTGCTCAAGGATGACGGCATCGCGCTTATTCACACAATCGGGCGCTGCGACGAGCCGGGTGTCACCAATCCATGGATCCTGAAATACATTTTCCCAGGCGGTTATGTCCCGGCCCTGTCCGAGGCGACCAAGGCCATCGAGGTCGCGGATTTTCACACCTGTGATGTCGAAGTCTGGCGCATGCATTACGCCTATACGCTGCGTCATTGGTATGAGCGTTTCATGGCGAATATCGAAAAGGCAGAGGCCTTGTATGATGCGCGGTTCTGCCGGATGTGGCGATACTACCTGATCGCCTGTGAGGTGAGCTTTGTCTACAGCAAGCAGGTCGTGTTCCAGTTCCAGCTTGCCCCGGACCAGGAAGCAGTGCCGCTGACTCGCGACTATCTCTACCAGAGGACCGAGACCAAGAAAGTCCGGCAAGCCAAAGTCCGGCACGCCGCAGAGTAGACGCGCACCCGGCCATCGCTTTTCCGGCTCGACGACAGGCGGCTGGGCTTGATACGGGCAATTTCCTGCGGATTTTCGCGGCGTTTCGGGGCTGGGCAAACCTGACCCACAGGCGGATATTGCTTTACGCGCTGTCTTACCCCTTGCGCTGCTTGGCCGGGTAGTTATAAGGCCAACAATTTGCGCGGAACCGGGGGGTCACATGCCGAAAAGAACCGATATCAAATCCATCATGATCATCGGTGCGGGCCCCATCATCATCGGGCAGGCATGTGAGTTTGACTATTCCGGTGCACAGGCCTGCAAAGCCCTGCGCGAAGAGGGGTACAGGGTGATCCTGGTAAACTCCAACCCGGCCACTATCATGACCGACCCCGAACTGGCCGATGCAACCTATATCGAACCCATCACCCCCGAGGTCGTCGCCCGCATCATCGAAAAAGAACGCCCCGATGCGCTCTTGCCCACCATGGGCGGGCAGACCGGTTTGAATACCGCGCTGGCCGTGGCGGATTTGGGCGTGTTGGAGAAGTTCGGTGTTGAGCTGATCGGCGCCAATCGCGAGGCCATTGAGATGGCCGAAGACCGCAAGCTTTTCCGCGAGGCGATGGACCGGTTGGGAATTGAGAACCCGAAGGCCACCATTGCCAACACGATGGAAGAATGCATGGCGGCGCTGGAAGAGATCGGCCTGCCCGCCATTATTCGCCCGGCATTTACCCTCGGCGGCACTGGCGGCGGCGTGGCCTATAATCGCGCGGATTACGAACATTTCTGCAAATCTGGCCTTGATGCCTCACCTGTCAGTCAGATCCTGATCGACGAAAGCCTGCTGGGCTGGAAAGAATTCGAGATGGAGGTCGTGCGTGACAAAGCCGACAACGCCATCATCGTTTGCGCGATTGAGAACGTAGACCCCATGGGCGTGCACACGGGCGACTCCATTACCGTGGCCCCTGCCCTGACCCTTACGGACAAAGAATACCAGATCATGCGCAACGGCTCGATTGCCGTGCTGCGTGAGATCGGTGTGGAAACCGGTGGCTCGAACGTGCAGTGGGCGATCAACCCTGATGACGGGCGTATGGTTGTCATTGAGATGAATCCTCGTGTGTCGCGCTCCTCGGCGCTGGCCTCTAAAGCCACGGGTTTCCCAATTGCCAAGATCGCGGCGAAGCTCGCCGTGGGCTATACGCTCGATGAGCTGGACAACGACATCACCAAGGTGACACCGGCGAGCTTTGAGCCGACCATCGACTATGTCGTTACCAAGATCCCCCGCTTTGCCTTTGAGAAATTCCCCGGCTCAGAGCCGTATCTGACCACAGCGATGAAATCCGTGGGTGAAGCCATGTCGATCGGTCGTACCATCCACGAGAGCCTGCAAAAGGCACTGGCGTCGATGGAAACAGGCCTGACTGGTTTTGATGAGATTGAAATCGACGGCGCGCCAGAGAAGACCGCTGTGGTCAAGGCCATCAGCCAGCAAACGCCAGACCGTCTGCGCACCATTGCCCAGGCGATGCGCCACGGGCTGAGCGACGATGAGATTTTCAACGCCACCAAGTTTGACCCATGGTTCCTCGCCCGCATTCGCGAGATCATCGAAGCCGAGGAAGAGGTGCGCGAAAACGGCCTGCCTACCGATGCTGAAGGCCTTCGCAAGCTCAAGATGCTGGGTTTCACCGATGCGCGCTTGGCCAAGCTGACCGGTTTCAAGGAAGCCGATGTGCGCCGGGCTCGGGTGGCCAAAGGCGTCACCGCCGTCTTCAAGCGGATTGACACCTGCGCGGCCGAGTTCGAGGCGCAGACGCCTTACATGTACTCGACCTATGAGACCCCGATGATGGGCGATGTGGAGTGTGAGGCGCGGCCCTCGGGTCGCAACAAGGTTGTCATCCTTGGCGGTGGTCCCAACCGGATCGGCCAGGGGATCGAGTTTGATTATTGCTGCTGTCACGCCTGCTTTGCGCTCACCGACGCGGGCTATGAGACAATCATGATCAACTGCAACCCCGAGACGGTGAGCACCGATTACGACACCTCGGACCGTCTTTATTTTGAGCCGCTGACCTTCGAGCACGTCATGGAGATCCTGACCAAAGAGCAGGAGAACGGCACGCTTCACGGGGTCATCGTCCAGTTCGGCGGGCAAACGCCCTTGAAGCTGGCCAATGCGCTTGAGACCGAAGGTATCCCGATCCTGGGCACCTCGCCCGACGCGATAGACCTTGCCGAAGACCGCGAGCGGTTTCAGGCGCTGGTCAATCAGCTGGGCCTCAAACAGCCCAAGAACGGCATTGCCCATAGCGACGCCGAGGCGCTCAAAATTGCCGAGGATATTGGCTTTCCGCTCGTCATCCGCCCGTCATACGTGCTGGGCGGTCGCGCGATGGAAATCGTGCGGGATATGGCACAGCTTGAACGCTACATTTCCGAGGCCGTAGTGGTCTCGGGTGACAGCCCGGTTCTGCTGGATGGCTACCTTTCTGGTGCAATCGAATGCGACGTCGATGCGCTTTCTGACGGCACCGACGTGCATGTCACGGGCATCCTGGAACATATCGAAGAGGCAGGCGTGCATTCCGGTGACAGCGCCTGTTGCCTGCCGCCGCATACCCTGCCCCAGTCCATTATTGACGAGATTGATCGCCAGACCCGCGCCCTTGCGCTGGCGCTGAATGTCCGTGGTCTGATGAACGTGCAGTTCGCGGTCAAAAATGACGAGATTTACCTGATCGAAGTGAATCCCCGCGCCTCTCGCACCGTGCCTTTTGTCGCCAAGGCTACCGATAGCGCCATTGCCTCTATCGCCGCGCGCCTCATGGCCGGTGAAAGCCTGAGCGCCTTCCCACATCGCGGCGCCTACCCCGCAGACGCCAAACCCGGCACGTTGCCGATGGCCGACCAGATGACACTGGCCGACCCGGCGATGCCCTGGTTCTCTGTTAAGGAAGCCGTCATGCCCTTCGCGCGTTTTCCCGGCGTTGACACAATCCTCGGACCAGAAATGCGCTCCACCGGCGAGGTCATGGGCTGGGACGTCAACTTCCCACGCGCTTTCCTCAAGGCACAGATGGGCGCAGGCGTCACCTTCCCGGACAGCGGCAAGGTATTTTTCTCGATCAAGAATGACGACAAGACGCCCCAACTGGTCGAAACCGCCCGCCATCTTGTTGACCTCGGCTTTGCCATTGTTGCAACCCGCGGCACTGCGGCCTTCCTGGAAGGTCATGAGATTGCCTGTGAAGTCGTCAACAAGGTCTATGAAGGCCGCCCCGATGTGGTGGACATGCTCAAGGACGGGCAGATCAGCCTTGTGATGAACACCACCGAAGGCGCGCAGGCGGTGGAAGACAGCCGCTCGATCCGCTCGGTCGCGCTTTATGACAAGATCCCCTACTACACGACCGCCGCCGCCGCGCATGCCGCCGCACTGGCCATGAAGGCGCGGCTGGAAGGGGATATTGTGGTAATGCCGCTACAGGGCGGTACGTGAACAACGGTTTCCAATAGGGAAACAGGTATATAAATTACTGTTTTTAAAAGAAAAAATATACTTATGCACAGCTATGCTTTGCGACCATTTCAGGCATGCACAAAACGCATGGATTTTTTGCACGAAAAAGATTGCGCGGTGAAAATTTTAGATTATGTGCGGTTCATGGAACAAGTCGCGTTCCGCTGAAATTCATCGCCAACTTAGGGAGGCACCCATGACCCGCGACGAACTGAACCGCGAACTTCGCATGCACAGTGCCACCTGGCAAGCTGTTGCTCTCGTATATGGCACAATTGTTGGAACGTTGGTTTTCTCTGCTATGGCCATTGTCGGCTGACGCTAAGAGAACGTTAAGACTTTCCGTCTAGGTGCGGCAGATCACGGCGTTAAACGGGGGACACTCGTTTGACGCTTCCGTTTTTTTGGAGTGACCGCAATGACACGCGACGAACTGATCCGCGAAATCCAGTCCCGGCGCGGCTCCTGGCCCGCCCTGCTCATCGTTTACGGAATCATCGTGGCGACGATGGTCGTCTCGGCCATGAGCATTCTGTAAAAGAAACGGCGGGTCAATTTCTTAACCCGCCGTCACATTCTTGATGGTTGCGCGACTTACGCGTTGGTGCCCTGCACCTTCGGATCGTTCGGATCGATCTTGGCGGCAGCCGCATCCCCCACATTGTCCACGCCACGTTCTTCAAGCAGCGTTGTTAACCAGTTGGGGTCCATCTCGGGCACCGAACTCAGAAGCAGGTCGGTATAGGGATGGTGCGGTGGTGTGAACATATCGTCCTTCGGTCCCTGCTCCACAACACGGCCTTGCTGCATCACGATCACCTCGTCAGCAATCGAGCGCACGGTCGCAAGGTCATGGGTGATGAACATGTAGGCCAGGTTCAGCTCATTCTGCAGCCGGTCCAGAAGTCGCAGGATACCTTCCGCCACAAGCTGGTCCAGCGCCGATGTCACCTCGTCACAGACGATAAAGGTCGGCTCAGCCGCCAGCGCCCGCGCAATCCCGATCCGCTGCTTCTGACCGCCCGACAACTCCGACGGATAGCGATTGTAGAACTTCGACGGATCAAGCTCGATCAGATCGAGAATTTCGTCCACCCGGTTCTTCAGGTCCGCGCCTTTCAGGCCCGAATAGAACTGCGCCGGCCGGCCAATGATCTCCGAAATCTTCACCTTCGGATTAAGCGCGGTATCCGCCATCTGGTAGATCATCTGGCACTGGCGAAGCTGATCTTTGGTTCGGCTTCGGTAGTCTGGCGGGAACGGATCACCGCGGAACAGCACCTCACCTTTTGAAGGTGGCAGAAGCCCGGTGATAACCCTGGCCGTCGTGGATTTGCCCGAACCGGATTCACCCACAACCGCCACTGTCATCCCCTCATAGATGTCAAAAGACACGTCATCGAGGATCTTGGGCCCACCGGTATAGGCCGCATCGACATTCTTCACCGAAATCAGCGGCGTGGCGTCTTTCGGACGATGCCGTTGCGGGCTTTCAAAGCTGCGCACCGCCCAAAGCGACTTGGTATAGTCCTCTTTGGGGTTGTTCAGCATCTCTTCGGTCGAAGCTTCCTCGACCTCGTTGCCTTTCAAGAGCACCTTGATTGTGTCGGCCATCTGCGCCACCACCGCGAGGTCATGCGTGATGTAAAGCGCCGCCGTGTTGAACTGATCCACGATATCGCGGATCGCGGCCAGAACCTCGATCTGCGTAGTCACGTCCAAAGCGGTGGTCGGCTCATCAAAGATGATGAGATCCGGCCGGCAGGACATGGCCATCGCGGTCATTGCCCGCTGCAACTGGCCGCCAGACACTTGGTGCGGATAGCGGAAGCCGATTTCCTTGGGGTTCGGCAAGCGCAGTCGCTCATAGAGGTCCATCGCATCTTCCTGCGCTTCCATGCGTTTTTGGATGCGATAATGCAGTGGCGCCTCGGTGTGCTGATCAATGATCTTGTGCGCCGGGTTAAAGGACGCCGCCGCCGACTGCGCCACATAGGCGATCCGAGAGCCGCGCAAGGCGCGTTTCTCAGATTCGGAGGCGGTGGTCAGTTCCATCCCGTCAAACTCGATCTTCGAGCCTTCAACGATGCGCGTGCCATCCCGGGCATAGCCCATGGCCGCAGCACCGATCGTGGATTTACCCGCACCGGATTCCCCGATGAGGCCCATGACCTCGCCGCGATGTAGGGTTAAATCAACACCCTTGATGATGGGCACCCAGGTTTCGTCTGAGTACCCTTCAATCTTGAGGTCTGCTATTTTAAGAAGGACTTCTTTTTTCTTACTAGCCATTTTTATTGCTCCTTCAGACCGGAGGACCGGAACAGCATCCAGTCAACCACGAAGTTGACCGCCACCGTCAACAGCGCGATGGCTGCCGCCGGAATAAGTGGCGTGATGTCACCAAACGAGATCAGCGTCGCATTCTCCCGCACCATCGAACCCCAGTCCGCCGTGGGCGGCTGAATGCCAAGGCCAAGGAAGCTGAGACCCGCGACAAGCAGGAACACAAAGCAGAACTCCAGACCAAATTCAGCGATCAGAGGCGCTGTTGAGTTTGGCAGAATTTCCCGCCGGATCAGGTATCCGGTGCCTTCACCACGTAGCTTGGCCGCTTCGATATAGTCCATCACCACAACGTTGCCCGCGACCGCCCTTGTCAGGCGGAACACGCGCGGGGCATAGATGATAGCAACGGCACAGATGATGACGAACGTGCTGGGTCCAAAGATCGACAACATCAAAAGCGCGAAGATCAGGGACGGAATTGACATGATCACATCAGCAATCCGGCCCATCAGCTGATCAAACCAGCCACCTTTGGTGGCAGCCAGAAGGCCGGCACCTGCCCCAAGCACAAACGCAGCCACGGTCGCGGTCAGTGCGAGGCCAACCGAGTTGCGTGCGCCATAGACAATGCGGCTGAACATGTCTCGACCAAGCTGATCCGCGCCCAGAAGCATGGATTCATCGGCCGGCGCAAAGGCGGACGATATCACCGCTGCCTCGCCATGCGGAGCGATGTAGGGTGCGAAGATGCCGGCAATCGCATAGGTGAAGATCACGAACATCCCAAACGCCGCCGTCATCGGCGCAGTTCGAAGCTCCTTGGCGGTTTCGCTGTTCATCCCGATTAGGATGATCACCAGAATGAGCGCGGCAAGCGCAAACTCCGTGATTGGCCACTCAAGCAAGCGAGACAGCACAATCAGCACAATCGGGATGATGATGCAGCCATACAGCACTGGCGGATTGTTGGTGAAGGACAGTCCGATATTACTTTCGGCCATCTGGATGAGGAATTCGCGGAACGCGTAGGACACCATCCCGGTCAAAAGCAACAGGCCGGCACAAATAGCCACAGCCCGCAAAGCACCTGGCCCACCAACGATCCCAAGGACAAATGAAACCAAGGTCAGCGAGAAGGCCAGCAGAAAGACCGTCTTCTTGTTAAAGTAAGCTGCCAGGCACGAAACCGCCAGCAGCAGGGTGTAGTATCCGATGACGAATAGGCTCATGTCTCTACCCCCTTACTTCGGATGCCGCAGACGCGGGTTGGTAAGAATTGCACCAACGTCGGCTGCCAGATTGAGAAGGATGAAAGTCGCCGCAAAGATCAGACAGCAGGCTTGCACGACCGGGAAATCCCGTTTCGAAACCGCGTCCACAAGCGCCTGACCGATACCCGGGTAAACGAACACCACCTCGACCAAAACCACACCTGTGATCAGGTAGGCCAGGTTCAGCGCCACAACGTTGATGATCGGGGCCCAGGCGTTGGGCAGAGCGTGCCGAACAATAACCTTCCACGGCGGTGTACCCTTCAGCCGTGCCATCTCGATATAGGGCGAGGCCAGAAGGTTGATGATCGCGGCTCGGGTCATCCGCATCATATGCGCCACAACGACAAGAACCAGCGTCAGGGCTGGAAGGAAGGTCCGGTTGAGAAGCTCACCAAACGACATCCCTTCACTCAAACTCGAGATCGCCGGGAACATGCCCCATTTGACAGAGAAATAGAGGATCAGGATGTAGCCAAGGAAAAACTCAGGCGAAGAGATCGACGTCAACGTGGCCACGTTGGCCACCCTGTCGAAGATAGAATTGCGCAGAAGGGCGACGAGCACGCCCAGAACAATCGCCACTGGAACAGCGATCACCGCAGCGTAGGCCGCAAGAAAGAGCGTATTCATGAACCGCTCTCCGATGATCTCGGTGACCGGAGTTTTCGTCACGATCGAACTGCCAAAGTCGAACGTTACCGCATCCTTGAGCCAGGCCAGATATCTGACGATGGCGGGTTGATCCAATCCCATTTCCTTACGCAATGCCGCAAGGTTTTCTTCCGTCGCCCCCTGACCAAGAACTGCCTGCGCGATATCGCCAGGCAGAAGTTCGACCATAAAGAAGATGATGACGGAGATAACTAACAAAATGATCAACCCGAGACCAAGACGCTGGCCTACGAGTCGTGCAATGTCACCCATGTGTCCCTCCTGCTGTTGTGCTGACATCCGCCGACACGCGGTCTGTCGATTCTCAGCATTTTTGTTGTGAGGTCTTTATGAACTCGACCGTCCATTATGCCCCCTGTTTGCATCTGACACAGCTTTGTCCAAAAAAGCCATGCCCAAAATGCGTGCCCCGGCACCTGGGTGCCGGGGCAAAGTGTTTTAAGCGAACCACCAGCGCTGTGCTGCGCGGGCGCCGTCCATTGGCCAGCTGGCCGCGAGTTCACCTGTGTGCTCCAGGTTGCCGCGACGTGCGTAGACGAAGTTCGGGAAGTACGGAATGACCGTGCCGCCATCGTCTCGTGCGATCTGACCCATCTCGGTGTAGATCTCTGCACGAACCGCATCGTCCAGTTCGGCCTTGCCCTGACGCAGAAGCACGTTGAAGCGCTCGTTCTGCCAGAACGACTCGTTCCAGGACGCGTCATCCTTGTATGCCAGCGAGTACATGACGTCCGGCGTTGGGCGTGCGCCCCACTGAACCATGCACCATGGCTTCTTGAGCCAGACGTCTGAGTAATAGCCGTCATTGGCTTCACGGACGACATTGATCGTGATCCCCGCCGCCTTGGCGTGCTCGGCATAAAGAACAGCCGCGTCAACCGCACCGGATGTGACCGAGTCAGCCGTGCTGAGGTTGACGGTGAGCCCTTCGGCACCTGCTTTCTTGAGCAACGCCTTCGCCTGCTCAGGATCATAGGGGCGCTGTTCGATGCTCTCCGGGAAATACGGCATTGCCGGCGAATGGTGGAAGTCATTGCCGATTGTAGCCGCGCCGAACTGGATCTTCTCAATCAACTCTTCGCGGTTCACCGACAGCTTCAGCGCATTGCGCACATCCGGATTGTCAAACGGTGCCGCGTTGGTGTGCATAGGCATCGTCACCGCCGCCGCAGAGGCCACGTTGTCAATCTTGATGTCCGGGTTGCGCGACAGCAGGCCAAGCGTTTTGTTCTCGAGCTGGCTGGCGGCATCCACATCCCCGGTGATCACGGCCGTTTGGCGCGCGTTGGGGTCGTTGATGATCAGGATTTCGACCTCATCAAAATATGCCCCTTCACCATGCCAACCGTCGTGACGGACAAGGCGCGAGCCGACACCAAACTCGTTTTCAACGAGCTTATACGGGCCAGAGCCATCGCCGCTTTGCCAGTTGGCCGAGCCATCTTCGTTCGCCGGTACAATTGCCAAGTGATAGTCCGTCATCAGCCATGGCAGGTCCGCATTGGGCGAATTCAGCTTGAACGTGACGCTATTGTCGCCATTGTCGACAACGTCAGCAACATCCGCCAACAGCGCAGCTGCGGCCGATGTATTGCCCTCACCACGGTGGTGATTCATTGAGGCAAGAATATCGTTCGCTGTGACTTTTGCACCGCTGTGGAATGACGCTTTGTCCGTCAGCTTGAACGTCCACTCTTTTGCGTCCGGTGTCGCCGACCACTCGGTGGCGATATCACCGCCCAGCGACTGATCAGGCTCGATCTGCGTGAGGTAGGATCGGTATGTGTGCGCCAAGTTGATCATGGCGAATGTGATGTACGTACCGGGGTCATGCGTATCCGATGAGTTACCATCGTGTTGCGCAAGACGATATGTGCCGCCACGCTTGGGTTCTGCCTTGGCCGAGCTGGTCCACAGCCCGGTTGCGGTTGTGCTTGTGACACCAGCCACGGCCGCGTAATGCATAAACGAACGACGGGAAATTTTCCCCTCGCGCGCAGCATGGGCCAGCTTGTCAAGCAAGACTTGGTCTTTTGCGTTTGTCATGATTTCTCCCTGTGACTTTGTTTATCGCTCCAACCCTTACCGGCAAGGAGTCACAACAGCTTCGCGTTGTTTCCCGCAAGCGGTCGGCTTGTTTGCGACATAAAGTTAACAAATCACGAAATTTTCCACGCATCCAGTCTCTAACTGCAAACACAGCGAAAGTTTCGATTTTTTTCGCGTATTGAACGGTTTAGTTTGATCTTGTCTGGTTTTAGCTGAATTGTCTTTCAGGAAATCTGAAAAGTCCGTCAGTTTTATGGTCCAAAAACGACATAAACGTCGATTCGAAATGGGGTCTGGCAATTCAGAATCGTTTAGGTCGAACCCCCGTCGCGTTGCAAACGCAACTTTTGAAAATAGTCCAACCGCTTCTTGAGCTCGCGTTCAAAGCCACGTTCGACCGGCTGATAAAGAAGCGCGCGTTCCATACCGTCGGGAAAGTAGTTTTGGCCCGAAAACCCGTCTTCGGCGTCATGATCATACGCATAGCCTGCGCCATAGCCCTGATCCTTCATCAGCCGCGTTGGCGCATTCAGGATGTGCTTGGGTGGCGGGGTGCTGCCGGTCTCTTTCGCCGTGCGCATGGCCGATTTGTAGGCGACGTAAGCTGCATTCGATTTGGGTGCCAAGGCCAGATACAACACCGCCTGCGCCAGCGCCAGTTCTCCTTCCGGGCTGCCCAGGCGCTCATACGTCTCCCAGGCCTGCAGGCATTGCGCCTGGGCTTGCGGGTCTGCCAACCCGATATCCTCGACGGCCATCCGCGTGATCCGCCGCGCCAGATACCGCGGGTCTTCCCCGCCCTGCAGCATGCGCGCCAGCCAATAGATCGCCGCATCCGGATCAGAACCACGCACCGATTTATGCAATGCAGAGATCAGGTTGTAATGCTCATCACCGGATTTGTCGTATTTCGCCGCCCGCCGCATCAGCCGCGCAGACAAGGCCTCTGCGTCCAGCTTGCCCTCAACGCTCCAGGCTGCGACCTGCTCAATCAGGTTCAATAGCGCCCGGCCATCACCATCAGCCATTTCCAAAAGCGCCTCACGCGCCGAACCCTCAAGCGGCAGGGCCACGCCAAGTTCTTTCTCGGCGCGCTGTGCCAGGCGTTCCAGATCGGCCAACTCCAGCCGTTCCAGAACCAGAACCTGCGCCCGGCTCAGCAAGGCGGCGTTCAACTCGAAACTCGGGTTCTCCGTCGTCGCGCCCACCAGAAGGATCGTGCCATCCTCCATATGCGGCAGAAACCCGTCTTGCTGGGCTTTGTTGAACCTGTGGATCTCATCCACAAACAACAGGGTCCCGCGCCCGTTGCGGCGCCGCATCTTGGCCTCTTCGAACACCTTACGCAGGTCCGGCACACCTGTGAAAATCGCACTGATTTGCACAAAATGCAGGTCTGTCTCATCCGCCAGCAGCCGCGCGATGGTTGTCTTGCCCACGCCGGGCGGCCCCCAAAAAACAAGTGAAGACAAACTGCCCGACGACAGCATGACACCCAAAGGGGCCTCAGGCCCCAGAACCTGATCCTGTCCAATCACGTCCGAAAGTTTCTTCGGCCTCAGCCGGTCGGCAAGCGGTCTTGGGGCCGTGTCGGGAACGGCATCCGGGGACTGATCGAAAAGATCAGCCATCCCTCAAAGCCGGAAGCGCAGGGTGGAACGCTGGCCACCCCTTTGCACCGTCAGGGTCAGCCACCGGCCGCCCTGAGACAAAAGCGCCTGCGCTTCCTTTGTGCTGCGCACCGTTTCCCCGTTGATTTCACGCAGGATATCGCCTCGCCGAAGCCCCGCTCGAAGTCCGATGCGGCCTGGGGCCTCAACAATCACACCTTGCGATGTCAAGGGCAGGTTCAGCTCGGCGATTACAGCCGGGTTGATGGTTGATATCGTGACACCCGGCATCACCGTCTCGCTGCTGGTCTCGCGCGTGTCGCGCGGTGGCTCATCCGGTGCCGGAACAAGCGGAATCATGACAGTCTCGGGCTCACCCTGTCGGACCAGCGCGATTTCAGCTTCTTCCCCGAGGCCCGCAACCGACATGCGGTAGATCATATCGGCAGCGGCATTCACCGGCTGGCCATTGACATGGGTGATCACGTCGCCGGGCCGCACGTCAGCGGCGGCAAAAGGGCTTTGCGGGTGCACATCCGACACAACCACGCCCTCTGGCCCGGACAATCCAAGCGCCTCGGCCATATCCGCAGCAACAGCCTGACCGCTCAGACCCGCCCATGGGCGTTCAAACTCCGTCTTCCCGGCCTGCGCCTGCGCCACGAACTGCGCCACCAAATCCGACGGAATCGCGAACCCGATACCATTCGACCCGCCCGAGCGGCTCAGAATACGGGTATTGATGCCGATAAGATCTCCATTCACATCAACCAGCGCACCGCCGGAATTGCCGGGATTGATCGGCGCATCGGTCTGAATGAAATAGCCCCGAGCATTGCCCGTCGCCGTACCCGACCGGGCCAGGCCCGAGACGATGCCACTTGTCACCGTCTGCCCAACACCAAAGGGATTGCCAATGGCCAAAGCCAGTTCGCCCACCTGCAATGTGTCGCTCTCTCGCAACCGAAGCGCAGGCATGCCTGTCACCCCGTCTATTTTCAGGATCGCCAGATCGCTCTCCTGATCTGCCAGCAAGACGCGTGCCGAAAACTCGCGGCGATCATTCAGAACAACGCGAATATCTGTCGCCATGCCAACAACATGGTAGTTCGACACCACGATCCCGTCGCCGCTGAGGATCACACCTGAGCCGAGGGAGTTCTGAACCCGCTGCTGCGGCGCACCAAAATCGCGGAAAAGATCACTGAAGAACGGGTCATTTCGAAAGGGGCTGGACCGCACATTCACGATGCGCTTGGCATAGATGTTGACCACGGCCGGGGCGGCCTCTTGAACAACCGGGACAAATCCCATGCTGATCTCGGCCTGGCTTTGCGGCACGCGCATCTCCGAGGCCAGAGCAGGCCCGCTCAGCGCAAGAAGCAAAGCAAATAGTAAGCGCAGGATCATCCACATCCCCCAAAAGACGTTACCTGCCTGATATGCTCAGCCTCTGGATCAAATGCAAGCGGCTGAAACCCGTGGCCTCGTCCCGCGCAAAAAGAAAACCCCCGCAGCATCTGCGGGGGCTTGATCCTTCGCCATGGGCGAAAGCCTATTCTTCGTCGGCTTCGATTTCTTCTGTGGCCATTCGCGCCCGGTCGGAGGCCCCTTTGGCATCCAGATCACGATCCACGAATTCGATAATTGCCATGGGCGCCATGTCACCATAGCGGAACCCGGCTTTGAGCACGCGCACATAGCCGCCATTGCGCTCTTTGTAGCGCGGGCCAAGCACGTCAAAAAGCTTGGTCACATACTGGTCCTGCTTGAGCTGCGAAGCCGCCTGACGGCGCGCATGCAGATCACCGCGTTTGCTCAGCGTGATCAGTTTCTCAACAACCCGGCGCAGTTCCTTGGCTTTGGGCAGCGTTGTTTTGATTTGCTCATGTTCAATGAGCGAACCCGCCATGTTGGCCCAAAGCGCCTTGCGGTGCTCATGGGTCCGGTTCAGGCGGCGGTAGCCTCTTGCGTGACGCATTTTCTTGTCTCCTATTGCCCGTCGAGGGGCTTACTTTGCTTTGTCCGACCGGCGATGCGTGTCACCGGTTCTCCTTGGGGCACCATGCCCGGTCTTGTGGGGCCGATTTCTTTACAAGAAATCAGGCCGGAACCTTACAAAGGTTCCGTCCCCGTCAATCAAAACTGATCTTCGAACTTCTTCGCCAGATCCTCGATATTGTCCGGCGGCCAGTCCTCGACATCCATGCCAAGGTGCAGACCCATGCCAGACAGTACTTCCTTGATCTCGTTCAGAGATTTCCGACCAAAGTTCGGCGTACGCAGCATTTCGGCCTCGGTCTTCTGAATAAGATCGCCAATATACACGATATTGTCGTTCTTCAGGCAGTTGGCAGACCGCACCGACAGTTCCAGCTCATCCACTTTCTTCAGAAGCAGCGGGTTGAATTCAAGGCCATCGTCTTCATCCTGACGCGATGCGCTTTCCGGCTCTTCGAAATTCACGAAGATCGACAGTTGATCCTGCAGAATGCGCGCGGCAAACGCCACCGCATCTTCCGGCGTGATCGAGCCGTCGGTTTCGAGCTTCATGGTCAGCTTGTCATAGTCCAGAACCTGACCTTCCCGTGTTGGCTGAACGTCGTAGCTCACCTTGGTGACCGGCGAATAGATCGCATCAATCGCAATCAAACCAATCGGCGCGTCTTCCGGCTTGTTCTTGTCCGCCGCCACATAGCCTTTGCCTGTGTTGACGGTCAGTTCCATGAAAAGATCGGCCCCATCATCGAGGTGACAGATCACATGGTCCTTGTTCAGGATCTCGATGCCCGCGCTGTCCGAGATTTCACCCGCAGTGACAACACCCGGCCCTTTGGCCGAGATCGACAGCCGCTTAGGTCCATCCACATCCATGCGAAGCGCCACACCCTTGAGGTTCAGCACGATGTCGGTGACGTCTTCACGTACACCGGCCACGCTTGAAAACTCGTGCAGTACGTTGTCAATCTGCACAGATGTGATCGCCGCACCTTGCAGCGAAGACAGCAGCACGCGCCGCAGCGCGTTACCCATCGTCAGACCAAAACCGCGCTCAAGCGGTTCGGCCACGACAATCGCCTGGCGAAGCGGGTCATTTCCCGGCTTCACTTCAAGCTGTGTCGGTTTGATCAATTCGGCCCAGTTCTTATGGATCATGCGGTCCCTCCATTCCTGTTCCTAGCCCCATGTCCAATGGCCCGGAACGCCCGAGGTTTAAAATGACGGAATGAGGCCGTGCTAAACCACGCGGCCTCACTCAAAAATTCGGTCAGACCCGACGACGCTTCGGCGGGCGGCAGCCATTATGCGCAATCGGTGTCACATCGCGGATCGACGTGATGTTGAAACCAACCGCCGCCAGAGCCCGCAGCGCGCTTTCGCGACCAGAGCCAGGACCCTGCACTTCGACTTCCAGGGTCTTCATACCGTGTTCCTGCGCCTTGCGGCCCGCATCTTCTGCGGCCATCTGAGCGGCATAAGGCGTCGACTTCCGCGAGCCTTTGAAGCCCATGGTGCCTGCCGACGACCACGCAATTGCGTTGCCCTGCACATCCGAGATCAGGATCTTGGTGTTGTTGAACGAGCTGTTCACATGCGCCACGCCTGTGGCGATGTTCTTGGAAACCTTACGCTTGGTGCGTTTTGTATCACGTGCCATTGGTTCAGCCCTCCCTTATTTCTTTTTGCCAGCGATGGGTTTCGCCGGGCCCTTGCGGGTGCGCGCATTGGTGTGCGTGCGCTGACCGCGGACAGGAAGGTTGCGACGATGACGCAGACCACGGTAGCAGCCCAGATCCATCAGGCGCTTGATGTTCATCTGCACCTCACGGCGCAGGTCACCTTCGACCATGTAGTTGGCGTCGATATGCTCGCGTACGGCAAGCACTTCGGCATCGCTCAACTCATTGACGCGACGCGAGGCGTCAATATTTACCGCTTCGCAGATGGCCTTGGCTGAAGATTGGCCAATTCCGGTGATGTATGTCAGGGCAATCGGGACCCGTTTATGGGTCGGAATGTTAACGCCGGCGATACGTGCCACGTGTCATATCCTTTCGTTGCGGGTCCGTAGTTCCAGACCCTTTTTTCACAACGTAGGCCCGAGGCATTTGCTCCGGGCCGCAGCTGAATTCAGGTGGTCGATTCTGTCGACAGGAGCGACCTGTCAAGAATCATCTTACTCTTCCAAGATGGTGCGTGTTAGAAGGCTTTCAGAAAGGCGTCAAGGTCTACAGAGCAAATAAGACAAAGCTAATGAAAATTAGCCCAAAACCTCTGCAATCTCCGCCTTCACCTCGTCAATCTCGCCCAGCCCGTTGACCCAGGCAAGTTGCCCTTTGGCGTGGTAATAGCCGATCAGCATCGAGGTCTTCTTGTAGTATTCCATCAGCCGGTTCTTGAGGCTTTCCTCATTGTCATCCGCGCGGCGCTTAAACTCGGTGCTGCCGCAATTGCTGCACTTTCCGTCTGCAGGGATGGGCTTGGTGATATCGTTATAGACCTCGCCACACCCAGCACAGGTCGAGCGCGCGGTGATGCGCGCCACAAGTGCGTCGTCATTGACTTCCATGGCGACAACCTTGTCGAGCGTCTCGCCGGTCTCTTCCAGCAACTCCGCCAAAGCATCGGCCTGCGCCAGCGTGCGCGGGAAACCATCAAAGATGAAACCGCCCTTCTTGTCGCCCTGCAGTTTTTCGCGAATAAGCCCGATCACGATCTCATCGGTCACCAGATCACCGCGCGCCATGACATCGGCCACGATCTTGCCCATCTCCGATCCGCTGTCCTTGGCCTCGCGCAACATGTCGCCCGTGCTGAGCTGGATCATGTTGCGGTCTTCAACCAGGAAATGCGCCTGCGTGCCTTTGCCCGCGCCCGGCGGTCCAAGAAGAATGATGTTCATCGACGTGCTGTCCCTTTTCTGCGCGCCCGTTTCCGACCTTTGCCACCGAGCTGCGATTTCTCGATCAGGTCCTCATATTGATGCGCCAGAAGGTGGGATTGCACCTGTTGGATCGTGTCCATGGTCACCGACACAACGATCAGAACCGAAGTCCCGCCAAAATAGAAAGGTATCGCGAATTGGCCACGCAGAATCTCCGGGAGGAGACAAACTGCCGCAAGATAGGCCGAACCAAGCACCAGGATACGTGTCACCACATATTCAAGATACTCCGCCGTTTTCTTGCCCGGACGAATGCCAGGAACAAAACCGTTCTGGTTCTTCAGATTGTCGGCCACGTCATCAGTTTTGAACGATACGTTGTAGGTATAGAAATACGTGAAGAACACGATCATCAGCGTGAAGAACAGCAGATAAGCGGGTTGTCCGGGGCCGAAATAGGCCAGCACTGTGGACATGAACGGCCCGGTATTGCCGCCCGAGAACGTGCTGACGGTTGCGGGCAACAGCAGCAGCGAAGAGGCAAAGATCGCCGGGATCACGCCAGCCGGATTCACCTTGATCGGCAGGTGGCTAGACCCGCCATCATAGACTTTCATCCCGACCTGACGGCGCGGATACTGAATATGGATCTTCCGCAGACTGCGCTCCATGAAGACCACGAATGCAATCGTCGCGACCACCATCACGATCACGCCGATGATCACCGCAGGGCTCAGCGCACCGGAGCGGCCCGAGGCAAAGAACTGCGCCAGCGCAGCAGGCAGTTCGGCAATGATGCCCACGAAGATGATGAGCGAAATGCCGTTGCCCACGCCGCGCGCCGTGATCTGCTCGCCCAGCCACATGAGGAACATGGTGCCCCCAACAAGCGTGATCATACAGCTGGCGATAAAGAAGAAGCCCGGATCAGAGGCCAGCCCACCACTTTGAAGCGAGGCCGCCAGACCATAGGATTGCAGCGTTGCCAGAAACACGGTGCCGTACCGCGTATACTGGTTGATCTTCTTGCGCCCCTGCTCGCCTTCTTTCTTGAGCTGCTCAAGCGCCGGCACCATGGCCGTCAGAAGCTGCACGATGATCGAGGCCGAGATATAGGGCATGATCCCCAGCGCAAAGATCCCCATCCGGCCCAGCGCGCCGCCCGTGAACATCGACAGCATCCCGCCAATCGAAGCCTGAGCGCCCTCCATGAACTGGCGAAGCTCAGCCCCATCAATGCCCGGAACCGGAATGAACGTGCCAATCCGGTAAACGATCAAAAGGCCGATGGTGAAGAGGATACGCTTGCGAAGCTCTGTTGCTTTGCCAAGGGCCGACCAGCTCGTGTTGGCCGCCATCTGTTCTGCTGCAGATACCATGCGTGGTCTCTTTGTTATGTCAAACGCCGCCCGGGGCCGTTTTCCGGCCAGGCGGCGTTCAATGGAAAACTAGGTGAGTATGTAAGGGGCGAAGCGCCCGCTCACAAGTTTTATTCAGCCGCCTGTGCCGCGGCAACGGTCAGCGAACCGCCCGCTTTCTCGACCGCCTCGATGGCCGATTTCGACGCACCGGTCACTTCCAGCTTGAGCTTGGCTGTTACCTCGCCCTTGGCCAGAACGCGCACACCGTCAAGCTTGCGCCGCACCAGACCGCTTTCGACAAGCACGTCTTCGGTGATGGCTTTCTTGGCATCCAGCTTCTTCGCATCGACGAATTTCTGGATCAGACCCAGGTTCACAACGGCAAATTTCTTGCGGTTTGGCTTGTTAAAGCCACGCTTTGGCAGCCGTTGGTAAAGCGGCATTTGCCCGCCTTCATACCCACCGATGGCCACACCTGAACGGGACTTCTGACCTTTGATACCGCGACCGGCGGTTTTGCCCATACCAGAGCCGGGACCACGGCCAACGCGTTTCTTGCGTTTCGTGGCGCCGGGATTGTCGCGCAATTCATTGAGTTTCATATCGCTTCTCCTAAGCCGGATGTGACCCCCGAAGCGTAACGGGCCAACCACGGCATTTCTTGATTTGAGTCGTGTGATCTTTGACCACCGGGGGCGTATAGACCCGAACCGCCATCTGATCAAGAGCGAAGGCTACTGCAATCGCGCCTGTGGCCCGACGGGCTCTCGCCCGCTGACAAAAGTCGGCGTCGGGCTCTTGGCGACACGCAGGCCCGGCATGCCATCCACAACACCTTGCGCCCGTACAAACCGCCGGCGCCGTCGCCAGACACCACAAAGCGACATGACGATATAAAAGCCCTGTATGAGGGCAGAGCTCAGATTGAAATCCACGCTCAGCGACACCATCACACAGGACGCAGCACAGAAGTTCAGGAGGAAATACACCGGGGTCGAGCTGGTCAGACGTCCCGTGCACAGGGCGAAAAAACCCAGCACATAAATCGAAACGCCAACCAGCCCCACCGCGCGGCACACAAACACACCGTCAATTGTCGAAACATCGTACCCAATCATACCACGCACCCGGCTCCTTACAGGCGCGCCCCGGCCGAAATTGCCTGACACGCCATGACCTTAGCCTGAATGGCCCGCGTCAACGCCGCGTGAGAATAATCGTTAATGCTTCGTAAAAAGCATCGGGCAGGACGTTAAAATTCATAGGAGAAAATCACGATGGCGACTGCCCCTTTCCCGAACGTGCCCGGTATTCTGCCTTGCCAGCGCCCCCTTCTCTTTGCATCATCACCCCACAACGGCGGCCTCTGGATAACCCGCTGCATCATGCTAAGGGTTGGGCGGGGCATCCCCGCCTTCGACTTTGACCAAGCCAAACACGGCGCAACCGTAACTGGGCTTCACCCAGGACCGGTTACGCAGATCACAGATAAGCAGAGGCCGTTCGTTGTATCCGGTCACGCCCAATGAATAGAAAGCACCTGGCCGAAAACCTCGCACAAAGCCTGTGCCATGCAGACTGGTCGAAAGAAACTCTGCAAGCCACGCTTGCGCGCAGGCTTCCCCCGCCCCTGCGCAAGATGGCAGGGGCGCTCAGCAATGCCTTGGTTCAGGACATCGTCAAACCCTATGCCCCTGCCCCGGCGATTGTCGCGAAAGCGCTTTTGGGAAACCCGAATTTCGAGCGCCTCTTCAGGTTTTGTCAGAAAAACAATGTCTGGCCCGACCCAGACCTGACACCTCCTGCGATGGCCCCTCTGCGCGCCTTCGCTGATTTGAACCTGCCGCAACTCACCACGCCGGATGCCCTTGCCGATTGGGCAGGTCTGCCAGCCAGTCAACTCGCCTACCTGTCGGATGTTCAGAACCGCTTCGAGGAACATGGCGACACGGCTGTCAACCATTACCACTACCTCATGAAGCCAAAAGCTTCAGGCGCCCTGCGGGTGATCGAAGCACCCAAAAAGCGCCTCAAGACCGTCCAGCGCCGCATTCTGGCCGGCATCCTCAACCAGATACCACCCCATCCAGACAGCTTTGGCTTTGTCAGGGGGCGCGATTGCCTGTCCGGGGCGAGCCGCCATGCAGCCGAAGAGACCCTGCTGTGTTTTGATCTGAAGGATTTCTTTCCCTCCGTCGGCTATGCGCGTGTGTTCGGGATGTTCAGATCTCTTGGATACCCACACACTGTAGCGCGTCACCTGTCGGCACTTTGCACAAACGTGACGCCGTCACGCATCATCGAACAGTTGCGCCCCGAAGAGCGCCCAGTTTTCAGAATGCCGCATCTGCCGCAAGGCGCGCCCACCTCCCCCGCGCTTGCCAACCATGCCGCGTTCACACTCGACAAACGTCTCTCTGCCCTGGCGAGACGTCTGAATGCCAATTTCAGCCGTTACGCCGATGACATGGCCTTTTCCGGAGACCGCTTCATCGCGCGGGTTTTGCTGCGCGCCGTGCCCGCAATCATCGAGGAAGAAGGGTTCGTGCTCAATCCGGCCAAAACCCGTCTGGCGTCCAAAGCCGCAAGACAATCCGTCACCGGCATTGTGGTCAACGAACACCTCAACATCGACCGTAGCACGTATGACACCCTGAAAGCTGTCATTCACGCTTGCGGCAAACCAGACGACGACCGGCTCCATGATCCGGCCTTCTGCGCGTCGCTTATCGGTCGGCTGGACTGGTGCGAACGCGTGAACTCCGGACGCGGCAAGAAGCTCAAGACGCTGCTGTCCAAAAGCATCGCCCGCAAATCTGCAGGCCGCTAGAGACCAATTGGCCCGTTTCACCGCAGGCGCGCAGGTTCGGCTTACGAGCTCAGCAAACTCTTGGCCGACAGGAAAACCTTCTTCGCAGCGACCTCAGCGGTCGAAGATCAGGGGTCAATCTCCGCCTTCAAATGAACCGGAACTGTATGCCCCCAGGGGATCCTCTGACTGATCACAACCAGCCGGAAGGGCCAAAATGGCGATCAGTAAAAATAAAACTCTGTGTGTGCGCATGAATAACCTCAATTCTTTCGAATATGATGAGCCTAAACCTCTTTGGAACATTCGCGCAACAGTTGTGGTGGTCCCTTTCCGAACCAACCCAGGCCCAAACCGAAAAACCGCCTTTCGGATCGCGGCTGAACCATCCTGCGCAAATCTTAACGAATGCAAAACGCCTCGCGCGCCGGGCTAACAAGTCATCTCCGGCGGCCTCTGACCGACCCGGCACCGACGCAATACCGACGTGATACCGACGCAATACCGACGTCTGGATCCCAGCAAAATAAGGGCATTAACCTTTGCGTTGCCAAAACGGACCACAACCGCCTACTCAGGCGCTGCATAGCTCCCGTCGGCATCATGGGTTTCCTGCCCGCTCAGGGCCGGGGTGAAGATGCAGATGAACCGCAAATCCGTCTCCGCACGAATGATATGCGGGTCATGCATATCAAGCACATACATCACCCCCGGCTCCAGCCGCCAGACCTGCCCTGTTTCGGCATTCTCAACCTCCCCTGTCCCCTCGATGCAATAATTCGCCTCGATATGGTTCTTGTAGTGCAGATGCTGGGTGCTTCCCGCTTTGACAATCGTGTCATGAAAAGAATAGCCCAGCCTGTCTCGTGCCAGTAAAATCCGCCTGCTTTCAAAGGCTTCTCCTGTCGCATGGTCTGCAGTGCCGAGCACGTCAGAGAGCGTTTTGACCAACATCTTTCAGGTCCTCGCGGTGGTTTGAGTTGATTTTGGAAGTCGTGAGATATGTTATGGCAGCATGAGCCGTAGAAAGACAATCCTGGCGACCTGCCTTGCCACCAGCCTGACCTTCAGCGGTCCGGCCTACGCCGCCGACTGCGCCCGCGACGCGATGCTCGTCTTCGATGGCTCGGCATCCATGGCCGAGCTGGGCCTGAACCTGTCCGATCCCAAACGCATTGATGATGCCCGCACCGCGCTGCAACTGGCCATGCCGCAGATCGCGCCGGTCCGGCGCATCGGCCTTCTGACCTACGGCCCGGGCCCCGAGAATTCATGCGAAGGGATCAACCTCAAATTCACACCCGTCGCCAATGCCGCGCAACCCATTTTGGAGGCCATAGAGCTGTTGGATCCCAATGGCTTAACACCTCTGACCGAAGCTGTCCGCACGGCGGCGGATGTGCTGAATTACCGCGCCGAGCCGGGCATTGTCGTACTGGTGACCGATGGAAACGAAACCTGCGGTGGACGGCCCTGTGCCTTGGGCGCAGAGCTGGCCGCCACCGCGCGTGACCTGACCGTGCATGTCATCGGCTTTCGTGTCGTGACTGACCGCTTTGCCTGGGACAGCCCCGAGGCCAATGTCTACCCCGATGGCATTTCAGTCGCCAAATGTCTCTCGGACCAGACCGGCGGCATGTATGTCTCAACCGAGACCATCGATGAGCTGTCACAGGCGCTTCGCCGCACCCTGGGATGTGCACTCATTGGGTAAGCCCTTGAAAGTCCTGACATCGATAGGCCTTGCGCTTTGCCTGGCCACGCAAAGCGCGGCACAGACCTGCAGCCGGGATGCCATGTTGGTCTTCGACGGCTCCGCCTCCATGGCCGAGCTTGGCTTCGGTGCCAGCGGCCCCTCTCGCATAGAAGAGGCCCGCGCGGCGGTGGCCGAAGTCATGCCCCAGGTCGCACCCGTGCGACGGATCGGGCTTTTGACCTATGGGCCCGGCGCGGCAGACAGCTGCCGTGGCATCCAGGTCAAGTTTGCGCCGGCGGAAAATGCAGACAGGGCTGTGATTGCCGAGGTTGAGGCGCTCAGCCCCGCAGGCCTCACACCGCTGACCGATGCCGTGCGCGAGGCGGCTGAGGTGCTGAATTACCGCACCAGCGCGGGCATTATCGTGCTGGTCACGGACGGCTCGGAAACCTGTCGCGGCCAGCCCTGCCGCCTGGGTCGGGACCTGGCGGCATCAGGCCGCGATCTGACCGTGCATATCATCGGCTTCAGGCTGGTCTTCGACCCGTTTTCCTGGAATAGCGTCGAGGCATTTCAAGCGGCGGCCGCGGATGTGCAATGCCTGGCCGATCAGACGGGTGGAAGCTATGTCACGACCGAGACGGTGGATGAACTGGCCGATGCTTTGCGCCGGACATTGGGGTGCGCGCTGGTGGGGTGAGGTCGGCCATTAGACTAGTAGGTCAAAAACCACCGGCAAATCTGAACATTACAACGGAGTACGCTGCCAAAATCCAAAAGGCGGCAACTATCCATCTTCGCTCACTTGCCGGTATAACCGCGCCAGTCTTGCGCTCAACAGTTGCACACAATTCCTTGAAGATCTTCAAACTTATTAATGAGATAACGGTAACAAGCAGCCACGGCCAAGAGAGCACCTCCAACACGCGATCTTCGTCTGGCCGAAGGAACAGAGCCCGCGCTAAGCCGGCGAATAGTGCCTCAGAAACATCATCAATCACCAAAGTAGCTACCTTCGGGTAGAGCTTGGTCCACAATCCAAAAATATGCTTTCACGGTCAGTATGCAATAAGAACACCCCGGCCATCTCTGACCGGGGTGATTGTTAGATCACCGGAAACTTCAAAAGTTTCCGGTCAGTTTTCTTTTCAAGAAAACGGCGCTTAGCCCTTTTCTTCGACGATCTCCACCAGATGCGGGATCTTGTTGATCATGCCGCGCACGCTGGGCGTGTCTTCCAGCTCGCGGGTCTTGTGCATCTTATTGAGGCCCAGACCAACAAGCGTGGCGCGCTGGTCCTTGGGACGGCGGATCGGGGAGCCGACTTGCTTGACGACGATGGTTTTTGCCATGGGTCCGTCTCCTTACGCTTCTGCGGCTTCGCTGGAAGCCTCGGCAGCCGGTGCCTCATCCTTGCGCAGGATGTCGGCAACCTTCTTGCCACGGCGTTGCGCGACCATACGGGGGCTGGCTTCTTTCTTCAGCCCGTCGATTGTGGCGCGGATCATGTTGTAGGGGTTGGCCGAGCCGATCGACTTGGCCACAACGTCCTGCACGCCCAGCATCTCGAAGACAGCCCGCATCGGACCACCAGCGATGATACCGGTACCGGTGGGTGCTGTGCGCATGACCACTTTACCAGCGCCATGACGGCCTTCGATATCGTGGTGCAGCGTCCGCCCCTCGCGAAGAGGTACGCGGATCATCTGACGCTTGGCCTGCTCGGTGGCCTTGCGAATGGCCTCGGGCACCTCTTTGGCTTTACCCTTGCCAAAGCCAACGCGGCCTTTCTGGTCGCCGACGACAACGAGCGCGGCAAAGCCAAAGTTCTTACCACCCTTGGTGGTTTTCGATACGCGGTTGATCGCAACCAGGCGATCGGCGAATTCCGGGGCTTCGTCGCGATCGCGACCGCCACGGCGGTTGTCTTCTCTTGCCATATTCGGCGTCCTTTATTTTCGGCGCAACACGCCTGTTTTGTCCAATCCCAGTGAGCCCACAGACCCCCGGATCATCGAGAGGCCCCGGACATAATCCGGGGCCTCTGCGCTTATATTTTCATGCCACCTTCGCGTGCGGCATCTGCCACGGCTTTCACCTTGCCGTGAAAGAGGAAACCGCCACGATCAAAATAGGCCTCGGTCACGCCCGCTTTCTTGGCGCGTTCCGCGATTGCCGTGCCCACTTTGGCCGCAGCTTCAACGTTGTTCTTGCCTACGACGCCCAGGTCTTTTTCCAGGGTCGAGGCCGAAGCCAGCGTGACGCCATTGACGTCGTCGATAAGCTGCGCGCTGATGTTCTTGTTTGAGCGGTGAACCGACAGGCGCGCACGCCCGGCGTTGACCTTGCGAAGTTTGTTCCGGACGCGCAGGCGGCGTTTGAGGAACAGTTGTCTTTTGCTGTTTGCCATCTTTTCGCGTCCTTACTTCTTCTTGCCTTCCTTCTGGAAGATGTACTCGTCCTTGTAGCGAATGCCTTTGCCCTTGTAGGGCTCTGGCCGACGCCAGTCGCGGATATTGGCCGCGACCTGACCGACGAGCTGTTTGTCATGGCCTTCCACGATAAGTTCCGTGGGCTTGGGCGCCGTGACAGTCACACCTTCCGGAACCGGGAAATCCACGTCGTGCGACAGGCCGAGGTTCAGTTTCAGGACATTGCCCTGCATCTGCGCCCGGTAGCCAACGCCGCGGATTTCCAGCTCTTTCTTAAAGGTCTCTTTTGACCCATGCACCAAGTTCGCGATGATGGTGCGGGTCATGCCCCACTGTTGGCGAGCGCGTTTGGATTTACCGCGCGGTTCAACAGACACAGTGCCATCCGCAACCGTCAACGTCACGTCATCCGTGGCGGTAAAGGATTTGGTGGCCTTGGGACCTTTGATCTCAATTGTCTGGCCACTCAGTGTCGCGGTGACACCATCAGGCAGAGCAACCGGTTGTTTTCCGATACGAGACATATCTCAAAGCCTCCTTAGAATACGGTGCAAAGCACTTCGCCGCCCACATTGGCCGCGCGTGCATTTGCATCCGACATCACACCTTTCGAGGTGGAGACAATCGACACACCCAGGCCCTGACGAACGCTGGGGATGTCATTGACGCTCATGTAAACCCGGCGACCGGGCTTGGAGACCCGTTTCATTTCACGGATCACAGGAGCGCCTTCGAAATACTTCAGGCTGACTTCGATGGCCGGGTGGCCATTCTCACCCGTGGTGTTTTCAAACCCACGGATGTAGCCTTCGTCGGCCAGCACATCCAGAACGCGCACACGCATCTTGGAGGCAGGCACCATGACGGTGGACTTGCCACGCATACCCGCGTTGCGGATACGGGTGAGCATATCGCCGATAGGATCGTTCATTTCATATCCCTCCTTACCAGCTCGACTTAACCATGCCCGGAAGCTGGCCGGCGGAGCCAAGCTCGCGCAGGGCAATCCGGCTGATTTTCAGCTTGCGGTAATAGGCATGCGGCCGGCCGGTGAGCTGGCAGCGGTTGTGCAGGCGGGTGGCCGAGCTGTTGCGCGGCAGGTTCGCCAGTTTCAGGGAAGCGCGGAAGCGGTCTTCCATCGGCTTTTCCTGATCGTTGATGATCTCTTTCAAAGCGGCGCGCTTGGCGGCGTATTGCTTCACCAGACGTTGACGCTTCTTTTCGCGTTCGATCATTGCTTTCTTAGCCATGTCTAAATTCCCTCGCGATTAGCTGCTGAAGGGCATGTTGAAATGCTTCAACAGCGCCTTGGCTTCAGCGTCGGTCTGCGCCGTGGTTCCGATAACAACGTCCATGCCCCAAACTTCGTCGACCTTGTCGAAGTTGATCTCGGGGAAAACGATGTGTTCCTTGATGCCCATGGCGTAGTTGCCACGACCATCAAACGATTTGTCCGACACGCCACGGAAGTCGCGGATACGGGGCATGGCCACTGTGATCAGACGGTCAAGAAATTCGTACATCCGATCACCGCGCAGGGTCACCTTGGCCCCCATAGGCATGCCGTCGCGGACGCGGAAGCCAGCGATAGAATTTTTCGCCTTGGTGACAACCGCGTGCTGGCCTGCGATGGTGGTCAGGTCTTCCTGGGCCGATTTGGCCTTCTTTGAGTCCTTCACCGCTTCGGCACCGCAGCCGATGTTCAGGACAATCTTGTCCAGGCGCGGGATTTGCATGTCGTTCTTGTAGCCGAATTCCTCTTTCAGGGCGGCACGGATGCTGTCCTTGTAGGCGGCCTTCAGGCGCGGGGTGTAGTTTGCGGTATCAAGCATCGATCACGTCCCCCGTGGTCTTGGCGTAACGCACCTTCTTGTCGCCTTCCATCTTGAAGCCAACGCGGGTGGGTTTGCCGTTTGCATCAACAAAAGCCAGGTTCGAAAGGTCAATCGGCATCGCCTTGGGCAGGCGGCCGCCTTGGGATGTCTGGCTCTGACGGGTGTGACGGATGGCCATGTTGATGCCATCGACAACCGCTTTGCCGGCTTTGGGATCCACGGAAGCAATGGTGCCTTCCTTGCCCTTGTCCTTGCCAGCCAGCACGACGACCTTGTCGCCTTTTTTCAACTTAGCAGCCATATCACAGCACCTCCGGGGCGAGCGAGATGATCTTCATGAAGTTCTTGGCCCGCAGTTCGCGCACGACCGGCCCGAAGATACGGGTACCGACCGGCTCACCTGCGTTATTCAGGATCACGGCGGCGTTGCGGTCAAAGCGGATGGCGGTGCCGTCTTCACGGCGGATTTCCTTGGCGGTGCGCACGACGACGGCCTTACGAACGTCGCCTTTTTTCACGCGGCCGCGCGGGATGGCTTCCTTCACCGAGACGACGATGATGTCGCCCACGGACGCATATTTGCGCTTGGAACCACCCAGGACCTTGATGCACTGAACCCGGCGCGCGCCGGAGTTGTCAGCAACATCCAGATTGGTCTGCATCTGGATCATTAGGTTTCTCCCGACCTTTGGGGGGCGTTATTGCCTTGTCCCCAGGGTTTCGATCAAACCGAAAGGTTTGCAGGCCTCAGGCCTCCAGAACCTCCCAGCGTTTCGTTTTCGATTTCGGCGCGCATTCGATGATGCGAACAGTATCGCCGACCTTGAAAGCGTTCTTTTCATCGTGAGCCCGGTATTTCTTGGACTTACGAATGGTTTTCTGCATCACAGGGTGCTTGAAACGACGCTCGACCGAAACGGTGACGGTCTGGGCGTTTGCGTCGGAGGTCACGACGCCTTGCAGGATACGCTTGGGCATAGGTGCTCTCCTTATTCCGCAGCCGCTTGGGCTTTTTCGTTCAACACAGTCTTCACACGCGCCACATCGCGGCGAACAGTCTTGATCCGTGCAGGGTTTTCCAGCGCGCCGGTGGCGGCCTGAAAGCGCAGGTTGAACTGCTCTTTCTTCAGATTGGCCAGCTCCTCACGAAGCTGGTCGGGCGTTTTATCACGCAACTCTGTGGCGTTCATTGCCATCTTCCTTCTCAAAACACCGGCCGGCCCCTGATTAGGATGGCTCAGGGTCACTCGGGGAGCCCGGTGGATGAATAACAAAACGAATCCCCGCGAGAGGCGGGGACGTCGGATTGGCGCGGTATAGGGGAGGCGCGGGGTTAGGGCAAGGGGGGAATTTGTAAGTTTTCGTGGTGTGGGTGAGACTCGCGCAGCTTCGAATACCGGCAACTACCCCCACCCATAGTTGAAACTCACCGAAATCCGGTCATCCTCACTCATATTCATCGGCACCTCGTGGCGTAGCCAGCTTTCCCAGAGGAGCACATCGCCCACCACCGGCTTGGCATAGACGAAGGTCCGCATCTCTTCGCGGGCCTCTTTCTTTCGCGCGGGTGCGGCCATCATACGGGCAGATCGCGGATCTTCGAGCTTCAAAGCCGACGCCCCATCCGGCATCGCCACATAGGTCGTGCCAGAAATCACCGAATGCGGGTGGATGTGAGAGCTATGCGTGCCGCCTTCGGGCAGGATGTTGATCCAGATATCCTCAAGCTTCAAGGCGCGGTCGTCGAGATCAAATTCCAGATCTTCGGCAAAGGCCGCGACATGCGCATCGATCGCCTTCACCAGTTCGCCAAAGATCGGAAAGCGCCAGGGCAGGTCCGTCAGCGAGGCATAAGACGTATAGCCGGGATAGCCGTTTTCTTCGCACCAGTCCTGTCCGGCCTCATCATCATCGGCAACCGAATAGCAAGACGCCTCCAGCTCTTGCGCATCAATGTTCGGCGCCTGTTCGGACAGCGCTGCATGATAAAGACGGGTGACGAAAAGCGAAGAAATCTTGGGCATGCCTTGGCATAGCGCAGCCGCACCTGTGACGCCAGTGCCTAGCTCTTCACTGGCCCCGGCCCGCAGCGAGGATTGGGCCGCCCACCATCGGCATAGGCCAGACACATGACTATCTCGTCCGGCCCCGGCGCATCGGCCAGGAACAATGTCATGGTGTCAAAATGATCAAACGACCAGGGATTGTCCTTATGTCCCAACGGCAGGTCAATCGGCGTGCCCGGCGGCCCAATCTTGACGTTTGATGGGATCACAGCCTCTCCGCCCCCGGCGGCCACCCGCATGGGTGCGCCAAGCTTGGGGTGAATGACAGCCCCGCCATGTTCCATCTCGCCCATCGGCCCGACGAGTGCGGCTTTGCCGTAAGAGACCGGCGCACCGGAAAGCTGCGCGATCGCGTCACCAGACAGTCGCTCACCCAGGACCCGCCCGATCTCGAAGAGCTCGGATAAATCGTCGCTCACCTGTCCAGACAACGGGTTATGAAAAACCGCCATCGCCGCAGCACGCGTGATGGGCTCACACGCAGCGCCCCCATAGGCCGCCGAGATGACTTCGCGCTGAAACACCACTTTGCGAGGCGCGATCATCTCAACGCTCCACTTCGCTTTTGGCCATCAGAAATTCCGACGCTTTTCAGCGCCATGATAGAGCACATCTGACCAGACCTGATTGACCCGATCGCGCATGACCACATCGTCGGGGTCCATATTCCGTTTGGGCCGCCCGATGATCTCAAAGTTCCCATAAGGATCCGCGCCGCGCACATGCTGGGCCGCCATCGGCCGGACGGTCTGCTTTACATGCGGCGGAATAAAACATTGCAGGACAAAGCCGATACGTCGGTCATCGCTGCGATTGGGCAGCGAGCTATGAATCACGCGGTCGCTATGGATCGACATCTGACCCGGCTTCAGATCAAGCGTGACAGCCTTGCTTTCATCAACTTCCTCAACCTCTTGCCCACGGGTGAGGATGTTTTCCTCGCCAAAAGTATCCTTGTGGTCCCGAATCCGGTCATGCGTGCCGGGTATCATCCGCATGCTGCCACTTGTCTCATTGGCATGTGACAGGGCCACCCAAAGCGTGATGCCGACATGCGGCTCAAGTCCCATGTACCGCGCATCCTGATGCCAGCTGACAAAACCCGGATCATGCGCTTCCTTGATGAACAGCACAGTGCCGCAATTGAGGATATCCGGCCCGATCAAATCCTCTGCCGCATCGACAATGCGCGGGTGATGCGCGATCTCATCAAGACACATGATATTGAGATGCGCATTGTTGCGCGCCGCACCTTGAAAGGCTTCGGGCCACTTCGCCTCCGCCGCCTCAAGCTCTGTTCGAAGGCGCAGCGCTTCTTCTTCAGAAAACACGGTGATCGGCGCGACGAAGCCGTCGCTGTGGAATGTCTCGATCTGCGCGTCGGTCAGCACCTTACCCATAGCGGCACCTGTTTGTGTTGTTTTCTCAATGATACCTTTCCCCAGGCCAAACTGCCGCCCGGAAGCGACAAAGGTGTCGCTTTTGCGAACGCCAGTCTTCAGTGAAAATTCACAAGTTTCGCGCATATGACCCGTCTGGCACCAGAAAGGGGCGTTGTGTGTTTCGGGTTTTGTGTTCGGTCGCCATATGGGTTTTGATGGCTGGTTCTTGCATGGCCGAAGCAAAGCGGAGCGGTCTCTTTGACGCGCGCCAGCCTCTGTTCTACGCCGATCAGGCAGAGCGACCAAAAACCAAAACTGCCAGCCTGTTTGTAGGCGATGCAGAGGGTGGGCTCTTTGCAGCTCTGCCAGGGCGGCTTGATGCACCGTTGCGATTTGGCGGCTCAAAGGCTGCACGGATTCGCGATTTGATTGCCTCTGTAGAAGCCGGGCGCGCAGGATATGACGCCGTGCAGCATGGCGCGCGGATCAAACCGGGAAAGCGCCCCACCGACATGACCCTGCAGGAGATCTATGATTGGATCGCCGCGACACCGGGCCAACACCACGCGATCGGGCGCTACCAATTCATACCAGCGACCTTGCGCCATTCGGCACACCGGCTTGGCCTTCGCCCCAGCACCCGCTTCAGCCCGGCTGTGCAGGACCAACTTGCAGATTTGCTCTTGGGGGATGCGGGTCTTTTGCGGGTGCAAACCGGGGAGATAAGCCACGAGGTTTTCATGCTGAACCTCGCCAAGATCTGGGCCGGGTTGCCAACAAAAACGGGGCGAAGCTATTACCATGGGGTTGCAGGCAACAAGGCCGGGATGCGCTATGACAGTTACGCAAGAGAGATGCAGGGCATCCTGGGCGGTTAGGCGGCCAGACTTTCCGATAAAGCGAATGTCAATGTTTCTTCCCGTCTTGGTGATGGCAGAGCGCGGTGAAGATGGGTAGTCAGAGTGCTGATGCACCAATCCGAAAGCCCGCGATATGTCCGAGATAATTCTGCACAACTATCCACAAAGCCCGGTTGCCGAAAAGATTCGCGTTGCGTTTGGCATAAAGAAGCTCGACTGGCGATCCGTTGAAATCCCCAGGCTGGCCCCCAAGCCGATGCTGACCAAACTGACCGGCGGCTACCGCCGCACACCGGTTATGCAAATTGGCGCGGATATCTATTGCGACAGTCAATGCGTGATCCGCGAGCTGGAACGCCGCTTTCCATCCCCCAGTTTCTTTCCGACAGCAGATGCGGGCCTGATGTGGGGGCTGAGCCGGTGGACCGATGGGGCACTTTTTGACACCGCAGTCAAATTGGTGCTGGGCGCTGCGGGCGATGCCCTGTCCAAGGATTTCGCGGCAGATCGGGGTCGGCTTTACTTTGGCCCTGACTGGGAAGAACGGCTGACGGCTGCGCATGCAGGCACGACGCATCTGGCCGCGCAACTGCGCACCGCGCTTCACTGGTCCAACCTGCAATTCCAAGATGGCCGCCCGTTTCTTCTGGGCACGGCCCCAGCGGCGATCGATGCACAGCTCTATCATGTCGTCTGGTTTATCCACGGTCGCTGGGACGGCGGGCCTGATCTTTTGTCAGAATTTTCTGCGCTGGAGGGTTGGTTCGCGCGCATGGCCGAGATTGGTCAAGGTCAGATGAGCGACATGTCGCCCGAGGCCGCAATAGAGGTGGCCGCAGCGCATGAGCCTGAAGGCCTGTCAGATACAGACCAGCACGATCCACAGGGGCTTGAACCGGGAATGAAAGCCACGGTTTCGCCCGATGTCGACGGCGGCGAAAAACCTGTCTTGGGCACGGTCGTCGCGTCAAGCGTGGAAACCATCACGATCCGCCGCTCCAACCCGGATATCGGCACCGTGCATGTGCATTTTCCACACGCGGGGTACCGGGTCGATATCATTGACTAAACAATGACCCCGCCGATTGGTCGGCGGGGTGAGGCAGCGGAACTGCCAGGCTATGAGAGTTGCGGACAGAGACTAGAAAGTTCCAGTGTGCGAAAGCCCCGCTGACTCCGCGCGGCCTGTCTCGTTTGGAACAACCTCAAATTTTGGCCGACCCGCAATCAGCCCAAGACCGATGCTACAGCGGACGTAGGCAATATTTGCATTTGTCGTATCAACAGTGATGGCCCGCTCTACCTCGGTCGCCGCACTGATACGGTACTGACCTTTGGGAACATCGACAAAGAAAACACCATTGGCCGTGCAACGTCCGGTTTGCTGCCCATTGACAGCAACAAGCGGCTGAATCGCTGCGCCAAGAATGCTGTTACGATACACGACAATTCGCGTCTCGTCCGGCGCTGGCGCAATTTGAGCACTTTCGGATTCTGAAAGCGTTGGTCCGCTTGCACAGGCCGCCAGAGTCGCACATGCGCCGACAATGAGGCTGATCTTTCGAGCAATTTGAAAATTCATTGATTGGTCCCTTCGTTGCTTTGCACGTTGCAATATTCAACTTTTTGTTGAGCAACGCCAGGGCATTCTACCTTTGAAGGTAGCCGGCGAAGAAAAGACCTCAAAGACCAAACAAAAACCCCCGCCGAGTTCACGGCAGGGGTTCAATCTCTAGGGTGGGGTCTGACCCCACCAATCACCAGTCCTCGCGGACAACCACGCGGGTTTTCAGCGGCAGTTTCATCGCGGCGAGACGCAGGGCCTCCATCGCGATACCTTCGGCCACGCCATCGATTTCGAACATGACCCGGCCGGGCTTGACCTTGCAGGCCCAGTAATCGACTGACCCTTTGCCTTTACCCATCCGAACCTCGGTAGGCTTCGACGTTACAGGCGTGTCGGGGAAAATCCGGATCCACACGCGGCCCTGACGTTTCATATGACGCGTCATGGCGCGGCGTGCGGCCTCGATCTGACGCGCGGTGACGCGCTCAGGCTGGGTGGCCTTCAGACCATAGGTGCCAAAGTTCAGATCAGAGCCGCCTTTGGCTTCGCCCTTGATCCGGCCTTTGAACTGCTTACGGAATTTTGTGCGCTTTGGTTGAAGCATGATTATTTCCTCCGACCGCCACCAGCACCACGCGGGGCTGGGCCGTCTTGCAGTTCTTGCGCCTTGCGGTCACGGGCCGACGGATCGTGCTCCATGATGTCGCCTTTGAAGATCCAGACCTTGATGCCGATGATGCCATAAGGTGTGGAGGCTTCCGCATGCGCATAGTCGATATCTGCACGCAGCGTGTGAAGCGGCACACGGCCCTCACGGTACCATTCGGTCCGCGCGATTTCCGCGCCACCCAGACGACCAGCGACATTCACGCGAATGCCCAGGGCGCCCATGCGCATCGCATTTTGTACCGCGCGCTTCATGGCACGGCGGAACGACACGCGACGCTCTAGCTGCTGCGCAATGGATTCACCCACCAGCGCCGCATCGAGTTCGGGTTTGCGCACTTCGACGACGTTGAGATGCAGCTCGCTGTCGGTCATGTTGGCCAGCTTGCGACGCAGACCTTCGATATCCGCGCCTTTCTTGCCAATGATGACACCCGGACGGGCAGTATGAACAGTCACGCGGCACTTTTTGTGCGGGCGTTCGATGATCACACGGCTGATGCCGGCTTGCTTGCATTCTGTGTTGATGAAATCGCGGATCGCGAGGTCTTCGAGAAGAAGATCACCGTAATCCTTGGTATCGGCGTACCAGCGGCTGTCCCAGGTGCGGTTGACCTGAAGGCGCATGCCGATTGGATTGACTTTATTTCCCATTAGGCTTGCTCCTCAACTTCACGCACCTTGATGGTGAGCTCGGAAAACGGCTTCAGGATGCGACCAAACCGGCCACGTGCCCGCGGGCGACCGCGTTTCATGATCAGGTTCTTGCCAACATAGGCTTCGGCCACGATCAGCTCATCGACATCCAGGTTATGGTTGTTCTCGGCATTGGCAATCGCGGACTGAAGGCATTTCTTCACGTCTGCTGCGATCCGCTTGTTCGAGAAGGTCAGGTCATTCAACGCCTTGTCGACCTTCTTGCCGCGGATCATCGCGGCGACGAGGTTCAATTTCTGCGGGCTGGTGCGAAGCATGCGCAGTTTTGCCATTGCTTCATTTTCAGCCACGCGGCGGGGGTTCTTTTCCTTGCCCATGACTTACTTCCGTTTCGCTTTTTTGTCGGCTGCGTGACCGTAGTACGTACGGGTCGGCGCGTATTCACCGAATTTCTGACCAATCATATCCTCGGACACGTTGACGGGAATATGTTTCTGACCGTTGTAGACACCAAACGTCAGGCCCACGAACTGCGGCAGGATCGTCGAGCGACGCGACCAGATTTTGATAACTTCATTACGACCACTTTCACGCGACGCTTCGGCTTTCTTCAGCACGTAAGCGTCCACAAAAGGGCCTTTCCAGACTGAGCGGCTCATGTGTTAACGGCCCTTCTTCTTGGCGTGACGCGAGCGAATGATAAGCTTCTGCGACGCCTTGTTCTTGTTGCGGGTGCGTGCACCTTTGGTGGGCTTGCCCCAGGGCGTGACCGGGTGGCGGCCACCAGAGGTCCGACCCTCACCACCACCATGAGGGTGATCGATCGGGTTCATGACCACACCGCGCACAGAGGGACGTTTGCCCATGTGACGCACGCGGCCCGCCTTACCTAGGTTCTGGTTGCTGTTGTCGGGGTTCGACACGGCACCCACGGTGGCCATGCATTCCTGGCGCACCATACGAAGCTCACCCGAGCTCAGACGGATCTGGGCATAGCCGCCATCGCGACCGACAAATTGCGCATATGTGCCTGCGGCACGTGCGATCTGACCACCCTTGCCAGGCTTGAGTTCAATATTGTGGACAATGGTACCGATGGGCATGCCGGAAAACGGCATCGCATTGCCCGGCTTGATGTCGGCTTTGGCGCTGGCGATCACCTGATCACCAACAGCGAGACGTTGCGGCGCCAGGATATAGGCCTGCTCGCCATCGGCATATTTGATGAGTGCGATAAAGGCGGTCCGGTTCGGGTCGTATTCGATCCGCTCGACGGTGGCCGCCACATCAAATTTGCGACGTTTGAAATCAACGATCCGGTAAAGGCGTTTCGCGCCTCCCCCACGACGACGTGAGGTAATCCGCCCGGTGTTGTTCCGGCCGCCCGATTTCGTCAAACCCTCTGTAAGGGCCTTGACGGGGCGTCCTTTGTACAGCTCCGAACGGTCGATCAGCACCAGCCCGCGCTGGCCCGGCGTCGTTGGCTTATACGACTTAAGTGCCATGCTTTCTGTCTTCCGTTTAGCAAACGCGAGGGATGAGCCCCGCTATGTAGGCCGGGGTAAACCCGGCAAGATTATAGGCCCCCGTAGGTGCCCGGTTGATATGTTCTTTCGAACAATAGCGAAGCCCCGGACGAATCCGGGGCCTTGCCGTTGGGATCGTTTACGGAAGAGAAGACGGCGGGTCAAGGGCTTGGCACGACAAAAGCGCCCGCGGCGTCTTGCGTCGATTGCGCCCCCTGTTTTGCGCCCCCTGCGCGGCGCCCCGAAAAAGCCTCGTGAATCTTTCGTCAAACCTGGGCTGCGCCCAAATTCGCCAACATATCGCCAAACACAAGAACGTTTTCTTAACGGTTTTCAGGTTAGGTGGCTGCCGGTGGGGGTGTTTGTACCTGGGGAGCGCGTGAATGTATACCGAGATCGAAGCAGCAGGCGCCTTGCTTGCGTCCTGCGCTTTTATCATTCTTGTCACCTGTAGCTTACAGAACATCAAAGCCTGGGGGCAGACGACGCGCTTTGGCATGATCCCTGTTGGCATCCTTCTTGGGGCGACGTCAGTCGCTCAGATGATCCATCCGATTGAACCCTTTGACGGTTTCATCTTTGACTTGCGAAACATACCGCTCGCGCTGGCCGGGGCATTTGTCGGCTGGCGCGCCGCACTGGTTGCCGCAGCGATTGCCGCCTCGGTCCGATTTGGAATTGGTGGTACCGGTATGATTCCCGGCATGATCGCGATCTTCTGGGCCGCATCGGTTGGGCAAATCTGGCAGGAATTGCGTTCCAGGACAGCATTTAGACCATCTGTCGACTATCTCCTTTTGGGGCTGATGACATCGACGACGCTGCTGGTGGGCTTTATGGTGCCTGAACCGGTTCGAACTTGGTTTTTCCTCAATGCCGCGCCGGTTTTGCTCGTAATCTACCTTACGGTTGTCCCCGGATTGGCATGGATCGCCGACAACGGCTTTTTTCTAGATACCGCAAAACGCCGCGCCGAGCGCGAGGATCTGAACCGGCATGGGTTGGAGCTTCTGCCGCTCCCGAGCTTTCTGCATCAAATGCGGCTTGATGCAATGCTTGGTTCTCAGTCGCCGACCCATGCTGTGCTATGCCTGCAGGTCGAAAGCCTCAGCGAGTTGCGGGGCCATGCATCCCGCACGAAATCCGAAGCTGTTCTTGAGGCCGTCCTGCTTCGGTTGTCAGATGCGATCCCGAAAATGAATCTTGCGGGCATACTAAACGACGATACGCTGTTAATTCCCATCAATGAACATCAGCTTCAGCAGCTTGAACAGATCAAGGACTCAGTAAGAGAAGCCCTGCTGACATCGCCATTGATCCTTCCAGGACACTACCGGCACTGGATATCGTATAACTTGGGCGTGCTCTCCCCGAACGCCTTCGATCAGGATCTAAGGCTCGTACCACGCGCCATTTCCACCTGTCAGATCTTCGATAGTCATTCGCCACCCGCCCGCCCATCACCGATGAGAACGACCGCAAGAGGGCAGATGACAAAACGTTTCGAGCCATTTGAAGACGCGGACATGCTCTTTCTCAAGGCAAGATATCTGATGAAAAGTTCTGCCTGAGAGGCGTTAACCTCGTCACCTTGGAAGCAGGGCTCAACCGAAACGAAAACCCCGGCCACTCGCGCAGCCGGGGTTTTCCAATTTCGTAAGGCGGGGTTTATCCCGCCACAGGCTTAAAGCCCTGTTGTCACGTCAATCGTGTTGCCCTCTTCGAGCGTCACATAGGCTTTCTTGACGTCTTTGCGCTTTCCAAGCTGCCCCCGGAAACGCTTGACTTTGCCTTTGGTGATGGCCGTGTTCACCGCCTTCACCTTCACACCAAAGAGCGCTTCAACGGCTTCCTTGATCTGTGGCTTGGCAGCGTCAATCGCCACTTCGAAAACAACCGCATTGGCCTCAGACGCCATGGTTGCTTTTTCGGTAATGATCGGCTTGCGGATCACATCGTAATGTTCTGGTTTCGCGCTCATTTCAATCGAGCCTCCAGTGCTTCGACACCCGCCTTCGTCAACACTAGCGTGTCACGGCGCAGGATGTCATATACGTTTGCGCCCATGCTCGGCAACACGTCGAGACCCTCAATGTTGGCTGCCGCTTTGGCAAAACCCTCATTGACAGACGCGCCGTCAATAACCAACGCGCGCTTCCAGCCCAGATCCTTGACCTGTTTGGCCAGATCCTTGGTTTTGCCCTTGGATTCAGCTGCATCAAGGACGACCAGTTCACCCGCCTTGGCCTTGGCAGACAAAGCGTGCTTCAGGCCCAGAATGCGAACTTTCTTGGGCAGGTCATGCGCGTGACTGCGCGGCGTCGGCCCTTTGTAGATACCACCCTTGCGGAAGATCGGCGCATTGCGGTCCCCGTGGCGCGCGCCACCGGTGCCCTTCTGACGGTAGATCTTCTTGGTCGAGTAGCTCGTTTCGGACCGGGTCTTGACCTTGTGCGTACCCGCCTGCGCCTTGTTGCGCTGCCAGCGGACAACGCGGTGCAGAATGTCGGCGCGCGGTTCCAGGCCGAAAATGTCTTCGCCCAGATCGACCGAACCGGCTTTCTTGCCGTCGAGTTTGATCACGTCGAGTTTCATTCCTCACCGTCCTTCTTTTCTTCAGCTTCCGGAGCGGCGTCGCCCTCTTCGGCCTTGTCGGCTTCAATCGACGCTTCAGCCTCTTCCAGCGCCGCTGCTTCCTGCGCCGCTTGCTCTTCGGCCAGACGCTTGGCTTCGGCCTCCGCCTCTGCTGCAGCCGCCGCCGCCGCTTCTTCCGCAGCTTTCGCTGCCGCTTCGGCATCCGATTTCAGCGCAGCCGGCAGAATGGCGTTTTCAGGAAACGGCTTTTTCACCGCATCCTTGATCGTCACCCAGCCACCTTTTGAGCCCGGAACGGCCCCTTTGACCATGATCAGACCGCGGTCGGCATCCGTGCGCACCACCTGCAGGTTTTGCGTGGTCACCCGCGCAGCCCCCATATGGCCCGCCATCTTCTTGCCTTTGAAAACGCGACCAGGGTCCTGACACTGACCGGTCGAGCCGTGCGAGCGGTGACTGATCGAGACACCGTGCGAGGCGCGCAGACCGCCAAAATTATGGCGTTTCATGGCACCGGCAAAGCCTTTACCAATTGACGTGCCCGACACATCCACGAACTGACCCTCGAAATAGTGGTTCGCGGTGATCTCTTCGCCTACGGCGATCATGTTCTCAGGCGCAACGCGGAATTCCGCAACCTTGCGCTTGGGTTCGACTTTCGCCGTCGAGAAGTGACCGCGCATGGCCTTCGACGTCCGCTTGGCCTTGGCAGTGCCCGCACCAAGCTGCACGGCAGCATAGCCGTGCGCCTCGGGCGTGCGCTGAGCCACGACCTGCAATTTGTCCAGTTGAAGCACGGTCACAGGGATCTGCTTGCCGTCTTCCATGAAAAGCCGGGTCATGCCGACTTTCTTTGCGATTACACCAGAGCGCAACATCAGATGCCCTCCTTAAACCGAAATCTGAACGTCCACACCGGCCGCCAGGTCGAGCTTCATCAGCGCATCGACGGTCTGCGGGGTGGGATCCACGATGTCCAAGAGACGCTTATGCGTGCGGATCTCGAACTGGTCGCGTGATTTCTTGTTCACGTGGGGGCCACGCAAAACCGTGAATTTCTCGATCTTGTTCGGCAGCGGAATGGGTCCGCGCACCTCTGCACCGGTCCGCTTGGCGGTGTTGACGATCTCCTGCGTGCTGGCATCCAGCACACGGTAATCAAACGCCTTCAGGCGGATACGGATGTTTTGGCTTTGAATGGCCATTTATCTTATCCCTAACAGGGTTTCAGCGGAGAGGAAGAGAGGCGGAATTGCCGCCCTTCGTCGCGCCTGTCCCGGGCTTGACCCGGGACCTCTGTGGCCCGGGCGGTGCCGGTATCTCTGCGAGACCCCAGATCAAGTCCGGGGTCGCGCGTTGATTTGTGTTCTTGATCACTCGATGATTTTGGAGACCACGCCGGCGCCGACGGTGCGGCCGCCTTC
>CANMOU010000007.1 GCA_947499555.1 uncultured Roseovarius sp.
GAAGGCGGCCGCACCGTCGGCGCCGGCGTGGTCTCCAAAATCATCGAGTGATCAAGAACACAAATCAACGCGCGACCGTGTGTTTTCAAAGGGCGTTCTTCGGAACGCCCTTTTCTTTCATGATCATGACCCGCAGCTAACGAGGCTCGGGTCCGAAGAGGTTCTGAAGCCTGGTTTCGGTTTCATCATCCAGCGGCACCATCAGCTCAATTTCGATCTGTTCAAGGCGCACATCCTGCAGGGTTGCGAAGCTGCCAACAAAAGGTGTCATGCGAAGACGTGACCCATCTGGAAGGCCCATTTCAGCACAGGTCATGACCGGGCCTGAACCGGGCCCCGTGATGCCGCGGGAGACATCATCAAACAGTCCAGACGCGCGCGCGGATTCGAACGCAGCCCGAACGGTCTGATCTCGCTCAGACGCCGCCAGAAGCCTGAAATAGAAGCCGGGGCTGACCGCGTCCCAATTTAGAATGGCGGCGCGGAACTCGGGCGACAACACCATGGACAAAAGGCTTTGCGGCCCCTCTGAGAGGTCGATGCCGAAAATGGCAAACATGGCCGTTGCGCTATGGTTTGCACGCAAGACGGTCCAGTCACGGTCCAGCGCAAATGCCGGGAACTGCCAGTTGCGCAGAACGCGCCTTTCAATCGTGTCGAGCGCATCGGCGATCTCAACATCTGTAAGTTGCCGTTCAGGGAACGGATTGCGCAGCCCGGAGGCTTCAAACAGCGCGCTGCGTTGTCCGGTAGAGAGGTTAAGCTCAACCGCGATCCGGCGCAGGAACTCTGGCGTCGCACGAGAGCGGCCGGTTTCGAGAAATGACAAGTGGCGCTGGGTGCTGCCAAGTTTCTGCGCCAATGCCAATTGGCTGAGACCGAGCGCCTGACGGATCCCACGCAGCGCAAGACCAAAATCGCTTGTAATTGCCATCATTCCCTCCTGGGGAATTGCTTCTATTCCTTCTTATTCTTAGCTCAGGCGCAGAAAACATGAAAGGAACGTGCAATGGTTTTCTGGATCCTGGCCGGATTGGGCCTTTATCTGTTGAATGTCTACGGAGCGGGCAGCATGCTTATGCTGCGGGTTGGCCCGGCGGCCTATATGGGGCCGCGAGACACGTTGCCGGAACCTGCAAAACTCTACGCACGCGCGCTCAAGGCGGCCACGAATTTTGCCGAAAATCTTCCGGTTTTTTTGACCCTGGCGGTTCTTGCACTCGTCGTTGATGGCGCAGACCTGGCCTTGGCCGAGCAGGGCGCAATGGTGTTCGTGCTGTCGCGTGTCGGCTATATCGCGGTCTATCTCTCGGGCATTCCCTATATCCGTTCTTTGGTTTTCATGGTTGGCATCATCGGGCTTGGGATGATGGCACTTGCACTTTTCTGAGACCTGACAGGCCTTGGTGCATCGGTTTTGGCAAAATTGCCGATGCACCGCTCAATCTCGCTTGATTCCCGTGCGCAGGTGCCGTAATCCGAGCCCTGGCCTTAGGGGTATAGCTCAGCTGGTAGAGCGACGGTCTCCAAAACCGTAGGTCGCGGGTTCGAACCCTGCTGCCCCTGCCAAAATATTTTCCTTATTTTATACTAAGTTAACCGTGAATGACGCAGACATCCAAGATGGGGTGTGTCCTTATTGCAAGTCTATACATTTGAACAGGTTTGCCACATTTCAGCCTGCATAAGGTCATTCTTTGGCCCTTTTTCGGACATAGCTTGCCTTAGTCTGACATCGCGCCTGCGCGCGCTGCCGGTCTAACACGTGGGGGCGTGAAACGAACACCGTGGGTGGTGAGGGTAGTGCTGCTATGACGGACACCGTAAGTTCTATGCCTTTCGGACATGCCGTAAAGGACCAAAACCCGCGTCCAATGACGCGCGAGCCAAATCCGAACATCCATGACCCGAACTCGCCCGAGATGACGGCGATGATCAAGTCGATGCTGCTTGATCAGAAACGCGAAGAGCGGCAGCGTCGCTTGCCCGAGCTTTCGCCGCCGGAACGTCATGTGGCCCCGTCGGTGTCCGAGGAAGAGAATTCGGATCGGCTTACCAAGCTTGATATCTCACGCCTTGTGCCCACCATGCCCGCGTTGCGATCGCGCCGCACCCGCCCGTTGGAAGAGGCGGAACTCAATGCAGCGACACCCGAGCTTGACGAGGAGGTCGAGCTCTTGTCCCGACAGGCACTTGAGCCTGAGCCGGACGATATCATCACAAAGGAAGATGTCGCGGATATGATTAAGAAAGATAAAATAGCGCGCGCGGCTGCGCCCGACGCGCCACGCAAGAACTTCAAGCGCGATATCCTGCCGGTACTGAAGGCTCATTTTGAGACGGTTAGACAGCATGCGAAGAAGATCAAAACCAAGCATGTCTGCCTCGCGGTCGCCGCGCTTGTTATCATCTTGCGCCCCTGGCTGGTGGTTGGCGTGCTGCTGACGCTGCTGATGGTGTTCGCGATCACGTATCTGTCGCTGGGCCCTGAACGGTTCGGCGAAATCATCAAGGCACGCTGGCTGCTCTTCAAGAAGCGCAAGCCGGAGAAAGCGGAACAGTATTTCAAGAAGGCAACTGAACTTACCGAGCAATATAACGCCAAAATCGCCAAGCTTCCCGAGAAGTTCGCCGATGCGCTGACCCTGCCGGATCTGGCGGAGCTGGAAAAGGAAGACGACAGGCCAGACCCGTTTGAAAGGCTGGCGGGCCAGGCCGAGGAGGTTTAGCTCCGGCATATCGGCAACAGGGCTGTTGCGGCGAGGGACCGTGGCGGCTCTGCTCTTGAATTCAGCGTGGTTGCGACGTATGTCGACACCTGAAATCAGCCCTTCACAAGGTGGGTCCCATGGCAGGCACCAATCCGCTTCAATTTATTCAGCAGGTTCGCGCAGAGGTTTCCAAAGTTGTTTGGCCGACGCGCCGAGAGGTTTTGCTGACGACCATTATGGTGTTCATCATGGCGGCGTTGACAGCGGTGTTCTTCGCTTTGGTTGACCTGTTGATCCGTAGCGGCCTGGAAGGGCTATTGGGGCTGTTCAGTTAAGGGCGTAAAAATCCCGAACCCTGCCCTTGAAAAGAAGGGCGACAAGCGGTAATTCACCCAATATTCCGAGACAGCGCGCGGCGATTCGAGCCCGCGCGCTGATTTGTTTTATCGGGGTGGTTTTGGCGCATTGCCTGAACGAACAGGGATTTCCGGCCAAGTGCCGACAGCTAGAGATGTGAGGTCCAAAATGGCGAAACGGTGGTACTCGGTGAGCGTTCTCTCGAATTTCGAGAAGAAAATCGCGGAGCAGATCCGTCAGTCCGTGGCCGATCAGGGCCTTGAGGATGAGATCGACGAAGTGCTGGTGCCGACCGAAGAGGTGATCGAGGTCCGGCGCGGCAAGAAAGTGACGTCAGAGCGCCGCTTTATGCCCGGCTATGTGCTTGTGCATATGGAGATGTCGGACCAAGGTTATCACCTGATCAACTCGATCAACAAGGTCACCGGGTTTCTTGGGCCACAAGGGCGTCCGATGCCGATGCGCGATGCCGAAGTGCAGGGAATCCTTGGCCGCGTCGAGGAAGGTGCCGAGGCACCCAAGCTGATGATCAGTTTCGAGGTGGGCGAGAAGGTCAAGGTCAACGATGGCCCGTTTGAAGATTTCGATGGCATGGTCGAGGAAGTCGACGAGGACAACCAGCGCCTCAAGGTGACGGTGTCGATCTTTGGTCGCGAGACGCCGGTCGAGCTTGAATACACGCAGGTGACCAAGCAGAGCTGAGTCTGGGATTAGGTCGCAAACCTTGTGATTTCGCGGATGCAATCGAATGGTGTGCCTCTGAGGGCCTCGCGCACCAAAGCTTCGGCTTGGCCGAAGTCGTTGACTTCAAAACCGAAATTGACCTCTGGTTCGCCTGTCTCAAGGTTTGCGCCGATGTCTGCTCCGCTCCACTCACCTGCGTCGGCCTTCGCCATCGCGGTCTCTACTAACTCCATGGCTTGGTTGCGAAAATCAAGAGGATCATAGCCGTTCGGAATATCAGATTGATTGAAGTATATCTCGATCGATCGATACGAGATTTCTGCTGTGGGAAGCTCTTTCAAGACATCAAAACTATCTTCCAGCGGCGTTCCGAATGTTTTGTCTATGGCAACATACTCGGCCACCAACAGATCGCTTGTCTTGAAGCTCACCCATGCTCGTCCCTCGACGGGTTCTCCAGCGTGTCCAAGGCCCTTGGCGTGTAACGTCGTATCGACGGCCGCGAGGAAAGGCTCCAGGTGAGAAACAACCGCGTCGCGCGTGGCCGCGCTGTCTGGTTGTGATGGCGAAATGGCAAGGATCAGTTGGGCCATGTGACTCCCCTTTAGGCATCGATACACTAGGCATCAATTTAGAGACCCGTTCTGGCGGATTTATGGGCGAAGCAAGGCAAAATCCGCGCTTCTAAGGTTAACGCCCTTATTTTGCTGGGATCCAGACGTCGGTATTACATCGGTATCACGTCGGTATTGCGTCGGTGCGGGGTCGGTAAAGGACGTCGGTTAACGCAAGGTGCGGTGTAGAGCGATCTTGTCGCAACGGGTTTTCAAAGAACCGGCTTGGCTGGCCATCTTCAGAGGTCTGTTGCGTTACCGAAACTTTGGCCGGAACGGCGCGTTCAGATCCTGTTCACCAAGTGCTGATGCAATCGTGATTAGCCATCTTGTCCGGATCGGCCATTTTGAGGGCCAACAGAAATGTGGTCAGGAAAGGGTCTTTGATGGCAACTGCATTTGGCTTGGCACCCCGTCTTCTGGTTTTGGCAATGGCGTTGGTGGTGTCTGCGTTGTGGTCCACGGGTGCGCGCGCCGAGAGCGCGGCAAAGCTGCCCGCCTATGTGATCGAGCAGGTTGGCGCGCCTCCGGCGATCCCGCAAGGGGGCCTCTCCGAGGAACTGAAATCCGCCGTGAAGGTGGCCTTCGTTGACAGCATCGAAGGCTCGACCTGGGGGACGGACCAGGAGGTGGCATTGCGCACCATTGCAGAGTCCAAGGACCCGCGCCTGGCTTGGCCCATCAGCGATCTGATGCGGTTCGCGCCGGGCCATGCGCTTAATGTGCAGCTGGCCAATGCCGCCGCCACCTTGCTTGAGATTGACACGCCTCAGGAAAATCACTGGGGGATCGTGACCGACCACCTGATTGCATGGGATGTGCCTGCGCCGCCGGACTACCTTGCCGCCAAGCGTGCCATCTTTACCGGGGTCATTCCAGGTTGGGACAAGATCTTTGTCGAAGGTGAGATTGACTGGCGGCTGGTCTCCTGGGGTGGGGTGCTGATTGATGATCGCGGCTATGACAAGACGGACGAGCAATGCAACTGCATCCCGGCCGCCGATAATCCAGAAGTCAGCAGCGCCGCCGAGGCGACCTGGCTGAAGGACAGCGATATCGTCTTTGGTGTGGTGGTGAATGGAGAGGCACGCGCCTATCCGCGCCGGATCATGGAAGTGCGCGAGATGGTGAATGATACGCTTGGCGGGCGTGATCTTGGGATTCCCTATTGCACGCTTTGTGGTGCCGCGCAGGCTTATTTCACAGATGAAGTTCCGGATGGTGTGGAACGCCCGATCCTGCGCACCTCGGGTCTTTTGATCCGATCCAACAAGGTGATGTATGACGTGCGCACGCATTCGGTGTTCGACACGTTTCTGGGTCATGCTGTAACCGGGCCGTTGGCCAAGAAGGGCGTAAAATTGAGCCAGGCAGGGGTTGTAACGACCGACTGGGGGACCTGGAAGGCGCAGTACCCAGAGACAACCGTGCTGGTCGAGGCGCTGGCGCTTGGCCGCGATTTCGATTTCCGCAATGGCCGTGACGCGAATGGTCCGATTTTCCCGGTAGGGGATGTGGACCCTCGCCTGCCGGTGCATGAAGACATCATCGGCATCATCACTGCCTCGGGAAAACCAATTGCCTTCCAGCGCAGCAAGGCGATGGCCGCACTTCAGGGCGGCAAGGAAATCGGTGTGGAAAACGTGCGGCTGAAATTGGATGCTGGCGGGATCAAAGCCGTGGACGCCAATGGCAACGACCTTGGCAGTCATCAGGCCTTCTGGTTTGCCTGGTCACAGTTTCACCCTGATACCGAGCTTTGGAGCGGGTGAGGCCTCAAGACCTTATTGGAATAAGCTTGCCAAAGTCGCGCGCTCGGTGTAGGCGCGCGTCAGTCTTTTTGTGAAGACATCCCATGTGGGAGGCGAGGGCATCGCGATGCACGGACCAGACCACATCAACATAGGCCAAGGGGCGCGCCCTGAGGCTGTTTGAAAAGGAGAAGGCCCATGGCCAAGAAACTTGCCGGCACCATGAAGCTTCAGGTGCCTGCCGGACAAGCGAACCCATCTCCGCCGGTCGGTCCGGCGCTGGGTCAGCGCGGCATCAATATCATGGAATTCTGCAAGGCGTTCAACGCCAAGACGCAGGACATGGAGCCCGGAGCCCCGTGCCCGACGGTGATCACCTATTATCAGGACAAGTCCTTTGAAATGGACATCAAGACGCCGCCTGCGTCTTACTACCTGAAAAAGGCCGCCAAGTTGAAATCGGGCGCGACCAATCCCGGCCGCGAAACCGTGGCCTCGGTTTCTGCCAAGCAACTGCGGGAAATCGCGGAAGCGAAGTGGAAAGACCTGAACGCAAATGACGTGGAAGCCGCGATGAAGATCATTGCTGGCTCGGCACGGTCCATGGGCATCGAGGTAAAGTAAGATGGCGAAACTTGGAAAACGTACAAAAGCGGCACGTGAAGCCTTTGCAGGCAAAGACAATGTGACCGTGGAAGAGGCTGTTGCGCTGGTGAAATCAAACGCAACCGCCAAGTTCGATGAAACCGTCGAGATCGCCGTGAACCTGGGTGTTGACCCGCGTCATGCCGACCAGATGGTCCGGGGTGTTGTTGGCCTGCCAAATGGCACCGGCAAGGATGTGCGTGTGGCCGTCTTTGCCCGTGGCCCCAAAGCGGATGAAGCCAAGGAAGCGGGTGCGGACATCGTTGGTGCCGAAGACCTGATGGAAACCGTACAGGGCGGCACGATCGAGTTTGATCGGTGCATTGCCACGCCTGACATGATGCCCATCGTTGGCCGTCTGGGTAAGGTGCTAGGTCCCCGTAACCTCATGCCGAACCCCAAAGTGGGCACGGTAACCATGGATGTGGCTGATGCCGTGAAAGCCGCGAAGGGTGGCGAAGTGCAGTTCAAGGTCGAAAAGGCCGGTGTTGTGCACGCAGGAATTGGCAAGGCATCTTTTGACGAAGGCAAGCTTGTGGAAAACGTGCGTGCCTTTGTGGATGCGGTGCAAAAAGCCAAGCCGGCTGGTGCCAAAGGCTCTTACATGAAGAAAATCGCGCTGAGTTCCACCATGGGACCGGGCGTGAGCATTGATGTGACGAGCGCCGTTACGGAGTAACGTCTCTTACGTAACGACATGCAGATAGCCCCGCCGATCAGCGGGGCTATTTTTGTGAAGACGGGTGCGCGACACTGTTGCGCCACTGACCGCCGCAAGACTTTGCAAGGCGCGCAACTCCACGACGATCATGCGCAATTGCCGCCGAAAGCAGGCCGGGCAGGACAGCTGCGTCCCGCAGATGCCGACCCAGCGAGGAATGAGATTGTCCGGGAAAGGCGAATTGATCGAGACCCTCGCGTTGGGTGAAGGCCTGCATATGCGCCTGATCGTCGATCATTCCGTGAAACAGAAAACTTTGCGCGGGGGGCGGTGCAACCTCTGCTGTCTCCACCTCGAAAGCCTTGATTTGTTTGCGCCAGTAATGCCACCGACGCTCGCCCTTTATAGCGCCGGGCATCATCGAGAACTGTGGTGAAATTGCCAGAGCGGCGTGGACGGGGAACAAGGACGATGCTGCGAGGGCGGAGAAGGCCCCCAGGCTTAGCCCCAAAGTGGTGACGCGGGTGGCCCCTGTTTCGCGGATGACCGTCTGCACGGTGCTTTCAAGCTTCTTGCGGAACTCTTTGTTGTTCAGCCAGGATCGCGAAAGGTCGCTGATGAACAAGGCATGACGGCTGGTGTTGGACAGCACGGTGCCCAGAAACTCATCCGGTGGCATTTCCGCGCGCCGCCGCCCGATGCTGGAGAAGGATATGACCAGATCCTCGCCAGTGCCGGGGCTGTAGCGGATCCGGATCGGAGGCTGGTCAACAAGATCATGCAGCGCTCTGGGCTTGGTGGGTTTCGTGTCGTCCTTGGCCTGTATATTCATGGCAGGAAACATAACGGTACAAACGAAGCTCATGAAAGAGAAGATTTGCGTTGAGTTGAATGAATACATGAATTTTAGAGAAAACCTTCTTAATTCGGCAGCGCCGGGGCGCATGCGCTTACAGTTTCCAAACGCTTTGTGATGATGATCGTCTCGTATCAGCGTGATCCGATGTTGGATGGCTGTACGGACCTTGACGAGTTTCACGGAGTGTATGTGTGGCGGCGAACCGGCTCATCCTGTTGCAGCCTGGCGAAGTGCTTTACCGGGAGGGGGACCCCAACGATTGTGGTTTCGTGATCGAGAGTGGCGAGGTTCTTCTGCATGCGGAAGTGGATGGCGTGCGCGTTGAATATGAGCGACGCAGCGCGGGATCGATTGTGGGTGAGCTGTCGATCCTGACCGGCAAGCCGCGCGTGGTGACGGTTGAAGCAACGCAGCCCAGCCGGATTTTTCGCATCTCGGCGCGTCAGATTCTGGATCGGTTCGAGCGGTTGGATCCGGTCCTGCGTGCCTGCGTTGATACGTCCATAAATTTTGCCGCCCGGTACTCGGAAGAGCCACGCGGGCCAAGATCGGACGTGCCATTGGCGGCGCCGACCCTGCGCAATTCGGAAGAGTTTGTTGAACGTCTGCGACTGGAAGAGGACATCAAGCTAGGTCTGGCCGATGGCGAATTCTTTATGCTGTTCCAGCCGATTGTACGTATCATGGACGGCGCGATTGTGGGTGTTGAGGCGCTTATGCGCTGGCAGCACGCAACGCTTGGTTCAATCTCGCCGGGGAAGTTCATCGAAATCGCAGAAGCCATCGAAACGATCAGCGACCTGACCCGATTCGCCATCTCGGAAGCGGTCTCTGCCTGGCAACATGTGAAAGTGGCCGTCCCGGAGGCGGAAACATTCTTTGTATCAGTGAACGTGTCTGGTGCAGAGATCGCGCGCCCGGACTTCGCAGATTACGTCAGCTTCGTGATGGACCAGCACGCCATGTTGCCCGGTGCCCTGCGGCTGGAGGTGACCGAGACAACTGTTCTCAGCGATCCGCTGCACGCGGTCGAAAACCTTTGCCGTTTACGCGATTTGGGATGCGGGATTTCGCTTGATGATTTCGGCACCGGGTATTCCAATCTTGCGCAGCTCAAGAAACTGCCGCTCAGTACATTGAAGATCGACAAGGTTTTTGCCGGTGACGTGCATCGCAACCTGTTTTCGCGCAATATCGTGCGCATGCTGGTCGATCTGGGCCGGGAAATGAAAATGACGGTGATCGCTGAAGGGGTCGAGGACAAGGAGAATGTCGATGCCCTCTTGGACCTGGGGTGCCATTTTGCCCAAGGCTATTATTTTCATAAGCCATTGTCCGAAACGGATCTGATTTCTTTGATGCAAGACCGGAGCGATGTTCGGCTCAAGTCTGCCTCCTGGTCAAAGATCTAAGCCGTCCCCGACCGGAGTGGGCCTTGTGAGAGAAGCCAGTGGCGCATCCTTGCCAAGGCTTCCGTCGCGCCATGAGCTCATTGCATCTTCCGACGTCTTTTTCGCCTATTTGAGCGGCAGTTTGCGCCTTGTTTAATTGGGGCTTGGCATTTTCTGCGATGCAGTCTAAACCCCGACCTGCACGCATGGTCCGATTCGTCGGGCCATTTGTGTTTCGTCCGAGACGGTGGGTGCGTCGGGTTTGCCGATGCTTAATGTCCTGCCTGAGACGGGAAAGACCAGAATTCTACGCGGCTCTCCTGAGATGTCCCCGTGTCTGGCTCAGCCCGTTTAGCGGACCCAATGCTGGGTCTTTTGGCCCAGCCAGACTGAGCCGGGGATGATCCCCATAACTGGAGTGAAACTGTGGATAGAGCCCAGAAAGAGAAAGTGGTCGAGGAACTCGGCCAGATCTTCGAAAGCTCTGGCGTCGTCGTGGTAGCCCACTACGCAGGCCTTACAGTTGCTGAAATGCAGGATCTTCGTGCCCGCGCCCGCGAGGCCGATGCATCTGTTCGCGTTGCCAAGAACAGGCTCGCCAAGATTGCCCTTGATGGAAAGCCATGCGCCAGCATTGCTGACTATCTGTCGGGCATGACCGTGCTGACCTTCTCTGACGACCCCGTGGCGGCTGCCAAGGTGTCTCAGAACTTTGCCAAGGATAACAAGAATTTTGTGATCCTCGGCGGGGCCATGGGGGAGCAGGCACTGGACCCGAAAGGCGTCGAAGACGTGTCGAAAATGCCATCGCGCGAGGAGCTTATTGCTTCGATCGTGGGCTGCATCGGCGCACCTGCTTCGAACATCGCCGGGGCCATTGGCGCACCTGCCTCGAACATCGCGAGCATTCTGTCGTCCATTGAGGAAAAGGCAGAAGCGGCATAACGCAACTGGAAAAGGTCTGGCGTGGGCTTGCAAGTCTGACGTTGGAACACATCTAAGAGAACGGAAAAGAGCTAATCATGGCTGATCTGAAAAAACTCGCTGAAGAGATCGTTGGTCTGACGCTTCTCGAAGCACAAGAACTGAAAACTATTCTAAAAGACGAATACGGCATCGAGCCCGCCGCTGGCGGCGCAGTGATGGTTGCTGGTGCTGCAGGCGGCGACGCAGGCGGCGACGCTGGTGGCGCGGAGCAATCCGAATTTGACGTGATCCTGAAATCGGCCGGTGCGTCGAAGATCAACGTCATCAAAGAGGTGCGTGCGATCACTGGTCTTGGGCTGAAAGAAGCCAAAGACCTCGTCGAAGCCGGTGGCAAAGCTGTCAAAGAGCAGGTTTCCAAAGAGGAAGCTGAAGAGATCAAAGGCAAGCTGGAAGCAGCTGGCGCCGAGGTCGAACTGAAGTGATCCCGCTGATGGCGGGATCATCCCGGGCGTGACCCGGGATCTCCTGTCATCTTGATAAGTCTCCGGACCAGATCCGGGGCGTGGATCAGGAAATCGTGGCTGGATCCGGGAAAATCCGGGTCCAGCCGAACCTGTCTCAGAGAGGTCCCAGACATTTGGGGGTTCTCTCAGGCGAGGTTCAACGATCGGGTGGCTCCAAGTGGGACGGGAGCCAAGAATGGATCGGAACCCGCTGTCTCTGATGGACGTGCCGCTGGGCCCCGACAGCGCGCATGACCGGTGAGAAATGAAAGGTGACCCGTCACATGACGCAGAGCTTCCTTGGCCAAAAACGTCTTCGTAAATATTACGGCAAAATCCGCGAAGTGCTGGATATGCCCAACCTCATCGAGGTGCAAAAATCGAGCTACGATCTGTTTCTGAAATCTGGCGACCACGAGGTCCCCGCCGATGGCGAGGGAATCAAGGGTGTGTTCCAGTCGGTCTTTCCGATCAAGGATTTCAATGAAACCGCCGTTCTGGAATTCGTAGACTACGATCTGGAAAAGCCGAAATACGACGTCGAAGAGTGCATGACGCGCGACATGACATATTCAGCACCGTTGAAGGTCACGCTGCGTCTTATCGTGTTTGATGTCGATGAGGACACCGGCGCGAAATCCGTCAAGGACATTAAGGAACAGGACGTATTCATGGGCGACATGCCCCTGATGACGCCCAATGGCACCTTTGTTGTGAACGGCACTGAACGTGTGATCGTAAGCCAGATGCACCGCTCTCCGGGTGTGTTCTTTGATCATGACAAAGGCAAAACCCATGCCTCGGGCAAGCTTCTCTTTGCCTGCCGGATCATTCCTTATCGCGGGTCTTGGCTTGATTTCGAATTCGATGCCAAGGATATCGTCTTTGCGCGGATCGACCGTCGCCGGAAGCTGCCTGTGACGACCCTGCTTTATGCGCTGGGTCTTGATCAGGAAAGCATCATGGATGCGTACTATGACACGGTTGACTACAAGTTGAAGAAAAAGGGCAAGACCGTCACAGGATGGGTGACCAAGTTCTTTCCCGAGCGTGTGCGGGGCACACGCCCGGTTAATGATCTTGTGGATGCCAAATCCGGCAAGGTGATTGCCGAAGCGGGCAAGAAAGTCACGCCGCGTCTGGTCAAGCAGCTGATCGATGATGGTAAGGTGACCGAGCTTTTGGTGCCATATGAGCAAATCGAAGGCAAATTCGTTGCCAAGGACATCATCAACGAGGAAACCGGCGCGATTTATGTCGAGGCTGGTGATGAGCTGACGATCGAGCGCGGCAAGGACGGCGAGATCACAGGCGGCACGGTGCAGGATCTTCTGGATGCGGGCATCACCGATATCCCGGTTCTGGACATCGATAACATCAATGTCGGGCCGTATATGCGCAACACCATGGCCAACGACAAGAACATGAACCGCACAACGGCGCTCATGGATATCTACAGGGTCATGCGCCCGGGTGAGCCGCCCACCGAAGAGGCGGCTTCGGCGCTTTTCGACACGCTGTTCTTTGACAGCGAGCGCTATGACTTGTCTGCCGTCGGCCGTGTGAAGATGAACATGCGTCTGGCGCTTGAAAAGCCTGACACCCAGCGGACGCTCGATCGCGAAGATATTGTGGCCTGTGTGAAAGCGCTGGTCGAGCTGCGCGATGGCAAGGGCGACGTGGACGATATCGACCACCTCGGCAATCGCCGGGTGCGCTCGGTCGGTGAGCTGATGGAGAACCAGTACCGCGTGGGCCTTCTGCGGATGGAACGTGCGATCAAGGAACGGATGTCATCGGTCGAGATCGACACGGTCATGCCGCAGGATCTGATCAACGCGAAACCGGCTGCTGCTGCGGTTCGTGAATTCTTCGGCTCCTCGCAGCTGTCGCAGTTCATGGACCAGACCAACCCGCTGTCGGAAGTCACCCACAAACGCCGCCTCTCGGCGCTTGGTCCGGGTGGTCTGACGCGCGAGCGGGCAGGCTTTGAGGTGCGCGACGTTCACGCGACGCATTATGGCCGCATGTGCCCTATTGAAACGCCGGAAGGGCCGAATATTGGCCTGATCAACTCGCTTGCGACATTCGCGCGCGTGAACAAGTACGGCTTTATCGAAACGCCCTATCGGAAGGTTGAAGGCGGGCAGGTGACCGACGAGGTGACCTATATGTCGGCAACCGAAGAGATGCGCCATACCGTGGCGCAGGCCAACGCGTCGCTTGATGAGAAGGGCAAGTTTGTCAACGAAATGGTCAACACCCGCCAGTCGGGTGAATACATGCTGGCCCCGGTTGAAAACGTTGACCTGATCGACGTGTCGCCCAAGCAGCTCGTCTCGGTGGCAGCCTCGCTTATTCCGTTCCTGGAAAATGACGACGCGAACCGCGCTCTGATGGGATCGAACATGCAACGTCAGGCCGTGCCGACGCTTCGCTCTGAGGCGCCTCTTGTGGGCACCGGGATCGAGGGTGTTGTGGCGCGCGACTCGGGCGCATCCGTACTGGCAAAACGCGCCGGTGTGATCGACCAGGTTGATGCGCAACGGATCGTGATCCGGGCGACAGCGGACCTCGAGATCGGGGACCCGGGTGTGGACATTTACCGCATGCGCAAGTTCCAGCGCTCGAACCAGAACACCTGTATCAACCAGCAGCCGTTGGTAAAGGTCGGTGACACGGTCCAAAAAGGCGAAGTGATCGCCGATGGTCCGTCAACCGATCTGGGTGAATTGGCCCTGGGTAAAAACGTGCTCGTCGCGTTCATGCCCTGGAACGGTTACAACTTTGAGGACTCGATCCTGATCTCCGAGCGGATTGCCCGCGATGACGTCTTTACCTCGATCCACATTGAGGAATTCGAGGTCGCCGCGCGCGACACCAAGCTGGGACCGGAAGAGATCACTCGGGATATCCCGAACGTCGGTGAGGAAGCCCTGCGCAACCTCGACGAGGCGGGCATTGTCTATATCGGTGCCGATGTAGAGCCGGGTGACATTCTTGTCGGTAAGATCACACCAAAGGGCGAAAGCCCGATGACGCCGGAAGAAAAGCTTCTGCGTGCCATCTTTGGTGAGAAAGCCAGCGACGTGCGCGATACTTCGCTTCGGGTGAAGCCGGGCGATTACGGCACGGTTGTGGAAGTGCGGGTCTTTAACCGCCACGGTGTGGAAAAAGACGAACGTGCGCTTCAGATCGAGCGTGAAGAAGTGGAACGCCTCGCGCGTGACCGCGATGACGAGCTGGCGATCCTTGATCGCAACATCTATGCGCGTCTGAAATCGCTCATCATGGGCAAAGTGGCTGTCAAAGGCCCCAAAGGTGTCAAGGCGAACTCGGAGATCACCGAGGATTTGCTGGAAACGCTGAGCCGGGGCCAATGGTGGCAACTGGCGCTCAAGGATGAGAAAGACGCGCAGATCGTCGAGGCCCTCAATGACCAGTACGAGGCGCAAAAGCGGACATTGGACGCGCGCTTTGAAGACAAGGTCGAGAAGGTGCGTCGCGGTGATGACCTTCCTCCGGGTGTGATGAAGATGGTCAAAGTCTTCATCGCGGTGAAGCGCAAGCTGCAGCCGGGTGACAAGATGGCGGGCCGTCACGGCAACAAGGGCGTGATTTCCAAGGTTGTGCCAATGGAAGACATGCCGTTCCTGGCCGATGGGACGCCGGTAGACTTCTGTCTGAACCCTCTGGGTGTGCCGTCGCGGATGAACGTGGGGCAGATCCTTGAAACCCATATGGGCTGGGCCGCGCGCGGTCTGGGCATCAAGATCGACGATGCGTTGCAGGATTATCGCCGCACTGGTGATCTGACCCCGGTGCGCGAGGCGATGCATCATGCCTATGGCGACGATGTCTATGACGAAGGCATTGCCAAGATGGACGAGGAATCGCTCATCGAGGCGGCGGGCAACGTGACACGCGGTGTGCCGATTGCCACGCCTGTCTTTGACGGGGCGAAAGAAGCAGACGTCAACGATGCACTGCGACGCGCCGGGTTTGACGAAAGCGGTCAGTCGGTTCTTTACGATGGCCGAACAGGTGAGCAGTTTACGCGCCCTGTGACCGTTGGTGTGAAGTACCTGCTCAAGCTGCATCACCTTGTGGATGACAAGATCCACGCGCGCTCGACCGGGCCTTACAGCCTTGTCACACAGCAGCCGTTGGGCGGTAAGGCGCAATTCGGTGGCCAGCGCTTTGGTGAGATGGAAGTCTGGGCTCTGGAAGCCTATGGCGCGGCCTATACGCTGCAGGAAATGCTGACTGTGAAGTCAGATGACGTGGCAGGCCGGACCAAGGTCTACGAGAGCATCGTCAAGGGCGAGGACAACTTTGAGGCCGGCGTGCCGGAGAGCTTTAACGTGCTCGTCAAAGAAGTCCGTGGCCTCGGCCTGAACATGGAACTCCTGGATGTGGAGGAGGACGAAGAAGGGGACATCGCGGCGGAATAACCGCCCCACAACCCCTTTTCCCCTCTGCACCTGATTGAAGGATTCTCAAATGAACCAGGAACTGACAAACAACCCGTTCAACCCCAACGCTCCGGCCAAGGTGTTTGACGAAATCAAGGTCTCGCTGGCCTCGCCAGAACGTATTCTGAGCTGGTCCTATGGTGAGATCAAGAAGCCCGAGACGATCAACTACCGGACGTTCAAGCCCGAGCGTGACGGCCTGTTCTGTGCGCGTATCTTTGGTCCAATCAAAGACTATGAGTGTCTCTGCGGCAAATATAAGCGCATGAAGTATCGCGGCGTTGTCTGCGAGAAATGCGGTGTGGAAGTTACCCTGCAAAAGGTCCGCCGCGAACGGATGGGCCATATCGAACTCGCCGCGCCGTGTGCCCATATCTGGTTCCTGAAGTCGCTGCCTTCCCGCATCGGCCTTATGCTGGATATGACGCTGCGCGATCTGGAGCGTGTGCTTTACTTCGAGAACTACGTGGTGATCGAGCCGGGTCTGACCGACCTGACTTATGGCCAGATGCTCTCGGAAGAAGAGTATATGGATGCGCAAGACGCCTATGGCATGGACGCGTTCACGGCCAATATCGGGGCCGAAGCCATCCGTGAAATGCTGGCCAATATCGACCTTGAAAACGAAGCCGAGACGCTGCGCGCTGATCTGGCCGAAGCCACGGGTGAATTGAAGCCCAAGAAGATCATCAAGCGTCTGAAGGTCGTTGAGAGCTTCATCGAATCCGGCAACCGCCCGGAATGGATGGTGCTGACCGTTGTGCCGGTTATCCCGCCAGAGCTGCGCCCGCTGGTGCCGCTTGATGGCGGCCGGTTCGCGACGTCTGACCTGAACGACCTGTACCGCCGGGTGATCAATCGGAACAACCGTTTGAAGCGGCTCATCGAGCTGCGTGCACCTGATATCATTGTCCGCAACGAAAAGCGGATGCTGCAGGAATCGGTTGATGCTTTGTTCGACAATGGCCGTCGGGGCCGCGTCATCACGGGTGCCAACAAACGCCCGTTGAAATCGCTTTCAGACATGCTCAAAGGCAAGCAGGGCCGCTTCCGTCAGAACCTTCTGGGCAAGCGCGTCGATTTCTCGGGCCGTTCGGTCATCGTGACCGGACCGGAGCTGAAGCTGCATCAGTGTGGCTTGCCGAAGAAGATGGCGCTTGAGCTCTTTAAACCGTTTATTTACAGCCGCTTGGAGGCCAAGGGCCTGTCGAGCACGGTAAAGCAGGCGAAGAAGCTTGTCGAAAAAGAACGCCCGGAGGTTTGGGATATCCTCGATGAGGTGATCCGCGAGCACCCGGTGCTTCTCAACCGTGCGCCGACGCTCCACCGCCTTGGTATTCAGGCGTTTGAGCCGGTTCTGATCGAAGGTAAGGCGATTCAGCTTCACCCGCTGGTCTGCTCGGCCTTTAATGCCGACTTTGACGGTGACCAGATGGCGGTACACGTGCCGCTCTCGCTTGAAGCACAGCTCGAAGCGCGTGTTTTGATGATGTCGACGAACAACGTTCTGTCGCCTGCCAACGGCGCGCCGATCATCGTGCCGTCGCAGGATATGGTTCTGGGCCTCTACTACACCTCGATCATGCGCGACGGCATGAAGGGCGAGGGCATGATCTTTGGCTCGATCGAAGAGGTGCAGCATGCGCTCGACGCAGGTGAGGTGCATCTGCACGCCAAGATCACCGCGCGCATTCCGCAGATCGACGAAACCGGTCAGGAAGTCGTGCAGCGCTTTGAAACCACGCCGGGCCGTGTCCGGATCGGGGCGCTTCTGCCGATGAACACCAAGGCTCCGTTCGAACTCGTGAACAAGCTTCTTCGCAAGAAAGAAGTGCAGCAGGTGATCGACACCGTCTACCGCTACTGTGGTCAGAAAGAGAGCGTGATCTTCTGTGACCAGATCATGTCGATGGGCTTTAAGGAAGCGTTCCGTGCAGGCATTTCCTTTGGCAAGGACGACATGGTCATCCCGGATGACAAGTGGACAATTGTGGAAGAAACCCGAGATCAGGTGAAAGGGTTCGAACAGCAGTACATGGACGGCCTGATCACCCAAGGCGAGAAGTACAACAAAGTGGTCGATGCCTGGTCGAAATGTAACGATCAGGTCACCGATGCCATGATGGGAACGATCTCGGCCGATGTGAAAGACGAGAACGGTGCCGTGCAGGAGCCGAACTCCGTCTACATGATGGCGCATTCCGGTGCGCGGGGGTCTGTCACGCAGATGAAGCAGCTGGGCGGTATGCGCGGCCTGATGGCCAAGCCGAACGGTGACATAATCGAAACACCGATCATCTCGAACTTCAAAGAAGGTCTGACCGTGCTTGAGTACTTCAACTCGACCCACGGTGCGCGGAAAGGTCTGTCGGATACGGCTCTGAAAACCGCGAACTCAGGCTATCTGACCCGCCGTCTGGTGGACGTGGCGCAGGACTGCATCGTGCGTGAGCACGACTGTGGCACGGATCGTGCGATCACAGCCGAGCCTGCGGTCAATGATGGTGAGGTTGTGGCGTCTCTGTCCGAGCGTATTCTGGGCCGTGTCGCGGCCGAGGATATCGTTCATCCCGGTTCAGGGGATGTCCTGGTTGCCAATGGTCAGCTTATCGATGAGCGCACAGCGGATGCGATTGAGGAAGCCGCGGTTCAGACCGCACGTATTCGCTCGCCGCTGACCTGCGAAAGCGAGGATGGCGTCTGTGCCATGTGCTATGGTCGTGACTTGGCGCGCGGCACGATGGTAAACACCGGCGAAGCAGTCGGCATCATCGCGGCGCAATCGATTGGCGAACCGGGCACGCAGCTTACGATGCGGACCTTCCATATTGGCGGTGTTGCGCAAGGGGGCCAGCAATCCTTCCTGGAAGCCAGCCAGGCGGGTAAAGTCGTCTTTGAAAACGCGCAGACCCTTGAGAACGCCAATGGCGAGACGCTTGTCATGGGCCGTAACATGAAGCTTCTGGTCATGGGCGACAAGGATGTCGAACTGGCCAGCCACAAGGTTGGCTACGGCTCCAAGCTCTTTACCAAGGATGGGGCGAAGGTTGCGCGTGGTGATAAGCTCTTTGAGTGGGATCCCTACACGCTTCCGATCCTCGCCGAGAAAAGCGGGACGGCCAAGTTTGTTGATCTCACCTCGGGCATTTCGGTGCGTGACGTGACCGATGACGCGACCGGCATGACACAGAAGATCGTGTCCGACTGGCGTGCCGCGCCCAAGGGCAATGAGCTTAAGCCTGAGATCCTGATCGCCGATAAGGATGGCGAGCCGGTTCGCAATGATGCGGGCAACCCGGTGACCTATCCGATGTCGGTGGATGCGATCCTGTCGATTGAGGATGGCCAGGATGTTCATGCCGGTGACGTCGTGGCGCGAATTCCGCGTGAAGGTGCCAAGACCAAGGACATCACCGGGGGTCTGCCGCGTGTGGCCGAACTCTTTGAGGCGCGTCGCCCCAAAGATCACGCCATCATCGCCGAGATCGACGGCTATGTGCGCTACGGTCGCGACTACAAGAACAAGCGCCGGATCAGTATCGAGCCTGCCGATGAAAGCATGGAACCCGTCGAATACATGGTGCCCAAGGGCAAGCATATTCCCGTTCAGGAAGGGGATTATGTCCAGAAGGGCGACTACATCATGGACGGCAACCCCGCCCCGCACGACATTCTGTCGATCATGGGGGTCGAGGCGCTGGCGGATTATATGATCGACGAGGTGCAGGACGTTTATCGTCTGCAGGGCGTGAAGATCAATGACAAGCATATCGAGGTTGTCGTCCGTCAGATGCTGCAGAAGTGGGAGATCCAGGATTCTGGTGAAACCACGCTTCTGAAAGGCGAACATGTGGACAAGGCCGAGTTCGATGCCGCCAATGAAAAGGCGATTGAGCGCGGCAAGCGTCCGGCGCAGGGTGAACCGATCCTTCTTGGGATCACGAAAGCAAGCTTGCAGACACGCTCTTTCATCTCTGCGGCGTCGTTCCAGGAAACCACGCGTGTTCTCACCGAGGCATCGGTGCAGGGCAAACGCGACAAGCTTGTCGGTCTGAAGGAAAACGTCATCGTGGGTCGCCTTATCCCGGCGGGCACCGGGGGCGCCACGCTTCAGGTTCGCCAGATCGCGCAGCAGCGTGACAACGTTGTCATCGAGGCCCGCCGCGAGGAAGCCGAGGCGGCCGCCGCTCTGGCAGCTCCGATTGACGATATCGTCGGAGGAGATGAATTCGATACGTTTGTCGAAACGCCCGAAAGCCGCGAAGAGTAAGTCGAAGGCAACGGATTGAGAAATTGAAATGCCCTGCTGAAATGGTGGGGCATTTTCTTTTGGGCTGGAGACAGCGGCTTCGGTTTTTGGGAATGTCTGCTTTGAGCCCATTCAACACCTCTGTTCATCGCACCCATGGCACGGAATTGAGGGGCGTAGCCCCGCCGTGCCAGCGCCGGACCGGCCCGATGGGCCGGCGCTTTGTTGACGTAAGGCGCTCCGAAAGTTTGGCGGCCTGACTTGTCGGGCATAAAGCGCGTTGGTCACACTTCGGATGCGCCGTCCCCCGGTCCGCCGCTGTCACGGCTCGGTGGATGGCAGCTTAGTCCCGCATAGCAGACACAAACTGCCCGACCGAAGCTCATGAAAATCATTTGCCCCGGAAGCCGCTTTCTGGAAACGTGATCCGATGATCCGCGCAACATCCCCGATTGATTTGGTGCTGACGCCGACGGGTGTCCGCTTTTGCGGGCGCCGGTATCCTTGCTCCATCGGCAGTGGCGGCATCCGAGCGGACAAGCGCGAAGGGGACGGTGCGACGCCGGTTGGCGTGCACCGCATTGTCGGTATGCTCTATCGCCCGGATCGCATGGCGCGACCGGCGGATTGGGCAGTGCCAATCCGGCCCGGTGATCTTTGGTCAGACGATCCCGAGCATGAGGATTACAACCTGATGGTGCGGCATCCCTATCTTCATTCGCATGAGGTGCTGCGCCGGGCCGATCCACTTTATGATCTGGTTTTGATCACAGATTGGAACTGGCCCCGGGCTGCAAAGGGGCGTGGATCGTGCATTTTTCTGCATCAATGGCGCAGGCCGGGCTATCCAACAGCCGGTTGCGTGGCGTTCCGGCGCGATCACTTGCGGCAGATCGCGGCGCGGATCACCTATGAGACGCGGCTGATCGTGCGGCCAAGGTCTTTTTGAAAGACCTTGGCGCAAGCTCTTGCGATGCATCTAGCCATAAGCTCGTGCACCAAAAATCGCGCTGCCCACACGCACATGGGTCGCCCCAAGGGCGATTGCTGATTCAAAATCACTGCTCATGCCCATGGACAAGCCCTTAAGCCCGTTTCGTTCGGCAATCTTGGCCAAAAGGGCAAAATGCAGGCTGGGTTCTTCATCGATGGGCGGAATGCACATCAGCCCCTCAATCGGCAAATCCATAGACCGGCAATCGGCTACGAACGCATCTGTTTCGCTTGGCGCGATCCCGGCTTTTTGATCTTCTTCGCCCGTGTTGACCTGGATGAAAAGGTTCGGACAGTGCCCTTCCTCTTGCGCAAGTCTCGCAAGGGTTTTGGCCAATTTTGGGCGGTCCACGGAGTGGATCGACTGAAACAACTCAAAAGCCTGCCGCGCCTTGTTGGATTGCAAAGGTCCGATGAGATGCAACTCAATAGCCGGAAATACCTCTCGAAACGCGGGCCATTTTCCGGCAGCTTCCTGCACCCGGTTCTCGCCAAAAATCCGGTGTCCTTCCTTCAGAACCGCTTCGACACGTTCATTGGGCTGCACCTTGGAGACGGCGATCAGCGACACCGAGTCGACGGGCCGCTCTGCGGCTTGGCAGGCTTTTTCGATGCGCGACGTAATATCTTGCAAACCCATGGGTGCCTCATTTGGTTCTGATCTTGCTGCAGGCCCTATGTGCCACAAGCCGATAATCCCAGACAATACCGACATTTACCTGAACCGGTGCTTCGCATTGAAACTTCTCGCGGGCAAGTGTGGGCAAACTCCTTGCTCCGGTCTTAACGGTTAGATAGTAGAGTAGGGAAACAGTAACGGACGGCTCTATGATCTCTGCCCGGAAGATGAGAAGCGCTGGTTTGCTCTTTGCAGCGTTGTGTGTGTTGGCGTCCTGTGGCGCGTTTCGGGGTGCAAAGCTTGATCCGAAAGCGTTCGAGGTCGAAGGCGGACGCGAGGCGACTGTTGGCACGCAGACGGGTGGCACAAGCATTCTGGATGCATTCCGAGGTGACGGTACGGCCGGGATCAAGGTAAACCGGTTTCTCTGGACAGCCTCTCTTGAAGTGCTCGATTTTCTGCCGGTTCAAAACGCGGATCCGTTTACAGGCGTGATTTCAACAGGGTTTGGTACGCCGCCAGGTGGTGGGCGTGCCTATCGGGCGACGGTTCTGATCAGCGACCCCGCGCTTGATGCGCGGTCCCTTAACGTCGCTTTGCAAAGCCGCAGCGGGCCGGTTTCGCCGGAGACACAGCGCGCGGTTGAAGATGCCATTCTGTCCCGGGCGCGCCAGCTGCGTGGACAGGCCGGCCGTTTCTAGACGCTTTTCTCAGAGCACCGCACCGCCCATCACCTCGGACAGCCAGTTCGTATGCCGGGGCAGGCATAATTTCTGCAGATCGTAGTCTTGCTGGATTCTGGCGCGCGCATTTTGACCCAACCGGACGCGCGCCGACGGATCCTCAAGCAACATGCAGATCTCCGAAACAAGCGCATCACCGTCAAAGAAATCAACCAGCCGACCTTCATGATCGTGATCGATGACCTCTCGTACGGGTGCGGTGTCGCTTGCGACGATTGCGGTTTCGCAGGCCATGGCCTCGAGCAGGCTCCAACTGAGCACAAAGGGGTAGGTGAGATAGACATGAACGCGGCTCACCTGAAGCAACGTTTGGAATTGGTCGTAAGGAACACGGCCGGTGAAATGTACGCGCGCCCAGTCTGCATCGGAGATTAGACCGCGTATTTCGTCGACAAACACCTGTTTCCAGTTTTTTCCCTTGGGTGATGCGGGTCCATAGCTGATCTGCTCACCACCGACGATAATGATTTGCGCGCCGGGTCTTTGCGACAGTATCTCGGGCAGGGCCCGCATGAATCGGTGAAAGCCACGGATCGGTTCGAGATTGCGATTGACGAAGGTGATCACTTCATCGTCGCGGGTCAAAGTTTGCCCGGTCTGAAGCTTCAGCCGAGCGGCAGGGTTTGGGCCAATCGCGGTCGTGTCGATCCCGTCGTGGCAGACGGTGATCTTACTTCGGAACGGCGGGGGGAATGTGTTCGCCTGAAACTCTGTTGGGCTCAGCCCCGCGTCGGCCTGATCAAAATGCAGTTCGTTGTTGAGGTTCTTCAAGCGGATGCGAAGTTTCTGCAGCTCTGGGTCCGGGCCGGGGAACTCTGGATCAAAAGCAAGGTGGTCTGCGCCCGCCTGATAGTAGAGCTCGCAATAGATCGCCAGTTTCGCCTCAGGCCAGACATCGCGAAGGAACATGGCTTCGCCCCAGCCCGGATGCGCCAGGATCAGATCTGGCGTGAACCCCTGTTCCCGGAGAGAGCGGGCTGCATGAAAACAGGCTTCGGCACGGGTCACTTTCGTGTCGAGATCGATGAGCCAGGGATGGACATTCTGGCCGGATCGTTCCGGAAGGGCGTAAGGCACGATGCGGATGCCGCGCCAATGTGTTGCCTTTTCAACTTTCAAAGTAAGGGCGACGCATTGATGCCCGCGCGCTGCCAGAAGCGGCGCAAGATGCTTATACTGGCCGGGAAAGTTCTGATGGATGAAAAGGATTTTCATATGAGCAGTCAAAGCGTCTCTTTGGCGAGTACCATCTGAACACTGACGGATTTTATGGATGGTTAACAGCCGCGATTGAAAACTTCGCATCTTCTGCGTAGCGCTGCCCTATTTTTCACCCTCGGCACTGGACCATGCGTGCCCATGGGCCTATCACGTCTCGGAGTTTTGAATCTAAGAGGTTTGATCCGGTCATGTCGCGTTACTCTGCTGCCGAGATCGAGAAGAAGTGGCAAGAGGCCTGGGATAAGGCCGGGATCTTTCGCGCCCAGCGGTCGAAGGACAAACCCAAGTATTACGTGTTAGAGATGTTCCCCTATCCCTCGGGGCGCATCCATATGGGACATGTGCGCAACTACACGATGGGCGATGTGATTGCGCGGTATAAGCTCTCCACAGGGCATAACGTGCTGCACCCGATGGGGTGGGACGCGTTCGGGATGCCCGCGGAAAATGCCGCTATGGCGTCAGGGGGGCATCCCAAGGACTGGACCTATGGCAACATCGCTGACATGCGCGGCCAGATGAAGCCACTGGGGCTTTCCATCGACTGGAGTCGCGAATTTGCGACATGTGACGTCGAATATTATGGACAACAACAGGCGCTGTTCCTGGATTTCCTCGATAAAGGGCTGGTTTACCGCAAGAACGCGGTGGTGAACTGGGATCCGGTCGACATGACCGTGCTGGCCAATGAGCAGGTGATCGACGGCAAGGGTTGGCGTTCTGGGGCCGAGGTCGAGCGGCGCGAGCTGACGCAGTGGTTCTTCAAGATCAGCGATTTTTCAGAAGAGTTACTGGAAGCGCTTGAGACGCTGGACGATTGGCCCGCGAAGGTGCGGTTGATGCAGGAAAACTGGATCGGCAAGTCACGCGGTCTGCAGTTCTCATTCGAGCGCACAGATGGTGGTGCGCCGATTGAGGTTTACACAACGCGGCCCGACACGCTTTTGGGGGCGTCTTTCGTGGGTATTTCCCCCGATCATCCGCTGGCCAAGGAATTGGCCGATGGCAACGCAGATGTGGCCGCGTTCCGTGCAGAATGCACCAAGGGTGGAACCACCGAAGAAGCGCTGGAAAAGGCCGAGAAGCTGGGTTTAGACACCGGTATCAAGGTGCGCCATCCGCTCAATCCGGAATGGGAACTGCCGGTCTGGATCGCGAATTTTATCCTCATGGACTATGGCACCGGGGCGATTTTCGCCTGTCCGGCGCATGATCAGCGCGACCTCGATTTCTGCCGGAAATACGATCTGCCGGTGAATGATACTTTCTTTGCCGAGAGTGATGACACGCCGGTGGCGAACGAGGCTTTCGTGCCGCCCAAGACAGAGAAGGTCCGGTGGGTGAACCATTTCACAGGGATCGATCTGGCAACGGGGCAAGAGGCGATTGATGCCACGATTGAATTCGCCGAGAAGGCAGGTTGGGGGCAGGGCGTCACACAATTTCGCCTACGCGATTGGGGCCTTTCCCGTCAGCGGTATTGGGGCTGCCCAATTCCGGTTGTGCATTGTGATGCCTGCGGTGTGGTGCCCGAGAAGAAAGAGAACCTGCCGGTAGAGCTGCCCTATGACGAGGATGGCACACCGATTGATTTCTCGATCCCGGGCAACCCGCTTGATCGTCACCCAAGTTGGCGGAACTGCACATGCCCCAAATGCGGGGCGGACGCGCAGCGTGAGACGGACACGATGGACACATTTGTGGACAGCTCATGGTATTTCGCGCGGTTCACCGCACCACGGGCCCAAACGCCCACGGTGGCGGAAGATGCCGAATACTGGATGAATGTCGATCAGTATATCGGCGGGATTGAGCATGCGATTTTGCACCTGCTTTATTCACGCTTCTTTGCCCGCGCGATGCAGATTTGCGGGCATTTGCCCAAGAAGGCGATTGAGCCCTTCGATGCGCTTTTCACGCAAGGTATGGTGACGCATGAGATTTACCAGACGCGGGATGGCAAGGGGCGCCCGGTCTACCACCTGCCCGAAGAGGTAACGGACGGAAAACTGGCAGATGGCACTGAGGTTGAAATCATCCCCTCCGCCAAAATGTCCAAATCGAAGAAGAACGTTGTGGACCCTGTGAACATCATCGACGCATTCGGCGCCGATACTGCACGCTGGTTTGTCCTCTCCGACAGCCCGCCGGAGCGGGACGTGGAATGGACCGCCGCCGGGGCCGAGGCCACGTTCAAGCATTTGTCGCGTGTGCATCGACTGGTGTCCGAGATTGCATCGGATGGCACGCCCGCCAATGAGGCGGAAGATCAGGCGCTTTTGCGCGAGATGCACAAGGCCATTCATGACGTGACCGGTGGTGTGGAAAGCTTTGGCTTCAACGCGGCGATTGCCAAGCTGTACGCTTTTACCAACACGCTGGCCAAATCCAAGGCCGGGGCCGAAGCGAAGCGCGAGGCCGCAACGGTGTTGGCGCAGCTTATGTCCCCCATGACGCCGCATCTCTCGGAAGAGCTGTGGGCGACATTGGGCGGCGAGGGGCTTGTGGCACAGTCCGCCTGGCCCAAGGCGGATGAGGCGATGCTGGTGGAAGACACCGTGACCCTGCCCATTCAGGTCAATGGCAAACGTCGCGCTGAAATCAGCGTGCCCAAGGATATGGACAAGGCGGAGGTTGAAAAAATCGCGCTGACGCAGGATGCTGTTCAGCGGGCTATGGAAGGGGCCACGCCCAAAAAAGTCATCGTTGTTCCGGGGCGGATCGTGAATGTCGTCATTTAGCCGTCGCAGTGTCATTCTGGGGTTGCCCGCCGCCTTAGCGGCCTGCGGGTTTTCGCCCGCTTTTGCGCCGGGTGGTGCCGCGACACGACTTCAAAACAGCATTCTTTTGGATGAGCCCGTGGGGCGTGAAGGCTTCCTTTTCAATCGCCATTTCGAGGGCCGGCTGGGGCGCGGAAGTCCCGCGCGTTACGGCCTGAGCTATTCAATCTCCGTTGACGAAGATGCAATCGCCATCACCGAAGACAACGTGATCACGCGTTTCAATCTGCTTGGTAGCGTCAAATATGCCTTGCGCGATATGCAAAGCAAGGCGGTGCTTGTATCGGGTAAGGTGGACAATTTTACCTCTTACTCAGCCTCTGGAACAACCGTGGCCACACAGGCGGCGCAGCGTGACGCTGAGGCCCGTTTGATGATCATTCTGGCCGATCAGGTCATCAACAAGCTGACCGCCGAGGCCGGTGCGCTTCCGGCATGAAGCTTTCGCCGCGGGATGCGCCAGCCTATTTTGCGCGACCTGACCCGGAAAAGACCGGGCTTCTGATCTACGGCAATGACAGCATGCGCGTGGCACTTAGACGGCAAGAGGTTATCGCCGCGCTGATTGGCCCTGACGGTGAAGAAGAAATGCGGCTGACGCGCATTTCGGCGTCGGATCTGCGGAAGGATCCGGCGCTTCTGAATGACGCGATCAAAGCGCAGGGCTTCTTTCCCGGACCGCGCGTTGCGTTCGTGGAAGAGGCCAATGACACGGTGGCACAGATCGTCGTCGACGTGCTTGACGACTGGCAGGCGGGCGACGCGCAGGTGGTGGTGACTGCCGGGAGCCTCAAGGCAACATCAAAACTGCGCAAGCTTTTCGAAGGCCATAAGTCAGCTTATGCGGCGGCAATCTATGACGATCCGCCAAGCCGCGCGGAGATCGAGGCAACACTTTCAAATGCCGGGTTGCGTGATGTCATGCCCGAAGCCATGCGCGATTTGACCACGCTCGCGAATGAGCTTGATCCTGGCGATTTCCGGCAGACGGTTGAGAAGCTGGCGCTTTACAAGCTTTCGGATGAAACCCCGGTTTCGCCTGAAGATATTGTGGCCTGTGCCCCGGCGTCGACGGAAGCCGATCTTGATGATGTTCTGCATATCGTGGCCGAAGCAAGATTGGGAGAAATTGCTCCGATTATGAAACGCCTGAGGGCTCAAGGTGTGCAGCCGGTTGGGCTTTGCATGGCGGCCATGCGTCATTTTCGAACCCTCTATTCCGCTGCTTCTGACCCCGGAGGTCCGTCGCAGGGGATTGCCAAAGTTCGCCCGCCGGTTTTCGGACCGAGACGCGACCGGATGCAGCGGCAAGCCGCAAGCTGGGGAGCGGCAAAACTGGAAGAGGCGCTGGGTCTTCTGACCGACACCGACCTTCGCCTGCGGTCCGCTGGTCAAACGGCGCCGGACATGGCGCTGGTGGAGCGCGCGTTGATCCGGCTGGCCACGCTGGGGCGACGCTAAGGCTTACTCCGGCGGCGCGAACATCGCAAAGACTTCGGCACCGGTCATTGTCTTGCGCTCACCTGCGAAGGCATAGCTGTCAGGTTTTTCGTCGATGAAAATCTCTTCGGTCATTTCAATGCCGTTTGCATCATCGAGGAGGCCCAGACCGATATGCATATCGCCCTTCATCGGCCCGTCTGCAGTCACACGGTAAAACAGGTTGGTGCCGCATGTCTTGCAAAAGCACCGCTCCGCCCAGTCTGATGACTTGAAAGCGGATATGCTAGTTGCGCCTTTGACACTGGCCGCACCGGCCTTGACGTGCACGCCCATGAAAACCCCGCCTGACCATCGGCGACACATAGTGCAATGGCATGCTCCGGTGGTTGACGGAGCTTCGTGCAGGGTCATTTCTACGGCTCCACAAAGGCAGTGTCCTTTGGCAGTCATGTCAGGGTCCTTTCATATGCGGGTTTCAGCGATCATACCGGAAGATTGTGACAGATTTTGTCAGTAACCCCGCTTTACGCTTGTCATTTCCGAGTTGGCAGCGGAGTTTCGAAAAAGCATCACCGCAAGGAGCACGGAATGTACGATGTCATCGGCAGCCGAGCGACCAGGGCCATCCGCGTTTTGTGGATGCTGGAGGAAATCGGAGCGCCCTATAACCATGTGGCCGCATTACCCAGAAGCGCAGAAGCGCGAGAGGTTAACCCGTCTGGCAAGGTCCCAAGCCTGCGTGACGGCGATACGGTCCTGACGGATTCGTCCGCAATCCTGACCTATCTTGCCGACAAGCATGGCGCTCTGACTTTTGCGCCCGGCACGCCCGAACGTGGGCGCCAGGACGTGTTCTTGCATAACGTACTTGATGAGATTGACGGCGCGCTTTGGATGGCCGCGCGGCATAGTTTCGTTCTTCCTGAAGAGCGGCGCGTGCCGGATGTCAAAGAGACGCTTAAATGGGAATATACCCAAAATCTCTCGCGTCTCGCAGATCGTCTTGAAGGCCCATTTCTTATGGGCGACACTATGACAGTGCCTGATATTGTCCTCACCCACTGTCTTGGCTGGGCGGAACGCGCAGGATTTGATGACGCGGGCGAGACGCTTAATGCCTACCGGGTTCGCATGGAAGCGCGGGAGGCATTTCAAAAGGTGCTCAAATTTCCTTGAACAAGGCGCTGTCGACGCGAATGTGATGCCTTCGTGTGCGCAGACTGGTCTAGATGCTCTGTCAGCCACTTATTTTGGAGGACAACATCATGTCATTGCTCAAGATCGTCCCGGGCATTGCAGTTGCAGTTGCGCTGGCGGTACCCGTCCTGGCCGCGGACCTTAAAATGACAGGGCCAGATAACACGCAGGTCCATATCAAATGTGACAGCACCAATTGCCGCGTGAAGCAGAAGACGGCTGATACCAAGTGGCGCACCGTTGAGAACACCAAAGGCGGCAGCCGGAACTTTGACAAGCTGAAGACCAAGTATCAGGAAGCCGGTTACAAGTAACTCTTGCCTTGCATGGCCCATTTGGCCGCCGCCAAGCCAGCCCAGCGGCCAGTGGCAAGGCATGCTGTGATCAGGTAGCCCCCGGTGGGGGCTTCCCAGTCGAGCATTTCACCAGCGGCGAATGTATCCGGTCTTGTGGTGAGCATCAGGTTTTCGTCGAGCGCTTCGAGACGCAGGCCGCCTGCCGTCGAAATCGCCTCATCCATCGGGCGGGGCGCATCGAGCGGGACAGGCAGCGCCTTGATGACAGGCGCAAGATCATCGGGCAGGGGCCGGGCGAATTCCATAAGTAGAGCCTGTCTGACAGGATCAAGGCGCAGCGTTTTTCGCAGGTGATTTGAAAGGCTCGTCTTGCCACGTGGCTTGGCAAGACGTGTCTTCAGCGCCAGAAGAGACAGGTCAGGTGCAAGATCCAACGTAAGTGGGGTGCCGCGTCGCAGAAGCCGTGAAAGAGCATAAATGCCGCCGCCTTCAATTCCGCGTTCCGACAGGATGATCTCGCCGCGCGATACCTGGCTGCCCGCCCGAAGTGAAATGCCCTTCACTGGTTTGCCAAAATGCCGGGCCATATGATCCGACCAACGGATTTGGAATCCTACATTAGCGGGTTCGAAGGCGGCGATCTGTTCGTCCGGAAACTGAGCCACCCATGCGCCGTCTGATCCAAGTCGCGCCCAGCTTGCTCCACCACAGGCAAGGATAGTGACATCGGGGGTCAGATGTTCCTCTCCTTCCGGGGTGTCGAATTGCAGCCTATCGTCGGCCCAGCCGGTCCAGCGCCAGTTGCGGTGAAGCGTGACGCCAAGTCCGTCAAGTCGCGCAAGCCAGGCGCGCAGGATCGGAGAGGCTTTCATAACCTTCGGGAAAACCCGCTTGGTGGATCCGGTGAATATCTCTTGCTCCAGGCTCTCCGCCCATTCCACGACGGCGTCGGGGCCGAACGCCAGGATTGCGGCCTGCAGCTGAGGAGCGGCGTCCGGGTAGTGAGACATGAACTGGTCCAGCGGTTCGAATTTTGTCAGGTTCAGCCCGGATTTGCCTGCCATCAGAAACTTGCGCGCGGGCGATGGTTTGGCTTCGGCGATTGTCACACGCAGCCCGGCCATGGCAAGCGTATCGGCTGCCATAAGCCCGGCGGGGCCTGCTCCGATGACGATGGCGGATTTCATGTGCCGGGAGGAGCCACCTCACCCAGTCCCTTGTGATGAACAACCTGCTGCGGGAAGGGGATCTCGATATCGTGTTCCTTCAAGGCATTCCAGATTGCGAAAAGCACCTGAGGCGTGAACCGGTTCTTGCCATCGTCAATGCCATTGACCCAGAATTCCACCGCGAATTCGACGCCGCTGTCACCAAAAGCGCGCAATTCACAATCGGGCCTGTCAGGTTCCTGCAGAATGAAATCGAGCTTGGATACAGCCTTTTCTATGATGTCTGGTACGATGTTGATGTCAGTGTCGTAGCTCACTGAAAAAGGGGCCTCATAGCGGTTGGCGCTGCCCTGATCGGAGTAGTTGACAACGCGAGTGGTGATGAAATCCTCGTTTGGGACAACAATCCAGCGGCCATCGAAGGTCTCCAGGATCATGGCGCGCGCGGTTGTTTTCACGATCGTGCCTGCCTCGCCATTATCGAGCTCCACATAGTCACCTACGGTGGCCTGCCCTTCAAGCAGCAGGATCACACCAGATATGAAGTTTGACGCGATCTTTTGCAGCCCGAAACCAAGCCCGACACCAATCGCGCCGCCCAGCACCGCCAGTGAGGTCAGCGAGATACCGAGAAAGTTCATGAGGATCAGGAAGGCGGCACCGAAAATCGCTATCTCTGCGGCCTTGGCTGCCAGATGTCGTGTCGCCGGTCGAATTTCTTCCTGGGCGTGGATGTAGCTGTGAGATTGCTCGTTGGACCATCGTCCAAGCCAGAACATGACTGCAGCGGCCACGACGGCCTTGAGCAGCCACAGAAGGTCAAAAGACATGTTCCCGAGGGGGACAATGGTTTCCTCAAGCCGAGTCGTTACCAGATCCAGCAGGCCCAGAGCGTAAAGCGCGGCCACGGGGATCAGGACGTACCGGCCTATGACCTTCAGGAAAAGATCGGAAATGATGTCGCGAACAAGGGCACGGACGGCGAGGAAAAGGAACACGCGCTTGCCAAAAGCAATGACTTCGCCAGACCCAAAGACCGAGCGGGTCACGGTTTCACCGATGCCGGTAAATGCATAAGCCATAAGCAGCAAGATCAGCGGCAGGAAGATCAGTACAAAGCGCCGCGTGTTCGCGATGACATGGATCTGCTCTTCGGGCGGCGTTAGAATGCCGGTGAGTGCAGGTCGCAGTTTGCGGCTGACCAGCCAGGCCAATATGTAGGCCGCGATCAAAAGCGCGAATTGTGACCAGGCAGCGGGGCTTAGAAGCCAGGATTTGGCAATCTCCAAGCCCTGTTCTGCGTAGGACATGACCTGCCCCAAGAGTTCCGGCGCATTCTCGAAATCCATGACGCACCCCTTGTCAAATTGCTCATGCCCGCCACCCTCTTGCCTGACACAGAAAGGCGGATCAAGAAAAAGACATGGAAGACCCGATTTGCCCCCTTTGTCGCCGTCCCATTCCGCCCGATGTCCGGCAAAGCCTGCATCACCTGGTGCCGAAGCTGAAGGGCGGCAAGGGCGGGCCAACGGTGCTTTTGCATCAGATCTGCGGCCTTAGGTAGCAAGCGCACCAAGCATCTGCTGGATCAAAAGTGTACGCTTGTCGCCAAAGACAAAAGCCCACTTTACGATGCCCAGATCATACTTTCGCCCGATCAAAGAAGAGACGGTTATCAGCGTCCTGCACTACCTGCGCCAAGTCGCAGTGCGGGATGGACTGGATACCCTGCCACACGTTAACGCGTTGCTGGCCGCACGAGGGGTTGAACCCGAGGAGTTGGAGGTGCCGCGCAAGACGCCCAAGGCATTCCGCAAAGGTGAGTTGCGTCGGTTGGTGCTGGAAGCGCTCAGAGATGGACCTCAGACGGGCGCAGAGATTGCGCGCAAGGTACAGGGGCAGAAGCCTGAGTTAACGTTCAAGCAGACTTACAAGCGGGTTTATATCTGTCTGAATACGCTTAAGGGGCGCGGTGTGGTGAGGCTTGAAAAACACCTGTGGATCATTCTTGATAGAATTTGACAGGCGATAATTGATAAGCTATCAATCAAGAGTGCCCGCATGGCGGAATGGTAGACGCAGCGGTTTTTAAAACCGAGGTCCTGTGCGGGGCGTGCCGGTTCGAGTCCGGCTGCGGGCACCACGTCGCAACCGAAAGGAAACCAAATGGCGAGTGCAAAAGATCAGATGAAAATGCTTCAAGCAGAACTTGAACGGGTTCGGGATGAAATCTCGAAACTGAAAGTGGAAGAAGCACTGCTTGTCAAAATGCTTGGCAAAATGGGAGATAAAACCGTTTCTAAGGGTGGCAGAACACGATCACCTGCGGTTAAACCAGTGGTGCTTGATATAATGAAGGAGGTTGACGGGCGGGGCGCAACCACCGCCGAAGTCGATGAACGGGTACGACATGTTGTGCCGTCTGTAGCGAAGGATACAGTTGGTTCTATTCTGTCGCGCCTCAAAAGTGACGGCGCTCTGACTTACATCGGGGAGCGTTATTATTTGAAGGGAAAAGAGCCTAGCGCAGAAGACGTTAACGCTATGGCGCTTAGAATGATTAAGTGAATTGGAAACGCCGGGGTTGCAGCCCCGGCGTTTCTGTTTGGTAGCCCTCGTAGCTCAATCGGATAGAGCAACCGTGTGCTAAATGGTAGGGTGCTGGTTCAAGTCCAGCCGGGGGCACCAATCGGAATAGACTAAGTTCCTGTGCGGGGTCTTTGTCGCATCCAGCTTTAGCCTACAAAAAAAATAAAATTGACGCACGTCAATCTTGTTGACTCATCAAGTCTATCAATTTGCTTTTTGCCAATATCCCTTCCATTGGCGGCTGACCGGCGATCCCATTGCATTACTGACCAGCCGATGCGCTAATTCTCCATTGTCGCTACGACGATTATCTTCCAGCCATGCAGCGTGGTTCGCATACTGGTAAAGATGTTGTGGGCTGACGCCATGATGTTGACCTGTCACCATGCGGCGCAGGCGCGCAAAGTAGCTTTCTGCCATGTTGGTATGCTTGCCGTGGTCGCTGTAGCATTCGCTGTGGTTCACGCGCTCGACTTCCCAACCCATATGTAGCAAATCCCAATGGCTGGCTTCGTCGGCTGACATCGTGGCCATACGGTCTACGTTCTCACGTGCCAACGCCACTCCTTCGAACTCATTCTTGGTGACAATAGGCAGCGTACGACCTTCACGCTCGCGCAGGGCCACAACTACCCGACGCTTGCCGGTCTGGTTTTCTTTCAGGCGGCGATCCACACGGTTCTCTTTGACGTTCGCAGGGCGAACGTGGCCACCAAAGTATGCGCCATCAATCTCAACATGGCCCTCTAGAACCTCACCAGTCTGGACCTCTTGCGCCATCGCCTCACGCAGCTTGTGAGCCAGCACAAAGGCTGTCTTGTATTGGCAATCCAGATCGCGGGACAACTGAATCATGGACACACCTTTGGCCGCGTTCACGATGATGCAGATAGCGGCCAGAAGATCTACAAAGGCCATCTTGCGGCTGGCAAAGATGGTGCCGGACGTAACCGAGAATTGGTGGTGACAGTTCTTGCACTTGAACTTGCGGCGCGTGGTGATGCTGTAGGTCTTGTCATGGCTACAACGGGGACAAATTGCCTCGCCATTGGTCTCAGGCCAACGCATTTCACAGAACGTCTTATATGCCGCGTCCTCACCGCCCTTGTAGATCGAGCGAAGGCTGAGTGTGCGTGATGCGGCTGAGAGTAAGAAGTGCTGTGCCATTTGTATCGTATCCGTTACCTATGTAACAGATATGGTACGTTGACGTATCACATACAAGGGCATATGTAATAAATATATTACTTTTTATATCACAGGTGATACATGCCCGAGCAAACCGAGTGGGAAATGAAGGCCGCAAACCTTCTCAAGGCGGAGTTGAAACGTAAGGGCGTGACTTACGCTGGATTGGCGGAATTAATTGGAGAGAAAGAGGTGAATATCCGCAATAAACTGTCCCGAGGGAAGTTTAGTGCGGCGTTTCTTCTTCAGTGTCTTGCTTCGATAGAATCTGACGCTCTTCGAATTTGAGCCTAGGCAACATTGAAGAATACATACTGCGCGCAAAATCATTTTTGCCGCTTTCGATATACTTCAAGTATTCAGCAAAAAAAGCATTTACATCAGGGACATCACTCAACTGTCCGGGAACCTGAGGCAGGTCAAAGAAACTTAGCCGCTTATTCAAATCGCTAAGGTGTTTCTCAACGTCTATAAAATGACGAATGAACCAGTTGTTGCGGAAAATTAGTACGCCTGTGTGCGCTAAGTTTTTCATGCGCCATCTTTGCCAAAAGGTGCTTGTCCTTTCAGCTTTGGTCAACAAGTGCACACACCACTCGTAACAAATACCACCCGAGATAAACAAACTCACATAAAGCACTGCGGGAGTTGTCGCAAAATCTATGATTTTGTCCAGGGTCATGCTGATCCAGCCCCATCCTTGCGGGACCAGATCGGAGAAGCCCGAAGAAGCAGCAAAGTTCTCAATGTTAAGGCCGAGTATGACCAACACCGGCCAAGTAAAAAGCCATCTAACACATTTCGACAATAGATCGCGCATGACCTAAGAATTGCACAATACACAAGTGAAAGTGGAGTCGTATTCATTCTAACCTCGATCTGAGGCCTTGGTGCGTTTGCTACCGAAGGCCGCAGATCTGCCACAATGAGATTCACGCCACGCTGACCGAGGCGGAACTGGCGCGGGACTATTCTACGATCGACGCGCTCAGGACGCATCCGAGGTTGGAAAAGTTCGTGCACTGGATTGCCAAGCGGCCGCCGGGGTTTCATTCGAAGACACCCGGACGGCGGCGGAAAAGGTGAGACCTTGACGTTGAGGCGGGTTGCGCCAAAGTGGCGTAGAGGGAGATTGCTGAGATGAGCCTGACGCGACGTGGATTCCTGGCCAGTGCCGGTGCAGGCACGCTGCTTGGCGCGGTGCCGGGCCGGGCTTCGCAAGGACCGGTGACGCTGGTCGCCCAGCCAGGTGAAGTGCAATTGGCGCCGGGCGAGTTCCCCAAGACCAAAGTCTGGACGTATGATCAGAGTGTCCCAGGGCCTCTCTTGCGTTATTCTCGTGGCGATGAGTTACAGCTTCAGCTCACCAACAACCTACCGCAAGCCACCACAGTGCACTGGCATGGCTTACGCCTTCCAAATCTGATGGATGGCGTGCCGAATATGACCCAAAGCGAAATCCTCACAGGAGAGCAGTTTGATTATCGGTTCGCGCTAAAGGACGCAGGGACGTTCTGGTATCACCCGCATGTCAATTCGCAGGAACAGATCTCTCGTGGTCTGTCGGGCGTTCTGATTGTGGACGAACCCGACGCGCCCGATGTGGATGATGAGATTGTCGTTGTGCTGGATGACTGGCGTCTGGACGAAAACGCTCAGATGCACGAGTCCTTTGGCAATCGCCACGACATGTCGCATGCGGGTCGACTGGGCAATTTCGTCACGGTCAATGGCTTGCCGGAGTTAATTTCCCGACAGCCACGTGGTGCGCGTCTGCGTCTTCGGTTTGTCAATGTGGCCACCGCCCGCATTTTCGAGCTTCAACTGATCGACATGACCGGGTGGATCATGGCGCTTGATGGAATGCCGCTCCCGGAGCCACAAAGCGTGGAGATATTGCGCCTCGCCCCTGCGCAAAGGGCCGATTTGTTTGTTGATCTGACGTCTGACGAGCCTGTTATTGGATCAGTTGAGCGAGATGGGACCTATGCGACGGTGAGCTTCGATGTGAGCGGTGGCGAGGTGACGGCAAGACCTCATCCGCCGACATCTTTGCCGCCAAATGAGATGCCTGAGGTTGATCTTGAAGATGCACGGCGGACACCTGTGGTCATGGAGGGCGGGGCGATGCGAGGCCTGCCCGAAGAGGTGGTTTGGAAGGGGCAGGTTATGGATGCCCGACGCGCCGCTCAATCCGGGCAGTTCTGGGCCTTCAACGGGGTTTCCGGGCGTCCTGATGAGCCGCTGCTCAAAGCTTTCCAGGGAGAGACAGTGCGCATCCCGATCACCAACCGCACCGCTTTCCCCCATGCGATGCATCTGCATGGCATGCATTTTCGCGAAGTGCTGGACAACGGTGCGCTGGGTCCGTGGCGCGACACACTGTTGGTGCAGCGCGATGAGTCCCGCGAAATTGCATTTGTGGCCGATAATCCGGGCAACTGGATGTTCCACTGCCACATGGCCGCGCACCAGATGTCAGGCATGATGAGCTGGATACAGGTGGTTTAAGGCGTCCGTTGACAGAGCGCCTTGATGGCGGCGGCATGATCGGCGGTGGCTGACAAGGTGTCGGCGCAGAGTGCCTTTGCGGTGTCAAGCAGATCTTGTGCTTCGACGATCTTGTCAAAAAGCCCCCACTGAAGGGCCTGCTCTGCCTCGATTTTTTGGCCCGCCATGAGAATTGTCTTGGCCCGGGACAGCCCGATCAGCTGAACCAGACGACCAGGATCGGACGGTTGCGGCAAAAACCCAAGGCGCATCACTGGGTAAAATATCTTGGCAGAGGCGACAGACAGGCGCAAATCACACGCCAGCACCATGCCGATTGCCCCGCCAGCGACGGTCCCGTTCAGCGCGGCGATGCTCAGGCCGGGCAGGGCGGCGATGGCACCCGAAAGACGTTCCCAGACCGGGTCCGTGGCAAGACCGGTCTTGGCCGCCTCAAGGTCCATCCCGGCCGAGAATACCTTGCCCTCGCCAGTAAGAATGATCGCGCGCGAGTCCTGTGCGGCTTCGGCGATTTCGGCAAGCTCAACGAGCATGGCGCGGGTCAGCGAATTCGCCTTGTCCGGACGAGCAATGGTTACACGCCAAAGCCCATCCTCGCTTTTGTCGAGGCGGATCATATCAAGCCCACCCGCCTGCGAATTCCCTCGTCCCGCAGCGAGATCTCGGTGCCTATGAACTCGTCCGCGTCTTTTGTACACATCCACATCAAGGCCCGCGCAGGCCAGTCAGCTGGGATATGGTCCGACCAATCCAGCTGACTCACCGGGTTGATGCCGCTGGTCTTGATCTCGTGCTGCATGTCAGTCGCGACCGTCCCCGGCGAAAGACCCATTGCCCGCAGACCAGATGCGCGGCCTTCTTTATCGGCACAGCGCGTCAGCATTGCGGCCCCGGCTTTGGAGGTACAGTAATGGCTCCAGCCTTCTAATGCGCTGCTGGCGGCACCGGAACTGATAGTAATGATGGTGCCGCCACCCGCCTTGGCCATGGCGGGCATCGCTGCGCGCATGCCATAGAAGATGCCTTTGAGGTTGATATCGATCACCTGGCCCCAGGCCTCTGGATCGGCGTCTGCAAGATGTGAGATCGGGTCGATCACACCGGCATTCCCGATCAGGATATCCAAGCCGCCAAAATGATCGCAGGACGCAGCGACGGCCTTTGCGACATCGTCATAGCAGCTCACATCGCATGCAACGGCCAGGGCCTGCGGTCCCAACTCGGCGGCGATTGCATCAATCGCGCCTTTGCTTCGCGCCGTGATGACAACATTCGCCCCCACTTTGGCAAAGGCACGCGCCGATGCTTCCCCGATGCCGCGGCTGGCGCCGGTGATCAGAACGGTTTTTCCATTGAAATCCATATATTCATCCCTTTGTCTTCGAAAGAGGGTCACAACAATGTCAAAATGACACCTATTCGGTGCCCAAGACTTGCGCAACAAGCCCTTGACCATCCCCTGGCTTGCACGGAAGCTAGGGGCGAATTTTTTGAAACGGAAGGGTTCATCATGACCTCATTTGGTAAGGCCACACTTCGCAGCAGTACTTCGGCGGTGGCTTTGGGATTTTTCATGACCGGAACGGCCGCATTGGCCGATGTGACGGCTCAGGACGTCTGGGCTGACTGGAAAGGGTATATGGCAGGCTCTGGATATACGATGTCTGCCGAAGAAACGCTTTCGGGTGATACGCTCTCGGTCTCCAATATTGTGATGAGCATGGAGATCCCGGAAGAGGACACAAATATCAGTGTCGAAATGGGTGAGATTACCTTTGTTGAAAAAGGGGATGGTACCGTTTCAGTCGAATTTCCGGCGTCGGTCCCCTTCAATATCGTGATAGATGGGCCGGACGCGGAAGATGTCAAAATCGCGATGGATTACACGAATACGGGTCTCATAATGACCGTTTCGGGCGATCCCAATGACATCACCTATAACTACACTGCCGCCGAAATTGCCCTGAAGTTCAAGGAAATCCTTGTTGAGGGCGAGGGCATCGATATTGGTGCACTGGATGTCTCGGTTGCCGATCTTGTCGGTACGACGACGATGAAAGTCGGGGATCTGCGGGTCGCTGACCAGAAGCTGACCAGCGGCGCCGTGACCTACAATGTGGATTTTGCTGATCCGGAGTCTGAAGATGGACGGCTCATTCTGAAAGGGTCCATGGCGGGCTTGGATGGTTCGGGCGTGAGCACGCTGCCGCTTGAGATGGATGCAGCAGAGATGAGCGCGGCCGTCGCGGCGGGTTTCGCCGTCGATGCCAACCTGTCCTATCGCGACAACGCCATGGAATTCCAGTTCACGGAAGATTCTGAAACTGTGCAGGGCAGCACAAGCTCGGCGACCGGTGCTGTGAAAATCGCGATGAGTGACAAAGGGCTGCTCTACGATGTCTCAACCACTGGGACAAAGGTTTCAATGGTCGGCGGAGAGATTCCCCTGCCAATCGAATTTTCGTTGGAAGAGTCCGGTTTCAAATTTGGCATGCCTATTGCCAAGGGCGAGGAAGAACAGGATTTCGCTTTCGGCATCACCATGGGCAATTTCACAATGTCGGATCTGATCTGGGGCATCTTTGATCCCTCCGGCCAGTTGCCACGTGATCCGGCAACAATTGCCATCGACCTGACCGGCAAAGCCAAGCTCTTCATGGACATCCTCAACCCAGAGGAAATGGCCAATGCAGAAAGTTCTGGTGAAATTCCGGGTGAATTGAATTCTCTGAACGTGAACACATTGACGGTGCGCGCAGCAGGGGCCGAACTCACAGGGTCAGGTGCGTTCACCTTCGACAACAACGATCTTGAGACCTTTGATGGGATGCCCGCGCCTGACGGTTCGGTTGACCTCAAACTCGTGGGCGCAAACGGCCTGCTCGACAAGCTTGTGGCCATGGGCTTCGTACCGGAAGATCAGGCGATGGGCGCTCGGATGATGATGGGTCTTTTTGCGGTTCCCGGCGACGGCGAGGACACGCTGAATTCCAAGATCGAAGTCAAGAGCGATGGTCAGGTCCTGGCCAATGGTCAGCGTCTGCGTTGATCACCGCGGTCAAGACACCTAATTGACGACAACTAAGAGGCCCGCGGACTTGCAGAGCCGCCGGCCTCGGACTACCTGTTGCGAGCCCAACAGGAGAACTGAATGTCCCGCCCTTTGCCATCCCTTACCGAAGCGTTGCTGAGCGCAGCGAAAAAGGCAGGCGCGGATGCGGCGGATGCGATGGCGCTGGAAGGCCGTTCGCTTGATATCGCTGTCCGCAAAGGGGGGCTTGAACAGGCGGAACGGGCGGAAGGCACCGATATCGGTTTGCGGGTGTTTGTGGGCCAGAGACAGGCTTGCGTCTCTGCATCGGACACAAGCGATGCGACCATAACGATGCTCGCTGACCGTGCCGTTGCGATGGCAAGGGAAGCTCCGGTTGATCCGCATGCAGGTTTGGCAGATCCGGCGCAGCTTGCGACTGACTGGGACGTCCAACAGCTTGAATTGGCCGACCCGTCTCCTGAACCGTCGCCAAATGAACTGCAGACACAGGCCTTGGAGGCGGAAGCGGCGGCTCAGGCGGTGAAAGGTATCTCGCAGGTGCAGTCCGCTTCGGGCAGTTATTTGGCACAGCGGATTCAAATTGCAGCCAGCAACGGATTTGTGGGCGGATATGAGCGGACCAGACGGTCACTCAGCTGTGGCGCGATTGCCGGCGATGGCGCGGCGATGCAGCGCGATCATGATGGTGACAGCCGGATTTTTGCAGATGACTTGCGCGCGCCACGAGACATTGGTCAAAGCGCGGGGGAACGTGCGGCGCAGATGCTCGGTGCGCGCAAGCCACCTACTGGCGCTTATCCGGTCGTCTTTGACGAGCGGATCGCGGGTTCTCTTGTCGGTCACCTGTTGGTCGCCTCCAACGGAGTATCTGTGGCGCGTGGGTCATCCTGGCTCTTGAACAAGCTTGGAGAGCGGGTTCTGCCAAAAGGCGTGTCGCTGATTGAAGATCCCTTGCGCCCGCGGGTTTCAGGCTCAAGACCCTTTGATGCAGAAGGATTGCCGACGGCGGCGCGGCATATCGTTGAGGATGGTGTGCTCAAAGGCTGGACGCTTGATCTTGCGACGGGGCGCAAACTTGGCTTTGACTCGACCGCCAACGCGCGTCGCAGCGCGGCTGCCCCGCCCAGTCCGGGCGTGGGAAATGTGGCGCTGAGCCAGGGCGATAAATCGAAAGACGACTTGCTTGCTCAAATGGGGACTGGGCTTTTGGTGACGTCGATGATCGGGTCGACGATCAATCCGAATACCGGCGACTATTCGCGCGGCGCCTCGGGCTTTTGGATCGAGAATGGCGAGATTTCCTATCCGGTCAATGAATGTACGATTGCCGGTAATCTGCTCGAGATGCTTCTTACGCTGCAACCTGCCAATGACGCACGGATGTGGCTCAGTCGAACGGTTCCATCGCTTCTTGTCGAGGGCATGACACTTGCCGGGGACTGATCTGGAATTGCTGGTTAAGGCCGCCCACGCCGCTGGCGATGTTGCGCGGCAGTTTTCCGGGCCATCCGCCAAGGTTTGGGAGAAACCGGGCGGTGCCGGGCCGGTGACTGAGGCCGATCTGGCGGTCAACCGTGTCTTGGAAGATACTTTGCGGTCGGCGCGGCCAGATTATGGCTGGCTTTCAGAGGAATCCGAGGACGGCGGCGCGCGGCTTGATCGGGACCGTGTTTTCATTGTTGACCCAATCGATGGCACACGAAGTTTTATGGAAGGATCGCAGATCTGGGCGCATTCCCTTTCCGTGGTAGAGCGGGGCAAAGTTATCGCCGGGGTGATCTATCTTCCCATGCGAGACAAGCTTTATGCAGCTGCGCTCGAGGGCGGTGCTACGCTGAACGGCACGCCGCTTCGAGTTGGCGCTAGGATTGAGCCGGATGGCGCGACGATGTTGGCCGCCAAACCAAACTTCAAAGGTGAGTTCTGGCGACGTGGTGAGCATCCGGGGTTGGTGCGAAACTTCAGGCCGTCTCTGGCCTACCGGATGGCGCTTGTGGCAGAAGGCCGTTTCGACGCGATGATGACGCTGCGCAGCGCCTGGGAATGGGATATCGCCGCCGGGGCGCTCATCCTGCAAGAGGCCGGGGCGGCTGTGTCAGACCAAAGCGGGGCAGGTCTGGTCTTCAACAACCCCGAACCCAAGGTGCCCGGCGTTTTGGCGGCCAATCCTCAATTGCATGAGACGTTAACCCGGTCCTTGGTCGAAGGAGCAGTGATCTAAGCATCTTCCGCACAATCCGCTGGAGTTTTCTGAATAAGTCTGCAGCCAGCAAGCCGGTGCAGCTTGTGTCGGGCGTTGCCGCGGTCTAGAGCCGGATTATGACACGATCTGATAACCTGACTGGCGCTCTTTTGATGATGGCCTCGATGGCGTCGTTCACCTTCAATGATGCGGCGGTGAAGGCGTTGGCGGGCGAAGTGCCGCTGTTTCAGGTGCTTGTGCTGCGCGGTGTGCTTACGACGACCCTGATCTTCGTAATGGCCTGGCGGATGGGAGCGTTACGCGCGCGACTGCCGCGACGAGATTGGGTCTTGGTGGCTGTGCGAACCTTGGCGGAAGTGGGTGCCGTCTATTTCTTCCTCACAGCGCTTTTCAACATGCCGATTGCCAATGTCACAGCCATCCTTCAGGCCTTGCCGCTGACTATCACGTTGGCGGCGGCGCTGTTCCTGAGTGAGCCGGTGGGTTGGCGGCGAATGCTGGCTATTCTTGTGGGGTTCTGCGGGGTCATGCTGATCGTTCGACCGGGCACAGAGGATTTTAATTTCTACGCCATCTACACGCTTGTGGCGGTGGGGTGTGTGACCGTGCGCGATTTGACAACGCGGCGTCTGTCTCGCGAAACGCCGTCGATCTTTGTGACGCTCATCACGTCGGCGGCGGTGATGGTGATTTTCGGCACGCTCAGCCTTGGGATCGAATGGGTTTCCCTTGAAGGGCGGCAAGCCGGTTTAATCGGGCTTGCGGGTGTCTTGGTGATCGGGGGCTATCTCTTTTCGATCATGACCATGCGCGTGGGCGAGATTAGCTTTATCGCCCCTTTCCGCTACACCAGTCTTTTATGGGCGCTCTTGCTGGGTTGGATCGTTTTTGGTGAATGGCCAGAAGCCCTGACGCTGCTGGGCGCTGCGATTGTGGTCGGCAGTGGGCTCTTTACGCTTTACCGCGAAGTGCAGTCGGGGCGCCGAAGGCCGCTTGCACAGCCGCCTCGTCGACATTGAAGCGCGCCTTGAAAAAGGTGCGGTCGGTATCCGTCAGAGGTTTGAGGCCCGTATCCTTGCCGCGCGCGCGGCTGTCATTGTCGTCATGAACTGCCCGCAGATACATCGGCGTGGTCGGATCGATGATGGTGGGCATGGTATGGTGCAGCTTGTGATGCGCAAAGTTCATCACGGTCTGCATGTCACCTGGCCGGAAGAGAACGGCCAGACCGCATGCCAGGAATTGCCCTTGGATCTCTTGCGCGAGAATTCCGTCCGGGGTGAGTTTGACCGAATAGCCGCGTGAGAATTCAATGACGAGGTTCTGCCACTCGCTTCGCAGTTTCCAGGCAAGCCTTGCGGTGCGCCGGATGCTGCGAACGAAATTGGCACCCACCGCATCATCATCATCAAGACGGAATTGCAGGCTTTCCAACTCATCATTGCCGAGTTCTCTGAGGATCACGTCCTGCATGGCGGTACGGTGTTTGGCCGGAGGTGCGGTGACGACCTTGATCTCGGGCACTGGTGCGCAGATGTCATTGAGCCTTTCCCAGTAGGGTTTGGGCATTCGCTCACCGGTGACGACCAGAAAAGTGAAACGCTTATCCTTTTGCGCTGCAATAGACGGTAGTGTGAGTGTCTCGAAATGGCGAAACCGCAGCGCCATGCGCTCAGGCGCAAACAGGTAAGCTTCACGCTCTTCCACACTGTCGTGCATGCGCTTGAAGCCGCCAATGGCGGGGTAGGAAAACCGGCAAAGTCCGATAACGCGCATATAGGTGCCGCTTGCGGTGCGTTTCAATTGTGCAAAGGTTGCAAATGCTGCTCCGGTGAGCAAGGTCAAACGGTGGCACTCTGGAAAATCGGAAACGCCTGTGTCGCAACCGCCCACGGCTGTTGACAGGCGCTTCGACTCCCCCTATACGCCGCTCATCTCGGTGCCGGGGGCAACTTCGAAATCCGAAATCAAAATTTAAGTGGACAAGATCCGGGCCGTTTGAGCGCCTTGATCCTCTGGGAGCCCACCGCGTCGTTTGCCTCGGAATGGAAACGATTGCGGCCTTTTCGCTTTGCGGACGCGTGAAGCGCTTTGAGATGAAACCGCACGAGGTCGTTCTTGTGCAGACACATGTGTTGAGAGACGGGAAAGAGACCCTATGCCAACGATCCAACAGCTGATCCGCAAGCCGCGGCAGCCGAAAGTCCGATCCACCAAGTCGCTGCACCTCCAGGGGTGCCCGCAAAAACGTGGCGTGTGCACACGCGTCTACACCACCACACCGAAAAAGCCGAACTCGGCGATGCGGAAAGTGGCCAAGGTGCGCCTGACCAACGGGTTCGAGGTGATCAGCTATATCCCCGGTGAAAGCCACAATCTGCAGGAACACTCGGTGGTTCTGATCCGTGGCGGTCGTGTGAAGGACCTTCCCGGTGTTCGGTATCACATTCTTCGCGGCGTTCTGGATACCCAAGGCGTCAAAGACCGTAAGCAGCGTCGTTCAAAATACGGCGCGAAGCGCCCTAAGTAAGGAGAGCCGCAGATGTCACGTCGTCACGCTGCTGAGAAACGCGAAGTTCTGCCCGACGCCAAGTTCGGTGACCGCGTTCTGACCAAGTTCATGAACAACCTGATGATCGACGGCAAGAAGTCGGTTGCAGAGACAATCGTCTACAACGCGCTCGACCGGGTTGAAGACAAAGTGAAGCGCGCGCCGGTGGAGGTCTTCCACGAAGCGCTCGACAACATCAAACCATCGGTTGAGGTTCGCTCTCGTCGGGTGGGTGGTGCCACATACCAGGTTCCCGTCGAAGTGCGCCCTGAGCGTCGCGAGGCGCTTGCCATCCGCTGGCTCATCTCAGCGAGCCGCGCGCGCAACGAGAACACGATGGAAGAGCGCCTTGCCGGCGAACTTCTGGATGCGGTGAACTCTCGCGGGTCCGCCGTTAAGAAACGTGAAGATACCCACAAGATGGCCGAGGCGAACAAAGCCTTCAGCCACTACCGCTGGTAAAACTCTTTAGAGGCAAAGCATCATGGCACGCGATTATCCGCTCGACCGCTACCGCAACTTTGGCATCATGGCCCATATCGATGCAGGCAAGACGACCTGCAGCGAACGGATCCTGTATTACACTGGCAAATCCCACAATATTGGTGAGGTGCACGACGGTGCGGCCACCATGGACTGGATGGAGCAGGAGCAGGAACGCGGCATCACCATCACATCTGCCGCGACGACCACATTCTGGGAACGCACTGAAGACGGTCAGACCGCTGATACGCCGAAGCACCGCCTGAATATCATCGACACGCCCGGCCACGTGGATTTCACCATCGAAGTCGAGCGGTCTTTGGCGGTTCTCGACGGTGCTGTCTGTGTTCTTGACGCGAATGCGGGTGTTGAGCCGCAAACCGAGACGGTCTGGCGTCAGGCCGACCGCTACAAAGTTCCGCGGATGGTGTTTGTCAATAAGATGGACAAGATCGGTGCCGATTTCTTCAATTGTGTGAAGATGATCGAGGACCGCACGGGCGCGCGTCCGGTGCCGGTCGGTATTCCGATCGGATCGGAAAGCGACCTGGAAGGTCTAATTGATCTGGTGACCATGGAAGAATGGCTGTGGCAGGGCGAAGACCTCGGCGCAAGCTGGGTCAAGGCCCCAATCCGTGATAGCCTTGCTGGTTTGGCCGCCGAATGGCGCGAGAAGATGATCGAAGCCGCCGTCGAGCAAGATGACGACGCGATGGAAGCCTATCTTGAAGGCAATGAACCTGATGTGCCGACCCTGCGCAAACTGCTGCGCAAGGGCACGCTGGCGCTGGACTTTGTTCCGGTACTGGGCGGCTCCGCGTTTAAGAACAAAGGTGTTCAGCCTCTTCTCAACGCTGTGATCGACTATCTGCCGAGCCCGCTGGATGTGGTTGATTACATGGGCTTCAAACCAGGCGATGAGAACGAAGAACGCAACATCGCACGGCGTGCAGATGACAACATGGCATTTTCGGGCCTCGCGTTCAAAATCATGAACGACCCCTTCGTGGGCTCGCTGACCTTCACGCGTATCTATTCGGGTACGATGAAGAAGGGCGACACGATGCTGAACTCGACCAAGGGCAAAAAAGAGCGCGTTGGTCGGATGATGATGATGCACTCGAACAACCGCGAGGAAATCGAGGAAGCCTTTGCAGGCGACATCATCGCGTTGGCAGGTCTGAAAGACACGACCACGGGTGACACGCTGTGTGATGAGAAGGATCCGGTGGTTCTTGAAACCATGACCTTCCCTGATCCTGTGATCGAGATCGCGGTTGAGCCGAAAACCAAAGGCGATCAGGAGAAGATGTCTCAAGGTCTGGCCCGTCTGGCGGCAGAAGACCCCTCCTTCCGTGTGGAGACCGACCTTGAGAGCGGTCAGACCATCATGAAAGGCATGGGCGAATTGCACCTCGACATTCTGGTGGATCGTCTGAAGCGTGAATTCAAGGTCGAAGCCAATATCGGCGCGCCGCAGGTGGCCTATCGCGAGACCATTTCGCACGAGGTGGAACACACCTACACCCACAAGAAACAGTCGGGTGGCTCGGGTCAGTTCGCCGAGGTGAAAATGATCATCACTCCAACCGAGCCGGGCGAAGGCTACTCCTTCGAGAGCCGCATTGTGGGTGGTTCCGTTCCCAAGGAATACATCCCCGGTGTTGAAAAAGGCATTGAGTCTGTCATGGACAGCGGCCCGCTCGCTGGCTTCCCGGTGATCGATTTCAAAGTGGCGCTGATCGACGGTAAGTTCCACGACGTGGACTCGTCCGTGATGGCCTTTGAGATCGCCGCACGGATGGGCATGCGCGAAGGTCTGAAAAAGGCCGGTGCGAAACTGCTTGAGCCGATCATGAAAGTCGAGGTGATCACGCCGGAAGAATACACTGGCGGCATCATTGGTGACCTGACATCCCGCCGTGGCCAGGTGTCCGGACAAGAGCCGCGCGGCAACGCGATTGCGATCAACGCAAACGTGCCGCTCGCGAATATGTTCGGCTATATCAACACGCTGCGTTCGATGTCTTCGGGCCGCGCCCAGTTCACCATGCAGTTCTCGCACTACGAACCGGTGCCGTCGAACATCTCGGAAGAGATTCAGGCGAAGTACGCGTAAGAGGACGAATAGGTGCTGTTGATACGTCGCATATTCTTGTTGTGTTTCGCTGTGTTCGGACTGGCCGCTTGTGCCGGCCCGGCGCCGACAACGTCTGCATTGGATCCAGCGTCGCGCGACAATATTGTGATCGCCGATGTGGCCGTCGATGTGACCAAGATGGGTGCGCAGACACAAGGCCGACCAGTGCCAAGCTCATCGGTCAAGTCATTGTTGGAACGCGAAGCGACAAGTCAGCTGCGTGGGCAAGGCAAAGGCAATCGCAAAGTGCGCGCCGTCTTGGCGATTGATGATGTGAACATCATCACGGCTGGCCAATCCATTTTGGTGGGTGGTGAAAGCACGATGTCAGGCACAGTCTCGTTGGTTGACCCGCGTTCGGGTCAAGCACTTCTTGCGCCAACCAAAGTGACGTCTGGTGGCGGTGGTTGGGTGGCAGGTGGCTTGATTGCCGCGGCAACACGGGATGACGCTGCGACTGAGTTGCGTCAGATGTCGAACGAGTTTGTGGCGCGCGCGCGGATACTGACTGTCGGCGATCCTTTGACCGTTTCAAGTACCACAGTTGCGAATGCTCAACCGACTGAACAGGAAGTGTCTTCCAGCCAAGATGCCGCACTTTCAGAAGCTGAGCGAGAGAAACGCGAAGCGGAGTTGAAATGTCGCCAATCCATTTCGATCAACTGCAAGAAGAAACTGAGTAACTAGATAGTCGCCGACACGGCGGGCGAACTGAAACAAGAGATACAGAAATACCAAAGAAAGGGAACTTCCCATGGCAAAGGAAAAGTTTGATCGCACGAAGCCGCATGTGAACATTGGCACGATTGGCCATGTTGACCATGGCAAGAC
>CANMOU010000008.1 GCA_947499555.1 uncultured Roseovarius sp.
AATCAAACCAATCAGATGCGCCAGACCCTCCCTTAGATCAGGCAGCCAACTGACCCAAAACCTCCGACGACGGACACTCTCGCCAAATCCACCGAACTTGTTTCCGTGGAGCCTTACGTCATGATTTCCTGGGATTATGACGATGTTGTCCTTTGTGAAAATCTCCAGGTCTGCGCGAAACTCATCGAACTGAGTGCGCAATTCAGCCGTTGGATTGTCGAACAAATCACCCGTTAAAACAACACGATCCGCTCTTTCACTCACAGACCTCAGGCTAGCCTTCAGATACTGGCGTTTTGCGGCAACGCTTGGTGCACCTAAATGGAGGTCACTCAGATGCAGAATAGTTTTACCTTTTCTTTCGCTTCCCTTCTTGGAGATTGCTGAGGCTAGCGACTGCAAAATGTTCTTCGAACCGTCAAGTATTGGCTGAAGTTGCTTCCAATAGAAGTGTTTACCATCTTCGAGCGTCAACACTACGGCTTGGCCGGTCGGCGTCCAAAATGCAACGGAGGGATACTCCGCCGGCGTTGCTGAAAATGCTGTGATGGATGGCAATGGATCCAGAAAGCTCAGGTTCCCAGTAAAGCCTTCTGGTTTCAAAAAGAGCCCATGTTCTCCAGAAGCAATCGCGGCTTCACGAAAGAATCCAGTTGCAATTTGATCTCCCTGTTCATCTTCATCCCCAACTAGAAGCAGTGAAAAGAGCGAGAAGGACCCAAAATACCTTGCTAGTGGATACAGTTTCGCTGTGACTTTGGCGTTTGGAAGCGGCGAGTCCGGCAGTCGTTCCAAGTCTCCTAGTATCTTGTGAGATACTTCTTGAATCTGTTGCTGCCAGCTCCCGTCGAGACCTGAGATGAGCGCTTCGCCGAGATCAATCGTTGGCGCAGCCAAAGATAGCAAGAATTCTTCAACTTCCCTTTTTGTGCTCCGAGGCGGTTTGGCCTTGCGATGCACCAAAAAACTCACCAAGTTCGAATGCTTTGCTTGAAATGCATACCCCATAACAGTCCTTTCAAATGGCTTTCACTCTGGATGCTAGATCAAACTGGCAGGCAAAAAAAGAATTGGGGCGAAAATCCGTTTCTCAACAAGGGTTGCGGCAAATTTTGCGTTTCATTCTCCCACGCCGGTCTAGCTTTTTTCTTGTGACGCATCAGACGTCCAGGCGAAAAGTATAGCCTATGTCGTCCACGAATTTCACGCATCCGTTTTTCGCACCCGCGGCGAAGGGCGGGTTCCGGTACTCTGCACAGCAACGTCACGCATTGGGACGAATGTCCGGTAAGGGCCGCGGTTTACGACACTCTGAAGCTGGGATGTGCCAGAAATCGGACAATTCTGTCATCCTGTCGCAAGTTGAAATTTGAGGAAGGTCGCGCCATCATAATCGACTTCGCCGACCTGCCGCGCACCAAGTCTTTCGAGTGCCCGCAAACGCGTTCGAGAGGGTGGCAAAAGGAAGGTCACATACGGGATGCGTTCATCGGAAAGCGCAAAATCGATCGCCTTCCGCGAGATGCGCGGTCCGAGGCCAAACGTGTCAGGCCGCAAGACCAGTCCGAAGTCCCACTCGGCTCCTTCTTTTTGAAAGCCACCCCAGCCGACATATCCGTCATCGGATAAAAATGCCCAGTGTCCAAGTCCGTCACGTACCCAGCATTCTTCCTTCTTGGCGACAAACCGCGCCACGGTCGAGGCATCCCAGGCCATTCTCAAAAGAGGCATATGCTCCGCCACACGCGGGTCGGACATGTGAGCCAATATCTTGGCCGGGTCGACTTCCGACAATCGGACAAATTCTATTTCAGATTTCATTGTCGCGTCTTTCGATGTGCTCGTCGCTCTTCGTCCGTTGAACGCGTTCTGCCAAGCCAGTTCTTTGCTTACAGTCACGCTGGGACATACGCATTCAATTTGTTGCCATCTAGATCCCGGAAATACCCACCGTAGAAACCATGATCTCCGCGTGGGCCGGGGGGCCCCTCATCTGTTCCGCCAAGTTCGAGGCACTTGGCGTGAAGCGTATCGACGGCTTTTCTGTTGGTCATTTTCAAAGCGACCATCACCCCGTTTCCAACGCTTGCCGGTGCCCCATTGAATGGACAAGCAAGGCATAATGCAGGCTCGGCCCTTGAGCGGCCCCATGCGGCCATATCGCCGTGTTTCCAAAGACGGTTTGCGCCCACGCTCGAAAACAAGGCGTCGTAGAATTTCAGCGCGGCCTCGAAGTTGTTGGTTCCGAGGGTAACATATCCGATCATGCTTGATCTCCGTAAATCTGTGGGCGCTATTTTCAACTCTAAGCCCGACTACAAAGGCGCCTGGGTTGCTGCGCCAGACCGCCTTGCAAGCAGGGTCGAGGCCGGACCATGGCTCGGAATTGCCCGCACTTCAAAATTTTCGAAACGCTCGATTGCCTGCATCAATCGGGAGCGGGACATAAACCGGCCGGTCCCGCGAAACAAAAGCGCCTGCCGCATAAGGCTGTCGGCAAGACCACGGGCAGGCTCATCCGCGCAGAACGCGAGACAAAGCGCGCCGCCGGCTCGAACAACCCTGCAAAGCTCACTCAAAGCCAGGTGGGGATCGGGGACGGTTTCCAAAGCCCAAGCACACGTCACAAGATCGAACGTGCCGTCTTCAAACGGCAGGGACTCCAACCGTCCTTGTATCTTCGGCACAGGAATGTCGGCGCAGCGTGCAAGCATCGCTGCGGACGGGTCGAGAAGGGTCATCAAATTCGGCGGCATGCCCTCGGCGAACAGTCTACGTGCCAGGTTGCCGGTGCCGCAGCCAGCATCCAAAAGCCTCGAATTCGGCGTCGCAAGCGCACGCACCAGACCTTCCAGGGCGGCCTGCGCCTCGCCGCCTGCATGACGCAGCCAGCGATGATGAAGTTTGTCGTAGCGAGGTGCGAGCTTGTCATAAAGATCAACCGCATCGTCTAAAGGCGTTTCTGCCAACATCTATTTGGTCCTATTATTCATTCATCGTGTCCGCGGTGCGCGCACGTTTTTTACGGAGAACTTGCGTCGGATTGCGGCGCGGTGTGTTCGTGCTCGGGCCACGTCCATGCGGTCCAGAGAATTACGATTAGAGCCACGATCTCGATGACGAGGTGGAAGGTGTCATCCATGTCGGTGGGGGCCGAGGAAAGGAGCGTACCGGTTGTGACGATCGCTGCAAGAAAGGTGACAGGGCGACCAATCCTGCGGGTTAGCAGGAGCGAAAAGAGCACCATCGCAATCGGCACTTGGACGAGGAAACCGCCCAAAAGCATCAGCCCTTCGGTGATCTCGATGCCGTTGTAATGGCCTGTCAGCAGCATCTCGATATGGGACGCGAGGACAAACTGGTGAATATCGCGAAAGATGATGTTGAGCAGTATGAACAGCCACAGGGCCGAAAGAAGAATATGGGGATCGAGCCGTCTCATTTTGGTGTCTTCTTTCTGTGTTTCTGGAGTTTGCCGGTATCAGGCCGGGAGCACGACCGGGTTCAGATCACCGCGCCGGATGTGCGCGTTGCAAAGGCGCGGCGGATCAGGAGTTCCGCAATCGCAAGGTTGATGGCCCACGCCCCGACCATCAGGACGTCACGGGAAAACCCCGACGGCTCAGTTTCAAAGAGGCCCATCGTGACCAGAAAGAGCGCGGTCTGCGTTGAGGCCCCTTGGCCGATGGCATAAGCGCGCAGCATCGCCGCGCGGTGCGCAGCGACGTTTCGCGACCGGATCGCGACGACGGCCCATGCGATGAGGGCGACCATCGCGAGGCTAAGCGTGACCCTCGCCCCATAAAGCAATGGTCCCTGCAGGGCGTCGGGAAATACGTAAGCTACGGTCATCCATAGCCCGGTAAGCGCGCTGACGCATCCCGTGGCCGCCACGATCCGCCCGAGGGTCCTGTGCAAGGCGGGGCGGTAGCGCCTCAGGCTCGGCAGAAACTGCACAGCCCCCACAAGGCAGAAAACTGAACTGCCGAGGATATGCAATGTGATCGGGAGGGGCTCGATCACCGCACGCGGGTTCGGCGGTATGATCGCCGGAGCGCCGAAAAGTTCCGGAATCCGGACCAGCCCGACGACTGCCGGAATGAAAGAGTAGAGGAACACGAGGGCAAGGAACGCCCATTCGCGACGGCTGATAAAGTACATGCTTCAGTCTCTCAGAATAAGGTGTCGGTCTGCCTCAGGCGGGCTTGCGGGCGACGATAAAGGGGCTCAGTCGGTTCTTTCCGAAGTACCGCGTCTGCTCGATTTCGAACCCTGCCTGGATCAGGTGCCGGGTCAATTCAGCGCGGCTCAAGATGATCACACTAGGCGCGATCCGCACGGCCATGAGCAAACGAACCATGGCTCGCATCCAGCGCGGCGCGTCCTTCAGACAAACCGTCTTTGATATGAAGTGACCGCCGGGTTTCATTTGGTGGAATGCTGAATCCAGCACGGTGGGTATGTCATCCACCAGGTGAAGTAGGCTGAACGCGCAAATGACCTCGAACGGTTGGCCAGGAATGTGTTGCGCCGCCTCCGCCTGAAGGAATTCTGGTGTTCCCGCGGCATCGCCGCCTGATCGTGACCGGGCGATCCGGATCATCTCGGCAGAGAGGTCGGTTGCGGTCACATGAGCGACGACAGTCGCGATCTTACTCGCGGTGCCGCCTGTCCCGCAGCCGATTTCAAGAACGCGATCGGTCGATCGAAGAAGCTCAGTGACGCATTCTAGCTTTTCTTCGTAGGCGGTGACATCGGCGATGGGCTTTTTTGCGTACTTGGGCGCATGCCGGTCCCAGAAGGCTTGGGCAGTCATGTCGGTTTCCTTTGCATGTTACACTTCAGGTTTGAAGCAGCGCGGATGTGCCAGTCGTAAGAAACTGCGGAATACATTGTGTCGCTTTCGGTTGCCGAGATCGGGCCGATCCCGTTTCGCAGCCGGTATCATCCATGCGCTCATGAAAGGTCGATTGCTTAAATTCGTCCACCTGCTATACGCTCATGAATGAACTGGCAGGCCGTCTCCTTCGATTGGAACCAGGTACGCGCCTTCCTCGCGACAGCGGAAGAAGGCTCGTTCAGCGGCGCGGCGCGCGTGCTGAAGACAACGCAGCCGACGATAGGACGGCAGATCGGTGCGTTGGAGGAGGCACTTAGCGTCAAGCTGGTAGAACGTAGCGTCCGTGGTCTTACCTTGACGGAAGCAGGACGCGACCTGATTGATCACATGCGCACGATGGGCGAGGCTGCAACGCTCATCTCGATGGTGGCCGACGGTAAATCTCAGGATGTCACCGGAGAGGTCGCGGTCACGGGAACGGACCTCTTGTCAGCAGCGATCCTGCCGGGTGTGCTCAAGCCGTTGAGACAGATGGCGCCTGGCATCCGCGTCCGCATTCTTGCGTCGAGTGAGATGCAGAATTTGACGCAGCGCGAGGCGGACATCGCGATACGCCACGTCCGCCCGGATCAGCCGGACCTGATCGCACGGCACTTGGGCGACTTTCGCGCCAATCTCTATGCCGCGACCGACTATCTCGATCGTGCAAGCCGCCCACGGACACCGCGCGATGTGGCTGCACTCGATTTCGTCGGCAATGCCGACCCCGAGCGGCTAATGGCCCCACTGCACAACATGGGCGTGCCCGTTCGCGCAGAGAGCTTCGTGATGTCGAGCGAGAGCGGTGTCGTCGCATGGGAATTGGTGAAAGCGGGCTACGGCGTCTCTATGCAGCCCGAAACGTTGGGCGAGGCTGAACCTGGCATAGAGAAGGTCTTGCCGGATTTCCCTTCGCTTGAGTTTCCAATCTGGCTGGTCACCCATCGGGAGTTACAGACCAGCCGTCGTATCCGGATCGTATTCGACCTGCTGGCCCGGGGTCTGTCAGACGTTGCGAAGCGCCGAAGTGGTGGCGATTAACAGGTGCAAAAGCGCCGAACCCGGAGCAAGTAAGGTCGCGTGGCAATAGTTGAAGCTGCGCTTGCACGAGTTCGTTTTGTCCGATGAGTGTACGTTAATGTTGGAAATGCTGCGCAATCGATCAACTTCCGCTTTGGGGAAGCTGCAATGCGGCAACTTATCTCGCGATGAACGGCTGGTTTGGGCCGAGAGCAGACAGGCTGCTTATCATCTTTCTAATCGAGAAATCACTTCGTTCGACACCTGCTTTTGACCTACTGCATCCATGATAAGCATCCCCTCAATGAGAGTAAGGGCCACGGGTGCTCTTTTCGCTTCTGGATGGCGCAGTGCAATCCAATCAAGATATACCTCAATAATTGCTCTTCCCGATTTCTGGTGCGTTTTTGCCCCCTGAGCTGCTGCGGAAACAATATCCAGCCAGATGCGAATGTATGGCTGGAAGTCTTCCGAGCGCATCAAATCCATGACCTTGGCAATCAAAAGGGCTTCGTTTTCAAACTTTGTTGGTGGCAAAATATCGTCAAGTTGCTCAGCCATCTGCGCCGCAAGATAGTCCAGTAATTCTCCAACAAGCGCATCCTTATTTCCAAAGTGATAAATTAACATTCTATCCGATGTACCCGCAGCTGCGGCCATTGGTCTAAGACTGGCTGTATTCAAGCCATTTTTGAGGACATGGTCTGCCAGAGCCGCGAGTAGGTTTTGCTTTTTCGTCTTTATGCGCACGTTTCTTACCTGTAGCGATCGCTACGTTGGTGTGTTATGTAGCGTATGCTACAAAAGCTGTTTTGATTCCACTTAGCACCAGGGCCTAGCATAATGCCAATACTCAGCCTTCTTCCAACAGTCGCATATGCCGGCGCAATCGTTTCTGTAATGCTTATCGCAATAGGACGCACGGCGTCAGCTAAGCTTCGCTGGCTTCTGCCTGCCGTCCTTGGACTAGCCTTCCTGGCGTTCTCGCTCATTACAGTTTCGCAAGAAGGACTTGCGCAGTTTTGGCTGAATCACACTGCAAACCTAACTGGCAACCAGGTATGGTTTGACTTGCTATTCGCAGTAACAATCAGCTTCTACTTGATCGCGCCAAGGGCCCGTAACGTCGGAATGCCGCTCGTGCCGTGGGGAGTTGCCGTCGTTGCGACTGCTTGCATCGCCTTGCTACCGATGCTCGCCAGATTACTCTGGCTCGAACAACACAACCAAAAATCAAATTTGTGAATGGCTGCTTTTCCCGCGAAATGTGAGTTCGGTCTCGTCCAGATTTTGCGGTCGCGGCGAAAGGCGGCTATCCGGACTGCGACAGCAGAATCCTGTGCCAGCGCTGAACGGCAGCTTAGGGCCGATGTTGCCCAGCCCAGGCATCTTCACCATTCAGATGCTGCGCTACCTCCGAGGTCCGCTAGGAGCCCAGAGTGACGGATGCTGCAGGGAGTACAAATGGCAGGCATGATGGGGTATATTTCTTCTATCCCGACGTGCCGAAGGGGATTGCAGCGGACTTTCCCCGCTATCGGGTCCATCTGCGGCTTGATGATATGGTGGCCTAGGTTGGCGCGGCTCAGGCTGGGTTGGGTGTCGTTCGGATGCCCATTCTTCCTGGACGCGCAGCGGCTGATCTGGTGCAAGTGCCGCTACTGCTGCCACAAACCGATGCAGATATTTGGGTGGTGGGGCACCCTGATATCTGGCCATCGCGAAAATTGAGTGCTTTTCGGGACATTCTGACCCCGTATTGCAAGGCGCACCGCGACAGCTTTGTCGCCTGTCGCTCCTAGCCTGCAGAACAGCCGATGGCGTCGAGTGCCGCCGCCTTGCTGGAGCGCGCGATCTGGTCAGCGGCGGGACCTGATCCCACAGCCCGCGAGAGGGTAAGCCCGCCAATCAGTGTCGACAGGAACGCCCATGCAATTGGCTCGCGTTCGGCCGCAGACCCCGCCTGCGGCAGGTGGTCTGCAATCTCTTTGATGATGCGGCTCATCAGTTCCGCGTATTCGGTTTGCACAGCTGGATCTGCCCTGATCACGTCCGGCGTGAGACTGGTCATTGCGCAACCGCCCTCTAGGTCGATCCGGTGACCCTTTCCAAGATAATAGTCTGCAAAGGCTGCTGGCCACTGAGCGCCATGCTTCTTGCGATACTCGGGCAATGCGGCAAGGACGTCTTCCAGACCCGAGACAAGTGCCGCCCGGAAGGCACCATTCTTGGATTTCAGATGGGCATAGAAAGCGCCAGACGTGACACCAGCGTCTTTCGCGATTGAGTCGACCCCGATCCCTGAATAGCCCTCTTTTCGAAATGCCCGGCCAGACGCCTCTAGCAGTTTCATCTTGGTGGATTCTGATTTTTTCACGCCAAGCCAATCCTTTAGCTAATAAAATAACGACCACTATATTTTTTGATTGACGGCGGGCGCCAATCGGAATAGCGATATATAGGGATCGTTATATTTCGTTACCCACCCCAAGACAACCACCAAGGTAGGTGGCCCCAATCTTAAGGAGAAGACGACATGGCTTCACGTGTGCCCCGGCACGCGCCCGGTGGAACTGCGCCAATGTCACGGCGCAAAGCTACCGCAGGGCTGGCCGCCATTCCCCTCGCGGCAATAGGGCTGACTGCTCACAGGTCAGCTGCAACTGCGCAATCCAATCAAAAGGAACACCAAACTATGCCTGCCAACGCCTTCGTTTACACAGAATTGCAAGCGTCCGTGCCCTTCACGGATGTTCCTTGGGAAAAGCTGAATGCTGCCATCGCGGCCCAACCCGGGTTTGTTGACAAAACGTGGTTTTCCGGGCTGGGCAACCATTCTGTCGGCGGGCTTTACGGGTTTGCGAGCGTCGATGATGCGCAGCTGTACTGCACGGATTTTTTCCCTGCTCTGGCCCGTGACTTTGGCGTGGCGCAAACAACGCGGGTCTTTGATAATCAGGCAACCGCAGAGGCCAGCGCGGCGATAGATGCGCCCCATTTTGGCGGACGGGTCACAGCCGAGCCCCGCGCATTTGTTTACACCGAAGTGCAGGTCGCTGTTCCATTTGAAAACGCACCATGGCAGGACCGAAATCCGGTCTTGCGCAGGCAAAAGGGACTGTTGTCCAAGATCTGGCTAAGTGGACACAACACAAACACGCTGGGTGGCTTGGACGCCTTCGACACTGTCGAAAATGCGTTGGACTTTGCCATCAATGAATTCCCGAAAACGACAGCCGCGATGAACGCTGCCTTTTATACGCGCGTCTTCGATGCCCGTGTGACCGAGGCCGCAAGCCGCGGCCTCAACTCTCCCTACTACCTTTAACCTCTTCAACTGAACGGAAATGACATGAAACTGAACTCTCTTTCTGGTGCCATCATGGCGCTTGCGATGTCGTCAACTGCTGCAATGGCTGCCGATTGTTTTGAAATGGGCGGCGTCGCCATCCCTAACTTCTTTGGTGAAGGCGAAGGCCAGCCGATGATCATCTCGGCGGTTTTGACCGGTGCTGTTCAAAATGCGGCTGGCAAGATCACGGCCACCCGCGAGACTGAAACGGGTCTTGAGATGGACATGGAACATTACTTTGGCCGTGACGATGGCGGCGCATTCCAAACAAAGGATCTGGGCGTTCTGACCGCCGTGCCGGGCAAGCCGGGCCGCTTTATGATCGAAATCACCTACGACATTCAGCCAGACGTCACACGCGGCACGATGAAAGGCTACTCAGGCCAATTCAACAGCTATGGCCTTGTCGATTTGCGCGACGATGACAACCTTGTTGGGCTGGTCCGCTACCAGGGTGAAATCTGCCGCTAAAATAAGCTACCGGGGACAGGCAGTGTTTGTCCCCGGTCCTTTGGATCCTTCAGGCGTATCATTATGAACACTCAGTCAACGTCCCCAAACACACCGCACGCCATTCTTTATTCGATGGTCCGTGTCCGAGACCTTGATCGGTCCTTGCGCTTTTATTGCGATGCACTCGGGATGCAGGAATTGCGTCGAGAGACTTTTACAGCTGCTGAATTTACGCTGGTCTTTGTCGGTTATCCCGACAGCAGCGCAATGATTGAGCTGACTTATAACTGGGGCGAGCACAGCTATTCGCACGGCACCGGATATGGACACATCGCATTGGAGGTTCTCGACATACACAAGACCTGCCTTCATCTGGCCGGGCTGGGCGTCGAAGTCACCCGAAACCCGGGCCCGATGAAAGCCGCACCGGATGAAACCGGCGAACACGAAACCATCGCCTTCATCAAAGACCCTGACGGTTACAATATTGAGCTCATCCAAGCACCCTAGGCGTGCCTACAAGCGATGAGGCACGGCTGACGTGGATCACAAACTCTTTGGGCACGGCAATCTATGAAACGAGACACACCATGACGAGCAACCGCACTTCTGAGAAACAACAGGTTCACAGACTCAGTAGGTCTCTGGCTCTGACCTCGTTCTTAACTGCCATGATCGCCGTTCCAATACCGGCGTTGGCGGATGGGGCCCACCTGATGTCAACGAAAGTCGCCGAAAACCTGTACATGCTGACAGGCGATGGTGGGAACATCGGCGTCATGATCGGGGACGATGGCACGTTTCTCATCGACGATCAGATGGCACCTGCTTTGCCGGAATTGCTTGCGCTTATAAACCAATTGGGGGGCGAGCCCCCCCGGTTCCTGATCAACACCCATTTCCATTTTGACCATACTGGCGGAAATGAACTTCTTGGCGGAACTGGTACAACGATTTTCAGTCACGAGATGGCCCGTACGCGTCTTGCTGATGGAAGTGATATTCCTCTTTTTGATTTGTCGTTTCAGCCGATGGCAAGCGATGGATTGCCCGTTGTCACCTTTAAGGACTCGATGAGCTTCCATCTAAATGGCGACATAATGCGCGCCGTCCATACGCCCCGGGCACACACGGACGGAGACTTGGTGGTATTTTTTGAGATGGCCAATGTCGTGCACGCGGGGGACGTATTCTTCAACGGCATCTATCCGGTGATTGATACTCACAATGGCGGTACCTTGCAGGGCACGATCAGTGCCGTTGAAATGCTACGCGACCACACCGATGAACATACCAAAATCATCCCGGGCCATGGCTCGTTGGGATCCCGCGATGACCTCTTGGAGTACCTCACAATGCTTCAGTATGCCCGCGATGAACTCAGCAAACTGAAAGGCGAAGGAAAAACGCGCCAGCAAGTAGTCGATCTTAGGCCGCTAGACCAATTTGATGCCAAATGGTCTGGGGGATTTTTCTCAACGGACATTTGGACTGGACTGATGTTCGACGCGCTTTAGCAGTGCCTTGCGTGAGGTGTTTTGAACGCTCTCTGGAAAGGAACTGCCCCACTAAAGAACATCACAGTGAAAACTGCATTTTCATCGCGAGATGATCAATCAGCGGGAATAGAGCATGACTGACTTTTACCCTTCGTCGCGCATCTTCAACCGATGGCCAACTTTCACAATGGCCTCAAGCGCAGGCACAAGTTCACCGCCCAGATCTGTAAGGGCGTATTCGACGGATGGGGGTGAGGTCGGTTGCACGTTCCGGGACAACACTCCGCGCTGCTCAAGCTCCGTCAGCCGTGTGGAGAGCACCTTGGCCGAAATTGGCGGAATGTCGGTACGCAACTCGTTAAAGCGGCGCGGGCCAGCACGCAGCGACCAAATCACATTGGCGGCCCAAGCGCCGGAGATCACCGCCATACAATGCGTCAGCATACAAGGCTGCGGCGGTTCGGGGCTTTGGTTTTTGCGGACTTTGAGCGGCATGACAGGTGACTAGGTTTCCTTTGGGTAACTCGATAATCAAGTATCCTCTAGATACCTAGTTGTCAACGGTTAGCAAAGTCATCATCTCTGAACTGTCACCAAAGCAAACAGGAGCTAAGACAAATGAAACTTTACTACAAACCCGGCGCATGCTCGTTGGCATCCCACATCATTCTGAATGAACTTCAGATTCCGTTCGATCTGGATAAGACAGACACGGATACAAACAAAACAGAGGCTGGCGATGATTTCCTCAAAATCAGTCCGAACGGCTATGTTCCAGCTCTGATCACCGACGAAGGCGACATCATCACCGAAAATCCAGCCGTGCTGCAGTATTTGGCCGATCAGTCACCCGATGCTGGTCTCGCGCCACCGAACGGTACGTTGGCACGTACCCGGCTTCAGGAAACTCTGAATTTCATCTCGTCAGAGCTGCACAAATCCTTCAGCCCATTTTTTACGGGTCGGGAGCTTGATAGCGATGCAAGAAAGAGGGTCGAGGCAGGTGTCGGGCGCCGCGCGGCGCATATTGAGCAACGTCTCGCAGACGGTCGTCCCTTTCTGCTAGGTGACACGTTCACCGTCGCAGATGCATATGCATTTGTAGTGCTGAATTGGGCAGGCTTTGTCGGGCTCAGCCTTGACGCGCATCCGAAAACCCAGGCTTACGTGGCACGTATTGCGGCACGTCCCGCCTCGATCAAAGCGATGATTGCCGAGGGCCTGATGGAGCAGGCGGCATGACTGCATTTGCGGCAGTAACAGAGGTGATAGAGACCTATTTCGACGGTCTCTATCACGCCGATACGGACAGGCTGGCTAAAACGTTTCACCCAAAGGCGATCTACGCGACAGCGGATGAAGCACCACTGCTGTATCGCACGATGGATGAGTATTTCGCGGTAGTGGCCAAGCGCGTGTCCCCGGCCTCGCGCAATGAACCTCGGCGTGATGTGATCGACTCCATAGAGTTTGCAGGTGAAAACACCGCCTTTGCCCGTGTGCGATGTTCCATTGGGACAAAGGATTTCATCGATTTCTTGACGCTTGTGCGAACCGACGGCGCATGGTCGATCATGGCCAAAATCTTTCAAATCACTGAACGCGCGAACTGAAAGGAAGCGATATGCCCTATGTAAATATCAAAGTAACACGTGAAGGTGTCACCCCGGATCAGAAGGCCGCGTTGATCAACGGCGTCACCGACTTGCTGGTGCGGATCCTCGACAAGTCTCCGGCGACAACTTTTGTCGTCATTGACGAAGTTGCGCTTGAGGATTGGGGGATCGGAGGTCTACCGGTCGACCAGTATAGACGCGACGCGGCAGGTTGACCTGAATGGCCATCCGCACATCCCTTTGTGATCTCTTCGACATCGAACATCCCGTCCTGTTGGCAACTATGGCAGGTGTCAGCGGCGGGGCGCTTGCTGCGGCCGTGAGCAAGGCAGGTGGTTTGGGCCTGGTCGGCGGCGGTTATGGCGACGCCGATTGGCTCAAACGCGAATTCGACGCAGCAGGTGATGCGCGGATCGGGGTCGGCTTTATCACTTGGTCGCTCGCGCGCCAGCCGCAATTGCTCGATCTTGCCCTCGCGCGCAACCCGGCAGCACTCATGCTCTCGTTCGGTGATTTTAAACCGTTTCTCCATCAGATCAGGGACGCCCAAATAAAACTGATCGTTCAGGTGCAGACGCTCGAACAAGCGCGTGAAGCTGTCGATGCTGGCGTTGATGCCGTCGTGGCGCAGGGCACAGAGGCAGGCGGACACGGCGGCACCAGAGCGACGTTGCCCCTCGTCCCGGCGGTTGTGGATATCGCGCAAGCAATACCAGTCATCGCGGCAGGCGGTATCGCTGATGGACGTGGTCTGGCTGCGACTCTGGCGCTTGACGCTTCCGGCGTCTTGTGTGGAACCGCCTTCTTTGCCAGCGATGGATCCCTCGCCAGTGAAAATGCCAAACAAGCTGCTCTGCGCGGCTCGGGCGACGATACTGAACGCAGTTCCGTATTCGACATGGCACGTGGGCTCAATTGGCCTTCGGATTGGAACCTGCGCACGATGCGCAATACCTTCACGCGGCGGTGGAGCGGGGATATTGTCGGCTTGGGCGAAAACCTTGCAGAAGAGCAAATCCGTTTCAACGCCGCTTCGGCAGCGGGTGACACGGATGTAGCCGCCGTGATCGTCGGCGAAGCTGCTGACCTCATTCGAAACCGTGGGCCTGCGCAAGCCACTCTTCAGGACATGACTTCACAAGCCGGGGAAATCTTGCAGCGCCTTGGCCGACGTGTGGAACCCTTCAAAGAGGATTCAGAGAATGCCAAAACTTAACGGAAGCTGCCTGTGCGGCGCGGTCTCGTTCGAGGTCGTCAACGCGTTCGACACAATGTTCTTGTGTAGTTGCGATCAGTGCAGACAGATCACCGGATCGGCCTTTGCATCAAATCTGTTCATAGCAGCCGATGGGTTCAACTGGCTGAGCGGCGCCGATGAATTTGCCACCTACAAAATGTCGGCGCGAGACATCTCCAAATCATTCTGCCGTGTATGCGGATCAGGCGTTCCCTGGGCAAGCGGCGACGGAATGAAAATGATCGTTCCAGCGGGATCTCTGCGCGGGGAGCCGGAAGTGGTCAAAAAGTACAGGACATTCGTCTCTGAACAACCATCGTGGTCCTCATGTCTTGATCAGGTTGAGGCATGTGTGGGGCTTCCCCCATAGCGCAGTGTTTTTCTGTTTTGCGATCGACCGGGAAGCGGCCGTAACAACACCACCTTGGCACCCGCAAATGCGAAACCTTAGTCAGAAAATTCCATGTTAGGAGACGCAATTGATTACCTGTTACGTTCAATATGAACTGAACCCATCTAAAATTCCCGAATTCGAAGAATATGCGCGTGTATGGATCCCCTTGGTCGAAAGATTTGGCGGAACGCATCACGGGTACTATTTGCCGCACGAAAGCCCGAACGACCTTGCCGTCTGCCTGTTTTCGTTCCCCTCTCTGGCGGATTATGAGACCTATCGCATCAAGAGCCTGACAGACAGCGAATGCCAGAAAGCATATAAATTTGCCGAAGATACAGACTGTATCAGGCGCTATGACCGTCACTTTTTGCGTCCATTGGAAATGCCCAGCTAGGTCGGCGCAATCCGCCATTTTTGGCGCAAGCAAATTCATGAAATCTGTATGGAGCTTCATTATGAGCCGCCCGCCGCTTCCGCCATTTTCCGAAACAACTGCCGCGCAAAAAGTGCGCGCCGCCGAGGATGGTTGGAACAGCCGAGACCCCCAGCGCGTGACGCAGGCCTATACCGACGACAGCCAGTGGCGGAACCGGTCTGAACTCCTCACTGGACATATCGAAATCGAAGCATTCCTGACGCGCAAATGGCAGCGCGAACATCACTATCGTCTAATCAAGGAACCTTGGGCATGGACACAAAACCGGATCGCCGTGCGCTTTGCCTACGAATGGTGTGATGACGACGCGCAGTGGTTCCGGTCCTATGGCAACGAGAACTGGGATTTTGCGGCAGACGGGCGGATGTGCCGTCGTATTGCCAGCATCAACGATATGCCAATCACGGAACAGTCGCGTCTGTTTCATTGGCCCTCGGGTCGCCGTCCGGACGAGCATCCAGGGCTGACCGAGTTGAATCTCTGATTTTGCTGTCACGATACTGGACGTTCATGAAAGCATGCTCTCGTATTTTGAACTTGCGGCAAACGAAAATCTGACGGGCCGTTCCTGCAACGGCGTCCCCAACACGGAGCAAGCGAAGCGCATCGGACGTTAACATCCCGAGATCCCCGCAGAAGCCGAGGCAGAAGTCGATGGCCTCTTCGCGCAGAGTTGACACCGCACTCCGTGTGAGTTGATCACTTCCCCATCATGACGATTTCGGCTGAGGAGGTCCGGCACAATCCGGCTCTTTACCTGTAGCTGCCAAACCGTTTTCTGATCTACCGGCAGTTACAAGGCATCGCAAAGCAGTCATTTGCGCAGCCGCAGCGAAGGTCGGCTATGCGGGCTGCGACTGCAGCATTGGTGTCAGCGGTCGGATGTCGCCTTTGGGCCGAGAGTGTTGGATCAACGCCAAATCCCTGTTGTCCGTTCCGTCCGCGAAACTGGCTTGCCGATGAAGCTTTTTTGCTCTTCGGAGGCATTGATCTCGTTTAGCAGGCGTGACAGCCTCAACCGGCTGGGAGACCTATCCATGACGATAGAGAGTAAACACCTCAACGCCGCGATATTTGCTGGATGCGTTATCGCCTTTCTGAGCTTTGGCTTTTCGGCGACATTCGGCATCTTCATGGCGCCAATGTCTGCCGATCTGGGCTGGGGTCGAGAGGTCTTCTCGCTCTCTGTCGCCGTGCAACTCCTCACTTGGGGCATTTCTCAACCGATCGCAGGGGCTGTAGCCGACCGCTATGGCACAGCACGGGTTCTGGCCGCGGGCGCCGTTCTGGCTGGGATAGGTTTTCTTCTCAGAGGCATCGTTACCGACCCGACGCTTTTCATTCTCACCGGCATCCTCACAGGAGCGGGCACTGGCGCCGCATCCTTTCCCATCGTGATCGGGGCGCTCGGCAAGATCGTCTCGGCAGAGCGCCGGAGCTTCATCATGGGGCTTGGCACGGCGGCCGCGTCACTTGGCATGTTCGTCTCGGCGCCCGCCGCGACGGCGATGATCGGAGGGTTTGGCTGGCAACCGTCGATCCTGCTGATCGGCGCGAGCTTCGCGCTGATCCTGCCCTGTCTCGTCTTCATCGCCCGCGTGTCCAAACCGACAGCCTCAGGATCCTCCGCGAAAGACTTCGGCACCGCACTTTCGACGGCCTTCTCCGACCGAAGCTATCTTTGCCTCTTCTTCGGGTTCTTCGTCTGCGGCTTCCATGTCGCCTTCATCCAGACGCACCTGCCCGCCTATTTAATCGACCTCGGCCTCGCCGCGTGGATCGGCGGTTGGTCGCTGGCATTGATCGGGCTCTTCAACATCGCGGGCTCATTCTTCGCCGGTTGGGCCGGTCAGGCCCTCTCAAAAAGGTGGGTGTTGACTGGGATTTATGTGGGCCGCGCCATTGTTATTGCGATCTTCATCTTGCTGCCAATTTCAGAGAGCTCTGTTCTCCTCTTCTCTGCTGTCATGGGGCTCCTCTGGCTCGCCACCGTGCCGCTCACCATCGGGCTTGTCGCACAGACTCAGGGGCTGAAGTTCCTTTCGACGCTTGCGGGGCTGGTCTTCCTCAGCCATCAGACCGGAAGCTTCCTCGGCGCCTGGCTTGGCGGGCGCATCTACGACCTCAATCAGGACTACACGCCTATGTGGTGGGCGGCGGTCGTTCTTGGACTGCTGGCAGCACTCATCCACATCCCGATCCGCGAGGAACCCGGGCCACTCGCCCGCGCCGAAACAGACGCCCGTTGAGGTCACTTCACTGCAACAGCAACTTCTTTGCGACGCGCTGCCCTGCGCCCATTATTTTTCCGATAGAAGGTCCAAAGAGGCCATGGCGCAAAGGTGACCAAAGTCCGCGTTGTGTGAGTTCGAACACCCTCATTTTTTGCACTTGCAGCGAACGGCCGGTTCGACGGGCCGCACCGCAGCATCAGGCATCCCTAATGGACGGCAGCTCTGGGCCGTCCTCGTTGTGGTTCTACCCAGCCGATTCTAGCTCGCGGTCTTGCCGCGGCGATCTACCAAACTTGCGAGAATATTCTCTGGAGAACTGAGCTGAGCTTTCATAGCCGACGGCGAACGCGACTTCCGATACCTTTGCGCGGCTCGTCCGCAGGTCATCTCTGGCCTTCAGCAAACGCAGGTCCTTTTGGTATTGAAGCGGAGAAGTTCCCGTCACGGCTTTGAACTGTTCGAAGAAGGCGGAATTGCTCATACCTGACCGCTGAGCCAGATCCCCGACGACGATGGTTTCCGACAGGCTGGCTTGAATATCCCGTGTTGCCAGAAAGATGCGGCTGGCGGCGCTCTCGTGCCAGAGAAGTCTTTGCAGGATCTGCGCATGTTGGCCGATCAGGAGCCTTGCGTGAATTTCACGGACCGTGATCGGGCAAAGCAATTGCCGCGTCTCCTCATTCTCGCACTGAAGAAAGTAGCGGAGAAGCGCGTCTTCCAAGCCGGGATCGGTGTCGCACAGGCAGATCGAGAACGGATCCGTGGACCGTGCGTGCAGTGCTGGCGAGACCGTGGGGGCCAATGACCTGAGAAGATCGAGATCAAGTGGAAAGACCAAGGCTGTGTAAGGAACCTCTGACGACGCCTCGGTGATCCGCGAGATCACCGGCAGAGTATGGCTGACGACGAGGGACTGCCCGGCGCTGACTGTTAGCGTCCGGGTGCTGGAACCGACTTGCTTTGCACCCTGCAGGATCAGGCAAAGAAGCGGTCGATAAACGGTGGCATTCAGGTCGGTCGTTGCGTGATGCCGCAGCAGATGCGTACCGCTTGGCGCATGATGGTTTGCGCCCTCAGCGACGCCTGCCTGATCGAGCAGCGTTGTCACATGTGACAACAGGTTTTCGCTGTTCATGTCGCTGACCTCCAATGCGATGCCCATCGATAGCACCGCCATCCGCTCGGTCATAACAGGAATCTGTAGTTTTGGAGGATCAGGCAAGTTTTTCGGCTAATTGAGAAAGATTGGCGCCCTGCCGGCCACTAACGTGATTGTGTCACAACGAAAGGGACCGACATGCAAAACGTCATGATCACCGGTATCGCAGGCGGGTTTGGAAAGCCCACAGCGCTCGCTCTTCTTGAAAAAGGCTACCAGGTCGCCGGGTGCGTTCGCGGTCGGGAAGGGAAGAACGCTGAAACGGTTGGCATGCTCGAAGCCGCCGGTGCGCAGATTGTCGAAATGGACGTGACCGATACAGCCAGCACCGAGCGAGGCATCGCGGAAGCAATCAAACATCTTGGCGGCCTCGATGTCCTGTTCAACAATGCCGGGATCGGCTCCTACGGCATTCAGGAGTTGATGTCGCCCGAAGACATGGCCCGCGTTTTCGACGTAAACGTCATGGGTGTGCAGCGTGTCATGCGCGCGGCGCTACCTCACATGCGGGCGCAGGGGCGAGGGACGGTTCTCTATACGTCCAGCCTGATCGGCAGGATTGCGACACCCTTTTACGGGACCTACTCGGCTTCGAAATGGGCGTTGGAAGCGATTGTCGAATGCTATCGGACTGAATTGTCCGGCTTCGGCATTGAATCCTGCATCATTGAACCCGGCGCCATGCCAACAGCCTTCTTCGATGGGATGGTCGCACCAACGGAGCCTGAGCGTGAAGTGGAGTACGGAGAGTTTGCTGCGGTACCCGCAATGTCGGCTGCCGGACTGGCGCAGATGTTGGACGCAACACCAGATCAACGCCCCGAGCGGATCGCGGAAGCGGTCGTCGCTCTTCTGGAAAAGCCATTTGGGCACAAGCCGTTCCGTACAGTTGTCGACCACACTGGCGTTGGTCCGCAGATCGAACATTACAACGACGTGCTGCACGATGTGACGCGCAACATCATGACCGGCTTCGGCATCGAAGACATGCTCAGACTCAACGCCTGAAGGAGAACCCCATGAAAACCATTTTGATCACCGGTGCGTCTTCGGGCATCGGCGAAGCCACCGCCAGACATTTTCAAGCCAACGGATGGAACGTTGTCGCTACCATGCGAAACCCCGACAGCGCGGGTGACCTTGCCGAACTGGACAACATCCATGTGACGCGCCTCGATGTGACCGATCCGGGCTCCATTACCGGTGCTGTCGCGGCCGGCATCGACCGGTTCGGCAGGATCGACGTCTTACTGAACAATGCGGGCTACGGTGCTTATGGCGCGTTGGAAGCATTCTCGATGGAGCGTATTCGCCGTCAGTTCGACACCAACGTGATTGGCTTGCTGGAGGTCACGAAGGCCGTGTTGCCGCACATGCGGGAAAACCGCGCAGGCACGATCATCAATATATCGTCCATCGGCGGTCAGATCACCTTCCCGCTTGGCACGCTCTATCACGGTACAAAGTTCGCGGTCGAAGGTTTGTCAGAGGCGCTGCACTACGAGCTTGAACCACTTGGTATCCACGTTCGCATCGTCCAGCCGGGAATGATCAAGACTAATTTTGGCGGAAGTTCATTCGACTTTGCCATAGACGAGAACCTCTCGGATTACGTACCGATGGCCGACGCCATGGGGCGGGTGTTTGGCAAACTCGCGTCCAACCCGTCCGCCCCTGAGACAGTTGCAGAGGTTATCTGGGGGGCTGCCAACGACACCGGAGACCGCCTCCGCTTCCAAGCCGGAGCGGATGCAGTGGATTTGCTCGACAAGCGCAAGGCAAAAGATGACGCAACCTTCATCGACGGTATCAAGCAGCTCATGAAGGAGTAAGTCTTGGCGAAATCGCAGCCAAAGCAACGTCCGCTTTCGGGAAGCTGCGCTGCGGCATCGCGTGTCACGACGAGAGTCCGGTTAGGGCCGATCCTCGACGAAGTCAACAGGCTCAAGTGCCCCACTGCTGCAACTGCTCTGACGGCGGCAACGTGCCGATATCTTCCCGAGCCAATTGTGCTAGCCTTTTGAAATGAAGATCGCGAGCCGATACACATTTCGGCGGGCCACTGTTGACGATCTTAATCCGCTGTTGGACTGGCAAGCCCAGCCAGATGTCCGAGAGTGGTGGGACACGACAGAACCTAGTCATGCCAAGGATTTCGATGACGCGCGGGTGGTAAGGTGCATTGTTGGCTTAGGCGATCAACTCATTGGCTACATGCAGGATTATACGGTTCATGGTTGGGACGATCATCATTTCCGTGATCTTTCAAAGGGGTCGCGCGGAATTGACCAGTTCATTGGCGAATTGACCATGACTGGAAAGGGTCACGGGCCTAGTTTCATAGCCCAAAGGCTCCAAACGCTTTTTGAGGAAGGCGCTCCGGTGGTCGCCACGGATCCGCACCCAAACAATCGCCGCGCAATTGCAGCGTATAAGAAAGCAGGCTTTAAAAAATTTCGACCAGCTGAGAAAACTCCTTGGGGCTTGGTTCTTCCTATGGCAGTCTACCCCTAGTCAGGATCACCTGAGCGGCAACTACTATTCACAACCCAAAAGCCCGCTTCGAGCACAAACTGAGCGTTTTGAGCTTGGGCCACGAATTAACAGAGACTACTCGCTCCTGTTTGAGACATACCGGTCGAGAAATTCGCAAAATTCTCGGACAAGGGCAGACATGACGGTTGCGAACATGAGTATACCAACCGCTGTTTGGGGTGACTTTCCATAGCTTCATAAATTTTATCTGGCAGCTCAGCCGTCTAGGAAGAGACGCGTTACGAAAAACCAAACTTTAATTTTGTCATCTCAGTGTTCAGGGGTGCTAGGGGCAGTACCGCCCAGTCGAACCGCCACAATCCAAGAAGAACGATGGGTTCACCTTGAAAGCCTGTTCTTTGCGTGCCTGATGCCTCAGCTTCGACGCGGCGAGCCTCTGCTTCTGCAGTAGCCGCCTCTGCCGCGGCAGCGTCGGCCTTTGCTTTTGCGACTCGCGCAATACGGCCCTGAACCTCGGCGATATCGTTCTCGAGCGTTGTTTCAAAAACTGGCCGGTAACCCTTTTCTCTGACTTCCTTCAGCGCTTGCAGCTCTTCAAGCTGGGTCTCAAAGTCCTCGGTGCTTTCGACCATGATCGCCAACCTGAGTTTGTCCAGCTCCATAAAGTATTGGTTTTCAGCAAGCGTTACCTGCTGCTGCGCAAAATAGGTCCCAAACCCACCTATCGCCGCACCAATTAACCCGCCAATACCGAAATTCCAAAATGATCGTTTTGTCGCCTCTTCCATGATGGCTCCGCCAAATACAAAAACGTTTTCCTCAATGGTTTCTTTTATCATCAGCGGAAAGGTCAGGATAGGGAAGTGATGGTATCATGCCTGCGTGAGGAATTCGATTTTAGACTGACCCATTCCCCTCGCCAGCGGAAAAGAGTTTCCCCTGACAGTAAAGGTTTTCCGAAACGTTGGAATAGGGTTTTGGTTCTTCGAAGTAATTGGCCACGACAAAGGCCACCTGAATGCCTTGGCCATCCAACTTCTGGTGATTGCGCCGGACATTTTTTGGCTTGTTTCCAAAAGCATTTGCGCCCAACAGACTGAGTTGGTCGCCTGGGTGCAGTATCTTGTTCAGGATGCGCCAGCCTGGGCGATGGCGGAGATTGCCGCGTGGCATGTCCGAGAAGACACCCTCGGCGCCGAGGAAATACAGCTCCTCGCCCAGAGCGTGGTCATATCCATGGTTGGAGCAACAAGATATCGAAAGACACGGGCGCCATCGCTCTTGAGAAACATCTCAGGGGCGCAGGCACCGCAGGTCATAGCGCGGCACCCACGCAATGGCGTCTCCCTCACCACAACGGGGATGTAGTGCGTGGTGAACGGATTGGTAGGCGTGTCATGCTGAAGAACTGTCAGCCCAGTGCGCCCGCCATGTCGACCGCTCTCTTCGCAAAGCCGCTTCAGAGTGTCCGCTTTGATGTAGCCGCGTTGCGACGGCTGATACCTCTCGAGCGGCATCCAGGCAAAAGGAGTATTTAGACCTCCGTCTGGTGCGAAACTTGAAGGCTGGGGTCGAATAACAACTTCTCGAAAAAGGCCGAAAACAGCAATTGAGCCCCACGGCTTTGGATTTTCCGTAGCGTCACGCGGATTCCGAAATGGTCGCTACCTAGACACATTGTTTGGAGAATTCTCGTCTTTCAGCAATTTCCAACCTTCGAATATTCAAAACAAGAAACAAAATTGCACTGGACATGAGGCGAGCCCAGACTCCTTGAAAACTGCAGTGCGATTAAGGAAAATTTGTGATTGGACAGAACATTCAATTGCTCCTAGCGCAGCTCATAAGTGGCTTCCACTGATTCTCTTTTAACGGGAATCTTGATGGGCAAGTGAATTTATCGGTGTGCGCGCCGCGTGGCGAAATGAAAGCGGAAAAGGTGAGTTATGTCGGATCAATCCAAAAAACTGTTTCCAGGCGGGAAGTCAGTTGACGCCCAGACGTTCGGCTCTGCTTTGGGCCAGGCAGTTTGGCTTATGACCATGGATCCGAAGTATCGGGACCTGCCCATTCGCGAGGTCGAGACGCGCGTCGCGATGCCAATCTTCCTGCAGCAGTTCAAGATTTATCTCAGAGGAAAGCAGCCAGTGGCTTTCTTAAGCTGGGCTCTGGCATCCGAAGAAGTGAAAGCGAAGATCGAATCAAGTGAGACAGCCCTGGAACTGAAGGATTGGCGGTCGGGCAAACACTTGGTGATCGTTGATTGTGTTTCGCCCTTTGGAGATCCCAGTGTCTTCAAGCAGAATCTTAGTGATCAAATTGAGCATGAAAACAAAAAGTCAGGAGCCAATGATGTTTGATTTCTCCAACCTAGGTGCCGCGGCGCGAGGCTTGATCTGCAGTGCATTTATTGCCTGCGGTTCGGTTGCAAGCGCAAACACAGAGTGCTTTGCGGATACTTCTGTACAAGGTTTCGTCCATTACAAGCAAATGTTTGCAGCGGGTGATTTTGATGACTTTTTTGCAAAAACTGAAGCCGAAAAAACGCTCGATCAAGAAACACTGCAGGCAACTAAAGTCGGATTGGTCCAAGTCTTAGGTGTTGCTAGTGAATGTACGACGTTGTTCGAAAAATCATACTCTGATGTCTTCCATGCCGATTTGACAATGTTCAGCAGTGATACGGGCGATTTAGTGTTCGTTTACTTGGCTGCTGTCAAAACGAAAGAGGAATTCAAAATTTTGACTGTACAAATATCCACTGACTTTGTGCAAATTCATCGGTTCCTAAGGTAGAAAAATGGCTGATATAACAATTGGATATGGCGTCTCCGCTGAGTCTCAGGCGGGGGTAAACTTAAACGCTAGGTTGTCAATTACCTTTCCTGGGGGCTCAAACAACACCCCAGAACTAAATGTTACATTCGGTGCAAAGACCAAGATTGGCGGCCAACAAATTGGAACTATCATCCAAGGCGATCAAGAGTTCACTTTTGACGGGCAAAGTGTCAACGTATGTCTAACGTGTCTAACGTCAGCACCAATGGGACAGTTTAGGTCGATTTGATAAGGGAGGGTTTCTGGCACATCGTAACC
>CANMOU010000009.1 GCA_947499555.1 uncultured Roseovarius sp.
TAATCAAACCAATCAGATGCGCCAGACCCTCCCTTAGATCAGGCAGCCAACTGACCCAAAACCTCCGACGACGGACAGGACCCAAGGATACCGTGCTGCGGGATGTGGTTCGCAACCGGACAAAGATTGTTCAAGCGGTTGGCAACGGAGGCGTGCAATGACAGATCTGCGTACCAGAGATTGGTCAGCCAAGCGCCCGATTTTCATAGGTGTGATTGGCACCGTGCTGTTGCTGGGCGGCTTCGGAACCTGGGCAGCTACAGCCCAGATTTCCGGGGCGGTGATTGCCCAAGGCCGCATTGAGGTCGACCAGAACCGCCAAGTCGTGCAACATCTTGACGGCGGAATCGTGCAGTCAATTGAGGTTGATGAAGGTGCTGTCGTCGATGCTGGAGATGTGCTGCTCCGTTTGGACCCAACCAAGCTCAAATCACAGCTCACGAAAACGGAAAGCCAGCTCTTCGAACTTATGGCACGGCGTGGCCGCTTGGAAGCCGAACGAGACGCGAATGATACAATTTCATTTGATCCGTTTCTGATGCGAATGGCGCAATCCAATGAGACCGCTTTGATGCTTCTGGCCGGCCAGCAGCGGCTGCTGACGGCACGCCGAGCATCCGAAGAACAGGAGATCGAACAACTTCAGAAGCGCAAAGCTCAAATAGCAGATCAAATCTCTGGTATTTCGGCACAGCAGGCCGCTCTTCAAGCAGAAATCAAAATCGCAGCGAAGGAGCCGTCGGAACAAGAAGCTCTCCTAGCAGACGGTTTGGCCCAAGCCTCGCGCGTCGCCAATTTGCAACGGGAACTGGCACGCCTAGAAGGCTCCTTGGGTGACTTCACATCCCGCAAGGCGCAAGCGGAAGGGCGGATCACTGAGTTCGACATTGAGCTTCTGAAGCTCACAGCTGATAAAAAAGAGGAAGCAATAGCGACTTTGCGGGATATTCAATATCGCGAATTGGAGTTACGCGAAGAACGTGCCGCGCTGATCGAACAACTGGCACGACTGGATATCGTGGCACCGGTTGGTGGAATCGTTTACGGCTTAACCGTGAACGCGCCGCGCTCAGTCCTGCGCGCTGCCGATCCGGTTCTCTACGTCGTTCCTCAAGACCGTCCTTTGGTGATCCAGGCCAAAGTTGATCCGATCAACGTGGATCAGCTCTATCCCGGTCAGGAAGTGACGCTCCGCTTTTCGGCACTTGATCAGAGAACGACACCCGAATTGACGGGCCAGGTTGCGCATATTTCGGCGGACGCTTTTGAGGATCAAGCGACGCAAGCCAGCTATTTTCAAGCTGAAATCACGCTGAGCGAACAAGAGCGCGCGCGTTTGCCCGAGGACATTGACCTAATTCCAGGAATGCCGGTCGAAGCATTCATTCAAACAACTGATCGCACGCCAATAGGATACTTCACCAAACCTCTCACCGACTATTTTGTTCGCGCTTTCAAAGAATGACGCGTTCTGACCACTTATTGGAGAAAACAAATGACGACTTTCTTATGTAGAGCAACACTGACAGTGGCCTTGAGCACAATTGCGTTCGTGGGGCCAGTTGCCGCAACCGAGGACTATTCAGCCACTGAATTTGAGAAGAGATATTTTGGCGCGATGGAGCTTGATAAGGTGAAAGCCAGGAACCATGCCTACGGCAAAATGTCACCGGGTGAAGTTCAAGCGATTTTGCAACTGTCGAAACTCGCTCATGTTGAATGTACTGGCATTTCAATCGACCGCACTTTTCACAATCAAATGAAGGGTAAAGTGAGACGTGGTGTCTTTCATAGTAAAGCGCGGCGCGAGTCTGACGCCCAGCATGCCCTGCAAACCATTTGGACACGCCACAAGCTTCCCACCAATAAAAAGGATAACAGGAAGTTCTGCGCGGCCATGAAGAAAGAAATGAGCGAAGGCACTGTTCTTGGTGCTTCGCTGGTCGCAAAATAAACTTTGTCGCACAAGCACCATCTATTCGCTGACCAATAAATCTGGAGAAATGCAATGAAGCTCCCCCCTGTTGTTCGTACCAGTATTGCTCTCTTGGCTTTTTCGGCCCTGTCCTCCTGTGGTGGATCTTCGGGCGCAAACATTTCGGCCACTAACCCGGGCTTCTTTTCTTCTCGCGTTTCTGACGAAACGATGAGGGGCGTTTTCAACCCCCAAGGCTTTTCAACCGCTCAGGTCCGCAAGTTGGTCGCCGAGACCTGCACGAGCGCGCTCGGAAGTTTCAATGCCCAGCCTCGTGAAGATGATCTGGCTGCATTTTCCGCAACTTGCGCTTCTTGGCGCAGTGGCGCGGGGGTCGTAGAGTTCGAGCGAGCGGGTGGTTCCAATGTGGTGATCGAAATCACAGGGTCCAACGCCGGAAACCTTCTGTATGACCGGATTGATACCAGCCTCTAGACGCATCTGCTGGTTCTTAGGCCGCTGCAAGTCTTTCTTGTCCTCGGTGTTCGACGAAATGTCCGGTTCGGCAATTTTGTACCGCAAAGGGCCCGAAGTCCGCTCAGAGCCCAACCTTCCGATATTCTGCACCGCCGCAAATGACTGCTTCTCAGTTATGAGCCTGACAGTTCCGTCTTATGTGCTGCAGCCAGTTCCGCCATACTGTTGAAGCAGAAGTCATAGCTGGGCATCTCTCCGGGGTTCATTGTTGCCCCGAACCCTTCTTTTTCGTGACGGCGATAGATCCAGCAATTAGAGAGCCCGTAATTGTTGGCAGGGCCGTGATCGTGGAACATGCTTTCTGCTGTATGAAGAATGTCCTCTTTGGCGACACCTTGCCGTGCAAGTGTTTCCAGCATGTAGTCAAAGTTTCGATCAGATGGTTTGTAGCTTCCGACGTCTTCAGCGGTGTAAACACCATCAAAGTGGACATCGAGCCGAGCGTTCGAGCCTGAAAAACTCGTATTGTCGGTATTGGTCAGGACGACCAGTTTGTAGTGTTGTTTGAGATAGGTGAGTGCTTCACGGCTGTCGTCAAACGCAGGCCACTGGCGCACGGACAGGCCGTATGCTTGGCATTCTTCCCAAGTCACTTCGACACCCCATTCTTCAGCCAGACGACGGTAAACGACTGCAAGGAGATCAACGTATTTTTTGCTGGGTGTCCAACGCTGCGTCGTGGATTCATGATAGGCGTGCGCTTCGAGAATATCGTCGCGTGTCAGGTTTTTATTGACCTTGTCCGTCAATGGTTTGAGAGCTGTGACCATGCCGCTTTCCCAGTCGATCAGCGTGCCATAAACGTCGAATGCCAGAACCTTGAAGTCCGTCAGTTTCATAGTTTTTCTCCTTCTTGTTGGTATCGACGATTTCGCTGAATTGTTCTCAGGCCCAACGGATCAACCCAATAATTGCCGACGTTGCGTAGAACACTTGAAGTAATAGGAACGTCCAACGCCGGTCTAAAATAGCCCATCCTGCGAACAGTGCTGACGACACCAAGAGCAAGGAAAACCCAAGCATCTCCGCACCGACGTTCATCGCAATCGACATTGCATAGACCATGGCCAGAATAGAGCCGATGACTTCGAACAGTGAAGTGAGCTTGCGATTGTCACGCGTTTTAGCGTTTTGAAGGTTAATGTCGGTCATGAGATGGTCCTGACAGAATAGTAGGCTTTGCAATACGGATAACCAAAGCTAAGATATGACGCAAATGAATGATTGTCATACTTCAATGCTAATATGTCATGTGGAGAGCAACCTTGGCTGAACGACTGGAAATCGATGCAATGCGAGCATTGTGTGCCATTGGCACCAGTGGCGGTGTTACCAATGCGGCGAGACAGTTGGGTGTGTCACAATCAGCCGTTAGCCACAAAATCAAACGGCTAGAAAGCGCGTTGGATTGCACCCTCTTAGCTCGGCAATCCGGAGGGCCAATGTTCACGGATGCCGGAAAACGCCTTCATGATTATGCCTTACGTATTATCAACCTGCATGACGAAGCGCTTTCAGATTTGGGAAAGAAAAACTTGAATGGAGCCATTCGTCTGGGCATGACCGAAGATGCTACGACAAGCGACATCGCTGGAATTCTTGGTCGGTTTACGCGTTTGTATCCCTCTGTAAGTGTGCGAACGCGGACCAGCCAAAGCCTGAATGTTCAAGCCTGGCTGCAAGCAGATGAACTTGATCTTGCGATGATGCAGGTGTTCACAACAGACATAGAGCCCCAAGATCAGGCTCTCTTTGATGACACCCTTCATTGGGTCAAATCGAAAGACTATGAACTAGACCTCGCTCGACCAATTCCGTTTCTGTCATTCGATACCAATTGTTTTTACCGGAAGTGGGGTTTTTCGGAGGTGCTGCAAGAAGGACGATCCTTTGAGAAAGTCCTTGAGTGCCCAAGTGCTGCAGGCATTCAATCGGGTGTTCGTTCAGGGCTTGGCATTGCCTTGTTGAACGGAATGCATGTGACGGAAGACATGGATGTAATCGAAAACCTGTTCCCCTCGCCGCCTAGCATTACATTCGTTGCACGGGTCAATCCCAAAAGCAGGTCCGCTCCAGTCAATGCACTGGTTTCAGAAATCGCACGCGAGTTTCGTGCACCTGCCTCATTGAGTGTTGCTGAATAAACCGCAATGCGAACATTCACAGCAGGTAACCTTACGGCAGCAAAGTCCGCACTGCTGCCGTTAAACCTCGAATTGACCTATCTTTTCTGTCGGATGGCTGCTCTGAGCCCAAAGCAGAACTGGAATACGGCCCTCAGTACAAAGGTCTCTTTTCACGCTGCTTGCACTTGGCTCTCGATCCTGGCGCGCAAATCGTAGTGGCTTTGCGTCAGTTCCAGATCATGCCCAATCAACCGATGCCCCTTTACTCTTAGGCATACATCCAGATGCTTCAAAAGGTTTGCTGTGGTGTCCGCGACGTCGTCATCGCTGTCGGTTACTCTGGAAACGCTGTGAAGTACAATCCATTGGACCTCTGTCATTTCAGCGAAGCTGTACAGCGAGCCAAAGGACAGTAGGCCAACAACAAAACTAGTGTCTCCGGCATAGACAGTCGCGGTCAATGGAAACGGGTTGTTTATTGACTGGTTTGCTCTCATTCGACCTTCTTGGCACCCAATTCTTAATAAATGGTTAACCCAGGAAAGATTTGTTGCGTCTTTTTCTGTTTGCTCTCAAGGCGCTCCCCTTTTGGAAAAGGAAAGGTCAATGATAAAACTTGAAGATGTTCCCAAATGCGTACCGCATGCAGCGATTGGCAAGGTCCGCGAATGTCCTTTTCAATCGGACTACAAGATCCACTCACTGAAATTCCGTGAAAGCGCATATTTCTACACACTTCTGGTTGGACGCCACCTCGGCATTCATCGACCGGATGGGCGTATCTGCAACTGGACCGCTCGGATTCTGACTTCGGAAAAGCGGTATGTACAAAAATGCCTGGGACCTGCAATTGACACCGGCAGGGGCAAAGTCAGCTATGAGATTGCGGTTAGGCGGGCGTTTCAATGGTTCGAAAACCCGGCTGTCAGTTCAATTGCGCACCGGGCCAGGCCTGCAGAGCGAACAAAAGAAATCAGTATTTGTCCGATTGGTGCTGTTTATACAGTTGGCCATGCTCTTCGAGATTACACTGAATGGACGCAAATCGCGCGGTCACCCGGCGGTCACTACAACAACTTGATCTTAATAAACTACCACATCGTGCCAAACTTCTCGGCAATCCCGTTGGAAGACTTTAACGCAAAGCATCTAACCAGCCTGGCAAAACAAGTTCTAAACCGCACGCCTCGATCAGGTTTTGAGGCGCATAAGCCCGACAAAGACAGTGCCGAGCTCACCGTCGAAGACATTCGCAAGCGAAAACGAACCTTTAATTCGCTCGTCTCAATTTTGCGAATGGCGTTCCAACACGCATGGGACAATGGCAACATCGACTCAGAACGTCCCTGGCGCTGCCTTAAACGGATTCAAGTCACGCATTGCCCTCGCACCCTTTTCCTCACCAGAAGTGAATGCAAGCGGCTCCTGGACGTCTGTACCCCCGCTCTTCGGAAGTTGGTTATGGCTGGGTTGTACACAGGATGTCGTGTTGGAGAGTTGGCGAGATTGCGTGTCGAGGATGTTGGGTTTCAGGGGTACGGGATACGCGTAGATGCGTTCAAACGAAGCCCGGCTCGATTTGTGTTTCTGCCGGATGAAGGTATGGCCTTTTTTCTAAGCTGTTGCGACGGAAAGTTGCCCCGCGACTTCGTGTTTATGTCCGACATGCGCAAACCATGGAAAAAGCAGCATACCGGCCTGTTTCGTCGTGCTGTCTCAAATGCCGGACTGCCAGCCAGTTTCGTCTTTCACGGCCTTCGTCATACTTATGCAAGTGACCTTGTCCGCCAAGGCGTTTCACTGGAAGTGGTCGCGAAGCAGCTTGGCCACTCCAATACTATCACAGTCAGCAACACATACGGTCATTTGGCGGAGCAGTACCGAGAAATGCAAATCCGCAATCGGTTTTCGCCGCTTGACGAAACCCAGCAAAGGGAGGTGGTGCGCCGCAAGAAACAACTGGAAGAACTTTGGTCAAACGTTCAACCAGACAGCTGGAGGGATTATGCATCTTTTGCGAAGAAGCGGTCCGATCCTGCAAGGTCATATGTCCAAACACATCGGAACGTGCTTGAGGTGTTTCGAGATGCGGAAGCTGTGGTCAAAATCTAAAGCCTCCTTAGTTGGGCTTTTCTAGTTGCTTCAAGAGTTGAGTGACGCCTTTGTCAGACACGACAAAGTTTGATCTTGGCCAGCTGCACGTTACGGAAAGCCGTCCGTAGTCGCGCCAGTCTTCTCCTTGGAGAGATTTCGATAATGCTTCGAACTTGTCGGCCATCAAGCGTGCTTGGGCTGCGAACTTTCTATCAAGTTCAGCAAAATGGGTTTTTATCTGCGTCTCTCTTATCTGTGGTGCTAGATGGCCATATGTGCGGCTTACCGTGTCGGTAGTAGCATGCCCGAGCTGCTGAGCAATGACCACCAAAGGTGTTCCTGCTTGGACCAGCTGACTTGCATATGTGTGTCTTAGACCATGAAACACAAAATCACTGGGTAACCCTGCTTTTCGTACAGCGTCTTTGAAAAGATGCTTGTGACGTCCCTGCCATGAAAACCCTGATCTGTGCCGAAAAACGTAATCGTCAGGCTTGCGCCCCAGACACAGACTAAGAAAAAATGCCATTCCTTCGTTAGGCAAAAAGACATACCTCGGCTTTCGAGATTTTGCCGGAGCGACATAGACGCCAAAGACGTGCGCTGCGACATCACGAACTTTCATATTGGATAACTCGGTGACGCGACACCCGGTGTAGAGAGCACCTTGGACCATCTCGCGCAGGTCCTGACGACAACAATCGAGCAATGCAGCACACTCTGAGCGTGTCAAAAACACCGTTCTGGGGGTCTCTGCCGTTGGTACTCGACGGATGCATCTCCAAGCTCGTTCGGAGTCGGTATCGCCGTTTTCCCAAGCCAAACGCACAGCAAGCCGCAAGATACCAATCAGTCCGTTTAGCGTTTTTTTGCGCTTTCGCAGCTCTTCGAATGTCAGGTCTTCGAGTTTTCTTTTAGGACCTAATTCTCTCTTGCCCCGCTTTGGCGGCGTTTCCAAGACTTTAAGAGAAAACTCAGCGACTTGTCTGCCGGTAAGGTCGTCTAAAGGAATGTGTCCCAGCGTCGGCAAAATATGGTAATTGATCATACTTACGACTGATTCAAATGTCGTTTTCGTGGCGGCGATGCGTTTCCATTGCACGTAGTCTTCAAGTGCATGTCCAACAGTGCAGATTTCTCCCCAAGGGCAATAATTGAGCCCTTGCTTGGAGCCCTTTGGAAATGGATCTGAAGCAATGGCTCTGATTTCGGGGCTGGCGAACCATTGCCGTGCTTCCTTTAGGGCGATGTCAAATGTATCTTTATTGGATTTCCAGGGCCTTATTCTTTTCTGGCGGTAACCACCGAATTTAGTACGAATACGCGCGACCCAATGTCCGGCGGTCATATTCGTCTTTACTATTCCCAGATGGCGGCAGTACTCCAATATCTCCCAGATTGGGTAGGTACTAACCGGACTATTTGTTGCTCTTTCATGCAGCGCTGATACAGCCATTTTCGCTCCTTCGAAGTTTGACGTATTGGGAAGGAGAATAGCGAGGAACGGCAAAAAAATTTAACTGGCTAAGCTTACCTTGATGGTCTGTATTGTCCGCTTTGTCCCGCAGAGCCGTTATCTCAACCGATCTTGGCTCCGCTGCATCGCCGCAAATCCGGTTCGAGCCCACACCTACGGAATGCTGCGTCTCATCCGAATGGGAGCATTGCACCTGAAGACGACATTAGCCCGAGAAGATACGGTCCCAATCACTCGTTGATACCCTGTGCAGCGGATGTCAGCTCTAAACCAGAACGCGGACAACCATTTCCGCGATCAGTATGATCCTCGTATAAGATTTGTTTCATCAACCCTGACAGCGAACTTGTAGACTTGGGCCTTAGCGGTATGAATTGAGGTATCTTTTCATCCGCCGTGAGCGTCAGTCTTCGAGCGCACCTTTGTTGGCCAGGCTTGCCGCCTCTGCCCGTGTTTTGACGTCGAGTTTCGCAAGAATAGCCGAAACATGGTGGTCGACAGTTTTGGCCGAGATAAACAACCGATCCGCAATGGTGGCGTTCGACAATCCGTCCTGAAGGCACCGCAGGACGTCCATCTGGCGATTTGTGAGCCCGGCCGGATTCTTGAGAGTAGACGGCCGAGGTCTGGATGAAGGCTGCACGCCAGTGCGAACCAGAGAGGCGCGCACGCGTCGTGCCGCAACCGAAGCGCCGAGACTGTCAAACATCTCTGCAGCGCGCGACCGCATGGTCTGATCTCCTTGCGCGAGGCAAAGCGCGTGTTCGTAAGGTGCCATGAGGTCTGACCAGGATTGATCGGCACTGGCAAAGTCGCCCGTTAGTTCGAGACGATAGCAATCAAGGAAACCGTCGTAACTTGGAGCTTGATGGTCCGGCCTCAACCTTTTGAGCCAGACATGTGCGGTCTGCGCGATCTCAGCCGTCGGTGCCAAGTCGATGGCTTGGGACAGCAGTTCGATAGCGTCGTCAAACTGATCGCCAGACATCCACGCATATTCGGCCAGACATTCGGCATATGGAATTAAGCGCTGCACTTCGGTGGCATCGGCGCGAAAATTCTCAAGATAGGCGATCTCGTCCGGATCCAGCGGAACTCCGGTGCGTACTTGATGCCGCAAAAAGGCGACCGAGCCAGAATGACGATTTATCCCGAGATCGAAATTCTTGGCGAGCGCGATGGCCTCGCTGGCATTTTGTTTAGCAGCCTCGAACTCGCCCAAGCCTAGTTCTGAGAGAGCCAGTGCACCAGTGAGGTAAGCGAGATAGGCGTCCAGTTCTTGCGACTTGCAGTAAAAGATACCTCTGGTGGCATAGGCTTTTGCTGCATCATACTGGCAAAGGTACATCTCGATGTAGGTCGCGTTCACGAAAGCCCTGGCCGCGTGCTCGACATGCCCATCTTCCAGCGAGAGTTGCAGACTGCGTTCCATTTCTTTGCGCGCGCGCTTCGGATCACTAAACATCAAAGCGCAAGCAAGGTTGTTTAGAGCGTGGCTCAGCACGTCGGAGCGCCCAAGTTCTCCCGCAATCTCAATGGCCGCCTCTGCTGGCTCTTGGACCAACCGGTACTCACGGTTCAACATGTGGACTTGTGCTGCGTTTGACTGCGCCATGGCCAACTCGGGCCCGCGCATTTCCAAAAGGCAATCGACAGCCGCTTTTGCATCCTGCCAAGACGCCTCAAAAGCACCCGCGGACCAGTGAAAACGGGACCTGAGACGAAGCGCGTTGCCGAACTTCTTCTTATCGCCATGGTGGTCATGGAGCTCGAGAGCCCGATTTTGGAGCTCGATGGAGTCAGCGTCGGCACCAACAAGGTGGCAAGCGTGTGCGGCCTCTTCCAACAGGTCAGCCGATGCCTTGGGGCCATGCATCTCGACAGCAAGACCATAGAAGTCGCGAGCCTCGCGCCGCGCTCCAATGTTCACAGCCTCGGCGGCCGCCTTGACCGCAAGCTCTTTTACCTCGGCGTCATCCCCAGCCTCGCGTGCATGATACAACAGCCGCGACGCCGAGGCGCCCCCCTCCGTCTTGAGTATCTTCAAAAGTTGACCGTTGACCGCACGTCGACGCGTTGAAGGGATTGCGCCGTTGATGGCGTGGCGCACCAGAACATGCCGAAACTCGAATCCTTCGTGGATTGAAACCAGAAATCCCTCGTCGGCAATCGACAACAGCGCTTGGTCCATCTCTCGCCCGAGCAAGGCGGAAAGATGCGCGACGTCGACTTGGCGCGGGAAGACGGAAGCAGTTTCCAATACCTCCCTTAGCGAGGCATCAAGGCGATCAGCCCGAAGAAGTACGGACTCCTCAACACTCTCCGAACGGCTTCCATCCTGACTGTTGAGGAGCTCAGTCACGAAAAACGCGTTCCCGCCGGTCAGCTCGTTCAGCTTATCAGCGCTGACACCCGCTTCGTTGGCCAAACGGGCGATGGTTTCTTGCGATAACGGCCCGAGCTCGAGGCGGATCGCATCATGAGAAATCGCATCCCCCATGACTCGCCGAACCTTGTTGCGGCCCAAGGCCCCATCCGATCTGGCGGTCAAAACAAGCATCAGCCGCGTTCCCGCTATGCGCCTCGTCAAGAAGCGCAGGAAATCCACGGTGGCGTCGTCTGCCCAGTGGACATCTTCTACAAGGAGTATGGTTGGCGTGTTCGCGTCGAAGAAACCTTCGAAGACCTTTGAAAATGCGCTCAAACGGTTGCCCGGCTCTATTAGATCATCCGGCAGCTCAATCCCGGCCTCTCGCGCGAGGTCTCGTAAAACACCAAGCGGTTCGGCGATTCCAAGATCGTCGCAATAACCGCGAAGCACGCGAACCTCTCGATCAACAGTCTCTACGAACTTTCTCGCGAGGCTCGATTTTCCAATCCCTGCCTCTCCCAGCAAGGCAACGACCAACCCGTCTCCACGCGAGACGCGCTCAAGGGCATCGGCAAGCTGGGCCAGCTCAGGTTCGCGGTCGAAAATTTCCATGCGTCGTGTTTCTCAAAGCCACCCTAGCGCCCATGACAAACACTGGGGAACCCAAAAATAGGGAAGCGGAGATCGAAAAATAGGGAATGCTCCCGAAGCATAGGCAGACCAGTTCTGTGAGTTTGGCGTCATCTTTTGTGAAAACCGCCGAAAGTGAGAACCGAGATGCAACAGAGCACCGTTTCAAGATCAACACGCAGTCGCGCCGCATTCCGTCGCCCATTTTGGTTTGAACTTCTATGCAATCGATCACAGCAGCTTCGACAAAGGCTCGCATTTCAGCGCCCAATGACCTCTCTTCTAGATCGCGAACTTCTCGCAATTTCGGATGACATCGTAGAAGAACGCGAAAACTGGATCAGGGCTTTTGTCGACTATGGTCACGCCATTCAATGCCCAAATGGGCAAGCGACGGCATTCAAAGCTCTGGACGCAAGCGACGGATCATTTTTCTGGCTTGTCCGTCGCGACGGCAAGCATCACGGGTTTCATTCCCGGGCAGTCGATCCTTACAACGCAATCGACGAGGCGCATGCCGCTTGGCAACGCAGGCGGCAAGTTAGGAAAGACTGGGCTTTCGTCGAACGTCTGATGCGCGATGTGTTGCTGGGGCGAATTCAAATCAACGTCCGCATAGAGGACGCCCATAATTCACCTCTTTGCGGGATGGGAATAGATGCCTTTCTGACCCGAATGCGCCTTAGGCATGTTCGCCAGATCCCGGGCCGAATGGCAGCGATCCTTATGTGGATCGACCCCCAGGTTGGGTTTGTCCTTCACGAGGCACACAGCCGGTCGATGCGCGAGGCCGATGGAAGCGGCGCGTTTGACCGCATCGTGGCTCAGTAGCGGCACAACAAAATCCTTAACCAATCCAAAACAAGGAGAAATACCATGAAAAAGTTCGTAATTGAGCGCGATATCCCCGGTGTCGGCGATATGAACAATGAAGAGATCGGCGGTGCCGCGAAGGCATCGAATGAGGCGCTGGAAAAGCTATCCCCAAAAGTCCAATGGCTTCATTCATATGTCACGCCGTCAAAGACATTCTGCATCTACCTCGCCGAGGATGAGGACGGTATCCGCCGCCACGCGGAACTATCGGGCTTCCCTGCGAACACCATTACCGAGGTCTCCCGCATCATCGACCCGACGACAGCCGATCGCCCCTATTGAGCTATTGATTGGCATCAGACGCCAATGTCTTAGCCCCGTAAAACTGTGACACACAAATAGTGGCACAGTTTTACGGGGCTAAGACAGGTTAGGGCATGGTTGGATTGGGGAATAGACCGACGTGGCGAACCGCCAATATGGGTCGGAGATGGAGTGGTGAGCCAAGGCTCTTACTCGGTCATACCATTTGGCCGCCCCTGATCCGAATGCCGACATTTATGTATCGTGCAGCATCGGTCAAAGTGGGCTCCAAGCAGACATCTAACGGTTTCGGTCGGGCAAAACTGAAAATAACCGGGCACGAATGGCGGGAATGCGGACAAACCGGACATTCGATGCAATGCTTAGAGCCCACCCTTGCGCGTGCATAGGAGCGAACATTTTGTTCGCCCTTTCAGGTGAGCCGTGCAAAGACGCCACTATGCGTTGCACATGTTATTGACTGCGTTTAGGGCAACCTGTTTCTTCCTAAATTCCCAAATTTCGGTCATCTTTAATTTTGCTTCATCAACGTCTTCAAAGACACCGTCGAGTTCCATCCAAGCCAGTTTTGATTGGATGTCTTTGACACCTCGGCCGCTCAAAATGATCGGCGTGTTTGGGCGGCTAATGTTGAGTGCCACGACAAGTTTTGACAGCGCTTCAAGTGCATGGCCCCCTCCCATCGAAAGGCCGACAAAGTCGGCAGGTGTGTGTTCAATTTCCGAAATCAACTGATCGTGATCCAAACCAACCTTCATTGCGATATCCCAACCGTCCTTGCGGAACAGGTCCGCTGCCATGTGCAATCCCAGGACATGTTGCTCGCCTGGCACTGACGCAAAAATCGCTGTTTTTTGTTCCAGCCAAAAAACCGGTTCAAAAAGATGGCTCATACTGCGCATTATTGCCAACAAGCGCCCTGTGCCCACAGTCACCTGCCAGAACCCAACGCGGTCTTGTTCCCACCAAACGCCCAACAATTGAGCCGCTGCAGCTAGGTATTTTAGGTAGACAAATTCAGGTGACGCATTCTGTGCGTTCAGTCCAAGAACGACGTGTGCAGCCGCCGTGTCGTCATCCGAAATCAGTGCTTCGCAAAACTGCGTAAGCTCTTCCTCAGAAGGCGCAATTTCCAAAACTGCGGCACCCAAAGACGCGTCTCGTTGCGCAAGCCGTTTAAGAGCCTCGCGTGCTAAACTCTCAAGCTTGTCTTCGGGTAGTGTTTTAGCGCGCCTAAGAAAGCCTAGCTGCCGTTTGGCGTAGGCTCTCAAATCAAAAGTTTCCAGTGTTTGCGTTTCAAAAGACAAGTGCCGTCCTCCCGTTGCTGCACTTACTTCAGATCGTATTCAAACCTCTCAAACATGATTTCACTCGTTGTCAGATTTCCCTCGGTGATCTTAGAATCGAAGCTACGATAACACACAGAATTGTGACGGTCGTCCAGCTTCAAATTCCAATCCGGCTATCTTTCGCTGGGTCTGTTTTGGGCTATACAGCTGACATCTAACGAGAACAGTCTGACAAGACCGGTTCCAGAAGCGGCCCAAAGTAGAACGTTGCTGCTTTGTCTGACGTCAGCACCAATGGGACAGTTTAGGTCGATTTGATAAGGGAGGGTTTCTGGCACATCGTAACCACCAAGGAGTGG
>CANMOU010000010.1 GCA_947499555.1 uncultured Roseovarius sp.
TTGGTGGTTACGATGTGCCAGAAACCCTCCCTTATCAAATCGACCTAAACTGTCCCATTGGTGCTGACGTTAGACAAATCGCAGCGCTTGGGCCGATTGCATGCGCGATGCGCGCCGCCGCTGATACCGGTGATCTTGATCTGCTCTCTGAGACCATCATCGCCGCGCAGTGCGATATCGCGGAGTTGCGTTCTGTCTTGTTTGAGTCGCTCGGGAGGTCGCCATGATCTTGAAAGGCAATGCCCGCGCGAGCGGCAGCGATCTCGCAACGCATCTCTTAAATGCCTACGATAACGAGCTTGTCGAGCTTGCCGATATTCGCGGCACCATTGCCGATGATCTTCACGGCGCGCTCGCTGAGATCGAAGCCATCGGCTCTGGTACGCGCGCGCAAAAACCGCTCTACAGCCTGTCCATCAATCCCTCTGAGCCGCTGACGCGGGAGCAGTATTTCGAGGCCATTGATGCCATCGAAACAAAGCTGGGATTACAAGGCCAGCCGCGCGCTGTTGTCTTTCATATCAAGGAAGGGCGCATGCATGCCCATGCCGTCTGGTCCCGCATTAACGGCCTTGAGATGAAAGCCATCCACATGGCCCATGATCGCCGTAAGCTGTGCGATATGGCCTGCGTTCTTGCCGAAAAATTCGGGCACGAACTTCCCGAAGGACTGAAAGCCTGGAAGGACAAGCAAGGCTTTGTAAAAGACAAGCTTGAGCCGACCCTGGCTGAAAGCGCGATGGCAGATCGCACAGGCATCAGTCCTGAAGAGCGCCGCGCTGAGATCACCGCTGCCTATAAGGCGGCTGATAGTGCGGCGTCCTTTGTGAATGCGCTCCAAGACAAAGGTTATGTGCTGGCCAAAGGGGATCGCCGGTCCTTCGTCGTGGTCGATCCGTTCGGCGATGTGCACAGCCTGTCGCGCTACATCAAAGGCGTGAAATCCAAAGAGATCAGCGCGCGTCTTTCTGCGCTTGATCCGGCTGCTCTACCAAGTGTTGATCAGGCTAAGGAGCAGGTCGCCGCGCATCAAAAAGCGCGCGCAGAGCGCTGCCGTGAGCAGGAAAAAGCCGCCAATCGCGCGGATGCGGCTGAGGAGAACGGAACGCGCGAGAAGCGCTCATCGGCTGAAAAACGGGCGGCAATGGAAACCCGGCAGGCACAGCGCCGCTTTGAATTCCTGAAATCCCAGCAAGCGCTGTTATCGCGGCAGCAAGAGGAGACTTTGTCTTTGCATGCTGCCCAGCTTTCCGAGTCCGACGGCATGATCTTCCGTCTGCGGAGCGAAGTGGCTGATCTTATCGATAATATGCCGTCTTTGCGCTCTGTGCTTGGTCATATCACATCACAAATCGGCCTTGATCCGCGCACACGGCACAAGCTGGAACAGGAAGCTCTATCGCGCAGGCATGCCCGTGAGCAAAAGATGATGGCCGGAAAGAAAGCCGCGCTTGATAAGATCGTACAGCGTGAGCGTCAGTCTCTGGAGCGCGATCTCAAGCGCGATGCTGATCTGCGCTTGCAGGAGCAAGAAGCGATGCGTGCTGAAGTGGCGCGTGAGCGGGAGGCTGATCTGCGTACTGATCCGCGTCTTCTCGAAGAGGGTGCCCTTGGTCATGCGTTCAATGCTGAAGCGCAGAAGGATGCGGATGCCGGTGATGACGATGGTGGTGATGATGGTCGCAAGCCACGTCGCAGCTGGAAGCAGCGCGCGCAAGATAAGGGCATCAAGCGCGGACGTAGGAGCGGTAAAGGCTATAGCCACCGGAGAGATGGTTGACGGCCACAGACGCATCGTACATATATTTGATATGCTTCTATACATCACTTATGCTGGTTGATCTACTCTGATAGATCAATACTTGTAATGATGTGATGAAAGTGATATATTTAAGTATATCGAGCATGATGCTTGATATGTTTGGATAGATCAATATGAGTTATGAAGCCGAGAAAATAGCGACCGCACTGAAAGCGGCGCGCGAAAAAAAGGGACTGAGCCAACGTGCGCTGAGCGCGCGCGCGGGTGTGCCACAGTCTCACATCTCGAAGATCGAGACCGGCGGCGTCAATCTGACGGTTGCTAGTTTGGCCGCCATTGCCAACGCCCTTGATCTGGAGATTACACTTGTTCCCCGCAAGGCCGTACCTGCTGTCAAATCAATTACGCGCAGTGTTGGTGATGTGCCGCGTGCATCGCAGGACGCACGCAAAGAAGTTGCTCGCATTGCAAAGCAAATCGACCACATTAGAAATCTGAGTATTGATAATTCAGCAATTGCCAAATTGCAGCATCAGTTCAAGGAAATGCAGCAGTTCCAGAATCTTATGAAAGACACAGACGCGCTGCGCAGAATCCGCGAGGCCCTAAAATCTGTCGAGGGGGCTGGTGGATCAAAGGCAATTCAAGAGGCCGCAGAACGAATGAACAGCCTGCGCAACGCGATTGCACACAATCAAACAGATATTGATCGCTTGAATTTGCCGCGTGCTGCCTATCGCCTCGATGGAGATGACAATGCCTGATGTCTCCGTCTTAAACGTCAATCTCTACGGTGAACCGATAGGAACGCTCACAAATGTGGGGGGCGACCGGACGCTCTTTGCCTTTACTGATGACTACATCGCAAACCCCGACCGGCCAGTCTTAGGGCTTTCATTCAAGGATGAATTCGGGACGCTTAGTACAGAGTTCCGCCCCTATCAGAAGCGGGTGATGCCGTTTTTCTCAAACTTGCTGCCCGAAGGACATTTGCGAAAGTATCTCGCGGAGAAGGCTGACGTGAATCCCGAGCGTGAATTCTACCTGCTTTGGGCGCTCGGTCACGATTTGCCGGGAGCGATCACTATGACACCCGCTGACGGTGAAGCATGGCCGCCGTATGTCAATGACGGCAATGAAGATGGCGACGACGATGATCATCATCGCGAGAATGCCTTGCGGTTCTCTCTTGCAGGCGTACAGCTAAAGTTTTCAGCTTTAACGGATGCTTCAGGCGGACTGACCATACCTGCATCCGGTGTCGGAGGCTCATGGATCGTCAAGCTGCCGTCCCGTGAGTATGACGGTGTGCCCGAAAACGAATTTTCAATGATGAAGCTGGCAGGGCTTGTGGGCATGAACGTGCCTGAAATCGATCTGGTTGATATCGGCGCAATCAAGAACCTGCCGGAAGGGATTGACCAGATTGGCAAACATGCCTTCGTAATCAAGCGCTTTGATCGTCTGACAGATGGTTCCGATGTACACATCGAGGACTTTGCTCAGGTCTATGGCGTCTATGCCGAAGACAAGTACAAAAAGGCCAGCATGCGCAATATCGCACAGGTCATTGCCGCAGAAGGCAATGATGCAGATGTTACCGAATTTGTTCGGCGTCTTACCTTCAACATGATCATCGGTAACGGTGACATGCACTTGAAAAACTGGTCGCTCATCTATCCGGACAGGCGGCATGTCTCGCTTGCACCAGCCTACGACTTTGTCTCAACAGTTCCGTACATTCCCGGAGATACTACCGGCCTGAATATTAGTCGTACTAAGATATTTGCGGAATTTACGTCGGATGAACTGGCGCATCTGGCAGTGAACGCCGCCATCCCAAAGAAAATGGCGCTGAACGTGGCGCGGGAAACTGTGGCGCTTTTTAAAGAACACTGGGCAATGGAGAAGAAGAACCTGCCCATGAGCCGAGAAGTGCGGGACGCCGTAGAAGCGCATGTGAAAACTGTTCCGATTTTTGAAGAGCTTTCCTAAGGCAAGGGGCTCTAGAGCTCACCAGCAAAGCAGGGCGGGTGTGGGTGCTCAGCATCACCCAAGCCGCCGCACCCCCATCAACAAGTGAGGGGTGACGGACGGCTCCGGCGAAGCAGGGCGATAGCCGCCCGCTCCATACCGCAGCATATAGCATTGAATGGTCGAACATAACCTATATCATGTAGAAGACTGTCATTCAAAGTTGCGCGGATCAACTCCAGCATGTAAGGTCGAAAGAAAACTTCGAGCAGATAAGAATATGAAATTTATAGATCTTTTCGCAGGATTGGGCGGTTTTCACCAAGCGCTGGTACAGCGCGGGGCGGAGTGCGTTTTCGCTTCTGAACTCAATCCCAATCTTTCAAGCCTTTATAAGAAGAACTTTGGGATAGAGCCGCATGTCCGTCGTCGGAGGTTTTGGGTCAGTTGGCTGCCTGATCTAAGGGAGGGTCTGGCGCATCTGATTGGTTTGATTA
>CANMOU010000011.1 GCA_947499555.1 uncultured Roseovarius sp.
GGTCGCGCGTTGATTTGTGTTCTTGATCACTCGATGATTTTGGAGACCACGCCGGCGCCGACGGTGCGGCCGCCTTCGCGGATCGCAAAGCGCAGGCCGTCTTCCATCGCGATCGGCGCGATCAGCTCAACGGTGAACTTCAGGTTGTCGCCCGGCATCACCATCTCGGTGCCCGAGGGAAGCTCAACCGTGCCGGTCACATCCGTCGTGCGGAAGTAGAACTGCGGGCGGTAGTTGGCAAAGAACGGCGTGTGACGCCCACCTTCTTCCTTGGTCAGGATATAGGCCTCGGCCTCGAACTTGGTGTGCGGGGTCACAGAGCCCGGCTTGCACAGAACCTGACCGCGCTCAACACCCTCACGGTCCACACCGCGCAGAAGCGCGCCGATATTGTCGCCCGCTTCACCACGGTCCAGCAGTTTGCGGAACATCTCAACGCCTGTGCAGGTCGTCTTGGTGGTGTCGCGGATGCCGACGATCTCGATCTCGTCACCCACATTGATCACGCCACGCTCTACCCGGCCGGTCACAACCGTGCCGCGGCCCGAGATCGAGAACACGTCCTCGATCGGCATCAGGAACGGCTGATCCACAGCCCGCGCAGGCGTCGGGATATACTCATCCACAGCCGCCATCAGCTCTGCGATCTTCTGCTCGCCAATCTCCGGATCACGGCCCTCAAGTGCGGCCAGCGCCGAGCCTGCGATGATCGGAATGTCGTCGCCAGGATACTCATACGAGCTCAGAAGCTCGCGGATTTCCATTTCCACCAGCTCCAGCAGCTCTTCGTCGTCGACCTGGTCCACCTTGTTCATGAACACAACCATGAACGGGATGCCAACCTGACGGCCGAGCAGGATGTGCTCGCGCGTCTGCGGCATCGGGCCGTCCGCGGCGTTCACCACCAGGATCGCGCCGTCCATTTGCGCCGCACCGGTGATCATGTTCTTCACATAGTCCGCGTGGCCAGGGCAATCCACGTGCGCGTAGTGACGGTTCTCCGTCTCATATTCCACATGCGCCGTCGAAATCGTGATCCCCCGCGCCTTCTCCTCAGGCGCGCCGTCAATCTCGTCATAGGCTTTAAAATCGCCAAACTGCTTCGTGATCGCAGCCGTCAACGTCGTCTTGCCATGGTCAACATGGCCAATCGTGCCAATGTTCACATGCGGCTTCGTGCGATCAAACTTTTCCTTTGCCAT
>CANMOU010000012.1 GCA_947499555.1 uncultured Roseovarius sp.
AGTCATCTGATTAAATTGGTTGGTCAAATTAGGCGCGAAGGGCAGGAATGCGGATGAAGCAGTCAACCGCGATTGGTTCCGAAAATCGAGCATTAGGCTGGACGTGCAGGGATTCGCACGGGATGATGAAATGGTCACCTATGCGGCGCTCGGTCGACTGGAACACAGGAACAACAATGGTTGAATTCACCTTATCAAGCGATCACTGGCAACAAGAATTGACAAGCAGAATAAACGCGATGCACGGCGTGCGTTTTGTGCCGTTGGATGACTTTCAATCTGAAACTCGCACGGCTCTGATTTTCAATGAAAGGTACTATGCGTTGGAGCCCTTTGCGATTGGAGTGGAGGAGACAGGAGGTAAAATTTCAGTTTTGCGCAAGAGCTTCGATTTAATGCTCTCGCAGCGACCTGAGCGAGTTTCAAAGCTGAAAGCTCTGCTATCAGATTTTGGGATTGATCTGAACGGGTCCCAGGATAGCCTAATCGAACTCAACAGCTTTTTCCTTCTCAACCTTAGACCACAACCAGTTGGGTTTCAGTTGGCGCCAGAATGGAGGGAATTCTGCATCGATACAGGAACATACCTTGGAGAGCTAATTATTGAACGTGATTGTTCTTGGCAGTGGGGCGTTTGCGATGACAAGGGAGACAAGGGTTCCCCAATCTATCATCAAATCAGGCTTCGAAGCCAATCGAAGGGCATCTTAACAATTTTTGAAAGTCTATTGGCCTATGCAGAACAGACGATCCGGCAAGGTGTCGCTTTGCGCGACGACCTCATGAAGGATTTTAGTGGATTTGTGAATGAACACTCAACTGACGCAAGTTGATCGAGCACTCAATTTGTGTTCCATTTTAAACCCACAGTCGCTTAGTCCATCAACAAAAAAAGAGCAGCGCTTGAGCACCTTCCATCTCGACCAACTAGAAAAGACGCTGGAAAGAAATCACTGGCGCGTTGTTGAAAGACTGGGGGTTGACGACCATCGATACTCGGGAGCTTGGCACATTGCGCGTCCGGATGGTTCCAACCCCTTGCATATTCTTTTTGATGGCTTCGACGACTTAAACACACTTCCAATGGAACAAGCATATGGCTGCTTCCTCTACGAGGAGCCTGAGATTTG
>CANMOU010000013.1 GCA_947499555.1 uncultured Roseovarius sp.
CCGCGCCTGCTCAGCGACAATGGCTCGAGCTATATCTCTGGCGAACTGGCTGATTGGCTTGAAGATCAGCAGATGGATCACGTCCGCGGTGCCCCGTATCACCCGCAAACCCAAGGCAAGATCGAGCGCTGGCATCAGACCCTCAAGAACCGCATCTTGCTGGAAAACTACTACCTGCCAGGTGACCTCAGCCAACAGATCGATGCCTTCGTCGAGCATTACAACCATCGACGCTATCACGAGAGCCTAAAGAACCTCACGCCCGCTGACGTCTACTTCGGACGAGGTGAAACCATTCTGAGACAACGAGAAAGGATCAAACAAAAGACCATCGAAACGCGACGCTTGCTTCACCGCAAATCCGCCGC
>CANMOU010000014.1 GCA_947499555.1 uncultured Roseovarius sp.
ACCATTCTGAGACAACGAGAAAGGATCAAACAAAAGACCATCGAAACGCGACGCTTGCTTCACCGCAAATCCGCCGCATAATCAAACCAATCAGATGCGCCAGACCCTCCCTTAGATCAGGCAGCCAACTGACCCAAAACCTCCGACGACGGACA
>CANMOU010000015.1 GCA_947499555.1 uncultured Roseovarius sp.
TTCAAGGAACTCCTTCGACCAGCTGTAATACAGGCTCTGGGCGATGCCCTCGCGGCGGCACAGCTCGGCAATGCTGTTCTCGCCCTTCAGGCCGTCCAACACGATCCTGATCTTCTCTTCAGCAGAATACTGTTTGCGCGTCGCACGGCGGATGT
>CANMOU010000016.1 GCA_947499555.1 uncultured Roseovarius sp.
CGTGCCTCACGGCGAAGCCCTTTAACCTCATTGGACGTCGCCTCACGCGCCGTGTCCCCGGCCAGGCGCTTCTTCCCGGCTTCAAGGAACTCCTTCGACCAGCTGTAATACAGGCTCTGGGCGATGCCCTCGCGGCGGCACAGCTCGGCAATGCT
>CANMOU010000017.1 GCA_947499555.1 uncultured Roseovarius sp.
CCGACGAAACGAACGCTGGATAAGCTCGGCATCCCCAGAACCACTTTCTACCGTTGGTACGACCGGTATCTGGACTGCGGCCCTGAAGCGCTTGAGGATCGCAGTCCCAAGCCGTCGCGGGTCTGGAATCGCATTCCCCAGCCAGTTCGGGAGAG
>CANMOU010000018.1 GCA_947499555.1 uncultured Roseovarius sp.
GCCCTGAAGCGCTTGAGGATCGCAGTCCCAAGCCGTCGCGGGTCTGGAATCGCATTCCCCAGCCAGTTCGGGAGAGGATCAAAGATCTGGCTCTGAAGGAAAGTGACCTATCGCCGCGTGAGTTGGCCGTGCAGTTCACTGACACGGAAAAGTAT
>CANMOU010000019.1 GCA_947499555.1 uncultured Roseovarius sp.
CTATCGCCGCGTGAGTTGGCCGTGCAGTTCACTGACACGGAAAAGTATTTTGTGTCAGAGGCTTCGGTCTATCGTATTCTCAAATCCTACGACCTGATCACCAGTCCGGCCTATGTCGTTCTGTCGGCCGCAAACGAGTTCAAAGACAAGACAAC
>CANMOU010000020.1 GCA_947499555.1 uncultured Roseovarius sp.
TCCATCTGCTGATCTTCAAGCCAATCAGCCAGTTCGCCAGAGATATAGCTCGAGCCATTGTCGCTGAGCAGGCGCGGCTTGTGCAGGACCGTTGCCTGATCACACCCCGATGCCTGCAACGCCAGGTCCAGCGTGTCGGTCACGTCGCCCGACCT
>CANMOU010000021.1 GCA_947499555.1 uncultured Roseovarius sp.
GCTGTACTTTTCGCGTGTCCGTCGTCGGAGGTTTTGGGTCAGTTGGCTGCCTGATCTAAGGGAGGGTCTGGCGCATCTGATTGGTTTGATT
>CANMOU010000022.1 GCA_947499555.1 uncultured Roseovarius sp.
TTTTTTTTTTTTTTTTTTTTTTTTTTTTTTTTTTTTTTTTTTTTTTTTTTTTTTTTTTTTTTTTTTTTTTTTTTTTTT
>CANMOU010000023.1 GCA_947499555.1 uncultured Roseovarius sp.
GGGGGGGGGGGGGGGGGGGGGGGGGGGGGGGGGGGGGGGGGGGGGGGGGGGGGGGGGGGGGGGGGGGGGGGGGGGGGG